>JAYONB010000035.1:0-1998 GCA_038121105.1 Alphaproteobacteria bacterium | reverse complement strand
ACGTCAGCCGCATCGCGACCGCATGCCATAAGGACACGGCCGATTCGAGGCGCATTGTGCCTGGCATCAAAGACATGCCACCGGCCCCCGAGGAAGACCTCGCCCCAAGCGCAAAAGTCGTCGAACCCAGCTGCTGTCACGCCGATATCACTGAGGTATCCACACGCGTATCGTGCCGGGATATTCATCGCCCGGCGGAGGGCGACAAATAGATGGGCGAAGTCACGGCACACCCCCGTTCCTTCTCGCGCCACGTCGACGGCTGTCTTGTTCGGCCGACCAAACTGATAGCCGAAAGTGACATGATTGTGGACCCAGTTAGAAATCGCGACCGCACGGGCCCAGCCGGTCGGCGCGCTGCCGAACAAAGCCCATGCCTGATCGGCCAGCTCGTCGCTTTCGCAATAGCGGCTTGCCGTGAGGAATGGCAGCACGTCGACAGGAAGGTCCATGACTTGGTCTTGTTGCGCGTCCCAGTCGAACGCGTCGCCCTTCCCGCTGTCTTCAACAATGCAGTCTGACCAGAACGTCGTCGCACCGCGGGCCGCCAAGACCCTCGCGCGTCGGTTCTCGAGATCGTCGACGTATTCTTCGATGCGCGTTTCGGGATCAGTGCGGATATGATCCGAACCGATAGTCGGCCGCTGGACTGACGGATGCGGACGCACCGAGACCGTTCCGCAACGGTCGCGTCCCGACCCGGTCATCGTGCGGGCTCTGTCACAGTCGTTTCGTTGGCTGGGGCTGATCGAGACAGGCTAGATGAAGAGCATCATGGCGATCGCCCGCAACGAAGGGCTGAGCGACACTTATGTCCAGCGTCGGCTTAGCCTGACCTGCCTGTCACCTCGGATCGTCGAGGCCGCGTTGGACGGTGCGCTTCCGTTAGGCACCAAACTTGCCGACCTGCTGGCTGTCCTCGATCATTCCTGGCCACAGCAAGAAGCCCAGCTGGAACTCGATCACGGTCAAGGCCACAGCTTAGGCATCACGGAAACAGTGACTTGCGTCGCTCGCTCCTAGCCTTCAGGCCCCGGACGAGCGCCTTTTCTTTTGTCCCAGCTAAATGACTAGTCGGCCGCCGGCCTTGTAGCCCGGACTGCATCGTCAACAGGCGTTTGAGGGCGCGCGGCATCATCCTCCGAGGAAAGTTCCTCTGGCAGGCCTCGAGCCACAATCACTGCGATCGCGATCGCAACCAACAAGAGCACAACAGGTGTCCAACGCATCAAGCTAAGTTAAGTGGACCTGACCTCGCCTGCCACCCAAAAACCAAAAGTTCGACGCAAGGTAACGTTCGCACCCAGCGAGGTTGACAAACCCTCTCTGTTTACACGGCACCCTGAGCGAGGCAAATAGCCATTCTCAGATCCGAACCGAGAGAAACATCGGTTCGGCGCCGTTAGAGAATCGGTGGAGTAGAGAACGGCTGGTTGGTGACGCGAACGTCGCGGTAGTTCGGACATAAAGTGCACACACGCGCATACCCTCGCGTCGTAGATGGCGGACGCTTTTGACGGAGAACAACTTGGGATGGGTGGTGGCGGTGCTGACAGGCTAACGCTAACTTGTCTCTGGATTGTAGCCTAGGTTGTGCCCGGTCGAGAGGAGATTATCCCGCCAAGTCGTCCAAACGTCACAGGTTCCCGCCGGATGCGATCAGACATGCGGTCTGGCTGCATTTCCGCTTCACCCTGAGTATTCGGGACGTCTAGGAACCTGGGGCGAAGCGCGGCATCGAGGTGAGCCTCGAAGCCGTTCGTTGCTAGGTCAACAAGTTCGGACCGACGATTGCCGCCAACCTTCGCCGGCGCTGCGAAGCACCGACCGGCCGATGGCATTTAAGTCGTTCAAGGCGACAATATTCCTGCTGTTTCTTTTGTCAGCACCCTATCGGGAGCGTTGTCCGTGTTTACGCCACTTTTCCTTAGATGAATCACCGAGAGATTCTTTTTCTAGACGTGATCCAAGGCGGAACAGGTGGCGTATACCATCACA
>JAYONB010000034.1:0-2947 GCA_038121105.1 Alphaproteobacteria bacterium | reverse complement strand
CGGGTGCCTCGCACCTTTAGTGCCAGGCACCCGGCTCAGGATGACCGGGTGGTGGTGTGATGGGTTGCGTTTAGCGCGCGCCGGTGGGGAGCCCCAGGGCGTAGCGGCCGTAGGGGGGCATGTTGAGGTCCCAGTTGACCCCGAATTGGGTGGCCATGGCGTGCAGGTCGCGGAAGGCGCGTTGCACGGGGTTGTCGTTGAACAGGCCTTGCGCGCCCATCATCGTGACCAGACGCTCGCAGCTTTGACGGCATAGTTTCATAACGAAGGCGCGGTCGCGCATCAGGCGGGCGCGTTCTTCTTCAGTGAAGGGTTCGAGCTTTTTGCCGCGGCCGTTGAGGGTGTCGTACATCTTTTCGGCCAGCGCCGCGGCGGCGGCGAGCTCGGCGCTCGATTCGGACACCCGCAATTGCACCGCCGGGTTGTCGGCGACCTTGTCGCCGAAGATGGCGCCCATGCGCTCGCGCGTGACGGCCGTGTAATCGTCGAACGCGGCTTCGGCGGTGCCCAGGATCGGGCCAAGCAAACTGGAGCCCGAGAACGGACGGAATTCGGTTTGGTAGATGTAATGCTGGTTGGCCGCGCCGCCCGGCGGCATATGCCCGGTGAACTGCGACATCTTGAGCACCCGGTGTTCGGGCACGAAAGCGTCGTTGACGACGATGTCTTTGGTGCCGGTGCCTTTCATGCCGGCGACATGCCAGACGTCGTCGATCGAGAAATCCTTGCGCGGAAAAAGGTATTGGCTGACTTCTTTTTCGCCTTCCATGCGGCCCGCGACCATGCCCCATTGCGCATGGTCGACGCCCGAGGCGAAGCCCCACGACCCGGACAATTGAAAACCGCCATCGACTTTTTTGACGGTGCCCGTCTTTTGGACCGAGCCGGTGGAGATCAACACGTCGGGACCGTCGGCGAACACTTCGTCTTGGGCTTGTTTGGGGAAGCGGCCGACGTAGCAGGTGTGGCCGCCCACCACCGAGACGATCCACGCGGTGGACGGACAGCCGCGCGCGATGACGCGGCCGATCTTGAAATGGGTGCCCCAGTCGAGCTCGTACCCGCCGTAGCATTTGGGTTGGTAGTACTTGAGCAGGCCTTGTTCGTGCAGCGTCGTCATCGTGGCCTCGGGCACGCGGCGCAGCTCCTCGCATTCGGCGGCGCGCGCGCGCAAGGTGGGGACCAACGCTTCGGCACGTTGGACCAATTCTTCGGTGGTGGGGGTTTGCGCAGCGGCGAGGTTCACGGGACAGGCGCCTTTCTCAAAAGGGTTGCGGGGCGACAATACCCCAGGCGCGCGCCCTTTGGCGTGGATCTGGCGCAATCGCGCCCATTGTGCGGGACTGGGCATCTTCGGGCCCGGAGCGGGCGGAGCCAGCACCACCTTTGCGAGTACAGAACGCCTTGGCCAGCCGCGCCCCGTTAGAACAGAGGGGAAAAAAACCCAAGCTCTATTAATGTTTTATTAACCATAATTTCTCCTTCAAATTTTATGCACATGCCCGTAAGGGTTGTATTGCCGGACGGAGTCCCGCTAGACTTTGCCGACTTGAGGGCGAGGGAAACGCGTGGTTTCGAGACAAGCGTGGTTGATCGGATTAGTCGGCGGGGTGGCGCTGGGCGCCGCGGCGCAGGCGGCCGAGTCGGACGACCTCGTGTTGGTCGGCACCGTCGCCCAAATCCTCGACATTCAAGTGAACCCTACCGCCTCGGCCAACGGGCTCGACCTCGCGCTCCAGCAAGCCGACCTCAAGGTCGCCGATGTCGTGACCCAATCGAACACGCCGGGCGGTTACGTCGTGACGGTGAGTTCGGCCAACATCGGCGCGGGCAATTGCACCCTGCCCTGCTTTTATTCCGAGACCACCACCGACAGCCTGGATTTCACGCTGGCCGAAGGCCAAACCACGCTGACGTTTTCGTCGGAGACCGCAACCTTCGTGCAAAGCACCGAGCGGACCGGATCGGGCGGCGATAGCTACGCCGTCAACCTGTCCTACGACGGCACCACGACGAACCTCGGCACCGCGGTGGATTATAGCGAAACGCTGACCTTCACGATCGCGCTGAACTAAGCCCGACGCGGCTTAGACGAAGGCCGTGTGGGCGCGGTCGGTATCCAAGAAGTCATTGAGGAGCGCGTTTTTGCCGGCGGCGACGCAGTGGTGGGCGCAGGTGCGGGCATCGAAGCGATCGAGCCAGGCTTGCGTTTCGGCGGAGCTCCAGAGATCGCGGAACGAACGATCTTTGATCGAACCGATGCGACCGGCATCGGTATAGGCCTTGTCCTGGCAGGTATAGACCCCGCCGTCGGCGCCGATCACGGTTAGGAGCCGCGTCATCGGGCAGTGCGGATGACGCGCGGCGGGCGCCTCGTCGAGATCGAAATGGTAGTGATCGACGACATCGAAGCGGGCGTCGGCGAGCGTGTCCCGGCAGTGGGCGATTCGATCGTGGACCTGGGCGGCGAACGGGGCGTGGTGCGCGGCGTTGCGCGCGTTCGATTCGTGCAAGATGCAGGGCGAAATCTTGGCGTGCGCCGCGCCGTGGCGTTTGAGGTCGGCCACGAGATCGGCGAGATGCGGCGCGTTGCCTTCATCGACGATGACGCTGGCGCCGAGGACGCAGTCCGACCCAAGCTCCGCGAAGGCCGCCATGTTGGCCAGAACCTTGGCAAAGCTGTCTTCGGGGACGTTGCGGTTTTGCGCGTAGCTTGGACCATCCCACCCGTCGATCGAGACACGCACCCAGGCCGCGGTACGCGCCACGGTTTCGGCGAGCCGGCCGCGCAATTGCGTGCCGTTGGTCAGGATGCCGATCTTGATACCGGCGGCGGCCAAGCGCTCGAGCGTTTCGCCGAGGAAAGGATAGATCAGCGGCTCGCCGCCGCCCGAAAAGGTGACGGCCTTGACGTCCATCGCGATCAGGTCGTCGACGATTTCGCGCA
>JAYONB010000033.1:0-3595 GCA_038121105.1 Alphaproteobacteria bacterium | reverse complement strand
GCACTGGTCCTCAGCAACCGCATGCTGGCACTAGAGCGGTGCCGGCAGTTGAATGAGCGGTGGGGGTGATGCGGGGCAGTATTGCACGCAAACACCGCAGCCGGTGCACGCCGCGGTGATCTTCGGCCCCTCGCCAGGGGCAACGGTGATCGCCGTCGAGCCAACGGGGCATCGTTCGGCGCAGGCCCGACAGGCGGCATTCGAGCCGTCGACCGCATGGCAGCGCGAGTCGTCGAATCGAATCTGCGCGATCTTGATTTCCGCACGCGGCGTCGGCGCCAACGCACCCGTTGGACACGACTTTATGCAGGCGATGTCGTCGCACATGACGCACGGATTTTGCGTGGCGTCGATACGTGGGCCCGGCTTGCGACCGGCGACAGCAGGACCCGTCATGTTGATCGCCTGCGCAGGGCATGCCGACGCGCATTCGGCGCATCCGTCGCACGCCTGAACAAACAAACTCGGGTCAATAGCGCCCGGAGGGCGCACCCAGTTGATCACACCGGGGCGCGTTGCAGCGCCCATCGGCGAGATCGCCTCGGCCTTACGCCACTTGCCAAACAAGAGGGCGCGGCGATCCAGCTTGGAGTCGTCGTTCATGTGGGCACCAACGCAATAAGAAGGCGATTAGGCATCGAACTTCCGGCCACTGAAAAGTGTGCGCATCCTGAGGTTCGACCGGTTCTGGATCAAGCGATCTCTGCCACCCGCCGTGCGATCTCTTCGGCAACCAGGGATGCCGGTCGATCGGCATCGACACGGGTCCAGTCCAACGGCCCGATTTCACCTTTCAACTGTCGGTCCACCACCTTGGCGTCGGCATCGGATGGATCGCCATGCCGGGCCGTAACACGCTTGATCAACGTGTCGCGACCGGCCTCCAACCAGACTCCGACAAATGGGACGCCCGTGTCGGTCGCCCTGCGTGCCAGGGCGGCGCGTTGCTCGGATTGCGTGAATGTCGCATCGGCGATCGCACAGAACCCGCCTTGGGCGACGGCCGCTGTCGCGGCACTGAGTGCGTCGTAGACCTGCTGCGAAACGGCCGACGTATAACCTTCGGGACCCAGCCGGGTCAGATCGTCCACACCCAACAGATTCTTTCGCATGACATCGCTGCGGAGGATCACGGCGCCGGGAGCCGGGCTCAACAGCGGCGCCAACGCGCGCGCAACGGTCGATTTACCGCTGCCGGAAAACCCGCCGAGTGCGATCACGATCGGACGGGTCGGATCCAGGAGCTCGACCGCACGGCGCAAATAGTCGCGCGCTTCTTCGAAGAGTGCCGCCGCGCCCGCACTCTCATGCTGGACCGCCGCCATGCTGACCGAGACCTTGGCACGCACCGCGGCGCGGACGGACATAAAGAACGGAAGCAGCGCAAGCCCGTTGTGGTCGGGTCGCCGCTCCAGGTATCGGTTGAGAAGTAGATTTGCCTGACGACGACGATCCCGGTGAAGCAAATCCATCAACACGTAGGCCAGATCGTATTGCGTATCGGTGATCGCCAAGGTCTCATTGAATTCGAGGGCGTCAAAGATGGTGGGTTGACCGTCGACCAAGCAGACGTTCCGTAGGTGCAAATCGCCGTGACAGTGACGCACGAAGCCCTGCGCCATGCGCTGGTCCATCAGGCCTTCGAACCGCGCGATCGCCTGCTTCGTTCGGTCGCCAAGTTGAGTGAGATCGCCGGAGCTGAAGATATCGCCGCGTGCGGTGAGTTCCTCGAGGTTCTCTTCCGCCACCCAACGCATTTCGCGGGCACCGCCACGTTCCTTGACGACCGCCGCGTCGTCATGAAAGGCCGCAATCCGTTCGGCGAGCCCGACCACGAGGTCATCCTCAAGCCGGTTGGACTCGGCCAATCGGTCGAACAGCGTGGCCTGATCGAAGCGACGCATGACCACGACGCATTCGTCGTGCGTGCCGACCGGTGCATCCAGGGCGCCGAGCGACCAAGATGCCCCCCCGGTACGAAGGGGCGCCAGTCCGAGGTAGATCGCCGGCGCGGTGCGGCGGTTCAATCTGACTTCGGCGGCGCAAGCCGCATAGCGTTTTTCCGGTGTCGACAAATCCATATACGGAAACGAGACCGGTCGTTTGATTTTGTAGGCAAACCGCCCCACCAGAAAAACGGCGGCGCCATGCGTGTCGATTCGCTCGACCTCGCCATTCTCCTGGGTCGCGCGAATCATTTCGACGAATCGCGTATCGTCCGCGACGAACGACGGCTGTGCCCCCATTTGTCCGCTCGGCCTTTGTGCCGTTAGAAGCTGTCTTCGAAGGCCAATAAGCGCTTTCGTAGACCCTCGAAACCTTCTTTGCCGCGAAAGAAAAGGTCGGGTCCATCGTCCAGTTTTTCGAGGATGTCGTCCCAATCGGCGGGCGTCAGCACCTCGGCGGCGACGGGAAAAAACCGTTCGTCTTCGGCGGTCATATGACCACGGTACATGGCAACGAACGCTTCGATTTTCTGCGCAATGTTGTCGCGAGGCAGCTCCGCTTCGAGGCGCACGGTATCCAACGCCGTCGCAAGATCGGCAATGTCTCTGCGCATGGCTTGATGATCCGCCAGCAGATCGCCAACTTTTTTGGCCCGCTCGGGCGCAGCTTTCAGAAGCTGGCTGTACACAATGTCCTCAAGCGGATGATGGTAGGCGTCGGGATATCCCTTGAAGTAGTCGATCACCCCTTCGATCACGTCGTAGTCGGCGTCTTCGCCGCCACGCACCATCTGAACCTCTCGATCCAGCAGGCTAAGGAGACGTGCCGCGTTGGCGTGATCGTCTCGAAGGCGCACCAAGAGGGGCGAGTCGGCCATACGGTTAGGCTAACGCCTCCCCACGCCCAAATGGCGGCGGCGCCATATGCTCGATGGTATTGAACAGCAGCTCAAACCGGCGCTGACGATTGTCGCTGAACAGCGGATCTTGGTTTTCACCAAACGCCGCGTTGATTTCCTCCCAATCCTCGTGCGTTAGCACCTCACGCGCTTTCGGCAAGATCTCGCGTTCCTCTTTGTCGATGTGATTGCGTTCGAACGCTACATACTCCGCGACCGACTGTCGCAGCGACGCCAGAGAACCGGCGTCCTTCTGTTCAAGTTGGGCGAGCGCCTGCTTGACACCTTCAAGGCGACGGCGCCCCTGGTAATGATCTTCGCGCAAATCATTCAATACGGACTCAAGGGACGGGTCGCGTTTACGCAAGACCCAAAACAGATATTCGTCCTCCTTGGGGTGATGATAGCAGTCCATGAACGATTCGATGTAGTCGACCATAGCCTCCAACAACTCGCTACTGGGGACGACGCCGTTTTCGGCATTCTCCAAAACGGCCTCAAAGCACCCCAGCAACGCGTCGAAGCGTTGGTGGTCTTTCTGAATCGATGCAATCGCAAGTGTCATTACTCAACCTCCTAAACTGTAAGTCACGCTAGGGGGCGCGATGGCGTGCGGAGTTGACCTGCCTCAATCGCATACCACCAATTTTCTTGTTGTCCGCGGGGCGAACGAAGGCGCCACGGCAGTCAGAGATTTGACCTGCGCCCCGAAAACTGGTCCAGGCTGAATGAGAGAGTCCGGCTAATCTG
>JAYONB010000032.1:0-4050 GCA_038121105.1 Alphaproteobacteria bacterium | reverse complement strand
TGCGTCAGTCGATGTGTAGCCTAGCAAAGCTAGCGTACTTCCTTCCATATCCACATGACGACACCGAGCGCGATGAGTCCTTCGACGCCCATCACGGCGAGGGCCGTGGGCGCGTCGAGCCAGTTCGCCAGCAGCCCGAGATGCAACATGCCGATCGGGCCGGAGCCGATGCACACCGCCAAGACACCCATCACCCGCGCGCGCATTGCGGGGTCGGCTTCGACGTAGGAAAGCGTCGCTTGCATGGTAGTAAATCCTGCGATTCCCAGGCCAACTGCAAACGTAAAGACCAGTGACAGCGTGTAATTGTCCGACTGAGAGAAAGCAACAACGGCAGCGATCAGAAGGATCGAGCCATAGAGGTAGATTTTTCTGAAGTGAATCGGTTTCGCATAGGCGGCGGCGAGGAGCGAGCCGAGCAGCGCACCCACACCCTCCGACGAAAGCAGAAGGCCGATGGGGAAGGCGGATACGTTCAGTTCCTCGGCGCCAATCACCGGAACCATCGCTACATACGGCAGGCCCCAAATATTCATGATCACGGTAACCAACATGAACCCGACGAGCGTAGGTTGGCCGCGGACATACCTGAGGCCGTCGATAACGTGGGCGAACAAACTCTGCGAGATCGTCGCTACGGGGCGGGTTGGCGAGATCACGCCGAAGACCAGGACGGCGCACAGGGCGTAGCAGAGTGTCGCCAATGCGTACACGCCGGCGATCCCGATCGTTTCCAAAACCAACCCCCCCAGGGCGGGGCCGACGATTCGAGTCGCATTGTTTGCGGTGAGGTCGAGTCCCATTGCTCGGCCGATGCGATCAATACCGGCAATATCGCCCATCATGTTACGACGGACGGGAAATTCCATCGTGAAGACGATGCCGTTAAGAAAAGCACCGATCGCGATGTGCCAGGGGGAAATCACATCGATTGCGGCAAGGAAGAAGAGCGCGCTCGTAACCCCAACGAGAACGATCTCGCCGGTTAGCAGTAGGCGGCGGCGGTCAAACCGGTCCGCCAGCGCACCGGTGAAGGCGCCGAAGAATAGGTTGGGCGCGGCGCGGGCGAGGTTGACCAGCGCAACCGCCAACGCGGATTGGGTCACCGAGAAGGTGAATACGCTGGTCGCCAATATCTCGAACCAGCGCATCGCCATGATCAGCGCCCCAACAGACCAAAGGCGAACGAAGGAGCGGTCGCGAAGGAGGGCAGGCCGTTCTGAGGTGCCGGCTGCGTTACTCATACCGCTCAATGTCTAGGGGCTTTCGGGGTTATCGACGGTCAACCGACGTCACGCCGTTGCCGCGCTGTCGGTGGTAGCGGTTTTACCAAATGCGTCTTGCTCTTGGTATTCGGGGAGCTCGAAATAGAACGTGGAGCCTACATCGATCTCGGAATTGAATCCGACCTTGCCGTCGTGGCGTTCGACCAGCAACTTGCAGATGCTGAGGCCGAGGCCAGTTCCGCTTTCCCGTTGCTCGCCCTGATCGGCCTGCGTGAATTTGTCAAAAATTCGATCCCGAAAGTCCGGCGGTATGCCGCGCCCGTGATCGGTGACGAAGAACCGGATATCGCCCCCTGCAATACGTTCCGCACCGATTTCGATCGCCCCGCGTAGTGGCGAGAACTTGACCGCATTGGACAGTAGGTTGGTGAAGACTTGCATCAACTGATCGACACCACCAAGCACGCGGGAGTCGATCGGCGCGCCGGTGATCTCAATCGTGATCCCGAAACGTTCGGCGAAACCGCGGCTCGACTCGGCGGCCATCTCTAAAAGCGACCAAACTTGAATCGGGTAGAATTCAATTTCCATTCGCCCGGATTCGATTTTCTCGATGTCCAGAATGTCGTTGATTAAACGAACCAATCGGTCGCTGTTGTTGTTGGCTATGGTGACAAGATTGTTGGCCTCTTCCGGAATCTTGCCCGCCATGCCGGCCGAAATCAGGCCTAGGGATCCGCTGATGGAGGTCAGGGGCGTACGCAGTTCATGGCTGACTGTCGAGATGAAGTCGTTCTTCATTCTTTCGACGTTCTTGCGTTGGGTGATATCGATAAAGGTTACTTGCGCGGCCGGTTGGCCATCCCACACAACTCTGGTAACCCGAACCTCTACCCAGATATGGGTGCCGTCCCGACGAATGGCTCGACGTTCGTATACATTGGAAACGTCGCCCTCGCCGCGCATCCGCGCCTGCGCATTCTTCAGCATAGGATCGTGCTCTTCCGGCGCAAATAACGGCAGGATCGATCCCATTGCCATGATGTCATCGACACTTTCGTAACCGAACATATCGGCGAAGGTCTGCGAAACGAAAACCGGAACGAGTTCGCGGTGGACGCAGAACCCCTGCAGCGAACCTTCAAGGAGGTTGCGGTATTTCGTTTCGCTGCCTCTCAGATCACCTTCGACTTTGCCCAACCGCTCGATGATCCGCACCAAGATCAGGATCACCGGGTAGCCGACCAGGAACGGCATCGTCCATGGCATCAGGCCAATCACCGGTCGCTCCGCGAGGGCGATGCCGTCGAAAAAATAGCCCACCTCGACCGCGACGTTGGTAACTACCCAGACCGGTGTAGTGATGATTGCCGATGTCCAGTAGGGCCCGACCTGTTCGATAAGGCGCATGACCCAGCGCAACAGGCGTTCGCTGCGGCTGTCCAAAAAAGGTGTGTCGCTACGGATTAGGTCGGTCATCTATCGACTGTTGATAGCGCTCGCCCTGGCAACGAACAAGATCATGCAGGGCCACGGCAACCGCTGTGGCGACGTTGAGACTATCGATCCCTGCTGTTTTGGCTTTTGGGGCGACCGGGAGCGCCACAGTGGCGTCGCAGTGCTCTCGCACAAGGCGTCGTAGCCCCCGGCCTTCCGCGCCGGCGACAAGGACGCAGCGGTTCAGTGGGGCGTAATCGCCGATGGCTTTTTCGGCCTCTCCGGCAAGCCCGATGACGAAGAATCCGCTTTTTTTCAGGCCGTCGAGCGATCGCGACAGATTGGCAACGCGTAGAATCGGGACGATTTCTAGGGCGCCTGAAGCAGCTTTGGCCAACGCACCGGTTTCCCCTGGGGTGTTATGGCGCGGCACGATTACCGCCTGGACCCCAAAAACCGCACAGGTGCGCAGAATGGCACCCATATTTTGCGGGTCCGTGACCTGGTCAAGGGCGATCACCCGCCGCGTATCCGGCAAATCTAGGAGTGCCGGGTCAGGCGCAGGGAGAGGCCATACCTCAGCCAAAAGGCCCTGATGGACGGCTTGTTCCTGGATTCCGGGGGGTAGGGCGCGGGAATCGAGGGGCTCCAGGGTGGGGCGATCAGCCGGTCGCGTGGCCATCGTGGCGGCATCAAGCGCCTCGGCGCCCGAGGCGTTGGCCAAAATACGCAGTATTCTGCGGTTTTTGTTGGAAAAAGCGGCGCGAACGGCGTGAATTCCGTAAAGCCAATAGGTCCCGTCTGGAGACTTTTCCTTCCTCGGCCGATTGCGCCGGGAATGGGGCGAACCCTTGGGCGCGGGGCGTTTGTTGTGCGGCATGTTTGGCAGTATATAATGACGCCATAGGTAAAGCAGGACGATGGTGCGCGGAAAAGGCCCGGGCAGCCAAAGTTCTTGCTTGCTTTGACGTTGACAACACGCGGCAAATTCCCATAGTGCGGGCCTTCCGGCGGGCGGCCTTTTGGCTGAACGGAGGGGTGCCCGAGTGGCTAAAGGGGGCGGACTGTAAATCCGCTGGCGTACGCCTACGTTGGTTCGAATCCAACCCCCTCCACCATCTGGCGGAGACTGGGTTTATATGAGGAGTTACAGGGGCGCAGCCGGTCTCGCGGAACAGTTTCTGGCGGGTGTAGCTCAATGGTAGAGCCCCAGCCTTCCAAGCTGGTTACGTGGGTTCGATTCCCATCACCCGCTCCAAAACTCGACTGAAACTAAAGTGATCTTACCGAAGGACCGGTGTCCGGGGTCCGTTTGAGAAAACTGGGAAAAGACGATGGCTAAAGAGAAGTTTGAACGTACGAAGCCGCATTGCAACATCGGGACGAT
>JAYONB010000031.1:0-6038 GCA_038121105.1 Alphaproteobacteria bacterium | reverse complement strand
GACACGACCCTTTCAAGGTCGAGACACGGGTTCGATTCCCGTTGGGGTCACCAATTTCTCCATCTTTCTGTTTTCGGCGACCGTGGCAGCGATCCCACGTGACGTTTCGCCTTTTCGCCCCGCACCGTTACTCTTCATGGGTACGGGGCTGTTCATGGACATCGCCCTCAGATGGATCGGGTCGCTGACGAAGGAGAGAGAAAATGTGTGGGGCTTGTTATGTCGATGCGGCGGTGAAGGACAGCATCATTGCCTATAACGCGGAATTTCAGAAAGTCAGCAAGAGCCCGTTCGGCAGCGACGATCAGATCGGTATGCTCAATCTGATCGATGCGGCCTCCCGATCGAAGATCATCGGAAATACCGACGCCGCTAAGGTGTTCGACCTCTCGGTGGACAATTTCGTCGGCATGCCCGGTTGGTTCGGTGCGGGCGATCCGCCCTTTCAGATTTGGATGACCCACACCCCTGAGGGCGAAGTCGTCGCCAACCTTATGGATGTCGCCGACGATGTAAACGAACGGGTGGCTTATTCCGGCGACGCCGTTCTGATGTACACCCACACAGGAACGCACATCGATACCCTCAATCACTTTGGCTACCAGAACGAAATCTTCAACGGGTTCACCTCGAAAGATCATCTCGGCAGCCGGACTTGGGATGTCTGCGGCGCCGAGAAGTTCCCGCCCATCTTCGCCCGTGGCGTTCTGGTGGACGTTGCGGGGCTGCACGGCGTCGACACCTTGGCGCCCAGCCACCCCATTGGCAAAGACGACATCGAAGGCGCGCTCAAGAAGCAGGGCACGAAAATCCTTCTCGGCGATGTCGTTCTGGTGCGGACCGGTCAGATGCGTCTTTTTCCCGACATGGCGTATTCCGACAATAGCCCCGGTCTCAATCGCGAAGGCGCCGAGTACATCGCAAAGCATGGCGCCATCATGATTGGCACGGATACGTTGTCGTTCGAGCAGGTGCCCGCTGTCGATCCTGAGAATTATCTGCCCGTTCATTGTTACCTGCTCGCGGAAGCAGGCGTGCCGATTCTTGAGTTGGCCTATCTAGAGGAACTCGCCGCCGACAAACTTTATGAGTTCGCCTTTTTCGGGGCCTGTATCAAGCTGCGTGGCGCGACGGGATCGCCCATGCGGCCCGTGGTCATGCCGCTGCGTTGAGGCCGGTCGCCGTCTGAGGACGTCGATGTTGCGCCGAGGGGTCGTTACCGACAGAAGACGTAGAATCGGAAGTCCGTCTTTCCGGTGGGGCTTCGTTCGACCGTGACAGGATTCTCGGCGTACCACTTGGCCCAGGCCTCGTGGGTGCTTTCGTCCTTGATGTGCAATTCCGAAATGCGAAAGAAGGTCTCCTCGCCGCGCACCGTGCCCGTTACGGTGTTGAAAACGATGCGTTCGAGATGGGGGTTGAGGAGAAGATCCGGCGAGTGGATGTCCCACAGCCAGCGATCGTAGTCTTCCACCGACATGGGCGGGATGATGTCATAGCCCAGAATCGATTTCTCTCTGGGTTGCGGTACGCGCGTCGCGACGCGCGCCGCCGGGTTCCTGATCATCTCGTCGACGTTGGTCCGGTCGACGTTCACGACATCCGTCCGAACGCTGAAAGCCATCCGCCGAATGTCTCGGGCGATTTCTTCGAGAGGGCCGCCAACGCCGTGGTTTGCCTGGAAGGTGTCGAACGCCGCCTCGTTCTCAAAATGCATCTCCTCAATGCCGAAATACGTCTGATCTACGCGGACGGTGCCGCGCACTGTGTTGAAAACCAGAGCGTCGAGATTGGGGTCGGCGACACAGGTCGGTGCATAGGACTCCGCAAACCAAGTTTCGTGATCCGTTGGTGTGGCGTCGGGGGCGAGGTTGTATCCGGTAAAGGTCTTGATCACTTTCGCGCCTCGTTGGCTTCATTGAGATAGCAGGTAGGCCTGAGCCTAACATGTGAGGCTATGGCTTCACCGTCGTTGAAGCGCCTCACGACCTAGGATTCGAGTTCTTCGCGCAAGAGTTCGAGGGCTAGCCATTCTTCTTCGGCCGCCTTTAGGTCCTGGTGGGCGGCGTCTCGGCGCGCGATGCTGGCGTTGAAGGTTTTCGGGTTGCGCGTGTAGAGATCGGGGTCGGCAAGCGTCTCGTCGAGTGCGGCAATCTCCTGTTCCAACGCCGAAATGCGCTCGGGTAATACCTTTAATGCGTGTTTCTCTTTGAAGCCGAGTCGGCCTTGCGCGCGACGCGAAGCGGTCGCTTTGGTTGCTTCCTGTGGTTTCTTGCTGGTTTGCGCCGACGACTTGCTAGTTTCTTGCCGCGTTTTCGGCGCGTCGGCACCGCGTTGGGCCATCATGTCGCTGTAGCCACCGGCATATTCGACCCACTTGCCCTCACCCTCGAAAGCGAGAACCGAGGTCGCAACCCGATCGATGAAGTCGCGGTCGTGACTGACGACCAGGGCGGTGCCTGCGTAATCCGCTAGAAGCTCTTGCAAGAGGTCCAGGGTTTCCAGGTCGAGATCGTTTGTCGGTTCGTCGAGAACCAAGAGGTTTGACGGGCGCGAGAGGGCGATGGCGAGCATCAATCGGCCACGCTCGCCGCCGGAGAGAGTATTGACCGGGGTGCCGGCCTGACTGGCATCGAAAAGAAAGTCCTTCATATAGGACATCACATGTTTGGCGCCGCTCCCGGTCTCGACGATGTCGCTGCCGCCGCCGGTCAGCACATCGCGTAGGGGCGTCGTGGCATCGAGCTGATCGCGGCGCTGGTCGAGCGTGACCAGTTGAAGGTTGATGCCGAGGCGGATCGATCCGTCGTCGGGCTTCAGTGCGCCGGTGAGCATATTGAGGATCGTCGTTTTGCCCGCCCCGTTTGGGCCGACAATGGCCAACCGATCGCCGCGCTGCACTTCAATATTGAGCGTGTCGACGATCGTGCGATCGCCGAACCGCTTGGTGGCGCCCTGGACCTCCGCGACGCGTTTTCCCGACGCCTGAGCGGTGTTTTGGGTCATCGACACTTGCCCGGTCGGGCCGACACGCTCGCGGACATGACGACGCATCGTGTTGAGGTCGCGTAGGCGCTTTTGGTTGCGTTTGCGGCGCGCCGTCACGCCATATCGAACCCAGTGCTCTTCCGCTACGATCTTGCGATCGAGCTTGTGTCGCGCGGTTTCCTCTTCTTCGAGGATTTGATCGCGCCAGGCTTCGAAGTCGGCGAAACCTTTCTGCTGACGCCGGAGTTGCCCACGATCCAGCCATAGCGTGGCTCGGGTCAACGTGGAGAGGAACCGCCGGTCATGGCTGATGATGACGAGAGCCGCGCGCATTGAGGCCAATTCGCCTTCAAGCCACTCGATCGCAGGAAGGTCGAGGTGGTTTGTCGGTTCGTCCAACAGCAGAATGTCAGGCTGAGTCGCGAGCGCCTGGGCGATGGCGCACCGACGCAGCTCGCCGCCGGATAGCGTTGCCGGTCCTTCGGCGCCAGAGAGACCCAGGCGTTCGAGATAATGCTCGGCGCGATGCGGGTCGCCGGTCGGGCCGATGCCGCTGACCGCCGCGTCGCGCGTCGTCGCGAAAGCGCTTAGGTCGGGCTCTTGCGGGAGATAGCTAACCGTTTTGCCGTGCTGGACGATTCGTTCGCCGGCATCGGGTTCGATCAACCCCGCGGCGATCTTGAGCAACGTCGATTTTCCGGAGCCGTTCCGGCCGACAAGGCCCAGCCGGTCCCCTGGATGCACGAACAGTTCCGTGCCCGCAAGCAGGGGTTCGCCGCCAAACGAAACTGACAGATTGCGCAAAGTAAGGAGCGGTGATGCCAAGGTGATCTATCGGCCCTCGTTGCTGGAGCGCGCGCCGACAAGGGACGAAGGCGCGGTGCGCCGGAGAATGCCCGGTCTGGTGCTGGAGTCAACGGCGCCACGGGGGGTCGCCTTGCTAAAAGTCTAGGAAGGGGGGCCTAGTCTTGTCGGTCGGTGCTACCATTCCGAAAGCCTTTGATCTTCCTTACTATCGGCCATCTTGTTGGGGTTCCCATTTTCTGTTTGTGAGAGGCCGGAACGACGTGATGACTGCCGATCTGAGGCAACATTCTTCCCCGAGCGCGCGCAATCGCGGGCCGATCATGGCGGTGCTCGAAAAGTACCTCCCGGCGCAAGGCGAGGGGCTGGTTTTCGAAGTGGCGAGCGGTAGCGGGATGCACACTGCGTTTTTTGCCGAAGCGTTTTCCCATCTCACCTTTCAGCCCAGCGATCCGGACGAAGCCGCGCGGGCCAGCATCAAAGGTTGGATCGAGCATGAAGGTTTGACCAATGTCCGCACTCCGCTACATGTCGACGCGATGTCGGTGCGTCCGGACGACTTGGCGTTCGAAACGCCGGTCGTGGCGATGGTCAATATCAACATGATCCACATTTCGCCCTGGGCGGCGTGCGAAGGTCTGATGGCGACCGCAGCTCGGGTGCTATCGACGGGCGCGCACCTTTTTATGTATGGCCCCTATGCCCGGGACGGCGGCCACACCGCGCCGAGCAACGCTGCGTTCGACGAATCGCTGCGAGCGCGCAATCCGGCCTGGGGTATTCGGCATCTCGAAGAGGTTGTCGCCTGCGCCGAGAAAAACGGCCTGACCCCGGTCGAGGTCGTAGAGATGCCGGCGAACAATCTATCGGTCGTCTACCGCCGTTAAGTTAGCTTTCCTCTCCGCTCAATCCGCCCGACACGCCCGATCCGCCGCTTGGTTTGATCCAGCGCATCGAATCGTCCGTGACATCCGCGCACTGTTGAAACAGTCCGGTTCGATGCGTCGATGTCAGAGCGGAGCGCGTGATGAGGTCTACACGACCAATGAGTGTTTGGGGTGCCGTGAGTTTGGCCGGCGCCGTTTTGATGACGGCGGATGTCGCCGTAGCGGCGGAGCCGTTTGGTGTCGATGGTGGCACCGTGTCGTTGAATGCGCGGTTTCGTCTGGAACATGTCGATCAAGAAGGGATCAATCGCACCGCCGATGCCAGCACGCTGCGCCTCGCGCTGGGCTATCGCACCCCGAAGAAGCAGGATATCCAAGGCTTTATTGAGGGTGAAGTCGTCGAGTCGATCGGCAGTGCGCGCTACAACAGTCGGACCAACAACCGCACGTCGTTTCCCGTTGTGGTCGACCCCGATACCGTCGAACTCAATCAAGCCTACCTTCGCTATGACGGTCTGCCGGCAACCGGCGTGGTGGTTGGGCGTCAGGTTATCAACATGGCCAATCAGCGGCATATCGGGGCGGTCGGGTTTCGGCAAAACCATCAGACCTTCGATGCGCTGCGTGTGACCAACCGCTATTTCGAGAAGGTCACGATCGATGCATTTTTTTTCGTCCGAAGTGCACCGGATTTTCGGTCGTCGCTCGCCCCTCGGGTCGTTCAATACCGATCTATACGTCTTGAATATCGCGTTCAAACCCGCCGACGCTGTGGCGCTGTCCGCTTACGGTCATTTGTTCGATATTGATGATTTGGAAGCGCAATCGTCCAAGACCTTTGGCGCGCGGCTCTCGGCCACGCGACCGGTCGGGTCGTGGAGCGGGACGCTCAACGCCGAGTTTGCACGGCAATCCGACTATGCCAACAACACCGTGGACTACGATGCCAACTACTATCTTCTCGAACCCGGCGTGGCCAAAGGACCGCTGACCCTGCGGGCCAAAGCGGCCGTGATCGAGGGTCGCGGCAACCGAGCCTTCCAGTTTCCCTTCGGCACCAGCCATGCCTTTCAAGGTTGGGCGGACAAGTTTTTAACGACGCCGAATAACGGTATTCGCGAATTCGCCGCGACGGCGATCTACAAGGTGCCGGCGGGAACAATGTTCGAAGGCGTCACGGCGATCGTTTCGGTGCACGATTTCGCGTCCGACTCCGGGGACCGGTACGGCCAGGAGCTCGATCTACGCCTGGCCAAAACGTTGTCAGAAGGCGTCGCCGTGGCAGCCAAGTATGCCGACTACAAGTGACCTGCCCCAGATCAGTGGTCCAGTTTCTATGAGAGAGCCCGGACGGTTTGA
>JAYONB010000030.1:0-7952 GCA_038121105.1 Alphaproteobacteria bacterium | reverse complement strand
GCGGGTTTCGACGACTTTTGCGCTTGGGGCGAGGTCTTCCTCGGTGGGCGGTGGCATGTCTTTGACGCGAGGCACAATGTGCCTCGAATCGGCCGCATCCTTATGGCACGCGGTCGCGATGCGGCTGACGTGCCGATGCTAACGGCATTCGGAGACTACGAGCTAGTCCGCCTCAAAGTTTGGTGCGTTGAGGTGTCTCCTGCGCCGGAACGAGATCTTTTGGAAGCCCTTTTGACGCGCCCGGCGGGCGACGCACTTGTCCTTGAACACGCGCCACATCGACGGCTCATCTGAATCGGGATCGCATTGAGCGGTTTGCCGCAATGACAAATTATGCGATCGAAGGCATTGCCGTCGCATAATTACCATTCGAGAAAATCTCGGGCGCGTTTGCGCCCGCCTTTGCGTGTTAGCTTAGGTATTCGATGAACTTCAGAACAAGTGGTGACCGAGTGCTATTGCGGCGGAAAGAGAGGGTTACGGGTCTCGACCAGGTGCGCCCCAAACGCAGTGCTGCCAGAGTGCCCGCTTGTTCGTCGAGCGAAATGAGATGGCGCGGAAGGATGCACAAAGCATCGCTCTGAGCGAGCGCTGCTCGCAGGTAATCCACAGACGTCGTCTCAATTGAGAAGGGCGGCATTGTTACCCCCTCTTCCTTGAAGTCGCTTTCGACGCTTTTCATGAGCGTCGCCATGCCGCGTCCGACAATCCACGGAAATTTCGCGGTGTCGCCAAGTCGGACCTTGCTTCTTACTGCAAGGGGGTGCTCAGCACTTGCGGCAACGACACACTCTTCGTCGCCCAATTTTTCCATCGAAATAAGCTCATGGCGCGCCATTCGTTCGGGTTCGATTGTTATGAGCAAGTCGAGGTCGCCGGCCAAGAGACGATCGAGCATCGAGTAGAAGGTCCCGCCTTCGACCACCACACGGATGCCGGGGTGCTCTTTGGTGAGTTGCAGGGACGCCTTAGCCACCAGGTTGCCTGCGACGGATGGTCCTGCGCCAATACGGACGGTGCGGCGGAAGCGCCCCAGACGCGTGTCGATTTCGCGACGCAGTTCGCGGCTTTCGCTGACGATCGCCCGCGCGCGCCGTGCTACATCGGCGCCAAGTTCCGTGGTTGAGATTCCGTCGGAGCCCCGTTTCAGCAGAAGGGTGCCAAGTCGCTTCTCCAGCGCGGAGACGCTCTTGCTCAAGGCCTGTTGGGTGAGGCCAAGTTCTAGAGCCGCGGCCCGATAGCTACCCGCGTCGAGGACGCAGAGGAGATGCTCAAGCTGGCGTAATTCCATAGCTACCACTAGTTGTTCATAGGAAATATTAGTTGTTGGATGACTCAACGGAAAGGCAGTACTGAAGAGAAAAGGGAGGGTTCGAGATGACCAGCTTAAGGGCCGTCGAAACGTGGAGTGATGAGGCTGATGTCGTAATTGTCGGCCTTGGCATGGCGGGCGCGGTGGCCGCAATCGAGGCTCGTGCCCAGGCTCCTGACGCGGATGTTTTGGTGCTCGAGAAAATGCCTGAGCGCTATGTTGGTGGAAATGGCCGCGCATCCGGCCAAACGCTCTACTGTCCCCACAATCTCGAAGCGCTGATGCGCTACCAGCAGAGCATGAACCATCCGAATCCCGTACCGGAGCCCGTTCTGCAAGCATGGGCAGAGGCGATGGTCTCCCAGGAGCCCTACATCGAGGACATCGCCCGCGAGGCCGGGATGGAATACATACATCGTGGTCGCGTCGGGAAGGCGACTGTGATCGAGTTTCCGGAACTCGGTGGAACTGAAGCGGTCGATTACAACAGCACGATCGACCCCAATCCCTGTGGTGTGTGGAACGCGTTTAAGGCGAAGTTCGACAGCGATCCGCCGCGCGTCCGCTTCGAGACGCCGGTTATTGATCTCATTCAAGATCCAGACACTCGGGAAGTTTTCGGGGTCATGGCCCGAATAGGAGGTCGAGAGGTTGCCGTCAAGGCGCGCCGCGGGGTCATTCTTTGCTGCGGGGGCTACGAAAACGACCTCGATATGCAGCGGAACTACCACGGTATCGATCGCGCCTATCCGATGGGTACGCCCGGCAACACGGGTGACGGGATCAGGATGCTTCAGCGTGCCGGGGCCGAACTCTGGCACATGAAGAACCAGACCCAGTCGGGTGGCCTGTGGCCTGCCATCAAGGTCGAAGAGTATCAGACCGCATTCATGCGCAACTTACGCATGGAAAGTGGAAGCTGGTTCGACATCGCCCGGGATGGGGGACGCTACTACAACGAGACAGAGCGATATGCCTTAACCCACTACAAAGAAAGGGTAAGCGGTACCTGGCTCGATACCCCCCTCGCTGACGTTCTGCCGGTCCACATGATCTTCGACGAGAAGACGCGCAAGACAGACTGCCTTGTTACCCAGTGGATGACCTGGAATACCTGTGTAGAAGGCTATGTCTGGAGCGAGGACAACAGCGCCGAGCTCAAGAAGGGCTGGATTGTCCAGGCAGACACTCTCGACGAGTTGGCGTCGCGGATCGGTCGGCCCGCGGACGGTTTGAAGAGTGCTGTTTCGGACTTCAATGCGGCATGCGGGGCCGGAAATCCTGACAGGTTCGGTCGTGACCCTGAGACGATGCAGCGCCTGGAGGGTCCGCCTTACTACGCCCTTGAGATCGTTGCGGGAATTGTCTGTACGACAGGTGGTGGAAAGCGAAACGAACACTCTCAGGTGCTCGATTCGTCCGACCAACCGATTCCGCGTCTTTATGAAGCAGGCGAACTGGGGTCGACGATGGCGAATCTCTATCAGAATGGATCGTTCTTGACCGAGTGCATGGTGTTCGGGCGCATCGCCGCGCGTCACGCCCTCGGTCTCGATGCGTGGAGAGAATAGGAATGGCAGAGTGGACAACAACCGAAGAGGCGCCGCTGACAGCGGAGACGCTTCAGGCTGTCTTTAACAATAGGATTCCGGCGCTTCGAATCCGTGACTTCTGCACGCCCGAAGAGTGCCAGACCTTCCTTAAGGCGTTCGAGAAAGGGCGTGTTCAATACTACAAACTGGCACCGGTTGGTTATATCGGCACGGCGCAGGTTGAGTTCCGCTGGGGCAATCAGAAGGGCGAGTATTTTGAGGCAGCGGAGCAGGCTTGGAGGGATTGGCATGAGGTCATCGACGACGCATGGGACCCGCTGGAGCGCCTCATTAGGGTTCTTGCCGACGTTACGGGCAGGCCGGTTGGCCTCGCCGAGGAACCTGGTTTCGGTCGACTATTTGCTGGAATCATTCGCAAGGCCTCCAAAGGCATCGGGCGACATTCGGATTTCGCACCCTTTAATGCGCCCGACTACGCGATTGGCCAGATTGACGCTCAGCTTGGTTGGAACTTGTTCTTCGATGTTCCAGGGACCGGGGGCGTAACGCACGTCTACAATCGGCCCTGGACCGTCGAGCTCCGTGAAGGTGAAGATCCTCCGATGAGTTACGGCCTCGGTGACGAGGTCATCGCGGGCGCACAGTCGACTAGCTATTCAGCCGTGGCCGGCGACGTCGTGCTCTTCAATAGTCGCAATCCGCATGAGGTGACGCCTGGAGAGGGGGGTGACCGAATCCAGATCGGTTCCTTCATCGGGCGCCAGAAGGACGGGTCTTTGGTCCTTTGGTCCTAGCAGGAGAGGGTTGTGTTGACTGAGATTCTGCTCGTCGCCCACATCGTTGTCCTCGGCTATTGGCTTGGGGCCGAGTTCGTTATCAATAGCGAGTACCGATACGTCTCTCGTGCTGCCGGCATGCCGTTTGTCGAACGCGCGCGCTTGATGGAGCATGTGATGGATGTGGACCAGCACGTTCGCTACGCGCTGGTCCTTCAGGCAAGCCTGGGCACTGTGATGGCGGCGCTGCTCGGCTATGTTCCCGGTGGACAGGCACTTGCATGGTCTACAGCCGCCGCGGGCCTGATCTGGCTTGTCTTTGTTGAGGTAGCGCATCGCACCAGGCATGCCCAGATTGGAGGCCTATTGTCGAGGCTCGATCGATTGATTCGCTATCTGCTGCTTGTGGTGCTGATCGTGATCGCGGTGGTCTCAATGACGGACAGCGGGTTGCCGCGCCTCCCCACGTGGCTCGCCTGGAAGCTTATCCTTTTTGCCGGTGTAATTGTTTCCGGCGTCGGCATTCGCCTCGCGCTCATTCGCTTCTTTAGAGTTTGGAAAGAGATCAAAGAAAGTGGTTCGTCTGACCAGCGAGAGGCGGAGATTCGCTTCATCTACGTATACGCGACCTCCATCCTTGGCCTCCTCTGGCTATTCATTGGCGGAATCGTTGTTCTAAGCGTCTTCAAGCCGTGAGGAGGCGGGATCAAATGGGAGGGCGACGAATTGCTTTGTAACATTGACCGCGCGCGCGATCTGATGGCCAGGGATGGTCTGGACGGCCTGCTCGCCAGCCACCGGGTCAACGTCTACTACTTGAGCGACTATTGGGGTGCGCTAATGCGCATCGACCGGGACTTCTCGAATTTCGCGGTTCTCCCCCGGCGCGAAGGTGCGCCTGCTGGTCTCGTCGTCGCATTGTCTGAAATGCACGGGCTGGTCGAAGCGCCTAGTTGGGTTCCCAATGTCGTTGCTTTCGGACGGGATCCTGAAGCGGGCCACCTGGAAGCAATGCCTGAGTTGTATCCGACCCGGGACGCGGAGGTACTCACGGAGCAAGAGCAAGCCTGGAACGCGCTCGTCGGAGCGCAACAGGGAAAGCTCTGCGGTATGCCGATAGAGGCGGTGAAGCGAATCGTCGTGGATGCGGGCCTGGAGAAGGCAAGAATCGGAACTGACGACCCCAGGCTGGCCAATTGGCTGGCGTCACTCGGTCTTGCCGACGTTGAAATTGTCGATGCGACAAACCTGTTTCGCGAAATCCGTATCGTCAAAACGCCAAGGGAGATTGAGCTCTTGGGCGCTGCGGCTCGCGCGAATGCAAGAGCGTGCGACGCAGCAACGCGAGCGGTAACGGTAGGCGCCACGGTGCCCGAAATCGAAAAAGTGTTCAACGAGGAGTGGGCGCGCCAAGGTGGTGCCGGGATCTACATTCTGCTTGGAACAGCAGGGGGGATGCGGCACCGCATGGTTAAGGAAGGCGACCCGTTTATGGTCGATGCGCTTGGGACCTATGCTCATTATCACGGCGATATCGGACGAACCGCGATCGTGGGTGAACCTCGGGCCGAGTTCCTCAAGAGCTACAATGCAATACACAAAGGTTGGGAAGCGGCGCGCGCTTCGGCCAAACCAGGTGTCGACGTTCGTGAGCTAACTCAGCTTGCCGTTGACGTGACTCATCGCGAGGGTTTCCCGCATTATCATCTCGCTGTTGCGCACTCGATCGGACTGGAGCACACAGACAATCCGGCAATTTACGGGAACGAGCGGCCTGACGGCCCCTTCGTTCTGCAGGAGAACATGGTCGTCAGTTTCGACATGCCGCACCATGAGTTTGGCTGGGCCCACATGCACCTCGAGGACACGCTTCACATCACGAAGGACGGCTGCGCGCTCCTGGCCGACCTCGATATGGAGATGATGGTCTTGCCGACCTGAGCGCGGCGCTGGCGGTTCTCGACTGACACTTACCCTAATTCAGAGGAGAGAAAGAATGGCGATCCCGCAAGAGCGGATGATGGTAGCAATGGCCGAGGTCTTTCGAGCCGCGCACGACATCCCAGAGGAGGCTGTTCATGCGGTGGAGGGTGCCGTCGAGCAGGGCGACCTGAAGGTCAAGGTTCTAATGGTCGGCGAGAACATGGTTGTGCTGAGCGCATGGCGCGGCCGAGGTTTAGTCGACCCGGTGCATCAGCACGACGATCATGAGTCGATCGCCACCCTAGTCTACGGACGTCTCAAGATGAGAATAGGCGAGCAAGAATTCATCGCAGAGGCGGGAGACGTCTGGAGACACCCAAGAGGTGTTCCGCACTCCTCGGAAGCGCTAGAGGAATGTCTACAAATCGAGATCAAGTCGCCGGCTATTAAGACTTGGACATAGTCGGCAGCGTATGACCACACGAGAGTTGGGCGGAGAGGCCACGATGAAGGACGTGTTGAAAAACGACCCCGGCGAGCCTGCGCCAATCAGCGGTGCGGTCGCGTCGATCAACTTCGAACTGGCCGAAGAAGATCGGCGGATGCTCGACCAGTTGACCGCAGCTGCGCGTTCCGAGTTCGAACCTTTTCTCGAGCGTATGGACAATGAGTCGTGGTGGCCGAATGACGGTTTCGCTCGGCTGGCCCGAATGGGCGTATTGGGCGCCAGTGTGCCGCAGCAGTACGGTGGCGCGGGTCTGGACTTGTTCCGCTCCGGTCTGGTCGGCCAAGCGATTGGACGAGTCGATCCCGCGGTAGGAACGACTTGGCAGAGTCACGACAATCTTTGCGTCAACAACATCTTTCGAAGTGGTGGAGAAGAGATCCGCCGGCGCTACCTGCCGGGATTGTGTGATGGAACATTGGTCGGCGCGCTCGGAATGACTGAGCCCGATGCAGGTTCGGATGCCCTCGGCGGAATGCGGACGACGGCGGTGTTAGAGGGCGACTCCTACGTTCTGAATGGCAGTAAGACTTTCATTACCAATGGACCGATTGCAGACATTGTCTTGGTGTATGCCAAGACGCAGCCGGACCGGGGCAAATACGGGATATCCGCATTTGTCGTTGAGCGTGGCTTTACTGGTTTTTCGGCCAGTCCGCCATTCGACAAGATGGGAATAAGAGGTAGCCCGACGGGCGCACTCTATTTTGACGATTGTCGCGTCCCTGTGGCCAATATGGTCGGCGCCGAGAATGATGGACTCGCCGTCATGATGTCGGGCCTCGACATCGAGCGCGCTTTTTCTTCAATGATGGTGATCGGGATGGCCGAACGCGCATTTGAGCTAGCTTGCGCCTATGCCAAAGAGCGACGGCAATTCGGACAAGCTATCGGCAGTTTTCAACTAATCCAGGGGAAACTTGCCGACATGTACGTAGAACTGGAAACGATGAAGGGCCTTTGCTATCGCGCTTTAGCTCGGTGCAGCGACATGGAGGTGGGTGGGGCAGGTGGTCGGCGCGAGTTGCATAAGCTGTGCGCGGCGGCCTTTCTTAAGGCGGGTGAAGGCTGTATGCGAATCTGTGACGAAGCCGTTCAGATTTTCGGTGGCGCCGGGTATATGCGAGAGATGGAGATTAACCGGCTCTATCGTGCCGCGAAGGTATATGAGATCGGCGGTGGCACGAAAGAAATCCGCCGCACTATCATCGCCGGCGAACTCTTGAGAGAATGAGTTAGCGGATTTCGACGTGCCGAGAATATGGCCTGGTGTCCGGGGGAGAGATGCAAATGGGTCCGCTTGTCATCTTGGACTACGCAGGCGTGGCCCTTTTTGCAGCTACGGGCGCGCTGGCCGCATCACGAAAACAGCTTGATATTGTAGGATTCCTGTTTGTCGGCGCGGTGACCGGGATGGGAGGCGGGACTGCACGCGATCTGATGTTGCAGCAGCCAGTGTTCTGGGTCGAGCAACATCTCTATGTCGTTGTGTGTGCGGTGACAACGATCGTCGTGTTCTTTACGGCACATTTGATAGAATTGCGGTATCGATTGCTCCTGTGGCTTGATGCCGTTGCCCTGTCGGCATATGGCGTATTTGGAGCTTACAAAGGACTGGCTGTAACAGATTCGGAGATCGTTGCGGTGGTAATGGGAATGATCACCGGAACCTTGGGCGGGATTATTCGTGACCTGCTTACTGGAGAGCCTTCGGTCCTTATGAGGCGCGATATCTACGTCGCGGCCGCTATGGTAGGAGCGATGATTTTTGTCTCTGCTCAGGAAGCCGGTTTGCCGATATCTGTTGCCGCGGGAGCAGGGTTTTTCCTAGCTTTGGGCGTGCGCAGCGGTGCGCTTCGTCTGGGTTGGACGCTTCGTCCTTA
>JAYONB010000029.1:0-9918 GCA_038121105.1 Alphaproteobacteria bacterium | reverse complement strand
CACTGGTGTTCTTCCCAATATCTACGAATTTCACCTCTACACTGGGAATTCCACTCACCTCTCTCGGCCTCTAGCTCAGCAGTTTTAAGTGCAATTCCGGGGTTGAGCCCCGGGCTTTCACACCTAACTTGCCGAACCGCCTACGCGCGCTTTACGCCCAGTAATTCCGAACAACGCTAGCCCCCTCCGTATTACCGCGGCTGCTGGCACGGAGTTAGCCGGGGCTTCTTCTCCGGGTACCGTCATTATCTTCCCCGGTGAAAGAGCTTTACAACCCTAAGGCCTTCATCACTCACGCGGCATGGCTGGATCAGGCTTTCGCCCATTGTCCAATATTCCCCACTGCTGCCTCCCGTAGGAGTCTGGGCCGTGTCTCAGTCCCAGTGTGGCTGATCATCCTCTCAGACCAGCTACGGATTGTAGCCTTGGTAGGCTTTTACCCCACCAACAAGCTAATCCGACGCAGGCTCATCCAACAGCGATAAATCTTTCCCCCGGAGGGCGTATTCGGTATTAGCCACCGTTTCCGATAGTTATTCCGTACTGCTGGGTAAATTCCTACGCGTTACTCACCCGTGCGCCACTTTCCACTAGACCGAAGTCTAGCTTCACGTTCGACTTGCATGTGTTAGGCCTGCCGCCAGCGTTCGTTCTGAGCCAGGATCAAACTCTCAAGTTGAGTTGACCTTGCACAAACGCGTCTTCCCAATCCGCCGAAGCGGACTAGAACAGACCTGCGTTTGCGACAGTAGTGTTTTTACGACCACCGCCGCCTACGCATCTCTTCCAGATTTACAATGTCAAAGAGCAAACAACGGCGCCCGAAGCGCGAGCCCCAGCCGCCGTTGAGGCGCGGTTTATACGGCCCGCCCCAACCCCTGTCAAAAGGTTTTCGAGGCTTTTTTCGACAACCTCACGTCGATCTCAAAACTATAGGCCTCGGCCCTATCCGCTTCAAGTCGCCAGAATCAGTAATTCGCAGTTTTCCACCGATTTAGCCCAGTCGTCTCACCGCTTTGGCGGATTCGTGGGCCCGTTCGAGGCAGGCGCCCAAAAGAGCCATAATTTCGATGTTGTTGCGTAACACGGTCGCAGCGTCGGGCCGGTGGTCGTCCACAATGTGCGCGCAGCGCTCCATGAGGTCCCCACGCACCTGTTCCAGCAGCACCTCGAGCCGGAGCCCGTCAGGATTATCGGGGCTGATCAGGATTTTCGTCATTTTGGGGCACCTCCACTGGTCATCCGCCGGATCATAGGCGACCCGGCCGGTCCGTCGCCATGGAGATGCCGTGTCCCGGCCCAAAAAAGGCCGCATTAGCGGGCGATCATGCAAAGAGGGACGGTCGACAGCCCGAGTTGGGAGGCTTGGGTGGGGCGGCGTTCGCGCCGCCCCACCCTTTCACCTCGCTTTAACCCAGGCCCAAGGCGCCAGGGTTCATCCGGTTGTGCGGATCCAGCGCATGCTTGAGGCGCATCAGGAGCCCGTCCGAATCATCGACCAGGCCCTCGCGGAATCCGTAGAACTTGCCGATTTGCAGGTGCGCCGCGGATTCGCGCCGAAACAAGTCCCGCAAATCCCGCCGCAGTTGGACCACGGCATCGGTCGCCGCGGGATCTGCCGTACCGCGCCACGCCGTGGCCGGCGCGCCGAGGCCGTTCAAGTGAATCGGACGCGGCTGATCGCGCCACCGCATGATCGGTTCGATGAGAAGCGCATTGCGCACCACCGCAGCCGAGATCGTGATCTCGATCCCGTGCCGCTCAATGAGGTCGGCCTCCGCGTTCAATGTGGCGGTGAGGCACGAGAGCATGTGCAAGCCGCGCGAGAACGGCACCACGGCATGGGTCCAGCTTTGCAAGCGGCCGTCATCGTCCAGCAGGCTGTTGACGAAGTCGAAGGGGTGGGTGCGCAACACCGGGGGCACAAGAGGTTCTGTTTCGACACCTTGATGGGCGGCGATGGCGCGAAGCCGATCCATGCGACTCTCGACTTCGACCTCGGCCTCCCCTTCCACGACGAGATGCATGACGGGATGGGCGTCGGTCTCGTCACGATAGGGCAGGATATAGCAGCCGGTCCCCAGCACATCGGCGGCAAGCCGACTGCGCCCGACCTCGGCCTGGGCCGCGATCATCGCCTCGAAGGTCGGAAAGGCGAACGACGCATATCCATACGCCGTCGGTCGCGGCATCAATTGGAGCGTCGCCGACAACTTGACCCCGAGGGCGCCGCAATCGCCGATGAACAACCCGGCCACATCCGGGCCGTGATAGCGGAAGAACGGTTGACCGTCGCGAATACCGCCGGCGCCGGTCTTGACGCGCGACCCATCGGGCAGCGCAACTTCCAGGCCAAGAACGTGGTCGGCGACCGACCCATGGATCGCGGAGCCGAATAGAATGGTGTTTTGCGACAATCCGCCCCCGACCGTCGATACCCGGCCCGAGGCCGGCCCGAACTGCGGCACGCGGAGCCCGTGCTTGGCGACTTCGTTGTCCAGCATTTGCCAAGTCACACCGGCCTCGACCGTGGCGTATTGGTCTTCTTCGTTGATTTCGATGACGCGCGTGAGCCGCGTCGTATCGAGAATGATGCTGCGCGAGTCTTGGGTTACGTAGCCGCCGGTGTAGGAAAGGCCGCCGCCACGGGGCACGATCGCCACGCTTTCGTCGGTGGCGATTTGGATGACGCGCACGACCTCTTCACGGGTCGCCGGCGAGACCACCGCCATGGCGGGGAATTCCGCCTCGAGGAATAGATCGCTGGAGAAATAACGGCAGGTCTCGGCATCGCGGCGGACGAAGTCCGCGCCGATGACCTCAGCCATGGCGTTGAGCGCGTAGTGTTCGAATGTTTCCGACAACGGGTTTCCTCCCAAGCCTTTCTTTCACAGCATAGCTGAGATTTACTCGAGGCATGACCGAGCAATGGAAGCCAACCACATGAAGATCGTTCGCTACGACCGTTACGGCGCACCGGAAAAGGTGCTGTCCCTCACCGACGAGGCCGCCCCGCAACCCCAGCCGAACGAAGCGATCGTTCGGGTGGAGGCCGCACCGGTCCATATCGCCGACCTGAAGTGCATCAACGGCGAGCCTAACTTTCGGATGTTCCCGCTACCGGCGGTACCGGGTTTCGAAGGGATCGGGCGGATCGCCCGTGTTGGGACCGAGGTCACCGCATTCGCCGAGGGCGACCGGGTGTTTCTGCCGATGGCGTGCGGCGCGTGGCGAGAGGAAATCGCAGTCAACGCGGCGGACCTGATGCCGGCCCCCGAAGGCGATGCCGTCCAGCTTTCGTTGCTGCCGATCAACCCGCCGACGTCCTACTTGATGCTGAACGACTACGGCGACCTCAAACCCGGTGACTGGTTGATCCAGAATGCGGCGAATTCGAGCTGCGGCGTCTACCTCGTCAAGCTCGCAAAGATGCGCGGTGTCAAAACGGTCAACGTCGTGCGGCGTGAGTCCCTGGCACCGGCGCTGATCGAGGAAGGTGCCGACATCGTACTGGTCGACGGCCCCGATCTCGCCGATCGGGTACGGGAGGCGACCGGGAATGCCGACATCAAATTGGCGATCGATGCGGTCGCCGGCGATGCCACCACCAGACTCGGCGAATGCTTGAGCGATGGCGGCACGGTGTTGTGCTACGGCATGTTGTCGGGCGAGCCCTGCAAACTGCCGCCGGACATGGTGTTTCTTCGCGACATCCGGCTGCGCGGGTTCTACACCGTTCGCCAGTTCGCCGAGCACAAACCGGAAGACATCGCGAAAATGTACAGCGACCTTGCCGGCATGGTGGCGGACGGGACGTTGCGCGCGCGTATTGCGGGAACGTTCTCCTTAGATGACGCGGCGGCGGGTTGCGCACTTGCCGCCAAGGTCGGCGACGATCGACCGGGCAAGGTCATCATCACGATGACCTAACCGGCTAGACGGCCATGTAACCGCCGTCGACGACCAATTCCCTGCCGGTGACGTGCACGGATTCGTCGGATGCCAAGAAAACGACGATCCCGGCGATATCTTCCGGCGCGCCGACCATCTTGAGTGGAGTCCGCGCAACGATCATCTTGCGAAACTTCGCCGCCCCCTCCTCGCCCATCGTATCGACCACGCCGTCGCCCCAGATAAGACCGGGGTGGACGGAGTTGACGCGAATGCCGAGCGGCTTGCCTTCGGCGGCAGCGGCTTTGGAGAAGAGAGTCATCCCCGCCTTGCTGGCGCCATAGGCGGTGCCGTTCACGCCGCCCTTGAGACCGGCAACCGACGACATATTGACGATCGAGCCACCACCGCGCGCTGCCATCGCGTGCATCGCGCGCCGCGTGCCCATGTAACAGGCCTCGATATTCATCTGCAGCATGTAGCGCAGCGTGTCGACCGGGTAGTCGACGATCGGTTTGAGGATGCAGTCACCGGCATTGTTGACGAGCACATCGGGGGATCCAAAGGTGTCGCCAACCTCTGCGAAGACGGCATCCCAATTGGCTTCGTCGGTGACGTCCTGCCGGATGTAGCGGATATCGCCACCGTCAGCCGCGATCTGATCCACTGTCGCCCGCCCCCGCTCTTCATTACGACCGGTGACGACCACCCGCGCACCCTCGCGCGCCACGGCGGTTGCGCAACCGCGGCCGATGCCGTCGGTGCCACCGGTGATGACGACGACTTTGCCCTCAAGGCGCTTGGTCATTTGGCGGCGCCGCCGCCATCGAGCGCAATTTCGCCAGCGGTCATAAATCGCGATTCATCCGAGGCAAGATAGACGACCGCAGCGGCGACTTCTTCCGGTACCGAGGCGTCATGGTCGAGCAAGATCGAATTGACCCGAACCCCGTCGCTTTGTTCGCCGCATTCCAGGGCGGCCGCCTGCGACATCACGCGCGCGCCTGCGGCCGTTGCGCAGTTGCCGGACATGTTGGCTGTGCCGACGCGGGCCTGCGTGAGCGAAAGATTGACGATCGAGCCGCCGCCGCGTTTTCGCAGCGCGGTGATGCCGTGCTTTAGACCCAACCACGGTTCGACGATGTTGGTTTCTTCGAGCGCGCGCAGGTCCTCGAGCGTCATGTCCGCGATCGATTTGACAAGATTTTGCGGGGGACCGTTGACCAGGACGTCAATGCCACCGAACCGCATTTCGATCGCCGCCAACGCTTGCATCCAGCCGTCGTCGGTGGCTTCCTCTTTACCTAAGGAAATGACGGCGTCAGTTGCGCCTTTCAGCGTGGCGGCGGCTTGCTCCGCTTTGGTCGCGTCGACGTCGGCCAGCGCCACATGGGCGCCCTCGTCGATCAGCGCTTGGGCGCAAGCCTGGACGACGCCATCGGCCGCGCGCGTGAGGAGAATAACTTTACCCGCAACCCGTGCCACTTGTGTGCCTGCTTTGCTATAGTGAAGACGCGATGGGGGGGGATACCGTGGCAGAGCCCGAACTCAAAGACGATATATCAGTTTGCTTCGACACTGAAACGGTCGAGTGGGAGGCCTTTACGCCGGGCTATGGACCGCCGGGCGTCCGCGCGCGAATTCTGCGGCGGTTCGATAACGGGAGCTCGCGAAGCGCCATCATCGACATTCCAGCGGGCTGGGACTCCGGTGGCTTCCACGTGGGTCGAAACGATCATCAAGGGTTCGTTTTATCCGGCGACTTCTATGTCGGTCGGACCGAACTCGGACCGCGCGCGTTTTTCTACAATCCGGCAGGCAGTCCGTTTGCCGCCATCGGTTCGCGCGAGGGATGCCGCATCGTCATGATCTACGGCAGTCCGCCCCACTACGATCAGGTGACACCGGGGCCGATAAAAGTGTCCGAAGACGCATTTATTCTGGCCGATGCGATGGCGATCGAGCCGATAACGCCGGAGATCAAAGGCGCCACGCTGAAGGGATTCGAGCGGCGTGTCTTGTTCAAGGATCACCGCACCGGTGCCGATACGCGATTATTGAAAGTGCCCGGCGGATTCGAAGGGCGCGGCCCGAATTGGCACCCCGTGCACGAGGAGATCTATTGCCTCGAAGGCGACATCGGCCCCGACGACGGGCGGCTGATGAAACCCGGTTGGTATCTGCACAACCCCAAGTTCGGGATTCACGGGTATCACGAGCATTCGCACCACGGCGCCACGGTCCTCGAGTGGCATGACGGCGAGTGGTCGGTCAACTTCGTGGAGGATTGAACGGTTGAGCGACGACGCGACCAAGGCCGAAGTATCCGCGGTCATCAAAGGTATCTTTCAGGCGTTCGAGGAACACCGTCCGGACGGCATCGAAACCCATATGCATCCCGACGTCACGGTTTGGGACGTGTTTACGCCGCAATTGATTCAAGGCACCGCCGAACGTCAGAAGTTCCACGCCGACGATCAAGCGCAAATGCAAGCGCGCGGGCCGCTCACCCTCACCATCGAAGACCCGGTCGTCGATGCGTGGGATAACACGGCCATCGCACGCTACTACCTGGAGTTCGATTATCAGCCACCTAACGCGGCGCAGGGGCGTGTGCGTATCACCAATGTGTTGCGTAAGATCGACGGGCGGTGGTTAATCGTCCATCATCACGAAGGGCTCGTGCCGACCGGCGTTCCGCCCATTACCGAATAACGCGCGACTAGAAAGAACCTACGTGTCGTTTCTTGAACTCGGCGGGGTGACTCTCGCCCTCGGCCTTTTGACGTTCCTTGCCGCCGGCACCGTGAAGGGTACGCTCGGGATCGGCCTGCCGCTGGTTGCCGTGCCCCTGCTGGCGACGGTGTTGGACCTACCGACCGCCGTCGCCTTGATGGTCGTCCCCGTGCTGACCTCGAACGTCATTCAAGCGCTGCAAGGCAAGCGTAAGGTCGCGACGCTGAAACGCTTTTTGCCACTGCTACTGACGCTGATCCCCGGCGCCGTTATCGCCGCCCAGTTCCTGTCGTCGGTCGATTTGCGCACGGGCTCGCTGGTGTTGGGCGTGATCGTCGTGCTGTTCTCGTTATCGCAATTGTTTCGCGTGCGCTTTGCAATCAGCGCGGCACAAGAGCGCGTCCTCAATCCGGCAATCGGACTGGTGGCGGGGTTCCTTGGCGGCCTTTCCAATCTTTTTGGGCCACCGCTGATCATGTACTTGGTGGCACTCAAGCTCGAGAAAGACGATTTCGTCACGACGATTGGGCTGCTTTTCGTCATCGCTTCGCTCACCCTCTATTCGACGTTGGCCGTGGTGGGGGTCTTGACCTTCGACAATGCGGTCGGATCGCTGATCGCCGCGATACCCGTGATGGCCGGGGTCTTCGTCGGCACCCGCTTGCGGAGTCGAATTCCTCAGAAGACCTTCGAGCGGGTGTTGATGGTGGTTTTGATCCTCGTCGGCCTGAACCTTATTCGCCGCGGCCTGTTGGGCTAACCGGTCGGCGCTAAAGCAACGCTTCGATTTGGGCGGTGAGTTCGTCGCCCATCGGTTCGACCTTGCTGGGAAAAATTCCCACGAGGGCGCCGTCGGGCCCGACCAAGTATTTGTGAAAATTCCATTTCGGCGCCGCATCTTCGCCAACGCTTGACGCGATCCACCGATAGAACGGGTGGGCGTCGCCACCGATCACCGTTTGCTTTTTAGTCATCGGAAAGTCGACCTGGAACGTGCTCGTGCAAAACGTTTGGATCTCGGCCTCGGAACCGGGCTCCTGAGCGCCGAAGTCATTCGACGGAACGCCGAGGACAACCAAGCCCCGGTCACGGTAGGCCTGCCAGAGTTTCTGAAGGCCTTCGTATTGCGGCGTAAATCCGCACGCGCTGGCGGTGTTGACGATCAAAACGGGTTTTCCTGCAAATTGGTCGAGGGCAATCGTTTCCTCGCCGTCAATGGACTGGAACGAATATTCATGGGCCGACATCGAGTAGGTCTCCTTAGTCGGTTGCGTTGAAGAAGGCGGCCAATTCTTGCGCCAAGAGGGGGCCGATCGCCGGAGGAATATTGTGACCCCAGCTGTCGATCAATCGAAGCGCGGCGCCGGGGATCGTGCGCGCGCAATCTTCGCCCGCCGCGGCGGGCACCAAGGGATCGTCACGTCCATGTAGAATGAGCGTCGGCGTCTTCAGAGACGCAAGACGATCGCGCCAATCGCCGGCCGAAACCGACGCCAACCACTGGCGCATCACCCCCTCGGGGTTGTTGCCACGACGGAAATTCAACGTCACTACATCGCGCACATAGTCGTCGGGCATTACGTAGCCTGGGCTCCCGATCACCCGTTGTTGGGCTTGAGCGAGTTCGGTCACGGCGTCGACATCGTGGGGGTCGCTCGGCGGCGTCATGAGCGACGTCATCGCTTCAGGAGTCGGTGGCGGCAAATCGGGATTGCCGGTCGTCGACATCATCGACACCAAACTTGCGGCACGCGCGGGGTGGCGCAACGCGACCGACTGCGCAATTCGGCCGCCCATCGACATCCCCAGGATATGCGCGGTCGGAAGGCGCATAGCGTCCATGAGAGCCACGACATCGTCGGCCAAGTCGTGCAGGGTGTAGGCCAGTTCGTCGTCCGAGCCGAGGCCTTCCCGAATCATGCGCACAAGGTCTGGACCGGTCGGCGACTCGCTCCAGGTGGATTCGCCCATGTCGCGATTGTCGAACCGGATGACGCGAAACCCAGCCTGAACCAAATCGTCGCATAGCGTATCGGGCCAAACGGTTCGCTGGGTCGCCAAGCCGCCGATGAGGACGACCACTTGGTTTTGCGGATCGCCCAGGTCATCGCACCCGAGGTGCGCGCCGCCTGCGATATCGACGATCATGCTTTCTTGGCGATCCGGGCTTGGGCGTCGTGCAGGGCTTTCAGTCCCTTTTCCGCGCCGCAATGGTCCCGCACGTATGCTTCGAGCACGCCGTCACCGTCCAAGAGTTGCACGTCTTTATCGCGGGAATGATAGACGAAAGGCCTACCGTCGGGCGCCTGGAAGATAAAAACCAGGTGCCGGCCCCCCGAGATGCCGTTGAGAAGATAGGTGGAGGTCGCGCTATCGAACGTCCGCCCGTCTTTGACGAGCGAAAAGCGTGGCGGTTTTTGGGCGCCGAAGAATCCGACACGGCGGAAAATGACCCAGGCAATGATGACCCACAACGCAATGAGGCCGACAAACAATAGAAGTTCCGACACGAATTTCAGGCTCCCGTTGCGTGGTGGATCGAACGACAGAGCGTGGACGGTTCGACGCCACGTCGCAAACACCGCTAATATCACGTTAGCCAGGAGGTCCAATGGCTATTCTTCGCATCGCCCATATGGGCCATCCGGTCCTACGCCACCAAGCAGAACCGATTTCAGATCCCGGTCATTCGGATGTTCGGCGGTTGGCCGCCGATATGAAGGAGACCCTGGAGCATATCGGCGCTAACGGCGTCGCGGCGCCACAGGTCTATGTGCCGATCCGATTGGTGGTTTACCGAATCCAGGACTCAAAGATCCCGGCCGGGTCGGGTTGGCAAACAGTTCCGTGGACAGTGATGATCAATCCTGTGATCACGCCACAGAGCGACGAGAAGTTCCTCACCTGGGAGCGTTGCCTTTCGCTGCCCGGATTACATGGCCAAGTGCCGCGCTATGCGAATATCACGGTTCGCTTTCAGGACCATGACGGCAACACGATCGAGCGCGAAGCCGATGGCTCGCACGCGGCGGTGCTTCAGCACGAGGTCGATCACCTCGATGGGCTTCTATACCCCATGCAGATGACCGACATGACGACATTTGGATTTAACGCCGAACCCGGCACGTTGGCCACGGCAAGCGAGAACGAGACGTTGGAGCCGCTATTTCAAGACATGGTCGACGCGTGGCCGGATCGCAAAAAGTGGCAGGACTGGGCCGCCGCAAAAAAGTAGCTAGTACACGAGTTCGTCGCTGCCGCCCTCGTCGGCGATGACGACTTCGCCCTTGT
>JAYONB010000028.1:0-13739 GCA_038121105.1 Alphaproteobacteria bacterium | reverse complement strand
AGCAGGCGAGGTCGGGTCCACTTAACTTAGGCTTGATGCGTTGGACACCAGTCGTGCTCTTGTTGGTTGCTATCGCGATCGCCGTGATCGTGGCTCGAGGCCTGCGGTACTGACACGTTAAGTCCGCCGGCGCGATGAAGCCCCTCCTGTTTCGCGGGCTCAGGCGGCGAGGGTCGCAGCTTTCCACACTTGGTCGGCGTGTGCGCGCCGGATCCGGAGAGTTGGTCTTGAGATCAGATGGGTCTGGAGATTGAAGGTGTTGTAGACGGCGTCGTGACAAGCAAGGAAGCGCTGGGCTGAGCCCTGCGATTTGAACTTCTGCTGCTTTCGCTCCCGACGCCGGATCACCAGGTGGGAGTTTTCCGCTCGGTTGTTCTCACGCATGCCCCCGGGCCGATGGCGGTTCGTCAGATTCATATCCGAGACCGCGGCGCCATATGACGCCAGCCCGTCCGTGGTGATCGTTTCGGGGTGAACGCCCTGGTTCTTCAGAAGTCTGCGCAGCAGCTTCAAGGCCGCGGCCTTGTGGCGACGCTTTTGAACCAGGACATCGAGCACCTCGCCCTCGTCATCGACCGCGCGCCAGAGATACATGCGTTGACCGGCGATCTTCACCACCATCTCATCGAGATGCCAGCGGCCGGTCGGCGCCTCACGGCGCCGGCGAAGATTGGCCGCGATCAACGGGCCGAATTTGTTGACCCAGCAACGCACCGTCTCACGGCTGACCAGAATGCCGCGCTGCGCCATCAGTTCCTCGACATCCCGGATGCTGAGGGTGAACGGGAAATACAGCCAGACGGCGTGCCGGATCGCATCCGGCGGGAGTCTGTGTCGCTTGAACGAGATTGGCCGCATAGTTCCCCCTGGATCGGGCCCATCCTAGGCCTCGAGGCAGAGACAAGTTAGCGTTAGCCTGCCAGCACCGTCGTCCTTGTCCACCAATCGCCCTAGTCGTCAACGGCACCGGGCCGGTACAAGAGCGCTGGTAGAATTCCCGAACGTCCCGGCAATTCGGCTAGCGACTACTGGTTTGTCTACGATGATCCGACGTGGCGGTCTTGGTAATGAACGCCATGAGTGAAAGGTGCTCCGGCGCCGCTGGTTCCCACCCAATCCCAACTTCCGAAGCGTAGGCCCGAAGGGCTTCGCTCGCGCCGGAAAAGTCCCTCGGCGCCTGCTCGGTTCTGACCCAACGGTCCAGGGTGGCGGCCAAGTCCACCAAATCTTCGTAATTGAGAGGGGTCAGGCTGAATTCCCCGCGACCAGCGCCGACTTGTTGCTCGCTGACGGGTTGTACGCGGCCGCGCGGCTATCCTCGAAGGTCGGTGCGAGTTCGCTCGCCGGATCGCCCGAAATGCGGCTCCCACGAAGGTGCCGCGGCTCACTCTCGTCGTACGGGCAGGCGCGGTGCATCAGACAGCGATTGTCCCAAACCACCAGGTCGCCCATCGACCAAGTGTGTTTGTAGGTGCGCGGTGGCTGACAAGCCCAATCCAAGAGCTCGTCGAGAAGGGTTTGAGATGCCTCCGGCGTCATGCCTGGAATGTTGTGAGCGTGGCGGCCGGTGTAGATGGACTTGCGGCCCGTTTCAGGATGAGTTTTCACGATGGGCCGTAGTGGCGCGCCCTTATCGTGAAAGCCGTAAATGTGATCGGTGGTGTGGATGTAACCCTGGCGCGCCTGGGAGTAGTAGAAGGAATGGTAGGCTGACAGGCCTACGAGTTGTCGCTGTCGCGCAGGGTCGAGCGCATCCCAGGCGGCCCGCATGTCAGCGAATTCCGTCTCGCCGCCCTGCGGCGGAATCACCACTGCCGACAACATGGCGGCCTTGGAAGCGATCGGCATGTAGGTGCTGTCGGTGTGCCATGCTTCATTGCCTTTGAGAATCCGGTATTGCTCGTCTGCCTCGTTCGTCAGCGTGCCATCCGGTTTAGTGTTGGCGATGGGGAATGTCGGCGTCTCGCCCTTTGGCGACATCTGCTCAAGTTCGCCGAAGCGAAAGGCGAACTGGCCTTGGGCGTCATCGTCGAGTTGCTGATCGGGGAACACCAGGACGCCGTACGTGAGAAATGCCGCGTGTATCGCCTCCCAGGTGGCGTCGTCGAGATCCGCCAAGGAGACGTCGGTGACGATGGCACCCAATGTGGCATCGAAGGGCGTGATGGTGATGGCCACGTTCTGCCTCTCCCTGACTTGTTCCAGCATCATGCTTTTGCCCAAAGGTGGTGACAAGCTAAGCGGCTCGACTAGATGACCTCAGGCTTCTTGCGAACAGATGTACGGATTTACGCGTTAGGACGCCGGCACAGCCTGTTTTACTGTCTGAGGTTCCCTGATAGGCCTGCCGGAATTCCCTGTTAATTGGGGCAGGGAACTGGCCTAAAAATGACTGAATCGCTGTGGTAGCGATGGACATTCTGCCCGTCATCGGACCCAAATTGACGAAATTCCCTGTATTTTCCCTGTTAAGCAGGGAACCGGCGACAGAGAATAGTTCGAACGTGACTACGCACACCGCCACCACCCATTCAAAGTTGCTCTCCGTCTAAAGCGTTCGACGGTGGTGTCAGTCTAATCGCAGCGGTTCTTCTTGAAGTCGTCTCTGCGTGCGAGCGGATGATCTCAGGTGAACTATTGAAATAGCGGAATGGGTTTCTCATCCGCAAACGCTATGGACTGCCTCCTGCTGGCTCAAGCTAATTTGGTCTGACAGTGCCGCAGACGATCTTGCCGAATCCGCCGACACCGCAATACGATCCAACCGTCCAGGCTCTCTCATAGAAACTGAACCAATTATGAGGGACAGGTCGGCTTCATCATGTCACGGGCGTTGGATGGCGTTTTGCTTCTGCGATCGCGTCCTCGATATTGGAGTAGCGAAACGCGCCGTAGTGGAAAGAGTCGACGCGACGGCGCGCGATGCCGTAGTGCGCCATATCGTCGGCATCTATTTCTGCGTTTGGCGCTATCTCCTTGCCGGATTGGTGAACGGCGTCGCGAAGGTTCGAATAGTGAAAGCCGTCGCAGTCGAATACATCGATAGGAACATTCTTGATGCCGTAAGTATCGGCTTCTGCCTGAAGTTCGACGGATAGTCTGATGTCGGGTGTCTTGGTTGTCATTGTCCGTGGCTTTCTTTGAGTTCAAGAAACAGGATCATCCATTCCGCAATAGCGAATAGGCGTAGGGTGAACGAGGGGCATTTCCTCAGTTCGCAAGCGTTAATTTCTTTTGGGGCTTCCATCTACGCGGAAGCGAACACGCAATCTTGGGAATGCATACCGCAGCGCTGTCGTCCCCAAGATTAGAAATCCTCCGACGCGAGTAGGTAGGCTTGCTGGGGCTGCCTGCGTGCATAAGCTAGGCGCGCTACCGCGTGAATTCGGTCGAGTGCCCGGTCGAATGCGCCGAGCATGCTGTCTTCGCCCGGTTTGGCCGATGAATCCAGCTTGGCAATGGCCGCACCGTCGACAAGAAACGAGACCTCTCGCGTTCGGTCGTATCCCCAGAACAGAACCTGATTGCGACGCGCCTCGTAGCTACGGCTGGCATTGGGGAAATTCAGAGTCATGGTTTAGTGTCCAATCGTTGTTGTCGTGGCGCCGACTCCATGGCGCGGTCGGTCGTTGCGCGCCGCGCGTCTAACTTGACCGCTTCCCCGGAAAGCCGCCAAAGGTAAAGACCGATCTGCACTATTCCATCGTGCAGGGCCGGCACCTGAAAGCGCCTGACTTCCGCGCGCAAAGCGCTTGGGCTGCTTAGGTCGGTTTGAGTGGTCTGGTCTCTTTCACCACCTGGCTTTTTTTTAGAACGACGCTGAAAGTTCCCGCAGGCAGGCGTTCGCCACGTTGAGATTGGGTTCGTCGGCACCGGGCATCGTTGCCCAACCGGTCTTCATCAGCATGTCGCGCCGTTCGTAGGTGTTTGCTTGCTTTATTTCGGAGAGGGCCACGATCGCGCGCGGATCTTGCTCAACTTGCGCTAAACAGATCGGCAGCAGCGCCGCGGTAACGGCTTGCTCCGCACGATTGGTGGCAATATCCGCCGCCGCAGTGCCGGTCATCCAGCCGCCCCATCCGAACCCAATAGTGAGTGCCGCAATGCCGCCGACGATCACGCCGGCGACTGCCGGTCTAGTTCCATTGAACAATTTCATTTTGTGTTTCCTTCGCGTAGTAGCGGAATTAGAGAATTATGTGGGGTCCGCGTCGGCGTGCACCCTTATCGGTGGATGCACGGCGTTCGGGGCCACCGGACGGTTCCCAGAAAATGAGATTTCACTCTCAATTATTTGTCTAAATACTTTGATACGCAAAATAATTATTCGAAATCATTTCGATATTATTTTACGAGTTTCATTAATATAGGGATGTTTTAAATAGTATCAATGTCCCGGCACGATATATTTATTTGTTCTATTTGACGCTGGCGACTGCTACGATGGGCATCACAGGGCTTCGGAAACCGCGCTGGCGAGGGGTATTGCCTCAGTTTTCCGGACCGCAAACCTTCGGAGCACATATGGGGGATCGGTTTCGCACCGGGCAGACGGTCCGGTTGCGGCGGACGCCGACCGTTCAGTCGTCTGCGGCTGGCGGATATATCGTCGTCAGGCGGCTCCCCGACCGGGGTGGCGAACCTCAATACCGCATCAAGAACTCGCTGGAACCACATGAGCGGGTCGCTAGAGAGAGCGATCTCGAGAAACTCTAAGCAGCGTCGCGTTCCCGGTCCGCCGGCTCCCTCTCAACGCTTTGCCCATCGGATCGGCTCGTTGTGCGCGGCATCAATTCTTAAACGAAGGAGACACGTGACAAAGGTAACGTTCGGAGTCCTCGGGGCTTCTGGAAAAGAAGATGAGCGGCGCGTTCCCGTTCATCCAGATCACCTGCCGCGTATCGCCGAAGATGTTCGCCGCCACCTGGTTTTCGAAGAAGGTTATGGCGCCCGCTTCGAGGTATCCGATGCGGAGTTGGCGGCGCAATGCGGCGGCGTCGCTTCGCGCCGCGAAATCCTTGCCGATATTGGATCGGTCATCTCCCTTAAACCGATGCCCGCCGATCTAGAGGAATTGCGTGAAGGTGGAACGCTTTGGGGCTACGTACACTGTGTGCAACAGCGGGCGGTTACCCAGGTCGCCCTTAGCCGACGTCAAACGTTGATCGCGTTCGAAGATATGTTTGTCTGGGGACCGCAGGGACAGTCCGGTCGTCATACCTTCTACAAGAACAACGAAATGGCTGGTTATTGCGCAGTGATTGACGCGCTTCAGCTAAAGGGCATTGACGGCCACTACGGCAACGAACGCAAGACGATCATCTTCAGCTTTGGGGCAGTGAGCCGAGGCGCGATCTATGCGCTCAAGGCTCGTGGTTTTAGGGATATTACGATTTGCATTCAGCGGCCGGATCACGAAGTTCGGGAGGAGGTGCTCGACTGTCATTACCTGCGCGTTTGCGAGGGACGCGAGGGGGAGGCCCGTATGGTGGCGATCGAACATGACGGCAGTAGGCGCGCGTTGTGCGATTTGATTGCCGAGTCGGATCTCATCGTCAACGGTACGTTTCAGGAAACCGGGCGTCCCGTCATGTTCGTTACTGAAGAGGAGAAAGCCTGCCTCAAGCGCGGTAGCCTCATCATCGACGTGAGTTGCGATGAAGGGATGGGCTTCTATTTTGCGAAGCCGACCTCGTTCAGCGAACCGATGTTCAAAGTTGGGCGAGCCGACTATTACGCGGTCGACCATACGCCGAGCTACCTTTGGGAAAGCGCCTCACGATCCATTTCAGCTGCGCTCATGGTGCACATCCCGGTCATGACTCAAGGGCGCGATAGCTGGCAAGAGGATGAGACCATTCGGCGGGCTATCAATATCGACGGTGGTGTCATCGTGAAACCGGCGATCTTGGCATTTCAGAATCGTCGAGCGGAATATCCCCACGACGCCATCGAGGATTTCCCGAGGGCTGCCAGGAACTAACGAACGACGTTCCAGTCGCTCTAGACGAAAGACAAGCTGGAAAGGTTTGAATGGACCGTCGGCAGCAATGTTCAAATTTGAGCAGGTTGGCGACTCATTTCCTTTGCTCGGCCACTCAGTCTTCGCTTTCTCTGCAGTGCGGATTTGATACGCCGAGATCAGGCGGAGCTCTGGGGCGCCCTCTGCACGTCGGTTCAATGTGGCGGTCCTGTTGATAGTTAAATTGCGTGCCGGATTGGTGAACGTCGCCGTCGCAACTGCGTTGCCGGTTACGTCATCGCCAAGTCACGCGGGGCTTGGGAAAGATCTGCAAACTGTGTGAAAGCAATCGCTGTGTTCGGCTTTCCGCGGACGAAGCATCAAACGGTGTGGCCCGAAAAGGTTGGCTCACGATCGCAGTTGGGGAGAGCCAAGGCTATCAACATGAGGGCAAGGTCAGCGACCCAGGCGAGTGCATTCGAAATGGATGACGCAGAGAGTAGTTGTCCGGATGCCTCCTATTGTCTTCATCATAGGAGCGAATTGGGACCCTGTTGAGCTTGATCGTGTGCGAACGCAGCGGCGAATTCCTCAGGGTCAATTACAATTGATTGCCTCGTGTTTCCGCGTCTCGGAAGGTGGAGAAAGGTTTGTGTTCGCCGGTATGCGACGAACGACAAGCTTGGGATCATTTCGCTTTCAGTCTCCACCAAGTAGGCCCCTGCCGAAAGCTCCTGGCCGATACAGTTGAGTAAGAAGGGGTGTGTGAAGACGAATGTCTCTGTTGTTGTTCTTGTCACGGCTGTATTCCTTTTTTTTTTTGGAGTTGGCCGGTACGCAGGGCCGATTCCGCCTGCTGTTCGAGATTTCGGCACTACTTACATGATCACTCCTCTCAACTAAGGGAGACCGTTGGCGTCACACAAATACCCAAATTACAGACATTGCCAAAAGTAGAGTTGCAATTATAAGAGCACGAAATACACCGCGAGAACGACGTACGAAGAAGCCTGACGGTCGAATGTTGAAGAACGAATGCTGCACCATCTTGGCCGCTGATTGGGCGGGGGCGGGCTGAGTGAGGTGCGCGACGAAACCTAGTGAAGCTGGATTTGAGCTAGTTGCCGCAGGTGGGCTAGTAGCCTGAACGGGAGCCCGCAGCAGTTCGTCGTTGATCTCAACAACAATACCTTCGGCTTCGAGTTGTGCCGTCAAATCTCCGATTTGTTCTATGGTCAAGGACTCGAACGGCACTATGCTCTGGATGTTGGCTAACGACAGAACGCTCTTTGCCTGCCCACGATTGACCAATTCATCGACCATTGCCTGTGTAATCATGGGAGTTCCTTCATAAGGTTTCCATGAAATGATCAGCGTCTCGCATTCGTCCCAGCCCGACCAAATCAGAGATTGGGGGGAGTGGGTCTCTCACAATTGCGGCGGAATGCTTCTCCGGCGCTCTAAACTGAGAGCCGGAGAAGCCGAGGACTACTGGTTAGAGACCGTGAAGGTAAGTGTTTCGCTGTAGTTCGTGGCCTGTGGCAGGTTTGCCAATGTGCCGTCGTAACTGACCTTGGCGTCATAGCTATCACCGGCAACCACCGACCGCGCGGACGACGATTTGAAGGTGCCATTAGCGCCGGTGAAGCTTACATTGACGGCACCGTTCAACATCGAGAAAGGCAGATTCGCGGCGGCTGTCGGGCTGTAGAAACATGGCCCATTTGTAACCGTGCAGTTGGTACCCGACTGATTTCCCGAGCTTACTGAAACGGTGTAACCCGTCGGATTGTTCGACTTCGCCAAGACCGTGGCGACCTTGAGTTGACTTATCAGCCCGGTCAGATCAAGGCCTGTGGCCGAAGCCGTTGGCGTGACCGTTAATGAGAGGATTGGTTGAACTGTGCCGCTCACAGTCAAGCCGGCCGAAGTGGCCGAGTTGGCTGCTGGGGCGGTGACAAGCAAACCGGTACCGATGACAGCCGAAGCTATCTTTTTCACCGTAGAAGACATTGTGGACTACTCCTGGTGAGCCATCAGCTGCGGGTGGCTCAAACGCGCGGCACTCCTGAGAGCATCTCTTTGGATGCACCTCTTTCTGCCTCTGTATCTGATATGGAGAGGCCGAATCATTTGTACAAGCGGGGCGGTGATTTTCTCCCCGTGATTTCCTCGCCTGGTTTCGCCGAGCGGCCTGAACGAGCTGCACGTTCGACCCGAAGATGCATTTCGGCATAGGTGTAGCGGCGCCCACTCGCAACGTCCCCCAGGGCGGCGTGCGCTGGCCGCCGTACAGCATTGAAGGCGACCCAGTCGAAGACAGTTTGACCCATAGACAGCTTTCAATAGCGCCGAGGCAGTGTCGCTGCCGGGGCGCGGGCCGGGTGCCGCAGAGCCTGATTCGAGCCCTGAGGTTCCCGCAAACCTGAATTTCCCAGTTCCCTGCTAATTAGAGCAGGAAATTGGCCTATTCCGCAGCTTACGCGCGCTTCGATGGCAGTTGCGACGCAAATTGCTGCACCGAGGACAGGGCATTGCGGGCGTCGTACGTCCACAAACGAATCAACACCTACCCCGTGCAGCATGTTTTTGCCCCGGTGGAATGCGCAAGATCAGCATAGGTCGCCATCTGGTCGTCCGTTCGTGTTCAGTGCCTCGCCGCCAGCGCCGACTTGTTGCTCGCAGACGGGTTGAACGCCGCCGCCCGGCTGTCCTCAAAGGTTGGCGCGAGCTCGCTTTCCGGCTCGCCGGAAATGCGGCTGCCGCGCATATGTCGCGGCTGGCTCTCGTCGTACGGGCAGGCGCGATGCATCAGGCAGCGGTTGTCCCAGACCACTAAGTCGCCCACCGACCAAGAGTGCTTGTAGGTGCGCGGCGGCTGACAGGACCATTCCAACAGTTCGTCGAGAAAAGCTTCAGACGCCGCCGGTGTCATGCCCGGAATGTTGTGAGCGTGGCGGCCGGTATAGATGGACTTTCGGCGGGTCTCAGGATGCACTTTGACGATGGGCCGCAGCGGCGCACCCTTGTCGTGAAAGCCGTACACTTGGTCGGTGTTGTGGATGTAGCCTTGGCGCGCCTGGGAGTAGTAGAAGGAATGGTACGCTGACAAGCTTTCGAGCTGCCTTTGGCGTGCTGGCTCGAGCGCGTCCCAAGCGGCTCGCATGTCGGCGAATTCCGTCTCTCCGCCCTGCGGCGGAACAACTACTGCCGACAGCATCGCGGCCTTGGAGGCGAGTGGCATGTAGGTGCTGTCGGTGTGCCACGCTTCATTTCCTTTGAGAATCCGGTACTGCTCGTCGGCCTCACCAGTCAGCGTGCCATCGGGCTTGATGTTGGCGATGGGAAACGTCGGCGTCTCGCCCTTCGGCGACATCTGCTCGAGTTTGCCGAAGCGCGCGGCGAACCGGGCCTGGGCTTTGTCGTCGAGGTGCTGACCGGGAAACACCAGAACGCCGTAGGTAAGAAATGCCGCATAAATCTGCTGCCACGTGGTGGCGTCGATATCCGCCAGTGCGACATTGGTGACGACGGCGCCCAATGTGGCATCGATGGGCGTAACGGCGATGGTCATGTCCGAGTTCCCCTAATCAATTCCTGCATCCTGATGACGGGCATCGGTCTCATCGGGCAGGGCTCCAACCCAAGATTACTTTGACACTCTCCAACGTGTACGAGTTCGGTTGGGCCTAATTCTGTCCCGGGGCAGAACCGGTCTGGGGGTTCCGACGGTCAGCGCCAGGGCATCTCCGGCGCGGCGATGCATTCGCCGACGAGGCGCGGCGCGCGGCCGCCGGGCAGATCGGGTCTTGCTTCGGCAAAACGCAGGCCGAACGCGTGGCCGAGGCCGCTTGCGGCGAGCGGCAGACGCCATTTGCCGTCGGGCGCCGGCCCCAGCGCCCAATGCTTGTGCAGGGCTGCCTCTGCCGTCCACACGGCGCCGCTCGGCAACGTGCGGTCGAACGCCAGCGTGGCATATTGGCCGAAGTCGGGCGATGTCGGCTGGTCCAGGCGTACCAGCAATCCGTAGCCGTTGACGGGCGACTGCGGCGCGTCGCCGCCGTAGCCCCACTTGGCGACCCATCCATCGCGGAAAGTGTCGAGATCCTTGTTGAACCAGACCTGCTCGACCGCGTCCGGTCCGTCCAGGCCGAGTAGATCGAAGTGGCTGAACGGCACATCGGCGCCGTCCAGAACTTTCCAGTTCGAATAGTGGGCGATGCCGGGGATCGTGTTGAAGAAGGGGTTGTCGGTCTCGCGCAGCCAGTCGTCGTAACCGTGCGCCTCGACGTCGCTGCCCGGCGTATAGGTCAACAGCACCATGGTGGCGTATTCGACGTTGCTCATGACGATAGTCTAGCGCACGAACTCGGCCGGCGGCAGCGGATCGCGACCGAGAATCATGTCGGCAGCCTTTTCGGCGATCATGATGGTCGGCGCGTTGGTATTGCCGCCGATCAGCCGCGGCATCACCGAGGCATCGACGACCCGCAGCCCCTCGACGCCGCGCACGCGGAGTTCGGGATCGACGACGGCATTGGCGTCGGTACCCATCTTGCAGGTTCCGACGGGGTGGAACACGGTGCGAGCTTCGGCGCGCACCCAAGCGTCGATCTCCTCATCGCTTGTCACGTCGTCGGGCGGCGCGATGGTTTCGCCGCGGAACGGCCCAAAAGCGTCGTTGGTAAGAAGCCGTCGCATGATCTTGAGCGCATCACGCATCGTGCGCACGTCGTTGGAGGCCGACAGGGCATTGGGCTGAATCGCCGGCGGGGCGAGCGGGTTGCCGCTCTTGATGCGGATGTGACCGCGGCTTTCGGGGCGCAGCTGATGGACAGCGGTCTGGAAGCCGTGGCGGCGCTGGCCGGCGCGAGTCGTTTCGAGCGACAGCCCCGGCACCAGTGAGCACTTGATATCGGGCAACTCGAGTTCGGGCCGCGTCTTGATGTAGCCCGACCCCTCGAGCGGGATCGATGCCGCCGGGCCGGTGCCGAATAGCATCGCCTGCAGAACCGCCGCCGCGGCGCGGTCGAGGCGAAAAAGACTGTAGAGCGTGATCGGCTGGGTGCAGGCGTATTGGACGTAGATGCCGATATGGTCCTGCAGGTTTTCGCCGACCCCCGCCAGGTCGGCGACGACGGGAATACCGAAAGAGCGCAGTAGCGACGCGGGCCCGATCCCGGACGACTGGAGCAGCGCCGGCGAGTTGACCGCGCCGCCGCTAACGATCACTTCGCGCGCGGCTCGAACTTGCTGCGCTTCGCCGTAGCGCTCGAATTCGATGCCGGTTGCGCGGTGCCCGTCGAACACGACGCGCATGGCGTGGGCGCGGTCTATGACGGTTAGATTCGGGCGGCGCCGCGCCGGCTTGAGAAAGGCTGTCGCGGTGCTCTGGCGCTTGCCGCGGCGGATGGTGAAGTCGTGGAAGCCGAAGCCTTCCTGCGCGGCGCCGTTGAAGTCATCGATCCGTGCGTAACCTTCGGACTCGGCAGCCTTTAGGAACGCGTCGTAGAGCGGATGATCGCCGCGTCCCTTGGTGACGACGAGCGGCCCTTCCGTGCCGTGGTAGGGGTCGTCGCGTTCAAGGTGGCGCTCCGAGCGTTTGAAGTAGGGCAGCACGTCCGCGTAGGACCAGCCTGCGCAACCCAACTGGCGCCAAGTGTCGTAGTCCCGCGCGTTGCCTCGGATATAAACCATACCGTTGATTGCGGAAGAGCCGCCCAGCACCTTGCCGCGCGGCCAGTGCAGCGAGCGGTTGTCGAGCGCTGGGACAGGCTCGGTATCGTAGCCCCAATTGACGCGCTTCCAAGTGTACATCGCACCCGCCACCAGCGGGACGTGAATGATCGGGTTCCGGTCGCTACCGCCCGCCTCGAGCAGTAGGACGCGATTGGCGGGATCCTCGGAAAGCCGATTGGCGAGGACACACCCGGCCGAGCCCGCGCCGACGATGATGAAGTCGTAGTCGGTCATGGGCAGCTCGGCGCGTCGTTGCGGTCTGTCTGGCTGCTAAAGCTTGCGTCCGCCGAAGATCGTCGAACCGACGATGCGGCCACCTGTGTCGCGAACGGGCTCGTACGCCGTGCTGCCGTCCTCCTGCGGCACGGGCCAGACCTCGGTGATGGTCTGGCGCGCGAACCCGGCGTCGGCAAGCAGTTCGCGCGCGTCGGTGTGGTGCAACGTGCCCCAGAAGGGTTCCGCGTTGTAGTGGGTATCCCAGTCCCAGTAATAGGCGTCCAGATCGTCCAAACCGCGGGCGAACTGCGTATCGATGTGGATCGTCATACCGCCCTTTCGCAACACCCTGTAGCATTCGGCCAAAATGCGAGGCGTTGCCTTGGTCGATGTCTCGTGGAACAGGCCGTGCGACACGACGAGGTCGAACGACTCATCCTCGAAGGAGAGCGATTCCGCATCCTCTTGCCGAAAGTGAACGCGTTCTCCCAGCCCTTCGGCGCGTGCGTGGGCATAGCGTAATTGGGGGGCCGCGACATCGATGCCGTAGACTTCCGCATCCGGAAACACTTCCGCGTAGGGCACCGTGGTGCCGCCGATCGCGCACCCCAGATCGATGATTCGTTTGGGTTTGAAGTCAGGGTATGTCTCGCGCAAAAAACCGATCGTCGTGTAGCCTGGTGCGGCGCGGCCGATTCGTTCGCGTGTGTCGGTGTAGTCGAGGGCGGCAGTGCCGCGGATCGCCATGCCATAGTAGTGGGCGCCACGGTCGAACATCGCGCCGGCGAAAACATCGTCCTCGGTGATCTCCGAATGATAGCCACCGGGCATGCAGTGGATATCGATTGCCGTGTTGTAACGCGGCACCTTGACGTCGGGATCGAGGTGCAGAGAACCTTTGGGGTTGGAGACTTTGCTCCGCTCCAGAAGTTTGGGTAGTTCGTGCCAGACGATTTCGCTCACCGCATCCCAACCCATCTCCTGAATGCTGCGCGCGATTGACCCCCAAGTCTGAACGAAGGGGTCCGCCTCCATGGCATGTCGCCATTCGACCCGGCCTTGCGGCGGTCGCCCATGTTCGGCTTCAAAGCGGGGTAGGACCCGGCTTGTGCCCACCCGCCGATCCCAAGGATAGACGTTGTCTTCCATGTGCATCTTCAGCCCGGCGACAAAGTTCTGTCGCGCGCGCTCGTCGCTGGTGGCGCGCGGCATCATATAGTGGGCGAATGGCTCCTTCATGGCAGACTCCTTGAATTCCTTTTCAGGTCCAGCTCCGGGAGCTTACGACCTTTTCCCCCGCATCCACCAGCAATCGCCCGAGCGAGTTTAGCCGCGCACCGACACCGGCGGATGGTCGTGAGTCGACAGTTCACCAGAAGGCGCTTATCGTCAAAAGCGAAAAATCGGCTGACAGGAGGGACTCGCGATGACATCGTTTGAGTCCGCGCTACCTGAGAAGGTCCGTTCGATCGTCAGCAAGGACCTGCCGCACGCGGAGCATTTGCCCGGAGAGTTCTACACATCGGCCGCAGTTCTCGACCGCGAGGTCGATCGGATCTTTAGTCAGGATTGGCTCGCGATAGGCCGCGAGGAAGAGGTCGCCAATGCGGGCGACTACTTGGCCGTAAAAGTCGTGGGCGAGCCTGTCGTCGTGACGCGGGACGAAGACGGCGGCCTGAACGCGTTTTCCAATCTCTGCCGCCATCGCGGTGTTCAAGTCGCGCCGGACGGACAAGGCAATACGCGGCGCCTCACCTGTCCCTACCACGGTTGGGCGTATGATTTGCGCGGATGTCTCGTCGGCGCCCCGCTCATGGAAAAG
>JAYONB010000027.1:0-15248 GCA_038121105.1 Alphaproteobacteria bacterium | reverse complement strand
ATCGTCCCGATGTTGCAATGCGGCTTCGTACGTTCAAACTTCTCTTTAGCCATCGCTTAATCTCCAAATGCTGCGATGTTGACTACGGGCTACGCGAGTTTGGCGCGGACTTCGTCCGACACCGCCTGCGGAACCTGTTCGTAATGGTCAAAGTGCATAGTGAACTGCGCCCGACCCTGCGACATCGACCGCAACGTGTTCACGTATCCAAACATATTGGCCAACGGCACCATGGCGCTGATCGCCGTCGCGTTACCACGCGGATCGGTGGCGCTGATTTGCCCTCGACGGCTGTTCAAATCGCCGATCACGTCGCCCATATATTCTTCCGGCGTCACAACCTCGACCTTCATCACCGGTTCCAGCAATTTGACGCCGAGCTTGAGCATCGCTTCGCGGATGGCGGCCCGGCTGGCAATCTCAAACGCCATGACACTCGAATCGACGTCATGATAAGCACCGTCGATCAACCGGACCTTGAAGTCGATGAGCGGGAAACCAGCCAGCAATCCCGATTCGGCCACAGATATCAGGCCTTTCTCGACGCCCGGAATGTACTCTTTCGGAATGTTGCCGCCGCGAATCTCGTCTTCAAAGACAAAGCCGCTACCCGGCTCTAGTGGTTCGAACGCCATCTTCACGCGGGCAAACTGCCCCGAACCACCGGTCTGTTTCTTGTGGGTGTAGTCGATTTCCGTCGCCTTGGTGATCGTCTCGCGATAGGCGACTTGAGGGGCGCCAACATTGGCGTCGACTTTGAACTCACGCTTCATGCGGTCGACGATGATCTCAAGGTGAAGTTCGCCCATCCCCTTGATGATCGTCTGACCGCTTTCCAGATCACTCGACACCCGGAACGACGGATCTTCCTGGGCCAAACGATTAAGCGCAACGCCCATCTTCTCTTGATCGTTCTTGGTTTTGGGTTCAACCGCGATCTCGATCACAGGATCCGGGAAATCCATCCGCTCTAGGACGACAGGCTTGTCCTCGGCGCTAAGCGTATCGCCAGTCGTGGTCAACTTGAGGCCCGCGATCGCGACAATGTCACCAGCGCGCGCCTCTTTGATGTCCTCGCGGGAGTTCGCATGCATCTGCAGCATCCGCCCGATGCGTTCACGCTTGCCCTTCACCGTGTTGAGGATCGAGCTGCCGCTTTCCAACACGCCGGAATAAATCCGAACAAAGCTCAGCGACCCTACGAACGGATCGGTCATAATTTTGAAGGCCAACGCGGAGAACGGCTCGTCATCGCTGGTCTTGCGGACGACCTCTTCTTCCGTTTCGGGCACGACACCCGTGACATGGCTAACATCTACCGGCGAAGGCAGGAAGTCGATAACCGCATCAAGGAGTGGCTGCACCCCTTTGTTCTTGAACGCCGATCCGTTGAGGACCGGCACAAAGGCAGCGGCGATGGTGCCCTTGCGAATGCAGCGCTTGAGCGTCTCGACGTCCGGCTCGTTGCCTTCGAGATATTTCTCCAGCGCGTCGTCTTCTTGCTCGACCGCCGCCTCGACCAACTTGGCGCGGTACTCCGCCGCCTGTTCGGCATACTCAGCCGGAATGTCTTGATAGTTGAACTTGGCGCCGAGCGATTCGTCTTCCCAAATGATCGCGCGCATCTCAACCAAATCGATCAAGCCGAGATAATCGCTTTCGCTGCCAAGCGGCAACTGCAGGACCAACGGGTTAGCGCCCAATCGATCGACAATCATATCTACGGTGCGGAAGAAGTTCGCCCCGGTCCGGTCCATCTTATTGACGAAGCAAATGCGCGGCACCTTGTAGCGGTCGGCCTGGCGCCACACCGTTTCGGACTGCGGCTCTACGCCCGCCACGCTATCGAACACGGCAACCGCGCCATCAAGCACGCGAAGGCTACGCTCGACCTCAATCGTAAAGTCGACGTGACCGGGCGTATCGATGATGTTGATCCGGTGGTCGTTCCAAAAGCACGTGGTTGCGGCAGACGTGATGGTGATGCCGCGCTCTTGTTCTTGCTCCATCCAGTCCATCACGGCGTTGCCGTCGTGGACCTCACCGATCCGGTGCGAAATACCTGTATAGAAAAGGATTCGCTCGGTGGTCGTCGTCTTACCGGCATCAATGTGGGCCATGATGCCGATATTGCGATAGCGGTGGATGGGGGTTGTGCGCGCCATGAAATTCGAGTCCTGAAGGGTTACCAGCGGTAATGCGAAAAGGCCTTATTGGCCTCCGCCATGCGATGGGTGTCCTCCCGCTTTTTGACGGCCGTTCCGCGGTTATCCGACGCGTCGAGCAATTCGCCCGCGAGTCGCTCCGTCATTGTTCGTTCGCTTCTCGCGCGCGCTGCCGAGATCACCCAGCGAATCGCCAACGCTTGCGCGCGTTCGGTGCGCACTTCGACAGGCACCTGATAGGTGGCACCACCGACGCGGCGTGACCGAACCTCGAGATCGGGCTTCACGTTCCCCAAGGCATCGTGAAAAAGCCGAACAGGATCCTGTTTGCTCTTGGCGGCAATCTTATCGAACGCGCCGTAGACGATCGTCTCCGCAGTCGATTTCTTGCCCGCGTACATCAGCGAGTTCATGAACTTGGTCACCACCTTGTCGCCATACTTGGCGTCAGGCAGGACTTCGCGTCGTTCAGCGGCGTGACGTCGTGACATTGCTCTCTCGCCCCGCTATTTCGGTCGCTTCGCGCCGTATTTGGACCGGCGCTGACGGCGATCGCCGACACCTTGAGTGTCGAGAATGCCGCGAATGACATGGTAACGAACACCGGGCAAATCCTTGACGCGACCGCCGCGGATCATGACCACCGAGTGCTCTTGAAGGTTGTGACCTTCACCGGGAATGTAGCTCGTGACCTCAAACCCGTTGGTCAGCCGGACGCGGGCGACCTTCCGCAATGCCGAGTTCGGCTTTTTCGGCGTCGTCGTATAGACGCGCGTGCACACGCCCCGCTTTTGCGGACATGCTTCCATGGCCGGAACTTTGTTCTTTTTAATCGGCCGTTCGCGCGATTTGCGAACCAGTTGATTGATCGTTGGCATAGCCGCTCGCTGTCGTTCCGCGTACAAAAACGCCCCGATACGGCATACTCCTTGAGCGCCGCCGGGGTCGTCCACCCATCACTGGGCTTCATTATGGTCACCGGTTTCCTGCGAGACTGCGTCTAGGCAAGGCCTACTACCGGCCCCTCAGGAGGCGCGCATATTATGGTTGGCCCCCAAGAGCGTCAAGGGGGCCCTTCGCAATAAAATCCAGTGTTTTCTTGGTTTTCCGGGTCGTTCGACGTCCGACACGGGGCTAGATGCTGCAACGCAGCATCAGCGCCCCCGTTTCCCCATCGGCCAACAAAGGAGAACCGACCCGTATGGGGTTGTTTCTCCTTTTTTTTCAATGGCTTAGGCTGGCGCGCTTTCTTCGACCGTATCTGCAGGCCCAGAATCGACGTCCGGACTGGGCTCGGCTTCTTCGGTTGCCGCAATGCGCGCCTGGTTCCGCTCCAGAACCTCCCGATCCCGCTGACCGGCGATCGAACGCTTCTTATTCATGACGCCGCCGGTGCCGGCGGGAATCAAACGACCCACAATGACGTTCTCTTTGAGGCCGACGAGCGGATCGATCTTGCCGGAAACCGAGGCCTCTGTAAGAACCCGCGTCGTTTCCTGGAACGAGGCGGCCGAGAAGAAGGATTTGGTCTGAAGCGAAGCTTTGGTGATCCCCAAGAGGATCGGCTCCGCCGTGGCGGGCTTCAGGCCCTCAGCTTCGGCCTCGCGATTAACCTCTTCAAATTCCTCGCGGTCGACATGTTCGCCGGCAAGGAAAGTGGTGTCCCCCGAGGTCAGGATTTCGACTTTCTGGAGCATCTGACGGCAAATCACCTCGATGTGCTTGTCGTTAATCCCCACGCCTTGGAGCCGGTAGACCTCTTGAATTTCGTACACGAGGTAAGCGGCCAGGGCCTCAACACCCAGAACCCGCAAGATATCGTGCGGAACCGGATTGCCGTCGAGCAGCAAGTCGCCCTTGGAGACAAAGTCGCCTTCCTGGACGGCAATGTGCTTGCCCTTGGGGATAAGGTACTCGACCGGATCACCCCCGTCGGTGGGATTGACGATGATCCGCCGCTTGTTCTTGTAATCTTTGCCGTACTCGACGGTGCCCGGGGCCTCGGCCATGACGGCGTGATCCTTGGGCATACGCGCCTCGAACAACTCCGCCACCCGCGGAAGGCCGCCCGTGATATCGCGGGTCTTACTGGATTCGCGCGGGATTCTCGCCAGCACGTCACCAGCGTGAACTTCCTGTCCATCGGCAATCGACAAGATCGCGTCCACCGATAGGAAGTAGCGGGCCTCAATGCCGTTGGCCAACGTAATGACCTCGCCCTTGTCGTCGCGCAGCGTGATCCGCGGACGCAAATCGGCGCCACGGGGCTGTTGACGCCAATCGACCACCACCTTGCTTGCAATGCCGGTCGCATCGTCGACGACGTCACGCATCGACACACCATCAACGAGATCGCGGAAAGCCGCGACGCCTTCGCGCTCGGTAATGATGGGAATCGTGTAGGGGTCCCATTGCGCAAGCTTCTCGCCTTTCTTGACCTCACCGTCATCATCGACCAGCAGTCGCGATCCGTAAGGCACCTTGTGCCGGCCGCGCTCCCGTCCGTCGGCGTCGATAACGACAACCTCGGTGTTGCGCCCCATTACGATGAGATGGCCTTTCGAATCTTTGACGACGTTGCGGTTTTCGATACGCGCCTTACCGGAGTAGGCCGCCTCGGCGCCGGTTTGCTCAGCCAACTGGGCGGTACCGCCAATGTGGAAGGTCCGCATCGTCAGCTGGGTTCCAGGCTCACCGATCGACTGCGCCGCGATTACGCCGACGGCCTCGCCGATATTGACCGGGGTGCCCCGGGCAAGATCACGACCGTAGCAATGACCGCACACGCCGCCTTTGCTCTCACAGGTTAGAACAGAGCGGATCAGAACGGATTCGACACCTGCACGCTCGACCTCGCGCACATGGTCTTCTTCCATTGTTTCTCCGGCTGCGACCAACACTTCGCCTGACAGCGGGTCGACGACATCGACCGCCGCAGTCCGTCCAAGGATCCGTTCGCCGAGCGAGACGATCACTTCGCCGCCCTCGAGAACTTCCTTAATGGTGAGTCCATTGGTGCTGCCGCAATCGCGCTCGACAATGATGCAATCCTGCGAGACGTCGACCAGCCGACGCGTCAAATAGCCCGAGTTGGCGGTCTTGAGCGCCGTATCGGCCAGCCCCTTGCGCGCGCCATGCGTCGAGTTGAAATACTCGAGCACGGACAGGCCTTCTTTGAAGTTCGAAATGATCGGCGTTTCGATGATCTCGCCCGACGGTTTGGCCATCAGGCCACGCATACCGGCGAGCTGCTTCATCTGCGCAACCGATCCACGAGCGCCGGATTGGGCCATCATGAAGATCGAGTTGACGTTCTTGTTGCCGCCGTCGGATCCGTCTTCGTCGCTCGACATCCCCTTCATCATTTCGTCAGCGACCTTTTCGGTGCACTGTGCCCAGGCGTCGACAACTTTGTTGTACTTCTCACCCTGGGTGATGAGGCCATCGAGATATTGAAGCTCGTACTCCTTCACCAGTTCCTGGGTATCGTCGACCAATTTGATCTTGGCCCCCGGAATGACCATGTCGTCCTTACCGAACGAAATGCCGGCTCGGGCAGCATTGGAGAACCCGAGCGTCATCAAGCGGTCGGCGAACAGGACAGTCTCTTTCTGACCGCAGTGACGATAGACCTCGTCGATCACCTGACTGATTTCTTTCTTGGTCAAGAGTCGATTGATCAGCGAGAACGGCAGCTTCGGATGCCGCGGCAAGATGTCCGACAACAGCATCCGGCCCGGCGTCGTCTCAACGATCATTTTCATCGGCGCGCCGTTTTCGTCGACGGTTTGATACCGCGCCTTGATACGGGCATGGAGAGACACGGCACCGGTTTCGAGCGCATGCTCGATTTCGGCAACCGTAGCAAAGGTCATGCCCTCCCCGGTCTCACCGGCCTGCGAGATCGTCACGTAGTAAAGGCCAAGGACAATGTCCTGCGACGGCACAATGATCGGCTTACCGTTGGCGGGGCTGAGGATGTTATTCGTCGACATCATCAACACTCGCGCCTCGAGCTGCGCTTCGAGCGACAGCGGCACATGGACGGCCATCTGGTCGCCGTCAAAGTCCGCGTTGAACGCCGTGCAAACCAGCGGATGGAGTTGAATGGCTTTGCCTTCAATCAAGACGGGTTCGAAAGCCTGAATGCCCAAACGGTGTAGCGTCGGCGCGCGGTTGAGGAGGACCGGGTGCTCCCGAATCACCTCTTCCAGGATGTCCCAAACTTCGGGACGTTCGGTCTCGACCAATTTCTTGGCCATCTTGATCGTTGCAGCCATCCCGTAATGCTCGAGCCGCGAATAGACGAACGGCTTGAACAGCTCGAGCGCCATCTTCTTGGGCAGGCCGCATTGGTGAAGCTTGAGCTCCGGCCCAACGACGATGACCGAACGACCGGAATAATCGACACGTTTGCCGAGCAGGTTCTGGCGGAAACGCCCCTGTTTGCCCTTGAGCATATCGGCCAGCGACTTGAGCGGCCGCTTGTTGGTGCCGGTGATCACACGGCCACGACGGCCGTTGTCGAAAAGGGCGTCCACCGATTCTTGAAGCATGCGCTTTTCGTTGCGAACGATGATATCCGGCGCGCGCAGTTCGATGAGGCGCTTCAACCGGTTGTTCCGGTTGATCACCCGCCGATAGAGATCGTTGAGATCGGAGGTCGCGAACCGGCCACCATCAAGTGGCACGAGCGGACGCAGATCCGGCGGAATAACCGGAATAACCGTAAGGATCATCCACTCCGGGCGGTTGCCCGACTTAATCAACGATTCGACCAGCTTGAGGCGCTTGATCAGCTTCTTGGGTTTGACGGTCGAGGTGGTCTCCGCCAACTCGGTGCGAATGTCTTCGCGCGCCTTTTCCAAATCCATCGCGATGAGAAGTTCGCGAATGGCCTCTGCGCCGATGCCAGCGGTGAAGCTCTCTTCACCGTATTCATCCTGCGCGTCGAGGTACTCCTCCTCGGTCATCATCTGGAATTTCTTGAGCGGCGTCAGACCGGGGTCGACCACGATGTATTGCTCGAAATAGAGAACCCGTTCGAGATCCTTCAACGTCATGTCGAGCATCAAGCCGATACGCGACGGCAGCGACTTGAGGAACCAGATATGGGCAACCGGCGAGGCCAGTTCGATGTGGCCCATACGTTCGCGGCGGACACGACTTAGAGTCACTTCAACGCCGCACTTCTCGCAGACAATGCCACGATACTTCATGCGTTTGTACTTGCCGCATAGGCACTCGTAGTCCTTTACGGGCCCGAAGATGCGGGCACAGAAAAGCCCGTCCCTCTCGGGTTTGAACGTCCGGTAGTTGATGGTTTCGGGCTTTTTGATCTCGCCGAACGACCAGGACATGATCCGTTCCGGGCTCGCGATCGAAATCTTGATCTGATCGAAGCTTTGAACGCCCTCGACCTGACCAAAAAAGCGCATCAACTCGTTCATCCGCCTAACTCCTTCCCGCTCTTAACAGAGCTGGGCTTTCGCCCAATAAACCGTGTGTCCGGAACTAACCCGAAACGCTTTGCGACAGCTCAACGTTCAGGCCGAGAGAGCGAAGCTCCTTGACCAACACGTTGAACGATTCGGGTACGCCCGCCTCGAACGTATCGTCGCCTTGAACGATGGCCTCGTAGACCTTCGTTCGGCCGGCAACGTCATCCGATTTGACTGTCAACATTTCCTGCAACGTATAAGCAGCGCCGTATGCCTGCAGCGCCCAGACTTCCATTTCGCCGAACCGCTGGCCGCCGAACTGGGCCTTGCCACCTAGCGGTTGCTGGGTGACCAAGCTGTAGGGACCGATCGACCGGGCGTGGATCTTGTCGTCGACCAAGTGATGCAGTTTGAGCATATAGATGTAGCCAACCGTTACTTTTCGGGCGAACTGCTCGCCTGTTCGACCATCGGTCAACGAGACCTGACCCGACGTATCGAGTCCGGCCCGATCCAACAACTCGACGATGTCCGCTTCATGCGCACCGTCAAAGACCGGCGTCGCCATTGGCACCCCCGGGGTCAAATTGGTTCCCAGCTCCATCAACTCAGGTTCGGACATCGGCGCAATCGCCCGCTTGTACTGATCTTGCCCGTAAAGCTCTTCCAGCTCTTTGCGCAAAGGCTCAGAGGACTGGCCGGCCTTGCACGCCTCGATCATCTCTCCGATCTGCTGGCCGAGTCGGGCCGATGCCCATCCCAAGTGCGTTTCGAGAATTTGACCGACGTTCATCCGCGAAGGCACGCCTAGCGGGTTCAGCACCACGTCGACCGGCAACCCGTCCTCAAGGTGAGGCATATCTTCGATCGGGACGATCTTGGAAATAACACCCTTATTGCCGTGACGCCCGGCCATTTTGTCGCCGGGCTGCAACTTGCGCTTCACCGCAACGAACACCTTGACCATCTTCATGACGCCCGGCAGCAGCTCGTCTCCGCGCTGCAGCTTTTCGACCTTGTTTTCGAAACGCGCCTGGAGGGCAGCTTCGGCCGAGTCGAATTGCGTTTTCAGACGCTCCACCGAGTCAGCCGTGGCGGATTCTTCAAGACCGATCTGCCACCATTGTCCCGGCGTCACTTGGCTCAGCGTCTCTTCGGTGATCTTGCCAAGCGGGAAGCCCTCCGGACCGCTAGTTGCCGTCTTGCCAGTCAACATTTCCTTCAAACGATGGAAGGTATTGCTTTCCAAGATGGCTTTCTCGTCGTCTTTGTCTTTGGCCAGCGCCTTGATCTCTTCTCGCTCGATGGCCAACGCGCGTTCGTCTTTCTCGACCCCGTGACGGTTAAAGACGCGAACCTCAACGACCGTCCCGGTCACGCTCGGCGGCAGGCGGAGCGATGTGTCCCGCACATCGGATGCCTTTTCGCCAAAAATAGCGCGCAAGAGTTTTTCTTCCGGAGTCATCGGCGATTCGCCTTTCGGCGTGACCTTACCGACAAGGATGTCGCCCGGCTCGACGTTGGCGCCGACATAAACGATGCCGGCCTCGTCGAGGTTTTTGAGCGCTTCCTCACCGACATTCGGAATGTCGCGGGTGATCTCTTCTTGGCCCAGTTTGGTGTCGCGGGCCATCACCTCGAATTCTTCGATGTGGATCGAGGTAAACACATCGTCACGAACGATGCGTTCGGAAATCAAGATCGAATCCTCGAAGTTGTAGCCCTGCCACGGCATAAACGCGACGAGTACGTTACGCCCAAGGGCCAATTCGCCGAGATCCGTCGAGGGGCCGTCGGCGATGATATCGCCGGCGTCTACCCGATCGCCCATCTTCACCAGGGGACGCTGGTTGATGCACGTATTCTGGTTCGACCGTTGGAACTTCAGAAGGTTGTAGATATCAACACCAGGGGTCGCCATGTCGTCATCGCTATCTGCGCGGACGACGATCCGGGTAGCGTCGACCTGACTGACGACGCCGGCGCGACGTGCGATGGCGGTGACGCCCGAATCTCGCGCGACAACCTCTTCCATCCCGGTACCGACCAGCGGGGCCTCGGCGCGAATGAGCGGCACCGCTTGGCGCTGCATGTTCGAGCCCATCAACGCGCGGTTGGCGTCATCGTTTTCGAGGAACGGAATAAGCGCCGCCGCCACTGACACGAGCTGTTTTGGCGCCACATCCATGTAGTTGATGTCCTCCGGGCGCACCATGACGAAGTCGCCGCCGGCTCGGCAGCTTACGAGATCGGCCGTAAACTTGCCCTTGTCGTCTAGCTCGGCATTGGCCTGGGCGATCGTGTAGCGCCCTTCCTCCATTGCCGACAGATAGACGACTTCGTCGCCGATCTTGCCGTCGACCACCTTGCGGTATGGGCTCTCAATAAAGCCGTACTTGTTGACCCGCGCGTAGGTCGCAAGCGAATTGATCAGGCCGATGTTCGGCCCTTCCGGCGTTTCAATCGGGCAAACCCGTCCATAATGCGTCGGGTGTACGTCGCGCACCTCGAAGCCGGCGCGTTCTCGCGTGAGCCCACCCGGACCCAGCGCGGAAAGACGCCGCTTATGGGTGATTTCGGCCAGCGGGTTGGTTTGATCCATGAACTGGCTGAGCTGGCTCGACCCAAAGAACTCTCGTACGGCGGCTGCTGCCGGTTTGGCGTTGATCAAGTCGTGCGGCATCACCGTGTCGATTTCGACCGAACTCATGCGCTCGCGGATCGCCCGCTCCATGCGAAGCAGGCCTATGCGGTACTGGTTCTCCATCAACTCACCGACCGACCGGACGCGGCGGTTGCCGAGGTGATCGATATCGTCGATTTCGCCACGGCCATCCTTGAGATCGACCAGTGTCTTGAGGATCGACAAGATGTCTTCTTTACGCAGCACCCGCAGTTGATCGTCGGTCTCGAATCCGAGCCGGGCATTCATCTTGACCCGACCAACCGGCGACAGATCGTAGCGCTCGGCATCGAAGAACAGACTCGAGAACAGATTTTGGGCGGTCTCCTCCGTCGGCGGCTCACCCGGTCGCATCACACGATAGACCTCGATCAACGCACGCTCCCGGTCGGTCACTTTGTCGACCTCGAGGGTGTTGCGGACGTACGGCCCGATCGTCACGTTGTCGATATCAAGCGTCGGGATATCGGTGACGCCGGCCTCGATCAAGGCAGCGACCGATTCCTCGGTCAACTCTTCACCGGCTTCGACGTGAATGCGCCCTGTCGACTCGTCGACTAAATCCGCCGCGACAAAGCGGCCAATCAATTCTTCCGACGGAACCAAAAGTTCATCGACGCCGGCGGCCTCAAGCTTACTGAGCACCCGGCCGGTAATCTTGGTGCCGGCTTCGATCGCGACACGGCCGGATTTGGCATTGATCATGTCGCGCGCCGCTTTAAGGCCCCGCATGCGCTCCGCGTTGAGCGGCATTTTCCAGCCGTCGCGTTTGGCGTCAAAGATGTAGTTCACCCGCGCGTAGAACTCGTCGAGGATTTCCTCTTGGCCCATGCCAAGCGCGTATAGCAGTGTCGTCGCCGGCAGTTTGCGCCGCCGATCGATACGCACATGAACGATGTCCTTGGCATCGAACTCAAAGTCTAGCCAAGACCCGCGATAGGGAATGACCCGCGCCGCAAAAAGGAACTTGCCCGACGAATGGGTCTTTCCTTTGTCGTGATCGAAAAACACGCCCGGCGAGCGGTGCATTTGGCTCACGATAACGCGTTCGGTGCCGTTCACAATGAACGTTCCGTTTTTCGTCATCAGCGGCATGTCGCCCATGTAGACGTCTTGTTCCTTGATATCGAGAACCGAGCGGGATCCCGTCTCCTCATCCACTTCGAAAACAATCAACCGAAGCGTCACTTTGAGCGGCGCGGCATAGGTCATGCCCCGCTGCTGGCACTCTTCGGTGTCGTATTTGGGCTGCTCGAGTTCGTACTTCACGAACTCCAGCGACGAGGTCTCGGAGAAATCGGTAATCGGGAAGACCGACTTGAACACGGCCTGCAACCCGGTGTCGGTGCGATCGGCATCTTGAACGCCAACTTGAAGGAAAGCGTCCCAGGAGCTTTTTTGCACCTCGATCAAATTCGGCATCGACGTTGCCGCCGCAATGCGACCGAAATCCTTACGAACCCTTTTGCGACCGGTGAAGGACACTGACATACCCGCTCCTATAGACCCGCTAGTAATTCCGCTTCGCGCTGTGGGTCTGCGCGCGAAACGCATGAACCGGCCCGGCGGAATCGGATTCCGCCGGCCGGCCTATGGGGTAACGCCCCCGCGTCGTGTACGGTTCGTCGAAACGAAACCGCAATGTGCATCGCGTGACTATTTGACCTCAACAGTCGCGCCTGCGCCCTCAAGCTGCTCTTTGATCTTGGCGGCTTCGTCTTTGCCAACACCTTCTTTGACTTCTTTCGGTGCCGCCTCGACAAGATCTTTCGCTTCTTTCAGACCGAGGCCCGTAATCGCACGGACCTCTTTGATCACGTTGATCTTCTTCTCGCCGGCCGCGGCCAGGACGACCGTGAACTCGGTCTGTTCCTCGGCAGCCTCGCCGGCCGCTGCGCCCGGTGCCCCTGCCGCTACCGCCACAGGTGCCGCAGCCGACACGCCCCACTTCTCTTCGAGAAGCTTCGAGAGTTCGGCCGCCTCAAGGACTGTGAGGCCCGAGAGTTCTTCGGCAATCTTTTCAATATCAGCCATGGTTTAGTTCGCTCCTTAATTCGAAACCGTTGGGAGTCTTTCGACTCACGCCGCATCCTTGGATCCATACGCCCCGATAACACGGGCGACCTGTCCTGCCGGCGCTTGCAGCACACCCGCGACCTTGGTCGCCGGCGCTTTCAAGACACCCACAATCTTGCCCCGCAACTCGTCGAGAGACGGCAGTTCGGCCAAAGCCTTGACCCCGCCCACGTCGAGTACGGTCTCTCCCATCGCCCCACCGATGATGACGAGCTGATCGTTTGCCTTGGCGAACTTAGCCGCGACCCTGGCGGGTGCGACCACGTCGTCGGAGTAAGCGATCGCCGTCGGACCGGTAAGAAAGTCCGAGAGAGATTCGTATGGAGTTCCGCGGAGTGCGAGCTTTGTGAGCCGGTTCTTTGTGACCTTGAAGTTGGCACCTGCCTCACGCATCTTCCGCCGCAAATCGGTCAACTGCGCCACCGTCAACCCGGTATTCTGGGTGACGACGACAACAGCCGTGCTGCTGAAGACCTCGTTGAGAGAGGCGACCGTCTTCTCTTTCTCTGTTCGGTCCACTCTTGCTCTCCGTCGGTGGCCGGCGCGGAAACCGTGTCGGCCTGGTTGCACAAACGGACGATCCAACATGGAACGTCCAACTTGCCTGCCCCAGGGTTTCCGACGCCCGGCGAAACTCGCCAAACGTGTTGACCACTGTCTATGCAGGCGATGTTTCCACCATTACACCGCCTCGCGGCGGCACCTGCAGTCTCGGACAGGTTTGGACCTTGCGGTCCAGTTTCGGCGGATCGCTCCGCCGGAACGCTGTCGTAATCGGCGTCTTCGTACCGTCCTCAGCCCATCAAGCTGGGGACATCCACTTTGATGCCTGGCCCCATCGTCGAACTGACGGAGACCTTCTTTATATAAACGCCCTTGGCACCGGACGGCTTGGCCCGGTTAATCGCTTCCGCGAACGCCTTGGTATTCTCGATAAGCGCCTCTTTCGAGAAGCTTGCTTTGCCGACACCGGCATGAATCACACCGGCCTTTTCGACGCGAAACTCGACCTGACCGCCCTTGGCGTCCTCGACCGCTTTCGCAACATCGGGCGTCACCGTTCCCAACTTGGGATTCGGCATCAGGCCACGCGGCCCCAAGACTTTCCCGAGACGACCGACCACGGCCATCATGTCCGGCGTTGCGATGCAACGATCGAAGGGGATGTCGCCACCTTGAACCCGCTCCGCCAGATCCTCGGCGCCGACAACATCAGCACCTGCAGCCGTCGCCGCCTCGGCCTTGTCGCCGCGCGCGAAAACGCCAACACGCACCGACCGGCCCGATCCATTCGGCAACGACACCACACCACGGACCATCTGATCGGCATGGCGAGGATCGACACCCAGGTTCATGGCGATCTCGATCGTTTCGTCGAACTTTGCGGTTGCCAGTTGCTTCGCCAAATCCATCGCCTCGTCGATCGGGTAAGCCCGGTCGCGATCCAGCCCTTCGATGGCTTTCGTCAGTCTTTTCGTTGTTTTTGCCATGACTACCCCACCACCTCGATGCCCATCGAGCGCGCCGAACCCTTGACCATTTCGACCGCCGCATCGACGTCGTAGGCGTTGAGATCGACCATCTTACCTTCGGCAATCTCGCGCACTTGGGCTTGGGTGACGCGTCCGGCAGTCTCGCGACCGACGAGCTTGGCACCTTTTTGAATCTTTGCCGCTTTCTTCAAGAAGTAAGACACCGGTGGCGTTTTGGTCTCAAAGCTGAAGGACTTGTCGGTAAACACTGTAATGGTGGTCGGAATCGGCACACCGGGGTCCATGTTCTGCGTCGCCGCGTTGAAGGCTTTACAGAATTCCATGATCGCCACGCCACGCTGACCCAGCGCCGGCCCAATCGGAGGCGAAGGATTTGCCTGCCCCGCAGGCACCTGCAGCTTGATATAGCCGTCAATCTTCTTTGCCATTCTCAACCCTTTCTTTCGTCGGCTTCCCGACTATTGGGTGCGTGGTCCGACCATGGCTGGTCTCCCACGCGCGTTCTTTAAAGCTTTTCTACCTGCGTATATTCAAGTTCGACCGGTGTCGCGCGACCGAAAATCGACACAGCCACCTTCAAGCGAGTCCGCTCTTCGTCGACCTCTTCCACCAGCCCGTTGAACGAAGTGAACGGACCGTCGGCCACCCGCACCTGTTCTCCAACCTCGAAGGTGATCGAGGGCTTCGGACGTTCGATCCCCTCCTGGACTTGATGCAAGATGCGGTCGACTTCGGCCTGGCTAATCGGGGACGGCTTTGCCGCCGTGCCCAAGAACCCCGTGACCTTCGGCGTATTCTTGATCAAATGGTAGGTCTCGTCGGTCAACTCCATCTTAGCGAGCACGTAGCCGGGGAAGAACTTTCGCTCGGCGCTAACTTTTTTGCCCCGCCGCATTTCAACAACTTCCTCGGTCGGCACCAAGACGTCTTCAATGAGGTCGTCCAACCCTTTCAGCTCGGCTTGCTCAAGGATCGACTGACGAACTTTGTTCTCAAAGCCGGAATAGGCGTGAATGATGTACCAGCGCTGGGCCACAATCAGCCTCCGAGACCTAGGATGGCGCGAATCCCGAACGAGAAAATCTGATCCACGACAAAGAAGAACAGCGAAAACAATACGACCATAATAAGAACCATGACGACAGACACAGCAGTCTCACGCCGTGTCGGCCATGTCACTTTCGACGTTTCCTGACGGACCTGCCTCAGGAATTCAACCGGATTGGTTTTCGCCATCTACTGTCTTCTTAATCCTTGGCAGGAGTGGAGGGACTCGAACCCACAACCCCCGGTTTTGGAGACCGGTGCTCTAGCCAGTTGAGCTACACTCCTAAGTCTCTATTCGATGATTGCAGCAACGACGCCGGCGCCGACGGTACGGCCCCCTTCA
>JAYONB010000026.1:0-17667 GCA_038121105.1 Alphaproteobacteria bacterium | reverse complement strand
TCCTCAAGACCTTTCAGACGCCGAGTTTCGGCAAGCTATCGGTGGCGCGGGTTTGGCAGGGTACCTTCAAGGACGGCGATTCTGCGAACGGCGAACGCATCGCCAGTCTGTTTCATATGCTGGGCGAAAAGACCGACAAGGTCATTGCGGCTGGGCCCGGCGACATCGTGGCGTTCGGTCGCCTCGACGCGGTCGCGACCGGCGATACGCTGACCACCAACGGCACGGTCGACGCTTTGCCGCGCATTGACCCTATGCCGCCGGTCTACGCAATGACCATCGCGCCCAAAAAACGGGACGATGAGGTCAAGCTGTCGAGCTCGTTGGCCAAGATCTTGGACGAGGATCCGTCTCTTCAACTCGATCACAACCAAGAAACCAACGAAACGGTTCTCTCCGGGCAAGGCGAAATCCATTTACGGGTGGCGACCGAAAAGATGAAGAACCGGTTCAAAATCGAAATCGAGACCGGGCGCCCCCGGGTGCCCTACAGAGAGGCCATCCGTAAACCGGTGTCTCAGCATGCGCGGTTCAAGCGTCAGTCCGGCGGGCATGGCCAGTTCGGCGACATCCACATCGACGTCAAACCGTTGCCGCGCGGCAGTGGGTTCCAATTCGAGGACAAGGTCGTCGGTGGCTCGGTGCCGCGCCAATACATCCCGGCGGTTGAAGCCGGCGTACGCGAATACCTCTCCCGCGGGCCGCTAGGGTTCCAGGTTGTCGATCTTTGCGTGACGCTAACCGACGGTCAGCATCATGCCGTCGACTCGTCGGAAATGGCCTTCAAAACCGTGGGGGGCATGGCGATGAAAGAGGCCATGCCCAAATGTGACCCGATCCTTCTCGAACCCGTTCTTCTCGTTGAAGTGACGGTGCCATCCGAAGCCACGCCCAAGGTCAACGCCTTGGTCAGCGGGCGGCGCGGGCAAATCCTAGGCTTTGACGGTCGCGAAGGTTGGCCCGGATGGGACGTGGTAAAGGTGAACCTACCGCAATCGGAGATCCACGACTTGATCATCGAGTTGCGGTCGCTGTCGCAAGGAGCGGGCACCTACACCTGGCAATTTGACCACCTCCAGGAACTTCAGGGTCGGTTGGCCGACGAGGTGGTGCAAGCCTACGGCACCGGGACGGCCGAGGCCGCGCAGTAGCCGAGATTTGCTGAATTGGGCGATTTGGGAGACTTTCGTGAGAAGTCTCACCGACACTTGAGTTGTGGCCAGGAGCCGCAGCCAGTACGTCCAAGAGACGCAATCGCGGAGATCAGCATGCTCATCAAGAACCCCAAGGGTTGGACCCTTCCCGAGTCGGCCGCCACGTCCGAATCGGCGTATCTCAACCGCCGCCAATTGATGAAGGGGGCGGCCGCCGGCGCGATTCTCGCGGCTGCCGGTCCGGTCCTCGGCAACGTGGCGCAAGCGGCGACCGAAGACGATCCCTCCGCGCATCTCTACCCCTTCGAACAGAATCCGCGCTACGTGCTCGACCGGCCGCTCACACCGGAAAAGATCAACGCGACCTATAACAACTTCTATGAGTTCGGGTCGCACAAAGAAATTTGGCGCGCGTCCCAACGCCTCCCTATCAGACCTTGGACGCTCCGGGTCGACGGCATGGTCGAGAACGAGATGGAGATTGGCATCGACGATCTGCTCGCCAAAATGCCGTTGGAAGAACGTCTGTATCGCCACCGCTGCGTCGAAGCCTGGTCGATGACGATTCCGTGGAGCGGGTTCGAACTCAGCCATCTCATCAAGATGGTGCAGCCCCTGGCGTCGGCGAAATACGTCGAGTTCCGCAGCTTTGTGGACAAGAGCTTTGCCTCGGGGCAACGCCAGTTTTGGTACCCCTGGCCCTACGTCGAGGGGCTGACGATCGAAGAGGCGATGAACGAGCTCACCTTCATGGTCACCGGCACCTACGGCCATCCCGCGCCGCCGCAACATGGTGCGCCGCTGCGCATTGCGCTGCCGTGGAAGTACGGCTTCAAGTCGGCGAAATCGATCGTCAGCATCACGTTTACCGACAAACGCCCGCTCAGTTTCTGGGAAGAAGTCCAAGCCGCGGAATACGGATTTTGGGCCAATGTGAACCCCGAGTTCGACCATCCCCGCTGGACCCAAAAGACCGAACGCGTTTTGGGTACCAACGAACGTGTCCCGACCTTGCTGTACAACGGTTATGGCGAGTTCGTGGCCGACCTCTACAAAGACATGCCGCAGGATCGCAAGCTGTTCATGTAACTCTTGGGCAGCAAAACTGTTGGAAAAGGCCGGCACATGACGCCGGCCTTTTCGATTCTAGCGACCTTTAGCGCGGGGTCCCTTTGTCGCTTCTTTGATCATCTTCCCGAACGCGCGATTCTTGGCGCGCCGCTCGGCGATGCTCTGGGTGTTGTGGGCCTCTTCCGCAACAAGTTGTCGCCAACGTCCGAGTCGGGCCGGGTCCAGATCTCCTGCCTCGATCGCGGCTTGAACGCCACAACCCGGTTCGGTCTCATGCTGGCAATCGCCGAAACGACACGACTCAGCGGCCGCGAGTACGTCAGCGAAGACATCGTCGAGCCCGGACCGCACGTCGGTGAGTTGCAGCGCGCGCATCCCCGGCGTGTCCAGTACCCAGCCATTGCCCGGAAGGCGATGCAGCGTGCGCGTGGTCGTCGTGTGGCGGCCCTTGTCGTCGTCTTCGCGCGCAGTTTGCGTTGCCAACGCGTCGTCGCCCATCATCGTATTGATCAGCGTTGACTTGCCAACGCCGGACGACCCCACGAGCGCCACGGTCTGTCCTGCCCCAAACCAAGGAGCGAGATCGGCGACATTTTCGGGGTCACGGGCGTCGACGATTTCGACCATGAGCCCTGGCAGCAGCCCGGCAGCGGTGCGCACGAAGGTTTCGGGGGTGTCCGTGGTATCGGCCTTCGTCAACACGATGACCGGGGTGACATCGGCGTCGCGCGCCAGGGCAAGATAGCGCTCCAACCGGGCCGGATTGAAGTCGGCATTGCACGCTGTCACTACAAAGAGCGTATCGACATTGGCGGCGATCAGCTGAACGCGACTATCGGTCCCCGCCGCGCGGCGTTTGAACAGGCTCTTGCGGTCGAGGCGTCGATGAATGGAGACGGTGTTTTGATTCAACAGAATCCAGTCGCCGACCGTCGCGGCCTCCTCGGCGTCATCCGCCTCTTTTTGAGTTAGTTGGATGCGGTGTTGGAAGCCGTCCCCGGCAACGTCGAGGCCGCCGCGATGGACGGCGAGAACGCGTGCCGGTTTGAAGTCGGTTTGCTCGTCGACGGTAAGTTGGGAGTCGAAGAAGGCGTTCCAACCGAGCGCCGCGAGGTCGTCTTGTTGTGACGTCATTGCTTTTTTCCACTTGGGGCGCCGCAAGGGCGGCGCACAGAACCCACTTTTGCGCACCAGGGTGGAGCGCAGTGCCGTCAGTGGATCGGTCGGGACGCCGAGCTTTGTACCATCGTCAATACGACGTCTGGTCTGGTCAGGTCCGGCGTTTGGCTCCAACCAACCGCGGGCTGGCAACGAGAATCACAAATCCTCCTCTCGTCTGGGAGGAGTTCACCTTAATCGAGCCTGGTGATTAATCAACGCGCGGGTTTGAGCCGCTCAGAAGAAAGGCGAAGAGCCGTGCGGCAAAAAAAATGCCGGGCCCGAAGGCCCGGCAAGTCTAACAGGGAGGCTTAACGTCCGGGAGACGTGCAGACCCCAATACGAGGTTCAACGAGGTCTACCATCCGACACCGCAATGCCGCGCCGGATTTGTATTGATAATTAGGGTGCGGACTGGGCGACGACTACCCCTGCCTTCTGCAAACCAGCCATGCATCACATGCATGGGTTTGACGGGACCGTTTAGAAGCTCCAGCCCGCGACTTTGGCGAGCAAAAAGTCCCTGAATACAGAGATTTTTTTCGTTTCCCGCAATTCGTCCGGGTATACCAGATAGGTGTCGAACGAGGGTGCCGCTACGTCAGGCAAGACCCGGATAAACTTGGGGTGCTCGGCAATCATGTAGTCCGGCAGCGAAGCAATGCCGACATCGTTTTCTACCGCCAGTAACAAACCATAGATGTTGTTGACGGTCAGTACCGGGTTTAACTCGATGCCTTGGGCGCGGCCGGCTTTCTGCAACCAATTGATCTCCGTGACCGGCGGCGGCGTGTCTTCGCCATAGGTGATGAGTTTATGGTCCTGTAGGTCCGCGAGATTGCGCGGCGTTCCATGGCGTTTGAGGTAGGTCGGGGAGGCGTAGAGATGGTTGTGCACCGTCAGCAAGCGACGCTGGACAAGATCGGCCTGGGTCGGCGGTTGCATGCGAATCGCGATATCCGCTTCGCGCATGCTGAGATCCAGCAGCCGATCGTCGAGCACTAGATCGACATTCACCTCGGGGTAAAGTTCGAGAAACTCGCCGATCCGCGGAGTCAGCCAGGTCGACCCGAACCCTACAGTGGTAGTGATCTTGAGTTTGCCGGTCGGGCGTTCGCGCGCCTCGCCTAGAATCGCCTCGGTCATGGCCAGCTTAGCCGAGACCTCGTGGGCGGTGCGGTAAAGGGACTCGCCCTGTTCGGTCAAACTCAAGCCGCGCGCATGGCGGTGGAACAACGGCGTGCCGAGTTCGTTCTCAAGTGCGCTGATCTGGCGACTGATCGCCGATTGGCTCAGGTTCAGTGCTTCGCCCGCGTGGGTGAAACTCCCGGCCTCGGCGACAGCGTGAAAGACCTTTAATCGGTTCCAATCCATCGCGGGATCCGCTACTCCGCCGCCGCGGCTGTGGGCGCTTCGTTCTCGGCCAGGAACTTTTCGGCTTCGAGGGCCGCCATGCAGCCGGTTCCGGCCGCCGTCACGGCTTGGCGAAAAATGTTGTCCTGAACGTCGCCCGCCGCATACACGCCGGCAATGTTGGTTTGGGTCGAATCCGGTTTGGTCAATAGGTAGCCTTCGTTGTCCATGTCGAGGGCACCTTTGAACAATTCGGTATTGGGCGTGTGGCCGATCGCAACGAAAACGCCGTCGACCGGCAGGGTCTCGGTCTCGCCGGTCTTTGTATTCCGTAGCGTAGCGCCGGTCACGCCAAGCGGGTCGTCGGCGCCCACGACCTCTTCAAGCACGCTGTCCCAACGCACCTCGACCTTGGGATTCTTGAACAAGCGATCCTGTAGAATCTTCTCCGATCGCAGCGCGTCGCGGCGATGCACCAGTGTGACCTTAGAGGCGTGATTGGTCAGGTACAAAGCTTCCTCGACGGCCGTGTTGCCGCCGCCGATCACGGCAACTTGCCTATTCCGGAAGAAGAACCCGTCACATGTCGCACAAGCCGACACGCCGAACCCTTTGAACTTTTCCTCGCTCGGGAGCCCCAGCCATTTGGCCTGCGCACCGGTCGCGATGATCAGGGCGTCTGCGGTGTAGGTGTCGCCCGAATCGCCCACGGCGTGAAACGGCCGGCGCGACAAGTCGATTTCGGTGATGGTGTCGGCAACCATCTTGGTGCCCACGGCTTCGGCCTGCTTTTGCATTTCCTCCATCAACCAAGGTCCCTGGATCACCTCGGCAAAGCCGGGGTAATTCTCCACATCGGTGGTGATGGTCATTTGGCCGCCCGGTTGAATGCCGTGGACCAGCATCGGTTCGAGGCTAGCGCGCGCGGTGTAGATCGCGGCGGTTAGGCCGGCCGGTCCGGAGCCCAGGATGAGAACACGGTGATGATGTTGGGACATGGGACTGACCTCCGGCGGCTATCGGGACGAGCCATGCATGAAACGCATGACGCCTAAAAAGTAGGGCTTTGCGTCGCCTTTGCAAGCGGCCCCGGCCACAAATTAGCGGGGGTGTCGGAGGGTCTAGGAGCCTGCCGGCAGCACGAGGCGTTGCCGGATTTCGTCCGCGACCCGGGCCGCCTCATGGAGGGGCGGATACGTCCAGGTCCGCCACGCGCCCTCGAACGGACGACTGATACCGCGTTGCTGCAGCGCCTGATGAAAGCGCGCGAATTTCGGGCTGTCGCCGTCGATTTCGGCGACAAAAAGAGGCTTGCCGGTGCTGGCTGCCTCGCACGCCATGGTGACCGAATCCTCGGTAACGACGATCCCGTCCGCGATGGCCAGCATCGCGACGTAGGGATTGTCGCCCGTCCCATCCCAGAAATCGATCGGCAGATCGCCTAAGGTCTCTCGAAGCACGGCCTGGCTTGCGGCATCCGTGCGGCGCGAGGCCGTGATCATCAGACCGCCGCCGCTCGATTCGCACAGCGTTCGAAGCTGCCCGCCGAAGGCACGGGCCACTGTAGGCGTTATGCGGTGGTGTTTGCTGCTGCCCCCCACCAAAACGGCGATGCGGGGCTGCGGCAAAGCGGCAAAGCGGGCAGCCCCATTGGCCGCGGCTTCCGCCAACTTGGCGGGTGTTACGCGATGCAACGCCCCGATCGTCGGTAGCACGTTGGGACCGGTCACATCGTCATGTTCGGGCGGGATTACGAGGTCGAAATGCGTTGGCGCAATCCGCGGATCTTGGAGTTGGATTGTAAAAGTTGCCCCGCGGGCCGCCCGACGCAAGGCTAGGGCTGGGCCCACGCTCGGTCGTCCAGCAGCGATCAACAGCGTCGGCCATGGTGGGCGCAGACCGGGGGCGGTGGCTGCAAAGGTCCGGGCCAAGGTGCCGGTGGCGGCCCAAAACCCGGCCGGCACCCAATCGGTCGCGGGGCGTCGCCGCAGTCGATGCACCGCGAAGGGGATGCCCAAGGCCTCGGCCAGTCCCAGGCATTGGTTCTCGGTCCCGGCTTTGCCGTCCGTCAGCACCCAACACACCGGCCGTTCGTCAGTCATGCGCAACAATCTTTCACAGACGCGAAACTTTATTATAATGCCATGCCGCGACGCGGGAGGGCGCATGGCTAGGACTAAAATCGACGATATCGACCAGAGAATTCTGGCTGACCTGCAGGCCGACGGTCGCATGACCAATGTCGACCTCGCAAGGCGCGCCGGCATTTCCGCGCCGCCCTGTTTGCGCCGCGTGCGAGCGCTTGAGCGCGATGGCTATATTCGCGGCTATCACGCCGACCTCGATGCGAAATCGCTCGGCTTCGATGTCACCGTGTTTGCCATGGTGGGCCTGGACTCGCAGGCCGAGAACGACCTTGTCGCCTTCGAGGAACGCTGCGCCGATTGGCCGATGGTACGCGAGTGTCACATGCTCGCGGGCGAGGTGGACTTCCTGTTGAAGATCGTGGCGCGGGACTGGGATGCCTATCAGAGTTTTCTTACCGGCGAACTCACCGCCGCACCCAACGTCGCGCACGTCAAAAGCTCGCTCGCGATTCGGGCCAGCAAGGTGCAGCCTGGCGTCCCGCTAGAGATAGCCTAGGTCGCCGCGCGGCAGTTCTATTTGTATTTGAGCGCGAGAATCTCGTAAGAGCGCGGCCCCTTGGGTGTTTGAACATCGACCGAATCGCCGACCGATTTGGCAATCAAAGCGCGCGCTAGGGGTGCCGCAACCGACAAAAGGCCTTGTTTGATATCGGCCTCTTCCGTCCCGACGATTTGGTACGTGGATTCTTCGTCGGTGTCTTCATCGACGACCGTCACCGTAGCACCGAACATCACGGTGTCGCCTGAGAGGCTTGACGGATCGATGACCTCGGCACGGCTCACTTTGCCTTCGATTTCCTCGAGTCGACCTTCGATCCAGGCTTGGCGTTCTTTTGCGGCGTGGTACTCGGCGTTCTCCGACAGATCGCCATGGGCGCGCGCTTCCTCGATCGCTTTGATCACGGCCGGGCGTTCCTCGCTCTTTAGGCGGCGCAATTCTTCTTCGAGCCGGCTAAAGCCGGCTGCTGTCATCGGTTCCTTATCCATCGAGTAACCTTAGCAGATACCTTCACGGCGTTGCATCCGAGGGATGCCCGCCCAATCAATTTTCCGCGTCAGAAATAGGACTGCAATGGGGCCACATCAAGACTGCCTTCGCGCAATCGGGCGATGGCCATTACGGCGGCCCGCGCGCCAGCGGCGGTCGTGTAATAAGGGATGTCGTGGGTTAACGCGGTCCGGCGTAGCGTAAAGCTATCCGCCACGGCCTGGGTGCCATCGGTCGTATTGAAGACCAACTGGATGTCGCCGTTTTTCATGGCGTCCACAATATGCGGCCGACCTTCGAGAACCTTGTTGACCCTCTCGACCTCGATGCCGGTCTCGGTCAAAAAGGCGGCAGTGCCGCGCGTCGCCACAATACCAAAGCCGAGGTCGACGAGATGCCGGACGGCGTCGACCAGCAGCGGTTTGTCGCCATCACGCACCGAAACGAAGACCTTGCCGCTTTGCGGCAAGGTGGTGCCGGCTGCGAGTTGCGACTTGGCGAAGGCGCGCTCGAAGTTGGTGTCGATTCCCATTACCTCGCCGGTCGATTTCATTTCCGGTCCCAGCAACGTATCCACCCCAGAGAAACGCGCAAACGGGAAGACCGCTTCCTTGACGGCAACATGCTTGGGGGCCGTCAAGGCCAGATCGAACGAGGCGAGTTTCTCGCCCGCCATGATTCGCGAGGCGATCTTGGCGATGGGCTTGCCGATAGCCTTGGCGACAAAGGGCACCGTCCGGCTGGCGCGTGGGTTCACCTCTAGAATGAAAATTTCATCATCCTTCACGGCAAACTGAATGTTCATCAAGCCCACGACGTTAAGCGCGCGCGCCAGCACCTCGGCTTGGCGTTTCAGTTCGGCGATGGTCGTTTCGGCCAGCGAATAGGGTGGTAGCGAGCATGCCGAGTCGCCGGAGTGAATGCCGGCTTCTTCGATGTGTTCCATTATTCCCGCGACAAACACGTCGGTGCCGTCGGCCAGCGCGTCGACATCGATTTCGATCGCGTTTTCCAGGTAGCCGTCGATCAGAACGGGGTTGCCTGCCGACAACCGCACGGCCTCGCCAATATAGCGGCGCAACGAAGAACGATCGCGCACGATCTCCATCGCGCGACCGCCCAGCACGTAGGACGGTCGAATGACGACCGGGTAGCCCAGTTTTTCGGCTACGGTCTCGGCTTCTTCGGCAGTAAAGGCGATAGCGTTGGGCGGTTGCTTGAGATCGACCTGGGCCAACAATTGCTGGAACCGCTCGCGATCCTCCGCCAAGTCGATCGCGTCGGGCGAGGTGCCGAGGATCGGGACGCCCGCCGCTGAAAGATCGCCGGCGAGCTTCAGCGGGGTTTGCCCGCCGAACTGCACGATCACGCCTTTGAGGGTGCCATTGGCGTTTTCGGCGTGGACGATTTCCAAGACGTCTTCCGTCGTCAAGGGTTCGAAATAAAGGCGATCCGAAGTGTCGTAGTCGGTCGACACCGTTTCCGGATTGCAGTTGATCATGATCGTCTCGTAGTCGGCCTCGGTCAGCGCATAGGCCGCATGCACGCAGCAATAGTCGAACTCGATGCCTTGGCCGATCCGGTTCGGGCCGCCGCCCAGAATGATCACTTTGTTGCGGTCGCTTGCCGCTGCTTCGCTCTCAGGCGAGCCGCTGTCTTCTGCGCTGTCGTATTCGTAGGTCGCATACATATAAGGCGTATGCGATTCGTACTCGGCGGCACAGGTATCCACGCGCTTGTAAGCCGGCCGTACGTTCAACGATGCGCGCAACGCGCGGACGTCTTCTTCGGTCTTGCCCGCCAGTTGCGCTAGCCGCGCGTCGGCGAAGCCCATGCGCTTTAGTGCCGCGAGGTCGGCGCGGTTGTCGGGCAAGCCTGCGCTGCGAATGCGCTCCTCGGCCTCGACGAGTGCCGCGATCTGCTCGAGGAACCACATGTCGTAGAAACAACAATCATGAATGTCCTGGAGGCTCATGCCCGCGCGAATCGCTTGGGCGATCAACAAGATGCGATCGGGCGTTTGTTTGGTCAGCGCGGCCCGAATGGTGTTGAAGTCTTTGCCGTCGAAATCCGGAATCTCGACTTCGTCCAGGCCGGTCAGCCCGGTCTCCATCGAGCGGAGGGCTTTTTGCAAGCTCTCGCCGAACGTCCGGCCGATCGACATCGCTTCGCCGACAGATTTCATCGAGGTCGACAACAAGGCTTCGGCGCCGCGGAACTTTTCGAACGTAAAACGCGGGATCTTGGTGACGATGTAATCGATCGTCGGTTCGAACGACGCCGGCGTCACCTTGGTAATGTCGTTGTCGAGTTCGTCCAGCGTGTAGCCCACCGCCAGCCGCGCGGCGACCTTGGCGATCGGAAAACCGGTTGCCTTCGACGCCAGCGCCGAAGACCGCGATACCCGCGGGTTCATTTCGATGACCACCAATCGGCCGGTCTTGGGGTCGACGGCGAACTGTACGTTCGAGCCGCCGGTTTCGACGCCGATTTCGCGCAAGCACGCAATCGAGGCGTTGCGCATGATTTGGTATTCCTTGTCGGTCAGCGTCAGGGCCGGGGCGACGGTGACCGAATCGCCGGTATGCACGCCCATCGGATCGACGTTCTCGATCGAGCAAATGATGATGGCGTTGTCGTTTTTGTCGCGGACGACCTCCATCTCGTATTCTTTCCAGCCCAGCACCGATTCTTCGACCAGCACTTCGGTCGCCGGCGAGGCTTCGAGCCCCCGCGCGACGATCTGTTCGAATTCCTCGCGGTTGTAGGCAACGCCCCCACCGGTCCCGCCCAACGTGAAGGAGGGGCGAATGATCGCGGGCAGGCCGACATGGTCGAGCGCAGCCACCGCTTCTTGCATGCTATGAGCGATCTTGCTGCGCGGACTTTCCAATCCGATCTTGGTCATCGCATCGCGGAACAGCAGCCGGTTCTCGGCCTTTTCGATCGCTTCTTCGTTGGCGCCGATCAGCTCGACGCCGTGCTTCTTCAGCGTGCCGTCCGCCGACAGGGCGAGTGCCGTGTTGAGGGCGGTCTGCCCGCCCATCGTCGGCAACAATGCGTCGGGCTTTTCCTTCTCGATGATCTTGGCCACGAACTCGGGCGTGATCGGTTCGATGTAGGTCGCGTGTGCCAAGTCCGGGTCGGTCATGATGGTGGCGGGGTTGGAATTCACCAGCACCACCCTGTAGCCCTCCTCCTTGAGCACCTTGCATGCTTGGGAACCCGAATAGTCGAATTCGCACGCCTGCCCGATCACGATCGGCCCCGCGCCGATGATGAGAATGCTTTTGATGTCGGTACGTTTGGGCATTAGCGGGCCATCAAATCGACGAACCGTTCGAACAGGTAATCACTGTCCTGCGGGCCGGGGGAGGCTTCGGGGTGGTACTGCACGCTGAACACCGGTTTGCCGTCGACCCTGAGGCCTTCCAGCGTGTTGTCGAAGAGCGAGATATGCGTTGCCGAGACGCCGTCGGGCAGGGCGTCAGCATCGACGACGAAGCCATGGTTCTGGCTGGTGATTTCCACACGACCGGTGGCGAGGTCTTTGACCGGGTGGTTCGCCCCGCGATGGCCCATGTGCATCTTGAAGGTTTTGGCCCCGAGCGCGCGGGCCAGCAATTGATGGCCCAAGCAAATTCCAAATAACGGGATACCTGTATCGATGACGTCTCGGATCATGGGCACGGCGTATTCACCGGTCGCGGCCGGATCGCCGGGGCCGTTGGAAAGGAAGACACCGTCGGGTTTGTGGCGCAGCACGTCCTCGGCGGTTGCCGTCGCCGGCACCACAACGACCTCGCAGCCCGCCGCGGCAAGGCAGCGCAGGATGTTGTGCTTGGCCCCAAAGTCGACCGCGACGACCTTGTGCTTGGGCGCCTTGAGCTGCCCATAACCGGCGCCCAGCCGCCAGGTCGTTTCGGACCAGGCGTAGTGCTGCTTACAGCTCACCTCTATGGCGAGATCCATGCCTTCAAGGCCTGGCCAGGCACGGGCCTCTTCAAGCAAATCCGCCGTCGCGGGAGTTCCGCCCGCCTCGTGTGCGATCACGCCGGTCTGCGGCCCGGCATCGCGGATCAGCCGCGTGAGGCGGCGCGTATCGATACCGGAAATGCCGACCAGGTTTTGCGACTTAAGCCACGCATCGAGGTGTTTCAGCGCCCGCTGATTGGAGGGGTCTGTGACATCGGCGCGCACAATGACCCCGCGCGCCGCAGGTGTCGTGGTTTCGTTGTCTTCGTCGTTGGCGCCGACGTTGCCGATATGGGGAAAGGTGAAGGTAATGATCTGCCCGGCATACGAGGGATCGGTGATGATCTCCTGATACCCGGTCATCGAGGTGTTGAAGCAGACCTCGCCAAGGCACCGCCCCTGGGCGCCGAGTCCGGTCCCGCGCAAGACCGTCCCGTCAGCCAAAACCAATACGGCCGGGGCGTTGTGCGCTGCCACCCGGGCCGTGTGTTCAGGCTGTGTCGCCATGTACCGATATTCCCGCAAGGGGGGAGGTTAGGGAGTGCGCCACGCTAAGCCGCTGAAATGTCAGGAAGTCTTATGGCGGTGCACAAATTTGGCGGAAAACTAAGCAAAAGGCATGCCGCCGTCAAGCGCGGGTAGGGGCGATTATTCAAAATAAATCAATGAGTTATCCACAGTCGCGTGGTTTGCTCCCAACATCGGGCTTGCAGTAGGATGACGCGCCGTCGTGACTAACCCGGTATCAAAACCATGCTCCGCGAAGACCTGAGCGAGGCCTTAAAAAAGGCCCAAAAGGCGAAAGAAACCCGTCGGGTCTCTACCTTGCGTCTCATCCTTGCCGCACTCAAAGACCGTGACATCGCGGCGCGCGGGGAGGGTCGGGGCGAGGGACTGCCCGACGAGGAGATCCTCGGCATGCTGCAGACCATGATTCGGCAGCGTCGCGAATCGATCAAACTCTACGAACAAGGCGGTCGGCTGGAACTCGCCGAGCAAGAACAAGAAGAAATCGACATCATCCAAGAATATCTGCCGCGCCAGATGGACGAAGACGAGATCGCCACCGCGGTAGGATCGGTGATTGACGAGGTCGGGGCCTCCGCTCTTAAGGATATGGGGCAGATCATGTCGGCGCTCCGCAAGCGCTATGCCGGCAAGATGGATTTTGGTCGCGCCAGCAAAATCGCCAAGCAGCGTTTGACCTGAGGGCGCGGGGTGAACCGCGCCACGAGCCATAGGACTTTCTAGGGATGGCGTTCCCGCCCGCCTTTCTCGACGAGCTTAAGAGCCGACTTGTCCTGAGCGATATCGTGGGTCGCCGCGTCAAACTGCGTAAAGGGCCGCGCGGCGAATATACCGGCCTATGTCCGTTCCATAACGAAAAGACGCCTTCTTTCACGGTCAGCGACGACAAAGCTTTCTATCACTGCTTCGGATGCGGCGCGCACGGTTCGGTGTTCGATTTCGTGATGAATACCGAGAACCTCCAATTTCCCGAAACGGTCGAACAGCTTGCCGGCGTCGCCGGCATGGAGGTGCCGCAACTATCGCCTGCGGCGGCGGAGGCGGCCCGACGTTCCGCCACATTGCACGAGGTGATGGACAAAGCAGCGACCTGGTACGCCGATCAGCTCAAGTCGAACGGCGGCACCAGCGCGCGCGGCTATCTGGAGAAGCGCGGCGTGTCGCCTGCGGCGGTGACGGACTTCCGTCTCGGCTTCGCGCCCAATGGGCGCACCATGCTCAAGGATGCGCTATTGGCACGCGAGGTGAGCGAAGCCCAGCTCATCGAAACCGGGCTCGTCGTCAAACCGGAAGATGGCGGGGCGACCTTCGACCGGTTCCGCAACCGTCTGATGTTCCCGATCTTGGATTCGCGTGGCCGGGTGGTTGCCTTCGGGGGTCGCGCGCTGGGCGACGCGCGCGCCAAATACCTGAATTCGCCCGAAACCGGCCTGTTTCATAAAGGACGCACGCTTTACGGCTTGTTTCAGGCCCGCCAACCGATCCGCGAGGCCGGTACCGCGATCGTGACCGAAGGCTATATGGACGTCATCGCGCTTGCCGATGGCGGTTTTGCCAATGCGGTTGCCCCACTCGGGACGGCTTTGACCGAGGAACAGATCGGCTTGCTGTGGCGTTTTGCGCCCGAGCCCGTGGTCTGTCTCGATGGCGATGCGGCGGGGCGCCGTGCGGCGTTGGCTGCAGCGGAACGTGCTTTGCCGTTGCTCAAGCCGGGTTACAGTTTGCGCTTCGCCCAATTGCCCGAGGGCGAGGATCCGGACAGCTTGGTGCGCGATCGGGGGGCCGACGCCATGCGCCAGGTGCTCGACGCGGCCGTCCCGATGAATGAATTGTTGTGGTGGAAGGAACGCCGCGCCCAACCCGTGGATTCCCCGGAGCGCGAAGCCGGGTTGCGATCGCGCCTGGAGACGCTCTGTCGCGAAATCCGCGATTCCGATGTTCGGGATGCCTACCAAAGGTTGTTCCGAGCGCGGATGGAAGAGGAATTCGGCGGCCCCCGCAATCGCGGCGGTACCGCCGCCCGGTCGCGCGATTGGGGGGCCAAAGTGCCCCGTCCCAGCGGGTTTCGGCGCGGTTCCTCGCCGTTGCTGCGACAGACTTCGTTGGCTCGGGGCGAGGAAGCCACCGGGCGCGAGGCCTTTATCGTCGGCGCGCCCCTGCTGGTGCCCGAAATCCTCGCCACCGCCGAGGAGGCCTTTGCCGCCGTCCACCTGGCCGATAGCAACCTTGACAGGCTGCGCGGGGCGATATTACAAGCCTCGGCTACCGTGGCCGGCCTTGACAGCGAAACCCTTCACGACCAATTGGCGAAGCAAGGGTTCGGTGAAATTGCAAAACGCCTGATAGCTGCGGTGGTGCGGGTGAATCCAAACCTGCGGGCCGATACTGCGTTGGAGGAGACCGAACACGCCTGGCGTGAGGCAATGGCTTTGCACGGGCGCGCGTCCTTACAAAAAGAAATCGAATCCGCATGGTTGGAATTTGCTGAGGATTCCAGCGAAGAAAAGCGAGATCGCGTTACGTCGCTACAGGAAGAACTGGGTGGCACCCAAGGTGTTCGAACCCGGGGCAATCTGTTGAATTCAGCGTAAACGCGGTCACCGGCGAAACACCATCCGGCGTCAGCCGAATGCAGGAGCAGACTTTAGTATGGCCACCAAGACCGCAAAGACCGCCGAGCCTGAAAAGCAAACCGACGAGTCGGGCGATAGCCCGCTGATCGATTCAGTCAACAAGGATGTCAAAAAGCTCCTGCAAAAGGCCAAGGAGCGCGGTTACGTCACCTACGACGAAATCAATGAAGCCATGCCGCAAGACCAGGTGAACTCCGAGCAGATCGAGGACACCATGGCGATGCTCTCCGAGATGGGTATCAACGTCGTCGAAAGCGAAGACGAAGCCGAAGAGACGACCGAGGAAAAACCCTCGACCAGCAAAGAGCTGACCACCACGACGCCCAAGGAAGAGCTCGACCGGACCGATGATCCGGTGCGCATGTACCTGCGGGAAATGGGGTCGATCGAATTGCTGTCGCGCCAGGGCGAAATCGAAATCGCCATGCGCATCGAGGCGGGTCGTGAGGAGATGATTTCCGGCCTTGGCGAAAGCCCGCTCACGATGATGGCGATCGTCCAGTGGCGCGACGACCTCAAAGAGGGCCGCGCCTTGCTGCGCGATATTATCGATCTCGACGCGACCTATGGCGGCAAGCCCGGTACCTCGGCGCCGGGCGCCCCGGGCACCCCTTCGGCCCCGCCGGCGCCTGCCCCGGGCAGTCCCGCCGCGGCAAAGGCCGCCAACGACGACGATGACGAGGACGACGAAGCCTCCGTCCCGCTCGCCGCGATGGAAGAGCAGCTGCTGCCCAAGATCCTCAAAAAATTCGACGAGATTGCAAAGACCTACAAGAAACTCGCCAAGCTGCACGACGCCACCGTCGAGGCCGCGCTCGCCAAAGAGAAGATCACCACCGCCCAAGGTCGGCGCTACGACAAGCTGACCAAAGAGTTGGTCGATCTGATCGAAGGCGTGCACCTCAACAACGGTCGGATCGAGGCGCTGGTTGATCAGCTTTACGGTCTCAACCGCCGTATCGTGAACATGGAGAAAGAGCTTTGGGCGATGGCCGAGGCCTGCGCCGTGGAACGCGAGTCGTTCCTGGAGCAGCACACCGGCAACGAACTCGATCCCAACTGGCTTCGCCGGGTCAGCCGCCTCAAGCAAAAAGGCTGGTCCGAGTTCACCAAGGAATACCGCGACGAAATCAAAACGATCCGCGCGCATTTCGCCGAAGTCTCGCAGCTTGTCGGTCTCGATATCGCCGAGTTCAAGCGCATCGTCCACCGCGTGCAAAAGGGCGAACGCGCCGCGGCGCGCGCCAAGAAAGAAATGGTCGAAGCCAACCTGCGGCTCGTCATCTCGATCGCCAAGAAATACACCAACCGCGGCTTGCAGTTCCTCGACCTCATTCAAGAAGGCAACATCGGCCTGATGAAAGCGGTCGATAAGTTCGAATACCGCCGCGGCTACAAGTTCTCGACCTACGCCACCTGGTGGATCCGCCAGGCCATCACGCGCTCGATCGCCGATCAGGCGCGCACCATTCGTATTCCGGTGCACATGATCGAGACCATCAACAAGTTGGTCCGTACCTCGCGCCAAATGCTGCACGAAATCGGGCGCGAGCCGACTCCCGAAGAGCTCGCCGAGAAACTCGGTATGTCGCTCGACAAGGTGCGCAAGGTCCTCAAGATCGCCAAAGAGCCGATCTCACTCGAAACGCCGATCGGCGACGAAGAAGATTCGCACCTCGGCGATTTCATCGAGGATAAGAATGCGATCCTGCCGATCGATTCGGCGATCCAATCCAACCTGCGCGATACCACCACGCGGGTCTTGGCGTCACTTACGCCACGCGAAGAACGCGTCCTGCGCATGCGCTTCGGCATCGGCATGAACACCGATCACACGCTCGAAGAGGTCGGCCAGCAATTCTCGGTCACGCGCGAACGTATCCGTCAGATCGAAGCCAAAGCCTTGCGCAAACTCAAGCACCCCTCGCGCTCGCGCAAACTCCGCAGTTTCCTCGACAACTAATCCGGCGCTCAGCGGCGCGACAAAAAGCCGGGCCACGCGCCCGGCTTTTTCGTTCGTGCGGTGCAAATCCGCAGTTTTGTGGGCCTCACGCCACCCGACCTTGCCATCCCACACCGGCGCGCGACAATGGGCGTGCCGGGGCAGATGAACGGCATGGAGAGGCACCGATGGGGCGCTTCGGTCCGTTACGTACCATGGCGGTCGCGGGGTTCTTCATTCTGTTGGCATCCCTGGCGACGCCAACAGTCTGGGCCGAGGAGGCCGAGGGCATCGTCGAGTCGGTCGACCTCGACCGACGCTTGTTGACGTTGGTAGACGGCGAAATGTTCATCCTGGCCGAATCGGTTGTGGCCGAAGAAATTCGGCAGGGCGAAGCGGTCTTTATCGTGTTCGATCTCGACGATCGCGAGCAGAAGGTTGCGCGCGAGGTCCTGCTCGCGGTGCAGGAATAGGGCCGCCGGTCGCAGAGTTCGAAAGCATCTGTTAGAGTAGCGTTAATGCCACCCGCAGAAACTGCTTCATCGCACCCGCCCGCCAGCACGTTTTTTGACGAGATGCGCGATGGCGAGGGGCAAGTCCGCGCCGCTTACCGGAATCTCGAGTCTTGGCTGAACGACACGCCGAAGGCCGAATTCCGTCGCCGCTGACCTGCCCCAGATCAGTGGTCCAGTTTCTATGAGAGAGCCCGGACGGTTTG
>JAYONB010000025.1:8211-18127 GCA_038121105.1 Alphaproteobacteria bacterium | reverse complement strand
ATTAACAGTCGGTTAAACAACTCGCGACGCGGGCATCGTTTGGACCTTATTAACGTGCCCATGGCATGCTGCCAGGATGAGTGATTCCACCTCGTCCTACGGCAATCCGTCCGGCGACCCCCTAGAGGTTGCGCGGGCTGCGGCCGCACGTGCCGATTGGCCGTCCGTTGTGGCGGCGACCGAGGCCGTGCTCAGCGACAATTCGAGCGAGCCTACAGCGTTGTTCCTTCTTGGCACGGCGCATCTTGCGCAAGGCGCGTGGCAAGAAGCGCGATCGCCCTTGGAGACCCTGGCGACGATTGCACCGGATATCAAAGAAGTGCACGCTTACCGCGCGCAAGTCGCGCAAATGACGGGCGCGGCGGCTGATCTAATTGGCGCGTTGCGCGAACTTGTGCGCTGCGACCCCAACGATCAAGCCGCGGGCACGCAGTTGGCCCACTGGGCGCTGTTGTTCGGTGAGCCCGATGCGCACGACCTGTTGGCCCGTGCCCTCAAAACCGATCTCACCAACCAACTCCTTGTGCTGATCGCAGGTGAACTTGTTGGCGCAGCCGAAGCTGTTGGCCCTGCAACGCCCAATCGGGTCGTTCTCGTCTCGGACAATCCGCGCGTACGCGAAGCCAAGATCGCCCAAGGGCTGCGCGACAGCGGCAAAGAGGTTCATCTCGTCTGCGCCCGGCCCCCGGGATATGACGGCTCGTCGCTGTTTGCCTCCATCCAAACGTTCGATTCGCCCTGGCAGGCCCCGCGGCTCGCTGCGGCGTTGCACCCCGAAATCTGCCATGTGTTTTCGTTGATGCAGTACGAAACGGCGGCCGCGATGCTCACCGTTCGCCCGGCACCGGTCCTCGTCGATCCCTACGACAACGCCGACATGCTCAGTGCCGCGTTCGTCGCCACCGAACCAACGCGCAATCTCGAACGCGCGCTCGAACAGTCGATCTTCAGCCGCGCCGACGGATTGGTGTGCCGCAATCTCGAAAGCCAAGTCGCCGTGCGCCGAGACGGTGTCGCGCTCCAGGGTCCGCGGCTGTTCTATAGCGACTATTGCTGGGGCGACATCGCCCGGCGCGATAAACTCAGTACGTCGGATGGCGAAATTCACCTTGTTTACGGCGGCACGGTTTGGCTTGAGTCACGCAGCCCCGAAGGCGCTGACCACGGTCTGCTCTGGTTGGCCGAAACCGCCGCCAAACACGGCGTCCATCTTCACGTTTATCCCACCGTTGCCGGTCCCGACGAATTCGAAGAGATGCTGGCCGAGTACCGCGCGTTTGAAAGCGGCACGCGCTTTTTTCACCTGCACCGCCCGTTGCTCGATCACCGCGCGTTCTTGGAAGAGATTTCGCAATACGATATCGGCGTGTTGGTGCGACGCAGCCTCGTCACCGGCGGGCAAGCCTGGCAATACGCGCCCGAAAAACATCGCTATTCCTACGCCAACAAACTTGCCGACTATCTCGATGCGGGGCTCTATTTCATGATTGCGCCGCAACATCTTCTTAGTTTCGGTCTCGCCCGTCGGCTCGGCATTGGAATTGCGGCCACCCCCGCCATGTTCGATCGGCCGTTTTGGGACAAACTCAAACAAAACGTCCTCGACCCGCCGGACGAAACCGCCGAGGCTCGCCAGAATTGGTCGCTTGAGGCGAACGCGCCGCGTCTCGCCCGGTTCTACGACCAAGTCATTGCGGCGACATGATCGGCAGAAATCTGGGGTTCTTGGCGCTACACCAGGCCCGGCTTATCCTTTCGTTAACCATGCGGCGGCCAAGATGGGCTTTCTGGGGTCCTCATTGAAATCCGCAAAGGAAAAGCCGATGACAGCAGCGGGATTAGCTTTGAAGAGCGCGCCACCGGTGCAGGTACCCTACGTCGACCTCGCTGCTCAATACGAACAAGAGCGCGACGAGATTTTGGCGCGCGTCGATCAGGTTTTCCGTTCCGGTCAGTTCGTCGGCGGGGCATTCGTCGAACGTTTCGAAAGCGCGGCGGCGCGGTACATCGGCGTACCGCAGGTCGTCGGCGTGAACTCCGGTACAGATGCCCTCGAACTCGGTCTTTGGGCCCTCGGGATCGGTCCCGGCGACGAAGTCATCACGCCGCCCAACTCCTACATAGCGTCAACGGCTGCAATCCAACGTGTAGGGGCCACCCCCGTCTTTGCCGATGTCGGGCCCGATCAGAACATCGATCCCGCGGCTATCGAAGCTGCGATCTCGCCACGCACCGTGGCCATCATGGTGGTTCATCTCACCGGACGTATGGCCGACATGGCGGCCGTCATGGCCATCGCCGACCGCCACGGCCTCGCCGTGATCGAAGATGCAGCGCAGGCAATGGGCTCGACCTTCGATGGCCGACGGGCCGGCTCGTTTGGCGCCATCGGCTGTTTTTCGGCCCATCCGGTCAAGAACCTCAACGCTGCCGGCGATGCCGGCTTTATCGCAACGCGTGATGTCGCGGTGGCGCGCCGGCTTAGGAACCTTCGCCGTCATGGCTTGGAGACGCGCGATCGGTCGGGCGAGTGGGGCACCGTCTCGCGGCTCGACAACTTGCAAGCGGCCATTCTCGAACTACGTCTGGAAAAACTCGATGGCGTCATTGCCGCGCGCCGCCGCAACGCCGCCGTCTATCAAGATCGCCTCACCTCGCCCGCGGTGTTTCGTGCGCCCGACGATGCGCGCGCTTTCAACACCTTCCATACCTATGTCATCCAGTCGGGGCGGCGCGACGCCTTGCAAGACCACCTCGCCCAAACCGGCATCGGCAGCGCGGTTCACTACCCCGTTCCGATTCACTTGCAGCCGGCCGCGCGCGATCTCGACTACGCGCCGGGCGCCTTCCCCGAAACCGAGTCCCAGGCGCAACGCATTCTGTCGCTACCGATTCATCAGTATCTCGATGTCGAGGCCGTCGCCCATATCGCCGCCTGCATCGAGGAATTCTTCGCGACGACCGTATGACCGACACCGTGATCGTCGGCGCCCGGGGCGCAGGCCTTAAGGCACTTCAAATTATCGAAGACCGCATCGACGACGGTGACGGAAATTTCAAGATCATCGGCTTCGTCGACGACGACCCCGATCTTGCGGGCGAAGCTTTCTACGACTATCCGGTCCTCGGCGATACTTCGTGGTTGGTGGACCGCGCGACGAACCGACCGATCGCGGTGGTGTGTGCCATCGGCGACCCCATCGCTCGTCACAAAACGATGGGCCGCCTCGCCGGCACCCGCGCCGAATTTCCCAATGCTATTCACCCCTCGGTACAAATCTCGCGTCGCGCCGAAATGGGCCGTGGCAACCTGATGAGCCAGAACGTCGTCCTCCAGGCCGGCGTGCGCATCGGTGATTTCAACGCATTCAATATGGCCGCCGTGTTCGGCCCGATGGCCGAGGTGCGCTCGTATTGCACCGTCAATGCTCAGGTCATGCTGGCAAGCGGCGCGATCGCCGAAGACTTTTGCTACGTCGGCATGGGCGCCAAGGTGAATTATCGGCTCACGCTCGGAAAGGGCACCAAGGTCGGCGCTAACGCGTTCGTCACCAAACCAACCGATCCCTGGACCACGGTCTTTGGTCTTCCGGCAAAGGTGATCCGCCGCGCCACCGACCCGTTCGCCACAGCCGATGCCGACAGCGCCTGATTTCTTCGGCAGCGCGCGGGCCCGCAATGCCAACGCTCGGCGGGCGGCGCTAGCGCGCGCGCGCGCGGCGGCGAGCGCCGACTATCACGACTTCGGTTTTGATTACTTCGACAACCCCGACCTCGGGATCGGTTATGGCGGCTACCGTTACGACGGCCGCTACGCGCAAAGTGCCGCCGACATCATGGCGTATTACACACTTGGCGTCGGGTCGCGTATCCTTGAAATCGGTTGCGCCAAGGGCTTTGTGTTGGTCGAGTTCGCGGCGCGCGGCGCACAGGTCTGCGGGTTGGACGCCAGCGCTTACGCGGTATCTCACGGCCACGACGCGGTCCGCGCGCGGCTATTGGTCGGCGATATCGCCGCGTTGCCCTTCGCCGATGCTTCCTTCGATCTAGTGATCGGCAAAGAAATATTGCCTCACGTCGATCCTGATGCGCTCGACCAAGCGCTCATGGAATGCAGTCGCGTCGCGCGGGGTCCGGTGTTTTTCGATATTCAATGCGGCGAAACGCCGGAGGAAGTCGATGCGCTTAACGCCTGGGATCCGACCCACCAGGCGGTGCACGGCGAAGACTGGTGGCGCGATCGGGTGACGGCCACAGTGCCGCAGGCCGACCTTCACTTCAAAAGATTGTTCGAATAGCGCTTTCGCACGACGCCACGCCCATGGCGTGGCCTAGTCGACCATCGCGAAAAAATCGTCGAGCGAAATCTTCGGCATCGACTCGAGGCGGCTGTCAGGGGCGACGTTGAACAGCGGCGGCGCGTCGAAGCCGTGCAGCGTCGCAACCGAGCCGACCTGAAACGCCAAATCGCGGTCCACCGCGGCGGCATCGTGATGCATCGCCGTGAAGAAATTGGCGCGTTGCTGGCGGTCCTGGCCCAGCGCCACGAAGTCGGTGCTGCTCCGTGCCGCAAAGTTCTTGGAGCCCACGCCGTAGTGCGATGCCCGTTGGTCGGCCGGCACGTCGAAATCCGCACCAATTACAAAGATGCGTTTGGGTTGCGCCGCCACCAACAAGGGCAATACGCCGAGAAGCGAGTTATCGGCGATCACGCCCAGCGGGTCGTAGGGCGTGACGCTGTGCAGAAGATTCGGTTCGGTCGTCACCAGTCGTCGGCCGTTCACCGCGACGAAGACCTCCCGCTCTTCGGGATCGAACGCGGCGTCCAACGCGCTCGGCGATACGATCGCCATCGTCGGCTTGGCCTGCTGAAGGAACGGCTTGAGATGTTTGAGGTTGCGCGCCACCGACGGCGTCGCGATTTCCACCACGACGTCCAGCGCGCGGCGTGCCGGTGCGAGAATGTCGTTGGCGACGACACCGAACCGGTTGAAACTCGCCATTGCCGGCTTCCGGTCACCAAGTTCGTCGATTCGCGCGGCGAAATCGCGCAGAGAATGGCCCTGGCCGAACACCACCAAGTCGCGCCCGGCGATCAGTTTACGAAGATCCGCAAGCCGTGCCGCGCTGTCGACACCGGGGGCATCGGGATAGTGCAGCCCGCGCGCGGTCGCGGCATCGTGCAAAATTTCATAGGTGCTGATCGCACCGGCGGTTTCGCCGGCTTCGTGTTCCAGCCGCGCGCGATAGGCGTAAAGCTCGACCTGTCGGCGGCATTCTTCGTCATCGAGACCGCGCCAGGCGTCGCGCGTCGGCGGCTTGTCGTCCAGCGCGCCGTTACAGGTCGCGATCGCCGCGGCGAAAACCTCGCGGGCGTCGTCCTGTCGATCTTGCCCGGCCAGGGCGATGCCCATAGCGCGCAGCATGCGGGGATGCAGGCTGCCGACGCGTTCTTGCAGTAAACCGATAAAGTGCTCGGCGTTCTCGAATTGCTGTTGGTGGATCAGCGCTTCGACGATCGCATCCATCTGCTGCCCGTCGCGATCCAAGCCGGCGGCTTTGTTCAGCAAGTTTGGGCTTTCGTGCAAATGGTCCAATGTTGCGTAAGAAAAGATCGCCTGTGCCGCCGCGAACGCGGCGTTGCCGGGTTCGATCAACAGCGCGCGACGCAACGGATCCAGCGCGCCGTTCACGTCGCCGACCAAATAACGCAAATGCGCCAGATGCGCCCAGGCCTGGGCGTTGTTCGGCTCCAGCTCGATCAAGGTTTCCAGCGCGCGTTGCGCCAGGCGGTAATTGCGCCGCGCCGCCGCCACTTCGTAGACGCAGGCAAACGCGACGCCACTCGGCTGGGCTTCGGTCAATTGAACGTAGGCGAGCTCCGCCAACGCCAAATTGCCGTCTTCGATCGCCTGCTGCGCGGCATCCTCCAGCGCCACCAAATCGGCCGCGGTGGGGGAGGCGGGGGCCGCTCGGGCAGGGCGTTCAGCCGATGTCGGGATCATGGTCGTATTCCTTGAAAACGCGGCGCAACGACGGCTTTCGCCCTGGTGCGCCGTACCGCCGGGGTACCGCGGCGGGCTCGGGGGTCAAACATCGTCCCAGTATGCCGCGCCTTGGTTAACGCGCGGTAAAGATCGTGCCTGCCCCACCCATTGCTGCGGGGCCGCAAGCCCCTATATTTCGGCCCCATGGATGCCGCCGCGCCAAATACCAACTCGCTGGGCTTCGCCAAGCCGCCCGCCGACACCCGCATCGTGGTGGCGATGTCGGGCGGCGTGGATTCCTCGGTCGTCGCCGGGATGCTGGCGCGCGAGGGCTACGACGTGGTCGGCGTCACGCTGCAGCTCTACGACATGGGCGCGACCGCCGTAAAAAGCCGCACCTGCTGCGCCGGCCAAGACGTGATCGACGCCCGCCGCGTCGCCGATACGCTGGGCATCCCGCATTATTTGTTGAACTACGAAGATCGTTTTCAGGGGGCCGTCATCGACGACTTCGTCGACAGCTACCTCGAAGGCCGCACCCCGATCCCGTGCGTGCGCTGCAACCAAACCGTCAAATTCGCCGATTTGCTCACCGCCGCCCGCGATCTCGGCGCGGATGCGCTCGCCACCGGTCATTACGTTCGCCGGATCGAAGGCGCGGGTGGGCCGGAACTGCACCGCGGCGTCGATCCGGGCCGCGACCAGTCTTATTTCCTTTTCGCCACCACGGCAGAACAGCTCGACTACCTGCGCTTTCCTCTTGGCGCTTTGAGCAAACCCGAAACCCGCGCGCTCGCGGCCGAATTCGGCCTATTGGTGGCCGACAAGCCCGACAGCCAAGACATTTGCTTCGTCCCCAACGGCTCGTACCTCGATGTCGTCCGCAAGCACCGGCCCGAGGCGCTGGCCGAGGGCGCCATCGTCGATCTCCAGGGTCACGAACTCGCCCGCCACGACGGCATCGCCGCCTACACTATCGGCCAGCGCAAAGGCCTAGGGCTAGGCGATGTCACCGGCGCCGGCGAGCCGCTTTACGTCGTCGAATTGCGCCCCGAGGTGCGCGAGGTCGTCGTGGGTCCCAAAGACGCGCTGCTGGTCGACGAGATTCGCATCGCCGACACCAACTGGCTCGCCCCCGATCTCGCCGCCGGCCAATCGCGCCGCTGCACCATCAAGGTGCGCTCCATGCAAGACGCCCAACCCGGCCACGTCACGCCGAACGGGCAGGGCGGCGCGACCGTCACCCTGGATACCCCCGCCCTTGGCGTCGCCCCCGGCCAAGCTTGCGTTCTCTACGACGGCCCCCGCGTCCTCGGCGGCGGCTGGATCGACGCCGCCACCCGCACCCAAGCCGCGGCCTAACCCCGCCGCCGAATCACCACACGCGTGTCATCCTGAGGCGCGCGCTATGCGCGCGACTCGACGGGGCTTCTCGAATGGCCACCCTTGACTAACCCCAACCCGAAGGCCTAAATCCCGCCCCATCTCCTGGCGGGGTAGCTCAGTTGGTTAGAGCAGCGGAATCATAATCCGCGTGTCGGGGGTTCGAATCCCTCCCCCGCTACCAATCCCTTCCTATCCCTGAAGGTCCGCTGTCTACGCCGCTAGGCGGGGACCGCGAATCGTGATTGGCGGGCGCGTTGGCACGGTCCCATATCCACGGGACGGGCCAACCTAAGGAAAACTGCGGGCGTTGGCTTTGTTTCGGCGGGCGGGGCCGGTGCGCTCCGGGCGCTCAGGCGGCCTTGCGGGCGCCGAAGTAGCGTTTGCCGGGGCCGTCGCGGAACACCTCTTTGCGGGGAAAGCCGGCCTTGACCGCGGCCTCGAACGTATCGACCGCCGTCCACTGGTTGATGAAGGGTTCGGCGGCGTAGTGGGTCATCCAGTCGAAGAAGAAGCGCTGAACCGTGTCCATGTCGTTCTTGTTGCCGATGTCCTCGTGGATCATCACGCCGCCCGGTTTCAGCACGCGGTGGATCTCGTTGAAGATGCGCTGCACGGCTTTGGTCGAGGTTTCGTGGAACAACAGATGCGACACGACGATGTCGAACGAGGCGTCGTCGAAGTTGGTGCGTTCTGCGTCTTGCTGGCTGTAGTGGATCGCTTTGCCGAGCGCTTCCGACCGCGCAAAGCCGTAGCGCAGGCACGGCGCGGCGACGTCGATCGCGTGCACCTCGGCGTCGGGAAAGGCGTCGACATAGGGAATGGTGCTCTGGCCGATGGTGCAGCCCATGTCGAGAATGCGCGTCGGCTTGAGGTCGGGGTAATGCTCTTTGACCCAGGCCGCCGTTCCGCGGCCCGCCATGTCGCCCCATTCGCCGCGGTTGGGTTCGCCCACGGTATAGACCCGGTCCCACAGCGCGCCGGCGAAGACATCGTCGTCGGCGATTTCGACGTGATACCCGCCAGGCTGGACGTGAATTTCGATTTCGGTGTTGTAACGCGGCACGGCCACGGTCTTGTCGAGCGTCAGGCTGCCGTGGTGCTTCTTCCCCGTGCGGTAATGCGCGGCCTCGTCGACCAGGCGCGGCAGGTCGCGTTCGATCGCTTCGCCGGCGACGTCCCATTGCGCCTCCCAGGTCGTACGGCGCAGCGCGCTCCACGACTGGATCAGCGGATCGCGCAGCATCGCCCTGCGCACCTCGGGCAGCTTGGTCTCGCCGTTCTGGGCAAGCTTTGGCGCAACGCGCTTCTCGAACACGGTGCGGATGGCGGGTTCGACGTTTTCGCGCACGCCCGAGCGCAGCGACAGGACGAACTGCTGGCGCGCGATCTCGTCGTGGTTGTTGTCGGGCATCATGGCGTGCCAGCGCTGGCCGGCGCGAACGGGAACGTCTTTCATGACCGTCTCCTCTCGGTGAAACGTCGTAAAGTCAAGTGTAGGTCCGGTCCCGGCGCGCGCCAATCCCTCGCCGAGTTCGGCGGCCTAGATCGCCGCCGACCCCAATTCCCGCAGCACGTCGCGCCGCGTCTTGCCCGTCACCGTGCGCGGCATCGCGTCGATGAACGAAACCCCGCGCGGATAGAGATGCCGCGCCAACCGGGTGCGCACATGGTCCTTCAGCGCTTGGGCGAGCGCGTCATCGCCACGCACCCCGTCGCGCAACTCGATAAACGCCTGGATCGCTTGCCCGCGTTCGGGATCGGGCACGCCGATCACGCCCGCCGCGGCAACGTCGGGGTGGGTGAGGAGGGCGTCTTCGATCTCCGAGGGGCCGACGCGGTAGCCCGCGGTATTGATCACATCGTCGTTGCGGCCGACGTAATAGAAATACCCGTCGTCATCGCGCCGCGCGATGTCGCCTGTCAGCATCCAGTCGCCCGCAAACTTGGCGCGCGTCGCCGCGGCGTCGTTCCAGTATTCCTTGAACATCGCGCGATCGCCCCGCCGCACGGCGACGATCCCGGTGTCGTCTTGCACCACGCCGTCCTCGTCGACGATCGCCACGTCGTGGCCCGGCATGGCGCGGCCCATCGACCCCAGTCGCACCGGCATCACCGCCGCACTATTGCCGACGATCATGTTGCATTCGGTTTGGCCATAGGCCTCGTTGAGGTGCACGCCCAGCACCTCGTCGCCCCAGGCCATCAAGTCGGGCGAGACCGTTTCGCCGCCCGTGCCGGCCGAGATCAACGCGACATCCTGCCGCCCGTGGGGGTGCAGGCGTCGCATTTGATGCAACGCCGTCGGCGGGATAAACGCGCGGGTCGGGCGATGATGACGCAACAATCGCCACGCCCATTCCGGATCGAACCGGCGCGATGTCGCGATGACCGGCACGCGGTGGCGTAACGAAGCGAACAAGATGTTCACCAGCCCCGCCACCCACGCCCAATCCTGCGGCGACCAATGCCGGTCGGGCGCGCCCTCGACCATCCCGTGATGCACGAACCGAATGCCGGGGTCGTGCCCGATCAGCATGCGGTGC
>JAYONB010000025.1:0-8111 GCA_038121105.1 Alphaproteobacteria bacterium | reverse complement strand
TGCCGGGGTCGTGCCCGATCAGCATGCGGTGCGCGTGCCGCGCGCCCTTCGGCGCGCCCGTTGTGCCCGAGGTGTAGATGATCAGCGCGTCGCCCTCGGCGTCGGTGTCGACCGGCGCAAACGCCGACGATCCCGCCGCCAGGAAGCCGGCATAGTCCTGGACGTTCTTTTCGGCCCCACCCACGCACAACACCGGGCTCAACTCCAGCCCCCGATCCAACAAGGCCACCGCCTTGGGCAATTGCGCCGCGTCGGTAATCAACGCCCGCGCGCCCGAATTGCCGATCCGCTGCGCCAATGCGGGTTCGGCAAAGGCGGTGAATAGCGGCACGGCCACCAGCCCGGCTTTCAGGATCGCGATATGCGCCACGGCGGTTTCCGGTCGCTGCCCGAGCAGCACCGCCACCCGGTCGCCGCGCCGCAGTCCGTGCTCGCGCAACCCGTTGGCCAGTCGATTGCTTTGGTCGCGCAGCCAGCCATAGGTGACGGCATGGTCGACCCCGTCGAGATCCTCCCAGATCATCGCGGTGGTATCCGGCGTTTGCGCCGCCACTCGGTCGCAAATATCGCTGCCGATGTTGTAGCGCGTCGGCACCTGACAGCGATGCGCGTCGCGAATTTCCTGATAGCGGTCGATACTCATGGCAAGATGCTAGCATTGCCGGGGAGGGCCGTATTCATGTCATCCAACGTTGCCGCGCTCGATACCTCGTTCGTGACGCATTTCGTCATCGAAGCGATGCCCGGCTTGGAAATCGGCAAAACGCCGGTGGGCTGGCGCCGCGTTGACCGCATCTTACGGGGTCACTTCGAGGGACCGCGCCTCACCGGCGAAATCGTCACCGGCACTGACCCCGTCCTCGTCATGCGCGACGATTCGGCCCGCCTCGATGTCCGCATGATCTTGCGCACCCACGACGATGCACTCATCCAAATGACCTACGACGGCATCGTCGCCGGCCCGCGCGAGGTGATGAAACGCATCGGTCGCCGCGAAGAGGTTGACCCGCGCGACTACTACTTGCGTACCGCCGTACAGTTCGAGACCGGCGACGATCGCTACGCCTGGCTCAACGCCACGCTGGCTGTCGCCACCGGCCGCCTGCTGGTCTTCCCCAACGGCGCCTTCGGCGATCACTACAACATCTATCAAATCGACTAGGGAGCCCCGCCATGGACGACCGCCAAGCCCCGCTGCAAACCGAATATCTCATGACCCTCGACATGGAGGCGATGGAAGGTCTCGAGATCGGCAAAACCCCGCGCGGCTATCGCCGGATCGATCGCATCGCCCGCGGGACCTTCAAGGGCCCCAAGTTGCGCGGCACCGTCGTGACAGCCACCGATCACCTTTTGGTCCATCGCGATGATTCCGCCTATCCCGACGTCCGCCTCGTCCTGGAGGCCGACGACAACGTTCTCATTCAAATCACGTATCAGGGCATCGTCACCGGCCCCAAAGACGTGCTCAAGCGACTAGGCCGCCGCGAAGACGTCCCCGGCGATCAGTACTACATGCGCAACGCGATGTTTTTCGAAACCGCGATGGACGGCGCCTATGCCTGGCTCAACAACGTCATCGGCGTCGGCCGCGGTGCCGTGCGTATTCTCGACGGCGGCGCGTTCGGCGTCCGCTACGAGATTTTTCAGGTCTTGTAGGTACGGCGTTAGTCGCCGCTGCTCGCCGGGGCCTCGCCACTCGTCGGTGCGAGGTTCACCAACACCAACCCGGCGCCGATCAGCACCAGTGCTGCCCAGATCCACAGGCTGTTGGCGTCGCCGAAGAACCAAATACCGACGCCGATGCCGACCAGCGTGGCGATGTAGTTGACCATCGAGAAGAACACCGGGCCCGCGCGTTTGATCAACGCGAAGATCAAGTAGAACGCGAGCGCATTGTTCGCCATCGCGATCAACGTGGCCCAATGCCCATCGCTCCATTCGCCGCCGAACGCCCACCACTGGCCCGTCACGACCATGACGACCAGCATCGTCACGGTGCCCACGAACGTCAGGCCCGCCGAGAACTGGATCGAGCCCCCTTCCGGCGGGCGCATCACGGCGACCAGCACCGCGTTCAGCGCGTAACAAAGCGGTGCGGCAAACCCGAGCGCCACCCAACCTGCCATGTCGGGCGAGGGCAGGCTGGTTGAAGGCAAGAGCACAAACAACACGCCGATCAGTCCCAGCAAGATGCCGCCGAACCGCACCACACGAAACCGGTCGAGCCGAAAGATCAGCGCCAGCGCGTAAATCGTCACCGGAACCAACGAAAGACCCAGGCTCAACACGCCCGACGGCACCTTGGCCGCAACGAACGTGAAGATCAGGTAGGGAATCGTGAAATTCAGCAAGCCGGTGACGATGTAGAGTTTTACGTGCGGCCATTGCCACGACGGCAACCCGCCGAACATCGCGGCCAACGCAAACAAGATCACGCCCGCGCCCAGCGACTGCCAAAAGACGAAGGGGATAAAGGGCAGCCCCGCCTCCGCCGCCACCCGGTTCAGCACCAGGATAAACGCGAACGACAGCCCGAGGATGAACAGCATCACCAGTGCGCCGACGTCGGGGCCGGAGCGCGGTGTAGGGGTGTCGGTGTTCGGTTGTGTGCCGTCGTCGTGCGTCATGAAACTTCCCCATCGCGGGGCCATCCCGCACTCAAGCCGCGCGGAGTCTAGCGGATCGGTTAACAGGGGCAAAGCAGTGCCAGACGTGACGCTGCGGGCAACCGTCATACGTTGGCCTTGTCCGTCACGCCGCCGCACAACACAGGCCCGACGCCTTGGTTAATTCCTAACCCAAGGTCGCCGTCATCCTGAGGAGCGATGCAGTGCCGTCTCGAAGGCGCACGGCTACCAATACACCGTGGCCTTGCGGCTGCCGCACTCGGTGCACTTTAAGTGTCGTTGCACCCGCTGGATGGGATAACTGTGCCCGAACTTTTCGATCAGCAGCTTTGGTTCGACCTCGCTACTGCGCTTGCAGCCCAGGCAATAGACCATCAATTTCAGTCCGTGTTTGGACAGGGAGGACAAACAAGCATCTTCACGCGGCATGGCGCGGAACCTAACCGTGGGCGCACCGCCGAGTCTGCGCACATGATGATGGCAAAGAACATTGCGCAGGGTGCCACGCCATGGTCGCCTTGGCGGCAACGTGATGCCTGGGGAGTGAAGTAAGACATGCGCGAATGGACCACGATGTTTCGCATCCTCGCCCAAGGGCCCGACGCCGCGGTCGAAACGCGGCTCGAGCGGTCCATCGCCAACGCACGGCTGATCGCCTACGTCTACTGGATCGGCATTGCCGGCACCGCGTTCCTCGGTGCCGTCAAGCCGTTCTAGGCGGGGTGCGTCTACTTCTTGAGCAGGCCTTTTAGGCCACCGGCGCCTTTTTCCAACAGACCTTTGGCCTTATCGCCGGCCGCGCCTTCGAGCTGTTGCAGCACGCCGGAGGTGACCGCGGCCTTACCGGCGGCGGCGCTGACGGCGGCGACAATGACCTTGGCCACTTCGGCCGGGTCGGCACCGCCCGAGTCCTTGCCGATGTCGGTCAGCGTGATCGACGGCAAATCCGCGCCGACGCCGCGCTCGAGACCGGCCGCTTTGAGGTCGACCCGACCGTCGGCGACAGTCACGCGCTCGATGACCAGTTTTTCTCGTCTTCCGGGTTTCCGCCGGACGATGCGCTGCCGCCGCCGCTGCCGGCGGATTGCGTCAATGTTTCCTGAAGGCGCGAGACGTTGGTGCCTTGGCTTGAAACCTCGACGGTCACTTGCGGCGCGGTAACGGCGATTTCCTTGATCACGATGGTGTCGCTGGTCAACGTGCCGATATCCAGCACGATGCGCGCCTCGCCGATGCGGATCACCTGTTCCTCGAAGCCTTGGGGATGGCCGATGACCAGGCCGCGAATGGTGCCTTCGCCGGAGGTCAGCGAGATTTCCACGTCATCGACGGTGACCTCGGTTTGGGTCACGTCGCTGCCGACCCGTTCGATGGCGGCTTTGACGATCGAATCGACCGATGCCAGCACGACGAACAGCACCACGACCACGACGATGACGACGGCGGCGACGGCGGTGCCGCCATAGATCAGACCTTTACGCATTTCGGGCGTCTCCTTTGCAAAGTCGGCGGGACACTAGGCCGAATGGCCCGTACCGGTCACTTGATGGCGATCACTTCGGGGCGGCTTTGCCGGCAGAAGCCCACCGTTGCACGAAAAATGCCATGTTTTCTAAGGATTTTGCCATCCGGGCTGCGAACGCGGGTGCCAAATCGCCCTACCAGAGGCGCCGACCTCTGGTAAGATGCGCCAGCAATCAGCCCGACATGAGGAGAGCCCATCATGGAACACGTCGCGACGTTTAGTGGTTTCGGCCGGCACGGCATCAGCCCTGAAACGGTGCACGATGAGGACGCCCGCAGCAATTTCATGATGGACCTCTATCGTCACCTCGGCTCGAATGCCGGGCAGGGGCGGCGCGATGTATTTGAAGGCAGGGTCAAGCCGGCCTTCGTCAAAGAACATGGACGTGCGCCGAAAGACCGTCACGAAGTCCGCAAAGCGGTCAAGGACGATCCCTATTTTCAGTTCTGGGGCCACCTCCGGGTGCTCGCCAACCAAACGCTATTCTACGAGAACAGTCAGACCGTCGAACGCCAACTCGATACGCTTATCGACAAGGCCAAGCCGGGTAAGCCTAAAGGCAAGCTTGAGCTCGACCCGAATTTCGAGATTCCGAAATACCAGGCGCCGTTCGATATGCATTGGATGCCGGGCAGCTTCTTCACCGAAACCGCCAAAGACGACGTCGCCGCAGGCGCGATGTACGACTCCGGCGGGCTCTATGTCATGACGTCGGGCAACCTCGGCCCGCTCGGCGACGGGGGCGCGTACTCGGTCATCAATTACCTGCGCGAGAAGTATCCCGACTTCAAACCCAAGCGCGTGCTCGATCAGGGCTGCACGGTCGGTCACAACACATTGCCGTTCAAAGAAGCATGGCCCGACGCCGAGGTCATCGGGCTCGATATTGGCGCTCCGGTATTGCGTTACGCCCATGCCCGCGCCGAATCGTTGGGGGTCGACGTTACCTTCACGCAGCAGAACGCCGAAGAAACCAAGTACGACGACGAAAGCTTCGACTTCGTCACCTCGACGATGTTCCTGCACGAGACGTCGCGCAAAGCGGTCTACAACATCATTGCCGAGGGCTATCGCATCCTGAAGCCCGGCGGGCTGATGCTGCATGTCGAACAGCCGCCGTTCCGCTGGTTCGACGATCCGTACGAGCAGTTCGTGCGGGATTGGGATACCCACAACAACAACGAACCGTTCTGGGGTCCGATGCACGACATGGACCTTGCCGAAGTCGCGGTCGAAAGTGGCTTCAAGCGCAAAGATATCATCGAAGAAATGGCCGACTTAATCCGGCCGACCAAGACCGACAACTACGCCAAAGGCCCAGGCGCTTGGTACGTCTTCGCGGCTTGGAAGCGCTAGCCTAAGTCCGCCGACGGCCCACGCAAAAGCCGTAGGGTACGTCGTAGTGATGGGTGTCGAGGTCGGCGCCGTGTGATGCCATGACCTCGTCCCATACCGTGATGAGGTCGTAGCCGCCACCGTCTTCGGCCGGTCCGGCATCGTCGAACACGATGATGCCGCCCGGCGCCAACAGGGGCAGGGCGTTGATCAAGTCGGTGCGGGCGTCCTCGGCTTTGTGGCTGCCGTCTACAAGAATGTATTCGTAGCGTACCTCAGGTATCGCTCTAGTGCCGGCACTGCTTCGCGCGAATCGCCGCGCACGTAGAACACCCCAGAAGTGTCGATCCCCAGCTGTCGCAAGTTGCGCTCGACCAAGTCCGGCGACCCCTGCTCGACGTAAAGGTCGACCGACACGATCAAGCACGCTGCGGCATTGGGATGAAACGCCAGTTTGTTGACCAAAGACACGCCGGTCCGCGTGCCGATCTCCAGAATCGTGCGCGGGTAGCAACGCAGGGCTAGCCAAATCTCGTACAGGTTTTTCTGAACAATGCGTCCCCGCGACAAGTTTCCGAGCAGCGTCGACGTTTCGTAGTAATGGTCGCCAGGATTGGCCACCGCCAATGCCCGCTGGTGGGACATCAAAACCATCCACAGCGGGGTCAAATCTTCGATGCTTGGAAAGCCGACGGGCAATTTCTCGAAGGCGCTTTGTTGAGGGATCGTCGCGTAGCGCTCCAGAAGCGGCGCGCAGGCGTCTTGATCGAAGGGTAGGGTGAGTTCCATAGGGCTTAGAACCTAGCTCGGTTGTGTCGTGTCGGGGGTGTCTCGGTCCCAGAACCACCACAGGTTAAAGTCGGCCCGGGTCTCGATATGAAAACGCGCGCTGTGCTCGTCGATAAAACGCCTGCGCGACGTATCGATGCCGTCCTGTGTGGGATCGTCGCCGATAAACAAGAAGCCCGGGCGCAAGACCTCGCCGTCGATCAGCCGCATCACGAAATCATAGTCGTCGGGATATCGGTGATTGGTATCCATCAACACAAGGTCTACCGAGTGTTTCTCAAGTTTGGCTTCGAGGACGCCGGTGTTCAACAGCGTGACCCGGTCGGCGAATCCAATTTGCGATCCCACCCGCTCGACCATCCAGCGCGTCACGTCGAACCGATGCGGATCGATTTCCAGGCCGATTCCATTCGCCGCCTCAAGATAAGACATCACCGCACAAAACGTCGTTCCATAACAGGTGCCGAATTCAAGATAGGTAACCGGCGCACTAGCCGGGAACCGCTTGCCGATGCGCCCCAACAGCATTTCGATTTCGCGTTGCGGTTTTGGCGATAGCATCCAGCGGTGCACGTCCATCCGCGTCTGTACCGCATCATTGTCGAATCCGCGGCGCCGTAGCGCGTTGGCTTCGGCCTGATCGATCGTCAGACCCTCAGGGCTCCGATATTCGGCCAGCAAGGGCCAGAAGTACGAGCCGTCCGGAGGAGACCAAGTCATCGCTGCCGGTGTAGCTTAGGCTGGGCTGAGGACGCCTGTTTCATGCTTGGCGCTGTTCGAACCAGCGATGAGCGAGACGCAATCCGGCCCACCCGATCATCACCATCAGCGCCGCCGTGAGGGAAAGCGTTGCGCCCCAGGGTTGGACGGTCATCGTGATCAACAAGAACCCGGCGGAAAACCCGATCATCGATCGGATGATGCTGGCCATCGTGGCGGCGGTGGTTTGTCCGCCAAGCCGTGGCATTGCGATCAGGACCAAACTTGTCAGTGTAATCGGGTAGACCGAGATGATGCCGGTTGCACGTGGCCCGATCACTTGGCCGAGCGTCACCACGACGGCGACGAAGACGCCCACCACCGCACCGCGCATCGGCAAGTCGTACCACTGTCGTTGGATCGCGCGTCCTGTCGGAGGGCCGGGTTGCACGTCCCGTGTCAGCCAAAGCGCGGTACCCAGAACGACGACGTTGATCGCCACCGCGCTCGGCAACGTCCACGTGATTTGGCCGACCGCCCAGGCGACGATCAACCAAACCGCTGTTACCAGGGCCAATGTGGCGGCGACCGAGAGCCGCGGCGCGACGTAGACCAAAAGGACCAAAAAAATGACGGCGCCTGTGTTGCCGGCAAGACTGTTCAGTGCGCTTTCGGCGAGAAAAGCGTCGTCATACTCGATGGCCAACATGACGTAGGCCGGGCCGGCGGAGGTTGGGAGGCCGACAACCAGGCCACCCCAAAAAGGGCCGCTTTTCTCGGCCGCGATCGCAGCCGCGATCACGGTCACAGCTGTCACGGCGACCTTGATCAGCAACGAGAACCAGAGGGCGTCAAAAAAAGTGATGGTGTATACCGAAAACGTCAGGCGGGTCGCCATATTGCCCGATGCCGTGAATCTTGCCAAACCACTGGGAACCTCGCGCCCCGGGGCGGCGCCGCAACCGGGGAAAACGAACCTGTCCGTTAGCCGCCGTTCTCGTTAGAATGGCTTACAGCGCCCTATGCTCAGTGAGGTCGAAAGCGCCAAATGGCACTCGACGACGAAGAAGAAGAACTAGAAATAGCCGGAGGGACGACCGGCGAGCAGGCGCGCGCGCACAAAGAGGCCAAGA
>JAYONB010000024.1:0-25708 GCA_038121105.1 Alphaproteobacteria bacterium | reverse complement strand
AAGCTCTCGACCGTGCGCCGCGAAACCCCGCGATCTATGTCTCGCGCGGCAATGCGTTCCTCGGCAAGGGCGAACCGGTTCGAGCCTTAGCCGACTACAATGACGCTCTTAGGGTCGATCCGGAATACGCGCCGGCCTATGCGGCCCGCGAACGGGCCGAGGACGCGATACGCCGGCGCGACGGCCGATAGCCGCGCGGGGCGAGGCGCTGAGCCGAAAACCATGACGCCCGGGGGGCAACATTGGTCGCCCGCTCACACTTCGAGCATACGCTGGCACTGGGCGTGGCGGGGTTTGTCGAACACGTCACGGCCAAAGCCGAGCTTGATCGGATGGAGTGAAGCGACGGCGCTTCGATGGTCGCCATCGTCGGCGTGCCATCGCCCTAAAGACTATTCCCCACGGTATGCCCCTCTTGCGTCGCGACCATTTGGTTGCGGGGCATGTAGGCATCGCCGATGACGTGGGTCTCGATGCCAGCGGCCTCTAGGGGTGCCAGCAAATCGAGGTCGGGGATGCGTTGGGTCGCATAGGTGAACAGCGAAACGTCCTCGATTTCGCCTTCGTCGCCGTTGATGACGTTGCGATAGACGAAAACGCCGTCTTCGAAGCGTTCGTTGGGCGAGGGTTCGGACATCAGCAGGATGTCGATGTGCGCGTCGTAGAGCCGACGGTAAATGCTTTGCTGGCGCACCACCGGTTCGTCGCGCGCGACCATTTCGCGCGAGGTCACGAGCACCACTTTGTCGAACAACGTGGCGAAGAACTCGGCCGCCGAATAGGTCGCATCGAGCCCGTCTTCATCGAAGATCACCGCGGTACCGGGTTGCTTGCCCGGATGGGCCAGCAATTCTTCGGTGATGGCGCGCAAATCCAGAATGAAACCCTCGTCTTTGAGGCTTTGCGGCAAGCTCGCCGGCCACGCCATGGTCGAGCCGGTGGCGAGCACCACGGCATCGGGCTTGGTCGCCAACAGCTCGTCCGCGGTGACGCGCCAGCCGAGTTCGACGCGCAGGTCGGTCTTGTTGGCCGCGACCTGTTGGTAGTCGTAGATCGAGCTGAGCGGATCGCAGGTCGGGATCAGGGCGTTGAGCCTGATCTTGCCGCCCAATTCCGAGCCCGCGCTGTACAGCGTGACGTCGTGGCCGCGTGCGGCAGCCACCCAGCCCGCTTCGAGCCCGGCGACGCCGCCGCCGACCACCGCGACTTTCTTTTTGGTTTTGGCCGGGCTGGGCCACCAATCGACTTCTTCTTCGAAGCCGACACGCGGGTTGTTGTCGCATTGCAGGGGTAGTTCTTGGTTGATGACGCCCCAGCAGTTGTTGCACGACACGCATTTGCGGATGTCGTTGTCGCGGTTCTGCGCGGCCTTCAATCCCCAAGCCGCATCGGTGACCAGGGTGCGGCCCAGCATGACAAGCTCGGAGATATTGTCGCGCAACAGCGCTTCGCCTTGGATCGGCTCGAGGATGCGCGCGACCGCCCCGGTGGGAATGCCGTCCGAGGCATCGTGCAAACGTTTGATGAGATCGAAGAACGTGCCGCGTGCGAAATGCATGTCGGGCAGATGCATTTCGAGCGAGCGATGATGCGCGCCCTGCACCCAGTTGAGGAAATCGACCTGGCGTTTGGCGGCGAAGTAGCGCGTCAGGCGCTCGGCCTCGTCGGGGTCGATCCCGCCGTCGACGTAATCGTCGCCCGGCAAGCGCAAGCCGACGATGAAATCGGTGCCGCATTCGGCGCGCAGGGCGTCGATGGTTTCTTGCACCAAGCGGGCGCGGTTTTCGAGCGACCCACCGTAGTCGTCTTCGCGCACGTTGGAATGGGGCGACAGGAACTGATGGAAGATGTGGCCGTGGCCGGCCGATATTTCGACGCCGGAGAAGCCGGCCATTTTGAGTTTGCTGGCCGACAGCGCGAAGTCGTCGACCATCGTGCGGATTTCGTCGCGGGTGAGCGCATGCGGCACCGTCCACGACCAATCGTCGGGCAGCGCCGAGGGACCGAAAGCATGGCGCCGGCGGCCGCCCGGTTTGTGCAAACCACGACCGGGATCTTGGATTTGGGTGAGCAGATGGCTGTCGTGGGCATTGACGGCATCGGCCCAGCGCTTGAGGCCATCGAGGTTGTCTTGGTCCCACACCCGCACGCGGGTATCGGAGGCCTGGCCGCGGCGCACCGCCAAGGGTTCGGCGACGATCATCGCGGTGCCGCCGGCGGCGCGGCTGGCGTGATAGCGGATAAGGTGTTCGGTGACCTCGCCGTTTTTGGCATAGCGGGTCGACATCGCGGCATGGACGATGCGGTTCTTGAGGGTCTTCCCGGCAAGCTCGAACGGCGACAGCAGGCGCGGATATTCGAGGTCGGCGGGATCGATCTGTTGAGCGGCGTGCGGCATGGCCGCGAAGATTAGGGGATTGCGCCCCGCGATGCGAGAGGGTGCCGCCGCTGGTGGCTTCGGCCCTGATTTTATGGCACGGATGACGCAACAAACACCGCACCACGGAGGACGCCATGGCGAACGAAGGCTATCACGAACCAATCGAGGAACTGTCGGACAAGACCCGCGACATGCACCGGGCCATTCTGTCGTTGATGGAGGAGCTCGAGGCGGTGGACTGGTACAACCAGCGCGTCGACGCCTGCAAGGATACCGAGCTCAAAGGTATTCTGGCGCATAACCGCGACGAGGAAAAAGAGCACTCTGCGATGGTGTTGGAATGGATCCGCCGTCAGGACCCGACGTTCGACAAAGCGCTGAAAGACTTTTTGTTTACGGATAAGCCGCTCACCCACGACTGAGGCGGGCGACGACGTCCCGCAGACCGCGCCAAACCGACATTTGACGCCACCGCCGCCTTGACCGGCGGGGCCGCCACTTCTATATGAACCTTATATTAGAATTTTCTAATATAAGGTTCCGGCGAGGCGGGCTCATGTATTCGCAGACAATCAAACGTATCGTGCCCATGGCGGACTGGCTGCCGCGATACGCCAAATCCGACCTCCCCGGCGACGTCATTGCAGGCGGCATCGTGGCGGTGATGTTGGTTCCGCAAGCCATGGCATACGCCATGTTGGCCGGGCTGCCGCCGCAGGTTGGCCTTTATGCCAGCATCTTGCCCCTGGTCGCCTATAGCGCGCTCGGCTCGAGCCGCGCCCTCGCGGTCGGCCCGGTCGCGATTGCGTCGTTGATGACCGCGAGTGCGCTTGGCGCCATCGTCGAAGCCGGCACGGTAAACTATGTGGCCGCGGCGCTGATCCTTGCCGCGCTAAGCGGCTTCATTTTGTTGGCCATGGGCATCGCGCGCTTGGGCGTGTTGGTGAATTTTCTTAGTCATCCCGTGATTTCGGGCTTTACCTCCGCCGCCGCGCTGGTGATTGGCGTGAGCCAATTGAAGCATCTCTTGGGGATCGACGTACCACGCGGCGGCACGTTCACCGATACCCTCGCCGCCATCGCCGTTCGTTTGGGCGACACCAATTTGACCGCCGCGAGCCTCGGGCTCGGCACGATCGCGGTGTTGTTGGCGATGCGGGGACCGTTCGGCCGCGGCTTGTCCCGGCTCGGCCTACCGTCGGCCATTGTGACGCCCGCGACCAAGACGGGGCCCCTCGCCGCCGTCGCGCTCACCACATTGGCGGTTTGGTTGTTCGAATTGGATCGCAGCGCCGGGGTCGCCATCGTCGGGCATATCCCCGCCGGATTGCCGCCGCTGGGTCTGCCATCGTTCGACACGGCACTTTGGGCGGACCTGTTGCCGGCGGCACTGCTGATCTCCATCGTCGGATTTTTGGAAAGCGTGTCGGTCGCCAAGGCGCTGGCCAGCAAGCGGCGTCAGAAGATCGACGCCAACCAGGAACTCGTCGCGCTGGGGACATCCAATATCGCCGCTGCTGTAAGCGGTGGCTATCCGGTGACCGGCGGTTTTAGTCGGTCGGTCGTCAATTTTACCGCGGGCGCCAACACCCCTCTCGCCGCCCTTATCACCGCAGCCCTGATCGCCGTGACCGTGGTGGCGCTAACGCCGCTGTTTCACTATTTGCCCCGGGCGACGCTTGCCGCCGTCATTTTGGTCGCCATCACCAACCTGATCGACCTGAAGACCCTGCGCGACACTTGGACCTACAACAAAGCGGACGCCGCGTCGTTGGCCGCAACCTTTTTGAGCGTCTTGATCGCCGGGGTCGAGGCGGGAATCGTCTTCGGCCTCGCGGTATCGCTGGCGCTTTACCTGTGGCGCACCAGCCGTCCGCATATCGCCGTGGTCGGACGCCTCGGCGACACCGAACACTTTCGCAACATCACGCGGCACACGGTGCAGACCACCCCGGGGGTCTTGGCTCTACGAGTCGACGAAAGCCTGTATTTCGCGAACGCGAGCTATCTGGAGGACTATCTTCTGCGTGCGATCGCCGACGACAAAAGCATCGACCATGTCGTCTTGATCTGCAGCGCCGTGAATTTCATCGACGCCAGCGCATTGGAAACGTTGGAGGACGTGATCTCTCGGTTGCGCGATGCCGGCGTGACGCTCCACCTCGCGGAAGTGAAAGGTCCGGTGACCGACAAGCTGCAGCGCACCGCCTTCTTGGAGCACCTTAGTCCGGGAAAAATGTACCTGAGCACCCACGATGCGATGCGCGCGTTGGCATCGGGCAAGGCACCGACCACCGCGTAACGTCGTCAAACACTCGGGCGGGCGGCGGGCGGCACGACAATGTCGTGCCGGTTTTGCGGCCGGTTAGATCGCGTGCTGCTTGGACTCGACGAGGCTGTAGATAACCTTGCGCCATGCGGCAGCCGATTCGGTGTCGGCGCGGTTCTTGGCATCGGCATACTGCGCCGCGGCGTGGGCCAGAGCTGTGGCACTATGGGGTTGGGAGTCGATGATCTGGGACGCCATGTCGAACCTCTACAAAATGCAAACCGAACGGCGCTTAGGATACGCGACACCGGAGTCGCGGAGAATTGCACAGATGGCATAGCTGCCATGCGGTTCGAGCGGCACGATTTGTCGAGGAGCGCGGTTTCGTGGGATGACCGTCGGGGCGGCACGAATGTTCGGACAGACTTGTCCGGACATTGGAAGCGATGGGCGTACGAGTGGGGCATATGGACGCATGGATCGGATTCTTGTTGGCCGGCTTGGCGCTGACCGGGAGCCCCGGACCCGCCACGTTGGGCATCGCCGCAACCGGCGCGGCGTTCGGTCGCCGACGCGGCTTGCCGTTCTATCTCGGGATTCAGATCGGCATGGTGTTGGTCATGACCCTCACCGCGAGCGGCGCCGCAGGGCTGGTGCTCGCGGTACCGGGCGTGCGCCCGATGATTGCGGTGGCGGTCACGCTGTACTTCGCCGTCCTCGCCTATCGCATCGCGACCGCCCCGCCGTTGGGCGACGCGCAGGTCGACCGGCAGCCGCCGTCGCTTTTCGCCGGGGTGTTGCTGTCGTTGGCGAACCCGAAGGCCTATGCCTCGATGGCGGCGCTGTTCTCGGGGTTCGTGTTGGTCGCGGATGCCGCCTTGATCGATGCGACGACCAAGCTTTTGGTATTGGTGGCGATCATCGGTGCCGTCGACATGTGTTGGTTGTTCGCCGGTGCCGCGTTGACGCGGGTGTTTCGCGACCCGGCGCGCAACCGCGTGGTCAACGTGGCGTTCGCCGTGGCGCTGGTGATCTCGATCGTGGTCGCGTTGGTGGTGTAGCGCCCTGCGCGGCCCGCTTTACTTTGCCGAACGATCGCGGCATATCTACGCGGCGGATTAGGGGAGAACGCGACAAACCCGCGAAGTGACCCTATGACGATCAGCTACCATATCGATCAAGAAAAAGAGCTTGTGGAAGTCGTGTTCAACGGCTTGTTCACTGTCGTGCAGTTGATTCGGCTGGCGCGCGACATCATCGACGATCCGTCCTTCGACCCCCAATTCGACATCTTGGCCGATTGCGCCACCGCCCGGATCGGCCGGGTGACCTTCGACCTTGCCGACGCGATGATGGCGATCAGCGTCGGCAACCAAGGGCGGCGCCTTGCCATCGTCATGCCCAAGGGCGATGGTGCCCAACACGCCGTGCGGTTCGTTGAACTGCGCCGCGATCACCGGCGGGCGCGTACCTTCGCCAGCCGCAGCCTCGCCGAAGCGTGGTTGGCGGCGCCGCCGCCGGAAGACGACGCCTAGCGCCGACCTGGCGCAACCCCGACGCGGCGGCTATTTCGTCGCGGTTTGGATGAAGGTGGCGATGTCGTTGGCGTACTTTTCGGGATATTCCGTGTAGGGCAAGTGGCCGCAGTCGTCGTAGAGCGTGACCTTGGCGTGCGGCAAAAGTTTTTTGTATTCGTCGGCATACTGAACCGGCGACAAGCGGTCTTGTTTGCCCCAGATGATATGCACCGGCATTTTGAGGCGGTGCAGCCAGGTCGGCATCGACGGATCGTGGCGGGTTTCGCCGGCCATGATTTGCGTGGTGGCTTTGCTTTTCTTGGTGTTGGGCATCTCATCAACATTGGGCGGTAGCTTAGCGACCATGGAATCGGCCAAGGCTTGGTCGTGGATGACGAAGCGCAGCGTTTCGGCCGCCGTCATGCCGAACACCGGTGGTTTGGGAATGTCCGGATTGTTGAGCCCGGCGGCACAGGCCAGCGTCACGGACTTGAACGGATCGGGGTTGAGATAGGCCACGGTGGCGGCCAGCCAACCGCCGATCGAGGTGCCGATCAGGTGCACGTCTTCGAGCCCGAGGTAGTCCAAGAAGTCGTGATAGAACAACGCCATGTCGTGCATGTTGTTGAGCCACGTCGGCGCATCGCTTTCGCCCATGCCGGGATGCTGCGGCACGATGAGATCGAAGTGTTCGCCCAGGTGCTTCATGAAGGGCACAACCTGGCCAACCACGCCGGCGCCGTGGAGATAGAGGATCGGATCGCCCGACCCGCCGCGTTGGAAGACGACGTTGCCGCCCAGCAGGTTCACGGTTTCTTTGGTGAATTCGACCATCGGTGTGTTCCTTAGAGGTGTTTGACCTGCGGCAGAATCTTGTCGCCGAAGATCTTGATCTGATTGGTGATGGCGGCATCGGGAATGTTGCCGACCTTCATGTTGATGTTGATGTTGCCGATGCCGAGCTCGCCCGCCACGCGCTTGATCTGCTCGACTGCCATGTCGGGCGTGCCGCACACGATGACGCCCTCGTCGATGAGGTCGTCGACCGAAATTTTGGCTTGCTTGTTGGCGCCTTGGAACTTGCTGCGGGTTTCGTCGTCCATGTAGCGGGTCTTCTGCAGCACGATCTGTTGCGCGGTGCGCAAGCCCCCGCCGAGGACGTTGGCGAAGTAGCGCCGACCTTCGGTGAGGCGGTCTTTGGCGAGATCGAGGTCTTCGTCGACCGAGGCGGTGAGCCCGACCACGAAGTCGTCCGGCGTGGGCTCCCAGCCGTGCGCCTTGGCCTCCTCGCGATAGATGTTCATGAGGTTACGGGCGTGATCGAAATCTTGCAGATTGGCGAGACCGAACATGCCGCGTTTCTGCGCCGCGACCCGCGCCGACACTTCGTTGGAGCACGACATCATGATGCGCGGATGGGGCTTTTGCATCGGCTTGGGCCAGATCGAGACCGCGCGGTACTGGTAGTACTCGCCTTCCCAGCCAAAGGGCTCGGGCTCCGTCCAGGCCTTGACGATGAGATCGATCGCCTCCGACAGACGTCCGTGCGATTCGTCGGGCGGAATGTTGTAGGCGACATATTCGTGCGGGATGCCGCGCAGCAGACCGGCAATGACGCGCCCGCCGCTCATCACGTCGAGCATCGCATATTCTTCGGCGACGCGAATGGGATTGAGCAACGGCACGAGCTGACCCATCACCGCAAGCTGCGCCTGGCTGGTGCGCGGGATCAGCGCGGCCGCGACCAAGTTGGGATTCGCTATGAGGCCGTAGGGGCTCATGTGGTGTTCGTTGCAACCCAACCAATCGAAGCCCGCGGCCTCGGCGTCCACCATGCTGTCGATGTAGGTGTCGTAAAGCTGCTTCCCGAGGTCGGCGTCGAAGAGTTTGTTGGCGACCGGCCAATCGTGGGTGTCGTCCTTTTTGCCCGTGTAGGGCATCAGGTGGAAATAGGCGAACTTCATACCGAGCCCTTTCTACGCGCGCGTGGTGACATCGGCGCCGCCTTGGCCGGCGTTGACCAGAAAGGCCTCGCCGCGCGTGAAGTAGTCGCGCGCGAGCTCGGCGACGCGATCGGGCTGATCGACTTCCAAGCCGTGCCCTGCGTCGTAGACATAAATGAAGTGCGCCTTGTTGAGCTTTTCCTTGAGGAGTTGGCCGGTGGCCTGCGGCACGAGGCGGTCGTCCGAGCCGAGCACGATCAGCGTAAGCGCGGCGATGTCGCCGAGACGGCCGACCAAGTCTTCGTCGTAACCGGTTCGGACGTATTGCTTGATGGCGTCGCGGTTCTGCGCGTAGTTGGCGCCGGGCTGCAACCCGCCCGGCATCCGGTCGGGGTATTTGTAGAGCATCGCGACGCGCTCTTTCGGATCGTCGGGGATGCCGGGGCCGCCGCCGGGCGCAAGCCCGGCAGGCGCTTGGAGCAAAAGCTGGTCGACTTTGTCGGGGTGTGCGGCGGCGAGCCAGGTCGCGGTGTAGCCGCCGAACGAGTAGCCCAGAACGTCGGCGGGGGCGGCGCCGATCACCTCGTCGATGAAGGTGGCCCACAAATCGGCCAGCGTTTTGATGCTGTCGACGCCGTCCAGCATGGGGGTGCCTTGGAAACCCGGCGCGACGGGCGCGAAGACGGTGAAGTGCTCGGCCAAAATCTGCAACGACTTCGATTCCATGAAGCCGCCGCCCGAATGCAAATGGAGCAACGGACGACCCGATCCCGCTTTGTGATAGGTGACCGTGCCTTGCGGCAAATCGGCTGTGTGCTGGCTGTAGGCCATGACCCCTCCCCGGTTGTGTTTTTGACGCCCGGACGATTCTGCGCGCCCGGTGCGGGCGAATCCAGCCTACCCCAAGGGCCTGCGGTCCAGCTACAAGTGTCGGCTATTCGTCAGGCGGCCAGGCGGTGCGCGGCATTTTCGGGGCGACGTTGCCCAGCAGGCCGCCGACGGATTGCTCGTAAAGGTGCGCGGTGCGCAGCAAGCCGACCTCGTCGAAGGGGCGACCAATGAGCTGAAAACCGATCGGCATGCCGGTGTCGCTGAACCCGGCCGGCACCGAAATGCCGGGCAAGCCGAGATAGCTGACGGCCCGCGTGCAGCGGCCGATGTTGTTGAGAAAGGCGACGAGGTCGGGCGATGCGCCGACATCGGTCTCTTCCACGGTCTTAGGGGCGAACGGGCTGGTCGGGGTATGCAGCACATCGCACGCGCCGAAGACTTGATCGATAAAGTCCTGCACGAGGACGGGCCGCAGCTGGAGGGCTTCGAGATAGGCCGTGGCGGGATAGCCCAGGCCGAGTTCGAGCCGGGCGAGCCCTTGCGGGCTGTAGTCCTGCGGGCGTTCGTGCATCCATTGTTTGTGCGCGACCGCGGCCTCGACGAAGGTCACCATGGTGCCCAGATCGATGAGGCGTTTGTGGTCGGGCATGGCGACCTCGACCACTTCGGCGCCCGCGGCGACCAGTGCATCCAGGCTTTCACGCATGACGCGTTCGACATCGGCGTCGATACCGGGCTCGTAGTAATGGCTGGTGGGCACGCCCACGCGCAGGCCCTTGAGATCGCCGTCGAGGGCGGCCTCGTAATCGGGTACGGGCCGGCGCGAGGAGGTCGGGTCTTGCGGGTCATGTCCCGCGGCGACGGTCATGAGGCGCGCGACATCGCGCGGGGTGCGGGCGAGCGGACCGAAACAATCCATCGAAAACGACACCGGCATCGCACCGTAACACGAGACGCGGGTTTGCGTCGGTTTCAACCCGACGACGCCGCAGAAGTTGGCGGGCAAGCGGATCGAGCCGCCGGTGTCGGAGCCGAGCGCGCCGAACACGCACCGTCCGCCGACCGCCGCCCCGGAACCCGACGAGGAACCGCCGGAGATGTAGTCGGGATCCCAGGGATTGCGGCAATGGCCCCAGTGCGGATTGTGCCCGGTGGGGCCGATGGCGAACTCGGCCATGTTGAGCATGCCGACGGTGATTGCGCCTGCCGCCTCCAGCCGGGCGAGGGCTGTGGAGGTGGTGTCGACTTTCATGTCGCGGCGGATTTCCGAGGCGCAGGTCGCGACCTTGCCGGCGCGATAGAACAGATCTTTATGGGCGAGCGGCACGCCGTGCAACGGCCCCAGCGCATCGCCGCGCGCTTGGGCGGCGTCGGCGGCATCGGCGGCCTTTTGGGCGTCTTCGGCCTCGATCGACGTAAAGCAATTGAGTCGGGGTTGTTGTTTTTCGATTTGCGCGAGGCTGGCATCCAAGACCTCGCGCGCGGAGACCTCGCGCCTAGCGATCGCGTCGGCGATCTCGACGAGGCTCTTTTCGACGATCATTTCGGCGCCCCGTTGTCGAGAACGTTTTCGTAGTTGGCGGGCTGGACGTCGGCCAACGATTGCGCGCTGTTCTCTAGCCCTTGGCGGACGGCCTTGTTTTCCGAAGCAATGCGTTTGGCGGACTCGGGGTTCACGCGATAGCCGGAAAACGATTCGATCAGGGTGCGCACAAGTTCGTCGTCGGACATGTCAAACTTCCTTGTTGGATCAGCGCTGCAGTATGACGGGACGACCCGGCGCACGGAACAACCACGCGCGGTTTTTCTCGTGTGGTTAGGCGACCAGAATCTTGCGCGCGACGGGCTAGCTGTCGGCGAAAAGGCCGGCGAATTCTTGCCGCAGATCGTCTTTGACGACCTTGCCCATGCTGTTGCGCGGGAGGGTGTCTTTCGTCACGTAGCGCTTGGGGCATTTGGGGGCGGCGAGACCGGCATGGGCGTGGGCGTCGAGGGTGTCGGCCAGGTCGGCGTCCGGTTCTTCCGGCGCCACGACCGCCACCACGGCCTCGCCCCAATGGGGGTGGGGGACACCGATGACGGCGACCTCGCGCACCGCACGATCGGCGAGAAGATGCGCTTCGACCTCGGCGGCGTAGACGTTGACGCCGCCTGAGATCACGACGTCTTTGAGGCGACCGGCCAAGGTGAGATAGCCGTCGGCATCAAGGCTGCCGAGATCGCCGGTATGCACCCACCCGTTGCGCACGACCTGGGCGGTGAGGTGCGAGTCCTGCCAATAGCCCGACATCGACTCGGGCGAGCGGCACACGATTTCGCCGACCTCGTCGTGCGGTGCATCGTTGCCCTCGGCATCGACGATGCGTACCGCCATCCCCGGCCCCGCGCGGCCGACGCAATGGCCGGGACGGGTCGCGATGGCGTCGTCGCGCATGTACGTGAGCGTGCCGCCTTCGGTGAGGCCGTAACAGTTCCACACCCGCACGTCGGGGGCAGACTTGAGGATCGCATCGCGCACCCACTCGGGCAACGGCGAGGCGGCCGACATCCATAGTTTGACGCTGGGCCAGGTGGTGCCGGCCTCGGTCAGGGCCGCCGCAATGGCGGCCGACATGGTGGGGACGAAAAAGACATGTGTGGCGGCGTGCTTGTCGACATCAGCCACGATGCCGGTGGCGTCGAAACGACGGCGCGAGACGACGGTACCGCCAGCGCCGAGGGTTTGCAGCAGCATGAACTCGTGCCCGGCGGCATGGAACATCGGGGTGCAGGCGTACAGCACGGTGTCCGGCCCGATGAACATGGCGGACTGTCGCAACGCAACGATCATCGCACCGGCGAACTGGCTGCGCACGACGCCCTTGGGCGTGCCGGTGGTGCCCGAGGTGTAAAGGATGGCGAGCGGGGCTTCGAGATCGAGGATCGGGCGCGGCGGTTTGGTGGCGACCCCCTGTTGCACCGTAGCTTCATAGTCGGTGCCCTTGGGCATTTCGACGCCGTCGGTCAGTAGCTGCGACGCGGTGAGCAGTTTGGCGCCGCGTAAGGTCGGCGCCGCGACGGCGTCGGCGATCAACACGCGCGGTTCGGCATCATGCAAGATGTGGTCGTGTTCGCGGGCGGTCTGCAGCGGATTGAGCGGCACCGCGATGGCGCCGAGTTGCGCCGCGGCGAGATAGCCTTCGACGAAGGTCGGGCCGTTACCGAGCGCCAGACCGACGCGCATGCCTTCGCGGACGCCCATTTCGCGCAACTGACCGGCCAGTGCGTCGATGCGGGCGAGCAGTTCGGTGTAGGTGCGCCTCCCCTCTTCCCACACGATCGCGGTCTTGTGGGGGTGGGCAAGGCCCGCGCGACGCACCAAGGCCGCAACGTCGATCGCATTGTGGGCCGAGGGGATCATGGACCCGCGTGCGCCTAGTAGTGCGCCCGGTCTCCTTGCAGGGGATCGTCGGGCATCTTGACCCCGAGCTCGTCGCAATCGCGGATCTGATCTTTGAGCCAACGGCGGCGCAGTTCTTTGTTGCTGCGCACCTTGATGCCAAGATCGATGAACGCGTTTTCGGGTTTTTCCGATCCGAAGTAATCGATGACGGAGGGATAGCGTTTGTCGAACAGGCGTTGAATTTCGGCGGCGCGGCCTTCGTCGATCGCGCGTTGGGTGATTTCCTTGCCAACGCCGGCATGCGCCATGCCTTCGTCCATGTAGTTGCGCGCCGACCAAATGGCGTAGGGAATGTAGTTCGAGCCCAACGAGGCGAGCGACTGGTAGCCGGCGGCGCGTTCGCTGAGCCAGCGCATGATGCCTATTTCATCCCACGATTCGATTTCGATCTTGAAGAAATCGAGCAGGTAGGCGCCGCCGCCGTACCGCATGTCGTCGATCACCGCTTGGGCGTCTTCGCCGAGGTTGCGCAACAGATCGACCATGCCTTCGCCGTGTTCGCCTTCTTCTTGGATGGTGTGCGACCACTCGGCGATGTCTTCGGCGGTGGGCGGGTCGAGCGCTTCGAGATAGGTGGTGGTGTATTCCGAACTGAGGTGCATCTTGAGGAGTTTGACGAGCTTGGCGCGGTAGGCCTCGGGCAACGCCGCGCTGCCGTCGAGATAGATCGTATCCATCGCGATGCCGGCAAAGCGGTCGGCGCTGTCGGGCACGGTCAGGCCGAGCGCGCCCATTTCCGCGATGACTTTCTCGACGAAAACCTTTTCGCCGACGACGGCGGCGCGCCCACGGATGCCGTGTTCGAGTTCGGCGGCCTCGTTAGTGGTGTCGGCGACGAGGCCAAGCGCGATCGGATACCACCTGTCGAGGGAGGCTTGTAGGACGTCTTTTTGGCCGGCATCGAGGCGTTCGCGCATGCGCGCGATTTGATGGTCGGTCCAGGCGCAATATTCGGTAGGACGTTGGGTGCCGAGGGCGGCATGCATATAGAGCCGCGATACCGTGACGGCGAAGGGCACGTAGTCGGTGCCGAGATAGCCGATCGCCCACGACGCCTGCGCGCGGTCGCGCAAATAGCGGAACATGAGGAAGTCGTTCCAGTCCGCGATCTCGGTCTTGAACATGGGCGGGCGGTGCGCGGTGCCTTCGAGCGATTTGAGTCCCGCGGCAATGCCGGGATTGGGATCGGTGCCGAGGGCTTGTAGCGTGGCGGCGACCTCTTCGATGCGCCGCCCTTGAAGCCCCCGTTCGCGGGCGGCCTCTTTGTTTTCTTCGGGCGTGGGGAAGTGCACGTAGACTTCTTTGACCTGCTGCTTGTTGCATTCGATCTGCAACATGGTTTGCAACACGTTGGCGAGCGCCGCGGTGGCCGCGGGCGTGAGTTCCTCGGGCCGCATTTTGACGCGCGGCGATTCAACGTGGGTGATGTCTTCGGCAACAGCCATGGTGGTCTCCCTCCCCCTGCGGCGATAGCGAACCGTCCCCGGCGCGAGGAGTCAAGCGAGGGGCCGGTCGCACCAATTGCAGACCCGGCGAAGGCCGCTAGACTGCGCGTTCTATCACGGAGAACGCGAATGCTGATTGCGCAAATCACCGACATGCACGTGGTGCCCGACGGCGAACTGATGGGCCAAGTGGTGCCGACCAACGCGATGTTGGCGGCCGCCGTCGCGCGCATCAATGCGCTGACCCCGGCGGTGGATGCGATCTTGGCCACCGGCGATTTGACCGAGGGCGGCACGCCGGAAAGCTACGCCGCGCTGCGCGAACTTTTGGCGGCGGCGAACGCGCCGGTGTTCCTAATTCCCGGCAACCACGACAAGCCAGACGCGATGCGCGCGGCTTTTCCCGATCATGCTTATTGGGGCACGGGACCGTTCATGTATTACACGATCGAAGAGTGGCCGCTACGCCTGATCGGGCTGGATACGCGCCGCGACCAACATCCCGGCGGCGAGATGTCGGCGGACCGGTTGGCATGGCTGAAAGATCAACTAGATGCGCAGCCCGACCGGCCGACGCTGATCTTCATGCACCACCCGCCGTTTCGCACCGGGATTTGGTGGATGGACGCGATCGGGTTGCGCGGTGCGGACGCGCTTGAAGACCTGGTGCGCGGCTACGACAACATCGAGGCGGTGGTGTGCGGCCATATCCACCGACCGGTGACGCGGCGTTGGGGCGGCACGATCGCGACGGTGGCACCGAGCACGGCGCACCAAATGATGCTCGACCTCGAAGGCGAAAGTTTTTTGAAATCGACCAAGGAACCGGCGGCGCTGTTGTTGCATCAATGGGGTGCCGATACCGGCTTGGTCAGTCACACGGTCTACGCCGACGCGCCGGACTTTTACGATCCGCCCGATCATCACGATCAAGAAATGATGGCGCGGGCGCGGGCGTTTTTCGATCGCTCGCGCGAAGAGATGGGGTTTTAGCCCTTCGTGACGCGCCGCTTCGCGGCGCTCCTCAGGATGCCGGTGTTTTGGGGGGCAAGCGCCCGTTTCTTTCAAAATAGACGACGGTGGTCGGGGTGAGGCCGAGGGCGGTGTAGAAGCCCTTGGCTTGTTGATTGTCGGTTTCGGTGGCGAGCCAGACGGTGGTGGCGCCGTGGTCTTTGGCCCACCCGCGCAAGGCGGCGAACAGGCGGGTGCCGATGCCGCGGCGCTGATGGCTGGGGGCCACGCCGAAGTTGTCGATGTAGAGGACCGGGGCCTCGTCGGGGCTGTGGTGGATCATACCGCGGGCCTGCGCGACGACGCGCTCGGCCTCGGTGGCGACGAACAAGGCGTGGCTGGGCTCGGCGAGAAAAGCCGCGAGACGGGTCGCGTCGATCGGCGCATCGAACACGTCGGGCGCGAGGTCGTCGAGCAACGCCGTGTTGGACGGCGTGATGCGATGGATGGTGGCGTCGGTTGTCATGCAGGTTCTTCGCCCTTCGAGATCCTTCGGCAAGCTCAGGACAGGCTAACGCCGTTGGCGCCTCCTCAGGATGACCCGTTGTGGGAGTTTACCTCCTCCCCCTGCTTGGAGGGGGAGGATAAAGGAGGGGGTTGGTGGCGGTGTGCGTTTTGTTGGCAGCGACCCCCTCCCGGCCCTCCCTCTGGCGCGCAGGGGGAGCCGTATTTTATCGCGCGCTGGTGATGCCCTTCGTCCTTCGGGACGGCGCCAGAGGCGCCTCCTCAGGATGACGTTCACTTAGACGCAGCGGCCGCCGTCGACTTCGAGGCAGACGCCGGTGAGGAAGTTGGCGTCGTCGGACGCCAGGAACAACGCGGCGTTGGCGATGTCCAGGGGGGTGGAGAAGCGGCCCATGGGGATGCCGGCGAGAAACGACTTGCGGTTCTCGGGCGTGTCGGGGACGCCCATGAAGGTTTCGGTCAAGGCGGTTTCGCCGATCACGGGGTTGATGGCGCACACGCGGATGTCGGGCGCGAGTTCGAGCGACAACGACTTGGTGATGTTGACCGCCGCCCCCTTGGTGGCGTTGTACCAGGTGAGGTTGGGACGCGGGCGGACGGCCGCGGTGGACGCCACGTTGACGATGACGCCCTGCCCTTTGGCCTGACGCAGCACCGGCACGGCGTGGATGGTGGCGTGGTACAGGCTTTTGACGTTGATCGCGAAGACCTTGTCGAACTCGTCTTCGGTGACGTCGAGGCTGGAGCGGTTGGAGTAGGCCCAGCCCGCGTTGTTGACCATGATGTCGAGCCCGCCATAGGTCGCGACCGCGTGGGCGACCATGGCTTTGACGGCGTCACCGTCGGACACATCGGCGTGCACATAAGATGCGGCCCCACCCGCTTCTTCGATCTCACCGACGACGCGCGCGCCCGCGTCGTCGTTGAGGTCGGCGACGACGATCTTGGCCCCCTCTTCGGCGTAGCGTTTGGCGATGCCTTCGCCGAAGCCCGAGGCCGCGCCGGTAACGATGGCGACTTTGTTGTTGAGTTTCATGACGCGGGATCCTCGTTAGTCGTGTTTGACGATGACGGTTTTGCAGACCGTGAGGTCGTGCAGGGCTTCAATGCCTTTTTCGCGGCCGAAGCCGGAGCGCTTCATGCCGCCAAAGGGCAGTTCGACCCCGCCGCCGGCGCCGTAGCAATTGACGAACACTTGGCCGCACTTCAAGGCTTTGCCCATGCGCAGTTGGCGGCCACCGTTTTCGGTCCACACGCCGGCGGTGAGGCCGTATTCGGTATCGTTGGCGATGCGGACGGCGTCGGCTTCGTCGTCGAAGGGAATGGCCGACAACACGGGGCCGAAGACTTCTTCTTTGGCGAGTTGATTGCCGCGCGGCACGGGGCCGTAGAGCGTGGGGGTGACGTAGTAGCCGTCCTTGGGCGCGGCTGCATCGATTTGCGCTTGGGCCAGGATGGGAATGCCGTCAGTGGCGGCGACCTCCATGAAGCCGGTGACGCGGGCGCGTTGGGTTTCGTTGATCAACGGACCGCAATCGAGGTCGGATTCCCACGCACCGACTTTGATCTCGGCGAAACGTTTGGCGGTTTCGGCGATGAAGTCGTCGTAGATGCCGCGCTCGACCAACAGGCGCGATCCGGCGGAACAGGTTTGTCCGGCGTTCTGGACGATCGCGCCGAGCACGGTGGGCAGCGCCTTGTCCCAATCGGCATCGGCAAAAACGATCTGCGGCGACTTGCCGCCCAGTTCCATCGTGCAACTGCGGTTGTGATCGGCGCTGGCCTTTTGCACGAGCGCGCCGACCGCGGGCGAACCGGTGAAACAAATGTGGTCGATGCCGGGATGCGCCGACAGCGCCGCGCCGGCTTCTTCGCCCAGCCCGGTGACGATGTTGATGACGTCGGGCGGGATGCCGGCCTCCAACGCGAGTTCGGCGAGACGTATGACGGTGAGGCAGGCTTCTTCGGCCGGCTTGAGCACGATCGCGTTGCCCGCCGCGAGCGAGGCGGCGATGGTGCGGGCGCCCATCTGCAGAGGGTAGTTCCACGGGATGATGTGCCCGGTGACGCCGTGCGGTTCGCGCAACGTGAAGGCCTGATGGCCGGGCAGGAACGGGATGGTGTCGCCCAGCATTTTGTCGGCGGCGCCGGCGTAGAACTCGAAGTAACGCGCGGCGACGGTGGCATCGACGCGCGATTGCTTGAGCGGCTTGCCGGTATCGCGCGATTCGAGGCGCGCGAGTTCGTCGGCCGAAGCGGTCATGAGGGCCGCCATGCGCGCCAAGTGCCGGCCGCGTTCGACGGCCGGGGTGGCCTCCCAATGGGTCTCGAACGCGGTGCGGGCGGCGGTTACCGCAGCGTCAATGTCGGCCGGGCCGCCACGCGCGATGGTCGCGAAGGCCGCGCCTGCGCTGGGATCGAAAAGGTCCAGCGATTGGCCGGTTTGGGCCGCACGCCAGGTGCCGGCGGTGAGAATTTGGGCCTGTTGCATGGGTCCTCGCCATAGAAAAGAGGGCAAAACCTAGCCTTTCACAAACGGCTAATCCATGCCTTTGCGGGTTTAGCACGTGAGACCCGGTGCTATAGTTCAAGCATCGGCCCGGCTTGCTGGGCACGATCAGAACATGCCCGCCAATGGGCGGGCACTTTAGGGAGAAGAATTCATGAACAAGTTTCTAGTTGCCGCTGCGTTGGCGACGACAACGGCCTTGGTGCCGTTTGCCGGGCAAGCGCAGATGAAGGATTCGGTGTCGATCGGCATGCGCCTCGAACCGACCCCAGGGCTCGACCCGTCGCAAGGCGCGGCCGCGGCCATCAGCCAGGTCACCTGGTACAACATCTTCGAAGGCTTGGTACGCATCAACGAGCAAGGTGTGATCCAGCCGATGCTGGCCAAGAGCTGGAAGATTTCCGACGACGGTCTGAACTACACGTTCAACCTCAAGCGCGGCGTGAAGTTCCACGACGGTGCGGACTTCACCGCGTCGGACATCAAGTTCACGATCGACCAAGCCGCCGCCGAGGAAAGCTCGAACAAGAACAAGGGCATGTATCAGTCGGTGTCTTCGGTCGAAACGCCGGACGATCACACGGTTGTCGTCAGCCTGAAGGCGCCGAACGCGTTGTTCCTGTTCAAATCGGCGCAATCGACCGGTGCGATCATCGACCCGGCGTCTGCCGAGAACAACATGACCAACCCGGTCGGCACGGGCCCCTACAAGTTCGTGCGTTGGACCAAAGGCGATTCGGTCGACATGGAGTTGTTCGCCGATCACCGCAACGCGAGCAACATCAAGATCAAGAAGGCTAAGTTCCGGTTCATCAACGATGCCAACGCCCAAGTGAACGCGTTGCTGACCGGCGGCCTGGACTACATGCCCAGCCTGTCGGCCCCGGAAATGTTCAAGCAGTTCCAGAGCGATCCGAAGTTCACCGCACTGCAGGGCACGACCGAAGGTGAGACGATCCTTACCATCAACAACAAGGCTGGCCCCTTGGCCGATGTGCGCGTGCGTCGGGCCATTCAGCACGCGATCGACCGGCAGGCGTTGGTCGACGCGGCGGTCGAAGGCTACGGCACGCCGATCGGCTCGCACTTTGCACCGCATAACGCGGCCTATGTCGATCTGACCGGGATGTATCCGTACGACCCCGCCAAATCACGGGCGTTGTTGAAGGAAGCCGGCGCCGAGAACCTCGAACTGCGGTTGCGTCTGCCCCCGCCGACCTACGCGCGGCGCGGCGGCGAGGTCATCGCCGGCATGCTCAGCGAAGTGGGCATCAACGCGAAGATCGAGAACGTCGAATGGCCGGTGTGGATCAGCCAAGTGTTCAAGGAAAAACAGTTCGACCTGACCATCGTGTCGCATGTCGAGCCGATGGACATGAACAACTACACCAAGCCGGACTATTACTGGCAGTACGACTCGGCGGACTTCCGCGACATCTACGCCAAGTTCGAACGGTCGACCACGCCGGAAGAGCAGACAAAGTGGCTGCAAGCCGCGCAGCGCAAGATCGCCGAAGATGCCGTCAACGGCTTCTTGTTCGAAGGCGCCAAGTTGGGCGTCGCGCAAAAAGGCCTGACGGGAATGTGGGCAAGCTGGCCCTCGTTCATCAACGAGGTCGCGGCCCTAAGCTGGGAAGGCTAAGCCGACCCATACGACACTGATCTATCTCCTCCCCTTGCTTGCAGGGGGAGGATTTTTTTGGGTACAAGGCAAAGGAGGTCCTCCCCCTGCGGGCAGGGGGAGGATAAAGGAGGGGGTTCTCGCACAGAGCTCTGATGGCGGAACCGACCCCTTCCCTACCCTTCCCCTCACGAGGGGAAGGAGTTGTCCTAACACCTCGTGCCTGCGTCATGATCGCGCGGCACAACACCGCACTGGAGATCCCGTCATGCGCATTTTGATCGCCATGATGAAACACGAGACCAATACGTTTTCCCCCGTCGTGACGGACTGGGCACGCTTTGAGGACTGGGGCGCGTTCCTCGGCGCCGATGTGGTCAAGACCTACAAGAACACCGCGATGCCGATCGCGGCCTATATGAAGATCGCCGACGAGCTGGGTGCGGAGATCGTGACACCCTTGGCCACCGAAGCGATGCCGTCGGGCAAGGTGACCAAGGAAGCCTACGAATACATGGCCGGGTTGATCGTCGATGCCGCCAAGGATGTCGACCTCGCGCTGCTGGATTTGCACGGCGCGATGGTGGCCGAGCACGTCTTCGACGGCGAAGGCACGTTGCTGGCGCGCATCCGCGAGGCGCGGCCGGAGTTGCCGATTGCGGTGACGCTCGATCTGCACTGCAACCTGACGCAAACCATGGTCGACAACTGCACCGCGTTGATCGGCTACAAGACCTACCCGCATGTCGATATGTACGAGGTGGCCGAACAGGTCGGACGCATTGTCGTGGGCGCGATGCAAGGCGAGGTGACCCCGGTGATGGCGTGGGGGCACCCGCCCCTGCTGTCGCAAACCTTGCAGCAAGGCACCGACGACGAGCCGATGAAAACCCTGATCGCGATGGCCCGCGACGCCGAGGCCAAGCCGGGCGTATTGGCGGCAACCGTGTTCGGCGGCTTTCCCATGGCGGATATGCCCGATGCAGGCACGTCGTCCATCATCGTGACCGATGGCGATGCGGCGCTGGCCGAGCAAACCCGCGATGCCATCTTGGAAGAAGCCTGGAAGCGGCGCGAAGAATTCGTCTATCAGCACGAACCCCTAGAAGAAGCGGTGGGCCGCGCCAAGGCGATGACCGACGGACCGATCATGTTGCTCGATCACGCCGACAATTGCGGCTCGGGCGCCAACCAAGACGTCATGACCGTGATTGCCGAGGTATTGCGCCAAGAGTTGGACGATGTCGTGGTCGGCGGATTGTGGGACCCCGAGGCGGTGCAGGAGATGCAGCGTGCCGGGGTCGGCAACACGATCACCCTCAAGCTAGGCGGCAAGACCGACATGCCGGCGATCGGGCTGAAAGGCCAGCCGCTGGAGATTACAGGGACGGTCAAGGCGCTGACCGACGGCAAGTGGATCGTGCGCGGACCGATGTATACCAACGTGCCGGTCAACATGGGCCCGACCGCAGTGCTGGATACCGGACGCATGCAGATCGTGATCGTGTCGCGCCATCACGAGCCGTGGGATCGCGGGGTATTCACCTCGGTCGGGATCGAACCGGAATACCACCGCTACATCTTGTTGAAGTCGCGCATTCACTATCGCGCGGGCTTTGGCGATTTGCCCAAGGCGACGGTCACGTTGGACGGCGACGGGGTGACGACCTCGGACAACAGTAAGCTCACCTTCGAGAACGTGCGGCGCCCGATCTATCCGCTGGACCTGATCAACGAGCCCTGACGCCCTGCCTAGCCGGGCTTTCTTCTCGCTCGGGCGGTCGCTGCGAGCCGACACCGAAAACAATTCTTGATTGCGCACGCAACGCGTGCACACTTTTCCCTTGAAGCGAGAGATCGAAATTTTCCTATGCTCCACGACGCCTACGGCAACGATGTCGAAACCGACCGCGCGGACACCATCGCGGCGATCGACCGCTTTGCGCATAGCCTGATTGCCTATGGCACCGACTTTGGCGTGATCTTCGAAGCCGTCGCGACCGATCCGGAGTGCGTGATGGCGCGCGCCCATGCGGCCCTGCTGGGATTGTTCATGGAGAACAACGACGGTACCGCGCGGGCGCAAGAACATTTGGCAGCGGGGCGAGCCCTGGTCGCCCAAGGCAAGGGTACCGAACGCGAACAATTGTACCTACGCGCTGTGGACGCCGCGGTCGGGCATGACGTAACCGACGAAGCGATACTGCTCGAAGAAATTACCGACCGCTGGCCGCGCGACTTGTTCGCCGCCAAGTTGGGACAGATTCATTATTTCAACACGGGCAATGCGGAAGGCATGCGGCGGGTGGCGGAGAAGGTTATCGACGCCCATGCAGAGACCCCCTATGCCTGGGGTTTACTCGCCTTCGGGCTAGAGGAATGCAACGAACTTGAGGCCGCCGAAGAGGCCGGGCGCAAAGCCGTCGAGATGGAAGAGATCGAGCCCTGGGCCCATCATGCGGTAGCGCATGTGTTCGAGACGCGTGGCCAACTCGACGAGGGCATCGCCTGGATGGAGGATCGGGCCCATACATGGCGGGACTGCAATTCGTTCATGTTCACCCACAATTGGTGGCACATCGCGCTGTTCTATCTCGACAAGGGCGACCCCGCGCAAGCGTTAACGATCTACGACACACGTTTGTGGGGCGCGCGGCAGGGCGATCCGAGCTATTCCCAAGATCAGGCCGGGGCGCTGTCGATGTTGATCCGGATGAGTTTGCGCGGGGTTGAACTGCGCCGCCGGTGGTCCGATGTCGCCGATGAAGTCCTCAAACGCGAGGTGATGTACGACCAACCGTTCTTGACCGCGCATTTCGCCTATGCCCTGGCGCGCTCGGAACATCGGCGGGCCTATGAAGAATTTTTACGCGGCATCAAGGATCATGCCGGTAAAACCAGCGCTGTGATGCGGCACCTGTGGCTGGCCTATGCGTTGCCGCTGTGTCGCGGGATGGGCGCCCATGCCGACAACGATTTTCCGTTGGCGGCGCAGTTGTTGGGAGAGACGCGGCCGCATTGGCAGGCCTTGGGCGGCAGCCACGCGCAACGCGATTTGTTCGAGCAGGTTCATATCGATGCGCTGAACAAGTCCGGGCGCGAGAGCGACGCCTTGCCGTTATTGGAAGCGCGCGCCGCGGCGCGGCCGGGGGTGGCGGTACATCGGCAAGAGTTGCAGGCGCTTCGCGCTTCGTGACGCCCTTCGGGACGGCGCTGTCGCGCCGCCTCAGGATGACACTCGTTGTTTAAGTGGGTCGGCTAGCCCGCGATGTGGGGGACCGCGTTGAGCAGGGTTTTGGTGTAGTCGTGCTGCGGGTTGGCGAAGATTTCTTCGGTGGGCCCGCGTTCGACGAAGACGCCCTCGTTCATCACGGCAACTTCGTCGCACACGAATTTGACGACGGCGAGGTCGTGGCTGATCAGCAAATACGTCACGCCGAACTCGTCTTGAAGGTCTTGCAGAAGGTTCAAGACTTGGGCTTGGACAGAGACATCGAGGGCGGACACCGGTTCGTCGGCAACGATGAGCGCGGGGCGGGTAATGAGGGCGCGGGCGATCGCGATGCGCTGGCGTTGGCCGCCGGAAAATTCGTGCGGGTATTTGTCGGTATCGGACTCTTTGAGGCCGACGGCGCGTAGCACCTCGATCACACGCGCGCGCCGTTCGTCGCCGGTCGCGTTCTCGAGGGCTTCGATCGGTTCTGCGACGATGCGGGCGACCTTTTGGCGCGGGTCGAGCGAGCCGAAGGGATCTTGGAACACCATCTGGAAGTGTCGGCGGAGTTGACGGAGCTGTTCGATCGAGAGGTCGTGAATGTTTTGGCCGCGGAAACTGACGCTGCCTTGGGTCAAAGTTTCCAGTCCCATAACACAACGCGCCAACGTGGATTTGCCGCAACCGGATTCGCCGACCACGCCGAAGCTGCGGCCTTTTTCGATGGTGAACGACACGCCGTTGATGGCCTGCACCTTGGCCGGCGGTCGCCACAGGGTTTCGCGCGGCAGGGTGTAGTGCTTGTGCACGTTCTCGACCGAGACGACGGTGCTGTTGGTGGCCTCGTTCATCGGGCGGCCCAGGCGGCGCGTGCGGCGTCGGTATGGAGGCAGGCGACGATGTGTCCTTTGGCGACTTCCTCGACCGGCGGGGGCGTCGGACGGCACGCATCGGTGACGAAGGTGCAGCGCTCCTGAAAGGTGCAGCCTGCCGGCAGATCCGCCAATTCCGGGACCGTACCGGGGATGGTGGTGAGGCGGCGGCGCGAGGCTTTGGTGTCGTCGATTTGCGGCACGGCCGAGAACAAGCCCTGGCTGTAGGGGTGCGAGAGGTTTGAAAAAACCTCGTGCGTCGGGCCGCTTTCGACCCGCGTGCCGCCATACATGACGATCACGTCTTTGACGTTTTGCGAGATGACCCCGAGGTTATGGCTGATCAGGATCATCGCCATCCCGAGGTCGTCGATCAGGTTGCGGATGAGGTCGAGGATTTGTTTTTGGATCGTGACGTCGAGCGCGGTAGTGGGCTCGTCCGCGATTAAGAGTTCAGGCCCACACGACAGCGCCATGGCGATCATCACGCGTTGGCGTTGCCCGCCCGAGAGCTGATGCGGGTAGCTGCCGACGCGCTTGGCGGGTTCGGGGATGCCGACCATGTCCAGGAGCCGAAGCACCTCGGCGCGGGCGTCGGTTTTGTTCATGCCGCGATGGAGCATCATCGATTCGGCGATCTGTTTGCCGACGGTGTGCAGCGGGTTGAGCGAGGTCATGGGTTCTTGGAACACCATGCCGATGCGATCGCCGCGCACGCGGCACATTTGGTCTTCGCTGTAGTCGAGCAGGTTTTCGCCGGCGAGCGACACGCGGCCCTCGGCCCAGCCGTTTTCCGGCAATAGGCCCATGATGGCCAGCGCGGTGAGCGATTTACCGCAACCCGATTCGCCGACGATGCCCAGGGTTTCGCCCTTTTGCAGATCGAACGACAGGTTGCGCACGGCACGTGCGGGCCCGCGCACCGTTTTCAGGCTGACCGTGAGGTTATCGACGCTGAGCAGGGTCATCAGCGTTTCCGGGCCAAGCGCGGATCGATGACGTCGCGCAAGCCGTCACCCAACAGATTGAGGCCCAACACGGCCGCGGCGATGGCGGCGCCGGGATAAATCGCGAGCCACGGGTTGATGAAGATCATCGAGCGTGCCTCGTTCAGCATGCGGCCCCATGAGGGCGTCGGCGGTTGGGCGCCCAGACCGAGGAAGCTGAGCGCGGCTTCGGCCAGGATGGCGAGCGCGAATTGGATGGTGGCCTGCACCACCAAGACCGAAATGATGTTGGGCAAGACGTGCTCGATGGTGATTCGCAGCTTGCCCTTGCCGGCGGCGCGCGCGGCCAGAATGAACTCGCGCGCCCAGATGGCGTTGGCGGCCCCACGGGTGAGGCGCGCGAATACGGGGATCGAGAAAATGCCGATGGCGACGATGGCGTTGATCGCCCCCTGCCCCAACGTGGCGACCAACATGATGGCGAGCAGGATGGCGGGAAAGGCGTACATGAAATCGCTGGCCCGCATGATCAGCTCTTCGGTCCAACCACGCTTGGCCGAGGCCCACAGTCCCAGCGCGACGCCGAAGGCCATCCCGATGCTGACCGAGACGACACCCACGGTGATGGAGTTCTGCGCGCCGGTCATGATGATCGAAAAGATGTCGCGGCCGAACTGATCGGTCCCCAAGAGGTGTTCCCACGACGGCGCGACGAAGCGTTCACGTAGGTTCTGCTTGATCGGATCCCACGGCGTCCAGAACAGCGAGACGATGGCCGACAGCACGAGAATGCCGGTCAACAACCCGCCCGCGACGAACGAGCGATGGGCGAGGCAGCGCCGCCAGAAACTGGGTTGACCGGAATCCACGCGCGCGCCCCTAGATATCGTGCGGCTTGAGCCGCGGGTCGATCACCGCATAGAGGATGTCGACCACGAAATTGATGAACACGACGAGCGCGGCCAGCATCAAGACGACGTCGCGCACCACGACGACATCGCGGTTGCTGATCGCTTGCAAGATCAAGCGCCCCAATCCGGGCATCGCGAAGACTTCTTCGACGATGATGGTGCCCGCGAGCAGGTTGGCGAACTGCAGGCCCATGATGGTGATGACCGGGATCATCGCGTTGCGCAGCACGTGCCGCCACAAGGTCGCGCGTCGGGTGAGCCCCTTGGCGCGCGCGGTGCGCACGTAGTCTTCGCGCATGGTGTCGAGCACGGCCGAGCGGGTGAAGCGCGC
>JAYONB010000023.1:0-26101 GCA_038121105.1 Alphaproteobacteria bacterium | reverse complement strand
CTCAAACGGGATAAATCTATCCCAGTGGGTGGACCACTTCAGTGGGGGCACTCCACATCGGGTTGTCGGCTGCTAGTTCAGGGCGTACCGCCCTATCCGGTGACAACGCCCCAAGTAATTGGCCCTTCGCGCCGACCGCCGGCCGGTCAGATTCGCATTGTCAACGATGGGTTCGACCCAGAAACAGCCGTTCCCCTGCGAAAATCAGCGTGAAGCCTGCCAGCGCGGCATAGATGACAAACGGATCGCTCGTCGCTTTGATCCACAGCAGGGCGCCGAGAACGACGACATCGAAGACTATAGCGGCAATCAGAATCGCTCCATTAGCACCAATTTCCTTCCGCAACCGCCGAAACACGCCCCAATGCACGGCGATATCCATGGTGATGTAGAAGATGGCACCCATCGTCGCAATCCGACTTAGATCGAAAAACACGGTCAGCAACATCGCCAATACCACGGTATAGACCACGGTGTGCTTTTGGACGTCGCCTGGCATCCAAAAATGGCTATGCGGCACCAGTTTCATGTCGGTTAACATCGCGAGCATTCGCGACACGGCGAAAACACTGGCGATCACCCCCGATACAGTCGCAACGATGGCGAACGCTACTGTGAGCCAGACGCCGAGCCGGCCAAATGCGGGGCGCGCGGCTTCCGCAAGAGCGTAGTCTCGTGCCGCGGCTATCTCGCCAGACGATAGGTTCGCGCCAACAGCCCAGGCGACAAGAACATAAACGACCACGCAAATACCGATACTGATAACAATTGCACGACCGACATTGCGGCTGGGGTCAATGATCTCGCCACCGCTGTTGGTGATGGTCGTAAATCCTTTGTAGGCAAGAATCGCCAACGCAACAGCGGCGAGGAATCCACCCGGTCCCCCGACCGTCTCCGGAGCGACAATGCTCGTGACGGAAAACCCCGACACCCACAATCCGGCAATCGCGAGGACCGCAATACCACTGACCTTGAGGAAAGCTGTGAAGAACGAAAGCGTTTGAACGAGCCGGTTGCCAACGATGTTAACGAAGAACGCGAATATCAGGAGCCCAACCCCCAGCGTCGGCACGAGTAGCGTGGTATCGGCGATATCGAAAAGCTGGGCGGTGTAGATACCGAATGTCCGCGCCACGAGGCTCTCGTTGATCACCATCGAGAAATACATGAGCAGCGCGCTGGCGCCAGTCATCGCCGATTTGCCGTAAGCTTTCTCGAGAAACATCGCGATGCCACCAGCCGAGGGATACGCTCGAGACATCTTCACGTAGCTATAGGCGCTGAAGCCGACGATGGCAGCAGCGGCAATGAACGCTAGCGGAAAGATATCCCCCGCCAACTGAGCAACCTGACCGGTAAGCGCGAAAATACCGGCGCCGATCATCACCCCTATTCCCATCGACACGGTGCCGACGAGCGACAGGCTACCGGCGGTATAGTGCGCGGAGCGGTCGTTGTCTGTGCGGTTCATTTATCCTCCCTGGGTCTACAAGCACAGTCGTTTGAACGGTGGCTGCCCGGACCAATGACAAACTCAACGGCCTGTGAGAACTTTGCGGCGCTCTTCGAACTCCTCGCGATCAATTTCACCGCGGGCGAACCTCTCGCGCAGGACATCGAGAGACGAATCACCCGATGCCGTTCGCGACGATCCCTGCCCAAAACCGATGAGCCAGCGAACAGCTAGTACAGCAGCGACGATGAGGGCGACCCAGAACAGCAACATGAACAACGATCCGAAGATCATGTGACCCCACCCCCATTCGAACATGTGCCCGTCATCGGGACCGCCGCCGATCCGTTGGGCGAGCGCACTACCTGGCAACGCCGTTACGACCACAACAATCATCCAATAAATGTGACGCATTCTTCATACCTCCAGTTGGCGCTATTCGCGCTCTTCCTCATCGTCCGTAGACCTCAGCATCATTTGTTGATGGCGTAGCATCTGATTCATCATCTGCTGCATCATCTGCATACGCTTTTCCATCATCGAGAGGCGCTCGCCCTGGGGCATTGCGTCGTTGTTTTCGGGATGATTTCCCGGCCCCATCATTTTGCTCATTTCATGCATATTCTGCATCATGAGCCCCATATGCTCTCGCATGAGACGCTGCCTGTCGGATGCGTCGCCCTCTTGCGCGCGGTCCATCATGTTGTCCATCCGCTGTTGATCCATCCCGCGGTGTTCGGCAGCTGCAAGCGGCGTCACGCCGGAAAGGGCAACCGTGAGGGCCAAGGCGGTGAATAGCTTTTTCATGTCAAGTTTCCTTTGATTCCGTTGTTGAACTGCTTTCGAACGTCGGTGCCTCTCCCACTGCGATGTAGGAAAAACCGAAATAGAGCGACTGATAGGAGAAGCGCCTAAAGTGCCGTCGAACAGCCTCCCACGGTCGTCGCATCGCAACTTCCCGCGACACCGCGAAAGGCCTCACGAGAAAAACGAAAAGGGGCGCTACATGGCGAAGCCAATTCGTCGGAAGCCTCAAATCGAGCAGAACGAGTCGTTTTCCCGGTAGCAGCGCCGAAGCGCCACGCTGAACAACGGCCTCGTAACGAGGCTCAAGTGTCAGCGCGAAGGTGGAGAGAATGCCGTCGACGCCTTGCGGCATTTCGAACGCGTCGGCCGTGCTTTCGACAAGATCGATGTTCTCCCAACCCTTTCGCCGAATGCGGTCGCGCGCAACGCTTAGCATTTCGGGGGTGAGGTCGACGCCAATGATCCGACCACTCGGGCCGATTTCACGTTCAAGAAGAGAAAAGTTGAGCCCGGTGCCACAACCGACTTCGACGACCGTATCGCCCGGCACAAGAGCCAACGCCGCAATCGCCGCGCGCCTATATCGCCTCTCCGGGAAACCGATCAGGTAGTAGAGGTTCGCGGCGACGTCGTATCGCTTTGCGCGCCGCTGATAAACGCGACGGACTTCATCCGAATCGAGGAATGATGAACGATTCATCGCTACTCCGCCCAAATCGTCGGCACAACGGCGATATGATCGTGAACGGCTTTGACCCCAGGAACCGACTTGACCGCGTCAATCAACGGGATACGCAACCCGTCATCGGCGACGGTTCCCCAGATATCGACGACACCGTCGGTAACGATGAGGTTCATATGGGCAGGACTCGAGACATGCGCCTCGCGGATCTTGGAGAAGATCTGCTCCCTCAGATCTCCGCTGCTGGGAGATCCGGACTTGGGTACATCGAGGAGTGAAAATGCGCGCACGAGGTCCGCACGACTGACGACGCCGATGCATTTGTGATTGCGAACGACCGGGACACGCTTGATGTGATGTCTCGCAAGAACTTCGGCGACCCTAATAATCGAGGCGTCCTCGCGAATCTTCACAACGTCGCGCGTCATGACTTCCTCGACGGCGTCGGCGACGGACTTGTGGTATTCCTCATCGACCGAAACCGGCGTGGCGAATGCCATCCACCAGGGTTGATGCGGCTCTGTTCCTAGTTCGCGACGCCGCATGAGATCGCCCTCACTGACGATTCCGATCACCCGGTTTTCCGTGTCGATGACCGGAACGGCGCTGATGCGATGGAAAACCAGGAGCTTTGCCGTGTCACGGACAGTCGTATCCGGACCGACGGTCACCGCTGGACTTGTCATGATATCTTTGACCAGCATTCTTGGTTCCTCCACTTGGATTGCCTTTACAAGATCGCCTCGCAATAAGTTCTGTTTACGCTGCCCCATACCACGCAGGCATTGTTGTCAGATGGTCACGGACTGATTTCACACCGGGAATGTTCTTGATCGCTTCGATGATGGGCAACCGCCGTTCCTCGCCATCAATGAGGCTCCAAATGCTCACCTGCCCGGACTCCACGATTACGTTGACGGCGCCGGGTTGGATGGAGTGCAAGTGCTCGAGTTCAGCGATAACGGCATCTCGAATTGCCCGATCATCATCACTGGCACGAGATGGAGGCATGTCAATCTTGGCAGCAAAGGCCCGAACGATGTCCGCACGACTCACAATGCCGACCAGCCTATCGCCGTCGACGACAGGCACCCGTTTGACGTGCTTCTGCGCGAGGACGTCCGCAATCTCGGACAACGGCGTCATCTCACCAACAGTAATGACATCCCGCGTCATTACCGACGAGAGGAGGTTCGCCGTCTCCTTGAGATAAGTCCTGTCTGCTTCGACAGGGTTTGCAAATAGATCGAGCCACCAAAATCTATGGCGTTCGGTTCCTAACTCTCTTCGTTGAAATAAGTCCCCTTCGCTAACGATCCCTACGATCTTGTCCGAACCGTCCACGATTGGAATTGCGCTAACGTGCCGCTCACCCATCAGAGCGGCAGCTTCCTTCACGGTCGCGTTCTCGCTCAAAGTGATCGCCGGACTTGTCATCACATCACGTGCCTGCATCGAAAACCCTCCTTTTCTTGAACCATGGACCGCGCGTAATCGCAGGAGTCGCAATGAGAACGGGCCGATACCGCCGCACTCGCTGCGAATTGCCGAATTGCGGGCCTCCTCACAGGAGGCGGCATCGAACCAACTAGAGCTAACTAAATGGATGGTGTTGGGTGTCGACGGACTGATGCCCCTAGAGACGCGTCCGTCAGAGAGGCGCTGGCCCCTCGCCGATGACTAACGTTTCGGCGGGGCCTTTGGCGGCTGCACCGTCAAGCCTCTTGCGGCATCCGCCGTCAAGAGTCCGCCGCGAGAAACGCTCATATTCAACCACATCGCGGTGCCGCCTAACGGCAGTGCGCCTGCGCCACAGGTCACGTGATGGTGACATGGCCCATGTCCTCCGGAAGAGGACGTCGTGTGGTCAGCATCATTGGGCGCTTCAATTGAATGCACCGCGATACCGCTTCCATCTATGACGGAGCCGGAAGCAATTTGGAACGGAAGGAGCAATGCAAGCACGACAGCAACGCAAGCAACGAAAACCGTGAAAGACGGATGGAGTCGAGCGATTGTGCGGCGCCTTGTTCGTTCCATGCAGGAAATATGCACGTTGTTAATGTGCATCCAATGATTTCGATCAACTGCGTTCTCGGCATGTCGTCGTCGCCTGCGCAAATTTCAAGAACCGGATAAAAAAATTTGGGCACTTGACCTTCCCCTTGATGGAGGGCCGACGTTGACCATGCGCCGCGAGCTTCAGTCGAGTGCCTGTGCATACCGATCCCTAGCCATTATTCGGCGGACAAGATGATGAGTCAGAAAAAGGAAACAACCCAATGCGACGAGGGGCCGCCCGGAAAGTCGGGCCCTCCGTCAACGTCGAAACAGAACGGTGCTTCCAATGCGCCATCAGGCACCCGATACACTTGCCCGATGCATCCGGAGATCGTGCGTGATGTGCCGGGCAGCTGTCCGATCTGCGGCATGGCATTAGAACCAATGGGCGTGCCAGCATCCGACGAAGGGCCGAATCCAGAACTGGTGGACCTCAAGCGCCGACTTTGGATCGGCGCGGTGCTTACCATTCCATTGCTCGTCCTAACAATGGGGCCGTTTGTAGGGCTGGGATTCATTCGCGATGCAATCGGCGAGCGCTTGACGCTTTGGATAGAGCTCGTTCTTGGCACACCTGTCATTCTTTGGGCTGGATGGCCGTTTTTCGTTCGCGGTGCGAACTCGGTCGTCAGCCGCAACCTGAACATGTTCACGCTAATCAGCATGGGTGTCGGCGCAGCATATCTCTTCAGCATCGTGGCGGTCCTGGTACCGGAGGTCTTCCCTGCCGGATTCCGCAACGACGAAGGACATGTCGGAGTCTATTTTGAAGCCGGCGCGGTCATCGTAGTGCTCGTTCTGTTGGGCCAGGTGATGGAACTTGGGGCTCGAGAACGTACCGGTTCGGCAATTCGGGCACTCCTTGATCTTGCGGCCAAGACCGCACGGGTCATTCGCGACGATGGACAAGAAGAAGATGTCCCCCTTGAACATGTTGTGGTCGGCGACCGTATTCGCGTACGGCCAGGAGACAAGGTGCCGGTCGACGGTATCGTCGTGGAGGGACGCTCCTCGGTGGACGAATCGATGATCTCGGGTGAACCAGTGCCGGTCGAGAAAGTTGCGGGTGACAATGTCACCGGCGCGACGATCAATGGCACCGGCAGTCTAATATTCAAGGCGGAACGAGTTGGCTCGGACACAATGCTGAGCCAAATCGTGGAGATGGTAGCCAATGCGCAACGTAGCCGGGCGCCAATACAGAAGCTCGCCGACTCGGTCGCCGGTTTGTTCGTTCCCGCAGTGATCGCGATCGCGATCATTTCGTTTGTCGTCTGGGCGATCTGGGGGCCCGATCCAGCACTTGCCTACGCTTTGGTTTCGGCGGTTGCCGTCCTTATCATCGCCTGCCCCTGCGCACTTGGCTTGGCGACCCCCATGTCAATCATGACCGCGACGGGGCGTGGCGCTCAGATCGGAGTCCTAATCAAGAACGCCGAAGCATTGGAGCGATTTGCCAAAGTCGACACGCTTATCGTCGACAAGACCGGTACCCTGACACTGGGCAAGCCAAAGCTCGTGGCCGTCTTGCCGGAGGAAGGGCATGAGGAGAGCGACGTACTCAGGTTAGCAGCAAGCCTTGAACGTGGCTCCGAACACCCGCTGGCCGAGGCCATCGTCACCGGCGCCGAGGAAAAAGGCATCGAGATTGCCGACGCAGTGGCCTTCGAAGCGCTGACCGGAAAAGGCGTGAAAGGCATCGTTGATGGCCAGCAAGTCGCGCTAGGTAACGCAAAACTCGTTGCCGATCTAGGTCTGGACGGCAGTAAGCTTGGCAACATTGCTGACGCGAGGCGAGACGAGGGCGAAACCGTGATGTTCGTGGTTGTCGGGGCCACAATCGCGGGCCTCGTCAGCGTTGCAGACCCCGTCAAAGAGACGACGCTTGAGGCGCTGAAGGCCCTGCACGAAGAAGGATTCCGCGTTGTCATGGCAACCGGCGACAATGCGCGCACGGCAAAGGCGGTGGCAGGCAAACTAGGGATCGACGAGATTCGTGCCGATGTTCTGCCTGAGGATAAGGCCCGAATCATCCAGGAGTTGCAGACCCGGGGGCACAAGGTAGCGATGGCTGGCGACGGTGTGAACGATGCCCCAGCACTCGCGCAGGCCGACGTCGGTATTGCGATGGGCACCGGCGCCGATGTCGCCATCGAAAGCGCCGGGTTCACTCTGGTCAAGGGCGACCTCAACGGTATCGTCCGTGCACGGCGGTTGTCCCGTGCGACCATGCGCAACATCCGCCAGAATCTGTTCTTCGCCCTTGTTTATAACGCAGCAGGAGTTCCAGTAGCCGCAGGAATACTTTTTCCGTTCTTTGGAATCTTGATCTCGCCGATCTTCGCGGCGGCGGCGATGAGCCTGTCGTCAGTTTCAGTGATCGGAAATGCTTTGCGGCTGCGCAGTACAAAAGGGTAGTCGGAGGAAGTATTTCATGCGAACAGTGATTGCCGTCCGTACCGCACTATCCTCCGCGCTCCTGCTTTTTCTCCTCTTCCCCGGCCGAGGTATTGGCGCAGAAAAAGTAACACTGCTGGACCCCTCACTCGGGCTTGAGGGCCAATGGGTAGAACGATCCGTAACAGGTCACACGCAGTACGAGCCTGCAATGCTCGGCGACATTCCCTCTATTCGAGCGACTGCGGCGCCCGGCCAAGCATCTGGCCTTTACCGCCGAATCGCTTTCGACGTGACAGAACATCCTTATGTCTCGTGGACCTGGCGCGTCGAGGTGCTGCAGCAGGACGCTGACATTCGGACTACAACTGGGGACGACTTTGCGGCAGCGATCTTCTTTATTTTTCCTTCGTCAGGTCTAAGACCTGCGACCGCGCTGGGCTATGTTTGGACGAACTCAGTACTGCCACGCGGAACATTTGTTAGGAGTCCCCGCCACCCGGACTCGGTCCGATTTGTCGCCGTAGAGGCGGGAACCGCGGAAATGGGGCGCTGGGTTTCGTCCTCGCGCAACTTGCGAAACGACTACCACGTGGCGTTCGGCGCTGAGCCACCATCGAAGGTAGAGCGAATAGCTCTATGGACCGATTCAGACCAAACGGAACAACCGGCGGTGGCTTATTACGGCGCTATATCGGCTGATGGCAGACGGCCCGGGACGCGTCAATGAATCTCGGTGTCCAACGAAAAGAAAAGAGTAAGAAGGCAAATACCGGAAGTGTCACACGCCTCTACTTCCTCGCGCCTGGGCTTCTCTTTGTTATCGTCGCTATCGGCCTTGGGATTGGCCTCACCTTGAAGCCTCGTGAGATTCCATCGGTTCTGATCGGGAAACCGGTCCCTACGTTCGACCTACCACCTGTGCAAGGCCGCGTCTTCGGTTTTTCAGACAAAGACCTCTTGGGCCAAGTGTCGCTTGTTAATGTTTTCGCGTCTTGGTGTGTCCCTTGTCGTGTGGAACATCCGCTCCTCATGGAGATCGCTCAACGCGATCTAGTACCGGTTTATGGCCTCAACCAGCGGGATGCCCCGGACGACGCAGAACGATGGCTGGAGACCTTTGGCGATCCCTACGAACGAACGGGAGCCGATATCGACGGTCGTACTTCAATCGAATGGGGGGTCTATGGCGTCCCGGAGACTTTCGTCGTCGACATGGATGGGAGAATCGCCCACAAGCACATCGGGATCATGACCCGAGAGAACCTCGATGAAACAATCCTGCCGCTAGTGCGCAAGTTACGATCTACAACGCTTAGCGAACAATAGGATGGAGAGATCACCCCCCTCAAACCGCAACTCCCGCCTCAACAAAATCTTAGCTGCCCGATTGGGGCGCCCCTTCGCAAACACCCGAACTCCCGAAAACCGAATCGGCCGAAATTGCCAGCCCAACTACTAGTGGTATTCTCCGAATATGCGCTCACGAATGACCAATAGAATCCTTCTGATCCTTCTTAGCGCCTGGATCGCGGTTGCCGTAACTATTCCGCAACTATCAGCGGACCGTTCTGTCATGGATCAGCGATCTGATGCTGCATCCATAGGTATGACTTGGATGGATGATCAGTGCGATGGTGAAGAGCAGACCTGCCTTCTGTCATCAATATGTGTGGCTCACTGCGTGAGCGCCGCGGCGCTACTAGCGCAATCTAGTTTCGGCTTGACCAACACATCGCCGCCTTTCTTCATCCGTTCCACGTCGGCCGGACACGCTTGGGGGCAGGGTCCCGACCCGCACCCGCCACGAGCTGTCAAAGCAATCAGCACCTAACCTAGGTTCCGCCCCGACCAGTCGACGAGTCGATTGATTATGGCTCTCGCCGGGCCGCTCGATTGCCGTTCATGAATACGACTATTTTGCCATCTCTAAAGGAACGATGCTCATGACTCTGTTTAATCATCTATGCCGGCGACCCGCACCAGCCCTTTCGATATCGATCAACAGACACGCTCGCGAACCCCACCGAGGCCACGCCGTTTTTCTCATGCCTGTATTGGCTACGCTCCTACTAGTGTTGATGACCCTGCAGGCTACGGCTTCGCATGCACAATCAAAGTCCACGACTGTGGCCAACCTCGCCAAAACAACGCACTTTCACGGACTCGTTGTTGATAAGAGCCAGCCCGAACTCCTCCTTTTGGCGACCCACGATGGGATCTACCACGTAAGCGGCGACGGAAAAGCAAAGAGGCTGTCGCAGAACCGAGACGACTTTATGGGCTTCGCGGCGCATCCGACAAACCCATCATTCTTGGTCGGCAGCGGGCACCCTGTGGGTGGCGGCAACCTTGGCTTCATAACCTCGCAAGATGTCGGCAGAACCTGGGAGAAACGATCTGACGGCGTGGGCGGCCCTGTCGATTTCCATCAGTTGGTGATAAGTCCAGCCGATCCCAAGGTAATCTACGGTGTCTTTAGAGGAATCCAGCGATCAACGGACGGCGGTGAGAGCTGGCGGCGTGTCGGCGATGCGCCGGAGGGTTTGATAACGCTAGCGGCATCGAGTCTGAGGGCAAGTTGGCTCTTTGCCGCAACTCAAAACGGGATTCAACGCAGCGGCGACGGTGGCAGGAATTGGCGAACAAGCTATGCCAGTGGCGCGCCCGCCACCCTCATCCATGTCACACCAGAAGGCGTCATCTATGCATATGTGGTCGGTCTAGGGTTCATCAAATCACACGAGCGAGATCGCGTGTGGAAGACCCTAAATGGTGGTTTTGGTGCAAGTTATCTGGTGGGCCTTGCGGTCGATCCCACCAACCCAACCAAGCTGTCGGCGATTGCATTCGACTCACGTGCCAAAACGCCTGCGATATGGGAATCGTCCGATGGCGGCAGCTCATGGTCCGGACTCGGTGGGAATGCTATCAAATGAGGGTACCTCACCGTCCCTATTTGCTTGGAGCGTTGGTGGGCCTAATTGCTATCGCAGCCGCCAGGACGTTCGGGTTCTGGACTGACACCCGCCCAAGCCAGAGCCAAGTTCGCCTGAATAACCCGGCCCAGATCGCAATCGGTCGAACCATCTACGGGTCTTTACAAGATCACGCCCTTGGGGCCACCAAACAGTTAGTTGTAGGCAGTGCCCGTGCCTGACAAGACTCATTACGATCTTCCACGACGCCTTCTCGCAATTCTGCATGCAGATGTCGCGGGGTATTCGACCCTCATCGAACGCGACGAACGCCTAGGCCACGTAGCAACCTCCCGTGCGATAGAGCGATTGGAGGGCGCAATTCTTGACCATGGGGGAAGAGTCGTCCATTTCGCTGGGGACGCTGTCCTTGCAACCTTTTTGAGCGCACAAGACTCACTGACGAGCGCCATAGATGCCCAGCAACAAGTGGCGCAGCTGAACCGGGACGAAAAAGACCTTCCGAGTGTCTCCTTCAGAATCGGAATAAGTCTCGGCGACGTCATTCTGGATCGGAATGATGTCTTCGGGGAGGCGGTGAATATCGCTGCTCGACTTCAGTCTCTAGCCGTGCCCGGCGGAATCTGCATAACAGAAGGAATTCACGACCAGGTTGCCGACAAGTGTCCGGTAGAGTTCATCGATCTCGGTGATCGGTGGCTAAGGAACATGGGCCGTCCCGCCCACATATATGGCGTTTCCGGCAAAGATGTGAGCCCAACCTTACCGACACAGCTTGGTAGCAAAACGACCGAAGCAAAACCATCAATAGTCGTCACGGTATCTAGGCACGAACAAGCCGATATCCTCCTAAAGGAAATATCCGAAAACCTCTTCGGTGACGTCTTGGCACGACTATCAGAAGTTCCCGACATGATGGTGCTAAATGCTCAGGAGCCTGAACGGCTGGAAAGCCAGCATACAGAACGTGATCAAATTGGCGGACCGCGGTACGTGCTTCACATCCGCCTTCGGGAGCACCGCGGCCGAGTTCGCATCTCCGCACGTGTGTCTGACCAATACTCCGGCACCCAGTATTGGGCCGGCTTGACCGACTGCGGGACAACCAATCATGAGCAGACGATTGATGAGCTCAGCATTACGATTGCTGACGTCGTTGCCGGCTTAGCTATAAAACCTGGGCATGCACCACGCTTTGTCCGCAGCGTCGGCAAGATCATGTGGATAGGCATGAACCAACTCCGCGTGAGAATCGATCATGAGGCAATACCTGGTTTCATGGAAGCAATGACGATGGTTTATCCAGTCCATTCGTCTCCGTTGCTGACGGAGGTTGAGGTGGGTGACCAAGTCTCTTTTACGATTAACACAGAAGATCGATTGATCGTGGCAATCAAAAAGCTACCAGAGGAGAACTAAAGCCAAGGCCCAGTGCGACGGCCTCGGTAAACGAGATTCTGTTCCGCCTATGAGCAACAAGACAAGTACCCATCTAAATAACGAGGAACCCATGCTAACTCGCGCCATCCGAACTCTGGCAGCTGCCATGCTCTTTTCTTTCTCGGTCGTATCCGGAGCTAGTGCGGCAGAGCCCCAAGTCGTTCAACCCAAACTTTCCGGAAAAATCATCTTCGGCAAACTTGCCTACGACAAATTCTGCTCCGAATGCCACGGCACAAACGGTACAGGGACCGACAAGGGGCCCCCGTTTCTTCATCGCTACTATTTGCCCGGTCACCACGGGGATCGCGCGTTTTACGTTGCCGCGACAAGCGGCGTAAGAGCGCACCACTGGGGCTTTGGCGACATGCCGCCAGTAGAAGGCATTACGGAACAATATGTCGATATGATTGTAGAATACGTCAGAACACTTCAGAAAGTTAACGGCTTCGAGTAGAAGCTAGTGCCGCCGCGCATGCTGCAAGAGTTTTAGGGACGTTGTCGCCAATGCGAAATTGTGAAGACCGAGCATGCAAACCAAGGACATCGTTCCGGGACTAAAGGACTCATGAATCTCCGATCGACCATCGTGTGCCCTGAGTGCGGTATTGCAAAAACAGAGAGCATGCCAACTGACTACTGCCAAGTCGTCTACGACTGCACGAACTGTGGTGTAACACTCCGCCCAAAGGTTAGGGACTGCTGCGTGTACTGTTCATTCGGGGATGTTCCCTGTCCGCCCAAGCAAGGCGAGGTGCAAACACCGTCGAGAATTGACCGCCCGAAATGATGAGATCGAGTTTCTAGACAACGCCGTTTCTTCGAACGCGCGATCGTGAAGGCTAGTGCCAGAGTCCACGAAACTCGAAACGCCCATATTGACTTGCGCCAATACCATCGACCTGTTTTCGACCTTCGCCGCTGATGGTTTCGTGTGATCGTGTCGTTCTGGAGCCTGGCTTTTCGGAATGGTAATTATGCGACAAACGGCGCGCTGATTTGCAAACATCGCATGGGCACTGAATTCACGACGGCCGATGAAACCAAACCACGGTTGAGTGCACTTATTTTCCTGCAAGTCAGACTACTCTTGACACTCTGAGTCATCAGACTCTAAACAAGATTCTAGGACTAATCGGTGGAAACCAGCTCGTAGTGAGACGGTATCCGAGAGGTCCTCCGCCATTTGCCAAGGAGGGCAGCCGGCGGTGACGTGGAGTTCCTGTGCGAACTCTGCTGTCACCCGTGCTGCCCCGGGCGCGGTGACAGTTCCGAACCACGGGGGAGGAGATGTCATCGATGAACTGCATTAAGCCCTCCAACAGCGACCCTAAGCCAAATACAGCGGTCGCCGATCTGCACGCCCAGATCGCTTCGCTCATCGTTGAACGCTGGTCGATAGGCAAGCTTAAGCCTAACCCCGGCAATGCTCGAACTCACCCCACGAAGCAGATCGCCTTGCTCAGCACTGCGATTCTCGAATTCGGGTTTCTCGTACCGATCGTGGTTGACGATGACGGCATGGTTCTGGCCGGCCACGCCCGGCTGGCCGCGGCCAAGGCTCTTGATCTGCAAGAAGTGCCGGTTCTGCGGGTCAGTGAGATGACCGAAGAGAAGCGGCGCCTGTTTGTGTTGGCAGACAACAAGCTGGCGCAGCTTGCGGGCTGGGACGAGGACATGCTTCGCCTCGAATTCACAGAGCTTGAGGCACTCGAGATCGACGTCGATCTCGAGATCACCGGCTTTGATTCGATCGAGATCGACCGGCTGACCCTCGACGAGCGAGAGCCCGAGGTCGATCCCGGTGACACTGTCCCTGCGCTTGGAGATGGCGCCATGACGGTTTCACGGCTCGGCGACCTCTGGCTCCTCGGCGATCATCGGCTGCTGTGCGGCGATGCCCGCGACCCGGCAGCCTACGCGACGTTGCTGGGAGACGCGCAAGCCCAGATGGCGATTACCGATCCACCCTACAATGTGCCGATCGAAGGTCACGTCTCCGGCAAGGGCAGCGTCCAGCATCCAGAATTCGTGATGGCCTCCGGCGAGATGTCGACCGCGGCGTTTCAGGCGTTCCTCGAAGACTTCCTCCGCTGCATGGCGGCGGTCTCGGTCGACGGCAGCATCCATTACGTCTTCATGGACTGGCGCCATCTGAGCGCCCTGGAAGCGGCTGCCCTGCCCCACTTCGGCAATCCCAAGAACCTGATCGTCTGGAACAAGGGGAATGCCGGCATGGGCACCTTCTATCGCTCCCAGCATGAAGAGATCCTGGTGTTCAAGAAGGGTGCGGCTGCACACATCAACAACTTCGGGCTCGGCGAACGGGGCCGCTACCGGACTAATGTCTGGGACTACGCCGGCGTGAACGCGTTCTCCAGCGACCGGGCGGAAACGCTGGCCATGCACCCCACCGTGAAACCGGTAGCGATGATCGCCGATGCCATGAGGGATTGCTCCAAGCGGGGCGGCTTGGTCCTTGACCCCTTTGCCGGCAGCGGTACCACACTGATCGCGGCCGAGCGCACGAAACGGCGCGCCCGATGCATGGACCTCGACCCCCGCTATGTCGACGTCGCGGTTCGCCGCTGGCAGGCCCAGACGGGCACGACCGCCCGCCTCGCAAGTTCCGGCGCGTCCTTCGAGACCGTCGAAGAGGACCGAGCGACCCCTGACCCTATCCAGGAGGTCAACCATGCCTGAGGACTACAAGGTCGGCTACGGCAAACCGCCCAAGAAGGGGCAGTTCGAGAAGGGCAAGTCCGGCAACCCCAAGGGGCGACCCAAGGAGTCCCGCAATCTTAAGACCGACTTGATCGAGGTCCTCCACGGCAAAGTCATGGTCAAAGAGGGCGGTAAGGAACTCAAGCTGACCAAACAGCAGGCGCTGTTGCGCCGGATGATGGCTGACGCCCTGCAGGGCAACCACCGCGCTCAGACGCTGCTGCTCAATGTCGCGCTTCGATACGAAGCTGCCGGTGACCTGGTGCCCGCCGAAACCCCGCTGTCCGAAGACGACAAGAAGATCATCGACCGCTACGTCCGCCGGCTCCGCAAGTCGGGAAAGGACTCCACCGGCAAGGGAGACAAATAGTGGACCAGAAAACTCTCAAAGCCCTACTCCGCCAGGACCTTTTCACGTTCATCGACAAGAGCTTCCAAGAGGTCGATGGGGGCATATTCATCAGCAACTGGCATATCGAGGTCATCGCCTATTACCTGTCTCTGGTCGAAGCAGGCGAGATCAAGCGGCTAATCATCAATCTGCCGCCACGCGGCTTGAAGTCGCTGTGTGCCTCGGTCGCCTTCCCAGCGTGGATTCTGGGCCGCAATCCTGACCAGCGTGTCATCTGTGCCAGCTACGGCCTTGACCTGGGGATCAAGCACGGGCTCGGGACCCGAAAGATCATGGAATCGTCCTGGTATAAGGGCGCATTCCCCGGCCTCAAGTTCGGACCGAAGCAGACCGAAACGCTCCTGAGCACGGGCAAGAGTGGTGGCCGGCAGACTATCTCGGTAGGCGGTCCGATGACCGGTTTCGGCGGCAACGTCATCATCATCGATGATCCGATGAAGGTCGCCGACGCGTCTTCACTGTCCAAGCGCATCGAGGTTCAAGAATGGTATTCCAACACCCTCTATAGCCGCCTCGACAATAAAGCTGAGGATGCGATCGTTATCGTGATGCAGCGCCTTCACGAGGACGATCTCTCCGCGTATGTGCAGGAGCTTGAGGATTGGACCGTCCTCTCGATCCCCGCTATGGCGCAGCAAGATTTGGAGTATCCGTTCTCTAATGACCACGCGTACGAATACCCGGCAGGCGCAGTGCTGGACGAGGAGCGCGAGCCAATTGAAATCTTGGACACGATCAAGGCGACGCTAGGGTCCGCGCAGTTTTCCGCTCAGTACCTGCAGAAGCCAGTCCCGCATGGCGGCAATCTAATCAAATGGCATTGGTTCAAACGCTTCGACCTCGATGACCCTCCCGTTTTCGATGCGATCATTCAGAGTTGGGACGTCGCGTCCTCAATCCTTGAGGGCCGTAGTTATTCGGTCTGCACAACATGGGGAATTGCCGGCGAAAATGTCTACCTCATCGCCGTATACCGCCGGCGGCTCGAGGCACCGGACCTGATCCACGCCGCGCGCGACCTCTTCAGGCTACATCAACCCCATCTCATCCTGATCGAAAAGGCCGGACCGGGCCTCGCGCTCTTTCAGCACCTTGCTGGGGAGATGCGTGGACATTGTCAGATTTGGGGTACCACCCCCAGGGGCGACAAGGCCCTTCGCGCCGAGCTTGTCACGCCGATGCTTGAGCGCGGCGAAGTCGGGATCCCTTACGCTGCGCCTTGGCTGGACGACTTCTACAACGAGGTTCTTGGGTTTCCCGCCGGCAAGTACAACGATCAGGTCGACAGCATGACTCAATTTCTGCATCACAGGGATACAATGATCCATAGGGCCAACTCTCAGTCGCGTAGGCGCAAGAACACTGGTACTGCTACGGCGCGGCCGGCCAATCGCAAGAGCGCTCTCCGCTCGAATCAGGTCCTCCTGGAAATTTCGCAGCGCTGGAACAGCGACTGGTAGGCGAAACTCGGCTAGCTCACTCTGGGATCTTTCGCGTTTCTCTTCGGACCCTTCACCCGGCCATTCACTTGCCTGCTAACCGGCGATTGGGCGACCTACATCGGCGAGTCGGACAAGGAGCGTGTGAAGGTCGGAAGCTATTCCGATCGCACGGTCCAGTAACGGCATCCAGGGCACTTTGGCAGCACGCACCACGTGCGCGATCTCCCGTACGGTGGCAATCACGTTGGACCGGAGCGACGTAAGGTCTCCCCGCGCAGAAAGGAGAGACCATGCAGGCGACACCAGAATCAGAGACCGAAGGGACAGAACGTGCGTCAACGGTCGGCCTAAGTAGCCGACGCGAAGCCCATCTCGACACCAAACTCGCCAGCCTCGAAACCCTGCCTCGTGCTGACCTCATCCCCTATTGGGCCGAAGCCTATGGCCCGCAACCGCCGAAGGGTCTTAGCCGGCGTGTATTGCTGTATGCCGCCGCCCACCACCTCCAGGCCCAGATCCACGGCGGCCTGAAAGAGTCGACTAAGAGGAAGCTCCGCCAGATCAAGGCGGACCACGACCGAAAGAAGGCTCATGAGAAAAACGACAAATCACCGCCACGAGTGGGAACTCGGCTCATTCGGGAGTGGCACGGCAAGCCCCATGTCGTCGACGTCATCGAGGACGGGTACCTCTATGACTTCACGACCTACAGGTCATTATCTGAGATTGCGAGGCTGATCACAGGCACCCGCTGGTCCGGCCCGAGGTTCTTCGGCCTATGAAAACCCAGCGCTGCGCCATCTACACCCGCAAATCGACCGACGAAGGGTTGGAGCAGGATTTCAACTCGCTTCACGCTCAGCGAGAGGCCTGCGAGGCCTTCATCAAGAGTCAGCGGCACGAGGGCTGGAAAACGCTCAACGAGCCCTTTGACGACGGTGGGTTCTCCGGCGGCTCCATGGACAGGCCTGGCCTAGCGAAGCTACTGGAGGCCATCAGGGCCGGCCTCGTTGACACAGTCGTGGTCTACAAGGTCGACCGACTGACCCGGTCTCTGACTGACTTCGCCCGGATGGTCGACCTGTTCAATAGCCACAAAGTTTCTTTCGTCTCGGTCACCCAGCAGTTCAACACCACGACCTCAATGGGGCGTCTGACCCTGAACGTGCTGCTGTCCTTCGCCCAGTTCGAACGCGAGGTCACGGCCGAGCGAATCCGGGACAAGATTGCCGCCTCAAAGAAGAAGGGCCTGTGGATGGGCGGCGTATCGCCCTTAGGCTACGAGGTTAGAGACAAGAAGCTGGTGGTGAATGAAGTCGAGGCCGAAACTGTCCGGTCGCTGTATCAGCTCTATCTCGAACTGGGAACGGTCAAGGCCTTGAAGGCTGAAGCCGACTATAGGGGCATCGTTTCCAAGGTACGGACCTACGCCGGTGGCAGGACCGTGGGAGGTCATCCCCTCAGCCGCGGGCACCTGTACGAACTGCTCTCGAACCCTGTCTATATCGGCCAGGTTCGCCACAAGGGTGAGAGGTATCCTGGTCAGCACCAGTCGATCATCGCCCCAGAACTCTGGGAAGAGGTCCGGCAGCAGCTCTCGGAGAATGCGGCCAACCGCAACGCTTCTACCAACGCCGCCAATCCCTTTCTCCTGACCAGCCTGCTCTACGACCAGAGCGGCGACAAGATGTGCCCGACGCATACCAACAAGAAGGGACGGCGTTACAACTACTACATCTCAAAACGTCTCATGCGTGGCTGCGCCAAGAGTCACCCAGATGGATGGCGCATCCCTGCTCGCCCGATCGAGCGCATCGTCATTGATGCTTTGAAAGCGATTCCTGATGCTCCACCATTCTCTGCCACTTCAATCTCAGGACAGCGAACGAGCCTGTTGGAACGGGTAGAACGCATCGATCTGCGACCCAACGAGGTGGTCCTAGCACTCAAAGCCGCTGACGCGTCGGACGATTCAAGCCAGATGATCAGTGTGCCAGTCTACATCCAACGGCGTGGCGTGGAGCGACGCATCGTCGAGCGCGATCGTGCGGCAAAGGATGAAGCCCTGGACACAATCATTGTACGGGACTTAGCGCGCGCGTTCGTCTGGTTGGAGCAGTTGGCGTCAGGTGAAATGTCGTCCCTCAGCGAGATCGCCAATACCGAGGGGCTCCACCGACCGGACGTCAGCCGGATCCTGTCCCTTGCCTTTCTGGCTCCAGCGCTCGTCGCGGAAGTTCTGGAGGGCCAAGCGGCTTCAACAAGGGTAGCTGAGGCGGTCGCGAGTTCGGGCCGCATCGATCCCAACTGGCGCTACCAGTCTCTGAGGCGATAGCCCCCAAGGCTCCGACTAATGGGCCCTTCTCAACATGTTAGGAGCGATTCGAGGCGTCGGAGACTTTTGGGCAAATCGCGCTGAATAGAGCGCCGAGCGCAAGTCTCCGGCTAACCCACCGACGCAACACGCCGCTATTCTGCGCCACCTTGCGCCACCAGGGCCGGAAGCACCGTGATCAGCAGACTGGTTGGTGGGCCCGGCAGGACTCGAACCTGCAACTACGCCGTTATGAGCGGCGGGTTCTAACCAATTGAACTACAGGCCCGGGCGGAACCTAGCGCAGTCGGTTGGGCGCGTCGACAGGGTCGTGGGGCGCGGGCCGGCATGCCCGCCGCGGGGCGAAGGACGGTCAAAACGCCGGCTGTCGAGGGTGCAGCGGCCGTTCGTGGCAAGCGATACACGCGGCTCAAGGCGCGGCGAGGAAGGCCTCGATGGCGGCGGCGAGCTTTTCCGGTTCGCGCTCGAGGACGTCGCGGTCGGTGTTTTCGAAGGTCACGGCTTGTGCGTCGGGAATGAGAGCGACCAGGGCGTCGGCCTGGCGGCCGAGGTGGTCCTCGCCGGGGGTGGCGAGTTCGATGACCAGCGTGGGCACCGTCAGGCGCGCCAGCGCCTCGGCCAAGTCGAAATCGAAGTTGGCGCGGTAGACGGCATCGAAAGCGGTGCGGGCTTGGAGACGGTCGATCACTTCGTCTTGCGTCTCCTCAAGGTCGGCTTCCGTGAGGGGGTTGGCGTCGACGACACGCGGCGCCCACCAGGTTTGCGACAGGGTGGCGTAGGTCCGGCCCCAACCGCGTAGCAGATGGGCGCCGTCGGGCGAATGCGCTTCGGTGGCGAAATATTTGTCGACGATGCCTTTAATGGCGTCGTCGCGCCGGGCGCGGTCGATAACGATGCTGTGGGTCATACCGCAGCAAATGAACCGCGAGACCAAGTCGGGCCGTGCCGCCGCCAAAGCCGCCCCGACCTTGTTGCCGGTATGCAGGCCGAAGACGGCGGGTGCTTGGAGGTTTAGCGCGGCGATTAAATCCGCCACGCTGTCGGCCAGCATCGGCATCGTGACGTCGGCCGGTAAGGGGTCGGAATTGCCGAACCCGAGGGTGTCCGGGGCGATGACGCGGAACTTGGCCGACAGAAGGTTCTGGAGCCTTGCATAGACGCGCGACGAGCGCGGCGTGGCATGCAACAGAACGAGCGCGGGGCCCTCGCCAGACTCGCGATAGTGCACCTGACCGTGGCGCGTATCGACGTAACCGCGCCGCGGGCTCATTAGTACTTCTCGAGCAAACTGCCGAAGCCGTAGACCTTGTCCTCGATGCCGAGTTGCCGCATTGCGGCCCAGTAGCTTGCGGTGTTGATCGACAGAACAGGTTTCTTGAGAAAGAACTCGGCTTCGGCGGCGACGCGCTGGAAGGGCAGGTTGGTCCCGCATTGCACGATGGCGTCAACGTCGTCGCCGTTTAGTTCGCGAATCGCGGCGCGGCTTTCCTCTTCGGTGACGGCGGCAATCGCAAGCGCAGTCTTGCACCGAAAATCTTTGCGGCGCATCACCTTGAAGCCTGCGCTTTCCATGAAGTCGCACGCTTGGTCGCCGCCCGGGGTGAGATAGGGCGTGAGCACCGACACCCGGCAGCCTGGGGCGACCAGTTTCTCGACCGCGTCCTTGAGCGCGAGCGACGGCACCATGACCGGGCATACTTTGGCGTGTTCGGTCAGGCGTTTTTGGAAGGCTGTTGCGCCTTCAAGGCCGCCGCCGAACGAATCGATCGAATGGCCGAGGATAATCATGTCGAGCGCGGCCGGCGTGAGACGATCGATCACCTCTTCGGTGCCGATAGCCCCCTCCTCCATCGTCTTGCGGTAAGCATCGTCGTCATCGGTCGGGCGCGGGCGATTGGAGATGCGCGCGGTGTGATTGGTGACGCCAACCGGGGTAATGGCTTCGTATTCCGGTTGGACGATGGTGTTGGTGAACGGGACCATCAGTCCGATTTTCGCGCGGTAGCCTAGTACGTCAGTCATCCCGGTCTGGTCTCCCCTTTTGCAGGCGCCTTGCGGCGCCCATCGGTGTCGGCCGTTAGGCCCTAAACGGCCGCGGCAATCAGCGCGTCGACTTCGGCCGCCATCCCTTCCGGGTTTTCTTGGGCCGGGGTGTGTTCGGCTTGTTCAAGATTGACGACCTTGGCTTGCGGGATGAGCCCGACCAGACGCTTCATGTGTTCGTCGGTGAACACGTCCGAGGTCGCGCCACGCACCAATACGGTTGGGCACTTCACGGACCGTGCCATATCCCAGACCGGATCGTCGTCCAACGAAGCCGCAATGATACGAGCGGGCTCGGCTGCGTAGCGCCACTCCCAGCGGCCGTCGGGTCGCTCGACAAAGCTATGGGCCGCGTAGTGATCGCGCACCTCGGGGCGCCACAATTCCTGAAAGTGCATCGACGCTTTGGCGGTCTCGAAGTCGGGAAAGTCGTGCTCTTCCCGGGTCTGCCGAATGACTTCGGCGGCGATGTGCTTGGGGACGGACATCCCGGGGTCCACCACGGCGATGCCGGCAACACGATCAGGAACGGTCGCAGCAAGCCAAATACACAAATTTCCGCCGGTCGCGCCGCCGACGAAAAAGGCGCGCTCGACGCCGACACCGTCGAGGAAGGCAACGACATCCTCGCCCAACTCGGGCACGCGATAGCCGTCCTTGGGGTAATCGCTCAGCCCATGACCGCGCGCGTCCGGTGCCAGCACGCGATTAGGGACGTTCAGCGCATCCACCATGTGATCCCAGTGGCGCGCGTTGCTGCGTTTGGGGTGCAGCAGCACGATCGGCGGGTTCTCGCCCGGCCAATCGAGATAATGCTGACGAAAGCCGCGCGCGTTCTCGATGAAGTGAGATTGCGCGGGGCGACGAAACGTTATGTCGATTGCCGGTTCGGCCATGACTATCTTCCCTTCCATTCGGGATCGCGTTTTTCGAGAAACGCCGAGATCCCTTCTTGCGCGTCTTCGGATTGGATGGCGCGGTAGATCAGTTCGTCGACCATCGCGTAGGCGTCGGGGACGTCCATTTCGAGCTGACGGTAGAAGCTTTCCTTGCCCATCGCGACGGCATGGCTCGATTTGCCGGCGATCTCGCGGGCGATTTCAAGGATACGGTCGTCGAGCGCGTCGGGATCGACGGCCTCGTTGGCGAGGCCGAACCGTACCGCTTGTTCGGCATCGATCATCTTGCCGGTGAGCAGCATTTGCATCGCGTGCTTGGGGGCAATGGCCCTGCTGACCGCAACTTGGGGCGCCAGGCACCAAAGCCCGATGTTGACCCCGGGGGTGGCGAACTTGGCCGCGGTCGAGGCGAAGACGAGATCGCAACTCGCGGCAAGTTGGCAGCCGGCGGCCGTGGCGACGCCTTGGATGCGCGCGATTACCGGTTTGGGGCAGCGATTGATTGCCATGATCATCTTGCTGGCTTCGATATTGGCCGCGCGCTTGCTGCTCGGGTCCTTGGCCGCAACGATCGACTCGCTGAGATCGTGCCCGGCACAGAAGTGCTTGCCCGCGCCAGCCAAGATGATCACCCGCACCTTGCTGTCGGCGGCGTAGGATTCGAACGCCTCGTGGAGCGCATGCACGAGTTCGTGGCTAAGACTGTTGGCAGCTTTGGGCCGGTTCAACGTGACCCGGACGATCCCGTCCTCGAGCGTTTCGTGCAGCAAAACCGGTTCGTTGGCCAATTGGGCAGCGTCTGCCATGCCTTTTCTCCCTACGCGCGACGTTGTGGACCCGACATTAGCAGAGCCGCGCCGCTATTGGCCAAAGCGAGCCGGGCGGTAAGGGTCGAGGTCGGTTTGGGTTTCGCCCAGTGCGACTTCACTGGCGATGAGGTCGCCCAGATGCGGCCCCAAAGTAATCCCGGAATGGGTTGCGGCAATGTAGACGCCGGGCGCATCGGCCAGGGGGCCGACGATCGGAAGACCGTCTTCCGGCATCGGCCGGACCCCGATTCGCGCGTCGGCGGTTGCCGCCAACTCGAGTGCCGGAAACCCCGGCAGGTAGGCCGATGCGCGATGCAGCAGCGCGGTGGCCCCCACCAGCAACGAATCTTGATGGGGAGCGGCATGGTCTGCATCGATGTCGTCGGCGCCCAGCGAAAGGCCCTCCCCGGTCGGACGCATGTGAAACCCCGCGCCGTCGGGAAAATAGACGACGTGACGTAACCAAGCCCGCGGTGCCGTCGCCGTGTCGACGAGCAATCCCGGCATCGATCGGACGGGTAGCGGGCGCGCCAAACTACGCCGGGCCAACGCCGCCAGCGTGGGCAGTGCAGTGCCCGTCGCCAGAACCACGGTCGGCGCAACTATGCGATAGGGCGGCGCGTCGACGCCAACCACGATGTCGCCGTCGAAAACAAAGCCCGTGACGGGGGCGCCTTCGCGGATATCACCGCCGTCGTCGCGGGTCGCCTCCGCCATGCGGCGCACCATGCGGGGTGCATCGAGCCACCGGTCGAGCGGAGCGAGGAAACCCGCGCTGCCGTCCGGGAAATCGACATGCGGCTCCAGCGCCTGCAATGCGGCGCGATCCAGGCCGACAATGGGGTAGTCCCAATCGGCGAGTTGTTCGCCGCGGGCAAGCACGGTTGCAGGCCCGCCGTCGGCTGCCGACGGATGGCTCCAATGAATCGAACCCGTACCGTCCAGCCCGATGGCGTTCTCGCCCCACGCCGCCGCAAGTGCGAGATGCTTCTCCACACCTCGTCGGTTGAGCTTGTGGTAATGCGCATCGTCCGCCTTGGCGGTGGCATTGAGCCACGCGAAGCTGGCACCGGTTGTCCCCGAAGCAATCGTCCGTTCCTCCAGCAAGGTCACCGCGCGGCCCAAACGGGTAAGCGCATAGGCAATCGACATGCCCAAGATACCGCCCCCCACAACAACCACGTCGGCGCGTTCGCTCATCTAACTGAAGGTCCGGGAGATATTGGTCATCGCCCCAGGTTAGCACATGGGGAGATCGAGACGGCGTCAGGCGTCGTGGTGAAAGGTCTCTACGAGGTCGAGCAAACGATGTAACGGTCCGTCGCCGACACCGAATTCGTCGAGGTGCACGACGGTGTTGTGAAGGTAGTCGCGGGCACGGCCCAGCGGCCCTTCGGCCATCGCCAATGCTTGCACGGCCGCCTCTAGCGGGAGACGTCCGACATAGCGCGGGTGATCGCGGTTGGCAGTGAAGGTCAGCGCGCGGATCGGGCCCTCTTTCGTCCGAACCGAGACCCAACGGGGCACGTAGCCGCCAGAAATCATTTCACGGCGCCACAAAATGCGCGTTTCGCTTTGCACTTTGTCGGGCTCGATCAAGAAGGCGAAACCCCGGCACGATCCGCCGCGATCAAGGCCGAGCATGAGGCCCGGCCGGTCCACACTGCCCCGTCCGACCGGCGCCGACAGGCAAAAGCTGCGATGCCAGCCGTTGATGGTGCCGGGCATGCGGTCGGCGAAATGAAACGCCGGGTTCCACATCAGCGAGCCATAACCGAAAACCCAAACGCCCTGCCCTTCTCGCACCTCGGCGAGGGCGGCAAGCCGGCTGGCCTCGCGGGTTTGCTGGTCGAGAATCTCGAACCCCTCGGGGATGGTGATCGAGCGCCTGATTTGCTCGATCCGCTCTTCGGTAAAATCCTCCCGCCGCAGCACGTCTTCGGAGACGGGGCGACGTTTTTGGTGACCGTTGAGGGAGGACATTTGAGCGAGAATCGGACTTCTTTTGCAATTTTCGGTAGGCGTACTCCGGACTCTATGTCGGGCGGTGCGAGGTGTCGATTCCTCCAAATCTGGGGGGAAACGCCGGAATCAGGCGCTTTTTTGGGCCGCCGCGGCCGATTTGGCTCGATGCCGTACCGGAATCCGGCCAAAAACGAGGGCCAGGATCACCCCGATGAAGATGATCCAGGCCAGGGGGTTCACGGTGCCGTCGGCAAACTCGCCGACGATTTGCGAGAATGCGGCCCCCATTCCCATCGTGGCGAAGGCCAGCAACCCGGACGACGTACCGGCAAGTTTGGGGTTGAGATTGATCGCACCGGCTTGGGCGTTGGGCATCGAGACCCCCTGCCCGATTCCGACGATAGCGTTGGGCAAGAACAGCGTTAGCGGCGTGAGCCCGAAAAGCATCACGATGACCAAGAACAGGACCCCGCCGGCAAGCGAGACCGTGCTGCCGAGCAGGACCATACGATCGAGCCCGACCCGAGCAGATACGCGGCCCGCCGCCATGTTGGCGCCCATGAAGGTGAAGGTCAGCAGGGCGAACCACAGACTGAACTCCAACGCGGTCCGGCCCATCACATCGACCATCAAGTAGGGGGCGGCGGCCATGAAGGCGAAGAACGTGCCGGCCGCAAATGCCGTGTGCAGCACGTAACCGGTGAACTCGATCGACCGAAACAGCGAGGTGTAGTTTCGCGCGAGGTTCAGCGGCGCGATCGGCATGCGGTCCTCGTAGTGCGTCTCGCTGAGGATTCGGAACGCGATCACCGTGACCAAGCCGCCGACAACGAACGCGAGCCAAAGCGACGCCCGCCATCCGACGTTGTCGGTCAGCACCCCGCCGACGATGAGTGCCACATACGGCGCGGCCAGCATCGCCACGGTGAGGTAGGCAATCATCGAAGCGGCTTTTTCGGCGCCGTACACATCGCGCACCATGGCCCGACTGATCACCATGCCCGAGGCGCTGCCGCCGGCCTGGATGATGCGACCGACGACGAGCATCTCGATACTGGTTGCGGTCGCCGCGATGGCGGTCCCGATCAAAAAGAGAATAAGGCCGATCAACAGCACCGGCCGCCGACCGAAGCGATCCGATAGCGGCCCATAGACGAGGTTCGCCAGGGCAATCGCCGCCATCGACAGACTGAGGGCGAGCTGTGCGACATCGATCGGCGCCGCGAGATCGTGCGCCATGAACGGCAGCGAGGGCACGAACAGCTGCATCGCCATCGGGCCGACCGAGGTGGTGGCGACCAACCCGAAAATGAACAGCCGGCTATGGGCGAGGAGTTGAACTTCTGGCGAAGGGGACTGGGTCATGGCGTGGGGCGCGCACCATAGGTCAGTCGTCCCCCGCGGACCAGCGTTGGTCTTAGTTGCCACCCGCCATGCGGCCACCATCCACCACGTATTCCATGCCCGTCACATGGCGGGCGTCATCCGAGGCGAGATAAACCGCAGCCGCCGCCGCATCCGAGGGTTCGCCGATCCGACCGAGCGGGGTCTTGGCAATGATCTGTTCTTGAAAGCGCCGAGCCCCCTCGGGGCCCCCGTGGACGCGCGTTGCACCGGGGGAAACCACGCCACCCTCAAACAAAACGCCGGGCACGATGGCGTTGACCCGCACCCCGTTTTTCCGCTGCGC
>JAYONB010000022.1:0-26161 GCA_038121105.1 Alphaproteobacteria bacterium | reverse complement strand
AACGGCGGTGAAGGGAACGACAAACTCTATGGCGGCGACGACAACGACACCATTAATGGCGGTGCCGGCGACGACGAGATCGAAGGTGGTTCGGGCGACGACGTGATTGAGGGCGGCTTCGGCGAAGACGAAATCGACGGCGGTTCCGGCAACGACATCATTTACGGTGACACCGCCAGCTATGACGGACCCGACTACAGTGCGGTCGTGAACGAACATGGTCCCGTTGCCTTCTGGCGGCTCGACGACACCGACGGGACAACCGCCATCGACGAGACCGGCAACCACGACGGCACCTACGAGGGTGGCGTGGAAATCGGTGAAGCGGGTGCTGTTGGAGACAGCGCCGGCGCGGCGGTCTTCGATGGACGCAATGACCACGTCGAGGTCCCCCACGATGACGCATTCGAAGCCGAATCCGGCACCGTGATGATGTGGGTGCGGCCCGACGACCTCGGTGGCGACCAAGGCTTGTTCTCTAAGGACTCCAAGAACTATGACGATGGCGGCCATCTGCATATCGAATTGGACGGCAGCAAAGTCAAAGTTCGACTGCAGGGCCGGGAGAACGAGAACGAGAACTTCTCTAGTCACACCGTGGAGTCCCCAAGTGGCACCGCACAAGAGGGTCAGTGGATGCAGGTCGCCTTCACCTGGGGGGCAACCGGCATGGCGCTCTACGTGAACGGCACGTTGGTGGATAGCGACCCCTTCACGGGTGGAATCGAAAACAACCAAGAGCCCATCGTGATGGGCGCGTCACAAACCCACATTGGCGACCAAAGCACCAACGGCCTCCGAGATTTCTTCGAAGGCGCCATGGATGAAGTAGCGTTCTTCGACACGGCACTCAGCGATGAAGCGATTGCCGATACCTTTGCGGCCGGCAGTTGGACCCTCGGTAGCGATGACGAAATCGAAGCAGGAAGCGGCGACGACATCGTCTACGGTGGCGCTGGCGATGACGAAATCGAAGGTGAGTCCGGCGATGACGAATTGCACGGGGGTGCTGGAGAGGACGACATTGAAGGCGGTTCGGGTCACGACACCATCTACGGTGATGCCGGCGACGACAAAATCGACGGCGGCTCGGGTGACGACACCATCTACGGCGGTGAAGGCGACGACAAAATCGACGGCGACTCGGGTAACGACCTCATCGTCGGCGGCCTCGGCGACGATGAGATCGACGGCGGCCGTGGCGATGACATCATCATCGGCGGCGACGGAGCCGATATTCTCGACGGCGGCTCGGGCGAGAACATCTTCATGTACAACGCAGCCTCCGAGGGTGGCGACACCATCATCGGCTTCGATAGCGACAAGGATATGTTCCAGTTCGACGGGGACGACTTCGGCGGCTTCGGTAACTACACCGTCCAGAACGATGGGTCGGACTTCAAGATCATCGGCGAAGACGGCTCAGAGATCGGGTTCGATGACGATAGCAACACGTTGTTCTATCGCTCGGGCGACGATGCCGGCGAAGGCTACCAGACGATCGCAACGGTCAACGGCGACGATGTAACCTCGGACGACATCGAAATCATCTAGCCCGACAACCTCGCCAACGAAAAGGCCCGCGAAATTCGCGGGCCTTTTCTTGTTTCTCGAACGAGGATTGCGTCGGCTACGCCGCCTTTTTATGCAACCACCATCCCTTTTCGTTGACCGAATAGACCGGGCGGTAATGACGAATGCGCTCGGCATCGATCACTTGCTTGATTTGGTTGTCTAGGATCCAGGTCTTGCCGTCTAGATCCACTGCCAGAACCGCGTGGGCGACCTTCAGGTTCAGATCCTGCAAAACGACAATCCTCATCGAGGCGCGGTCTACGCCCAGCGCTGCAAGAGACATGAACTTCGCCACGGCGAAGTCTTCACAGTCGCCGAATCGCTTGAAGAACTGGGCTGGAGTCGCCCAATAGTCCTTTACGCTCCAATTGATCGGATCGACGATATATTTGGCCTGGTTCATGAAGGCGTTGACCTGCTTCAACTTCTCCAACGTCGGCTCGTTCTTGACCTTGTTGAGGAAGGCGACCCAGGTCTTGTACTCGCACTTCTCTTCGGCGGTGACTTTGCATTCGCCGCGGTTCTGCCGCGCTTCTTCTTTGAATCGTTCCAGCGCTTCGGTCCATTTGGGGAACGGCGCAAGGCTGTCTTTTTCGATCGCCACTGTGCCCCACAAATTGGCTTCGGCAGCATGCCCAACCTGGGACAGTGCGATAGCACCGCCGAGCAGGACCGCTACGGCCAAGCCGGGTCGGAGAATGCTCGAATATCGTGCCATGAGCCCAAGGCCCCCTGAGGATCAAATCTGCCCGCATAATACCGTCCTCTTCGGCTCCCAGGAATTCATCGTTGCGTGAAGCGACAAATTGGCCAATTGCCTCTCTCCTGGGCGGTTTGCCATTGTCCATGGGGCTACCCATCCCATAGAGTCGAGCGCTGGATTCAGGCAACCGCGAGCACCTTCTCCATGGTCGATATGCCCGAAGACGATGTCCCGCGGGGCGTCAACAAAAAGGTCGTCTTGGCAGGCCTCGGCCTCGCGGTTATTGCGATTCTCGGCATCTTCTTCGTTTTCCGATTCGTGGAGACCGAACGCCAGCGCGAAATGCAAGACTGGCAGATTCGTCTGGGAATCGTGGCGGATAGCCGGGCCGGCGCCATCAACGACTGGATCGAAGACCAGTTCGGTGTGGTTCGCAGCTTGGTCGAGAACGCCTCCTTGCAGCTTTACGTCACCGAACTCTCTTTGCTCGGCGAAGACGCCGATAGCGACGAACTGGGCGAAGCTGGCTACCTCCGCAACCTTCTGATTGCGACCGCGGAACGCGCAGAATTCACCGAACCCCTGACGGGACCCGAACTCAATGCCAATGTTGAACGGGTTGGGCTGGCCGGCATGGCCTTGCTTGACCCCAACGGCAAAGTCCTTGTCGCCACCCCCACGATGCCGCCCATCGTCGGGCCCATCAAAGAGTTCCTACAAGGGACCCCGCGCGGCGAACGTGGCTTGATGGACATGTATTTGGGCAACAGCGATCAACCGACGATGGGTTTCGTCATGCCGGTGTTCGGAATCCAAGCTGACGCCGGCGCGAGCGATGTGCTCGGGATGGTGATCGGCATCAAGATTGTCGGCGACGAGCTTTACGACCTATTGGAGCAACCCGGCGAAATCGAGGAGACGGCTGAAACGTATATTGTCCGCACCAATGGTCCCAACGTCGAGTTCCTCACGCCGCTGAAAGACGGCACCGAACCCCTACGCCGCGTCATGGCACTCGACACACCGAACCTGGCGTCCGCTTTCGTCATCGAAACAGCCGGCGGTTTCGGTATGAAGGTCGACTACAACAACGACGAAGTTCTGGCGACCGGGAGAACGTTGTCGGCGGCGCCCTGGGTACTCGTCCGCAAGGTAACGACGGCCGAGGCGCTTTCTGCGGCCGAATCGCGGCTGACCACGATGTTGGTCGTGTTCATTCTAGTGATCATCGTCACGCTTGTTGTAATCGTCGCCGTCTGGCGCCACGGCACATCGGTTCGTGCCGCAGCCTCTGCGGAGCGTTTCCGCATCGCCGCGGAGCGCTTTCAGAACCTAGGAAAGTTCCTACGCGTCGTCACCGACAGCCAACCGACCGAGATGATCGCGGTCACCGCCGACGGCCAATACACATTCGCCAACAAAACCGCCGCCGACAACGCTGGCATGGATGTCGACGCGATCCTGAATACGACGATGGCCAACGTAATGGGCCCGGTCCGGGCCAAGACGTTCGAACGCGTCAACAAGGAAATCCTCCCGCGCTCCGAAGAGATCATCGAGAACCAGGAGCGGATCACCAACATCCATGAGTTCGACGACGAAAAAGGGCACCACCTGATCCGCACGACTCACTATCCGTTGCGCGGCGACCGCGATCATCCGCCTGCGGTCCTGATGATGATCGACGACATTACCGAGCTCATGCAGGAGCGCGAACATCGCGAGCGTGTTTTCCGTGAACTCGTCGAAACGTTGGTCGATGTGGTCGGTCAGCGCGACCCCTATTGCGCGCATCACGCGTCGCGGGTCGGCGAGGTAGCGACGGCGATGGCCAAGGAGATGGAACTCGGCGCCAAAGACATCCGCACCATCGATATCGCCGCGCAGTTGATGAACCTCGGCAAAACCCGGGTGCGAGGCGAATGGCTGCGCCGCGAGGGCCCGTTAACCCCCGAAGAGATCGAGCGCGTGCGCACCGAAATCGAGAAGGGCGCCGACATGCTGTCCCACGTCGAGTTCGACGGCCCCGTGGTCGAGATCATCAGCCAGGTTCAAGAACACGCCGACGGAACCGGGCGCCCCAAAGGCCTTAAAGGCGACGAGATCGACCTCGCGGCCCGGATCATCGCCGTCGCCAATGTGTTCGTCGCGATGGTCAGCCCACGATCTTACCGCAAGCAAGGCAAGTCGTTCGACGAGGCCACCATCGAACTAATGCAGGAGCGCGACAAGCGTTACGACCGACGCGCCGTTTCAGCCTTGTTGCATGTGCTTGATAACCGTGAAGGACGCACCAAGTGGGCGAACTTTGCTGAAACGCCGGTACGGGAGACAGACGACAGACGGGATGGGGCCGAGGGCGTCGGACTAGACCGAAAGGGCGGCTGACGACGCAGGCTTTACGTCGAGTGCCAGGCCTCATTGAACGATCGATCGGGGCGACCGGCGAAACCTAGTCTAGGTCGCGCACCACCCGGATACCGATATTGTAGGAAAACAGGTCGGCGGGATGGCGGTCGCGATAGGTTGCCGCCATGAGCCTCGGGATGTAATACCAGCTTCCCGAGCGAATCACGCGACGTTCGCAATCGCCATCGGTTCTGGCGCGGGCAATCGTGGGCGCACCGTCGTGCGTTGGGTTCCAGCAGTCTTGCATCCACTCCCACACATTGCCGTTCATGTCATAGAGACCAAACGGGTTTGGCTTGAACGTACCGACCGGCGCATTTCCCTTGCCATCCCAGGGCGTTCCGCATTTTCTGCAATTGGCATTGTAGTCACCCGCCGTATCGCCCCAGAAGAAGTGGGTTTCGGTTCCGGCGCGGGCCGCGTACTCCCACTCGGCTTCGGTCGGCAAACGGTAGGGCTGTCCGGTCCGCTCGGTGAGAAAGCGCGCATAGTCGGTTGCATCTTGCCAGGTGATATTCATGATGGGTTGATTGCCGCGGCCCCACTCATGGTCGTCCGGGATTTGAGTGCATGTACCCGCCTCGACGCAGGCAAGCCATTGGTCCCAGGTGATCTCATAGCGGCTCATCGCGAAAGGCTTCAAGACGGCCACTGGGACGGCGGGCGCCTCGACGCTCTTGCCGTCGTCTCGCCCCATGGTGAAATTTCCCGCAGGAATAACGACCATCTCGGGGCACGCATCGCACTCCTTGAACGGCTTGCCCGTCTTCTCCGCCGCTTTGGCCAAGAGCGACCCGCCCGGCGTTTGCGCCGAAGCGGTCGACGCAACTCCGAGGAATAAAAGCAACGCAAGACCCAACAGCAGCGCCTGAACGCTATGTCCCGAACGCCTAACGGTCGAGGTCCCGCGTCCGATTGATGTCGTCATCCAAGTCAAAATCAAAAAACTCTCGGGCTTCGATCGTACGATCTTCTCGTGGTTCCGTTGCCTGATCGGCAGATAGGGACAGCTCCTGGTCGTCCGTGACCGCTGGTACGTCGGCGACGATATCGTCATCGTCCGCAGAATCGTCAAGGAACAGATCGCCACCCTCAGTAATATCTGTGTCATCGTCGAACAACGGACTCAAGCCGGCACCTTCATCCGCCTCGGGCTCCTCGTCATCGTCAATAATCGAAGCGAACGGATCGTCGCCCTCCTCATCTTCGAAGGGATCGTCGTCCGGTGCTGCAAAGGGATTACCGTCGGTTGCGCCACTGGGCGGCTGCGCAAAGGGATTTGCGCCAGTCGAACCGACGCCCAGATCATCCCCTCTGAAAGCAAACGGATCGTCAGAAGTCGGCGCCGCATTGCTGGAGGCCACGATTTCGTCGCGAAGATCAAGGTTCGCATATTGGCGGCACCAGTCAATCATCGATGGCGTCGCCTCGGCCGTCCGTGAGAAAACCGCGGCTTCGCTCAAGGTGCCCACATCAAGACGCCCAACCGCCAAAACCGTGCGGTACACGGTCGTCATCTCGTCGAATACCGCTGCAGCAAGATTGATCTGCGCATCTGTGACTTCAGTTTCGGCATCGAGAACGCGCAAAGCCGTTTCCCGTCCGGCCGCCTGTAACGTCCGTCTCAGGTCGAGAACTTCCAACGCAATGGACAATGCGTTCTCCAACAAGAACCGTCGCTCACAGGTGGTCTGCAGCGCCTGCCACGAAAACCGAACCTCTTCTTCGATCTGGAGATTGATCGACTGCAAGTTGTTCAAGATCGCGGCATGGTCGAAAGCCGTTGCGGCGACATTCGATTGGATGGAGAACCCGGTAAACAAGTCCCAGGTCGCCTGCAGAAACACCGACATATCGCGCCGTACACCGGGTGTGTCGTTCACGTCACGTTCAAAATTGGCACGCCCCACGATGTCGAGCCTTGGGAATAGGTCCGACTGAGCGGCTAGTTGGCGAGCTCGCGCGGCGTCCACCTGATTGTTCGTGCTCACGATAAGGGGATGGCCACGACGCGCCTGCTTCAGCGCGTCGTCAAGCGAACGCGGCAGCAAATCGATCGGCGCGAGAGGCGTCTCCATGTTGGCTACGTCAGGCATTTCGCCGAATAGCTGACGGTATCGGCTAAAAGAATCCTGCAAGCTGCCGTTAAAAATGACGCGCCGTTCGCGCGCCTGCTGCAAGCGCTGTCGCGCCAGCAATACATCGGAGGCTAGGCCCTGACCTGAGGCCGCACGCGTCGTCTCCAGCTCGAACTGCCGCTGGATGCGGGCCTCGTTTTCCTGCACCAATTGAATGAGTTCGGATTGGCGTAAAACATCGATATAGGCGCTCGCCCCTTGGAAGAGGACGCTCTGTTCGGTGTTCTCAAGGTTGTCGGCGGCAGCTGCCTTATCTTCGCTGGCACCTCGGCGGTCAAAGTTTTTGCGAAAACCATCGAACACGTTCTGCGTCAGATTGAGCGTTACCGACTCGCGAAGCTCCTTTGCCGGTTTGCCCCGCGAGACGCGCCGAGTCGGCGAATCGATTCGTTCGTAACCGTAGTCGCTCGTCAAACTCACCGTCGGCAGAAAGAACGCTTTTGTACCTCGCAGGCGCTGATCCGCCGAATTGACCCGCTCTACTTCCGTCTGAATCGCCGGATGGTCGTCCGCAAGCTGCGCCAACATCTCTTCAAGCGTAATTGCGCTTGCCGACTTGGCACCAATAACCGCCCCACCGAACGCGGCGATGGTAAACACGCTGGTTAGTGTGCGCCGACCAAGGAACACTCGAGCGAAACCCGTCTTATTTCTCAGGCGCTTAAGGCCCGTTTGTGATGAAGTGGGTTAAGATAACCCGACTTGGCGTCGACGGTCGACCCAGGCCGAGTCGGGCGCTGTCGGCCTCCGATAACCAATTGATAATTCAGCAATATTTGGCTTTGCAGCATTCTGGGTCGAAGCCTATGCTCGGGCCATGAGCGAACTCACGGTCGACGACGCCCCGGGGACCGCCAAACAGGAAGGCCCGAGATCAGCCGATGCGCCGACCAAGAAAAAGGGTGGGTCATTCTGGCGTCGCTTGATCCATTGGTGGGGCGGCGGTCGGTTTATTTCGCTCGTTATCTTATTCGTGCTCGGTTTGGTACAGGCCTCGGAGTTCACGCCCGGCGAGGACATCCTAAATAGGACCCGGGAGGCAACGCTTCTCCCGCTTCGCAACGCGTTGTTCGACTTCTACCAAACTCAGGTTCCGCGGGCGATTCCGGAGGGACACGCGCGGCCGGTAGTCATCGTCGATATCGACGAACCTAGTCTTGCGGAGGTCGGCCAATGGCCCTGGCCGCGCGACGACCTTGCCAAGATGGTGGCCTTCTTGATGAAGTCCGGCGCCCTTGCGATCGGGTTCGACGTCGTGTTTGCTGAACAGGATCGACTTTCACCCAATCTCGTCGCACAGCGAGCTGCAAGCCGCAATCTAAGCCCCGAAGCGCTCAATGAACTAAGAGCGCTACCTAGCAATGATGCGGTTTTTGCGGATGCGCTTCAGCAAAGCCGAGTTGTTCTCGGACAGGTTGCCAACAATCTGGAAAATGTCGCAAGAAAACTGCCAAAAGGGCCACCTATGGCGCGACGTGGTGAGCGCCCCGAAGCATTCATTCAACACGGATTTAGGAACGCGATCCGAAATTTTGAGGTGCTCGAATCGGCTACACCCGGCCTAGGCATGATCAATGTTGAACCCGACCCCGACGGGATCGTTCGGCGCGCGCCCGCACTGCTCCGAGTAGCTGTGGAACGGGAAAATGGAAAAATCCGCCAGAAAATCTATCCGTCGCTCGTTGTCGAGATGTACCGTGTTGCGACAGGCGACCCGCGGCGACCATTTTACGTGTCGTCCAATGCGCTCGGGATCAATGAGGTCGCACTGACCAAAGATTTCTCGATTCCGACGACCCGAGATGGTGACATTTGGGTCTACTACGCCAAGCCCGGGGAAACCACCGGCGACCTTTATGTTTCGGCAAAGGATGTACTCAACGAAACGCTTCCGGCAGAACGGTTTCAGAATAAGTTTGTTTTGGTTGGCACCTCCGCCGCCGGCCTGCGGGACATTCGTGCGACGCCGATCACCAACAACATGCCCGGCGTCGAGGTCCATGCCAATATGATCGAGACGATTTGGTTTCGGACACCGCTCGTCAGACCCAATAACGCACTCGACGCCGAACTGTTAGGTGTCATCATCGGGGGGCTCTTGCTGATCGCGTTCCTACCCATGATAGGCGCTGTGTGGTCTCTCGTTTTGGCTGGTGCCGTCGTCGCAGGGTTCGCCGCGTTTTCTTGGTTCTCCTTCGCTGGGCTGGAATGGTGGTTCCTGCAACTACCAGGCCGCGCACTAGTCGATTTTTCGTTCTTTGCGGTCACCATCATCCTTCTCTATTCGGTGCTGACTTTTTCGAGTTACTCGCGCACGGCAGCGGAACGCCGCCAGGTGCGCGGCGCCTTTTCGCAATACCTCTCGCCTGCCCTCGTCGAACAATTGGCCGACGATCCCGACCGCCTTCAACTGGGCGGCGAGATGCGGAGCATGACGTTTCTCTTCTGCGACATCCGCGGGTTTACGGCCATCTCTGAGACTTTCAAGACGGATCCGCAGGGGCTAACGAAGTTGATCAACAAGTTCCTGACGCCGATGACCGACATCATCATGGAGCGCCAGGGCACGATCGATAAGTACATGGGCGATTGCATCATGGCGTTCTGGAATGCACCTCTCGATGATCCCGCACATTACCGACACGCTTGCGAGTCGGCGCTTGCGATGTTCGAGTTCCTACCCAAACTCAACAATCAAATCGAAGAAGAAGCTAAAGCGGAGAACCGGCAATTCCACCCGATTCGGATCGGGATTGGGATCAATACCGGCGAGTGCGTCGTCGGCAACATGGGGTCAGAAAAGCGTTTCGACTACTCGGTTCTCGGCGACGCGGTCAATCTCGCGTCCCGTCTGGAAGGGCAGTCGAAGAACTACGGTGTCAACATCGTCATCGGTGAAGAAACCCAGGCGGATGTTCCAGACTTCGCGACGATCGAACTGGACCTGATCGCAGTAAAGGGCAAAGAAGAAGCTGTCCGGATCTATGCCTTGCTGGGAGACGCCACGATGAAAGCCGATCCGGCGTACCAGGCTTTGATCGAAAAACACGACAATATGCTGAAGATCTACCGCAGTCAGAAGTGGGACGACGCTGAAGCAATGTTACCAGAATGCAACGAAGCGGCTCACAAAGCGGGCGTCGACCTCAGCGTTCTATACGAGCTCTACAGCGAACGGATGGCGCTCTACAAATGGGATCCGCCGCCGAAGGAATGGGACGGCGTTTTCGTCGCCACGTCGAAATAACGTCTAGCGCTCACGAAAGCCTTCGGAACGCAGCTTGAGGACCGGGCGGATAAGAAACTCGGCAACCGATTGAGTGCCGGTTTTGATATCCACCGATGCGACCATCCCCGGCAGAATGGGAAATTCACTCTCGCTGGCGCCCAGGTAGTTCTTATCGGTTTCAACAACTACGCGATAAAAGGAATTGCCCTTTTCATCGACGGTCGCGTCGGGGGCGATTTGTGATACGCGCCCGTCCAGCCCCCCGTATCTGACGAAATCGTAGGTAGATACCTTCACCAAAGCCGGCAGACCCTCTTCGATGAAACCGCGCTCTTTGGGATCAAGCTTTGCTTCTATAAGCAGCGCTTGGCCGGAGGGCACGATCTCCATGATGATCTCGCCGGGCTGAACGACACCGCCAAGCGTATTGATGTAAAGTTTCTTGATAACGCCATCGATCGGGCTGGTGATCACCGTTCGATCGGCTTGCCGCGTTGCCTGCTGAAGTTGCTCGCGTGCCCGGGCCAGCTCTTGGTCGATCTGACCAAGTTCACTATTCGCGGAACTCTGGAATTTGAGCCGTTCCTCCTTGAGCCGTTCGCGAGCACCTTCAAGCGCAGCCCGCGTCCTAGGCACCGCCACGTCGATGACTTCGATCTGCCCCTTGAGCTTTTCGATCTCTTGTTCGATCTCTAGATGTTCGACGCGTGTGGTCAGTCCATCCTTAAGAAGCCCGGCTGATATCCTGAACTTTTCGCCGAGTTGCCCCAATTCGCGCTCAAGGGAGGCCTTCTGCGCCTGAAACTCTTTGACCTCAAGTTCTCGTTCGGTGACCTGTCCTTCGAGCCCGCGCAGGGTACTTTCTAATTCGCTCCGCCGACCGGCATATGTCCGGCGTTCGGAGTTGGCAATGTCGCGCTGGCGTTCGGCGATATCCAAGGGCAACCGAAGATCGTCACCGCTCGCTTCGGCTTCGAGCCGCACGCGCTTCAGCGTCAGGCCGTCAATCCGCGCTTGAATCTCCTCACGATTGAGGTTCTGGGCCCCCAGTACAAGTTGCAGGAGCTCTTGCCCCTCCGAGACCCGATCGCCCTCTTTGGCATTGATCGTTTGGACGATCCCGCCCTCAAGATGCTGCACCGTTTTGATCTGACCGGCCGGAACGACAATACCTTGGGCGACGGCGACCTGCTCAAGCTCAGTGAAGTAGGCCCACCCGATTCCACTGGTTAGCAGAAATATCACGATATACGCGAACACCCGCCAACCCGGCACCGGGTTTTTCTTGAGGAGATCGTCGAGTTTTGTCACGCGCGATTCCGTTCGGCTTGTTTGCGTTGTGCGAGGCGCCGCCGAGCTGCAGCGTCCAAGGGCCGCGACGGCGCTGCCTTAGGCGACGCGGCCTGGGGGATCACTTTGGGCGCGGTCTTCGCAGGGGCCGCAGGACGGGCAGCTTGTTTGACCGGTTTTTTGGCTGCCACAGGTGGTGCCGGCTTGGCTGCCCCTGATTGGTCTTGGCGCTTACCTGCGGTCGAGACTTTTCGCACACGATTGGTCCCTGGTCGGAGTTCTCGCACATTGTTGGGTGGAGCCTCGTCGGTCGGCGCTGTTTTTTCGGCCTTCGCAGATTTTGGCGGCGCAACGGCAGCTTCCTCGCCGGCCATCTCGATCTCCACGGCATCCCCGTCCTCGACGTCGGGCGCCGAGACAACCTCGGGCGTTACCGGTTGCGCCGGACGCTTCGGCTTGGGTGCTGTTTTGGGTGCGGGTCGCGGCGGACTGGCCGGCTTTCGCTGACTTTCGCCGGCTTGATGTGGTTGTCGCGGTTTCGCACCCGGCGATTCCTTTGTTGGAGTCGCGCCAACCTTGCGGGTTAGATCTGCGAGCACTTCTTGTGGCGGGCCGGCCTTCACTACCTTGCCCTTTTGCAATACCAAAATTTGGCCTGCGGACTGCAGCAGATTCTGACTATGGGTGATGACAATTACGGTGTGGTCTCGCGCAAGGGTTTGGAGCAGGCGCACCAACTCCGCCTCGCCCTCGCGATCCAAGTTGCTCGACGGTTCGTCCATCACCAGGATGGGGGGATCGGCCAAGAATGCGCGCGCGATAGCGAGCCGCTGTCGCAGCCCGCCGGGTAGCAAGCGGCCCGCTTCGCCAATATCGGTCGAGTACCCATCCGGGAGATCAATCAAAAAGGGATGAACCCCCGCCATTTTTGCGGCGCGCACGACGTCGTCGTCGCTAGCCTCCGGATTAGCTTTTGCGATATTCTCGCGAATCGAGCCGTTAAAAAGGAAGATTTCTTGCGGTACGTAGCCGAACCACTTCGCAAGTTCCTTACGGGTGAACTGAGAAATATCGGCGCCATCCAGGAGAACGCGCCCCTTCTGTGGCTTGTAGAGGCCGAGAATCAACTTGATGAGAGTCGTCTTTCCCGATCCATTCGGCCCCATCACCGCAATGAAGGAGTTCGGTCGTATCTGGAGCTTGACGTCACTGATGGTCGGCTGGGCATCTTCACTGTACGCAAACGTCACATTCTCCAGCGTGAGTTGGCCTTCGGGGCGGCCAAGTTCGACGTCAACCTCTTGCCGATCGTCGGCAACGACGAAGACTTCACTCAAGCGCTTCACCGCCTGCCGGTAGGACGCGTAGTTCCGCCACGACCCCACCAGCTGATTGAAAGGCCCCAGAATTCGCCCCATCAGCATGTTGGCCGCGATAAGCGAGCCCATGGTCATGTCGTGATTGATGATCGCCAGCGCCCCAACCGTGGTCATCGAGACGGTGGTGATCATCGTCAGGGAGGCGCCGTAGTTGCCGAAGGTGTCGGATTTGCGACCACGGTGCATGGAATCTTCGATCGTCGCCGCGTGCTTATCTTCCCAAAGAGGTCGAATGGACTCTTCCAACGCGAGGGCTTTGACCGTGGTCCGCCCCGCGATCATTTCCGCGACCATAGCGTCACGGTCGTAACCGGTCTTGCGTTCCGCCGCGTTGGCGGCGTTCAACGTCGCCGCCGAGCGCCATGCCAGAATGATGAACGTCGGCAAGATAATCAGCGGAACCCAAAAGATCGGGGTCGCGATGATCGCGACGAGAACAAGAAAGAAGATCGCAAACGGCAAATCGGTCAGCAACACCGCTGATGGACCCGATCTCGTGTTGCGCACAACCTCAACATCGCGAAACAGCGCCGTCCAGAAAGATGTGGCGCGGTTTTCCAACATCGGTAGGGGCACCGAGAGAATCTTATTGAAAAGGCGGTTGCCCAAACTGACGTCAATGCGCAATGCGGTGCGCTGCATGAGCCGGCTGCGGGTTTGCTTTAGGATCAGGTCGAAAAACACCACGCAGATCATGCCGACGACCAGACCCCACAGCGTGACAACACCTTCCGAGTTGATCACCCGGTCGTAGGTCTGCATGGTGAAGATCGGCACCGCGAGAGCGAGCAGGTTGATGAATAACGACATCAAGAACACCTCGCGATAGCTCGCGCGAAGCGGCTTCAGGAGGTCCTTGAGCCAACCTTGCTTGTCTTCGTCTTCTTCAACTGGTTCAGACATCGTGTTATCTTTTCGGCCTAACACGCAGATTAATCGAAGAATTCTAGGCAAAAATGAGGCGAAATGACAGCGCCCGGCGGTTCACTGCCGCGTGCGCACGCCCAATCACGCCGACCCATATATACTGCGGGACCCGTCTACCGCGAAATACCGAGCGAAACACCAACGTGGAGAGCCCATGAGCCCCGATTTGCTACGCACCCCGGAACAACGTTTCGCCGACCTGCCGGGCTACCCGTTTCAGCCGAACTACCTGGAAGACTTGAAGGGGATCGAGGGCACGCGACTTCATTATGTGGATGAGGGCCCCGGCGATGCCAAAGAGGTGTTCCTCTGCCTACACGGGAACCCGTCCTGGTCCTATCTCTACCGAAAGATGATCTCTGTCTTCGTCGCCGCAGGCCACCGCGCGGTTGCACCGGATTTGCCGGGGTTCGGCAAATCAGATAAGCCCGTCGATGACGCGACGCACACGTTCTCCTACCACCGCGATGTCCTCCTGGCATTTATTGAACGGATGGACCTCAAGAACGTCACCCTTGTGTGCCAGGACTGGGGCGGAATACTTGGCCTCACACTGCCAATGGATATGCCCGACCGTTTCTCGCGGCTGCTCGTGATGAACACGGCGCTCACTACCGGTGATGAGCCACTGAGCAAAGGCTTTGTCGCCTGGCGCGATTGGTCGAACACCCAAGACGACCTCAATGTGCCCAAGCTGTTCACGCGCATGGCCCCTCACCTGAGCCAAGCCGAATACGATGCCTACGGCGCGCCCTTTCCCGACAAGACCTACAAAGGCGTGTTGCGCCGTTTCCCCAATATCGTTCCCGAGGCCCCTGACGACGACGGCGCCACCGTTTCGCGGCAAGCCCGCGCATTTTGGAAAAACGACTGGGCGGGGAAGACCTTCATGGCCATCGGCATGCAAGACCCCGTAATGGGCCCAGCAACGATGACCAAACTTCAGGCATTGATCCGCAATTGCCCGCCGGCCTACGAAGTCGCCGATGGCGGTCACATGATACCTGAGTGGGGCGAAGACATCGCGAAGCAAGCGCTCGCGGCGTTCGGTTGAGAGAACGCGACAGCGAGATCGATGATGCCAAATCCACCTGATGGGTTCGGTGCTCGCGCGCCGGACGATAGCTTCAATAGTACGATGGGCCCGATTTACGCGAGCGAGACCGGGCCGCCGTGGCGACTTGGCCTCAGGGCCGCACCGAAGCATCAAAACCCCCACGGTCTCGTGGATGGTGGCTTGATCATGGCGCTGACCGATCACGCCATCGGGTTCAATATCTTTCGCAGCGTTGACGGCGGGACGTCCTTCGTCACCGTCAGCCTCAATGTCGACTTTGTCGCCGGAGGCCGTTTGGGCGAATGGATCGAGGCCGTTCCCGAGATTGTCCGGAAAACTCGAACGCTCGTGTTCGCGAAGGCGCAGGTTTTGGCCGATGGCGATCGACTGATCGCGACGGCAAGCGGCGTCTGGAAGTTCGTCGAAACGCGAAAGGTCGCGGGCTAACCCAACAGGCCCTGAAGTTTCATCGCGATTCCCATACTGCCATCGATTTTGAGCTTACCCATCATGAACGCAGTGGTCGGGTTGAGGTCGCCGTCGACAAGCTTCAAAAAATTTTCCAGCGAGATCGTGATGGTGCAGTCGGCCTCGCGATCCTCGTTTGTCACGGTGTTCGGCGTACTCTCCCCGTCAAAGAAGATGATGCCGTCCTCACCAAAGTCGAATTTGATCGTCGCGTCGATTCCCCCATTGTCGCCGACTCGAGCCCGGAGACCTTCGGTCACTTCATCTAAATCCATAGTATTCTCCTTCCCCGGAAACGTGCGGCGCACGCGACCAAGGTACCAAACCACGCGGCATCAAACTACGGCGAGGCAACGATATGACAGCCACTCTTCCAGACTGCACATGGTTGACGCTGCGGCAAGAAGGGTTTCATTTGACGATCACCCTCGATCGGCCTGATGCGAGAAACGCAATGAGCGCCGAGATGGCGTTGGAACTTACGGCTGTCTTCGATGCCGTATCGGGCCGACGGGACATCGCGACCATCATTCTTCGAGGTGCTGGAAAACACTTTTGTGCCGGTGGCGACCTGAAGGACATGACCGACGCAATCGATCCACCTCCGCCGGGCGAACCTGACGCGCTCTACGAGGTCAATCGACGCTTTGGCGATTTGTTGACCATGGTCGACAATGCACCGCAGGCCGTGATTTCAGTTGTGCAAGGCGCCGCGCGCGGTGGCGGGTTTGGCCTTATTTGCGCTTCCGATGTGGTGATCGCCCAAAAAGACTCGACCTACGCCATGCCCGAAACGGGCTTCGGGCTGCCCGGCGCGCAAATTATTCCCTTTGTCACCAATCGGCTGGGCGCACATTACGCACGGCGCCTCGTCGTGACAGGCGATGCGGTCGACGGGACTGAAATGTATCGCGCGGGCTTGGTGTCATACCTATGTGATGATGAAGCACAAGCAGAGGCGGCTCTCCGAAACGTCTTGGATCAAATCAAAGGACGCTCTCCCACGGCGATCGCACAATCGAAATCGCTCATCGCCAAGGTCGGACAGACCCCACTTTCCCTATTGCTGGACGAAGGCGGCCGAATCGTCGCCAAAGGTAGCCGCGACGGCGATGGCCGCGAAGGGCTCAACGCGTTCTTCGAAAAACGAAAACCGAGCTGGACCGAAAGATCAGGTTAGCGCGAGCGCCTTCCTAGAACGCCTCTTCGTCAAAGGTCATAAGCGGGTCCGCACCCGACATGATCTTGGACAGAAGCGACGAGGTATCTGGCATCACCTTCGTCATGTAGTAGCGCGCCAGTTTGACCTTGTTTTCGTGAAAAGCCCGTTCACCCTCCTCAGCTGCAATCTTCGCCATGCTGACCTTGGCCATGCGCGCCCACATGAAACCAAGCGCAACCAACCCAAACATCTTCAGATAGTCGGATGACGCAGCACCTGCCTGAATCGGGTCCTTAAGACCATTCTCCGCGATCCACGCCGTCGCTTGTTGCAGTCGCGCGAACGACTTGGCCAGGTTCATCACGAGATCACCGAGATCCTTATCCTCGGCGTTTTCCTGAATGAACTGATCAACCGGATGGAAGAACTGGCGCAGTAAACGGCCCGTGCCTTGCGGCAGCTTGCGACCTACGAGGTCGAGCGCCTGAATGCCGCTGGTACCCTCGTAGAGCTGCGTGATGCGAGCGTCGCGGACAAACTGTTCCATCCCGTGTTCTCGGATGTAGCCGTGTCCGCCAAAACACTGCAACGCGAGATTGACCGACTCGAACCCGGTGTCAGTCAGGAAAGCTTTTACGACCGGCATAACCAAACCCACCAAGTCGTCGGCATCCTTGCGAACGGACTCGTCGGGATGCCGTTCCGAAAGATCGATATGCAGCGCTGTCCACATGGCCAACGCGCGAGCACCTTCGTTAAAGGCACGGGCATTCAACAGCATCCGTCGGACATCAGGGTGCACGATGATCGGGTCGGCTGCCTTGTCCGGGTGGACCGCGCCGGCAAGAGACCGACCTTGTATCCGCTCCTTCGCATACGTTGCGGCGTTCTGGTAGGCAACTTCAGACAAACCCAATCCTTGAACGCCGACGCCAAGACGCGCCTCGTTCATCATGACGAACATCGCACGCATGCCCTTGTTGGGCTCGCCGATAAGGTACCCGGTCGCTTCGTCGTAGTTCATGACGCATGTCGCCGAGCCTTTAAGCCCCATCTTGTGTTCAATGGACCCACAAGTGACCCCGTTGCGGGCGCCGAGAGTGCCATCCTCGTTCACTAGGACCTTTGGAACGATAAACAGACTAATACCGCGAATACCCTCCGGCGCATCGGGGAGGCGCGCCAAGACAAGGTGGATGATGTTCGCTGTCAGGTCGTGTTCCCCGGCCGAGATAAAAATCTTTGTGCCGCTAATCTTGTAACTACCGTCAGCCTGCGGCTCGGCCTTGGTGCGCAAGAGGCCAAGGTCCGTGCCACAGTGTGGTTCGGTCAAGTTCATGGTCCCACCCCACTCGCCGCTTGCAAGCTTGGGCAGGTACAGTGCCTTTTGTTCTTCTGACCCGGTCTTCTTGATAGCTTGGTAGGCGCCTCGCGCGAGGCCAGGGTAGGTTCCAAAGGACATATTGGCCGAAATGATCATTTCGGAGAACGCGACACCCAGGACATTGGGCAACCCCTGCCCGCCATGTTCCGGCTCGCAAGTCAGTGCGGGCCACCCTCCTTCGACAAAAGTCTTGTAAGCTTCTTTGAAACCCTCCGGCGTAGTGACACCGTCTTTGGTCCAGTGGCACCCTTCTTCATCGGCCGATTGGTTCAATGGATGAAGAACTTCTTGAGTCAGCCGGGCACCCTCCTCGAGAATCGCGTCGACGATGTCACCGCTCGCCTCGGCAAATCCAGGAAGATTGTCGTAGCGACCGATTTCAAGGAAATCGTTGAGTAGATATCGCATGTCGGAGAGTGGCGCTTGATAGGTCGGCATGACGAAAGTCCTCGTGGAATCAATTGCGAAGAGGCTTACCGGTCGAGAGCATGTGCTCTATACGGTCAAGCGTCGGTGACATTCGGAACAGGCGCGCCATTGCCGCGCGCTCAAGCGAGAGCAGATCTTTCTCGGTGACGGTCTCGGTGACGTCCGTTTCGCCGCCCGACAATACAGTCGCAAGTTCATGAGACACCGTGACATCGTGCGGCGTCGCCTTGCCAGATTTCGCAAGGTCGGCAACCGCCATATCCAATGCGACACGGGCCGTCGGTCCCGGCAAGTTGAGTTCAATATCTTTTTCCGGGGGTACGTAGTTATTCGCAAGAGCCAAGGCCTTCACCTTGGCGTCGGACAAAACGCGCCGTCGATTCATGGTGATCGCGTCACTATCGCGAAGGAACAAGAGGTCGCGCGCCTCAGCGGCAGATTTGGAGACCTTGGCTAGGCCGATCGTCTGGAATGCCTCGGCAACGGGTGGCATAGGACCTCCCGGACGCTTCTTGTTGGCGACGTTGCGCAAGACCATCTCCTTGGAGCCACCCCAACCGGGGATCAATCCGACGCCTACCTCAACGAGACCCATGTAGAGTTCGGCGTGGGCCTGGATAGCGTCGGCATGAAGGCAGATTTCGCAGCCGCCCCCCAACGCCATGCCAGCCGGCGCCGCCACAACGGGGAACGGCGCATACTTGAGCGCCATATAGGCGTCTTGCCCTTCCTTGATGCTCATTTCGAGGACGGGCCAAATTGCCGTGTTGGCGGCAAACAGGCCGAGCCCGACATTGGCGCCAACGGAGAAGTTGTCGGCATCATTGTTGATGACCAGGGCCTTGAAGCCCTTCTTGTCGATTTTGGCAGCCTTCTTGACCATCTCAATGGTGCCGGAATCGATCGAGTTCATTTTGCTGTGGAACTCGAGACAGGCCACACCGTCGCCCAAGTCCCAGATACTGGCCGATCCGTTACCGGCGATCCGTTCCTTGCCTCGCTTGATGTCGGCCAACATCCAAGCCCCGTCAGCGATCTCGACATCGTAATAGGACCCGTCAAGGCCAAGGAATTGGCGCACCGTGCCTTCTTCGCGATAAAGCGGCCGACCTGCCGCGGTTTTGATCAAGGCCGGTACTTCGAGCCCGTCTTTTTCCAATCTTTCTGCGAAATAGGCCGTCCCGAGCTGGTCGATTTGCTCGAACGGACCGTACTTCCACGCATAGCCTGCCTTCATCGCGTTATCGACCGACACGATGTTGTCGGCGATCTCCGGAATCAGGTCGGCGGCGTATTTGAGGACGTTAGACAATACCGCCCACGCGTAGGAGCCGCCGCGGTCATCAAACTCGACCAAAGCCCGGAGACCCTTCCGTCCGGCCTCGACACTTCCAAGGGTAGCCTTGACCGTGGCGCGGTATGCACCGGTTTTGAGATCGATTCCTTCTTTCTTTTTCTCGGCGCCGTTGCGAATCAACCGATAGAAACCACCCTTCCCTTTGCGACCCGTGTAACCGTCCGCAACCATCTTGTCGGTCAACGTATTCAGGGGGTGGTCCGTGTCGAACTGACCGTGAAATGCATCTGTCTTCGGGAGCAGCGAGGCCATCGACCCTAAGACGTGATCCTTCAGATCGATCCCCGTGAGATCCATTAGGCCGAAAATGCCCGTTTTGGGAATGCCCATGGGCCGCCCCACGATGGCATCGGCTTCTTCAACAGTAAGGCCTAAGTCGTAGGCCTGCTGGGTCGCCACCATGCTCCAGAAAATACCCAATCGATTGGCAATGAACCCGGGGGTGTCGTTGCAATCGATGACCTCTTTGCCAAGACGAATGTCGCCAAAGGCACGCAGGGTCTCGATCGCGTCGGGCCGCGTTTTGGGGCCAGCGACGACTTCGAGAAGCCGCATATAACGAGGCGGATTGAAGAAGTGGGTGACCGCAAAGTCGGTCGCGAACGCCTCCGGCATGCCCTCAAGCAAGTTCCCGAGCGGAATTGTCGAAGTGTTGGAGGTGACGATAGCGCCCTTCTTTCGATGGGCGTCGACCTTTTTGTACACGTCGTGCTTGACGTCGACGTTTTCCAAGACAGCTTCGCAAATCCAGTCGCAATCCCCGAGGAGCCCAAGATCATCCTCTAGGTTTCCTGCGGTAATGTTCTTCGCGTTTCGCCGATGCATGAGTGGCGCGGGGCTCGTCTTGAACATTCTGGCGATCGCGTTCCTCGCAACGGCACTGCGGTCCTTGGCACCCTCCGGCACGATATCGAGAAGCACCACCGGAACACCTGCGTTGGCGATTTGCGCAGCGATGCCGGCACCCATGACGCCGGCGCCCAACACCGCTACCTTTTTGATTTCACTCATCTTTCCACCCTGCCGCGACGCGGCGGTCTAATTACGTGTTTTCGGTTTATTAGGCCGCTTCGAGAATAGTTGCGATTCCCTGACCACCACCGATGCATTGGGTAGCAAGGCCCAAGCTCTTACCCTCCCGCCTCATCAGGCTCGCCACCTTCCCGGTAATCCGCGCACCCGTGGCCCCGAGCGGATGACCAAGCGCGATGGCACCACCATCAAGGTTGACCTTCTCGATATCGATCTCGGCTTGGTCGATCACACCAAGCGCTTGGGCGGCGAACGCTTCGTTCAACTCGATCACGTCGATGTCGTTAATCGTGACTCCGGCTCGATCCAAGGCTTTTTGGGTCGCCCCGACCGGCCCCATGCCCATGGTCTCAGGCGCACAACCATAGACGGCGATGCTGCGAATACGGGCAATAGCATCGAGACCGTTCGCCTTAGCATAGTCCTCGCTGCAAACCAGCACGGCAGAAGCGCCGTCGGTCAACGGCGACGATGTCCCAGCCGTGACGGTGCCGTTCTCATCGAATGCCGGGTTGAGTCCGGCCAGGACTTCTGCAGTTGTTTCAGGACGGATGCATCCGTCCTCTTCGACGCGCAGGCTCCCTTGCTCGATCGGGGCGATCTCCTCCTTGAGCTTGCCGCTTTCGCGCGCGGCCGCCGCCTTATTCTGGCTCAGCACCGCAAATTCTTCTTGCCGACCACGATCGATGTTGTACTTACGCGCAACGTTCTCAGCCGTCTCGCCCATCGAGATGTAAACCTCCGGGTGCTCTTCATAGAGCTTGGGGCTTGGCGAGGGATTAAACCCGGCCATCGGCACCCGGGTCATCGACTCGATCCCAGCGCAAACGAAGACCTCGCCGGCGTTCATTTGAATCGCACCAGCGGCCATGTGGATCGATTGCATCGACGAACCGCAGAAACGGTTCACCGTCGTGCCGGCCACGGTTATGGGTAGATCGGCGAGAAAGTCGACGATGCGGGCCACATTGAACCCCTGCTCACCTTCCGGAAAGGCACAGCCCATGATGAGGTCTTCGATGTCCTCAGGGTTGACGCCCGTACGGTCGATCAGGGCCTTAACAACCTGCCCGGCCATCTCGTCTGGCCGGACCTTGGCCAAGTCACCTTTGCGCGCAAGGTGGAAAGGTGAACGCACATAGCCTGCAATCACGACATTCTTCATCGAGGTCTCTCCTTGTGAGTATGCCGCGGCTACCCGACCGCGCGCAGTAGATGACGATCCGCATCAATCGGCTTGCTTTCGATCAACGCATTGAAATGGCGCCCCACCCAGTCCCGACCCGGCCCGATTCCACGGTCGGTCGTTTCTGGAAAACGCTTATTCATAAAGAGGTGCAGGACCAACGCCTTCCGCGCATCACCGTGCTCCAGGTCATTTGTTGCTTCATCGAGCAACAAGGCACCACCCAACGTATCGCTGAGCAGAACCATCAAGCGGCGTGCGTGCCGCTGCGCTTCCACCGGATCAGTTTGGACATGGGCGACGGCATCACGGCAACTCTGCAGTGCGCCTTCAAGCCGTTGCGCAACATCAGCAAGTGACGCCGGGGCGGATTCTACAGCTGCTGCAACCCGTTCGGCCATCGCCTCGAAGCCAGGAGCCCGGTTGCCGATCATGCGCAGCACTTCTAGCGCCTGAATATTGGCGGGCCCTTCCCAAACAGTCAGCACCTGCGCGTCTCGCAGCAAGCGCGGCGTCACGTAGTCGTAGGTATAGGCATTGCCACCGATCAACTCGATGGCCGCGCGGGCCAAGACGTTTGCGTCCTCAGCGGTCTGGTACTTGGCCAACGCCGTCGTCAATCGAAGCCACGCCCGTGCCGGGGTTTCGTCGTCCAGGTCGGTAACATGCGCGGCGTCAAAAGCCTGAGCCGCCGCAAATGCCATTGCCGTGCCGGACTCCAGGCGCACCAACATCTCGAGAATCTCGTCCTGCATCATCGGATAATTCAGAACATTTTGACCGAAAGCGTCGCGGTGACTCAGGTACGAAACAGCCTCCAGGAATGCGCGCCGCCCCAACCCGGCACCCGCCACCGCATTATGGATGCGACTGAACCCCAGCGCCTCCATCATCAATTTGAACCCGAGAGGCGGCGGTGCGACCTCGAGCGCCCAGGCATCTAGCAGGTCGACCTCGCCAGTCGGGACACCGATGGTTCCCAACTTGTCCTTTAGGCGACGAATCCGAAACGAGTTCGGGGTTCCATCGACGTGAGTCGGCACGAGATAAAGGCCGAGCCCTTTCGAGCCGTCCGGCGCCCCTGGCGGCCGTGCCGTCGCCAACGCCAATCCGCCTTTGGTGTTGCTGACAAACCATTTTAGACCGGTCAATCGGACGTGATCTTCTTCGGTCCGGGCAATGGTGGTCGTCGCACCGACATCGCTGCCGCCATGCAGCTCCGTGGCCCACGTCCCGCCGGTGAGTGCTTCGCCATCCATCCGTACAAGCTCGGAGAGATACCGATCGCGTATTTCTTTGGGCGCAAAACGGTCGAGCACATAGGCAACCGCCCCGGTCATAGTCACCGGGCAGTGAAGAGAAACATCCGCTTGGGACAACAGATAACCGATCGCAAAGGTGATCGTGTACGGCGCCGGTGTCTCGTTATAGTTAAGCCCAACGGCACCACGTTCATACACCTCGGCGGCGACCTGATCCCAAAGGGAGTTGTGCCTGATGTGGTTCGTCAGCTGTCCGTGCCGATCATAGGGCTCCAAGGTCGGTGGCGCGGACCGGTGAGTATATTCAGCCTGGATGTCGACGGCGCCCCCGACCCAGTCGCCGAATGCCTCCAAGTGAGGTGTCCACCGATCAAGCTCGTTGCCAAGAGCCCGCGAGAGAACGCTCTGGAGATTAGTGTCCAGATCGTAAAAGTTTTGCCCGCGGACCGTTTGGCTGTAGGTCACTCGGCCGCCTCTTGTCCGTCGACGCCTTTCTCAGCGAGCAGGCTTTCGATCTGGCGACAGCCATCTTGCAACTCGACCATCGCGGCATCGATATCTTCACGCTGAGTCTCGAGCTCACGCATCCGTCGGCGAGCCTTTTCGAGAGTGACCCGAAGCTGTTCAACCTGCCCGTCGCCGAGGTCGTATAGGTCCAGCATCTCTTTGATTTCAGCCAAGCTGAACCCAAGACGTTTCCCGCGCAGAATGAGAATCAGACGACCACGGTCCCTATGGCTGAAGACGCGCGTCGTGCCCACCCGCGTGGGGTGGAGGAGATCTTTTGACTCGTAGAATCGCAAGGTTCGCGATGTCACCCGGAATTCCTTAGCGAGCCGCTGAATGGTGTAGGTTTCTTCCATGATTAAAACGTAGGTTGCGTTGACGTAAACGTCAAGTTTTGAGAAATAGGTGCCCAGGGCCGGACACGTAGGTTTTGCGCGCAGTAGACCGTCGCTTCAAATCAAGCCAGGACTCAAGAGACGCTTGCTATCGTATTGCCTCTAATATGGAATATGCCGTAGGGCTGGTTTCAGGGCGCGACCTAGTGGTCACTAGGCATTTCTTTTCTAAGGCGTTGTAGAACATGCATTTTTTTGTGACACGGGCGTTGCGCCTGGCAGCACTCCTTTTGGTCGAGCTCATGCTCTCTTGGGGCGCATTGGCACAACAAGCCGCCGAGTCGGACGACCCCGACCTCCATGCGGCTTATGACCGGGCATTTCAAGAGCTGTTTCGCGATCCGGGCAACCTCGATAAATCCTTTCGTTTTGCCGAGCTCGCCGTTCGGAAAGGCAACTTCGAAGCCGCGATCAGCGCCTTGGAACGCATGCTCCTTATCAACCCGGACCTCCCGCGCGTTCGGTTGGAATTGGGCGTTCTCTATTTTCGGATCGGCTCCTACGCCATCGCGCGCAGCTATCTGACCCGGGTCCTCCAGAGCCCCGATGCACCGCAAGAAGTGCAGGATCGGGTGCAAGTCTTCCTTGCTGAAATCGACAGCCGGCTTACTCGAGGTAGCCTAAGTGGCTCGGTCTTCCTCGGCGCACGGTATTCCGACAACGCGAACGCCGGCCCGAACAGCCCCAACGTCCTGGCCAATGGCAACGCCGCAACCCTTGATGACGAGTTCACCAACAAATCGGATCGCAACTACTTCGTTTCGGTACAGCTGAACCACAGCTACGACCTACTCACGCAGCGAAACGAGATCATTGAGAGTTCCGCTACTTTGTATGTGTCGGAACAAGATCGCCAAAAACAACTCGATATTGTCTTCTTTGAGGCCCAAACGGGGATCCGAGGACCGTTCCTGCAGAACGCCCTCCCTGGCACCACGCTGAAGCCATATGTGCTCGGGAACATGGTCTACCTTCAGGACTCTTGGTACCAATTTACCGTCGGATTCGGTGCCAACATGGTTATCCCGTTCTCGCAACGGCTGCGGGCGACCCTCAACTTTGAACGCAAATCGGAGCATTTCCGGAACGACTCAAACCGGCTCAACGCGTCCCAACAAACCGGCGTCGAGAACTCGCTTCGGGCCAACGCGACCTATGTCCTGACCGAAACACAACAGGTTGCTCTGCGCTTTTCTGCCGCGAGCCAAGAAGCTAAGGAAACGTTCAACGCCTTTCGCGAGTACCAGATCGGCACCAGTTTTACCCAATTGATTTCTCTTGAAGCGCTCGAAGACGGCCCGGCCAGCGTCACCGCCAGCATTACCCGTTCCCTGAGTCGGTACAATTCCCCGAACCCGACCGTTGACCCCAACCGCAAACGCCAGGACCAGGAATGGAACTGGTCGATCACTGGCGCCGTTCCGGTTTCTCAGAACTGGACGATCGTTAGCACTTTCCAACGGTCTACCATCGATAGCAGCCTGCCGAATTTCGAGAACCACTCCGCAGCATTCACGCTAGGCGCATCGAGGCGCTTCTGACGAACAAAGGAGACCAGACCATGAGCGGCAACACGAGATTTGGGTTGGCCATACTTTGCGTCCTTTTCGGTTCGATTGCGGCGGAAGCCACCGCACAATCCGGTAATGAAATTGGTGTTGCCGCGGCGGTAAATCCACAAGCGGAAGGCACGCCACCGGCAGCAGAATCGCGAACCCTTCAAGTTGGGGTCAACGTCCTTGCTGACGAGCGCATCGTGACCTCGGCTGGTGGCCAGGCTCAGATGCTCTTCCTCGATGAGAGCGCCTTCACCGTAGGCCCTAATTCCGACGTCGTGCTCGACGAGTTCGTGTTCGACCCCGATACAGGAACCGGAAAGATTGCTCTTACCGCCGCAAAAGGCATCTTCCGCCTCGTCGGCGGGAAAATCAGTAAACGCACGCCCGTCACCTTGAAGACGCCGACCGCCGTGATCGGTATTCGCGGCGGGATCGCCCTTGTAAACGTTGCACCAAACGGCGCCACGCAAGCGACGTTCTTGTTCGGCGATCAAATGACCGTCGGGACGGCCGGCGGCGCTCAGGCCGTATCCCGTCCCGGGTTTACGGTTTCGGCTGACGACCCGGACGCGCCACCGTCAAACCCCACCCCTGCAACGCCAGCACAATTGAACGCCGCCCTTGGCGGACTCGAAGGCAGCGCGCCGCCACCACCCGACGGCGGAGAAGGCGGCGGCGGAGAAGGCGGCGGCGGAGAAGGCGGCGGCGGAGAA
>JAYONB010000021.1:28903-30904 GCA_038121105.1 Alphaproteobacteria bacterium | reverse complement strand
TCGGCGCTCGCCACCGGGCCGTCGTTCGAACCGGTGATGGTCACCGTGACCGTCTCGGTGGTGGTCACGTCACCATCGGTCACTTCGTAGGTGAAGGGCTCGACTGCCGATTCGCCGTCGTCCAGACCCTGTGCCGCTTCGGCAATATCGAAGCTGTACGAGCCGTCCGGGTTGACCGTCAGCGTGCCGTATTGACCTTCGCCGTCTTCGCCGGCGGCTAAACCAAACGTGAGGCTTTCCGAATCGGCATCTGTGGCCTCCAGGTTGCCCGTGAGCGTGCCGTCATCCTCGCCACCCTCGACCGTTTCTGCCAGGGCGACCAGCCCATCGTCGGTACCCGTCAGCGTAATTTCCAAAACCGCCGAAGTGGTCTCGGTTCCGTCGCTGGCCGTAAATGCGAAGCTGGCCGTGACGGCGTCGCCGACGCTCAAACCCTGAAGGGCATCGTTGTCGGGCGTAAATGCATAGCTGCCGTCCGGCTGAACAACCAATTGACCGATCGTGACCTTCGATCCGTCCACGCTACCTTCGACATCGACTGTGGTGACTCCGTTGGCATCAGGCGTGCTGCCCTGAATGCCGAAGGTGAGCGATTCGCCGTCCAGGTCGGAGGCTTCAAGATTGCCAGTGAGAACGCCGCTGTCTTCGGTTCCTTCGATGAGGGCGACTTCGGCAACCGGCCCGTCGTTGGATCCGGTAACGGTAACGGTCAGCGTATTGCCGTCCGAAAGAATGGGCTGGCCATTGTCTGTCGCGGTGAAGGTGAATTCGGCAACGGCGCTTTCGCCGTCGTCCAGCCCCTGAAGCGATGAATCAATCGCGAACTCGTAACTTCCATCGGCATGCAAGGTCAGCGTGCCTTCGGGCGAGCTAACGACGTAGTCGCCGTTGGCATCCGGCGTAACGCCGTCGATGCTGAACGCGAGGTCGTCGCTGTCGGGATCGATCGTCCCGTCGCCGCCGATGTCGTCGGTGAGATTGCCGGTCAAAACGCCAGCATCCTCGTCGCCTGAGACAGTTTCCGGTAGCGCCGAGGGAATGCCATTGACGATGACGTTGAAGCTGTCCGAGACCGACGATACCGAACCGTCGAGTTCGACCGCGGTTGCCGTCACCTCAATTGCAAAGTCGCTCGAGTCTCCTTCCGGAGGCGTGACTGCAAGCGTGTCGAGCACGGCCTGCGTTTCCCCAGATATGATCACCGTGCCGTCGCCCTCGGTGATCTCGATCGATTGGGCCACACCGTTACCGTCGATGTAGTGCAACGTCGATCCCTCGGGCAGACCGCCGATCTCGACCTCAAGGGATTCCGCGCCGTCGGTATCGTTGAGCGAAGCGCCCACGCCTAACAGGATGGCTGTATCCTCTGCGCCGAAAACGTCGCCGACTTCCAGCGTAGGTGGCTCGGCGACAATGATCGTGCCGTCGACTTCAATCTGGAGCTGCTCGAACGACTCGACCTCCATGTTGATCGAGTCGAAATGAAATGGCGTGCCGGGATCCGCACGGTAGGCGGCGACCTCAGCCTGGAACTCAGGGCTTTCGAATTCGTCGCGCGTCATCGAAATGCGCAGAGTGTCGACGCCGGCGCCACCGACAAGGTCGTCGTTCTCGCCACCGATGACCAAGTCATCGCCCGCGCCGGCATCAATCACATTCGCTTCGCCAGTCTGGCCGATAATGACATCGTCGCCAGAACCGGTCGTAACGTTTTCGATCCCCTCAATAGTGTCTTCGCCAGTATCGTCGCCACGGGCCGTATTGGCATCGATGTCGAACTCGTCGTTGTCGACCTCGTCCATATTGACGGTGACGCCTTCGACATCCGTCGCAAACGACACCGTGTCGTTCCCCGCGCCGCCATCGTAGTTGTCGTCGCTACCGTCATCGTCTGACGTGCCGATGAAATCATCGCCGTCGCCCATGTCGATATCGTCGGAGCCGGCGCCGCCAAACGCGATGTCGTTGCCATCGCCACCTTCGATCTCGTCGTCGCCGTCG
>JAYONB010000021.1:0-28803 GCA_038121105.1 Alphaproteobacteria bacterium | reverse complement strand
GCCGCCAAACGCGATGTCGTTGCCATCGCCACCTTCGATCTCGTCGTCGCCGTCGTTGCCGAAGATCGTGTCGTTGCCGTCGCCGCCGGAAATGGTGTCGTCGTCGCCGTCGCCATAGAGCGTGTCGTCACCGGCGCCGCCATTAATTGTGTCATCGCCGGCACCGCCATACACGGTGTCGTTGCCAGTGCCTGCATCGACGATGTAATCGCCGGCACCCGCGTTCACGACGTCATCGCCACCACCCGCCACGAATTCATCGGCGCCGTCGGTTCCTATCAACGTGTCGGCACCATCGCCACCGCGGATCACTGGATCGAAGGGCGCTTGCGTCTGCGTCTCGCCTTCCGGCACAACCCCCCCAGGGGCGCTAAAAGTCGCCCCACCGGCGGTCCCAGGGCCGGGGTCCGCACCGCCAAAGCCGGCGGTCGGGTCGTAGTCGAAGACACTTTCGGTGCTGCCGTCGGGGCCGAGCGGACCGCCAAAGTCGTCGCCGCCCGCCGCTGTCTCGATGAGAGAGTCCGCCGCATTCTCGTCGATCAACGCGTTCTGGAAAGCCTCCGCAGCCGATTCGAGCGCCGCTTCTTCGTCTTCGCCCTCTGCTAATGCCAATTCGAAGGCCAACTCGGCCGCGGCTTCGGCGTTTTCGACAGCCTCTTCGTCAGCGCCCTCTTCGGCGGCTGCTTCTTTCGCGTCTTCGATCGTCTCTTCAAGGGTCGCGTCGTCGGTGCGTTTCTCGTCGCCTTCTTCGAAGCGCCACTGCCCGCGAGTGTCGTTTTGACCTTCAGTGAAAATGCTACGGAGCTGCTCAGAGGGGAGAATGGCCGGCGCCGTCGGAGCAATTGTCGCGCTCTGAATAAAAGTGGTCTGGTTGGCCTGGTTCATCACCTGCGTACCAGCGTCGTTGGTAACCGCGATTTCACCGATGTGGCCACTGTCTTCTTGCAGCAGCGTGATGACCGTATCTTCGTCTTCCGAACCGGCCTTGATGGCGACCTTAGTGCCGCGAATGCCTATCGTGGCGACCGGTGTGTTCACGGTCATTGCATCGGAGCCTGATTTCGCAACCTGGCCGGAGACAAAAGTGAAGACGCCCTGGACAACCGTGAACGTCGAAGACCCTTCGCCGGTTTGGGCGTCGAACACCATTTCGTCCAACACCATCCGGGCGCCCTCATCGAGCGCGAACTCGGTGTTGTCGACAAACGTTAGACTGACGGCGCCCTCATCGTCCGTCTCCAACACGTCGCCCTGGAAGACCGGGTCGCCCTCGTTAAGTTCGACTCGCGTGCCGTCGGCTCTTGTCGCGAAAACGCCGCCCTCGGCCGTGTCTACCGTACCGATGGGCTGATCGCTCTGTCCCATCAGGGTTGCGTCGCCTTCGCCACCGCCGAGGATGTCCGGGCCCGCGAGGGACTCAGCTACGTCCGGCATGATCTTGCCGCCACCCTCGGTCATGAGCACCGGGGCCATCTCGCCACCGAAGAAGTTTTGCACAACGACCTGTTCGCCGGCTTGGCCGGTAAGCTGAAGCTCGTTGCCGGAACGCGCGAAGTTGGCGTTCAACAGCATCGGGCCGTAGGGCACCGTCAGTGTTTCGATCCCTGCGGCGTTTAGAACGGTCGGCGCGATCACCGTATCGTCGGTGGCGGGGCTGTCGGGTGCGTTGGTGCGATCGTCTGCCAAGACTCTATCTCCTCATTAGGTCGGCAAAAGAAAACTGATGTCCGGCGCCACGGGCGTGCGCCGGATTGTTCCCTGCCAAGGCCTTGAGATTACTACCATTTTCTTCAGATTTACCGCGCATTGCGTCGATTCTTGCCTTCGTTGCCCGTGCTTCCTTAGGCACTGATGTAAGGCTGCATTCTAAGGATTTTTAGCAAAACCCCAGTGACGCGGGTCACTGCCGGGTTCGAATCGCGCGCGTCGCGAACGTGCCAAATAACTCTTTGTTTTCGGCACCTTGCAGGCAAGGAAAGGGAAGAGGCGGCAGCCCCGTCCCGAGTTCAGGGTGGCATCGTACCTGACTAGAGCACGACCGCTGCAGTTTGGGCGAAATGGGTTGATGATCGGTTAAGCCCACGGGATAAGGACGGTGGACTACCCGAAAAGGACGGTGTGTGACTTTCCGACTGACAACGAGTTTGCGCCGGCGCTTGGCGGACTGGCGGCATCCGAAGGGCTTTCGGATCGCGGAACGTGGTGGGGCGACCTGGCTCCTCAATCATCGGCACTACATTGACCGGCAGATGCTGTTCGGGGGGGACTACGAAGCGGCACAACGGCACAGGCTTTTCGCGCTCGCGACTGAGTTGGGTTGCGGCACCTTTCTGGACATCGGCGCCAATTTCGGCCTCTACAGCGTCCACGCGGCGCAAACAGGCGAGTTCGGTGCGATCCATGCGTTCGAGCCGGATACGCGTAATCTTGTCCGCTTGCGTACGAATCTGCTCCTAAATGGGGTTCTAGACGCCGTTTTCGTGCACGAATTCGCCATTTCCGACAAAAACGGTCGTGTCGCGTTTGCGCCAGGAGGAGAGGGTTTTAGCGGGCAAAGCCGCGTAATTTCTGATAAATCAAGTGATTCCAATGAGATAGAGGCGCGCCGGCTGGATTCTATGCCATGGCATGGGAAGGGATTTTGCCTGAAAATCGATGTTGAGGGGCACGAAATGGCCGTATTGGAGGGGGCTAGGGGGCTTTTGGAAGGGAAAACGTGGGTCATCCAAGTCGAATGCCTCGACAAAGGCGGCGAAGCCGTGATCGCTTTCCTGAATGAACTCGGTGCTGCCGACGCGGGCAGTATCGGGGACGACCATTATTTCGTCCGCAGGTGAGCGCAACGCCCCGCCTCAGATCGGCGTCCGGGCTTAACGCGCGGTTCTAGGAAGGCGCGATGAGGGGAGCTGGTGCCCACAGAAAGATTCGAACTTTCGGCCTCTCCCTTACCAAGGGAGTGCTCTACCCCTGAGCTATGTGGGCTTCGCAGGGCGGGCGCAACATGCCATAGTGCGGGCCGTTGGAGCAAGCGCCGCCGAGGCGGTCTAACGCTTTGATTCACAAAGGATTCGAGGGCCCGTTCGACCAAGATGGCCTCGCCCCCAGACCGGCAACAGAAAAACCGTGACGAAGCGGTCGATGCGCGGACGAAACGCGAAGCCCGGCTCGCTGCCGCCCTGCGGGACAACTTGAAGCGGCGAAAGGCCCAAGCCCAGGCTCGCAACGAGGAATCGCAAAGTGATCAGGCAGGGCATCGTCAAAAATGACGACCTGTTCCGGCCATGACCCGGCCACATTCGGGTTCTTATGTGGGCGCAATCTCCGGTGAGGTTTGACATGGAATTGTGGGCCCCGTCGGAGATTCTCCAACCGAGGGAATGGTAGCGCAACGATGGAACGAATTCGCGTTCGGGGCGGTCAGCGATTGAAGGGGACGATTCACGTCTCGGGTGCGAAGAACGCTGCGCTCCCCCTGATGGCCGCAAGCCTTTTGACCGCGGATACGCTGACGCTGTCCAATGTCCCAAAGCTTGCCGACATCGCAACCCTCGCGGCCCTATTGGCCCAGCACGGGGTCGGGATAGACCTTCGCCAGAATGGAAACGCTTTGGACGGTGGCCAGACATTGGCGATGCAGGCTCCGAGCATCGTGAGCACAACCGCCCCCTACGATTTGGTGCGAAAGATGCGGGCATCCATTCTGGTCCTTGGCCCGCTCCTCGCCCGCTGTCACCAAGCAAAGGTTTCCCTGCCTGGCGGTTGCGCGATCGGAACGCGCCCGGTCGACCTTCACCTAAAAGCGTTCGAGCAACTTGGCGCTCGAATTGACCTAGAAGAAGGGTATGTCAACGCGGAGGCCCCGGGCGGACTTAAAGGCGGCCGGGTACGTTTCCCCACGGTTTCTGTCGGCGCAACCGAGAATGTAATGATGGCCGCTGCGCTCGCCAGCGGCGAAACCATCCTCGAAAATGCGGCACGCGAACCGGAAATCGAAGACTTGGCGAACTGCCTTATGGCCATGGGCGCACAAATCCAAGGCGCCGGTACCGAACGCATCGTTATTCGAGGCGTAGAGGAGCTAAAGGGGGCCAATCACAGGGTCATGGCGGACCGGATCGAAACCGGGACGTATATCGCCGCAGCCGCGATCACCGGCGGCGCACTCACGCTGACGGGGACCAATGCAGACGCGATGGGCGCGGTTGTTGACGCATTTGAATCGTGTGGCGTCGGGGTCGATCGGCGCAACGGGACCCTCGATGTGTGCCGGAGATCCGACGCGATCTCCCCGATTGACGTCACGACGCAGCCTTACCCAGGCTTTCCTACAGATATGCAGGCACAGTTCATGGCTCTGCTGACGACTGCAAATGGCGCTTCGACCATCAACGAGACGATCTTCGAAAATCGATTTATGCACGTGCCGGAACTGATGCGCATGGGCGCCAATATCTCGTTACAAGGATCCACTGCAGTCGTTCGGGGAGTAGCGCAGTTGCGCGGCGCGCCCGTGATGGCGACCGATTTGCGCGCTTCCGTTTCTTTGGTGCTTGCCGGGCTCGCAGCAGAGGGCGAGACCACTGTCAGCCGGGTCTACCATTTGGATCGGGGCTACGAGCATTTGGTTGAGAAGCTCTCAGCGTGTGGCGCCGATATTGAACGCACTACCAACTGACCGACGCGACAATGAGCAGACGACGATGATGGCGCGGCAGCCCCAACCCATTCACTTGATTGCACACGACCCTGACGATCTGATTGTGATGTCGGCGCTCTTGCAAGATGCCCTCGTTCGCCACGCGGATATGACCTACGAGTCAAAGCGGCATCGCTTCGTTTTGGTGCTTAGTCGCTTCCGGTGGGAAGCCGGGCCGACCGCGCGGGAACGGGTTCGGGCCGGACTCCATTTCAATCACGTACTCAAGGTTCAGCACCAAAAACTAGCTCTTGCGAAAGCCGACTCCGTCGCCGAACTCTTGGCCATACGCTGTGCGACTGACGGGGCTGGTGGTACCGAAATCACCCTGGAGTTCGCAGGTGGTGGGGCCATTCGCCTTGTCGCGGAATGCCTCGATGCCGAGGTGCGGGATCTAGGGCCAGCCTGGCGGGCGGACCACACCCCTGATCACACGGAATCCCGCTAGCCATCTGGTCCTTGTCGGCGACTACCGGTTCGCTTAGGAATAGCCGCAATAATCCACCTCGACGAGATTTGATTGCCGTGAACGCGCGCGACAAGATCATTTTTGCATTGCCGAAAGGTCGCGTCCTCGATGCGAGCACCGAGATACTTGGTGCGATCGGGATCGTGCCGGAGGACGCATTCTTCGACAAGGACTCGCGGCAGCTCCGGTTTTCGACCAACCGTTCTGATGTCGATCTTATTCGAGTGCGAAGTTTTGATGTTGCGACATTTGTCGCCTTCGGCGCTGCGCACGTCGGCATTGCGGGAAGCGATGTGCTGCTGGAGTTCGAATACGCCGAGCTTTATGCCCCGCTCGACCTCGGTATTGGGCGCTGCCGACTGGTAGTCGCGGAGCCTGAAGCCACGAAGGCAGCGGACGATCCGAAACGGTGGAGCCACGTGCGTGTGGCAACCAAGTATCCCAACCTTACCCGGCGCCATTTTGCCGGACGAGGCGTGCAGGCCGAGTGCATCAAGCTTCACGGTGCGATGGAGTTGGCGCCTGCACTAGGGTTATGCCGCCGGATCGTTGATTTGGTTGAAACCGGATCGACCCTGCGCGCCAACGGTTTGGTCGAGGTGGAAACGATTGCCGATGTTTCGTCACGGCTGGTGGTCAATCGGGTGGCGCTAAAGACCAGACCTGCCGAGATCGGCGCCCTCGTAGAGAGCTTCAGTGAGGTGGTTCGTGGTCAAGCGGCTTGACGCGCGAGACGCCAATTTCGAGGCTGAGTTCGCCGCCCTCTTAGAAGACAAGCGAGAAAACGCCACGGATGTGAACGCAACCGTCGCCGAAATCATTGCCGATGTTCGACAACGTGGCGATGCCGCTCTGGTCGACTTTTCGGCGCAGTTCGATCGACTGACGCTGGCGCCAGATCGACTTCGGTTGACGGAGCAAGAAATCGCCGACCTGGCGGCACAAGCGTCGGCCGAAGCGGTGGCGGCGTTGCGGACTGCGGAATCACGCATTCGCGCTTTTCATGAAAAACAGCGGCCTGCCGACCTGCGTTATATTGACGACGCAGGCGTCGAATTGGGCGCTCGTTGGACGCCCGTGTCAGCCGCCGGGCTTTACGTCCCCGGCGGACTTGCCGCCTATCCCAGTTCGCTGCTGATGAACGCCATCCCTGCGCAGGTCGCGCGCGTGCCGAGAATTGCGATGACGGTGCCGACACCGGATGACGTCATCAACCCGCTCGTTATGGCGGCGGTGCGGATTCTCGGGATCACGGAGGTCTATCGTTTGGGCGGCGCCCAAGCGATCGCGGCCTTGGCATTCGGGACTGAATCCGTTGCGAGCGTCGATGTCATCGTTGGTCCCGGCAATGCGTATGTTGCGACGGCGAAGCGACAGGTCTTTGGCACGGTGGGTATCGACATGATTGCCGGCCCGTCGGAAATCCTGGTCGTTGCCGATGCCGTCAATGACCCGAGCTGGATCGCGGCAGACTTGTTGTCACAAGCGGAGCATGACTCGGCAGCGCAGTCGATTCTAATGACGGACGATGCCGGTTTTGCGGATCAAGTTGCTGATGCTGTGGCGCGTCAACTCGAACAACTCCCACGCGGTGACATTGCCGGCGAGAGCTGGTCGCGTCATGGCGCCATCATCGTATTGCGCGGTCTTGATGAAGCGCCGGGGCTTGTTGACCGAGTCGCACCGGAACACCTTGAGTTGGCGGTCGACGACGCGGACGCATTGTTTGCACAGATCAATAACGCGGGTGCCGTCTTTCTCGGCCGCAATACGCCTGAAGCGATCGGCGATTATGTCGCCGGCCCCAACCACGTCTTACCAACGGCGCGGAGTTCAAGGTTTGCTTCCGCCCTATCGGTTACAGATTTCATGAAACGTACGTCGGTAGTGCGTTGCGACCGCGAGAGTTTGTTGCGCATCGGTCCCGTCGCCGCAACGCTAGCCGACGCCGAAGGACTTCCGGCGCATGCCCACTCGGTGCGATTGCGCCTCCGGTGACGCCGTAGTCAGGCGCCGAGGGGACCTGATATGAGCGCGATCGATCGGGTTTGTGCGGTGACGCTTGATGAGCGCACCGTGGCGCGCCGCGGTCCCGAGATAGATCGCGAGCGGAAAGTTGCCATTTTCGACTTGGTTGAAGAGAACCACTTCGTTCTAGAAGGGCGCGAGTCATGCGGTCCTTACGCGCTTCATTTGTCGATTGTGGACAACAGACTTGTATTTGACGTACGGCGCGAGGACGAAACGCCGGTCGTTGCGGTCGGCCTTTCCCTGTCGCCCTTTCGCAAGGTCGTGAAAGATTATTGGCAGATTTGCGAGAGCTACTACGAGGCGATCAAGCACGCCATGCCATCGAGGATCGAGGCGATCGATATGGCACGACGAGGTTTGCACAACGAAGGATCGGACCTCTTACGCGAGCGCCTCGTCGGTAAGGTCGCGGTCGACGACAACACGGCGCGTCGCTTGTTTACCCTTTTGTGCGTTTTGCACCTGCGCTAGAGCATGTCCGTACTCCCCGGATCAATCCTATTCGCCTGCACGATGAACGCCGTACGGTCGCCGATGGCCGAGGGGCTCATGAAGCACTATTTCGGCAATCGGGTTTATGTCGATTCGGTTGGGGTGCGCCCGGCCGATGTCGACCCTTTTGCAGTGGGTGTTATGGAAGAAATCGGTATCGACATCTCGGGCCATAAACCCAAACCGTTCGATCATCTGGAAGATTCGTCCTTCGATATCGTCGTGTCGCTTTCTCCTGAGGCGCAGCATTCTGCGGTTGAAATGACCCGCACGATGGCCTGCGAACTGGAGTTTTGGCACACCTTCGACGCTACCTTTGTTCAAGGGCGACGCGAACAAATTGTCACAGCCTACCGCGAGGTGCGTGATTTTCTGCAAGCCAAAATACTGGAGCGATTTGGCGCGCCAACGGTTGTTGCGAACGAATAGCTAAGCTGCGGAAATCGTCTCGATCGGCGTGTGACGTGCGGACTGCGGGCTCAACACCGGTAGGATTTGAGCCAGTGCATCGGGCAATGCCGTTGGTCGAAATTCGGGCAAAGCTTCGCGGAGCCGGGTCCCATCCAACGCGTGTGGTGTCGTCCACAGATAGCGCATTTCGATAACCTCGCGGATGAGAGGGGCAAAAGGCGCTATGGCCTGCATTGCCACCCACGGAATATTCCGCTTTTTGAGCGGAGCCCCGGCCCACCTTTCCAACGCGTCGATCAATTCGCGACCTGAAATGTTGTAGCCCTCGAAATTGAAACACTCGAACCCGGCTTCGTGGCGATCGCGTTCGGCCAATCCCACCATTGCCTGCGCCATGTCCGGAAGGTACGCCCATGCGTGGACCTTATCGAGCGGCCCGGGATACATAACGATGCCAGAATCGAGTTTTCCGGCGATATAGGTGTCGAACCAGTTGCCGGTCTTTTTCGCTTCGATGAAGTCTCCGCCTCGAAGAACGATGGTCTTTACCCCGTCGTTTGCAGCGTCGCGAAATGTCGCTTCCATCGATTCTCGAAGTGCGCCCTTGCGGGTAGTAGGTCGGTGGGGCGTTTCTTCGAGAAGCGTTTCCGGCATTCCGGCGCCGTAATTATAGACATTGCCCGGGATCATGACGGTTGCGCCGGACGCGTGTGCTGCGGCCAAGACGGATTTTGTCAGCCGCGGCAGATCTCGCCGCCACCGCGGATATGGCGGATTGAGGGCGTGAACGATGACATTAGCCCCGTTCGCCGCGGCAACGACGTCACCCGGGTCAAACGCGTCACCGTTGATCGTTTCGCCTCGGAACGCCCTTTCGGGTTGTCGGCCGGAGCGTACAAACGCACGGACTTGCCATCCGGCTTGGGAGAAAGCGGCGACCGCAGCACGGCCAAACCGCCCGCGTGCACCGAGAACCAAGACAGTTTGGGAAGATCGGGAGGGGGTAATGGTGGTGGCAGGCATTTGAAAAATCCTTCGTGGTTGATCCCCAAGTCTATCCATTCAAATTTAATGAGTTAGAGACTAAGATTCGTCCATAGATATTCAATTTTGAATAGTTCACGATGATGCCAGACTGGGACCATCTACGCGTTTTTGTCGGCGTCGCCGCGCACGGCTCACTCTCCGCGGCGGGTCGCTCAATGGGGATAAGCCAACCGACGGTCGGGCGGCATATCCAGGCGCTCGAAGACAGCCTGGGTGTGCGTTTGTTTCAACGCACGGTGCGGGGTCTCGACCTAACCGACACCGGGCGGGACTTGCTGGAGCATGCTCGCGAGATGGCGGCGGCGTCCGACCGCTTGGCGCTGGCCGCCGCTGGTCGCAAGGCAGCGGTTTCGGGCACGGTCCGGGTGACGGCTAGCGCGTTCGTCGCCACGTTAACCCTGCCGGAGATCATCGCTGATCTGCGTCTGGCACATCCCGAGATCGAGATCGAACTTGTCGCTTCGGACGCAACGGAAAACCTCCTGCAGCGCGAGGCCGACATTGCGGTTCGGATGTACCGGCCCCGGCAGGTCGATGTCATCACGCGCAAAGTGTCCGAACTAAGTCTTGGCGTGTATGCAGCGAATAGCTATCTGGCACGCCGCGGCACGCCGCGCGAGCCCAATGACCTCTTAGCGCATGACATTGTCGGGTATGATCGGGACGAGAACATCTTGCGGGGCTTTGCTGCAGCAGGCGTCGACGTGGACCGACACTTCTTCGTCGCACGGTGCGATGATCAGGTTGCTTACTGGCATCTTGTTGTGGCCGGCGTGGGGATTGGCTTTAGCCAAGTCCGGGTCGGCGATGCTGAACCATTGGTTTCTCGCGTCTTGCCTGAATTTGCTATTGCGCCTCTGCCGGTCTGGCTCACTGCGCACGAGGGGCTGCGTACAAACCCGCGCGTGCGAAGGGTTTTCGATTTTCTTGCCGAGCGCCTTGCGCGGCCAGGTGGTCTATAACCGCACTCCCGCGGAATCCGCTTGATTTATCGCCACGCGCACGACTTTATGGGCCCCAAATTCGGAATGGAGACTTAATGGCTAAGGAAGAAATGCTCGAGATGAACGGCACGGTGGAGGAGATTCTCCCCAATGCCATGTTCCGTGTGAAGCTAGAGAACGAGCACGAAGTACTCGCACACACCTCGGGCAAAATGCGCAAGAACCGCATCCGCGTACTTGCTGGTGATAAAGTCCTGGTCGAGATGACACCCTACGATCTGACCAAGGGCCGTATCACGTTCCGCTACAAGTAGGATTTGCTGTGACCGCGGCAGCGGCCCCGCGGCTGGAATCAGGCCCTGCGCTGATTCTCGCATCCGGCTCGCCGCGACGCGTCGAACTCCTCACCCAAATCGGGTTCGCCCCCGATGCAACCGCTGTTCCGAACATCGACGAATCACGGCTGCCGGGTGAATTGCCGCGCGATCTCGCGAAGCGGTTAGCGCGTGAAAAGGCAACCGCTGCTGTCGCTGAGGCGCCAAACGACTATGTTCTCGCCGCCGACACGGTCGTGGCGCGCGGTAGGCGCGTCCTACCAAAGGCCGAAACCGAGGACCAGGCACGAGCGTGCCTGGTCCTGCTATCCGGGGCGGCGCACCGGGTGACGACCGCCGTTGCGGCTTACGCGCCGAATGGGCGTCTAGCGGAACGCGCCGTCGAAACCCGTGTTCGGTTCAAGCGGCTGAGCGAAGCCGAGGTTGATGATTACATCGCGTCTGGCGAGTGGAGCGGCAAGGCCGGCGGATACGCCATCCAAGGTCGCGCTGGTCGCTTCGTCGTGGCCTTGCAAGGCAGTTACTCGGCCGTCGTCGGTCTGCCGTTGTACGAAACCGTGAGCTTGTTGGAGGGGCTGGGATACCGGTCGCAACGCCATGAGTGATACTATTTTGGTCAACGTCGGGATCGGCGAAGTCCGTATCGCCACGATCGACGAGCGCGGCTTGTCTCAACTCGCGATTGAGCGTCTTAGCGGCGCGCAAGAGACCGGTGTCGGGGCGATCTATCTCGGCCGCGTCACCTCGGTCGTTCCGGGCATGGAGGCGGCGTTCGTCGACATCGGGACAGACCGCAGTGGGTTTCTTTCGGCCTGGGACGCGCGCCCGCACGATTGGGTCGATGAAGACGGCCAACGCCGCGCGCCGCCGATCGCCGACCTGGTGCATGAGGGCCAGGCCGTCATCGTCCAAGCCACCAAGGAGCCTTTGGCCGACAAGGGTGCGCGGCTATCAACGCGGGTGTCTATTCCCGGCCGATATTTAGTTTTCTTGCCCGATGCAGAGGGTGTTTTTGTTTCGCGCCGCATCGAGGATGAGGCCGAGCGCACGCGCCTGACTGACGTGGTCGGCAAAATCGCGACGGACCGGAATCTTGCGGCCAGTTTCATCGTGCGGACCGCGGCAAACGGGGCGGCGGAGGAAGATTTGGCGGCCGACATCGCGGGGCTGGCGGATCTTTGGGCGGAAGTGGCGGAAGAAGCGAAACATGCCGATCCCCCGGCAGCGCTTTATTCTGACCTTGGGCCGATCGAGCGGTTCCTGCGCGACCACATCGGCCCGAAGACCGAGACGGTTTTGATTGACGATGCCGCGGCTTGTTCGGCGGCTCGTCATTTCGTGACCACCAATCTTCCTGATTTCGAGGGTGCAGTAGAGCAGTACCAGGACCAGGACGAGATCTTCGAGGCGTATGGCATTGCCGAACGTCTGGGCTCCCTGTTGGACCCTAAGGTGGCGTTGCCGTCGGGCGGCCACGTGGTGATCGAAGGTACCGAGGCTTTGACCTCGGTGGACGTCAACTCGGGTCGCTTCACGCAGGCCGGGTCGCATAGCGAAACCGCCCTCGCGACCAACCTGGAGGCGGCCACCGAGATCGCGCGCCAACTGCGCGTTCGCGACATCGGTGGCCTCGTCGTGATCGACTTCATCCACATGGATGACCCCGATCACCAAGCCCAGGTTATCGCGCAACTCCAAGAAGGGTTTGAAGGCGACAAAGCCCCGGTGCGTGTTGGCGCGATTTCCGAGTTCGGTCTGTTGGAGATGACTCGCAAGCGCACGCGCGATTCGGTGCACAAGCGATTCACCGAATTGTGCGCCCAATGCGACGGGACCACGCGCGTCCCGACCGTCGAGACCGTCGCGCTATCGGTATTGTGGCGTGCCGAGCGGGAAGGGCGGGCGGTGCGCAGCGATGTCGGCAAGCGCCTGGAACTGCATGCCGCGGAGGCAGTGATCGATTATCTCGAAGAGGCCGAACCGCTTCTGCTCACGCTTGAACAGCGTACCGGGTGCTCGGTGGAACTGGTGGCCGCCGACGATTTCGGGCGTCCGGACTTCGAGGTCGTGCGAATCTGAACGATTCCCCGGCGGGATGGTCATGACAGCGAAATCAGAACCTTGCCCGATCTGCAAGAAGCCGGCCGCCGTCCAATATCGACCGTTTTGCTCAAAACGTTGTGCCAATGTGGATCTAGGTCGGTGGTTGGGCGGCACGTACTCCATTCCCGTAGAGGAACCGCTCAGCGAGGCCGATCTGGACGCCATCATTTCGAACGATAATGCGCCGGAAGGCGATGCCTAAAGGCGCGACGCGGGCTGTCGCGCCGCCGGACTTCTGTGGCGGCTGGACACCCTCAAGGCCTTCTTTTATAAGGCGGCTGCCTCGTGTCCTAGTCAAAGGGCACGGTTCGCGCCGTCACAAAAAGACCTCGTGGCGCGCCGTCATGGGCCCAGGTAGCTCAGTTGGTAGAGCAGCGGACTGAAAATCCGCGTGTCGGTGGTTCGATTCCGCCCCTGGGCACCATTTTGTGGCCCACACAAGCTGATCTCAGGAAATCTCCGATCCAGGTGCGCGGGTCGCCCAAATCAGGCCGAGGAAAAGCGTTTTTGCGCGCGGTAGGACAATCAGCGCCAACGCCAAGCCGATTGCAGGCCATAGCGTCATGGCGACCCAAGTCGGCCAGGTGGTGTTCTGTTCTACGAGTAGTAGAATAGGCACCACGATGTGGCCGACGATCATGATCGTCAGCCAGGGTGCGGCGTCGTCGGATCGGATATGGCCGAACGCTTCCTGGCAGGACAAGCAGGTTTCGACCTGCTTGAGATAGGACCGCATAAGGCGGCCCTGTCCACAATTGGGGCAGCGCCCACGCAGCGCGCGCCGCAAGGCGGTTCCGAGGCCTGGACGGTCGGCCGTGGTCGAATGCGGTGTCACGACTGGTGATCTCCTTGTGCGCTCTCTACCAGATACCCGGTGAGAACGTGCCGTCCTGGCGCAAGGCGTGCAAGTGGGTGTGCTGCGCCGGATTGCCGCACAGATGGCTGGCGAGCCCGGATGTCGGCTTCCTAGGCACCTAATTTGGCACGATTCGGCAGGCGGTTTGGAGGCGCAACCCGGGTTGAGCCAGCGCAACGCACAACTCCGCGGGTCGTGCGAAAATTTCTCATGAAAAAGAGAGGGCTTGCATGAATCACAAACACCGAAAAACACTTCACGCGCTTTTTGCCCACCCGGTCAGCGCCAACATCAACTACCAAGCGGTGGTGCACGTTTTGGAAGAGCTCGGCGCGGTGGTCGAGAACTAGTCGGGCAATCGGATCGGTGTTACCTTGAACGGACACACGGTGGCGTTCACGCATGTGAGCCATGACCTCCCCAAGGACGAAGTTGCGCAGATCAGAAAATTTCTCACGACCTGCGGTGTCGACCCGGAAGAGTACCCGGTCTAATCGTCGCGTCGCGTTGCGACTGCAGATCGGTGTCGCTATGACTGAACGCTCTTAGCGGTTGGTTCGGTAGCGGATGAAACTTGCACATTTTTCTCATGTCTGGGGTAAGCCCGGCATGTCGCCGCACGCGCGATATGAGCAGTTGTGGCGCGAGATCGAACTTTGCGACGCGCTGGGTTACGACTATGCGTTTTGCGTCGAACACCACTTTCGGCCCGACGAGAGTTGGATGTCGGCGCCGAGTGTGTTCACTGCCGCCGCCGGCGTGCGGACAAAGAACATTCGTCTGGGTCCCATGGGATACATCGTGCCGCTTTACGGCTCGCTTCGGCTTGCCGAAGAAATTGCGCTGCTGGACCAGATATTGGATGGGCGCCTTGAGGTCGGCTTGGTGCCGGGGATCAACCCGCTCTATTTCGAGCCCTTTGGGCTGGAGTACGATGCACGCAAGGCGCCGACTATGGAGTACATCGACTACCTGGAGGCGGCGTTCGGTGCGCAGCCGTTTTCGTTCGACGGAACCCATCATCGCACCACCCACGCACGGCTGGCGGTCATGCCCAAGCAGCAACCGCATCCCCCGCTGTGGATGCAAAGCCGCGACCCCGAGACCCTTAGGTTCTGTGCCGCAAGGGGCTTGAACACTGGCTATTTTCTGGTCTACCCGCGGCGCGAGGCGGCGCCCCGCTACCGACAGTTTCTTGCCGATTGGGACACGGCGGGTTGGTCGCGCCGTCCCAACATCGCCTATTCGACGGTGGTCTATGTCGACGAAAGCGACGACAAAGCGCTCGATGTGGCACTGGCTCGGGCGGGGCGGGCCTACGAGGGGTTTCTATCGGTGCCGGACGATCCATCGCGCACATTCGAGGATCGCGTCGCCGAGTTTGCAGCAATCGCTTATGCGCGTGGCGAGGGACCCGCAGCCGACATTCGCGCCCATCTGTTCGATGCCGAGTATTTGCACGAGAACGACCTGGTCTTCATTGGGTCGGCCAAGACCGTCACGGAAAAACTGATGAAGGCCGCAAGCGAGGGGGTCTTCAATTGTTTCATGGGCGAGTTCAATTTCTCAGACTTGCCCGAAGACGATCTCATGCGCTCGATCAGGCTCTTTGGCGAACAGGTTCTGCCAGAGCTTCAGCGATTCGAGCCGTTCTAACGCCCTTTACGATTTGGCGGCCGCCGCGGGTTAGCCGTTAGACCTTCCAGGCGTCAGCCAATTCGTCGCCGGTCGGGGTGAGGGCAAAAAAAGCGTTCATCGTATCGAGGGAGGCGTCGTGAAGCGCTTTCATATGCCCGCGAGCAGCCACGGCGTCGCGCGGAACGACGACGCGGTAATCGCGCATCATTGCGTCGCGCACGGTCGATTCGACGCAGGCCATTGTTGCCGTGCCGCAGACGACGACCGTTTGAATCCCGTTCGAGCGCAGAATCGTCTCCAATCGGGTGTCGACGAAGGCGCTGTATCGATGTTTGACAACCGTGAGTTCCTTGGGTCGAGGCGAAAGCTCCGCAACCTGTTCGGCGCCCCATGTTCGAGGTAGGCAGATCTCCAACGCCACCGAAGCTTCGGTGTCGCCGAACAGCCAAGCAGGCGATCCGGCGAGGGGGCCGTAATTGGCCTGGACATGCAGCACCATCACGCCGGCTGCCCGGGCGTTGTTCAACACCGAGGCGATCGATGGAATGACCGATCGATTGGCTGAAATATCCGCACCACGCTGCGCCATGACCCCATCGGGATGACAGAAGTCGTTTTGCATGTCGATGATCAACAGGGCGGTGTGGGTCGGATCAACCACGTCGGGTAAACCACGTAATACGCGCTTTTTCTTCTCATCGAGGTGCCAGCCGCGTGAACCCGGTTTGGCCGTTCGCCATTCGCCGAGGACCTCTTCGCTGTTTGGCACGGTACCCATCGTCTGCGCGAACTTGCGCAAAGATGCGTCATGCCGTTCCTGAGAGAACGATGCGCAAGCGTCATTCGGGATGACGACGAAGTAGTTTCGAAAAAAAGCGTCGCGTCCGGTCGACTCGACGCAACCGCTCGTAATCACGCCGGTCAAAATCACGTTCTCGATGGCGTTGGAGCGAAGGTAAAGATCGATCGGTGAGTCCCAAAACGCGCTGTAGCGATGCTTGGTCATCTCGACTTCATTCGGGCGATCAAGATCGGGCACGATCTCGCCGTACCATTCCGCACCGAACGTGCCGGTCTGACAGGCATTCGGATCCTGGTCCGATTTGTCGAGCGCGTCGTCGAGCGCGGCACCGCGGACGACCGGGTCGTAGTTCGCCCGGACCCAAAGGATGAGGATATCGAGGCGCCGCGCCTCGGCCACGAGGTCGGCAATCCGCGACGCCATTGCGGGCATCGCCGAGAAATCCGCCCCGAGTTGCGGAAATAGCCCATCGGGGTGGCAGAAGTCATTCTGCACGTCGATGACCACCAGCGCCGTCTTTGTGGGATCGACTTTTTCGCTTAGAGGGCGTGGCATGTGGGGGCTCCTTGATGGTGTTCAGCTAACCTCGAACAGGGCTTCGACTTCGACCGGTATGTCGGCATAAAGTTCGGCCACGCCGATTGCGGACCGGACGTGGCGACCGTTTTCACCGAAAACGTCGACCATGAGGTCGGAGAACCCATGCAAGACGTCGGACGGCGTGTTGAACCCGGGCGCACAGTTGATGAACCCCACGACTCGCACGACACGCGCAATCGGATCCAGCGTGCCGAGGTGGTTTCGCAACGTGGAGAGACAACACAAGCCGGTCAGCCGCGCCGCGTCATAACCTTGTGGAATCGTGAGTTCCCGCCCGAGTTTACCCGAAACAAGGGGTACGTTGCCCTCGCCAAGAGGGCCATGACCGCTCATATAGATATGGTTGCCCGAGCGCAGCGCACGCACGCGATTGGCCTCGTCGCGGAAGGGCGGTGGCAAATCGAGCCCGAGTTCTTTGAGGCGTTGCTCAGCGGTCATTCGTCGCTCCTTTGATCCAGCCGGTCAGCCGGTGACAAGACCGGCGCTTAGACGTCCTTCGCAAAGACGAGATAGTAGCCGTTGAGGTCTTTGATGCCGAGTTCGCGCAAGCCGTAGGGCTGGGTCTCTGGACCCCAATCGATGGAAACGCGGCCCTCCAATTTTGTGGCAAGCACGTCGACGTCGTCGACGAAGACGTAGATGAGGCCGCTAAAGGTCGGATGGGGAAGATCGTCGAGCGCGTTTGCGAAGAACCAAATATGCGCTTCGCCGCGCGCCACTTCGGCCCAAAATGTTTCGCCGTCTTCCTTGTAGGCGCCCGTCTGCTCGAAACCCAGCACGTCGGTGTAGAAGCGCAACGTCGCGTAGAGGTCCGGGACGAACAGGCTGGGGGTGACAGGTGAGCGCTTCATCGCAAACCTGCGGGCCTAGCGATCAACAACCACCAGCGCGGTATCGAGGCTGGTCAAAGGCTCAAATCCGTCGTGGGTAATCCTTAGCGTGTCTTCGATATGAACCCCGCCCCAGCCATATTCGACATGCGGCATATCGATGTTGATCACCATGTTTTCTTCCAACGCGAAGTCGTCGGCATCCCCGAACGTCTCGGCACCCACGGGCATTGGGTTGTCGGTATGCTCAAGGCCCAGGCTGTGCGGGGAGACGTTGAAGAACGCGTCGAATCCGGTGCCCCGAACGGCCGCGACAACGGTGTCGACGATTTGGCTTTTGCGCACACCGGGCTTGAGTATTTCGAGCGCGGCCTGGAAGCCCGCCTCTAAGCCCTTTACCCGGCTTTCAAGTTCGGGAGTAGGTGTGCCGAAAACCGCCGAGCGACCGAAGTCGGCGAGGTAGAGTTTGTATTCGCCGAGCGCATCGAAATAGAGAGGTTCGTCCCGGACGACTTTTTCGTAGGGAAGCCCGCCAAGGTAGGTGTTCATGTAGCGTGCGCGACCGCCCTGACGTGCCATCTCGGTTGCATGAACTGTCGTCAGTTCCTGCCAGGTTGCGCCTTCGTACATCGCATCGATGGCTTTGAGGCAGGCGGTTTCGTTCATCCGAGCGCCATCGCGCATGATCGCGATTTCATCATCGGTCTTCACGATGCGGATTTCGCGCAAGATGTTGATGGCGTCGACCGATTCAATTTGTGCGAGATCCATGTCGGCCATCCATCGGGTCAGCCGTAGGTCGTCGGTGCCGAGGCGCCCCTTCGCTAGACCCGCTTCTTTTAGGGCCCGTCGAAGTGCCCAGGCCGGCGTGGCGGCGACGCGCGGTCGGTAGGCATCGCGCCGTTGTGACCATTCCTTGGCGAGTGGGGAGAGGGCCGCTCCCTCGCGAGTCGGCCAACCGACATAGGGTGCGGCCTTCGGTTCGTCCTGCGCCGTCAAAACGCCGTCTTCACCGGCTTGTCGCCCCGAATAATCGGAGTAGGCCACAATGTTCTCCATCCAAGTGGGGGAGGCGACATCGAGGCGTTGCAGGGAGATCGCTGGGATCACCAGTGTTGGTGGGGCCGAAGGATCACGTGGCAAGACAGCAAAGGCCGCGAACGGCCAGCCTCCTTCGCTGAGGCTCTCCCAATAGTCGCTTAGGTAGTAGACGTTGTGTTTTTCACGAACCACCAAGCCCTTTAGGCCGTGCCGGTCCATGACCGCGTTGGCGCGGTCGCGATTGAGCAACATGCGGATCCTCCCCAGTTTGTGGGGAGGATAGCATGTTGGCTCTCAACAAAACCCAGGGGACCTAGCCGAAATGTTTGTCGAGGGGCTCCCAGTACATCTTATGCCAGCCACCTTCGAGCATATCGTGCCCCTCGTCGGGGTACCCGGTGTGGTCGAAAACCAGCTTGGTGGCATCGCCTTCACTCTTGAGTTCGAAGCGGGCCACTGAGTAAAGGCCTTCTTCCCAATTGCCGGCACGCCAGGCCTGCACCACGCGTTTGCCGGGCACCAGTTCAATGTTGCGGGCCGCAATTTGGCCGCCGAAGAGCGATACCTCACCGCCGGCTCTTGGGCGATTTCGGCCGGTGCGCCGGTGGCGGCCGCGAAAGTTTCGGCGTCGGTAAGGGCGGCGTACACCTGATCGGGATTAGCCTTAAAACGCACTTCTTGATGGATTGATTTTGCCATGGGTCTTTCCTCGGTGCTGTTGATCTGTATAATAGTTGCACAAATGGCTTAATATTATTTGGAGATCATGACAAGCCTCCAACAGGCGCTTAGCGCCGAAGATGACGAAGCCCGGCTCGATTTGATTTTCCACGCTCTGGCGAACCGTACACGACGTGCGATGTTGCGTCGGCTGGCGAAAGGGCCGGCGATGGTGACCGAATTGGCGGCACCCTTCGACATGTCGCTGCCGTCCGCATCAAAGAATCTCAAGGTTCTTGAGAAAGCGGGATTGGTCGACCGAACCGTCACGGGTCGGGTGCACCGCTGCGTGTTGGACCCCAACTCCTTGAGCGACGCAGATGCATGGCTCGAATTCTATCGAGGGTTCTGGAGTGGATCGCTCGACTCGCTCGCCCGTTTTGTCGAGGTGGAGGACGACCCGGATCGCCAAATACAGTCCAAGCAACAAGGGACCAAAAACAAATGAGCACCAAACCGGTACCAGCCGAACAAGAACCGGGTTCGCTCACGCTCCTGATTCGGCGTCGGATCGCGGCGACGCCGGAACGGTTGTTCGAGGCATGGACGACGCCGGCGCAATTCGTTCAGTGGTGGGGGCCACCCGGCGTCGAGTGTCCCGGGGTGGAGATGGATCTCCGGGTTGGAGGTGCCTATCGAATCGGGAACCGTATGCCGGACGGCAATGAGGTTTGGATCGGCGGCACGTTCGAACGCATCACGCCGCCGTCCGAGTTGGTTTTTAGCTGGAAAATGGAACATGTCGACGCGCCTGCAGAACGCGTTACGGTGCGATTTGAGAAAAGCGGTCTAGAGACCGAGGTCGTGGTGTTTCACGAACGACTCGCTGACGAAGCCGCGCGGGAACAGCACGAAGCGGGTTGGCTGGGCTGCCTCGATGGCCTCGTGGCCTTTCTCTCGAACTAAGGCTGACGCGACAGAGCGAGTAGCGCCACTGGTGCACCAACGCCAAACCCAGCAGGGCTGCGATCCGAAGATGGGGTGTGTGGTCGACTTGCCAATGGCTCTACTAGCGTGTTCAGTCCCCGGCCATGAACCACGTTCCGAAGGCCGCAGGAATTTCAGCAGGATTACGCGATGTTGTGCGTGGCGTCGGCGTCATTTCTCCGGTCTTGATGGTCTATGTGGCGATCGGGATGGCATACGGCGTGTTGGCCGTCGACAATGGTATTCCGCCGTGGCTTGCGGTTCTCATGTCGGCGCTCGTATACGCCGGAACCGCGCAGCTTGTCGGTGTTCAGATGATTGCGCTCAATCTGCCGCCGATCTCCATCATCGTCACCGCTGCAGTGATCAACGCGCGGTTCTTTGTGATGGCGTCGGCGCTCGTGCCCTATCTTCGACGTCTGAAAACGTGGGAGCGGGCGCTTTACTCAACACAGCTGACGGATGCGACGTTCGCCCTGCACATCGCGCGGCTACCCAACGCCGATGCCAGCAAAACGGAGATCTTCAGCACAAACATCGCCGGCCACCTCGTGTGGGTCGGATCGACACTCGCCGGCGTTATCGTAGGGCAGACCGCGGGAAACCTTGATGCATTCGCCATCGACTTTGCCATGCCGGCGATGTTTATCGGCTTGCTGGTGCCGCTGATTCGCGATCGCGGCCAAGTCCTTGTTGCCATCGGATCGGCATTGGCGACTGCTGGATTCTTTGCGGCGGGTGCTGCTTTTTGGACGATATTGCTCGCGACTCTGGTCGGGCTTCTTATCGGGTGGGGGACCGATCGATGGGTGAAGTAGCAATCTTGCTCACGATCCTCGGGATGAGTGCGGTGACGTTGGCAATCAAGGCGATCCCGCTGGCGCTCTTGGGTAGCCGAAAATTGCCGCGCCTCGTGGAGGACGGTCTCAAGCACCTCCCGGTGGCGGTGCTCTCGGGCATGGTTGTGCAACTCGTACTCGTGAAGAACGCCGAATTGAGCTTTTCGTTCGACGACGTCACCGTATGGGCGGTACTCCCGACACTCGCGATCGCAGCTATCACGCGCAACCTGTTCGTGACGATCGCTGTCGGGATGGGATTCGTTGTCGTCGTACGCCTATTTGCGGGCTAGACGACTCTTCCGCTACAGGCTTTTCGCAAAGAGTTGGTCGGGATCGCGAAAGGCTTTGAACTCGAGGGCGTTGCCCGAGGGATCGAGGAAGAACATTGTGGCTTGTTCGCCGACCTCCCCGGCAAAGCGAATGCCCGGTTCAATGATGAACGACGTTGGCGCGGCGCGTAGGCGGTCGGCCAGCTCATGCCAGTTCTCCCAAGGCAAGACGATTCCGAAATGGCGAACCGGAACAGCCTTACCGTCGACGGTATTTGTGGGCGACGCGCCCGCCGAAGGCGCGAGGTGGGCAACGATCTGGTGCCCGTAGAGGTCGAAGTCGACCCAGTTCGCCGAGGATCGTCCTTCCGGGCAGCCAAGGAGGCCACCGTAGAAGGCGCGGGCGGCTTCGAGGTTGGTTACGGGAAACGCCAAGTGAAAGGGCGGTCGTTCGCTCATCGCGGCATTCTATACGCCCCGAGAGCCGTTTTGGACGGGTTCTGTGGACTCCTTCTGTGCAATCCATTAATGCCTCGGCCCGACACCGGAGATTGTGATGACTGATTCGCCGACGACGGGCCGCCGCCCGCTTGATGGAATACGAATCCTGGAGATGGGCCAATTGATTGCCGGGCCCTTTACTACTTCGGTTTTGGGGTATTTCGGCGCCGAAATCATCAAGATCGAGCCGCCAAAAGGTGGTGACCCGCTTCGCGTTTGGCGCGTTCTCGATGACGAAGGAACCTCTTATTGGTGGCGAGCGATGGCGCGGAACAAAAAGTCGGTGACCTTGGACCTGCGCACCGAAGAGGGGCGGAAGATCGCAAAGGAGATCGCGCTTAAGGCCGATGTGTTGGTTGAAAACTTCCTGCCAGGTCGCATGGAAGAGTGGGGTCTGGGCCCTGACGAACTCAAGAAGGACAACCCCAAGCTCGTATATGCGCGTGTTTCGGGCTACGGCCAGACAGGCCCTTATGCGACCAAACCCGGTTATGCGTCGGTGTGCGAAGGTTTTGGCGGGTTTCGGTATGTAAACGGTTTCCCGGACCGGCCCTCGGTGCGTCCAAACCTCTCGTTGGGCGACACACTGGCCTCGCTTCATGCGGTGATCGGCATTCTTCTCGCGCTGGTGGAGCGCGGCAAAATGAATGGCACCGGTCAGGTCGTGGATGTTGCCATCTATGAAGCGGTGTTCGGCGTGCTGGAAAGCGTCGTACCCGAATTCGACGGCACGGGACTGGTGCGCGAACCCTCGGGTTCCACGCTCACCGGCATCGTGCCGACGAATGTTTACCGGTCCAAAGATGGGCAGCAGATCATCATCGGGGGAAACGGCGATTCAATTTTTAAACGTTTGATGACGGTGGCGGGGCGGGAGGACATGGCCGACGATCCCGAGCTTGAGAACAACGCCGGGCGCGTCAAACACGAAAAGCAAATCGACGAAGCCTTGGCGGCGTGGACAGCAACCCTGGACGGTGAGGAGATCATCCGCCGGCTTGAGGATGTCCGCGTTCCGGTCGGACCGATCTATAGTGTTCGCGATATTATGAAAGATCCGCAGTACCAGGCGCGCGAGATGATTGAGTCGGTTGAGATCGACGGCAAACCCCTCAAGATACCAGCTATCGCGCCTCGCCTTGCCGATACGCCTGGACGTACCGACTGGCCCGGACCGTCACTGGGTGAACACAACGAAGAAGTGCTGAACGGTCTTCTCGGGATGGACAAAGACGCGATCAACACACTTCGCGACAAAGGGATCGTATGATCGACCCAGCTCGGTTTGGTTTGCGGACCTCGTCCGACCACTAGGAAAAACGAACCAACATGTCTCAGCCAGATAGCGTGGCGCCTGCGCGCTCGGTCGCGGAATTCGTCGCGCTGATGGCGTTGATGACGTCGATCGTAGCGTTGTCGACCGATGCGATGTTGCCGGCGCTGGCGATTATCGGTGCCGATCTGGGGGTCCAAGTTGCCAACGACAACCAACTGGTCGTTTCAGGTTTCTTTCTTGGCCTCGCCGTCGGGCAGATCTTCTTTGGGCCGATCTCCGACAGCATTGGACGCAAACCGGCAATCAACATCGGCTTTGCGATCTTTACCGCGGGCTGCGTTTTGTCGGTTATTGCGACCGATTTCAACACCATGCTGGCGGGGCGCGTGCTCCAGGGGGTTGGCGCGGCGGGCCCGCGGACCGTGGCGGTTGCGCTGGTCCGTGATCAGTACGCTGGGCGCGCGATGGCGCGCATTATGTCGTTCGTCATGACTGTCTTCATTCTAGTGCCGATCGTCGCGCCGATGCTGGGTCAAGGAATTCTCCTAATTGGAACGTGGCACGGCATATTCATTCTCTTTCTTGCCCTCGCGGTATTGGCATTTCTATGGCTTTCGATTCGGCAACCCGAGACATTGCCGCCCGAGAAAAGGCGCCCTTTCACTTTGGGTCGGATTGGTCGCGCCGTCGTAGAGGTATTCAAAAGCCGTATGGCGATCGGTGCGGCGCTCGCAGCCGGAGTGATTTTCTCAGCCATGATCGGCTACCTCACGTCGTCGCAGCAGATCTTCCAAGACACCTACGGGGTCGGCGATTTGTTCCCGGTGTTCTTTGCCATACTCGCCGTGGCGATCGGCTTGGCGTCCCTCGTGAATGCACGTTTGGTCATGCGTTTTGGCATGCAGAAACTCACGGTTTGGTCGCTCAGCGCGTTGATCGTGATGTCGACGATCTTCTTTGCGATCGCATGGTCGTTCTCTGGGGTTCCGCCGCTGTGGTCGTTCATGGTGTATGGGCTGCCGACGTTCTTTTGTATGGGCGTACTTTTCGGCAATCTCAACGCGATGGCGATGGAGCCTCTCGGGCATATCGCCGGCGTGGGTTCGGCCGTCGTCGCCTCGTTGACGGGCTTCCTTTCTCTGATCATTGGCTCGAGTATCGGCCGCAGCTATGACGGAACCGTATTGCCGCTCGTGGGTGGCTACGGCGTCCTGGCCGCGGTGGCGCTTCTCTTGATCATCTGGGTGGGTCGGAGCCGCGTCAGCGGATAGTCGGTGACGCAGCCGCTACGGGAACGTGGCACAATGCGCTGATGTGGCGACCCAAAGAACGTATCAAATGGAAACCCGATGTCGCGCGCTGGCCCAGCGCCCGAGAGGCGGCGGCATCGAAGTTGTTTTCGCGGGTAGACTACGGACCGATACAGGCGCGGCACCGCACTTGGGTACCGGCCATGGTGCCGTGGCGCGCGACCGACGAGGGCTTCGTGACCCCAGAGGTTCTGGACTGGTACGGGCGCTTCGCGCGCGGTAAGCCTGGCGTGTTGGTCGTCGAGGCGACCGGTGTCCGCGACGTGCCTTCCGGACCGCTTTTGCGCATCAACGATGACCGATTTCTGCCGGGACTGAAGGATCTCGTCCGGACCGTTCGAGAGGCCAGCGAGGGCGAGACCAAGCTCTTCGTCCAGATCATCGATTTTCTGGGCATTCGGCGACGACCCGAGCCCGCAAAATACTTCGAACGGTTCCTCAAGATCACCGACCGCCATCGCCTGGCGCTTGAAATGCCCGGGGCGCCCGATGCCGAGATTCGCCAGCAGCTCGCCGTGCTCGATGACGACGTGCTCGCGCACACCCTCACGCCGCGCGAATTGGAAGCGTTGCGGTATGGGTATCGCGAACGGGTCACTGATATTGACCTGCCCCAGATTGCAGACCTACCGCGGGTATTGCCTTCGGCCTTTGCCGCTGCGGCGCGGCGCGCGCAAGAGGCCGGCTTTGATGGTGTCGAGTTGCACTACGCGCACGCCTATACCATGGCGTCGTTTCTGTCGGCGACGAACACGAGGGCCGATGGGTACGGCGGCGCACGAGAGAATCGCGTACGGCTGCCGCTGGATGTCTTTCAGGCGGTCCGCGCTGCGGTCGGCGCCGATTTCGCTGTGGGCGCACGTTACCTGGCCGATGAGCGTATTGCCGGTGGCAACACCGTCGAGGATGCCGTTTGGTTCGGTTGCGCGTTTGCTGACGCGGGCATGGACTTCTTGTCATTGTCGCGCGGCGGCAAGTTCGATGATGCCTTGCAGCCGGCGGTGGGCTGGGCGGCGTATCCCTACACCGGCCCGTCCGGGTATGAATGCATGCCGCAGTACATTTCCGATGATCGTGGCCCGTTCGGACGCAACGTCGATGCTGCGAGAACAATTCGCACCGCTGTGCTTGAAGCGGGGTTCGATGTGCCAATCGTCGTCTCGGGCGGCATTCATGGATTCGATCAAGCCGAGAGCATTCTCGAATCCGGTGCGGCCGACGTCGTAGCCTTGGCCCGTCAATCCTTGGCCGACCCGGACTGGTTCGTGAAGGTGTTGCACGGCGACGGCGCTTCGGTTCGGTTGTGCGAATACACCAACTATTGCGAAGCGCTGGACCAAAAACACAAGCAAGTCACCTGCAAGCTCTGGGACCGCCTGGATTTAGATGAGCCGGGCATTCTGAAAACCCCTGACGGCAAACGGCGCCTCAGCGCTCCATAGCGTATGCGACCCAATATTTCTCGGACTGGGTAACGGCAAAGGGTGGGGTGTATGATCACCCCGGGGGGAGGATCACAGCATGACCACAGACATCGTTGCGCAGGACGGGTCGCCCATGAGTGTCGCCGTGATCGGCGTCGAGGATATGGAGCGCTCGCTGCATTTCTATCGTGACCTCACGGGGTTGACGGCCGAGCCATCGGTGACGTGGTCCGGTGCGGAATTCGAATCGTTCTGGCACTTGCCTGCAGGGGCAAAGGGCGAAGCGGTGTTCCTCCACCACGGGCCCGACCCCGTGGGCCGTATTTTACTTGTTCAGTTTGATGCCCCGGACCGAAAGGTCGTGCGTGCGGCCAAACCGGCACGCGCTTATGGGTTGATTAATTTGAACTTCTATACCGCGGACATCTTCGGCGAGACGGAGAAGTTCACGAAAGCAGGCTACGAATTTTGGTCCGAACCCGTGGCGCACGAATTTACCCCTGATGTCGGCACGCCGATCGAAGTGGTGTTCGAAGGACCCGACGGCGTGCTCATCAATTGGGTCGAACTCGCGACCAAAGACCCGGCTACCCGCATCGGCAAGATGCGCGCCTATGTCGAGAGCTTTGGCAAAACAAAGACCGGCTTCACGCCCGTGGTGACCACCGCGTCGTGCATGCGTGACATCGAGAAATCAAAAGAGTTCTACATCTGTGTCCTGAAGATGGGGGTTCACATCAACCAAGTCCTGGACAGCGACAATTACCGGAAGTTCCAAAAAGTTCCTGATGGTGGACGCACGCAAGTCACATTCATGCAAGGCAATCACATGTTCGGCAAAATCGCGACCTCGCAGCCGTTGAATTATCCCGTGCCGGATCTGGTGCCCGATTCGGTTGCGCCCAACATCGGCTGCTTGATACAATCCTTCCTCGTGCCGGACTTGGACGCGGCGATGGCCGAATGCGCGAGGCTCGGTGTCGAGACCTATACGCCGCGTATGGGGCTCGATGTGCCGGGTCTGGGTCCTGTCGATACCGCTATAGTGCGTAACCCGGGGTCCGGTGCGCTGCAACAGCTGGTTCAGTCATGAGAGCGGGGGTCATTCGGTGGTCGCTTGCCGGCGTTGTCGCTGCCGTCATGCTTGGCTCGGTCGATGCCCTCGCGGTGACGGTTGGCGTCGAGGGGACCGACGACCCCGAGGCCCAGGTCATTGCAAGAGGCGTTGAAGCCTATTTCGGCGACCTGGAGAGCGTCGGGCTCGTGACGGTAGCGGGTGAGGGACTGGTTAAGCCCGGCGAGGACGGCGGCTACGTACTCCGTTTGCCGCGTTTCGCCATCCACACGGAGGACGGCGGCAAGGTCGATTTCTCCATCATCCACACTGACGTCATGCCGCTGGGCGACGGTCGTTATGCCTTCAATATGCGCCCGACATTGCCGATGGAAATCTGGGGTCCGGACGAAATGCTGGTCGCAGTTATTCCAAAGGAACAAAGCTATAGCGGGATCTGGGATGCCGCATCGAACAGCGTTGCCCAGGGAACCTTCGAATTCCGCGACATTTCACTGATTGGCCCAGGCCTCAGGGGCAAGATTGACGAATTGCGCGGCGAGGAGCATCGCGAACTGGGAGCTAACGGCACGGTGGTCGACTACAGGACCGCCGGTGATTTGCGCGGATTATCGGTCACATTTAAACCCGAACGGCTTTCGTTTTCAGTCGAACGCGCATCGTTCGCCTCGACCGGCGACGAGGTGCCGTTGGCGATGTTTCGCGCTGGTCTCATGTTGAACCTCAATGCGCAGGGCGCGGACGCCGGCCGGAGCTACTCTTAGGCATGTTGGGGCTGGGTGGTGAAAACGGCAGCCTTGACCTTGAGATGACAGCTGAGGAATTGGTAGTGAGGGATTCGGACTGGTCCCTTCATGCCGATCGTATGTTGCTCCGTCAGCGACTCGGCGACGGTGTGGTCTATACGGGCACGCTGGAGGGCGTTCACGCCGAGGACGTGCTGGACGGTCGGCTCTATTCGTTCCGGAAGTTGGAAATGCAAAGTCGCGGCGAGGTTGCCGACGCCGATTCATTTGCCGGCTCCCAGATCGTTGCGTTTGACGGGTTTCAGTTCGACATCGCGCCCTCGCGGTTTCTTCCGGCAAAAGGCCGACTGAAGCTAGGTCTCAAGAGAGTGTCGCTGTCGCATCTGATCGATGTCCTGGCGAACGCGGATCCGCTCGGTCCGCCGGAAGCGGCGGTCGCGCCCGTTTTCGGTGCGCTGGCGGAATCGGGCGCCGTTTTTTCTCTGGATACCCTCGACGTACAAGGTGTGGGCGCCAAAGCGTTTCTGGAAGCGCCCGTACAATTCGACATCCAAACGATGCAGCTTTCGACGGAACCAAATCGCCTTATCGTTCATGGGCTCACCGGGTTGGTCACCGGGCTCGCTGCGGAAGGCGCGGACCCGCAACTTGTTGGCGGTTTAGCCGCGGCATTGGCGATGGGGCGCCCCGAGCAACGGGGCGGAGAAACAGTTCATGTCTTTGATTTCGCGCTCGATGAGCGCGGAGCCCCCACCATTAACGGCCGTTCAATTGGCGGCGCTCCCTAGGTGACAAAGGTCCGACGCCGATACGTCGAGGGCCCATTCGGGCAGGTGCATTTGTATGAAGCGGGCACGCCGGGCGGCAGCAATCGCCCTCTGGTGTGTTTTCACCAGAGCCCGCTATCGGGCCGGACGTTTGATGCCCTGATGCGCGCGCTGGTAGGCGAGCGCTATCTCGTCGCACCCGATACGCCGGGATACGGTCACTCCGACGCGCCGCCGGAACCATTGTCGATCGAGGGGTATGCCGCGGCGCTCGGTGCGGTGATCGATGCCATGGACCTGGGTGAAATCGATGTGATCGGGGTGCATACCGGCGCGCGAATTGCGGTCGAGTTCACGCGGCAACACCGCGACCAGGTAAAGCACGTCGTTTTGGTGGGTGCGGCGGTCTACACCGAGGAAGAGCGGGCCAAGCAACGTGCATGGACGGGCGCGGCGCTACAGCCGACAGAGGGCAGCGACGGCACGCACCTCGTGGGTTTGTGGAAGAACTGGGCGCAGTTCCGCGGGCCAGGGGTGACCGACGCCATGATCGAGCGTTATCTGTCGGACAGCTTGCGCAATCGCGGCAACGCCGCCTATGCGATGCAGGCAGTGTTTGCGCACGACATGGGCGCCGCCCTAGCCGATCTC
>JAYONB010000020.1:0-43243 GCA_038121105.1 Alphaproteobacteria bacterium | reverse complement strand
CCGTGCCTCCCTCCGGCCGGTCGCTGCAGTCGCTGCTTTCAACCGCGCCAAAATCATCACGGCGCACCTCAGCGGCCTCGATCGGCGCCTCATGCGCGACATCGGGGTCAACCACCGCGACGAAGTCTTGCTGGCCGCCCAGCGGCGGCAAACCAGTAAACGTTTTTAGGACCGCCGAAATCCGGCCTGATAGGGCCGGCGGCATTTAGGGCCTTCGGGCCAGGAAGTGAGGACCCCATGAAGATGTTTCGCCGATCGCTCCTGGTCGCCGGGCTCATTGGAGGGGTCGCGCTCACCGCCTTGCCGGCACATGCACAGACCGCGTGCTTTACACGCGATCAGGCGATCGAGAACCTGAAAACGAGTTATGGCGAGGAAGTCGAAGCGCGCGGCCTGTCGAACGACGGCAAGGTCATGTTCGAACTCCTGACCAGCGAAAACGGCTCGTGGACGCTGTTGATGACCCATGCCGACGGCAAGACGTGCCTGGTCGGTTCGGGCCAGTCGTGGACCGCGATTACCGCGATGAAAGCCAAGGGTCCCGCCGTCTAGGCGGCTCGGAACCCGGCGGGATGGCGATGAACCAAGTGCCGACGGAGACCTCCCTGTCCGAAAGCACTGGCGCCGTCCCGCCGATTTCTCCCCAACCGATCAAAATGCTGATCGACGGAGTCTGGCGTACCGACCTCGTCGACACGCCGGCGCTGCGGCAACGGCGCATGGACGAGCGCAAACGCTGGTTTCGCGACGTCGTCAGCAACGACCCCAATGCCGAGTTCCCGGCCGAAGCCGGGCGCTATCATCTTTACGTCTCCTATGCCTGCCCGTGGGCGCATCGCGCGATTCTGTATCGCCGCCTGAAACGGCTGGAAGACGTTATCGGGATGTCGGTGTTGCACCCCAAATGGGGCGGCCCGCAGGGCTGGCGATTCGGCGATACCGCCATGAGCACGCCGGACCTGGTCGACGACCGGCAGTATCTCTACGAGATCTATCAAGCCTCCAAGGCCGATTTCACCGGGCGCGTCACGGTGCCGGTGCTGTACGACACCCAAACCAAACGCATCGTCAACAACGAATCGCGCGAGATCATGCGCATGCTCGACGGGGCGTTCAATCATTGGGGCAAGGGCTGCCAGAATTTCTATCCGCCCGATCTGCGCGACGAGGTCGAGACGATGAACGGGCTCATTCTCAAGAATGTCGCCGAGGGCGTTTACCGCGCGGGCTTCGCGCAAACCCAAGAACGCTACGACAAAGCGATCGCCGGCCTGTTCGACACCCTCGACGCATTGGAAAAGCGCGTCGCCACGCAATCGTTTTTGTTGGGCAACCGCGTCACCGAAAGCGACTGGCACTTGTTTCCGGTCTTGGTGCGATTCGATTTGGTCTATTACCCCGTCCTGCGCTGCAACGTGCGCCGATTGGCCGACTACCCGGCGCTGACCGCGTATTTGCAGCGGCTGTACCGGTTGCCCGGGATCGCCCAGACCGTCAAACCCGATCAGATCCGGTTGCACTACGACGAACCGGAATTGCCGATCAATCCCAATATCGTACCCGCTCGCGCCGTTACCCATTAGACTAGCCGCATGATCGACGTTTACGGTTTGAAGAATTGCGATACCTGCAGGAAGGCGACGGTGTGGTTGTCCGAACGCGGAATCGAGTACGTGTTCCACGACGTGCGCGACGAACCGCTCGACGCAAAGACCATCGATGCGTGGCTCAAGGAATTGGGCAGCACCACCCTGGTCAACCGGCGCAGCACGACCTGGCGCGACCTGACGCCGGCGCAAAAGGACGGCGCCGGCGCGGTGCCTGAAGCCGGCAGACTCATCCTCGAACATCCGGCGCTGATGAAACGCCCGGTGTTCGACCTCGGGCGCGAGCGTCTGGTCGGCTTTACCGCCGAGATCCAGAAGGTGCTGAACAAGCTTTAGCCTTGAATATGCTATTACCAGACTATACGTTCTGGTAATGGCCCGGCCCAAATCCTTCTCCCCCGACGAGGCGCTCGACAAGACGATGGGTGTCTTTTGGCGTAAGGGCTTTGCCGATTGTTCGATCGACGACCTGGTCGCCGCCAGCGGGGTCAGCCGCTACGGCCTGTACAGCACCTTCGGCGAAAAGGACGAGCTTTACGCTGCGGCGTTGGACCGCTACGCCGAGGGCGTGATCGAGCCGTTGTTCGGCCCGCTCGAAAAAGAAGGGGCCGGGCTGGCCGATATCCACGCTTATTTCGACCGCGTGCTCGCCGCCGGCGAACGGCCGGAAGCGCGGTTCGGCTGCATGTTATGCAACACCGTGGCCGAGGCCGACGATATCAGCGCCCCCGTGGCCCGGCGGGTGAGTCAATTCCTCGATCGTCTGCGGTTTGGGTTTCTGCGCGCGTTGGAAAACGCCAAACGCGACGGCGATCTTGCCGCCACGGCCGACCCCAAAGAGATGGCCGACTACCTCGTCGGGGTGGTGCAAGGGATCAGCGCCTATGCCCAAGCCCCGGTACCGCGGGCCGCCGTTCACAACTTCATGCGGTTGGCTGTGGCCGCCCTCAAATAGTTTTGTTTTGCCTATTTCAGAACATTTGTTCTGACTACCTCGACGAAAAGGAGCAAGCCTCATGGGAACCATCACCGTCACGAAGACGCTCAACGTCGATGCCGCCCGCGCTTGGGCCGCCCTGGCCGATTTCGGCAACATCGCCCATTTTCATCCCGGGCTCTCGGGCTCGCATCTGCTCGACGGGTCAGCCAACGAAGGCGTCGGCGCCGAGCGGCGCTGCGACCTCAAGGACAAGAACTACCTCGTCGAGCGCGTCAAATCCTGGGAGGACGGAAAATCCTACACGGTCGATATCATCGATTCGTCGATTCAGTTGTGCCGCGCGACCGCGACCCTGAGCGTCAAGCCGATCGATGCGCAGCGCAGCGCGGCCGCCATGACCGTCAACATGACCATGAAATTCGGACCGCTGGGCACACTGATGGAAGTGCTGATGGCGCGACCGCAGATGAAGCGCACGATGGTCGGCATACTCGACGGCCTGGATCAGTTTGCCGGCGCGTCGGCGCCCCCGCCGGCCGCCGTCCCGGCCTAGCGCCAAACATTTGGCGGTGAACGCGCGGTCGCGTCCGCCGTTAGGTGTTCATCGAGTCGAAGAACTCGTCGTTGTTCTTGGTGCCCTTGAGCTTGTCGAGCAGGAACTCCATCGCATCCGTCGTGCCCATCGGCATCAGAATGCGGCGCAGAACCCACATCTTCGACAGCGTGCCTTTGTCGACCAACAGTTCCTCGCGCCGAGTACCCGACTTGGTGATGTCGAGCGCCGGGAAGGTGCGCTTGTCGGCCAGTTTGCGGTCCAGAATGATTTCCGAGTTACCGGTGCCTTTGAATTCCTCGAAGATCACTTCGTCCATGCGGCTACCGGTATCGATCAGCGCGGTCGCGATGATGGTCAAGGAGCCGCCTTCTTCGATGTTGCGCGCCGCGCCGAAGAAGCGCTTGGGACGCTGCAACGCGTTGGCGTCGACACCACCGGTCAACACCTTGCCCGACGAGGGCACGACAGTGTTGTAGGCGCGGGCGAGGCGCGTGATCGAATCCAGCAAAATCACGACGTCGCGCTGATGTTCGACCAAGCGCTTGGCCTTTTCGATCACCATTTCGGCGACCTGCACGTGGCGCACGGCGGGTTCATCGAAGGTCGAGCTGATGACCTCGCCCTTGACCGAGCGGTCCATATCGGTGACTTCCTCGGGGCGCTCGTCGATCAGCAGGACGATGAGGTAGACCTCGGGATGGTTCGAGGTAATCGAATGCGCCACGTTCTGCAGCAGCATGGTCTTACCGGTGCGCGGCGGCGAGACGATCAAGCCGCGCTGGCCCTTGCCGAGCGGCGAGATCAAATCGATGACCCGACACGACGAATCGGCCTTGGGGTCTTCGCGTTCGAGGATCAGGCGTTCTTCGGGATAGAGCGGCGTGAGGTTGTCGAAGTTGACCTTGTGGCGGCTCTTTTCCGGCTCTTCGAAGTTGATCGTGGCGACCTTGAGCAAGGCGAAATAGCGCTCGCCGTCCTTAGGGGCGCGAATTTGCCCTTCGACGGTGTCGCCGGTGCGCAAGCTGAAGCGCCGGATCTGGCTTGGGCTGACGTAGATATCGTCGGGCCCGGCGAGGTAGTTGGCCTCGGGCGAGCGCAAGAAGCCGAAGCCGTCTTGCAAGACCTCGAGCACGCCGCCGCCGGTGATCTCGACATCTTTTTCGGCGAGTTGTTTCAGGATTGCGAACATCATGTCTTGCTTGCGCAAGGTGCTCGCGTTTTCGACCTCTAGCTCTTCGGCATAGGCAAGCAGATCGGTCGGGGATTTGGCCTTTAGTTCTTGGAGATTCATGTGATCTCTATTTTTTCAGTCTACGAAGGGAAAGAGGCGAAGGCTGACTTACTTGATCTCGAAAGCGGCCCTCGGGGCCGGGGGAACAGGTCAGCGTCGCCGGAGGTGGGGTGGGCCCCAGTAACCGGGGCCTTCTGGAGGCCGAAGGATTGTCGAAAGCCCCGGCGAAGTCAAATGGAGATTGCGCCTGCGGCGGTGGCCTAGAACGGTTTGGTCACGATCATGATCACGATGATCACCATCAGGACCGTCGGCACCTCGTTGACCCGTTTGTAAAAGCGCCTGGAATGGCGGTTCGCGTCTTTTTCGAAATCGCGGCGCCAGCACGACAGGTTGCCGTGAAACCAAAACATCGCCGTCAGGGCCGCCACCTTGACCCACACCCAGCTCGCCGCCCAATCGACGATGCCGGGGGTCAGCGCCAACAAAACGCCAAAGATCACGGCCGAAATCATGGCCGGATTGATGATGCCGCGCAGCAGACGGCGCTCCATCACCTTGAAGGTTTCGGACTGATCCGAGCCTGGCTCGGCGTCGGCGTGATAGACGTACAGGCGCGGCAGGTAGAGCATGCCCGCCATCCACGCGATCACCGAAATGATGTGCAGCGCCTTGATCCAGAGATAGGCGTCGGCAAGCCAAGTCATGCCGCGTTCCCGTTCTTGGCCGGACACCCGCCATGACCCGCAGGGCAAATCCGACCGCCGCCGTGGGTGCACATGCGAGGATCGGACCGGGTTGCCATGCCGGCGACAATTTCACGCAAACCCTCGATGAACGCCGAATGCGTGCCCACGGCGGGCACGCGAATGTAGGTGGTCACCCCGGCTTCGTCGGCCAGCTTGCGGTACTCGATATCAAGCTCGACCAGGGTTTCGGAATGTTCCGAGACGAACGCGATGGGCACGACCACCAAGCCGATGCCCTCGCGCCCGGCGGCTTTGATTTCGTCGTCGGTGGCGGGACCGACCCATTTCAGCGGCCCGACCCGGCTCTGGAAACTGACCCGCCAGCTGTCTCGGTCCAAGCCCGCCGCCGCCGCGATGGCGGCGGCGCCTTGGTGGACCTGCCACACGTACGGATCGCCCGCTTCGACGATCCGTTCGGGCAAGCCATGGGCGGAAAACAACACCCGCACCGGCGTTTCGCCGGGCGTCGGCAAAGCGTTCTTGATCAAGTCGGCATAGGCCGCTACGAACCCGGCCTCCGCGGGATAGCAACATATCGATCGGGTCGGCAACACGAGTCCCACCCGGCGCGCCGCCCGCATCCAGTCATCGTGGGAAGACTGCGTCGTGGTGGTCGAAAACTGCGGATAGAGCGGCAGCAAGAAAACCTGCTCGGCACCCCAGTCCTTGACCGCCTGCGCGGTCGCCGCGCTCATCGGATGCCAATAGCGCATTGCGACGAAGACACGCATGTCGGCGTCGTCCAACGCTTCGGTCAGCGCGGCAGCTTGTTTTTCGGTTTCCGGCAAGATCGGCGACCGGCCACCGATCTCGCGGTAGATCTCGGCGGCGGTCGGCGCGCGACGTTTTGCAATGAACGCGGCCAAGAGCGGCCGGATCGGCCACGGCAACCGCAAGATGGCGGGATCACCGAACAAGTTCCGCAAAAAACCGCGCACCGCTTGGGGACTGTCTGGCCCGCCGAGGTTGAATAAAACGACGGCCGTCTTCATGCCTGCGATCGGACCGCGTCGACCAAAGCGGCGACATGCTCAGGTGGGGTCTGCGGTAAAATGCCGTGGCCCAGGTTGAAGACGAACGTTCCGTCCTTGAAGGCGGACACGATGCGCCGGATCTCGTTGGTCATGGCACTGCCGCCGGCGACCAGCATCAACGGATCGAGGTTGCCTTGGACCGTGCATTGGCGCTGAACGGCCTGTCGCGCCCAGGCCACCGGCACGCTGCTATCGAGCCCGACGGCCTGCACGTCGGTGCGCGCGGCATAGTCGGCCAGCGCCACCCCGGCGCCGCGGGGAAAACCTATGACCGGCACCTTGGGGTGCTTTTCCCGAAGCGCCGCGACAATGCGGTGGGCCGGTTCGATGCACCATCGGGCGAAGGCCGTTTCGGGCAAGGCGCTGGCCCAGGTGTCGAACAACTGCACCGCTTCGGCACCGGCCTCGATTTGGCGCGACAGATAGTCGATCGTCGCTACCGTGATGAGATCGATCAACGTGCCGAACTCTTCCGGATTGCGGAAGGCCCATACCTTGGTGTGCTCGAAATTACGGCTGCCGCCGCCTTCGACCATGTAGGTCGCCACGGTCCAGGGCGCCCCCGCAAACCCAATCAGGGCGGTTCGGTCGTCCAGGGCACCGCGCACCCGCTCGACGGTCTCGTAGATAGGTCCTAGCCGATCGTGCAGGCGTTCCAGGGAAAGACCGGCCAGCGCTTGACCGTCGCGCACCGGCTCAAGCACGGGACCTTCGCCTTCGGCAAACCGAAGCGACTGCCCCATGGCCTGGGGGATCAATAGAATATCGGCAAACAGAATGGCGGCATCGAACCCGAAACGTCGGATCGGCTGCAAGGTCACTTCGGCCGCGCGTTGGGGGTCGTAGCACAGATCGAGAAAGCTGCCGGCCTCGGCGCGCAGCGTACGATATTCGGGTAGATAGCGGCCCGCCTGTCGCATCAACCACACCGGCGGGACAGGCTGAACGTCACCAGCGAGGGCGCGCAGAAAGGGCTTTGATGTCATGAAGCGAATCGAACCAAGGTTGTCTCTTCTTATATATATAGAATTATAAGAATCTGTAGTGGTTGTAGTTGTCCCTTGAGTGATGGGGATTAAAGCTTGTCCCCAGGTTGTGCGGATGCTCACAGCATCATGTGGATTACACCGACGAACGGGACAACTAACGGCACATCGTCATCCCCACGTCATATTCGTGCCTGTGAGTCATGTGAGTTCTCGGGGTAACACGGACCGACCGAGATTTCCCGACGGTTTTCCCGCGGCGCGAATAACTCTGCTCCGGCAGGAGTATCTGTTCTGACGAAAGTCGCGGGACCGGGGATGGAACGGCCGCCGCTGCGAGGTCTGTTGATTGTCCGGTAGTTTCATCATACTTGTGCACAGCCTTTCGCTCAGGAGCGCCGGTTGAGCAAGAAGACCTTCAAACTGCATTTGGTGTCGGACGCCACCGGCGAAACGCTGCAGGTCTTGGCGCGTGCCGCCATCACCCAGTTCGAAGATTACGAGCCCGAAGAATTCATGTGGTCGATGGTCCGCAGTTCGGCCCAACTTCAACTGGCGATCGACGGGATCCAACAGGATCCGGGGGTTGTATTGTTCACGCTGGTCGATCAGACGCTCCACCGCGATCTGATCAATGCCTGCCGCAGCCTGGAAATTCCGTGCGTCGATGTGCTCGACCCGACGATCGCGACCTTGCGCGACTATCTCCATACCGAATCGAAAAACCAGCCGGGGCGTCAACACACGCTCGACGAGGAGTATTTCGAGCGCATCGATGCGATGCATTTTTCTTTGCAGCACGACGACGGTCAGTCGCTGGAAACCATCCATGAAGCGGATGTCGTTTTGGTCGGGGTCTCGCGGACCTCGAAGACACCGACGTGTATGTATCTCGCCAATCGCGGCGTCAAAGCGGCGAACGTGCCTTTGGTGTCGGGCCAAGCGCCGCCCGATGCGCTGGAGACTTTAAGGGGTCCGTTGGTGGTGGGCCTGGTGAACAGCGTGAAGCGGCTGGTCGAACTGCGTCGCAACAGGTTGTTGCTGCTGAACGAATCCGACGACACCCCTTATGCCGACGAAGACGAAATCAAAAAGGAAATCGCGGCTGCACGGCGGTTGTTCACGCGACATAAATGGCCGGTCATCGATACCACCGGGCGGTCCATCGAAGAGACTGCTGCCGCCATCATGAAGCTCCACGGCAATTGGATGCGGTCGTCATGACGACGCTCGTTTTGGCCTCGGCGAGTACGGCGCGACGCGACATGCTGCGCCGGGCCGGGATCGACATAACGGTGGAGCCGGTGTCGGTCGACGAAGCGGCGATCAAAGAGGGTATGAAAGCCGACGGCGCCCCGGCGGTCGATGCGGCCCAGGCGTTGGCCGATCTCAAGGCCTTGCGCGCCAGGCCGCAGGATGCCGCCGCGCTGGTTATCGGTGCCGACCAAATCCTGGAGTGCGATGGCGTGTGGTACGACAAGCCCGACTCGGTCGCGACGGCTAAAAAGCACCTGGAGGCGTTGTCAGGACGGACCCATCATTTGCATACCGCGGCGGCGGTGGTCAAAGAAGGCGGTGTGATCTGGCGCGATGCGACCGATGCAACCCTGACCATGCGCAAACTTAGCCCGCAATTCATCGCCGACTACTTGGCGGCCGAGGGCGCCGCCGTCTTGCAGTCGGTCGGCGGCTATCGCATCGAAGGACGCGGGGCGCAGTTATTCGCGGGGATGCGCGGCGATTTCTTTTCGATCCTTGGGCTGCCGTTGCTGCCGCTGTTGGACTTTTTGCGCGGCCACGGCGCGGTGCCGACATGATCTCGGGCAAGGCTAAGATCGCGGGCGTGATGGGCTGGCCAGTGGACCATTCGCGTTCGCCCCGGCTGCATAGCTATTGGTTGGAGCGTCACGCAATCGATGGCGCCTACGTGCCGTTGGCGGTTGCCCCGGAGAACCTTGAAGACGCGGTGCGCGGCTTGCCGGCCCTTGGTTTTGCCGGGGCCAACGTCACCATTCCCCACAAGGAAGCGGTGATGCCGTTTCTCGACGACCTAGATCCCGGCGCCGAACGGATCGGGGCGGTGAATACGATCGTGATCCAGAACGGGCGGTTGCATGGCCGCAACACCGACGGTTTTGGCTTTCTCGAAAACCTTAAAGCGGGCGCGCCGGACTGGCGTGCCGAGGCGGGCCCGGCGGTCGTGATCGGCGCCGGGGGGGCCGCCAAGGCCGTGGCCTGGGCGCTGATCGATGCCGGCGTGCCGGCGCTGCGGATCGTCAATCGCACGGCGGCCCGTGCCGAAGCGCTGGCGGCGGCGGTGGGCGCGACGGCGCAGGCCGTGGCCTGGGAGGCGCGCGACGACGCGTTGGGCGAGGCCGCGCTGGTGGTCAATACCAGCGCGCTGGGCATGACCGGACATCCGGCGCTGGATGTCGATGTGGGGCGCTTGGCGAAGACCGCGATCGTCAACGACATCGTCTATCAACCCTTGGAAACGCCGTTGCTGGCCGCCGCACGAGCGGGTGGCCTGACCGCCGTCGAGGGGATCGGCATGTTGTTGCACCAGGGTCGCCCGGGGTTCCACGCGTGGTTCGAGGTCGACCCCACGGTCGATGCCGACTTGCGAGACTACGTTTTGGCGGGCGATTGACCGCGCGCACCGTGACATTGGGCCTGACCGGATCGATCGGGATGGGCAAAAGCGAAGCCGCGCGGATGTTTCGCCGCCTCGGGGTGCCGGTCTTTGATTCCGACGCCACCGTGCACGCCTTGATGGGATCGGGCGGTGTGGCCGTAGCGGCCGTCGACGCGGCCTTTCCCGGCGTGGTCAAGGACGGGGCGGTCGACCGCAAAGCGCTCGGCGCGGCGGTGTTCGGCAAACCGGACGATTTGCGGCGGCTCGAAGGCATCTTGCACCCGCTGGTCCGAGCGGCGCGGGCGCGGTTTTTGCGTCAGGCGCGGGCGCGGCGCGAACCCCTTGTGGTGTTCGACGTGCCTTTGTTGTTCGAGACCGGCGGCGAGCGCGATTGCGATGCGGTGATGGTGGTCACGGCGCCGGCCTTCGTGCAGCGCGCGCGCGTGCTGGCTAGACCCGGTATGACGCCCGAAAAGTTTGCCGCCATTCTCGCCCAGCAAGTTCCCGATGCGGAAAAACGTCGTCGCGCGGATTTCATCGCGCCGACCGGCATGGGCAAGCGCGTGACCTTGAACGCGATTCGCCAGGCCATCACAATGCTGCGGCGCGAACCGAAGGAAGAACCGTCTTGCCCGACCTGAAAACCGCCGAACGCGAAATCGTCTTCGATACCGAGACGACCGGCCTATCGCCGGAGGACGGTGACCGTGTCGTCGAGATCGGCTGTGTCGAGTTGATCAACCATGTGCCGACGGGGAACAACTGGCACCGCTACATCAATCCGCAACGCTACATGCCGGGCGATGCGTTTCGGGTTCATGGGTTGAGCGAAGAGTTTCTTTCCAAGCAGCCGACCTTTGCCGAGGTGGTCGACGACTTCCTGGAGTTTGTCGGACGCACGACGTTGGTGGCGCATAACGCGAAATTCGATGTCGGGTTCATCAACGCGGAATTGGCGTTGCTCGATCGCCCGCCGCTCGATGTTGCGGCGATCGTCGACACGGTATCGATCGCGCGGCGCAAATATCCCGGCGCGCAAGCCAGCCTCGATGCCCTGTGCCGCCGGTTCAACGTCGATCTGTCGGCACGTACCAAGCACGGCGCGTTGCTGGATGCCGAGTTGTTGGCGGAGGTCTACCTCGAGCTGATCGGGGGACGGCAACCGACCCTGGGGCTGGCCGTCGAACTCGATACCGTAGCGATCGACGCGGCGCCGAGCAAAACGTGGCCTGAGCGTACGTTCACCCCGAGTGCCGCCGAACTCGAGGCCCATGCGGCCTTTTTGGAAAAAATCAGCGAGCCGATTTGGCGGACGAATTGAGCTAGTTGATCGTTTCGCCGTCGTTGGGCGCGGCCTGAGCTTCCATCTGCTGGCGTTGGTAAAGTGCGCCGAAGTCGACCGGATCGAGCAGGATCGGCGGCATCCCCCCGTCGCGCGTGAGATCCGACAACACGCGGCGCGCGAACGGGAATAGAAGGCGCGGGCACTCGACTAGACAAACCGGTTGGACCTGGTCGGCGGGGACATCGAACAACTCGAAAACACCGGCGAACAAAACCTCGGCAACGAATACCGCATCCTTCTCGCGACTGGCCGTCGCGGTGGTGCGCAGCGCCACCTCGAAGCGATTCTCGCCCAGCGGCTGGACCTGAACGTCCATGCCGACATCGATCGAGGGCGCCGGCAGGTCTTTCGACAGGCTTTGCGGGGCGTTCGGGTTTTCGTAGGAGCAATCCTTGAGATATTGCGCCAAAAGGCCGATCCGGGGATTGCCGGCGGCGGCGTTGCTGGTGTCGGTCATGAAAGTACTTTCGCTGAGTGAGGCCGGGGTGTGGCTAACATGGATGTGACCTGTGCGACAAGCGCTGCTGACGTTGCGCTTAGGAGTCGTGCGGTGGGAGCGTGGGGCCGCGCGGCGCAGGGTCTTTTTGCGGGTCGACTTCGTGAAAATCGCCGTCGATGACCGGGCCGTCGCCGCCTTGCGGCGGCCAATTGGCGTGCCCCGTCATGCGGACCTGAAAACGGCGCAGAATAGGGCCGCGGATCAACGTCCGAAACGGCGGCAGCAGCAGCAATAGCCCGACCGCATCGGTGAAAAACCCGGGCGTCAGCAACAAGGCGCCTGCAGCCACGAGACAAATGCCGACGAACGCTTCCTCGATGGGCAATTCGCTCCGCGCGAGGGTGTCCTGGGCGCGGGTGAGCGTGCGCAAGCCTTGGTGACGGATCAACGCGCTGCCGGCGAGCGCGGTCAGCAAGACAAGGCCGATCGTCGCCCAAACGCCGATCTCGCCGCCGATGACGATAAACAAGGCGATTTCAGCGGCCGGAACGCCGACAAACAGCAAGAAAAGAACCAAACCGAACAATTGATTTGCGCTTTCGTAAACGAAGACCATCTATGTGGGGACGAGGGTCATGAGGCGCCACCCTCGTGGACTCGCGCCGGGCTTGGGTCTAGTCTAAGTCAACGAACGGTCGCGGGCGACTGGCGGCGTCTTAACAGTGCGTCAGGGACGCAGCATGGGCGAAGGCATTCAATTCATCGAGATCATCTTTTTCGCCATGGTGGCGGTGTTCATCATTCTGCGTCTGCGCAGCGTGCTGGGCCGACGCACCGGCAACGAACCGTCGCGCCCCAAGACGCTCGTCCATGGCCGGACGCGGCAGGACGACGACGACAATGTCGTTTCGTTGCCTGACCGGCAGCGCGCCGACGCGCCGGACGAAGAAGTCGATCGCGCCCTGGGCACGGCGGCCGACGGGGTGCGCGAGATTCGTACAGTGGACCCGAATTTCCGGCCCGACGAATTCACCTCGGGCGCCCGTACCGCCTACGACATGGTGCTGACCTCCTTCGCGGCGGGCGATGTCGATACCTTGCGTGCGCTGCTCGACGACGATGTCTACAGCAACTTCCAACGCGCCATCGCCGATCGCGAAAGCCGCGGCGAAACGCTCGAAACCACTTTGGTGGCGGTCAAATCCGGCGAGATCGTCGAAGCCCGCGCCGTGGGACGTATGGCCGAGGTCACGGTCAAGTTCGTGGCCGAATTGGTCAACGTGACACGGGACAAAGACGGCGAGGTCATCTCCGGCGATCCGCGCGTGGTCCAGAACATCACCGACTATTGGACCTTTGCCCGCGACGTGCGGTCGTCCGATCCCAATTGGAAGCTGATCGCCACCCGTAGCGAGAATTGATCTCCGGCCGACTATGGATTTTGCTGGGCGTCGCCGGGTTGTTTGCGGCCGGCCTGATCGCCTTCGCATTGTTTCCCCCCAAGCCCTTGCCTGAAAAACTCGTCACCGCGCCGTTCGTCTACGTCGAACGCCTCAGCGTGGAACACGCGCTGATCGGTTGGGAAGACGACGATCAAACAGATGCAATGCGCGCATTTCGATTGTCCTGCGAACGGTTGTTGACGCTGCCCGACGATCGCCCGATGGGCGATGCGACCTTCGGCACCGTGGCCGATTGGCGCCCGGCGTGTACCGCCGCGGTGGCCGATGCATCGACCGACGCTGACGGCGCGCGGGCGTTTTTTCAGACCTGGTTCCGACCGGTCGCGATCCGCAACAACGGCGACGATATCGGCTTGTTCACCGGCTATTTCGAACCCGAGCTGAACGGCCACCACGAAAAAGCCGGACCGTTCCAAGTGCCGATCTACGCGCCGCCGACCGACTATGTGCGGGCGGATCTGGGCGAGTTTCGCGAGGATCTCAAGGGACAACGCATCGTTGGGCGCCTCATCAACGGCCGCCTAAGGCCGGCCGATACGCGTGCCGAAATCGACGCTGGCGCCCTCGAAGGTCGCGCCGAGGCGCTGTTGTGGGTCGACGATCCGGTGGACGCGTTCTTTCTGCATATCCAAGGGTCGGGTGTCGTCAACATGGCCGACGGGTCGGTCGTGCGGGTCGGGTATGCCGGCGCCAACGGCCATCGCTATCACGCCATCGGGCGCAGCCTGGTGGCCAACGGCGCGATGACCCAAGACGAGGTCTCGATGCAGTCGATTCGCACCTGGCTGGCCGAGAACCCCGCGCAAGCGAGCGCGCTGATGCAGGAGAACGCCTCGTATATTTTCTTTCGGCGGCTCGACGGCGCGGCGCCGATCGGGGGGCAGGGCGTGCCGTTGACCCCGGGCCGTTCGCTTGCGATCGACGACGCGTGGCTGCCGTATGGGTTGCCGCTATGGGTCGATACGGTGACCACCGACCGACAAGCCGAGGCGGGCGATCCGGAGCATTTTCGGCGGCTGATGATCGCGCAGGACACCGGCGGGGCGATCACCGGCATCGTGCGCGGGGACGTCTATTGGGGCACCGGCGACGCGGCAGGGGCCATCGCCGGTCGGATGCGTGAGGCCGGGCGTTACTACGGGCTGCTGCCGCGCGCGTTGCTCGAGCGCCAGGCACGCACGGAATAGTCCGATGGCGCGCAAGCCGCCTTCTCCCCCTCATGGCGTGCTGAGCGACGCCGACGCCGATTTGTGGGCCGAAGTGATGCGCGATGCGCGTGCACTCGACCCCGCCGCGCGGCGCCGCGCCGCCGATGTCGTGCGCCCTTCAACGTCGCCCGAAAAATCGCCGCCCGTCGAGGCGCGCGGCGCGACGCCCACCGCGCCGCAAACCCCCTCCGGCCCGCCGGCCCGGGGGCGCCCCACGCCGCCGACCCCCGGTGTCGGCACAGACCGACGCACACAAACCCGATTGCGGCGCGGCCAGATCGAAATCGACGCTCGGATCGATCTGCATGGGCGCACGCAACACGCGGCGCGCGATGCACTGGAGGCGTTCCTATCCGGGAGTGCGGCGCGGGGGCATCGCTGCGTGTTGGTGATCACCGGCAAAGGATCGACGCGTCGCGACAACGAGGCCGGGTTCATGCCGGATCGCGACCGCGGGGTGCTGCGCGAACAGGTGCCGCGCTGGTTGGCGCTGCCGCCGCTCGCGCAGCATGTGGTGACGTGGCAACCCGCGGCGCGCCAGCATGGCGGTGCCGGCGCGCTTTACGTCCTGGTGCGGCGGAAGAAATGACGCCCTTCGGCGCGCAGGTTCGGGCGTTGCGCAAGGCGCGCGGGGTCACCCTGAAGAAAATGGCGGCGGACTTGCAGATTTCCGAGGCGTATTTGTCGGCGCTCGAACATGGTCGCCGCGGGCGCCCGACCCAGAATTTGGTGCGTCAGATCTGCGGCTACTTCAACATCATCTGGGACGAGGCCGAGGCGTTGGAAACCCTCGCCCGGCTGTCGCACCCCCGGGTGGTGGTGGATACCGCGGGCTTGTCGCCCAAGGCGACGGAACTGGCCAATCGGTTGGCCGAGGAGATCGGCGATCTGAACGAGCCGACTCTCGACGCGCTATTGTCGACGTTGATCGGGCCCTCGGAGGACGCGGCTAAAGAATAAACTTCGACAGATCGGCGTCTTTGGCGAGGTCGGAGACGTGTTCGCGCACGTAGGCCGCGTCGATGGTGATGGTTTCGTCGGGCCGGTCGGTGGCGGTGTAGCTGATGTCGTCGAGCAGACGTTCCATCACCGTGTGCAGGCGGCGGGCGCCGATGTTCTCGACCGTGGCGTTGACCTCGGCGGCGACGCTGGCGATTTCGTCGATCGCCTCGTCGGCGAAATTCAAGGTGACGTTTTCGGTGCCGATCAGAGCGGTGTATTGCCGGATCAGGCTGGCCTCGGGTTCGGTCAGGATGCGGCGGAAGTCTTCTTGGGTCAGCGCCTTTAGCTCGACCCGGATCGGCAGGCGGCCCTGGAGTTCGGGCAACAGGTCCGAGGGCTTGGCGAGCTGGAAGGCGCCGGAGGCGACGAACAGAATGAAATCGGTGCGCACGGTGCCGTGTTTGGTGGCGACTTGGGTGCCTTCGATCAGCGGCAGCAAATCGCGTTGAACGCCTTCGCGACTGACGTCGGCGCCGTGGCGATCCTGGCGCGCGGTGATCTTGTCGATCTCGTCGAGGAACACGATGCCGTGCTGTTCGACCTTTTCGATCGCTTCTTTGACGAGCTTGTCTTGGTCGACGAGCTTGTCGCTCTCTTCTTCCATCAACAGATCGTAGGACTCGACGACCGTGAGGCGTTTGGGTTTGGAACGCTGCCCGAAGGCTTTGCCGAGCATGTCGTTGAGGTTGATCATGCCCATCTGCGCGCCGGGCATGCCGGGCACGTCGAAGGTCGGCATCCCGCCGCCGGATTCCTGCACGTCGATCTCGATCTCTTTGTCGTCGAGTTCGCCCTCGCGCAGCTTTTTGCGAAAGGCTTGCCGCGTGGTTTCACTGGCGTCGGCCCCGACCAGCGCATCGAGCACGCGCTCTTCGGCGGCGAGATGGGCCCGGGCCTGGACTTCTTCGCGGCGCTGATGGCGCACCATGGTGATGGCGATTTCCACCAAATCGCGGATGATCTGCTCGACGTCGCGCCCGACGTAACCGACCTCGGTGAACTTGGTGGCTTCGACCTTGAGGAAGGGCGCGTTGGCTAGTTTGGCGAGCCGGCGCGAAATTTCGGTCTTGCCGACGCCGGTCGGGCCGATCATCAGAATGTTCTTGGGGACGATTTCTTCCCGCAAATCTTCTTCAAGCTGCTGCCGACGCCATCGATTGCGTAACGCAATGGCGACCGCACGCTTGGCGTCTTGTTGGCCGATGATGTGACGGTCGAGTTCGGAAACGATTTCGCGGGGACTGAATTCGGCCATCTCAGACGGTCTCGACGATGATATTTTCGTTGGTGTAGACGCAAATATCGGCGGCGATCTTCATGGCCCGGCGGGCGATCGCCTCGGCGTCCATGTCGTCGCGATCGATCAACGCGCGCGCCGCGGCCAGTGCGTAGTTGCCGCCCGAGCCGATGCCGATCACGCCGTCGTCGGGCTCCAGCACGTCGCCCGAACCGGTCAGCACCAAACTGACGTTCTCGTTGGCGACGGCCATCATCGCTTCGAGGCGGCGCAAGTAGCGATCGGTGCGCCAATCCTTGGCGAGTTCGACGCAGGCGCGTTCGAGCTGGCCGCCGTGCTTTTCGAGTTTGCCCTCGAGGCGCTCAAACAGGGTAAAGGCGTCCGCGGTGGCACCGGCAAAACCGACAACCACACTGCCGTCGGCCAAGTGGCGGACCTTGCGGGCTTGGGACTTCATCACCGTCTGCCCAACCGAGACCTGGCCGTCGCCGGCGATGACGGCCTTGCCGTCCTTGCGCACCGAGAGGATCGTGGTGCCATGCCATGTGGGCGTCGGTTCCTGGGCCATTTTCCGGGTTCCTCTGGGAGAAATCGTGCCGACACGCCGTGCCGGAACGCCGAGATGTAAGGATTTGCGCGGTGCGGTCAAGGGCGAGTGGTGGTCACGTGCGGTCAATCCTGCTATATGGGCGCCGCGCTGACCTCAGGCCCCCAAACCCCAAGAGGAGCGGCCCATGCGCCAGGCCACTGTCGAACGAAAAACCAAGGAAACCGCCATCGCCGCCACCGTCAATCTCGACGGCAGCGGGGTTTATACGGTGTCGACCGGGATCGGGTTTCTCGACCACATGCTGGAGCAGCTCTCGCGGCACTCGTTGATCGATCTCGAGGTGCGCGGCCAGGGCGATACCCACATCGATTTTCACCACACGGTGGAAGACAGCGGCATCGTCATCGGCGAGGCGGTCAGCCAAGCTCTGGGCGATCGCGCGGGGATCGTGCGCTATGGCGCGGCGTATATCCCGTTTGACGAGACCTTGACGCGGGTGACGCTGGATTGTTCGAACCGGCCCTACACGGTGTGGCACGTCGATTTTCCGACCTCGAAGGTCGGCGAGATGGACACCGAATTGTTTCGCGAGTGGTTCCAGGCCTTTGCGCAGGGCGCGGGCCTGACGCTGCACGTCGAGAATCTGTACGGGCGGAACAGCCACCATATCGCCGAATCTTGTTTCAAGGGTCTGGCGCGCGCGTTGCGCCAGGCGCTCGTTGTCGATCCACGCCAAGCACAATCGGTGCCCTCGACCAAGGGTGTGCTTGGCGGCTCGCTCTAACGGCCATGCGCTTCTATAGCGTCTACCAGAGCCCCGAGGCGCGGGGCGACCAAGGCCTTATTTTCATCAAGGACGGTTTTTGCTGGCCGGCTTTGGTGCTGCCCGTGGTCTGGCCGTTATGGCGCGGGTTGTGGTTGGTCGCGGCCGTCGTCTTTGCGCTCTTGGTGGTGGTATCCGCTGCGGTCGAAAGCGGCTGGATTGCGCCCCTGACCGGGGGCGTCGTCGAAATCGCGGTGGCGCTGGTGATGGGATTCGAGGGCAACAATCTGCGGCGCTGGACCAAGTCGGGGCGCGGGTGGCGCGAGGTCGGCATGGTGTCGGGTCGGCGTTTGGCCGAAGCCGAACGCACGTTCTTCCGTACTTTTGAGGTGACGCCGACCGGCGCGCTGTTGTCGCGCGAGGCGGTGGCGGGATGACCACGGTGATCATCGACTACGGCTCGGGCAATCTCCGCTCGGCGGCCAAGGCGTTCGAACGCGCGGCGCGCGAGAACGGCGGCGATCCGGTCAACGTCACCGCCGTGCCCGAGGAGGTGCGCGCCGCCGATCGGGTCGTGCTCCCCGGGGTCGGCGCGTTTGGCGATTGTCGCGCCGGGCTTTTTGCGATCGACGGGATGGCCGAGGCGCTGACCGCCGCGGTAATCGACGCCGGCCGTCCTTTCCTCGGCATTTGCGTGGGCATGCAGTTGATGGCGAGCCAAGGCCTGGAACACGGTACTCATGAGGGGTTCGGCTGGATCCCCGGCACGGTCGAGGCGCTGACGCCGGCGCCCGGTCGCCCGGTGCCCCACATGGGCTGGAACGACCTGAACATCAAAGCCGCAGACCATCCGCTGCTCGCGGGGGTTGAATCCGGCGCGCATGCGTACTTTGTTCATAGTTATGCCTTTCGTGCCGCCGACCCCGCCCATGTTTTGGCGGAGACCGATTATGGTGTTCCCGTCGCGGCCGTCGTCGGGCGCGACAACTTGGTCGGTACGCAGTTCCACCCGGAGAAGAGTCAGGAGACCGGTTTGCGGTTGATTGCGAATTTCTTGTCATGGACGCCGTAATGAACAGCATCCTCACCGAGTGGCTGAGCGACTTCGAGGACGACGACCTTGAGGACATTTGTGCGGCCACCGAACAGGCGATCACGGTCGGCATCGGCTTCGACTGGATCGACCCGCCGCCCCGCGAGCGGCTCGAAGCCTATTGGCGCGGCGCGTTGCTGGTGCCCGAGCGCGATCTTTTGGTTGGACGCTACAACGGCACGATCGCCGGGACGGCGCAGATGGTGCGCCCGGCGCCCAGCAACGAGGCCGGCGCGCATAACGTGACGCTCAACAGTTTCTTTGTCGCACCCTGGGCCCGCGGCCATGGCCTGGCGCGCAAGATGTTGGCCGAATTCGAAAAGCATGCCCGCGACCTGGGGTTTCGTCAGATCAGCCTCGACGTGCGGGAAACCCAAGAAGGCGCCATCGCGCTGTACGAGAACGCCGGGTTCGCGCGCTGGGGGGTCAAGCCCAATTACGCTTTGGTGGGCGGCGAATACATCCGCGGCTTTTTCTATACCAAGGATCTGGGCACGTGATCCTCTACCCCGCGATCGACCTTAAGGACGGAGTATGCGTCCGCCTCAAGCGCGGCATCATGGACGACGCGACGATCTACAACGACGATCCGGCCGCGCAAGCGATGCAGTTCAAGAAGCTCGGCTTTTCATGGCTGCACATTGTCGATCTCAACGGCGCCTTCGCGGGACAGCCGGTCAACGCCGATGCGGTTTCGGCGATCCTCGGCGCGACCGACCTGCCGGTGCAATTGGGCGGTGGCATTCGCGATCTGCAGACCATCCAGCGCTGGATCGATCGCGGCGTGGCGCGGGTTATTCTGGGCACCGTCGCGCTGCGCGACCCCGACCTGGTGCGCACGGCGGCGCGCGAATACCCCGGCCGCATCGCCGTCGGCATCGATGCCAAAGGCGGCAAGGTCGCGGTCGAAGGGTGGGCCGAGGTTTCCGAAATGACCGCGATCGATCTTGCCAAAAGTTTCGAAAACGATGGCGTCGCGGCGATTATCCATACCGATATCGACCGTGATGGCGTCCTGGAGGGCGTGAATGTCGCGGCCACGTTGGAGGTGGCCCAAGCGGTGTCGATCCCGGTGATCGCTTCCGGCGGCGTCGCCACCGTGGCCGACGTGACCGCCCTCAAGGCGTGCGAAGACCAAGGGATCGCGGGGGCGATCATCGGTCGGGCGCTCTACGAAGGCACGTTGGAGCCGACCGGCGCGCTGGCCGCGGCGGCTTAGGTCATGCTGAAGGCGCGCATCATTCCGTGCCTCGACGTCAAGGACGGGCGCGTGGTCAAGGGCGTCAACTTCGTCGACTTGCGCGATGCGGGCGACCCGGTCGAACAGGCGCGGCTTTACGATGCGCAAGGCGCGGACGAGCTGTGTTTTCTCGACATCACCGCGAGCCATGAGAACCGGGACACGATCTTCGACGTCGTCGCGCGCACCGCCGAACAATGCTTCATGCCGCTGACCGTCGGCGGCGGGGTGCGCACCTTGGAAGATGTGCGCAAGCTGTTGTTGGCTGGCGCCGACAAAGTGTCGATCAATACCGCAGCCGTGAAGGACCCCGAGTTCGTCCGCCAGGCGGCGGAAAAGTTCGGCAGCCAATGCATCGTCGTGGCGATCGACGCCAAACGAAACCCCGGCGCCGAGGCCGGCCGCAATTGGCAGTTCGAAGTGTTCACCCATGGCGGGCGCAATCCGACCGGGATCGATGCGGTGGCCTGGGCGCAACGCATGGCCGATTACGGCGCGGGCGAAATTTTGCTGACCTCGATGGACCGCGACGGCACTAAGCAAGGCTTCGACCTTGAGCTGACCCGCGCGATTGCCGATGCGGTCACGATTCCGGTGATCGCCTCGGGCGGCGTCGGCACGCTTGACCACCTCGCGGCGGGGGTGTCGGAGGGGCATGCGACCGCGGTATTGGCGGCGTCGATCTTTCATTTCGGCGAGTTCACCATCGGCGAGGCCAAAGCGCATCTGAAACAAGCGGGCGTACCGGTTCGTGATTGACCGCGCGGCGGGATCGACCGCGATCCCGTCGGTGCTGTGGGGCACGGTCGCGGCGCTGTTCACGGTGACGATCTGGGGCGGCTGGATTGTGGCGACGCGTTTTGGCGTAACCAGCAACCTGGCGCCGCTCGAAATTGCGATTCTGCGGATCGCCCCGCCGGGCTTGATTCTGCTACCGGTGTTCTTTCGGATTCCGTGGCGCACGCTGCGGTGGCGTTACATCGCCGCGCTGATCGGCGGCGCCGGCGCGCCGTTTCTTCTGGTTGTCAGCACCGGGATGCAATTCGCGCCGACGGCCGATATCGGGGCGTTGCTGCCCGGCACCATGCCGCTGTTTGTGGCGTTGTTCGCGTTCATGTTGCTGGGCGAACGGTTCGACCGGTGGCGCATGGTTGGCTTCGTGCTGATCATCGCCGGAGGGCTCGCGGTGGGCGGGGTGAGTTTGTTCGCCGGCGATCCCGGCGAATGGCGCGGGCATATCCTTTTTTTGTGCGGCGCGTCGATGTGGGCGATCTACCCCATCGGGTTGCGGCAATCGGGGTTGGATGCGTGGCAGGCCGCCGCCGTGGTCAATACGGGCTCGATGCTGCTGCTGGTGCCCTTGGCGCTGCTCTTCGGCGATTTGCAGTTCGATGCGCCGCTGCGCGACATCGCCATTCAAATCGGCGCGCAAGGGATCATGTCGGGGCTGTTGGCCATGGTCGCCTACGGCATCGCGATCCGGCATCTCGGCGCCTCCTCCGCGGCGGCGTTCAGTGCGTTGACCCCGGTGATCGCGACGTTGATCGCCGTGCCCGTGATGGCCGAGCTCCCCGCGCCGCTGACCTGGCTGGGGGTGATTGCGGTATGCTGCGGCGTTGCTTTGGCAAGCGGCGTGTTACGCCGCCGCGCCGAGCGACCAACTTGAGGGGCGCATGACGCACGACAAGGGCGATCTCACGATCCGCAGGGCGGTGGCCGACGATGTCGGCGGCATCGCGGATTTGATGACGGCGGCCTACAGCCCCTATGAGGCGCGCTTGGGCGCGCCGCCGCCGCCGCTGGGTGCGGACTATGCCGAAGAGATCGCCCTCTACCAGGCTTGGGTGATGGACGAAGCCGGGGCGATTATCGGCGCGCTGTTTCTCAAGGCGGGCGAGGGTCACGTGCTGTTGGTCAACGTGGCGGTGTCGCCGGATCAACAAGGGCGCGGCTTGGGCCGCAAGCTGATCGAAAAAGCCGAACAAGAAGCAAAGGCCCAAGGGTTTGACGAATTACGTCTTTTCACGCACGCAAAGATGACCGAAAACGTCGACCTCTATACGCGCCTGGGGTGGCGCGAATACGATCGCCAAGAACACGCCGGGGTGCCCCGGGTCTTTATGAGGAAAACGCTTCCATGAACGAACTGGATAGTAGCGCTGACGTCATCAACCGCGTCTTTGCGGTCATCGAACAGCGCCGCGAGGCCGATCCCAAGAAATCCTACGTCGCCAAGATGTTTTCCAAGGGCCGCAAGAAAGTGGCCGAGAAGGTTGGCGAGGAAGCGGTGGAAACCGTGGTGGCCGCGGTCGACAAAGACCCCGGGCAGGTCATCTACGAAAGCGCCGATTTGTTGTTCGCGCTGATGGTGCTGTGGGCGCAAATGGGCCTGCGCCCCGAACAGGTGTTTGCCGAGCTTGCCCGCCGCGAGGGCACGTCCGGATTGGCCGAGATGGCGGCGCGCAAAGATAAGACGATCGACTAGGAGAACGCTGATGAGCTACGACACCGATAACGTATTCGCCAAAATCCTGCGGGGCGAATTGCCGTGTTCCAAGGTTTACGAAGACGACCATGTCTTGGCGTTCAACGATATTGCGCCGCAGGCCGAGGTGCATGTGTTGGTCATCCCCAAAGGCGCGTACGTGTCGATGGACGATTTCACGGCCAAGGCGTCGGACGCCGAGGCCCTTGGCTTCTTTCGGGCGGTCGGCAAGATCGCGCGCGATTTGGGGGTCGACGCGACGGGCTATCGTCTGATCGCCAATCACGGACCTGATTCGCACCAGTTGGTGCCGCATTTTCATGTTCACATCTTGGGCGGCGAATCACTGGGCACCGGCCTGATCAACAAACAGAGCTGAACGGGGATGGCGGTGAAGCTCTACGGCACGCCGCTGTCGCCGTATTTCTGTCGGGTGTGGTTTGCGGGCCTCGCCAAGGGGCTCGACCTCGACCTGGTGATCGGCCCGCCGGATGTCGCCGCCGATCCCAACCGGGCGCGCAGTCCGACCGGCAAAATTCCATTCATCGAGGACGGCGACCTGCTGCTTTACGAATCCGAAGTCATCGTCGAGTACCTGGAAGATAAGTATCCGACGCCATCGTTGCTGCCGGCCGACCCTGCGGCCCGGGCGCGCTCACGCCTGATCTCGCGCCAGGTCGATCTGTATTTGTTGTCGCCGGTCCATGCGTTGGCGCCGCAGATCCGAAGGCCGCCGCGCGATGCTGCGGTGGTGGCGCATCATCTCGAGGCGATCAAAGCGGGCCTTGCCCGCCTGGACGATGCGGTGTCGCCGAATCCGTGGTGCCTTGGGGATGCGCCGATCCTGGCCGATTGCGCGTTAGCCACCGCGCTGTGGTATTTGCCCAACATCCTGCGCCATTTTGCCGACGACGATCTGCGGGCGGGCTATGCGCGGCTGACGCCGTATTGGGATTTCGTCCAGACCGCGCCGGTTTTTGCCGAAGCGTTTAACGAGATGGACAAAACGCGCGATGCGTTTCGCCGTAGTTTGGTCGAGAAATACGGCGCGCAGGCCTAGCGACTAGGCGTCGGTAAGCGCCTTGAGAGCGGCGGCGTCGTTGAGAATGTAGACCTGCAACGGATCGGCCCGACCGCGCACGGTGACGACCTCGAGGCGTTCGCTCGACAGGTCGAGGTCCGCCCGCCGCGCCACTTTCTTGCTGACGATCAACTGGGAGGCGAAGTCTTTGTTCATCGCTTCCAGGCGGCTTGCGGTGTTGACCGGATCGCCGATCGCGGTCACCGAGCGGGCGCCGGCATAGCCCATGTCGCCGACGATAACGCTACCGACGTGAATGCCGATGCCGATTCGCAGCGGCTCGGGCAAATCGTTCTTGAGGTTTTCGTTGAGTTCTTTAAGGCCGAGGGCCATGCGCCGGGCGGCTTCGAGCGCGGCGCGGCAGCCCGCCTCGGTATCGGTTTCGATCCCGAAAAGCGCCATGACGCCGTCGCCGATGAACTTGTCGAGCTGGCCGCCGGCGCGTTCGACGGCCTCGCCCATGGTGCGAAAATATTGGTTGAGGACGAAGACCACATCGTAGGGCAGCTTCTTTTCCGAAAAGGCGGTGAAGGCGCGAATGTCGGCAAATAGGATCGCGACTTCGCGTTCGGCGCCCTGGCTGATCGCCGACCGGCGGTGGCCGTCTTTGGCCGTCGCATCGGGCGACAACAACGGCGTCACGGAGACATCGTGGGTGGGTTGTAGTTGGCAGGCGAGCCGCGTCGCGTCCGAGGCGCCAACGCGTTGCAACACGCGCAGCTCCTCCGCCGAGGGTTCGGGTAGGTTTTCGCGGCCGACGCTGACGTGTATGCGACAGGTGGAACATCGGCCCCGCCCACCGCAGACCGAGGCATGCGGAACGCCCAACCGCCGGCTGGCATCGAGCACGCTGGAGCCCGGCTCCATCGCCACCTTGCGGCCATCGGCGTAGGTAATGGTGATCATGTGCGCGCGCGACTGTACGATCCAACGGCCGATGCGGCCTACGATCACCAAAGCCAACAACGAGAGATATGTGATCCGGCCCCAGTCGAAGACCGTCAATGCCTGCGCGATCGCCGCTTCGTCGGGCGGATTGGTGGTTTCGATCAGCTTGTCGACGAACGCTTCGTCTTCGAGCAGACGCGTGAACTCTCGCCCGCCGTCGACGAACCCGACTAACGCCAGGACCGGCAACAGCAGGACGAAAGTGAACAGCCAGGGCGCCCAAGCCGCGAACCACGGCTTGAGGCGGAGCCAGAAGTACAGCCCCATGGTGCCATGGGCCCACGCCAACATCAGCGCGATGGCTTGAATCCAGCCCTTCTCGGGGTTCGAGACCCACAACGTCGAAAGGACGTAGCCGTAGGTGTCGTTGGTGTCGGCGACAAGGTGCATGACACGCGTGCCGACGATGTGCTCGAGCAGCACGACGGGGAGCAGCAGGCCGAAGATGATCTGCAACGCTTCGCGCACGGGCATGCGCAACGTGCGCCGTTGGTACAGCGACCACAACACCAACACGACGTGCACCAGGACGGCGCCATAAAGGATCGTCGTGCCGAGGACGTTGCGCCACACGGCTAAAAATACGTCCCGACCGATTTCCATCGTCTCGAGCGAGGCGATGCCGAGTGCATGATTGATCAGATGCGTCGCGACGTAGATGTAGAGGATGATCCCCGCTGTCATTCGCGCGCGGGCCATCAGCGAGCTCCCGACCAGATGGCGGGCGTGTTAGATCGCGATGCGCTCATCAACGAGCTTTTTGAGTTGCGTTTCGGGCCGGGCGCCGTAGTGAGAAATGATCTCGGCCGCGGCAAGGCCCGCGATCGTCCCGCAGGTCTTGAGGTCGAAGTCGCGGGCTAGGCCGTAGAGGAAGCCCGCGGCGTAAAGATCGCCCGCGCCGGTGGTGTCGACGACGCGTTCGACCGGCGCCGCATCGATGACGTGGACTTCGTTGCCCCGCACGACGACCGAGCCCTTCTCGCTGCGCGTCAGAGCGGCGATTTCGCAATGGCCTTGCACGCGCTGGAGCGCGTCGTCGAAGTCCTCAACCTGGTAAAGCGACTTCAACTCGTCTTCGTTGGCGAACAAAATGTCGATGTCGCCTTCGAGCAACTGCAGGAACTCTTGCCGATAGCGGTCGACGCAAAACGAATCCGATAACGTCAACGCGGTTTTGCGGCCGGCGCCGTGGGCAATTTGGATCGCCCGGCGAAAGGCGTCTTTGGCAAGCGGCGGATCCCACAAATAGCCTTCCATGTAGGTCACTTGGGCGCGCGCGATTTGGTCTTCGTCGATGTCGTCCGGGCCCAGTTCGACGCAAGCGCCGAGGAAGGTGTTCATGGTGCGCTCGGCGTCGGGCGTAACAAGGATCAGCGAGCGCGCCGTGGCCGGGCCGGCGACGAGATGGGCCGTCGTGAACTCCACACCGGCGGCGCGCATGTCATGGGTGTAAACGTTGCCGAGTTCGTCGTTGTGGACTTTACCGATAAACCCGCAAGCGCCGCCGAGGGACGCAATGCCGGCGGCCGTATTTCCGGCCGAGCCGCCGGAAATCTCCCGCCCCGGGCCCATTTGGCTATAGAGCGCCTCGGCCTGGGTCTCGTCGATCAGGTTCATCGAGCCCGGCACCAATTCGTGACGGGTCAAAAACTCCGGTTCGGCGGTGCTGATAACGTCGACAATGGCGTTGCCGATACAAACGGCATCAAGCAAATCGGCTGACAGGGGACTCTCCTTTGGATCGGCGCGCGACTCCGCTCTGCCGCTGGCATCGCGGCGGTGGCCGCAGTATAGATAGCCGACGCGCCTGGGCAACACAGGCGCGTCGGCCCAAGGCCGCACGGGACAACCGAGAGACCGCTATGATCAGCGCCTTTGCCAGAGCCATCGCGCAGCTACCGGAGCCCTCGTTCCGCAAGGTTTTCGTGAAGAGCTTTCTCGTCACGCTTATCGTGATCGTGCTGGTCGGCTTCATCGCTGGGGCGGCCGTCGAATACCTCTGGGTCACCTACGATCTGTGGTTCTCGGGTTGGATTTCGGGCGCCGCCGGGTCGGTTATTTTCGTGCTGGCGCTGTGGCTGTTCTCGCCGGCGGTCGCGACCATGGTGATCACCACATTCTTCATGGACGAGATTCTCGAAGCGGTGGAGAAAGAGCACTACCCCCACGATGTGCCGGGGCAGGACCTTCCCATCGGTCAGGAGATCTATGTCGGGCTGCGGTTTCTCGCGGTGATGATCGTGCTGAACCTCGTGATGCTGGTGCCGTACGTTTTCCTGGCGCTGGTCTTCGGGATCGGGTTCTTGGTCTACTTCGCGCTGAACGGCTACCTCATGGGGCGCGAATATTTCGAGGCCGTGGCGCATCGCTATACCGACATCAAGGCGACAAAAGCGCTGCGACGACGGGAGCGCGGGCGCATTTTTTTCGCCGGTGCAGTCGTCGCCGTCTTATTCACCATTCCGATTGCGAACTTTTTCGCGCCCATCATTGCGCCGGTTGCGATGATCCACATCTTTAAGGGGCTCCGTGCCGCATAACGTGCGCTGCCTCCCTTCGCGACGCGTATGGATCTTGGCGGGCTGCCTGGGGGCCTTGGCGGCTTGCGGGGCGCCGGTCGACGAACGTGCGCGGGTCGCCGGCGTCTTGCGGGACGACGCGGCGCCCCCGCCCTCGAGCGTCGTCGTGCGCGAAGCCAACGAGCAACAGCGCCGATCTCCGCCGTTGGCGACACCGCCGGGCGAGGTGAAGCTGACGCCACTCGCGCCGCGACCGACCGAACCGCCGCCCCGCCGCGTGGCGCGCACGACACCGCCTTCGGCATCGACACCGGTCGCCAAACCGACGGCGCCCGAACCGCCGCCGACCAAGCCCCAGGTCGACCCGCTGCGGCTCGTCGGTCTTGGGCGCAGCGCCTTGGCCGACCTGATGGGCACGCCCGATATCTTGCATACCGAACCGCCCGGCGAGGTGTGGCTGTACAAGAGCGACGCGTGCGTCGCGCATATCTATCTTTACGAGGAAGACGGCCCCGAGGACTATCAAGTCAGCTACGTCGAGACGCAGAACAAAGGCGCGCGCGTCTCGCGCGCGGAATGTCTCTCGCACCTCGCCGCCGGATCGGCCAGCGCCGGGGCCGCGAACTAGCGCGATCGTTTCGGCGGCCCGGGCTTTTTCGCCGCTTTCTTTTTCTTTGCGGGTGGTTTCTTTTTGACGGTCCTGGCCGCGGTCTTTTTCTTGGCGCCCGTCGAATTCCTCCCACGCGGTTTCGCGGTGCCGCCCTCGGCCGTGGTCTTGCCTTTGAAAGCGCAAAATTCGGCGATCTGACACGCCGGGCAGTCGGGTACCCGCGCCTTGCAGATGTAACGGCCGTGCAACAACAGCCAGTGATGGGCGTGCAGCTTCCAGGTTTCGGGCACGACCTTTTCGAGCGCGGCCTCGACCGCCAGCGGGGTCTTGCCGGGCGCAAGGCCGGTGCGGTTGCTGACCCGAAAGATGTGGGTGTCGACCGCGATGGTCGGGTGGCCGAAGGCCTCGTTCATCACCACGTTGGCGGTTTTGCGTCCGACGCCGGGCAAGGCTTCGAGGGCGTCGCGGTCCTCCGGCACCTGGCCGCCGTGACGCTCGATCAGAAGCTGGCTGAGGGCCGCGACGTTCTTGGCCTTGGCGTTGAACAGCCCGATCGTCTTGATGAAGTTTCGGATTTTGGCTTCGCCCAGTCGGGCCATCTTTTCGGGCGTGTTGGCCGCCTTGAACAACGCCGGGGTGGCCTTGTTGACGCCCACGTCGGTGACCTGTGCCGACAGCACGACCGCGACCAGCAAGGTGAAGGGATTGTCGTAGGTCAGTTCGGTTTGCGGCGCCGGGTTGTTCTTGGCGAGGCGGCGGAACACTTCGTCGATGTCGGCTTTTTTCATGACGCAAAGACTAGCGACCGCAGCCGCGACGGCAAACCATGCGTATCGAGCGGGCGGCGCCTTTTGTGCTACACAACCCGGCATGGCCCCTCGCAAGAAACAGCCGCCTGCGAAACAAGCCGCGCCGCCGCCGCCGTCGATCGAGACGTTGCTGGCGACCAAGGCCGCGAACGATCCGCAGGCGTGGAAGGCGATGCTGAACCTCAACAAAATGCGCAGCGCGCAGCGCCAGCAAGCGTCGGCGGCGCCGGTGCCGCCCGCGACAAAAGACCGCGCGTGACGCGCTGAATTGATGTGACTCCGGTCTTGGCGCCTCGCTAGACTTTGGGCCATGAGTGACGATCGCACGTCTGTACCCGCCGACCCGCCACCCGAACCAACGCTGTTCGATGCGGTGCTCTATCCCCACCGGTCGCTGAGCCCAACCGGGTTTTGGATCTTGATGGCGTGCGTGTCGGCGGTGAGCTTCGGCGCGGGGCTTTTGTTCTTTTTGGCCGGGGCCTGGCCGGTGCTCGGGTTCTTCGGGCTCGACGTGTTGCTGATCTACGGCGCATTCAAGCTGAGCTATCGCGCGGCGCGCATGGTCGAGACCATCGCGTTGACGGAAGACGCGCTTGTGGTGCGCAGGGTCAGCCCGCGAGGTCGGGTGCGCAGTTGGACGTTCCAACCCTTCTGGGTGCGGGTAACGATCGACGAGGCCGCAGGCCGCGACAGCCAGCTGGTTCTCTCGAGTCACGGTCGTCATGTCGCGTTGGGCGATTTCCTATTGCACGAAGAACGCGTGGCGTTGGCCAAAGAACTGCGCGGCGCCTTGGCGCCGCTGAAAGGCAGCGCTTAGGCGCTAGAACTTCCGAATCAGGAACACGCCCGCGATCAAGAAAGCGATCCCGAGCGCGCGGCCCGGCGAGACGGCTTGTTGCGGCAAGCCCAGCGCGCCGAAATGATCGAGCGCGACCGAGCCGATGAGCTGACCTGCGATCACCGCGCCGATCATCGCGGTCGCGCCGATGATGGGGGCGGAAAACAAAAGGAAGAAGACGAAGATCGCGCCGATCGTGCCACCGCTGACATAGACCCACCAGGGTGCGGAAAGCCCGGCGGCGCCGGGCCAAGGCACGCGAATGACGAGCGCGGTGATCGCCAATAGCGAAAACGACACCATCGTCGAGACCACCGCCGCCGACACCGGGTGTCCGAGCGAGCGTCCCAGCATGGCGTTGACCGAGGCCTGGACCGGCGTCAGGAAGCCGCCGAAGGCCACCATGAAAAGCAAAAACCACGACAACATAGGACGCTCCCCTGGGAAATGACGGACGTACCTTTGCGTGCCGACCGGCTGGCGGCAAGGCTCGTGCAAAGGGGTACCGACCGCAAGAACCGGGTGGTGTCGTGGCCGTGCACAGCCCACACTTCGGGGGATGACCGACTTTCTCACGCACCGCGACTACGCCCGGATCGAAACGGCGATCGCGCGGCTGGCCGAACCGCGCGACGAGGCTCTGTCGCTGGAGGCGATCGCCGAGGAGATCGGCCTTAGCCCGTTTCATTTTCAACGGCTGTTCAAACGCTGGGCCGGGCTCAGCCCGAAACGGTTTCAGCAATATATCACCGTCGATCACGCCAAGACGCTGCTTGCGGAGTCCGCGAGCGTCTTGGACGCGGCATTCGAGGCCGGTCTGTCGGGGCCTTCGCGGTTGCACGATCTCTTCGTCGCGTGCGAGGCGATGACCCCCGGGGACTACAAGGCGCAGGGCGCGCAGCTGCGTATTCGTTTTGGCTACGCGCCCTCGCCGTTCGGCGAATGCTTGCTCTATCTGACCGACCGCGGGGTCTGCGGATTGGGGTTCGTGATGGGGGACGGCGCTGCGGCACGGCAAGCCGCACACGACGATCTCGCGCGCAATTGGTCGCTGGCTACCTTTGCGCGCGACGATGACGCGGTGGCCGATGTCGTGCGGCGGATTTTCGCCCCGCGCACCGACGACAAGCCGCTCACTTTGGTGCTCAAAGGCACCAACTTTCAGATCAGGGTGTGGGAGGCTTTGTTGGCGATCCCGCCAGGGCACACCACGACCTACGCGGCGATCGGGACGCATCTCGATCTGCCGCGGCATGGCCGGGCGGTCGGCAACGCCGTGGCGCATAACCCGATTTCTTGGCTGGTGCCGTGCCACCGCGTGATTCGCAAGACCGGGGTCGTCAACCACTACCGCTGGGGCAGCGGGCGCAAACGCGCCATGCTGGGATGGGAAGCCGCTCAAGCGTCTGCGGCGCCCGACACCGGTCGCGCGGCGGCCGCGCCCTAGGTCTTAAGAGGTCGGTTCGGTTTTGTTGGCGTCGTCGCCGGGCAGGCCGACCGTATCCGCATCGTCGTCGTCGTCGTCGCTGAGGGTCGGCAAGCCGTCGTCGTCCTCATCGTCGTCGTCCGGCGCGTCGTCGGGGTTCTCTTCTTCGGGCTTGGCTTTGACCGGGTCCGGCCGGCCGCCCCGGGTGAAGCTGCTGCGCGATTTGGGTTTGCGCGGGGTGCCGGGCGGTAACACCACGACCTTCATGTTCTCTTTGCCGCATTCGGGGCAAATGCTGCCGCCGCCGGGGCCTTTGTTCTTGAGGTCGTAATATTTGGTCCCGCAGTCTTCGCAGGTCCATTTTTCGCCATGTTTGGCGGCTTGCGCTTCCGTCACTCGCGATGCCTTTGGTTTGAAGATGTGGCCGCGACGATCCCACGATGGTCGGCGGCATGCGCGCCATATGCGCACGAACAGGACAAAAAGGCACGTGTTTCCCGCACCCTCGGGGCGATAATACACGATTCCGCTTGCAACGTTGCGGCGGGGGGCCCATATGTTACCCCATCAGACTGCGACGACCCGGCGTATCTCGATCTGTCACGCCGACTTAACGTCATACCCCACGGAAATCGTTGACCTGAGACCCGGCGGGCGGGAGCCCGGCGTTCTATGAACTTACGAAAGAATTGGAAAGACACATGATTGGAACCGTTAAGTGGTTCAACGCGACCAAGGGTTATGGATTTATCGCACCGGAAGACGGTGGCAAGGATAGTTTCCTGCACATTTCGGCTCTCGAGCGCGCCGGAATCGCGCACGTCGCCGAAGGACAGCGCCTTGAATACGACCTGGAATCCGGCCGTGACGGCAAAACGTCTGCCGCCAACCTACGGGTTTTGGACTAAGCGAAAAAATACGGGGGCTTGCGCCCCCGTTGGTTTTGCCCCGGCACCCGAAAGGGTGGCCGGGGTTTTTCGTGGGCGCGGCCTAGTCGGCGAGCCCCAGCACGTCTTTCATATCGTAGAGCCCGGCCGGTTGGTCCTTGGCCCACAATGCGGCGCGCACCGCACCCGCGGCGAACAAAGAGCGATCTTGCGCCTTGTGGGTGAATTCCAGGCGCTCGCTGTCGGACGCGAACATCACGGTGTGATCGCCCGGCACGCTGCCGCCGCGCAACGAGGCGAATCCGATGGCGCCTTCGGCGCGCGCACCCGTGATGCCGTCGCGTCCCCGTTCGGCCACCGCATCGAGATCGACGCCGCGGCCTTCGGCGGCGGCGCGGCCCAGCAACAACGCCGTGCCCGACGGGGCATCGACCTTTTTGCGGTGATGCATTTCGACGACCTCGATATCGAAGGCATCGCCCCCCAGCATGGCGGCGACCTGCTTGACGACTTGGGCGAGGACGTTGACGCCGACGCTCATGTTAGCGGCATAGACGATGGTCGTGTCCTTGGCGGCCTGGTGTAGGACGGCTTCGTCGTCCGGCGTGAGCCCGGTGGTGCCGGCGATCAAGATCGATTTGGCGGCGGCCGCGGCCCGGGCATGGGCGACGGTGGCGGCCGGGATTGTGAAGTCCAACACCGCGTCGCACGACGCGAACAGCGCCTCGGCGCTATCGACCACGTTCACGCCGATCGCCGGCAGGCCGGCAACGGCACCGATGTCCTGCCCGACCGCGGCACCGCCGGTGGCCTCGCTGCCGCCCGCGACGATGCAGCCCGGCGTGGCGTCGACCTGGCGGATCAGCGCTTGGCCCATGCGACCGGCGCAGCCGGCAATTCCAATCTTCAAATCAGCCATGGTCGTTCTCGGCGTTCTTTTGCGATGGCGTCCTTTAGCACACGGCGGAAGCCGGACGAAACGCGCACCGGGTTCGGGATCCGCCTAGCGCCTGCCTGTGGGCCGATTTCGACCCCAGGGGGGCTCTCTGCTAGACTGACCCGCTACGCCACGCGCTCGCGAAAGGACCGTCCCATGGCTTCGACCGATATCAATGCTCCGCAGACCTCGATCAGCGGCCTGGGCCGCCATGACGTCATGGCCGATCTGCGGGCCGACGAAGAGGCGCTGCTGAACTACCAAATGGCGTTCGCGCGTCATTTGCGGGAAAACGTGCAGAGCCAGAACAAGGCGGTCTTCGACGGTCGCGTCGAACCTGCGTTCAAACGCGCCGAAGGGCGCAAGCCGAAAGATCGCCACGAGGTGCGCCGCGCCATGTTGCAAGATCCGGCGTATCAATGGTGGGCCTGCATGCGGCGCCATCAGCAAGAGATGGGCAGCCAGCATAAAATGCCGATTATCGAGCGCCAGATCGACACGCTGATCGAAAAGGCGCATGTCGCCAATCCCATGCACGGGACGCTGCATCTCGACGATGAGGTACCGGTGCCGCGCTACCAAAGCGCGATGGACATGCATTGGATGCCGGGCAGCTATCACGGCGAAGAACAAGACCACGACGTTTTCCCGGGCGCGCTCTACGACCTCGGCGGCCTTTACATGGGGACCGGCGGCAAGATGGGCCCGTACAACGATGGGCCGGGCTGGTCGGTCGTGCATTGGCTCGACTACACCTACCCTACCTTCAACCCGCGCAGCGTGCTCGACGTCGGCTGCACGGTCGGCCATTCGACTTTGGCGTATTCCGACGCCTGGCCCGAGGCGGAGATTCACGGTCTCGATTATGCCGCCCCGCTCTTGCGTTACGGCCATGCGCGTGCCGAGTCGTTGGGCCGGTCGGTCCATTTCTGGCAAGGACGCGCCGAAGACACCAAGTTCCCGGACAATTCGTTCGACCTCGTGGTCTCGTCGATGTTCCTGCACGAGACTTCGCACAAAGCAGTCTACCAGATCGTCGAAGAGGCGCACCGCGTCCTACGCCCCGGCGGGCTGATGCTGCATGTCGAGCAACCGCCGTTCGCGATGATGGACAGCGCGTGGCGGCAATTCGAGATGGATTGGGACACCCACAACAACAACGAACCCTTCTGGGGGCCGATGCACGATATGGACCTCGAGGACGTCGGCATCAAAGGTGGGTTCGCCAAGGACAAGATCGAACAGGTCTTCGCACCGTTCGTCGTGCCGCAACCGGACGGCTCGATGCACGTGCCCGACAAAGGCGAATGGTTCTTCTACGCGGCCTGGAAATAGACCGGCGCCGTGACCCACGAAAAAAGGCCGGGCACGTTCCCGGCCTTTCCTTTTGGGTTGCGCAGGGTTAGTTGCGCAGCTGGGTCACCCGGCCGGCGCTGCCGGCACGGCTTTCTTCTTCGGCTTTTTCCTCGCCGTAGAAATCGCGGGTCGAGACGACGCCGATGACGCGGCCCTCGTCCATCACCGGCAAATGCCGATAGCCACGTTCGTTCATGGCGCGCAGCGCGTCGAGCGCGGTCGCCTTGGCATCGACGGTATCGGGATTGGCGGTCATGACTTGCGACAAGGGCGTTAGATCGGGGTCGAGGCCTTCGGCGACGACGCGGTAGACCATATCGCGTTCGGTAAAGATGCCTTCCAGGGCATCGCCGTCCATGACCAGTACGGAGCCGACCCGGCGGTGCTTCATCAAGCGCGCGGCGTCGCGGACGTGATCGTTGCCGGTCAGCACGACCAGGGTCTGGTCGGACACGACGTCCGGCACGATGCGGCGTTGATTGGCCATGTCACTCCCCCATTCACCGGCGCGCTTGGGCGCGCTTCTTGAGGGGGCAGTTTATCACGAAACCGGGAGGGCCCGTGGGAACCGGGAAGAACCCTTTTGTTTCAGAGCGTTAGCGCGATTTGCGGGCACTGAAGAACAGCCATAGGCCGGGGCCGCGTACCTCAATCCCATTGGGCCCCCAGGCGCAACCCGGCCCCATGTCCTGGCGCACGCCACCCGCCGGAAAGCCCGCCCCGGTGGCCAATGCGGCCAAGTCCATATCGCGAAAGGCGCAGCGATAGGGCTCGTTGTTGAAGCGGGTGTCCCATTCGCGCAGGAACTGCTCGTCGACCGGCTGGCCGTGATATTGCGGCTGTTCGGCATGCACCATGACGCCGCCCGGCTTGAGGATACGGTGGACTTCCTTGGCCATCCGGCGCATCGCCTTTTGCGGCATTTCGTGGAGCAGCATGGCGCTGGTGACGACGTCGAAGTGATTGTCGGGAAAATCGGTCGCTTCGGCGTTTTGTTGCGAGAAGTGTACGCCCACGCCCAGCGAGTCGGCGCGGATCTTCCCAAACTTTACGACCGGCGCACAGACATCGATGGCATGGACCTCGGCCTTTCGGAAGTGTTGGGCGAGCGGCAAGGTCGAGTGACCCACGGTGCAACCGAGATCGAGAATGCGCTGGGGCTCGATGTCGGGGAACTGCGTCGTGAGCCAGTTGGCCATCGACCAACCCGCGGCGTCGTTCCATTTGCCGAATTCGCCGCCGGTGGCGAGATACAGGCTGGCGGTGTCGTACATCGCGCCGGCGTAAAGATCCTGGCCGTTGCCAGCGTTGTAGCCGCCGGGCTGGCAGTGGATGTCGATCGCGGTGACGTAACGCGGCACCTTGAGATCGGGGTTCAGCCGCAAAGTCGATGTGCCGCGGCCGTTCGATTTGGCGGCGCGCGCCTCAAGGGCGTCGAACTCTTGCGCCAAGACCTGGCTGCGCGCGGCGTAAGAGAGTTCCTGATTGCCGCGCTTCAGCGCACTCCACATTTGCCAATAGGTATCGGCGTACATCGCCTCGCGCACCTCGCCACGGGTTTTCGGTGCGTGACCCTTTTGCTTGGCGTAGGTCGGCGCGACTCGTTCCTGGTAGGCGCGCTTGTTGCCGGGATAGATGTCCTGGGCGACGTGAAAATAGGACGTCATGACGAAATCGAAACGGGCGAAATCGTCGTGGCTCATCGCCGGACTCAACGCATGTTGTCCTTCGTGTCGGACGGAGGGGGGACGCTTACGACCGCCGCGTTCTGGATGCATGGTGCGCTCCTTGGGTTCGCTCGTAGCTTACCAACCCCAACCGTGGGATCAGGCGATTCCGTCGGGGTTGGGCGCGATGCGAACAATCCGTTTGCCGCGACGGCCGCCCGGCCTCGCGACGGGCCTGGGCCCTACTCTTTCAGGTCTTCCCAGAGCTCTTTGACTTTGGAGAAAAAGCCTTCGGATTCGGGGCTGTGCGATTTGCCGCTGCCGGCGTCTTCGAATTCCTGAAGCAGTTCTTTTTGCTTTTTTGACAGGTTGACCGGGGTTTCGACCAGCGCCTGGATGAAGAGATCGCCCTTGCCCGATCCGCGCACCGCCGGCATCCCTTTGCCGCGCATGCGGAACTGTTTGCCGCTTTGCGTGCCTGCGGGCATCGTCAGGCGCGCACGGGTGCCGTCCAGCGTCGGCACGTCGACATGGCCGCCGAGGGCCGCCGTCGTCATGCTGATCGGAACTTGGCAGAACACGTTGAGGCCTTCGCGCTCGAAAAATTCGTGCGGCGTGACGGATAGGAAAATATAGAGATCGCCGGGCGGGCCGCTGCGCAGGCCCGCTTCGCCCTCGCCGGAGAGGCGGATGCGGGTACCGTCTTCGACGCCGTGCGGGATGTTGACCGCAAGCGATTTTTCGCGCCGCACCCGGCCCGAACCGCCGCACGGTTTGCACGGGTTTTCGATCACATGGCCCATGCCTTGGCAGGTCGGGCAGGTGCGTTCGATGGTGAAGAAGCCCTGTTGGGCGCGGACCTTGCCGTGGCCGCGGCACATGCTGCAGGTCGTCGGTTGGGCATCGCCTTCACTGCCCGAGCCGTGGCAGGAATCGCAGGCCACCGAGGTCGGCACGCGAATGGTCGCCTTTTTGCCGCGGTAGGCTTCTTCCAGCGTGATTTCCATGTTGTAGCGCAGGTCCGCGCCGCGGGTTTGCGTGCGCCGTCGCCCGCCGCCACCGCCGAAATCGCCGAACAGGTCTTCGAAAATGTCGGAAAAGCTCGACGCGAAGTCGAACGCGCTGGCGCCGCCTGCGCCGCCGCGACCCATGCCGCCGTTTTCGAATGCGGCGTGGCCGAACTGATCGTAGGCCGCGCGCTTTTGATCGTCGCGCAGCACGTCGTAGGCCTCGGACAGTTCCTTGAACTTGGCCTCGGCTTCGGGGTTATCCGGATTGCGGTCCGGATGGTATTGCATCGCCAGCTTGCGGTAGGCCTTTTTGATCTCGGCCTCCGAAGCTTTGCGATCGACGCCAAGCGCCTCGTAGTAATCTTGCTTCGTCATGTCAGCGGCCGCATCGCTGTTGTTCCCCAAGACGCAGTTCCGCCCCGCGCGCAAAATCCTTACGGCACGGGGCGGAAAAGCGTTTCATCGTCTTATCGACGAGGTTCGTTTTAGGCCGTGTCTTTCTTGTCGTCGTCGTCGACTTCTTCGAAGTCGGCGTCGACCACGCCGTCGTCGCCCGGTCCGGCATCCGCACCGTCTTCGGCGGCGGCGGCGGCACCGTCGGCTTCGGCCTGCTCTTTGTAGATCGCTTCGCCGAGTTTCATCGACGCGGTAATCGTCGCCTCGGTTTTCTTCTCGATCTCGTCCTTGTCGTCGCCGTCCTTCACCGCACGCAATTCATCCAACGCGGCTTCGATCGCGGCCTTGTCGCTGTCCGAGACCTTGTCGCCGTGCTCTTTAATATTGCGCTCGGTGGTGTGGATGACGGCCTCGGCCTGGTTCTTGGTCTCGACCAGTTCGCGGCGTTCTTTGTCCTCGGCCGAATGCGCTTCGGCGTCCTTGACCATCTGTTCGATGTCGGCGTCCGACAGGCCGCCCGAGGCTTGGATGCGGATCTGCTGCTCCTTGCCGGTGCCTTTGTCTTTAGCCGACACGTTGACGATGCCGTTGGCGTCGATATCGAAGGTGACCTCGATTTGCGGCACGCCGCGCGGCGCGGAGGGAAGGCCGACCAAGTCGAATTGGCCGAGCATCTTGTTGTCAGCGGCCATTTCGCGTTCGCCCTGGGCAACGCGGATGGTCACCGCCGACTGGTTGTCTTCGGCGGTCGAGAAGACCTGCGACTTGCGCGTTGGGATCGTCGTGTTGCGATCGATAAGGCGGGTGAACACGCCGCCCAGCGTCTCGATGCCAAGCGACAGCGGCGTGACGTCGAGGAGGAGCACGTCTTTGACGTCGCCCTGCAGCACGCCAGCTTGAATGGCGGCGCCCATGGCGACCACTTCGTCGGGGTTGACGCCCTTATGGGGCTCACGACCGAAGAAGTTTTTCACCGTCTCGATGACCTTGGGCATGCGGGTCATGCCGCCGACCAACACCACTTCGTCGATCTCGCCGGCGTTGACGCCGGCATCCTTGAGGGCCTTTTTGCACGGATCGACCGTGCGCTGAACCAGATCGTCGACCAGCGCTTCGAGTTTGGCGCGGGTGAGCTTCATGGTCAGATGCTTCGGCCCGGCGGCGTCGGCGGTGATGAACGGTAGGTTCACTTCGGTCTGGGCCGAACTCGACAATTCGATCTTGGCTTTTTCGGAGGCTTCCTTCAGACGCTGTAGCGCGAGTTTGTCGCCGCGCAGGTCGATGCCTTGTTCCTTTTGGAATTCGTCCGCGAGGTAGTTCATCAGGCGCATGTCGAAGTCTTCGCCACCGAGGAACGTATCGCCGTTGGTCGACTTCACCTCGAACACGCCGTCGCCGATCTCGAGGATCGACACGTCGAACGTGCCGCCGCCGAGATCGTAGACCGCGATCATTTTGCCTTCGTTCTTGTCGAGGCCGTACGCCAACGCGGCCGCGGTCGGTTCGTTGATGATGCGCAGCACTTCGAGGCCGGCGATTTTGCCCGCGTCCTTGGTGGCTTGGCGCTGAGCGTCGTTGAAGTAGGCCGGCACCGTAATCACGGCCTGTTCGACCTTTTCGCCGAGGTAGCCCTCGGCGGTTTCTTTCATCTTTTGCAGGATGAAAGCGGAAACCTGACTAGGCGAATATCTCTCGCCACGAGCCTCGACCCAGGCATCGCCATTGCCGCCCTTGACGATCTTGTAGGGCACCATGTCTTTGTCTTTGGCGGTGACCGGATCCGCGAAAGTGCGACCGATCAGGCGCTTGATGGCAAACAGCGTGGCTTCGGGGTTGGTGACGGCCTGCCGTTTGGCGGCCTGTCCGACCAGGCGCTCTCCCTCTTCGGTAAAAGCGACCATCGAGGGGGTGGTGCGGGCGCCCTCGGCGTTTTCGATGACCTTGGCGTCGCCGCCTTCCATGATCGCGACACACGAATTCGTGGTGCCGAGATCGATTCCGATAACTTTGCTCATGTTCTTCACTCCTATTCGGCGAATCCGTCTTGGGGCCCCGATTTCGGCAGCCCAGGCGAGGATTCCCTGCGGGAATATCCGCTATGGCCGAGGGTTATATAGGCTCCGTTTCCGGCCCGACAAGCGCCGCGGGGCCGGTTTGACGACAAATAATGACCCCAAAGAGCCGAAATTGACGATCTGAGGGCTAGGTCGCGCGTCCCGTGTGTCGGCTGTGGTAGCGGGTCTCGATCGCGTCCCAGATTTCGGCCTCCAATTTGACCCCGTTGAAGCGGTTGGTCTCCTGGATGCCGGTCGGCGAGGTGACGTTGATCTCTGTGAGGTATTTCTCGCCGATCACGTCGATGCCGACGAAGATCAGGCCGCGTTCCTGGAGCGCCGGGCCGATCGCCTCGCAGATTTCCATTTCCGCCGGGGTGATGTCGGTCTTCAGCGGCTGGCCGCCGACATGCATGTTGGCCCGGACTTCGCCTTGGGCGGGGACCCGGTTGATGGCACCCGCGGCGCGACCATCGACCAGGATGATGCGCTTGTCGCCTTCGCGGACCTCGGGCAGGTAGCGCTGCACGATCACCGGTTCGCGGAACATCTCGGTGAACATTTCCATCAGCGAGGAGAGGTTTTCGTCGTCGGGCTTGAGGCGGAACACCCCTGCGCCGCCGTTGCCGAACAGCGGTTTGACGATGATGTCTTTGTACTTGGCGCGAAAGTCCTTGATCTCGTCCATGTCCGAGGTGATCAGGGTCGGCGGCATGACGCCGGGAAAATGCGTGACGAACAGTTTTTCGGGCGCATTGCGCACATGGACGGGATCGTTCACCACCAAGGTATCGGGATGGACGTGCTCGAGAATGTGCGTCGCGGTGATGTAGGACATGTCGAACGGCGGGTCTTGCCGCATCAACACGACATCGAGGGTCGCGAGGTCGATCACTTCGGGCGCGCCGAGGGTGTGGTGGTTGCCCTTTTCGTTGCGCACCTCGAGGGGTTGCGCGCGCGCAAATGCCCGGCCCTCGCGCAAGAACAGATCGCGCGGCAGGTAGTGATAAAGACCGTGGCCGCGCGCTTGCGCTTCGAGCGCGAGGACGAATGTCGAATCGGCGGCGATATCGACACCGGCGATGTGATCCATTTGGATGGCGACGGCGAGGCTCATATCGGTTTTCCGGTAGCGAGGACGGCGGGACTAGTTCAGGCGCGATTTGATCTTTTGTACCAGCATTGCCGCGTCGTGGCGCTGTTCTTCGTTGTCGGCCATGCCGTAATAGCGTTCCGCCGAACTCACCGCGTCTTTGACGCGACCGCATGCGACTTGGAGGACGCCGAGTTCGCGCCATAACCTGGCCTCGTGGGGCGCAAACAACAACATACGTTCCAGAAGGTCCGCCGCGCGGTCGAAGCGGCGCTGCTCGACGGCGCGCGATTTAATGTTGTTTTGCAAGCGCAACAGGACGGCCCGCTTGCCGACCGGCTGATAATGCGCAGGCCAAAGGTCGGCGTTACCGTCGAACGATTTCAGGAGCTCGCGCATGTGCGCGGTCGTCACGACGTTCCCGCCGTTGAACGGGTCGATCACGTTGCGTTCGGCGCCGTGATCGAGACGAATGAGGAAATGATACGGGAAGGACAGGCCGACGGCCCGCCACCCGGCGCGCTCCGCGGCGTCGATCAATAGAATGGCGAGGCTGACGGGAAGCCCTTTGCGACGGTCGATGACGCGCAGGAGATTGGCGTTTTGTTCGTCGTCGTAGGTCTGGGCATCGCCGGCATAGCCGTGGCTTTGCATCAACTTCTGCAAAGCCTGGGTTTTTCCAGCCATGTCGTCGAGCGTGGTGTCGAGGGCGTTTCCAAGGTCCGCAAGGTGGTCCTCATAACGCGCAAGGCCAACCTGGGGTCGGTCCAGGGCGCCGAGCCATAGTGCGGCGCGTCCGATCTCGATCGCATCGTCCTCGGCGGCGCCGAGTTCGGCGAGACGGGCGCGCAGGTCGTGCGGCTCAGGCGCCGGGTCGCTCACGAACCGCGCCTTGGATCGTCCTTAAGCACCACGAAGCTGACGACCCGCTCGACCCCTTTGATGTTGCTAGCATGGCCAGTGACGCGTTCGAGTTCGGGTTGGTCTTGCGCAATGCCCATCAGGTAGATCACGCCGTTCACAGTTTCGACCGAATAATTCAACGCGGAGATTTCTTTGTCGGCCAGCATTTTAAAGCGCAGCTCGTTGGCGATCCGGACATCCTTGAAATAGTCGATCAAGCCGCCGCGATCGCGCACCTCAACCTCGTTGAACACTTCTTTGACGCCCTCGACCTGCCAGGTCAGGCGCGCCACGTCGACGCGGTCGTCGGGCGATTCGACGGTCCCACTAAGCAACACGCGCCCCTCGACGGAATCGACGCTGACCCGCGTAAACAACTTGTCGCTTTGTTCAAGGAACTTGTCCTTGACGCGGAATTCGATGGAGGCGTCGTCCACGGCATCGCCCACTGATCGTTCTTGAACGGCAGCGACGCCGACGGTCGCTGCGCCACCGACGAGGGCTCCGGCACAGGCGCTAAGCGACAATGCGCCAACGAGCAAAAGCAACGGCAAGTGGAAAGACCTGCGGATCACCTAGGAACCTCCTTGTTCGACCGGGCGCGACGTGGCGGCATGTTACACGAGGGACCGGCTTGCGTGCACCCGATCATGACGGGCGCCACGCATCTGGGACGTGACGCGGCCATCGGCCGGCCTGTAGGAACACGACATCGAAGCGAAGCCGGTGGTGGTCGAGGCGGCGGCGTCCGGCATAGAGCTCAAGCGCGCGGCAGATGCGTTGCCATTGACCCTCGGCGATTAAATCGCGCAACGGGGTATCGGTGCGCCGGGCTTTGACTTCTACCGCCACAAGGGTGCGGCCACGGCGGGCCACAATGTCGATCTCACCGGCGGGGGTGCGTTCGCGCCGTGCCAAGATCGCGTAGCCTTTGAAGCGCAGCAGCCATACGGCGATCGTTTCGGCGCGCCGGCCCCAAACTTCGGCGTCGCGGCGGCTCACGCGTTCTTGGCCAAGGCGAGCGCGCGGCGGTACACCCGACGCCGCGATATGCCGGTTTGCTCGGCGACCAGGGCCGCGGCCCGACTGGGCGAAGCATCGGCCAGGGCGGCCCGCACCAGATCGTCCAACGCGTCGTCGTCCATCTCCTCGACCGCCGCCGGAGGCCCGACGACGACGACGAATTCGCCACGGGTTTCCTGGCCCGGATTGTCGCGCAGAGTTTCGAGGGTGCCGTGGCGGACTTCTTCGTACATCTTGGTGAGTTCGCGACAGACCGAGGCCTCGCGCGGGCCGAGGACGGCGGTCATGTCGGCCAGCAAGGCCGCGAGGCGCGAGCCGCGTTCGTAAAATACGAGGGTTGCATCGACCGCCTTGATGGCGTCCAAGGCGCGGCGGCGAGGGCCGGCTTTGCTGGCCAAAAAGCCCGAGAAGAGGACCCGGTCGGTCGGCAGGCCGGCAACCGAAAGGGCCGCCGTCAGCGCCGACGCGCCGGGCACGCTGTTGATCGCGATGCCGGCCTCGCGCACGTCGCGCACCAGCTTGTAGCCGGGATCGGAGACCAGCGGCGTGCCGGCGTCAGAAACCAGCGCCACGACGGCGGCGTCGCGAAGTTTTTCGACGATCTTTGGCCGCACCGTCGCCGCATTGTGGTCGTGATAGGCCCATAACGTGGCGGTGATGCCGAAATGCTTGAGCAACCGCCCGGTCACCCGCGTGTCTTCGCAAACCACAACATCGGCTTGGTGGAGCACGTCGCGGGCGCGGTCGGTCATATCGCCCAAATTCCCGATGGGGGTTGCGGTGACGTACAGACCGGGGCTCAATTTACTTGCCATTCAGTGACCGTTACTCTCCTGGCGCGGATCGACAGGGACCGATGATTTGACCAACCGACAGGCCTTTTTCGACCGGCGCCCAGTCCACCGCGTTCGCGGTCTCATTTTAGCCCTCGCGGTTTCGGTTGGTCTTGCCGCCTGCGCGGACTCCAACCTACGCCTTCCCACCATCCTAACCGATAGTCAGCGCACGGCATCTTTGCCGCCGGACCGCACCGACGCCGCCTCGCCTGCCGACCCCACCTCCCCTGCGCCGCAAGCTGCCGCGCCGGCGACCGACGATCCGGCGGCGCCGCGCCGCGTGGAGC
>JAYONB010000019.1:0-46083 GCA_038121105.1 Alphaproteobacteria bacterium | reverse complement strand
CCCGCAGAAACATCGCTCTCGAAAATGACGGCCTTTCAGTCCCATCCCCTTCGCTCACCCCTGCACGGTTCGATCGTCGTCCCGGGCGACAAATCGATCTCGCATCGCGCGCTGATTCTCGGTGCGCTCGGTATCGGGGAGACCACCATCGCCAATCTGCTCGAGGGCGACGATGTCCTGCGTACCGCTGCGGCAATAGGCGCACTCGGCGCCCAGGTCGAGCAAAGACCCGACGGTACATGGGCCGTGCAAGGGTGCGGTGTCGGCGGCCTCCACGAACCTACTGCCGTCCTCGACCTAGGCAACTCGGGCACCGGCGTCCGACTTTTGATGGGCCTCGCGGCGACCCTCCCGATCGTCACCTTCTTCGGCGGGGACGCCTCTTTGTCACGACGACCCATGGGCCGGGTCATGACGCCGCTGGAAAAATTCGGGACGCGCTTCGTCAGCCGAGACGGCTTCCTTCCGGTTGCGGTCATGGGCGCGCAGGATCCGGTTCCGATAGAGCATGAAATGACGGTCGCGAGCGCGCAGGTCAAATCGGCGATTCTATTGGCGGGGCTCAACGCGCCGGGCAACACGACGGTCGTCGAGACGGTCGCAACCCGCGACCACACCGAACGGATGCTGCGCGCTTTCGGCGCCGACATCCGGATTGAAGAGGCTGGCATTCAGAAGCGTATTACGGTGACCGGCCAGCCAGAACTCACTGGCCGGCATGTGCATGTGCCGGCCGACCCGTCTTCGGCGGCATTCTTCGTCGTCGCGGCGACCCTAATCGATGGGTCCGACATCACGATCGAGCGCATCAGCACCAATCCGCTGCGTTCGGGCATCCTGGACGTGCTGCGCGACATGGGTGCCGACATCACGGTGTCCAACACCGCCGACCTCAACGGCGAGCCCGTTGCCGACCTGCGCGTTCGTGCCGCGGCGCTAACCGGGATGGAAATCCCGGCGGAGGTTGCGCCCAGCATGATCGACGAATACCCGATTCTTGCGGTCGCGGCAGCACATGCCAAAGGTGTCACCGTGATGCATGGCCTACACGAACTGCGCGTCAAAGAAAGCGACCGGCTGAGCGCCATTGCAGAGGGACTACGGGCCTGCGGCATCGGCGTCGAGACCACCGAAGACAGCCTCGTGGTTCACGGATCTGGCGGCAACATCCCCGGAAACGGGAACGTCGCGACCCATCACGATCACCGGATCGCCATGGCGTTCACGATCCTCGGCCTGGCGGCGCAGAAGGCCGTCACGATCGATGACGACAGCATGATTGGCACGAGTTTCCCTGGTTTCGCCCGGCTCATGGCCGGTCTCGGGGCAGATGTAGCGCCGCTAAGCCGATGATCATCGCGATTGACGGGCCAGCCGCGGCGGGCAAAGGCACCCTGGCACGACGAATCGCCGACGCGCTGGGCTATGCCCATCTCGACACCGGTGCGCTCTACCGTGCCGTCGGGCTCGCTCTGCGGCGGGCCGGGGGTGATCCCGCGGACGCTGATACCGCCTTGGCTGCGGCCAAGACGCTCGACCCGGCAGGTCTCACCGACCCGGCACTACGCGAAGAGGAGACTGGCAAAGCCGCCTCGATCGTTTCGGCCCATCCCGCGGTGCGCGCCGCCTTGCTCGATTTCCAGCGCGGTTTTGCCCGATGCCCGCCCCAAAATGCGCGGGGCGCGGTGGTGGAAGGCCGGGATATCGGCACGGTGGTCTGCCCCGATGCCGACGTAAAGCTGTTCGTTGACGCGGATTTGGCGGTCCGCGCCGCCCGGCGATTGGCGGAACTTCAGCAAAAAGACCCGACGCTCAAGCTCGACGATGTCCGCGCCGAGATGGCGGCGCGTGACGAAAGGGACCGGAACCGGGCCGATTCCCCGCTTCGACCGGCGGCAGACGCGCACTTGCTCGATACCACGGATTTGGATATAGACGGTGCTTTCTTGGCGGCCATGAAGGTAATTGGCGGCCTCGAAGAGTAGCTAGATCGTCCATTTTCGGTCGGCTGCACCATCAGCGGAAAGTTTGGTTGCAATCCCGTGTGCTGGAAGTCCGTTCTTCATGCGGCTCGAGGCATTTAACCCGTTCATGTCGAGCGGTTGGCCAAACAGAAAAGGAATGAAGACTTATGTCGGAAACGACGCAAGAGGCCATGACCAATACCGGCGAAGATTTCGCTGCACTTCTCGAAGAATCACTCGGCGCCAATGAAGACCTTGAAGGGTCGGTTATGAAGGGTGTCGTCGTGGCCATCGAAAACGACGATGCCGTCGTCGATGTCGGCCTCAAATCAGAGGGCCGCGTCGCGCTCAAGGAATTCTCGCTGCCGGGACAGCCGGCGGAAATCAAAGTCGGCGACACCGTCGAGGTCTACCTCGAGCGGATGGAGAACCGGAACGGCGAAGCCGTTCTAAGCCGCGAAAAGGCCCGCCGCGAAGAAGCTTGGGAAAAACTCGAAGAAGCCTTCGAGAAAACCGAGCGTGTCACCGGCCATATTTTCGGCCGCGTTAAAGGCGGCTTCACCGTCGATCTTTCCGGCGCGGTGGCTTTCCTGCCGGGGAGCCAAGTCGATATCCGTCCGGTGCGTGACGTGGCCCCGTTGATGAATTCGCCGCAGCCTTTCCAAATTCTCAAAATGGATCGTCGGCGCGGCAATATCGTCGTCTCGCGGCGGGCTGTTCTCGAAGAAACCCGCGCCGAAGCACGCTCCGAACTGCTCAACACGCTGTCCGAGGGCCAGGTCCTCGAAGGCGTCGTCAAGAACATCACCGACTATGGTGCGTTCGTCGACTTGGGTGGAATCGACGGCCTGTTGCATGTCACCGACATGGCATGGCGCCGTATCGCGCACCCCTCCGAGGTACTGAACATCGGCGAGACCGTCAAAGTACAGGTCATCAAGGTGAACCCCGAGAGCCAGAGAATCTCGCTAGGGATGAAGCAGCTCGAGTCCGATCCGTGGGATGGGGTCGAGGTCAAGTTCCCGGTCAGCGCCAAGTTTACCGGCCGCGTCACCAACATCACCGACTATGGTGCGTTCGTCGAACTCGAGCCCGGGATCGAAGGCTTGGTCCACGTCTCCGAAATGAGCTGGACCAAAAAGAACGTCCACCCCGGCAAGATCGTATCGACCAGCCAAGAAGTCGAAGTGGTCATCCTGGATGTCGACCCCGCCAAACGCCGGATCAGCCTCGGCCTTAAGCAGACCATGGACAACCCGTGGGAAGCCTTCGAAGCCAGCAACCCTGTCGGCACCGTCGTCGAGGGCGAGATCAAGGGCATCACCGAATTCGGCCTGTTCGTTGGCCTCGAAAGCGGTGTGGACGGCTTGGTTCACTTGTCGGACATCACCTGGGAAGGATCGGGCGAAGAGGCCGCGGCACAATACCAAAAGGGCCAGACGGTGAAGGCCAAGGTTCTCGACGTCAGCGTCGAGAAAGAACGTATCAGCCTGGGCATCAAGCAGCTCACCGACGATCCGTTCGAGTCCGCCTCGGAAGGCCTGAAGAAGGGTGCGACCGTGACGTGCACGGTTTCCGAAGTAAAGGAAGGTGGGATCGAGGTCACGCTACCCAGCGGGTGGTCGGCTTTTGTCCGTCGTTCCGACTTGTCCCGCGATCGCTCGGATCAACGCCCGGATCGTTTCGCGCCGGGCGACAAGGTCGACGCCAAGATCATGTCGATCGACCCCGACAGCCGCCGGGTAAGCATCTCGATCAAAGCCTTGGAAGTGGCCGAAGAAAAAGAAGCGCTCAAGCAGTTCGGCTCCTCGGATAGTGGCGCCAGCCTGGGTGACATCCTCGGCGCCGCCATTCGCGACAAAGAAGAGCAGTCCGAAGACAAGGCCGAGTAGGCGGAGACGCCCTCATGACGTTTGACGCAGACGGCATCGTCGCACGGCGCCGTCTGCGTCGACGCTTGGCGTTCTGGCGCATCGTGGCCATCGTGGTCATCGGCGTGTTGGTTCTAGGGGGCATCGCAATAGCGACCGGCATCAACCCCGTCGGTAGCCGCCCCCATATCCTGCGTGTGGCGGTCAGCGGCATCGTCGTTGGCGACGAAACGATCCTGCAAGGCCTCGATGCCGCCGCGGACGACGAATCTGTGTCGGCCGTTCTGGTCGTCGTCGACACCCCGGGGGGAACGACGACCGGCGGCGAATCGATTTATCGCGAGTTGCGCCGTATCGGCGACCGGGGCGTGCCGGTGGTTGCCGTCATTCAAAACGTGGGCGCGTCGGCGGGCTATATGATCGCGCTGGCAAGCGACCGTATCTTCGCTCTTGAAACCTCGATCACCGGGTCGATCGGCGTCTTGCTGGAAACCGCCGAGGTGAGCGGCTTGCTCGAACGCCTCGGCGTAACCGCAGAGACCTTTCGAAGCGGCCCTTTGAAGGGCCAGCCCTCGCCCTTTTCGCCGCTGAACGACCAAGCCCGCAACGCCACCCAGGCACTCATCGACGATATCTACGATTGGTTTCTGGCACTGTTTGCCGAGCGGCGGGGCCTGTCGCTAGAAGCGGCCCGCGAACTGGCCGACGGTCGCGCCTACACAGGCCGACAGGCGTTGGCGTTAAACCTGATCGACGCCATCGGAGGTGAACGCGAAGCCCTACTGTGGCTATCTGAAAACCACGGAATCCCTGGCAACACGCCGATTATCGATCTCGATCGAGATGACGACCCTGGCACGCTTTTCGACGTCATCACCGGCCTAACCAAAAAAACGCTTCTTTCAGAACGACTTAGGCTTGACGGTCCGATTTCGGTTTGGCACCCTGCGCAGAATTAACGTGCAAAATCAGCGCACTAAACAAACTTCGGGGGGATGACGCGTGGTCAAATCTGAACTCATCATGCGCCTCGCGGAGATGAACCCGCACCTTTATCAGCGCGATATCGAGCGCATCGTTTCGACCATTTTCGAAGAGATCTCCGCTGCGCTCGCCCGCGGCGATCGGGTCGAGCTGCGCGGTTTTGGCGCCTTTTCGGTGAAGCAACGCGCGGCCCGCGTGGCGCGGAACCCGCGGACCGGCGAGGCCGTCCAAGTGACCGAGAAATCCGTTCCCTTCTTCAAGACCGGTAAAGAGCTTCGGCAAAGTCTGAACGCAACCGCACCCCAGAGCGGCGACGCCGAGGCCGAACCCGCTTAGGCCAAGCGCCAGCGGGACATTCTGGCCCGGGGTCATGCGCTTCATTTCACACCTTGTAACGCTTGTTATCGCCGTCGCGGTGATCTGGTTTGCGATCGCGAACCGGCATGCCGTTGATCTGGCTTTCGACCCGCTGCCACTTTCGTTGACCTTGCCTTTGTACCTGCCGGTCCTCGTCGCGGCGTTGCTTGGACTGATCGCCGGGGGAATCATCTCGTGGCGCGCAGGGCGGGCGCGCCGTAGCCGCCTGCGACTTGCAGAACGCGAACGCGCCGACCTGCGGCGCAACTTGGATCGGTTTGAGTCCAAAGAACGACCCGGTACCGGCCAGGCGGGTCTACCCGACGCACGCGAAGACCCGTTGCCCTGATGCGCCACCTCGATGGTGCGGCAGTCGCGGCGGCACTGCCCTACGCGGTACTGGTCGATGCGCTCGAAGAAGCCTTCCGCAACGGCGTCACCACACCGCTCCGCCACCACTACGAAATCGAGGTACCGGACGGCAACGACGGCGCCATGCTTGTCATGCCGGCATGGCGGGCCGGGCGGTACGTCGTCGTGAAGATGATCTCCGTCTTTCCCGACAACATGGCGCGGGGATTGGCTTCGGTCCTTGGTACCGTGGTGCTGATCGATGCGACGACGGGCCAACCTCTTGCGACCCTGGACGGGCCCGAAATCACGGCACGCCGCACCGCAGCGGCCTCCGCGTTGGCGGCACGCCACTTGGCGCACCCTAGAGCGAGTCACCTTCTAATGATGGGCGCCGGCACTTTGGGGCATCACCTTGCCAGGGCCCACGCGACTGTCCGCCCCATCGACCGAATCGACGTGTGGAACCGCACGGCGCCACGAGCCGAAGACCTCGCCGAGATTTTACGACGCGAAGGATTTGAGGCGCGCGCGGTGCGCGATCCTGAAGGCGCGATGCGAACAGCGGACGTCATTAGCTGTGCCACCATGTCGCCGACCCCCCTTGTTGCGGGTGCGGCCCTCAAGCCGGGGGCGCATGTCGATGTCGTCGGTGCCTTTCGCCGTGACATGCGAGAAACCGACGACGATACCGTCCGGCGAGCACGAATCTTCGTCGACACTCGCGAGGGCGCCTTTGCCGAGGCCGGCGATATCCTGCTCCCGATCGCCCAAGGCATCATTGCCGAGACCGATATTCTGGGCGACCTCGTCGACCTATGCCGGGGCGAGGTTCGCGGGCGCATCCAGGATACGGACATCACCATGTTCAAATCCGTCGGGACGGCGATCGAAGATTGGGCAGCCGCCACCCTCGCCTTCGAAACCACGAAGAGCCGCAAACCCTAGACCCTGGTTTGCCACCATCAGGACGCGGTGCTAAACAGCCGCAGCAGACCTAGCCCCAGGGGCGTCATGTCCAATCCCAATCCCGTTTTTTGTGCTCTCGACACCACCGATGTCGACCGTGCGGCGTCGTTGGCCCAGTCGCTCAAGGACCATGTCGGCGGCCTGAAGATCGGAAAAGAATTTTTTACGGCGCACGGTCCGGCGGGCGTCCGACGTGTTGTTCCCGAGGGAACGCCGCTGTTCCTCGACCTGAAATTCCACGATATTCCCAACACGGTGGCAGGCGCGGTGCGCGCTGCGACAGCACTTTCGCCGGCTATACTGAATGTCCACGCCGCTGGGGGGCGCGCGATGATGGAAGCCGCCCGTACCGCCGCGCAAGAATCCGAAACCCCGCCCTGGGTCTTAGCCGTGACCGTCCTGACCAGCCTCGATGCCAGCGACTTGGCCGACATCGGCGTTCATGGATCGCCGGCGGACCAGGTCGTGCGGCTTGCTACTTTGGCGCAAAGGGCAGGTCTCGACGGCGTGGTGTGCGCCGCCCAGGAAATTGCCGCGTTGCGTCGCGAGTGCGGCCCGGATTTCAAGCTCGTCGTACCGGGTATCAGACCCGCAAACAGCGCCACGGGAGATCAGAAGCGCACGATGACCCCGGCCGAAGCTGCCGGACTTGGCGCAGACGTGTTGGTCATCGGTCGCCCCATCACCAACGCACCCGACCCAGCCGCTGCGGCGCAAGCCATCGCGGCCGAGCTAGCCGGCGAAGCCACGTGATGCCGGTCGCCGTTAAAATCTGCGGCCTGTCGACACCGCAAAGCGTCGATGTGGCTGTCGAGGGTGGGGCGCAGTTTGTTGGTTTCGTGTTCTTCCCGCCCAGCCCTCGCGCGATCGACCCGGCCAAGGCACGCGCATTGGCTGGCCGGGTGCCAGCCTCGGTACGCAAGGTCGCGGTCGTGGTCGACCCAACGGACGACTCATTAGAAACAATTGTCGGCGCGCTCGATGCCGACATGATCCAATTGCATGGTAAGGAAACGCCGGAGCGCGTCGCCGACATCCGCGCCAATGTCGGTTGCGACGTGATCAAAGCGATTGCCGTTTTCGACGCTGGCGATGTCGCGAGCGCCGACCGTTATGATGAGGTCGCGGATATGCTGCTGTTCGACGCCAAACCTAGGCCGGGAGATACGTTGCCGGGCGGCAACGCGCACGCGTTCGACTGGTCATTAATGTCGAACGTTGGGACTTCAAGACCGTGGTTTTTGTCCGGGGGACTTACCGAGGCGTGCCTCGCAGAAGCAATTGCCTTATCGGGAGCCCGCTTCGTCGACGTCTCTTCCGGCGTTGAATCCGCACGCGGCGTGAAGGATCACCAAAAAATCGAGCAATTTCTAGCGACAGCGGCAGATCTTTGATGACAAGCGCCAATTCCTATCGCACCGGGCCGGATGAGGGCGGCAATTTCGGTCTGTTCGGCGGCCGGTTCGTCGCCGAAACGCTGATGCCGCTTATTCTCTCCGTCGAGCAGGCGTGGAACGACGCGCAAGCCGACCCGGCCTTCCGCGCGCAGCTCGATACCTACCTGCGCGACTATGTTGGCCGCCCGAGCCCGCTTTACCGGGCCGACCGGCTGACGGCGCATCTCGGCGGCGCCACGATCTATTTCAAACGGGACGAGCTCAACCACACCGGATCGCACAAGATCAACAACTGCATGGGTCAGATTCTGCTGGCACGGCGCATGGGGAAAACCCGAATCATCGCCGAAACCGGCGCCGGTCAACACGGCGTGGCGACGGCGACCGTGGCCGCGCTCTTCGGCATGCCCTGCGTGGTCTATATGGGCGAAACGGACATCGCCCGCCAGCAACCCAATGTGTTCCGCATGAAGTTATTGGGCGCCGAGGTGCGCCCGGTCACGTCGGGTTCGGGCACGCTTAAGGACTCGATGAACGAAGCGTTGCGCGACTGGGTCGCCAACGTCGACGATACTTTTTACATCATCGGCACCGTCGCGGGTCCGCACCCCTACCCCGAAATGGTGCGCGAGTTTCAGTCCGTCATCGGGCGCGAGGCGCGGGCGCAAATGACCGAACGCGAAGGCCGGCTGCCCGATACGCTCGTCGCCTGTGTCGGGGGCGGCAGCAACGCTATCGGTTTGTTTCACGCTTTCCTCGATGACCCTGATGTCGCCATCGTCGGCGTCGAAGCCGCCGGCAGGGGTGTCGATACCGACGAACACGCCGCCTCCTTAACGGCGGGCCGGCCCGGTGTACTGCATGGCAACCGCACCTATCTTCTTCAAGACGCCGACGGCCAGATCACCGAAGCACATTCGATCTCGGCCGGACTCGACTATCCGGGGATCGGGCCGGAGCACGCATGGCTCAAGGAGCAAGGACGAGTTGAGTACGTTTCTGCAACCGACGACGAGGCGCTCGAGGCGTTTCAGCTGTGCAGCAAACTCGAAGGAATCATTCCAGCTCTCGAACCCAGTCATGCGCTGGCGCACGTCATGCGCGTCGCGCCGACGCTGCCCGCGGACCACCTGATCTTGATGAACATGTGCGGCCGAGGTGACAAAGACGTGTTCACCGTGGCCGACGCGCTCGGGGTCGACCTGACATGAGCGATCGTATCGACCGGTGCTTTGCCCGATTGCGCGAAAAGAACCGCGCGGCCTTCGTGCCGTTCATTACGGCAGGCGACCCGGATCGCGAAACCAGCGCGGCGCTGCTTAGGGCTCTGCCCGAAGCGGGCGCCGACATTATCGAACTCGGGATGCCGTTTTCCGATCCCATGGCCGACGGCCCTGCCGTGCAGGCCGCAAGCCTTCGCGCACTCGCAGCAGGGACCACCCTGGTCGATGTGTTGTCGTTGGTCGCCGACCACCGGCGGCACGACCCGGATACGCCGATCATTCTGATGGGCTATTACAACCCGATCTACAGCTACGGCCCTGAACGGTTCTTGGATGACGCGCTTGCCGCCGGCGTAGACGCCTTGATCATCGTCGACCTGCCGCCCGAACACGATGACGAGCTATGCCTGCCGGCACTGGCCCGCGGCGTAAGCTTCATTCGCCTGGCCTCGCCGACGACCGACGATGCGCGCTTGCCGACGGTGCTCAACAACACTTCCGGCTTCGTTTACTACGTCTCGATCACAGGCATCACGGGCACCAAAAGCGCCGATGCCGATCAAGTCAGCCATGCCGTCGACCGCCTGCGCCAGCATACCGACCTGCCCATCGCCGTTGGCTTCGGGATTCGAACCCCCGACCAAGCCGCCGCGATCGCGCGAACCGCCGATGCCGCCGTCGTCGGCTCGGCCATCGTCAGCACCGTGGAATCGAGTTTGGATAAGAATGGTCGCGCGACCACACAGACCGTGGCCCAAACCATCGCCTTGGTTCGCGATCTCGCCGCCGGCGTCCACGGCGCTCGCGACAAGTGACCGACCCGCTCGAGAATGGTAGATTGACCCGTCTATGAACTGGCTTACCAATTTCGTCCGCCCGAAAATGCGGGCATTTTCCCGCAAGCGCGATGTTCCCGACAACCTGTGGTCGAAATGCCCCAGTTGCGGGCAAATGCTTTTTCACCGCGACCTTCAGCAGAACCAGCACATTTGTCCCTCGTGCAACCATCACCTTCGGATTGGCCCCAACGAACGGTTTGACGCCTTGTTCGATAACGGCCGCGCCACACGGATCGAATTGCCGCCGGTTCTGACCGACCCGTTGAAATTCCGCGACCAAAAGCGGTACACCGACCGCCTGAAAGAAAGCCGCGCCAAAACTGGTGAGGACGAAGCCGTCGTCGTTGCGCACGGCACGATCGGCGGCCAAAAGGCTGTCGTCGCCGTCCAGAACTTTGCCTTCATGGGCGGGTCGATGGGACTAGCGGCGGGCGAAGCGTTGATCGCCGCGGCGCAGCTCGCCGTGCTGCAAGAAGCCGCACTGATCGTGTTCGCCGCAGCGGGCGGTGCCCGCATGCAAGAGGGCATTCTGTCCTTGATGCAAATGCCGCGGACCACCATTGCCGTCGAAATGGTCCGCGAAGCGCGCTTGCCCTATATCGTCGTCCTCACGGATCCGACCACCGGCGGCGTCACCGCTTCCTACGCCATGCTTGGCGATATTTCGATCGCTGAACCGGGCGCCCTCGTGGGCTTCGCCGGACCACGTGTGATCGAAGAGACGATCCGCGAACAACTACCGGATGGCTTTCAACGTGCCGAGTTCCTGCTCGAGCACGGGATGATCGATATGGTGGTGCATCGCCACCAATTGCGCGACAAGCTGACCCAGGTTCTCGACCTGTTGATGCGCCCAAATCCCAGCGCCCAAAACCTAGCGGCGCCGGACGAAGGGGTCGAAGACAACAGCGCTTCATAAGTCGACCGACTTGAAAATTGACGACTATCTGCAGCGCTTCACGCAGCTGCACCCCAAATCCATTGACCTGTCGCTCGATAGGATCCATCGGCTGCTCGATCGTTTGGGCAATCCGCAAAAGGCGCTGCCGCCGGTGGTGCACGTCGCGGGCACCAACGGCAAAGGATCGGTAGTCGCCTTCTTACGCGCCATTCTGGCCCAGGCGGGGCGGCGCGTGCATTGCTATACGTCGCCACACCTCGTGCGTTTCAACGAGCGCATCCGCTTGCCGTCGGGACTGATCTCCGACGATTTGCTCGAAGGCTTGTTTGACGAATGCGTCGCTGCAAACGGCGACGACCCCATCACCTTTTTCGAAATCACTACGGTCGCCGCGCTGTTGGCGTTTTCGCGCGAGCCGGCAGACTACGTGCTGCTCGAAGTGGGTCTCGGCGGACGATTGGACACCACCAACGTCAGCGAGACCACGCAGCTTTCGGTGATCACGCCGATCTCCTACGACCACCAACGCTTCCTTGGCGAAACGCTTGCCGAAATCGCGCGAGAAAAAGCAGGCATCCTGCGTCCTGGCGTCCCGGTTTTGGTAGCCCCGCAGCCAGGCGAAGCCGAGACCGCGATCGTCGAAACCGCCCGGAAGACCGGTGCGACAGTTGTCCTGCACGCGCGTGACTGGCGCTACGACGCCGGTCCCCCTCCGACCGCGACCTTCGACGACTTCGTCGTCGACCTCAGCACGACCGCGCTCCCCGGGGCCCACCAAAAAATCAACGCGGCCGTCGCGGCCGTTGCTGCGCGGCTATTGAACGACGAGGCCATAGACCTAGCGACCATTCAGCGTGGCCTCAAGGCAGCGTCGTGGCCCGCCCGCCTACAACGCCTTGGTCCCGGCCCACTCCGCGATTTGTTGCCCAAGGGGGCCGAACTTTGGCTCGATGGCGGTCACAATGCAGCCGGGGCAGAGGTTCAAGCGCAGTGGCTTGCTGATCACGACCATGAAGGGCACCCGCCCTACGTTGTCATCGGCATGATTCAAACGAAAGACCCTGCAGGGTTTCTGGCAAACCTACGTGCCGGCGCGGCCACCGCCTGGTGCGTGCCGATCCCGGGCGAGGAAAAAGCCATTCCGGCACGCGAGCTCGTCGCTCTCGCCCACCGGGCCGGATTTACGGCGCACGGGGCTGGCAGCGTTGCCGACGCCCTTCGGCAAATCGGTCGGCTCGAAAACCCGGCCCGAGTCTTGATCTGTGGCTCGCTGTACCTCGCGGGCAGCGTGCTACGTGCGAACGGCGAAACAGTGGCCTAAAACAAAAAAGGCGGCACCGGGCCGCCTTTTTCCGAGATTTCGTTCGAGACTAAATCTCGGATTGAATCCACTCGACCAATTTATTCTTGGGCAGTGCACCGACCTTGGTGGAGGCGACCTTGCCGTCCTTGAAAAGCATCAGCGTCGGGATGCCCCGAATGCCGAACTTCCCGGGCACCTGGGGGTTCTCATCGATGTTGAGTTTGGCAACGGTCACTTGCCCGGCCATTTCGTTGGAAATCTCTTCCAGCGCCGGCCCGATCTGCTTGCAGGGGCCGCACCATTCCGCCCAATAGTCGACAACCACCGGGCCGCTTGCATTGATCACATCGCTTTCGAAAGAGGCATCGGTGACTTTTGTTGTCGGCATGGGACAGGTCCTTGGTTTCGGGTGTGAGGTGCCGCGAAGGGCTTGTCCTAAACTGTAGGTACGCCCCGAAAGAGGGTCAAGGTGCGTCTCCGCCCAACAACTCCATGGGGATCGGCATCAAGCGCGGCCCATCGGTCCACAGGAGTGCACTACGGATTTCGTGGTTGGGAAAGACCCGCGACAACACTGCGACGTACATGGCCATTTGCCGAATATAGCCGCCCGGGATGTCGCGCGCGGTCTCGGGCGGGTGGCGATTTGTCTTGAAGTCGACGATCAAGACCGCGTTATCGGTCACGACAAGGCGGTCCACTTGGCCGGAAACCACGGTGTCGCCGACCACCCCGGCGACCGGCGCTTCGGCCAACGATCCCTCGGCAAAGACTTCGGAGAACACGGCGTCGGCCAGCACGCCAACGGTTTCGTCGACGATTGCCTGTTGTTGGGCGGCATCGAAGCCAAAGCCCGACTGGCCTACAAAGGCGGCCGCAACGGAGGCATGGCGGTCCCGCGGCACCTCCGGTAGGAACTGAAGCAAGCGGTGTATGACATTGCCGCGGCGGAACCGCAGAGCATCCTCGTCGCGCGGCGAGCGCACCGTTTGCTCGTCCCCGCTCGGCCGGGACGGGGACAAGGGGCGTGGCGGATACGGCTCTTGCGGGGCGTCTTGCGCGACCCAGGCCGGCAGCGGCACGGCGGCAAAGGGCAAGTCCTGTTGCTCGGGCATGGCGGCGACCTCGACGGTCTGTGCGCCTTCGTAGCGCCAACCCTGTTGCGCCTCGCCGGCGTCGCCCAAATCGATATCGATCGGCGTACCAAGGTCCTCTGCAGCGGCAAGCATCATGTCGTACCAGCACCCGGCCGCGCGGCGACTGCGTGTCTCCCAGCCGCAAACGTAGAGCCGATCCTCAGCGCGCGTCATCGCGACATAAAGAAGCCGCCGGTATTCGCGATCACGGTCCTGACGCGTGCGTTCGCGTGCGGAGCGCGATTGGGCATCGTCGGCATCTTTGCGTGCCGGCCAAAGCAGCAAGGCCTCGTCGGTATCGTCGGTCCAAAAGAACGGACTTTCTTCAAGGGGCAACGTGCAGGTGTCGGGCAAAATCACGACCGGGGCCTGCAAGCCCTTGGCGCCATGCACCGTCATCACCCGCACTTGGTTGCGCGCTTGTTCGAGATCGCGCTTAACCTCGGCTTCATCGACCTCGATCCAACGCAAGAAACCTTCCAGCGAGGGCGTGTGATCGCGCTCGAAAGCAAGTGCGCGCGACATGAACTCGTCCATGGGGTCCTCGGCTTCGCGGCCCAGCCGTTCCAATAGCTTCCCACGGCCGCCCGACCCCAAGACGGCTGCATAGAAATCGTATGGCGTGACGTGATCGGCGAGATTCATCACATGGCGCAAGAAATCGCGCACAGGCCGGAACTTCGGATGATCCTCGCCGCGCTCTTGTAGTGTCGACCACAAGGTAGCTTTCTCGCGCCCCGCAGCCAGATCGAATAGCGCCGCATCATCCAAACCGCAGAGCGGCCCTTTGAGGACGGCCGCCAGCGTCAGGTCGTCCTCGGGCAACAAGACGAACCGGCCCAATGCAACGAGATCCTCAATCACCAATTGTTTGGTGAGGATCATACGATCGGCGCCGGCAACGGGAACGCCCTCTTTCTTTAGCGCCAGGACCATCTCTTCGAAAAAGAGCCCACGGCGACGCACCAAGATCATGATGTCTTCGGGTCGGATCGCACGATTGCGGGCAACAAGAATCTCGCCCTCGTCGATCCAGCGCCTAATGGTTCGGGCAATCCGGGTGGCGAGCTTAGCCTCGGCGCTAGACGCCAGGACCTGTTGAAGCGGCGTATCCCACGGGATCTTTTCGGGATCCGACGCCGTAATCGTCGGCCATACCTCGACCAGCCCCCCAAAGCCGTCTCGGAAAGCGGTGTGGGGATGCCAGTCATCCTCGAACGTGACGCCCTCGCGCACCGCTTCGTCGCGAAACACGCGGTCGACGAATTTCAAAACAACCGGGACCGACCGGTACGAGGTCAGCAGCGGCACCTCTTGCCAGCCGGTGCCCGCGCCCGCGGCCCGTTCTTGGAATAATCCGCGCATCTCTTCGAACGCCTTCGGATCGGCACCCTGGAAGCTGTAGATCGATTGTTTCTCGTCGCCGACCACGAAAACGGTGCGCAACGTGTCGCGCGCCCCGACCCCGGCAAAGAATTCTTCCGCCAACGCGAAGACCACCTCCCACTGCTCCGGGCTGGTGTCTTGGGCTTCGTCAACCAAGATGTGATCGATGCCGCCGTCGAGTTTGTACAAAACCCAGGGAGCAATCGCACGCTGGGTGAGAAGTGCGCGGGCACGCAAGATCAGGTCGTCATAATCCAACGCATTGCGTGCGCGCTTGGCGTCCTGGTAGCGGGTTAGGATGGCATCGCCTAGTTCGAGCAAGGCGGCGGTGCCGATGGCAACGCTCACGGTCTTGCGGCGGTCCGAGACGGCGAGAATGCGCGCCGCTTCCTTTTTCAATATTTCTTCGGCATCCGGCATTCGCGCCTTAGAGGCTTTGGTGATCAGCGTCTTGCGAACGGCCCCGTCGTTCGTGAGGTACGCGCCGAGGTACTCATCGAACCCATCCATGCGATCTTCGACGTTCGCGCGGAGCCAGCTTGCCAACGTCTCACCGCGACTAACGTCCGTTTTCGAGCCCTGCAGCAACACATCGGCAACGGCGCGTAGGCCGGGCTCGTTGAATCCGCCATCGCAAGCCGCTTCGATCACACTGACTTCGGTCTCGGTCGGCTCGACATCGAGTTTCTCAAACGTGGCCGCAACTAGATTTTGAACGCCGCGATGGCGCGCGATCAGACGATCGATCCGGCCCCGTTCTCCAACCAACCGGTTCACTACATCCAGAAATCGAAGCTCCCCGATCCGGTCGCTGATCGTGGTCAGCGCGGTGCCGAGCGCCTCCTCCTCGTCGGCCTCCAGCAGCACCCCGTCACGGGCGCCGGCCAGCAAGTCGAGAGCCTGCCGTTCGTCGAGTACGTCGAAGTTGGGCGGCTGCCCGGCCTCAAGGGGAAAGCGCGCCAGGAGCGATTCGCAAAACCCGTGAATGGTTTGGATCCGCAGACCGCCCGGTGTCTCCAAGACGCGAGCGAACAATCGCCGCGCCAAATCGCGCCGGGTCTCGTCAACCGGCCCACCAGTCGTCTCCTGCAGCGTCTCCGTTAGGTCCTCGTCGCTCTGCACGGCCCATCGCCCGAGCTCGCGAAACAGGCGATCCGACATTTCAGCCGCGGCGGCTTTCGTGAAGGTCAGGCACAACAAACGATGCGGCGGCACACCCTCCAGCAACAACCGAAGCAACCGGTCGACCAGAACGCTCGTCTTACCCGATCCGGCTGATGCCGCGACCCACACGTTTTGCGTCGGATTGCCGGCGGCAAATTGCGCCGGGCTCTTTTCGCGGCGCACTTGGCTTGGAACCGCCGTCATCCGTCGGCCTCGCCCTCGGCCGCCCATTCCTTGAATCGCGCCAAGTGTTCGTAGTCGTCGAAACGAGGTTCGGCGAACGGGCGAGGGCGACACAGGTAGGGGACATCGGCGTTGTCGAAGGCCACAACGATCGCCTCGATCCCTTTGCGCGCCTCGGCGATCAGGTCGGCCATCTCACCTTGGTCCTTATCAAGGCGAATGGGGTGAAGTTTGCCGGGCGCGGCGCCGCCCAATTTCCAGTAGGCCAGTTCCGAGACCGGCGCCGGGTCGACACCCTCGAACCCGCCGCCCTCGACGATGACGGCCTCGACCGGCAGTTGCGGGCTGAGCCCCAACTTAACGTCTTCTTGCCGCGGCACGGCGCCGGTCTTGTAGTCGATCACCGAAAAGGTGCCGTCGGCTAGCCGATCGATTCGGTCGGCCTTGGCCGAAATGGTCACCGGGCCATTCGGTCCCTCAAACGTCCAGGTGCCCCGCGCCTCGCTCGCGACCGTCTTCGCTGTCTGCCGGCGTTGGCGCTCAAAGCCGACGAACCACTCGGCAATTTGCTCGAACCATGGCCACCAGAACGCCGCCACGATCGGTTCGTCTAAGGTATCGCCGAATGCTTTCTCGCCGAGCTCCCGGAGGACCGCAATCGGATCGTCCGGCAAGGCGTCGGGATAGGCCGTCACAAATGCGTCCAACGCCTCGTGAATGAAAGAACCCCGGTCGGCGGCGCCCGGGGCCGCGTCGATGGGATCAAGCGGCCGCAGACCGAGAACCTTCTTGGCAAAGTAGCCATAGGGATTGCGTACCAGCAACTCGATATCGGTCGCCGAAAACTCGCGCGGGCGCGCCGCCACGGGGGGCGCAAATGTCGGGGGCGCCACCGGGCGTGCCTCACCATCCCAATCCAAGCGCTGCATCCAGCCGACATAACGTGCCGCCCGCGCCGCCTCGGCCTCCTGCGGCGGTCCGACCAAGGTCTCCAGCCGCAACAACCAACGCGACGCCACGGTCGGGGTGCCATCGACCTTCAAGGCGCGCGTAAGAACGACCTCCGGCGCCGATGCGCTTTGGACGAAGTCGTGCGCCGACAGACCGATTCGGCGCTCGGGCAGCGGTAAACCGAACCGCTGCCGCATCGGGCGACTGAGCCAGGGATCGGTTTCGGTTTCCGGCGGCCACTTGCCCTCGTTGAGCCCGCCCAGAACCAACAGGTCGGCCTGTTGCAACCGCGCCTCCAGCGGACCCCAGATCGCGAGACGCGGGTGACCGCCAAACCGAGGCCGGACCACCCGGTCGGCCATCAACGCGTCGACTAGATCGGGGTAGTCGACCCCGCGAACCCGTGGCAATCCGCCGGCGCCGTCGATGACCTCGCGGAACAGGTCAGACAGTGCTTCCCCGGCATCGCCCTGCCAAAGCCGCTCGGCGCCGGTTTCGCTATCGCTCGCCGCGAGCGCTTCGGCGAAGCTCAGATGCGCTTCGATCGCCTCTTGGAGCGGGACCTCGCGCTGGCGCAGAGCGGCGATCAGCGGTTTGGCCAGGTTTTCGATTCCGCGGAGCCACGTCTTGAAGTCACTGACGTCCTTACCGCGGCCCAGCGCGATATGCAGATCCTTGAACCCCGATCCCGGTCGCGGACCACGTAGGATGGCCAACTCCAATTGGCGCACCCGCGCCCGGAACCGACCCGGCGCCTCTCCGCCGGCCGCCAGGGGATGTTTGAGCGCAGCCAACAAGGGCACCGGGGTCACATCGTTGGCGATCATCCGCAAGATCAGCCGCACGAACGCGCCGGGCGCCGTCTGACCGAGGGGCACGCCGCCGGAATCGTCGACCGCTAGGTTCCAACGCTGCAGCTCGGCGGCAACCCGGCGTGCCAGCGCGCGATCTGCGGTCACTAACGCCGCTGTCTTGCCCGGCGTCTCCAACGCCTCGCGCATCACCAGAGCGATGACGCCGGCTTCTTCGCGCGGTCCGGGGCACTCGATCCGCACCAGCCCTTGCAAGGCGCCGTCGTGTATCACCCGGGTGCGATGCCACTGATCGGTTGCATCGGCGGGGCGCATCACCTCGGACAGTAGTTGGACCCGTGCTTCGACCGCACCGCTTGTCATCGCGCCCCACTCGCCGACATCCGCGCGCGCCACACCGAGACGCTCCAGCAACTGCTTCATGCCGAACTGCGGATGGGTTTGGTCCACCATCTTCCACGCTGCATCGTCAAGGTGACGGTCGAGCCCGGGCAGCACGACGCTTCCGTTCGGGAGCGTCGCGACAACGCCCAGCAGTTCGGCGGTCGCCGGGATACTACCTGTCGAGCCTGCCGCAACGACCGGGCCCTGCGGCATCTCGCGCCGCCATTGATCGGCAAGCGCGCTCAGCAGTCGGTTGCGGTGCGCCGGGGGATCGATGTACCCCAGCGACGCGAGTACTGCAGGCCACTCCTTCGTGACGATTTGCAAAAACTCGAGAGTCTTTTGCCAGTGATGTGCGAGGTCGTCGGGGACCAATCCGCGCAAACCGTCGAACGACAAATTTTCGGTGTGCACTTGGTCGATCAGGCGGGCAAGTTCGCGGGCAAGATGCGCGGCATGTCCCGGCTCGCGCGGCGCGGCACCAAAGCGATGGCTCCACGACATGATGATCCGCGTGAGCAACAACTGACGCAATACGCCCGGCACGGCCGGTGGAATCGACGCCACGGCGCCGCCTTCGCGACCGAGCGCCTCGGCGATCAACGAATCGAGCGCAAGTTCTTCGACATCGATGTCGCCGATGGGCCGAATATGCGGCAAAAGCATTGGCCGCCCACCGCTTTGACGCAGAAACGCGTCGTGCAAGGCACGAACCGCACGCCTCGTGGGCACCAAGACCCTCACCCGGCTCAATCCGGGCGAGTCGCCATAGCGTTCGATCAACCCCGATGCGAGCGAATCGACAAACGGCACACCCGCGGGGATCGACAGGACGCGGGCCGACGCGAGCGACGCGACCGTGACGTCGCCGAAGAGGTCCCCCTGAAGATCGCGCGCCACCTAGTCCTCGATCGCCTCGTCGGCAAGCGAAATTGCCGCCGGCGTCCCGACGTGAAACCAGCCGCCCTCGTTGACCACGGCAAAAAGCCTACCTGTCTCGATCGCGCGATCCCAAACGAGATTGTTCGAAAAAGGTTCAGCAGGGGTATTGGCGTAGATGCGCCGGTGACAGAGAAACAACCCGGCGTATACGAATGGTGCCTGAGCGGCGTCACCACGACGCACCGGCCGGCCGTCGGCCCCGAGAAAGAAATCCCCCGCGCCGTCAAATCCGACGGCGGTCTCGCGCGGGTGGAGGAGCATGACGATGTCCATGCGCGCATGTTCCCAGGCGTCGACCAACGATTTCACGGCGTCACCCCGCCGGATGCAGTCGCTGGCGGCAACCAAGAAGGGGTCACCTTCGATCAGCGGTAAAGCCTGGGCGACTCCACCGCCGGTATCCATCAAGAGATCGGTTTCGTCTGAAATTGCGATTTTGGGGGTCGGAGGGCGCGTCTTCAGGTGGTCCCGCATCTGCGGCGCGAGGTGGTGAATATTGACCACCGCGGTGCCGACCCCTGCCGCCCCAAGTTCGTCGAGAACGTGGTCCAAGAGCGCCTTGCCGGCGACTCGAACCAGCGGCTTCGGGGTGCGCCGACCGATGTCGCCTAGACGTCGGCCAAGACCGGCCGCCAGCACCATCGCCGAAGATACCGCGTTCGTCATGGTGCAACGAACGTCTGGGGATCAGGCGCAAAGCGACGTAGTTCTTCAGGCACCTGCGCATCGAACCACGCGCGCAGACCTTTCAGATTCGGCGACTGCAAATCGTTCTCCAGATGACGCCATACGCGCGGCATCAGCGAAAGATAGCCGGGCTTGTTGTCGCGCAAGAACAATCGTCCGAAGACCCCGAGGATGCGCGTATTGCGTTGGGCACCCGCCACCGCATAGCTAGCGCGAAAAAGGTCGTGCTGATCGCGCGGCATGTCATCTAGGTAACGCGCTAATTCATGCGCGACGACCGACGGCGAGACGTCGCGCCGCGCATCTTCGAGCAACGAAACCAAGTCATAGGCCGGCGGCCCGGCGACGGCGTCTTGGAAATCCAAAAGGCCCACGCGCTTCAACCCTTGGCGTTGCGGCAACCAAATCAAATTTTCCGCGTGATAGTCGAACAAGCAAAGGACCGGACGCGCGACCAGCAAAGGCGCCATGGCGTCTTGCCACAGCTCCTCGAATGTATCGGTCGTCTGAGAGGATGGCGCTTCGCCCAGAAGAGCGGGCAGCGCCCATTCGACGAATAACGACACTTCGCGCAGGATTCGCGCCGCATCGAACACCGGCACCCCTTCCGGCACGTCGCGACGATGAAGGTCGCGCAACACGTCGACGGCGGCATCATAGAGCGGTAGTTCGTCCTCGCCCGCGCGCAAAACGACGTTAAAAAGATCGTCACCAAGATCCTCAAGCAATAAGAACCCTTGCGCGGCGTCGCTCGCCAAGACCTCCGGCGCGGCAAAGCCAAATGCGCGCAACGTCGCCCCGATCTGCAGGAAAGGTCCGACGTCTTCGCGATCGGGCGGCGCATCCATCAAGATTCCTTGGTGCGGCCCCGCGGCAACCCGAAAGTACCGCCGAAAGGATGCATCCCCACTCAGCGGTTCGATCGTCGCATCCGCCCAGCCCGCCGCGCGGACGAATGCGGCGGCCGCTTGGGTGCGCGCGTTCATGCGGTCAACCGCCATGCCGCCACACGGTCGGCAAATGCACCCCGACCTTCGACCTCGACCGCGCGCCCCGAGCCGTCATAGCGCAGCAAAATGTCGACCCGATCGTCGGGCAAGTAATCTCCCAACCGCTCGGGCCATTCGACCAACCCAATCCCTTCGGCCAACGCGTCTTCCAAGCCAAGTTCCCAGGTCTCTTCGGGGGCATTGATGCGGTAGAGATCGAAATGCCAGATGTTCACGTGCGGAAAGGCATAGACCAGCACTAGGTTGAACGTCGGACTAGCAACTTCCTCGTTCGGGCGAGCCCCAAGGGTACGAATGATTTGCCGCGCGACGACCGTTTTCCCGACGCCGAGTTCGCCATGAAGGGCGACCAGATCGCCTTTCTCAAGGTACTGACCCAGCCGAGCCGCAAACGCCTGGGTTTCTGCTAAGTCAGCGAGGCGGATGAGCATGGCGCAACGCCCCTCTCGTTCAGCGTCGGCGGCGCAATGCCGCCTTGTTTGGCCGAGTCCCTATCGCCCCTATGCTGCGGCGCGGGGCGCCGCGGCGCGGACGTCGTCCTCGACGTATTGTTCGAACTGAACAAAGTTCTGCTCGAACCGACCGACCAAATTGGCGGCGGTCTTTTCGTAGGCGCTCTTGTCCGACCAGGTGTTATATGGGTTCAGCACCTCGGACGGCACGCCTTGGCAGGCCTTCGGCACGCTCAGTCCGAAGTGCGGGTCGATGTCGAACGTTACGGTGTCGAGGCCGCCGTGAAGCGCAGCGTTGAGGAGCGCCCGCGTGTACTTGATCGACATCCGCTCGCCGACCCCATAGGCGCCGCCGGTCCAGCCCGTGTTGACCAGCCAACAGGTGACGTTTTGCGCGACGATTTTTTCGCCCAGCAAGGTAGCGTAGACCGAAGGGTGGCGCGGCATGAACGGCGCACCGAAGCAAGTCGAAAACGTTGCCTCCGGTTCGTTGCCGAGGCCTTTTTCGGTGCCCGCGACTTTCGCCGTGTAGCCCGACAAGAAGTGATACATCGCTTGTTGGGGCGTCAAACGTGAAATCGGCGGCAGCACGCCGAAGGCATCGGCCGTCAGCATGATGACGTTGCGCGGTTGGCCGGAGGTGCCGGAATCAATCGTGTTGGGGATGAACTCGATCGGGTAGGACGCGCGGGTGTTTTCGGTGTGTTGCGCGCTATCGAGATCGAGCGTCCGGGCGGTGTCGTCGAAAACGACGTTTTCGAGGACCGTGCCGAATCGGCTGGTCGTCGCATGAATCTCCGGTTCAGCTTCGGCGCTGAGCCGGATGACCTTGGCGTAACAGCCACCTTCGAAGTTGAACAGTCCGTCGTCGCTCCAACCATGCTCGTCGTCGCCGACAAGACGGCGGTTGGGGTCTGCCGAAAGCGTCGTCTTGCCGGTTCCCGAAAGACCGAAAAAGACCGCCGAGTCGCCTTGCGCGCCAACATTGACCGAGCAATGCATGGGCAGCACACGGCTTTCCGGCAACAGGTAGTTCAGGATGGAAAAAACCGATTTCTTGATTTCACCGGCGTAGGACGTGCCGCCAATCAAGACCGTCCGATCGGCGAAGTTGACGACGATGAACGTACCGCTACGTGTGCCGTCGATGGCGGGATCGGCTTCGAAGCCAGGCGCCTGAATAATGGTAAACTCGGGCGCGAATTTCGCTAGTTCGTCCGCAGTCGGCGCAATGAACATGTTTTGCGCAAAGAGATTGTGCCACGCGGTTTCGGTCACGACCCGGACCCCGAGGCGATAGCGCGAATCCGCACCAGCCCAACAATCTTGAACGAACAGCTCGCGCCCCTGCAGATACGCCAACATCCGCTGACGCAGCGACGTGTAATGGGCGACGTCGATGTCTTGGTTGACCGCGCCCCACCAAATGTTCGCTTCGTTGCCGGGCTCCCGCACGATGAACTTGTCTTTGGCCGATCGCCCGGTGTGGACACCGGTCAGCACGACCAAGGCTCCGCCCTCGGCGAGCTTACCTTCGCCCCGGCGAATGGCTTCTTCGTAGAGTCGTGGTGCGGCTAAGTTCCAGTGAACCGATCCGGTGTTGTGAATTCCGATGTCGTCAAGGCTGCGCACCCAGACCTCCTGCGCCTTTTTCTGCGGTGTTCAAACCTAGATAGCCGCCGAATCGCACGCAACAGCTTAGGCATCCGGTGGGGGCATTAGTTGGGGATAAATCAGCCCGCGGCGATCGTCCCGGCCCGTCCGGCCAACGCGGCGCGAACCTCTTCTCGTGAAGCTACAGGACGGTCGAATTCGATACGACGGGACTCGGCCCCCAAACGCAGGTCGCAGCCTTCGGGATCGCAGCCGGTCACCTGCCATGGCCCTGGGGGCCCGCCGTCTTGCGCCACGAGGGCCGCGACGATATCCGGATGCGCCTCATTCAAATGATCGACGATCGCTTCCTCGGCTTCGGCCAGATCACCCTCCGGGTTCGGCGGTGTGGCGATGTCGGTCCACGCCACCCACTCGATCTTGCCGAAACCGGCCACTAAATGGGCGCTTTCGGGTTCGAAGAGGTAGATCGCAAAGTCGGCAAACCCAACGTATTCGGCGGCTTCTGGGTGCCGGGCAAGGTACCGGCGCCGCGCGGCCGGGTCCGCGGTTTCCGCCAATGTGCCTTGGAGCGTCACCCTCGGGCCGGTTAGGGGACGACCCAACCCCTGCGTCCCGTCGAGCAAAAGGCTCGCCCGGGCGTCGGCCTGCGCATTCTGGGTGTGTTCGGCCAACGTCGAAAGAAGTAGGAGCGGCGCGCCATCAATCCGCGTGGCGACCTGAACCAGCGACACGTAGGGCGCACCAGGACCGGACGGCGTCGTTCGTCCCAAGGTGCCGAGTGACGCGGTCAACGCGCCGCGGACGGTGCGGCGAATGATCTGAATAGTGCCGTCTTCCACGGTGCGGTGCGTTGCCTCCAGACGGATGGGACCGTAATGATAGGACATCCTAGGCTCAAGGGCACCAACCCTTGGCAACCCCATACCTCCGGACCCCGTTGACCGACCCCACCCCGCGCCTCGCCCAGCATCTTTGGCAAACCGTCCGCATTGGCGCGCCCGTGGTCGTGTCCCGAGCCGGTTTCGTCGCGGTGGTTGTCGTCGATACCATCATGTCGGGACGCGCCGGCGTCGACGAACTGGCCTATTTCAGTATCGCCAGCGGACCGCAGCTGTTTTTGATGATGGTCGGCATTGGCTTGCTCCGTGGCGCGCCCGTCCTCACCGCGCAGGCTTTCGGGGCGGGTGATGCCCGCCGGATCGGCGTGCTTTGGCGGGTGATCACGTTCCACAGCCTGCTGATATCGGCGCTCCTGATCCCGTTTGCGGTATTCGGCGAACCGCTGCTGCGGCTTCTGGGTCAATCGGCCGAGCTCGCGGAGGGCGGTGGACGCGTCATGTTGGTTTTCGCCGTGTCGCTGCCCTTCTACTTGGTTTGGGTCGGCATGGTGAACCTGCTGGAGGGCCTGGGCCGCACGATCCCAGCGATGGTCATCACCATCGCCGGGGTCGTCGCCAATATCGGTGTGAACTGGATCTTCGTTTTCGGCCATTGGGGCGCGCCGGCGGCTGGTGCCGAGGGAGCGCAATTGGCGACGACCATCGTGCGCGGCCTGATGATGGTCGTCATGCTGGGTTTCGTCCTCTTGCATCCTGGGTTTCGCCAGTTCGCCTTGATCGGCCCGCTCCAGCGCCTATGGGCGCAAGGCAAAACGCTGCGCCGACTTGGCCTTCCGATGGGCCTCGCCACCGGTTTCGAAGCGCTCGCGTTCGCCGCAATGACGATTCTCGCCGGTTTGCTCGGCAAAGCGCCGCTTGCCGCTTTTCAGACGGCCAATTCCTTGATCAGCCTCGTCTTCATGGTCGCGATCGGGATCGGCGCCGGCACCGCCGTACGTGTCGCCCAATCCGTGGGCCGCGGCGACCGACGATCCGTCATCCTGTCGGCATGGTCCGGCACGGGGCTCGCGGTTGTGGTCATGGCGATCGTGGGCGTGGTTTTCATTCTCGCCCCCCAATCGATGGCCCGGCTCTACGTCAGCGAGGAACACATCATCGTGCTGGCCGCCCCGGTCTTCCAGGTGGCGGGACTCCTTTTGATTTTCCACGGCGCGCAGACCGTCCTAATGGCCTCGCTTCGCGGAATCGGCGATGTCTGGGTTCCGACTGGGGTTCAGTTTGTCAGCGGTTGGATCCTCATGGTGCCGATCGGCGCAGTCCTGGCTTTTTCCGAGGGATTTGCCGCCCCCGGGTTGATGGGGGGACTTTTTGTTGGCGTGGCGTTTGCGACGGTGGCGTTGATGTGGCGCTTTTTGGCGATGTCGCGTCGGGATTTCGCCCGCCTCTAGGCAGGTTCATGGCATTTCGCCCCACTAACGCCTAGATTCGGTCACATACAGAAACGCTTTATCTAAGTTTTCGAGGACCGGCGTGGGCGCAACAATTGCACTTGTCGACGATGATCGGCACATCTTGACCTCCGTTTCGATCGCGCTTGAAGCGGAGGGGTTCACGGTGAACACCTATGCCGACGGCGAAGAAGCACTCGAGGGGCTGAATCGCAAGCCGGCCGATCTCGTGATCCTCGACATCAAGATGCCCCGTATGGATGGTCACGAATTGCTCAGCCGGTTGCGCAAAACCAATGCGACCCCGGCCATTTTCCTGACCTCAAAGGACGATGAAATCGACGAGGTCCTGGGGCTGAAGATGGGCGCGGACGATTACATCCGCAAACCCTTTTCCCAGCGCCTCCTTTTGGAGCGCATTCGCGCCGTCCTTCGGCGTGCCGATGGCGGCCCGGCGAAAGACACCCAAGACCAAGGCAGCGGCAACCTTATTACCCGTGGCCCCCTGACCATGGACCCCGCGCGACACGCCTGCACCTGGCACGACAAAGAAGTGCGCCTCACCGTGACCGAGTTCCTAATCCTACAGGCGTTGGCGAACCGGCCGGGGCACGTGAAAAGCCGCGACCAGCTCATGGATGCCGCTTACGACGATCAGATCTATGTCGACGACCGCACGATCGACAGCCACATAAAACGACTGCGCAAAAAGTTTCGCGATGTCGACGACGACTTCGACTCGATCGAAACGCTGTACGGACTGGGCTACCGGTTCCGCGAGAAATAAATATCGTGTCCGCCGATCGCACAGGATCGCGCAGCTCTACCCATGACCGCGACACTTCGGCGGACAACGTCGACAGCGGCGCGGCACAGGCGGGTCTTGAAACGCGAAAGCGGCGCCGTTTGGGCTCCATCACGACAAAGATTTTGGCGCTCAATGTGCTGGCGTTGTTTTTGTTGGTGGGCGGCCTTTTTTACCTCGACGAGTTTCGTGATGGCCTAATCGACGCCAAGATCGCAGCGCTGCAGACCGAGAGCGAGATCATCGCCGGCGCGTTAGGTGAAGCCGCTCTCGAGTCCAACCCCGACGCACCAGCTCTCGATGCGCGGACCACCCGCCAACTCCTGCGCCGCCTGATCGAGCCCACCCAAGAACGAGCGCGCGTGTTCGATCAAACCAATACGCTTCTTGCCGACAGCCGCAGCCTGCTCGGTGCCGGTCGGGAAGTGCAGTTCGAACCACTGCCGCCGGTCGAGACCTTGTCACCCCTCGAAAGACTCTACGAACGCGCGGTCGACGTCTGGCTTCGCACCACTGGCGGCCCGCGTCTGCCCGCTTATGTCGAACGTAGCGAGCAGTCCGCCACGGACTACGAAGAGGTGTTGGCGGCCCTCTCGGGCGAGGCCGCCGCCGTCCAACGCGTCCGGAACGGAGAGGTCATCCTCTCCGTCGCCATTCCCATCCAGGCGTTCAAAAGAATACTCGGCGCGCTCATGCTGACAGCGGACACCACCGATATCGATGCCAGCGTGCGGGACTTTCGCCTTGCCATCCTGCAAATGTCCGGCGTGGCGTTTGCGATCACCGTCGCATTGTCGCTTTATCTCGCGCGCACGATTGCCCGCCCGGTCACCAGGCTAGCTGCCGCTGCTGACCGTGTTCGCGGCATGCCCGGACGCGACATCGAAATACCGGATTTCTCGGAACGCGCCGACGAGATCGGCGAACTATCGGGCGCGCTCCGCGACATGACCACCGCTCTCTACAAACGCTTCGATGCGATCGAAAGTTTTGCCGCGGATGTCGCACATGAAATCAAGAACCCTCTGACCAGTTTACGCAGCGCCGTCGAAGCGCTCGATGTCGCGCGCGACGACGCACAGCGGCGACAATTGCTTGACATCATTCACGACGACGTCGGGCGAATCGATCGCCTATTGAGCGACATTTCCGATGCCTCGCGACTCGACGCGGAACTCTCGCGGTCTCAGATGGAGCCCGTAGATATTAGGCGATTGCTCGAAGCCATCATCGAGGTAAACCGGGCCACCACGAAAACGGGCGATACGGCCCTTGCCTTGGGCGTCACCGGCGCGGGCCCGTTTCTGACCTTAGGAATCGAAGATCGCTTGGGCCAGGTGATGCGGAATTTGATTGATAACGCGCGCTCGTTCAGCCCTCCGGGATCGACCATCACTTTGTCGCTTTCACGAACCGACACCGCGTTGCACATCGTGTGCGAGGACGAAGGCCCTGGCTTTGCCGACGAACACAAAGACCGGGTCTTCGAGCGCTTTTACACCCGACGTCCGGATGGCGAAGCCTTCGGGAGGCACTCGGGGCTCGGCCTGAGCATCTCGCGCCAGATCATCGAAGCACACCGCGGCCGGATTGGCGCCGACAACATCCTGGCCGAAGACGGCCAACCGGCCGGCGCGCGCGTGACAATCGAATTGCCGGTCCTGCAGTCGACCGTTGACACCTTATAGGGCGGGGCGCAGGCTCGCCGCGCCATGATTGTTGTCCATGCAACATGCGTCGACATAGACGGAGCGGCGGTCCTGCTCCGCGGGCCTTCCGCCGCCGGGAAGTCGGATCTCGCCCTCCGCTTGATCGACTCCGGTGCCAAATTGGTTGCGGACGACCAAGTGCAACTCGCGGCGGTGCGCGGCGAATTGATCGCCTCCCCACCGGCGCAGCTGTCACGCAAAATCGAAGTCCGAGGGCTCGGCATTTTCGATCTCGACGATTCACGCGTGTCGCCTCGCGCCCGCGTAACCTTGGTGGCGGACCTTGGACCGAGTGCGGATGTGGCCCGACTGCCTCACCGCACGACGTGTCAGCTGGATGGGATCGATATCCCGCTTGTCGCGTTGGCGGCTTTCGAGGCCTCGGCACCCGCCAAAGTGCGCATGGCCATGAGGTTATGGAGCACGGCGGGGCGACAAACCTCGGCGCTGAATGATGCCTGACCAAGAGACATCCGCGACCTCACCGCTGAAGGTTCTATTGGTGACCGGCATCTCTGGTGCTGGGCGGTCCACGGCGCTGAAAGTCCTCGAAGACCTCGGTTACGAGGCGATGGACAACATCCCGCTGAACCTCCTGCTGACTTTTCTCGCGCCCGAGTCCTCGCCCGTGCTGACGCGGCACGGCGCCATCGCCGCCGGGATCGATATTCGTACGCGCGACTTCGATGTCGAGCACTTTATGGAACGTCTCGCGCCGCTCTCAGCACGAGACGACATCCAAGTATCGCTGTTGTTCATGGATTGCGACGACGACGTCCTGTCGCAACGCTATACCGAGACCCGGCGAAGACACCCGCTAGCTGAAGATCGCCCGGTACGGGACGGCATTCGGCTCGAGCGCGATATTATCGGCGCGCTTCGAGAGCACGCGGACTTGGTGATCGACACTTCCACAATGACCGGTGCCGACGTCCGCCGCGTGCTCGCGGGCCACTTTACGATCGAAGAAGGCCCCGCCCTTACCGCGACCGTGATGTCGTTTTCGTTTCGAAAAGGACTCCCGCGCGAAGCGGACCTTGTATTCGACGTGCGTTTCCTGCGTAATCCTCACTACGTCCCTGAATTAAGACCTTTGTCCGGCATGGATAGAGACGTGGCACGCTACATCGAAGAAGACCCCGCACTCGATGACGTCATGGGTCGCCTTGACGAACTCTTGTTGGATTTGGTCCCACGCTACGCTGCGGAAGGAAAGACCTATTTGACGATCGCCATCGGCTGTACCGGTGGCCAGCATAGGTCCGTTTTTGTTGCCGAGCGGCTTGCCGATGTCCTCGAAGGCGCCGGGCACGCGGTAACGCGGCGTCACCGCGACGGCGTCACCGCACGCGGTTAGGCCGATGATCGGCGTCGTGATCGTTTCGCAAGGAGGGCTCGGGCAGGAGTTTCTTTCGGCAGCGGAGCATGTCGTCGGCCCTCAAAAAGGCGTTAGCGCCGTATGCCTCGATTGGAATAGTGAAGTCGGCGAATGCGGCCAACGCATTCACCAAGCCGTGGTCGATGTCGATAGCGGCGACGGCGTGATCATCGTTGCGGATATGATGGGCGGGACGCCCTGCAACTTGGCGATCGCGGAAATGAGCGGGCCCGGGGTCGAGGTAATTGGCGGGCTCAATCTGCCGATGCTCCTGAAACTTCTAACAACTCGAGACAGCAGCGACATCAAGGCGACGGCCAGCGCGGTCGAACAAACCGGTCGAACGCACATTCGCCGCGCCATCGCGCCCGCCGGTCATGACTGACGGTGACGAGTGGATCGTTACCGCCCTAACGATCAGCAACGAACGCGGTCTTCACGCCAGAGCCGCGGCGCGTTTCGTCAAAACCGCGGGGGAATTTGCCGCCGAGATAACGGTATCTAACGACGAGCACACCGTTCCCGGCCGCTCCATTATGGGCCTTTTGCTTTTGGTTGCCGGTCAGGGGTCTTCCATCACGGTCGCCGCCCGAGGCCCCGATGCGCAACAGGCGTTGGATGCTTTAGGTGCGCTGGTCGCGGCTCGGTTCGACGAACCAAAATAAAGATCACGATATAAAGATATCTTTATTTCTTCCGGAATGGCTGATATATAGCGGCTTCAATTCGCCTAGGAACCGCCTTGCGTCCCGGAAACAGCCGGTAGCGGGCCCTTTTTGCGCCGGAGCCAACATGACCGAATTCACCGACTACAAAGTCAAAGACATCTTGCTTGCCGATTTTGGGCGCAAGGAACTGGACATCGCGGAAATCGAGATGCCCGGTTTGATGGCCCTTCGCGAGGAATACGGGGCCCAAAAACCCCTGAAAGGTGCCCGCATCGCCGGCAGCATTCACATGACCGTGCAAACCGGCGTGCTGATCGAAACGCTGGTCGAACTGGGCGCTGACGTGCGCTGGTCGTCTTGCAACATCTACTCGACCCAAGACCATGCTGCGGCCGCGATTGCAGCGCGTGGCATTCCCGTCTTTGCCGAGAAAGGTGAGACGCTGGAAGAATACTGGGAATACGTTCACAAGATTTTCGAATGGGGTGACGGTGGCGTCCCCAACATGATCCTGGACGATGGTGGCGACGCAACCATTCTCGTCCACCTCGGGCGCGAAGCCGAAAAGGACTCCTCGGTTCTCGACAATCCCGGGAACGAGGAAGAAGAGGTTCTTTTCGCATCGATCAAAAAACGTCTGACCGAAAAACCAGGTTGGTACACCTCGCTAGGCGATGCCATCCGCGGCGTGACCGAAGAGACAACCACCGGCGTGCATCGCCTTTACGAAATGGAGAAAAAGGGAACGCTCCTTTTCCCGGCCATCAACGTCAACGACTCGGTGACGAAATCGAAGTTCGACAATTTGTACGGCTGCCGAGAAAGCCTCGTCGACGGCATTCGTCGCGGCACCGACGTGATGATGGCCGGCAAAGTCGCAGTCGTCGCGGGCTACGGCGACACCGGCAAAGGCTCGGCGCAATCGTTGCGCAGCGCGGGGTGCCGCGTCTTGATCACAGAGATCGACCCGATCTGCGCCCTCCAAGCCGCGATGGAAGGCTATGAGGTCGTGACCATGGAAGATGCCGCCCCATTGGGTGACATCTTCGTGACCGCGACGGGCAACGTCGATGTGATCACCCTCGATCACATGCGAGAAATGAAAGATCACGCGATCGTCTGCAACATCGGTCATTTCGATTCCGAAATTCAGATCAGCGCGTTGAAGAACATGAAGTGGGAAGAGGTCAAACCGCAAGTCGACGAAGTCGAATTTCCCGATGGCAAAAAGCTGATTATCCTGTCGAAGGGCCGTTTGGTGAATCTCGGCAATGCCATGGGACACCCGAGTTTCGTGATGAGCGCCTCGTTCACCAACCAAGTGCTGGCGCAGAAGGAACTGTGGAACAACACCGGCAAATACGAGAAGAAGGTCTACGTACTTTCCAAAGAACTGGACGAGAAGGTCGCCGCGCTTCATCTGAAAAAGCTGGGCGCCCGCCTTTCGGTCATGAACGACAAGCAGGCCGCGTACCTCAATCTCGACAAGCAAGGCCCCTACAAGCCCGACCACTACCGCTATTAAGCGACCGCGTTAACCATTGCGGCCCAGGAATCCGGCCTAAACGGCCGGATTCTCGCGGCTCAGGGGTCCGCCCGCCGACAAAAGCGTTCCGGCGCAAGGGCTTGTTGCGCTATAGTCTCCTGATCCTTTAACGCGATACGACAAGGACGATCGGGGGTCTGCTAGATGTCGATACCAACAATTATCGGCTTGCTGTTTGGATTGGGACTGGTAGGCGGTGCCGTATTCCTCTCCGGCGGGGACCCCCTCGCGTTTATTAGTGCGCCGAGCTTCATGATCGTGATCGGCGGCACGTTGGCCGCCGGGTTCATCGGCTTTCAAGCGCGCTACGTTCTCCTTTCGTTGAAGGAAATTGGCCAGCTTCTCGTCAAAGAGAAGATCAATCGCGCCATGCTGACGGTCGAGACCGGCAAAATCATTCGCTGGGGCTACCTGGTAAAGAAGCACGGCATTCTTGCACTGGAACGCGAGATCAAATCTGCCAAGCAACAAGACCACTTCTTGAACTACGGCGTCGAATTGGTGATTACCGGTTACACGGGGGACGAAGTGCGCGGCATGTTGTCGGCCGCCGCCGACGGCACCATGCAGCGCAAGATGGTCAGCGCCAGCATTCTCAAAACGCTGGCCTCGGTGTCGCCGGCATTCGGCATGATCGGAACGCTGATCGGCCTGATCATCATCCTGCAAAAGCTCGTCTCCGACCCCGAAGGCCTCGGACCGGGGCTCGCGCTCGCGCTGGTCACCACGCTCTATGGCGTGATCATGCAACGGCTCATTTTCTCGCCTGCCGCCAGTAAGGTGGAGCAAAAGGCCGGCATCCTGCGGTTCCGCAACTTCCTGGTAACGGAAGGGTTTGCGATGTTGGCCGAGCACCGCAGCCCGCGCTACATCCAAGATCGGATGAACAGCTATCTCGATCCCCAGATTCATTACTCGATCGACAAAAAGGGTGGCGCGTCGGGCGGCCAGAAAAGACCGCAACGCAAAGCGGCATAGCCTAAAAGCACCCGACGATGGCAGGCCCTCCTCCAATCAAGCAAGCCGACGCGAGCGAAGACGACTGGCTCGTCACCTACGCCGACGCCATTACGCTGCTGATGGCGTTCTTCGTCATCATGTTCTCGATATCCGAGCCCAACACCGAAAAGTTCGAACAGGTGACGAAGGGCATGGTCGAGACCCTGTCGCGCCGGGATATCCAATCGCCAGTCACCCCGAGTACGGGCGAACAAGCGCAAGTCGACACCACCACCGTTGGACGTACCTTCCAGTTCCAGAGCGGCGAAATGTTCGCGCCGGGGTCGGCAGACATCTTGCCGTCCGCGTTCGCGCAGCTGGACCGCATCGCCCAGAACCTGAGTCTCTTCGGCAACACCGACTACGGCGTTATCGTCGAAGGCCACACCGACGATATTCCGATCAATACCGAAAAGTTTCCTTCGAACTGGGAGCTTTCGGCAGCCCGGGCGGCTTCGGTTGTGCGCTACTTCCTGTCGCGTGGCGTTAAAGCCGACCGGCTGCGGGCTGTCGGTCTTGCCGACACGGTGTCGCCGCGCACGGCACCGCTTTACGACAAACAGACCGGCGAGCCTATCCCGGAAAACCGGGAAGCCAATCGCCGGGTTGTGGTGAAGATCGACCGCTAGAAACGCGGTCGCCATTCTCGAAAGAAGAATGTTGTGGCCCGAAGGGCCGCCGAACCGGACCGCGTCCGCCAAAGGATGTCGGCCGGTCGCCTTACTCCAATGAGGCCTGGGGAGGCCACACGCTATGACACCACCGGAATTCTTGGTGGAATCCGGGTTGGACCATGCCCACCGCGCCGAATCTCTGTTGCGAGCACACACCGACCTTGTCGCTCGCTTCGGTTTGGGCGTCGCGCCGACCTTCAAACAGACCCTCAACCGTGTAATCGCGCGGATAGACGCCCAAGACGCCCTCTCGGACCGCCCATTGCAAGGCATGACGGCGACGCCCAAAACTGGTCTATGATGGCGGCAAAACAACACCATCCGGGGAGGAAGACGATGACCGAACCATGGGACGTGATCGTTGTCGGAGGCGGCACGGCCGGCATGCCGACCGCCACCTTTGCCGCCGAGCGCGGCGCGCGGGTGTTGGTGATCGACGCAGCGCCCGATGTTGGCGGTACCCTGCACCTGTCGACCGGCCAACTGAGCGCCGCCGGCACCAAACTTCAGGCGCGCAAGGGCGTCGACGACACCACCGACGCGCATTACGACGACATCATGCGGATCAGCAAGAACACCGCAGACCCGGCGTTGGTCCGTCTCGCTGTCGACCACGCGGCCGAGACCTTCGACTGGCTGCAGGACAACGGCTTCGAACCGCTGGACGAACATCCCGTCATGGGCAAAGCGCACGAACCCTATAGCGAACGGCGTTACTACTGGGGGATCGACGGCGGGATGAGCATTCTCAACACGCTGCGCGGCCCCTTCCAGGCGCAGGTCGACGCGGGCCGGGTTTCGGTTAAGTTGTCGACCGAGGTCACCGGCTTGGCCACCGACGAACAAGGTGCCGTCGTCGGCGTGGAAACTGCCGGACCCGACGGGAACGCAACCATCCACGGAACGAACGTCGTCCTGGCGTGCGGCGGCTATTCGTCGAACGGCGAGATGTTTCAACAGCTGAACGGATTTCCCCAGTATTTCAACGGCGCCTATCCACACGCCAAAGGAGCCGGCATTCGACTGGGTCAATCGGTCGGTGGGGTTTTGCGCGGGCACGAATTCTACTTGTGCGGCTACGGCGCCGTTTTGGACAGCGACACCATCCCCGCCGGGATGACAGTGCGTCCTATTCATCATCCGGAGATGCGCGAACCGTGGGAGATCCACGTCAACATGCGGGGCGAACGCTACGTTCAAGAAGATGTCCGGAGCGTCGATGTTCGCGAGCACGCTTTGCTGAAACAACCTGAGCTGCGCCGCTGGGTGATCTACGACGATGCCATCGCCAAAGCAGCGCCACCGCAATTCGACGGCGTCGACAAGACCGCCGAGATGGCCTTTTTCGGCACGCATCCGATGTTCAACAAGGCCGACACCTTGGAGGCTTTGGCACAGGCCGCGGGGATTGATGCCGCCGGGCTGGCGGCCTCGGTCGCGGCCTACAACGCGGCGATCGAAACGGGCGCGCCCGACCCGATGGGCCGGCAACATCGGCCACTGCCCATCAAACAAGGTCCGTTCTATGCCGTCCGTGTTCAGGGTACTTCGATTTCGAGTACCGTCGGCCTTGCCGTCGATACCGAGTTGCGCGTTATCGACAAAGACGCCAAACCGATCGCCAATCTCTACGCGGCGGGCGAATTGCTGGGATCGGGGCAGACCATGGGTGATTCGTTCTGTGGCGGCATGATGGCGACACCGGCGCTGACTTTTGGCCGTCTGCTGGGGCAACGCCTGCTGAATTGGGAAGATCGCGCGGCGCAGGCTGCGGAATAACGCAATCAAGAGCGCGCCCCTCGAGGGCCGCCGTACGGGAGGAAGATCATGAGCGACATGTGGGACCTTATTGTTGTCGGCGCCGGAAGCGCCGGACTGCCCGCCGCCATTCGCGCCGCTGAACGCGGCGCACGGGTGCTGCAGGTTGAAGCGGATGAAAAGATCGGCGGCACGCTGCATTTGTCGTCCGGACAGATCAGCGCCGCCGGCACCAAACGCCAGAAACGGCTCGGCATCGAAGACAGCGCGCAAGCGCATTACGAAGACGCGCAACGTATTGCCGAAGGCACGATCGACCCCACGCTGGGCAAACTGGCGACCGCCAATGCCGGCGCGACCTACGATTGGCTGGAAGAGCTCGGGTACGAACCGATCGCCCACATGCCGGTGGCGGGCGGGGCCCACGAGCCCTACCTGACCAAGCGGTACTATTGGGCCGAGAACATGGCCGTCGCGATCCACGACGTGCTGAAGCCGGTCCACGACAAGCTGGTCGCCGACGGCAAGATCGATTTGCGCCTGAAAACCCGGATGACCGGGATCGTCACCGACGCCGACGGCGCCGCGATCGGCATCACCGTCGACAGTGGGGGCAAGACCGAAACGCTGCACGGCCAAAACATCGTCGTGACGACCGGCGGCTATGCCCACAACGCCGACTTGTGGAAAGAGATGACGCCCGACATTCCGTTGCGCGCCTACACCAACGACTATTCGCGCGGCGATGGGTTGCTTGCGGCGCGCAAGATCGGCGCCAAGGTAGACGGTGCGGATACCTTCTTGTGCACCTTTGCCGGCGTGTTGGACGACCCCAAAGATCCTTACTCGACCGCCCTGGGCATGCAGTTCGCGCCACAAATGCGGGAGCCCTGGGAGATTTACGTCAACACCGACGGCAAGCGGTTCGTGCGCGAAGACCATCCCAGCGTAGACGAACGCGAACATGCGTTGTTGGCGCAGAAGGACCAGCGCATGTTCGTGGTGTTCGACGAAGGCATTCGCCAGAACGCGCCGCACATCAATCCACTGGCCCCGGACCTGCACGACAAGTTCGGCAATCATCCGCACTACACCAAAGCCGATACGTTGGCCGAGTTGGCACAACAGATGGGCGTTGACGCCGGCAACCTTGAGGCCACGGTGTCGGCCTACAACGCCGCCGTCGACAGCGGCGAAGACAAGGAGTTGGGGCGCATTCGGATGTTTCGCAAGATCGAACAAGCGCCGTTCTATGCGATCCACGCGGGGGGCATCACGGTGGTCAGCCCGGCCGGGCTGAACGTGACGTCCGATCTGCAGGTTACGAAGAAGGACGGCACACCGATCCCCAACCTGTATGCCGCGGGCGAAGTATTGGGCTTCGGTCGCTTGTCGGGCAAAGCGTTCGTCAACGGGATGTCCCTGATGCCGGCGTTGAGCTTCGGCCGGCTGTTGGGCGAGAAGATTTTGAAATGGGAGGGAGCGAGGGCAGCAGCGGAATAAACGCGTACCCTTCGACCCAGAAAGTGGCCGGGTTCGCCCGGCCACTTTTGTTTCCACCGCCAACCCGCGAGAACGACGATGAGCAACCCCCTGGACGGCAAGACGGCATTGGTAACCGGCGGCGGCGGCCCGGCGATGGGCAGCGCGCACTGCCATGCGCTGGCCAAACTCGGGGCGCACGTGATCGTACAGGACATGCGCGAGGACCATGCCGCCGCGGTGGTGGCCGATATCCATGCGCATGGCGGCTCGGCCGAACCGATGGCGGGCGACATCACCGACCTCGATCCCTTTTTGGTAAGCCTGAACGAGGCGATCTCGTCGACCGGCGGGATCGATATTCTGGTGAACCACGCCGGGATCAGCGGGTTGTCGACCCCACTAGCCGACATCGACCTGGACTTTTTCGATCGGATGATGAACGTGCATGTGAAGGGTTCGTTCTTCATCGCCCAGGCGGTGGTGCCCGAGATGAAGGAAAAGGGCTACGGCAAGATCATCAACATCGCCTCGGAGTTCTGTTTGTACGGCAGTCCGTCGGCCTCGCATTACACGGCGGCCAAGTCGGCGCTGTTGGGCCTGACTAAATCGTGGGCGCGCGAGCTGGCGCCGTTCGGCATTCGGGTGAACGCGGTGGCGCCGAGTTTGATGGAAAGCGAGCTGACGCACGCGAGCGTGGGCGATGCCTTCCTGAAGGACCAAGGCAAGGCCGCACCGTTCGGTCGGCTGGCGCTACCGGATGACATTGCCGGGGTGGTGGCTTTCTTGGCCGGACCGGAGAGCGACTTTATCTCGGGCCAAACGATCAGCCCCAACGGCGGCAACACGATCGTCGGGATCTGAGGGCGCGCGGCGTGACGCATGTGGTCATCATCGGCGCCGGCATGGCCGGGTTGCCGTGCGCGATCCGGGCCGCCGACGGCGGCGCGCAGGTGACGCTGATCGAGGCGGCGGACGACATCGGCGGCAAGTTGCCGCGTTCGTCGGGACAAATCTCGGCCGCCGGCACGCGGCTGCAGGCCGAAAAGGGCATCGTCGATTCGCCCGACGATCATTTTGCCGACGTCATGCGGATTTGCCGTGAGACCGCCGATGCGAAGGTCGTGCGCCTGGCCGTCGATCATGCCGCCGCGACGGTGGATTGGCTGCAGGACATCGGCGTGCCGTTCCCGCCCGACCATCCGATGATTTCGTACAACCACGACGTCTACCGCGCGCGGCGCTATCAGTGGCCCACCAAGAAGGGCCAATCGATCCTGGATGCGCTGCGGCCGTTGTTGGACGCGCATATCGGGGCGGGCCGGATCGACCTGCACCTCAACACCGCGATGACCGAGATCGCGCGCGACGCACGTGGCGCGGTCACCGCGATCACCGTGCGTGGGCCGGGCGACGACGACCAAATCCTGCAGGCCGATGCCTACGTGCTGACCTGCGGCGGCTATACCAACGATCCCGCATTGTTTCGCGAACTCACGCCGCAAAAGCCGGTGTTCGCCGCGCGCATTCCGATCTCGAGCGGCAAGGCGTTGCGCGTGGCGCAAGCGGCCGGGCTGCAGGTCGACGGCGGCGATCACTACATGGGGATGCTGGGCGGGGTGTTGATGGACCCGGACGATCCCCTGTCGGTGACGTTCGCGCTCAACACCGTGCCGCAGGATCGCCCGCCGTGGGAGATCTGGGTCAACACCTCGGGCGAGCGCTTCACCCGCGAAGACCACCCCAGTGCGACGCATCGCGAACATGCCGTGAATGCGCAAGACAACCTGACGTTCTTCATCGTGTTCGACGAAGGCATCCGGCAGAACGCCCCGCCGATTACGGGCACCAAGGAAGCCGCGCTGAGGCAACTCATCGACGCCAACCCGAGCACGATGCAGGGCGACACCATCGCCGCGCTGGCGCAAAAGATGGACGTCTCGGCGGATCGATTGGCCAACACGATCGACCACTACAACCAAGTGGTCGCGATGGGCCATGACACCGCGTTCGGCCGCGAAAGCCTGCCGCGCGCCATCGACACGCCACGCTATTACGCCATCCAATCGGTGGCCTTTGCGATGCCGAGCCCGGCCGGCGTTGCAGTCGATGCCGAGTTGCACGCGCTCGATACCGAGGGCCGCGCGGTACCCAACCTGTTTGCCGCGGGCGAGTTCATCGGCAACACCCGGGTGATGGGCAACGCCTACGTCTCGGGCATGGGTGTCGGGCCCACGGTCACGTTCGGGCGCCTGCTGGGCGAGCGGCTGGGTGTCGCGCGCTAGGGTTTCTCCTTTCTCATTCGGCGCATCCTGCGGCGCATCGCGCCGCGATGCGTCCCGACGGGCGGCCAGCTTCCCTTTTCATGGCCCTGCTTGGGATGACGAAACAAAGCCAACCGGCGCGGAAACCCAGAGGTTTTGCGTCCGACGCCGGGGCTCATGACCAGGGGACCTCGTCGTCGGGATCGGCGGCGTCGGGCGCCGGCGGGACGACGGCGTGCGGGCCTTGGGCGGCGGCGAGGGTTTCGATGTGGCGGGCCAGGGCGTGCATGTCGGCCGGGGGCGCGGGCCGCGCGGCGACGGCGTCTTGGTCGGGCGGGGCGGCGGCGCGCGCCTCAAAGGCTTGAGGGGGATCGGACGGCGGGTCGTTCGGCGAGGCGTCGTCTTCGTCCGCCGCGAGATCGTCGTCGTCTTCGTACCACACCCAGGCGGGCGGGCCGGACATGGCGCTGCGCCGCGCGGTGGTTTTGGCGGCGACGAGGGGATCGCACTGGGTGCGCAGCGCTTGCAGGGTGTTGAGCATGTCCAGCGTGCGCTGGTGCATGCGTTGCAGGTGGGCCTCGTGCCGGTTGATGCGCGCGAGGGGCGAATCGAAATGACCGGCGCGATGCGCCGCGCCCCACAGCGCGGGCAGATCGACCGCGATGGGGGTTTCGCCGGGATCGTCGGCGGGGACGAAATCGTGCTCGAGCGCGGCATAGACCGCATGCTCGGCCGCCGGCACGCGGCTCAGCCGCCACAAGATGGACGCAAGCCGCGCCACCAAGGCGGCTTCGGCCGCGCCCTCGGGCGCAAAACGCGCGCGCAGATCGTCGAGCAGCACCGCGAAGGCCGCCGCATCCTCGCCCGTGTCGGGCGCGGTTTCGGCATAAAGCCCATGACGGTGCGCGTTGCGCCGCACGTTAGCCTTGCCGCGCGCCGTGCGCGGGCCGGTGGCATGGTGCGCGTTGGCCCGGTTGGCCGCGGCTTGGGCATCGGAAATCAGCATGACATGGGCACTCCTTTGATGGGGTAAAGGTCCCTTGGCAGGTGGGGGTTAGGGCGCGCGGTGTCCCGTCACGATCTCAGTCCCTGTGGTCACGTTTGGCGGTCCCCATCGGTCGTCGCAACACCTCTCATCCTGAGCCGTGCGGATCGTGCCGACGTCGCGCGCATTGCGTGACGAAGGGCCCTTCGAGACGCGCCGCATGGCGGCGCTCCTCAGGATGACGTTCTTCTTTTGTTGAGGCGGCCGACTGGCGGCGGGCTAGTGCCTTAAGGCGCGCAATATCGCCGGCCATGAAGGCCTCCTTCTTGGCGCGGCTCCACCGTTTAAGTTTACGTTCGAGAAAAAACGCATCGACGTAGGTTTCGAAGTAGGCCGACCACAGGAGTGCGACCGGGCGACGACGACGGGTGTAGTCGCTCCCGACCTCTCGTTATGCGCACCGACGCGTTCTTCGACGGCACGCGAGGTGCTGCCGACGTAGTAGCTGTTGTCGCGGCATTGCAGGATGTAGACCCAGGCGCCCATGACGGTGGGTATGGCGGGGCGAAGGTTGGTTTTGCGCGTACCTGCGCCGCGCCCTACCCAGGGTGTCATCCTGAGCCGGGCGGATTTCGCCGTTGGCGGAAGCCGCCCGTGACGAAGGGCGTGCGGCGCACCGCGAGGGGCGCGTTCTTCATGAAATGACGCGCTATCGCGCGAGAGAGGCCCTTCGTCTCGCGGGCCTCGGGCCGACGGCCCAAGGCCCACGGCTCAGGATGACGGGGTGGTGGGAGGTTGCGAGTGTTTGCTAGTGCGCCTCGTCCCAGTTCTGGCCCGTCCCCGCCTCGACCACCAAGGGCACGGTGAGGTTCACGGCTTGGGCGGCGTTTTCCATCACTTTCTTGACCAGCGTCTTGGTGTCGTCGGCTTCTTTTTTGGGAACTTCGAAGACCAGTTCGTCGTGCACTTGCAGGAGCATTTTGGCGCCCAACTTCGCGCGCGATAACGCGGGCGGCAGAAGGATCATCGCGCGTTTTATGATGTCGGCGGCCGCACCCTGCAAAGGGGCGTTGATGGCTTGGCGTTCCGCAAACGCCCTATGCGCGCCGTTTTTGTCTTTGATGGCGGGGAGGTGAATGCAGCGGCCGAAGAGGGTTTTGACGTAGCCGTGGTCGCGGCAGAATTCTTTTTGTTCTTCCATGTAGTCGCGGATGCCGGGGAAGCGGTCGAAATAGGCGGCGATGTAGTCGCGCGCGTCGGCTTGCGGGATTTTGAGCTGGCGCGCGAGGCCGAACGCCGAGATGCCGTAGATGATGCCGAAGTTGATCGCCTTCGCGCGGCGGCGCACGGATGGGTCCATCCCTTCCACCGGGACCTCGAACACCTCGGCGGCGGTCATGGCGTGGATGTCGATGCCGTCTTTGAAGGCTTTGTCGAGTTGCGGGATGTCGGCCATATGCGCGAGCAAGCGCAGTTCGATCTGCGAATAATCGGCCGAAAGCAGCACGTGGCCCTTGGCGGGCACGAAAGCTTGGCGGATCTTGCGGCCCTCTTCGGTGCGAATGGGGATGTTTTGCAGGTTCGGATCGTTGGACGACAGCCGGCCGGTGTTGGCGACGGCCATGTCGTAGGTGGTGTGGATGCGCCCGGTTTCGGGATTGATCTCGAGCGGGAGCTTGTCAGTGTAGGTGTTTTTGAGTTTGGAGAGCTGGCGCCAATCCAGGACCTTGTCGGCGAGCTCGATCCCTTGGCCGCCGAGAAATTCCAGCACGTCGGCGCCGGTGCCCCAGGCGCCGCCCTTCCCCTTTTTGCCGCCTTCGAGGCCCATGTCGTCGAACAGGATTTCGCCCAGTTGTTTGGGCGAACCGACGTTGAACTCGCGCCCGGCGAGTTTGTGAATCTCGGCCTCTAGGCTGCCGAGGCGGCCTTCGAAATCCTTCGACATGGCGCGCAAGGTTTTGGGATCGGCGATGATGCCGGTGCGCTCCATATCCGCGAGCACGGGGATGAGCGGGCGATCGAGGGTTTCGTAAACGCCGACGACATGCGTTGCGACCAGCCGCGGTTTGAGTTTGGCGTGCAGGCGCAGGGCGGTATCGGCCTCTTCGCCCGCGAACGCGGTGGCTTGGTCGAGCGCGACCTCGGCAAAGGTGACGGCGGACTTGCCGGTGCCGAGCAGTGTTTTGAGCTCGGTCACGGGGCGGTCCAAATATTCGGGCGCGATGCGCGCGAGGTCGTGCGCGTGCAGCCCGCCTTCGAGCGCGTAGGACAGCACCATGGTGTCATCGACGGGCGCGAGCGCGATGCCGTAGCGGCCCAGCGTGAGGGCCGCGCGCTTGACGTCTTGGCCGATCTTGAGGACGACGCCGTTTTCCAACACCGGTTTGAGAAGGGCCAGCACCTCGTCGCGCGGCAGGCCGGGGCCTTCGGCGGCGGGGCCGTCGAGCAAATCGCGCTGGCCGTCGCCGGTGTTGGCGAGCGGCACCCACGCGGCCTGGCCGGGGTCGACGCACAACCCGATGCCCACCAGGGGATCGCGCACCGGGTGGCCGGCGGCGGTGTGGGTGACGAGCGCGAGGCGACCGCGCGCGGTGGCGAGGTCGACGATTTTTTGCAAAGCGGCCGCGTCGGTGACGGCGGTGGCTTGGGTTCGGTCGGGCACGGCGGCCGCGGCGGGCGGCGGCGCGGGTTCGCCATCGACGCCGAACTTGACGCGCACGCGCTTGGCGATGGCGGTGAATTCCATATCGTCGAGGAAGGCGAGCAAGGCTTGGACGTCGGGCGGCTTGAAGGCGAAATCGTCGAGGTCGTGATCGACGGCGCAGTCTTCGCGCAAGGTGACGAGATTGCGCGACAGGCGCGCTTGGTCGGCGAACGCGATCAGGTTTTCGCGGCGCTTGTTTTGTTTGATCTCGGGCGCGCGTTCCAACAGCGTATCGAGATCGCCGTATTCGTTGATGAGCAGCGCGGCGGTTTTGACGCCGATGCCGGGCACGCCGGGAATGTTGTCGACCGAATCGCCGGCGAGGGATTGGACGTCGATCACACGTTCCGGGCCGACGCCGAATTTTTCCTGCACTTCGTCGGGCCCGATGGCGCGGGACTTCATCGGATCGAACATCGTGATGTGGCCGCCGACCAACTGCATGAGGTCTTTGTCGGAACTCACAATGACCACTTCGTCGCCGTGTTCGCGGGCGACGCGCACGTAGGTGGCGATGATGTCGTCGGCCTCGAAGCCTTCTTCCTCCACGACGGGGACGTTGAAGGCGCGCGTTGCCTCGCGGATATAGGCGAACTGCGGGGCGAGGTCGTCGGGGGTTTCGTCGCGGTTGGCTTTGTAGTCTTCGAAGATGTCGTTGCGAAAGGAGTCCGCGCCCTTGTCGAAGACCACGGCGATGTGCGTGCCCTCGCCCGACACGAAATGATCCTCGAGGAGTTTGTTGAGCATGTTGGCGAAGCCGACGACGGCGCCGACCGGCAGCTTGTCGCGCTTGCGGGTGAGGGGCGGCAGCGCGTGGTAGGCGCGGAAAATATAGCCCGAGCCGTCGATCAAATAGACGCGGCGGCGGGCGTTGGCTTCGGGTTTTTTGGCGGCTGTGGGCATGGCGGGCATCTTGCCATGCGGGAGCGGGGGCGGCACCCGCACGGCGCGGGTTATCCACAAGTTTGCTTGGCCCGGCGCCCTTCGAGACGCAGCCTAGGGACCGCGCCTTGGGATAACGCCGTTAGGGGTGGATGAAGAGGCTTAGGCCGCGGAGGCGGGGGGCGGGCCTTTGACGAAGCGTTTGTCGCAGTAGGGGCAGTCGATCCAGCCGTCTTTGGTGAGATTGAGGTAGACCATGGGATGGCCCAGCTCGCCGCCGTCGCAACGGACGGTTTCGGTATCGACGTAGACCGTTTCGGGTGCGTCGGTTTGGGGGGTCGACATCGGTTGGAGGCCCTCGTTACACGCGATCTGATGACGCCCGCGCGCCACCAGAGGAATGATAAGCGATTGCGCTTGGGGCGCAACTGGCGTGACGCACAGGTGCGGCATTGAACCCAAGGGGGGCGCTCCCGTAGGGTGACCGCCTTGATGGTTTGGGAAAGGTTGCGCCCATGAGTTTGATCCGGCTTGACCGTACCGACGGCGCCATGGTGCTGACGCTGGACCGCGCGCCGGTGAATGCGATGAACCTCGATTTGCTGGGCGACTTGGCCGCCGCCGCGGCCGAAGTGGCGGCCGACCCGCCGCCGCGCGGGCTGGTGGTGACGGGGGCGAACGGGGTGTTTTCCGCCGGGGCCGACATCAAGGAAGCGCCCACGTACGACGCGGACCAGTATGCGACCTTGCGCCGCCACGCCAACGACGGCTTCGGCGCGATCTTCGATTTGCCGGTGCCGACGGTGGCCGCCGTGCCCGGCCACGCGATCGGCGGCGGGCTGGTGCTGGCGCTGGCCTGCGACCGGCGCTTGGCGGTGCCGGGCGATTATCAATTGGGCTTGCCCGAGGTGACGGTGGGGATCGCGTATCCCGATCATGCCTGGCGCATCGTCGATGCCGGGCTGGACTCGACCGTGAAGCGCCGCATGGTGCTGGACGGCAAGCCGGTCGACCCGCACGCCGCGCACGATCTGGGCATCGTCGACGAACTGGTGCCGGCGGGCGATATTCTGGACCGCGCGTTGGCGTTGGCGCATGAACTCTCGCACGCGGCGGGCTATGCGATCGTGAAGGCGCAGTTGCGCGGCAACACGCCCGCGTGAGGCCCGGCCGCGGCGGTTGACGGCGGGCCGAGGCGACCTTAACTCGGTGTTGCCGCCCGCCCCTTTTCGTCACAACGCAAAGCACCGCGATGCCCAACGATCAAGGCCCGATCTATCTCGAAACCATCATGGGGCGTTTTCCCGTGGAGCCGTGGAACACGGTGAGCAACTTTTTGTTCCTGGCCATCATTGTGTATTGGACGTGGCGGCTGAAGGACGATGTGCGCACGCACCGTTTCATCGCGGGCGCGATGCCGGTGCTGGTCATCGGCTGGGTCGGCGGCACGGTCTATCACGCGACGCGATCGCACAACGTGTGGCTGTTCATGGACTTTGTGCCGATCGCCCTGCTGGCAATGGCGGTCTCGATGTTCTTTTGGCGCCGCCAGGGCGTGCGTTGGTGGTGGGTGCCGCTGTTGGTGTTCGGCCCCTTCGCGGCCGTGATGACCGGGATGAGCGTGCTGGAGATGCCGCGCGCGATGCGGCCCGTGGCGGGCTATCCGACCCTGGCGATCTCGATCCTGCTGCCGGTGATCTGGAACCTGGTGCGTGAGCGTTGGGCCGACGGGGGCCTCGTGCTGGCCGCCTTGGCGGTGTTCGTGGGCGCGGTGGGCTTTCGCAGTATCGACGGGCGGTGGCTGGTCGAGACCTTGCCGATGGGCACGCATTGGCTGTGGCACAGCCTGGGCGCGGCCTCGGTGCATTTGCTGATCGTCTATATCTGGCGCAGCGATTTGCGGGTGCGCGACGGATTGCCCGCGGGCGGCGCACCGGTGCGCGTGGCGGCCGCCTAGGCGCTTTCCGCCGCGTCTGGGCGCGCGGCGCGCGTGTCGAGGTTGCGCACGAACATAAAGCCCGGCGATCGCCCCTTCGACGCGATATTTCAGCATCGGTTGGCCCTTTCCATCACCGGCCGCCGCCCGCCGGGCGGCCCGAAGACGGCGGCAATGCGCCCCCGTTGCCCCCGCGACGAGGCCACGGGCCGAGGTGTGACGGCGCAGGGGCGATTATTTCGCGCAGGCTTGGCGCGCGCGCGGCGAATCCAGTATGGTCGCCCCCACGCACCCGTAGCTCAGCTGGATAGAGCGCTGCCCTCCGAAGGCAGAGGTCACACGTTCGAATCGTGTCGGGTGCGCCACCAAAACTTTCGGTTTCTCAGTAGCTTAGGCGATTGAGGAACTCTGGCTCAGGGCTAGCGAAGTCGAAATGCAAAAATCTGCGGCACTTTTACCTAGTGGATGAATCCTTGGCGCCCTCGGTTTCTAGCAGTTCGATGACGTTGCTCCACGGATCTTCGATGTAAAGTGAACGGGTACCATCGCGGTGGTTGGCGATTTGATGGGTGTCGGCTTTGGTCTCGAGGTCCGCCCGCTCGACCGCGACGTGAGGCGGGTGCTGATCGGGCATGACCAGCGCCAGCTTAGTGTTGGCAAAGCGGAGTAGTGCCCAGCTTTCGTCCTGGTAGTCGACCGCGACGCGAAAACGGGCGGTGTAGAATGCTACGGCGTCAGCGATGTCGGTGACAGGAATCGCAATGTGGTGAATAGTCTCAAGATGCTCTCTCATGGGCACGCTCCGACTGGGTAATGGTCCACCTAACGCGACGATTCCTCTACATCGCCGACGCTATGCCAATCCGCCCGGATAACGAAAATCAGAGCGGATTGACCTAATCCGGTGCGTCCTACATCTCGGATCACCTTGTCGTTCTGGTGATCGTCATTGTTTCGGATGGCTGGCGGCTGCCCACCATTGATAGAAACTCTTGCCGAGTTGTAGGGTCCCTCGCGGAAACTCCGAAGAAGAGTCCTGGTGACCATCGTTGCACCTGTTAAGAGGGGTTACGCGCAATCAGTTGTTTGGCGATGATAATGCGCTGCATCTCGTTGGTACCCT
>JAYONB010000018.1:0-51781 GCA_038121105.1 Alphaproteobacteria bacterium | reverse complement strand
CAATGCCTGTCGAGCATCTGTTCTATCGCACAGGTCTTGAGGCAGCCACACCTGATGGAAGTTTAGTAAAATGCAATGTAAATTCGCGCAAAAGCGTTCATTGCCCCAGCGCGCATCTTCTGCTTTGATATCCCCACGGTACGTCACCTTGGTGACAGACAGGGTCAGCAGAAGCAGCTGACCGACCGTCCAATCAGCGAAGAATTTGCCTGGCTGTCAACGACGCGCGGTTCGCCGCGGCGTTGGTAAGCGCCCGCTTGGATCAGAAGGATCCCCTACCCTTCGGTAGGGATACTTGGCGCCCCCAACGAAAAGGCTAGGCTATGGTTGATGGTCTTTCGATCAATACGAATTCCAGCGCCAATATCGCGCTGAACCAACTCCAGATTCTGAACAAGAAACTGGAGACCACCCAGCTACGCATTACAACAGGCCTAAAAGTCAGCGGCCCGCAGGATGATGCAGCCACGTTCCAGATTGCAACGCGGTTGCGGGGTGATGTTGCGGGTCTCGGCGCTGTAAAAACCGCACTCGCAAACGGCGACTCGATCGTCTCGGTTGCGATTTCCGCCGGCGAATCGATTACCGATTTGCTGACGGAAAGTAAGGCCAAGGTCGTTCAAGCCAACCAGACGGGTTTGGACACAGCATCGCGCAGCGCGTTAGACAACGACTTTCAGCAACTTCGAAGCCAGATCGAGACGATTGTCTCGACTGCAGATTTCAACTCGGTCAATCTGATCGACGCAAACGCCAGCACGTTGGATGTTCTCAGTAGCGTTGACGGTAGCGTGATAAGCGTGAGTGCCCAGTCACTTGACACGACGACACTCGGCATCAACACAGCAAGTTTGGCAACGAGTTCAGCCGCCGCAAACGCCCTCAGTGCGATCGAAACAGCAATCGACCTTGCGGCCGACAAGCTAGCAGCCTTGGGAGCATCTGCGACCGGAATCGAAATTCAGAGCCAATTCACAACATCTTTGATCAATGTCGTCGAAGAGGGAATTGGCAACCTCGTTGATGCAGATCTCGCAGAGGAGAGTGCGAAGCTCCAAGCGCTACAGGTCCAACAACAACTCAGCGTGCAGTCACTGGCTATCGCAAACTCCGCACCGTCCTTAGTACTCAACTTGTTCCCAATTCCAGGCGGAAGCAGCGGTTAGCTACGCGATTCGCTTTTGCGCTTTAAACCCGTCGCGAATGTCGTGCGCCGCATCGACTTGTTCTTGCGTTAGACGGCCACGTTGCAGCAACGTCCATAACGGATCGGGCCGAAGTTTGGCAGCGGTTTGTGGTGTGGGGGCACCTTCGGGACGCAATTGCCGACTGCGACGTCGGCTCCGACGAACACGGGAAAGACGCGACCGCGCATGTGAGGGCATTCAAACTCCTAGTTTTGAGGATCGATGAAGTTCAATCGTCCGAGTCGGCCGCAGGGCTCACGTTCTCGGCCCGCAGCCAGCCTTCGAGGAAGGCCCCGCCATCGGCATCGAACGCCGCATCGAGAGGCTGGATACAGGCACTCGCGTCATGCCGATTAAGCCGCTGCCCGCTTCCGCGACGGGGCCGCCCCGCATACCGCTTATGTTTTCTGCGAAAAGTCCCGCGTCGATGGCCGGGAAACCGTTATGAATTACGCACAATACGTAAATACACCATTGCCGCAACTAGAGTCAACGCATTTCGCGTGAATCACCCTGGCATATAGCCGCCGAAACCGTAAGATGCGTAATCCTGGGGAAGCGCATGACCGGCCAACATGAACCACACGTCACCGAGCGCCTTCGCGCCCTGCGCAAACGTGCTGGCTATTCGATGGACGCATTGGCCCGCGCACTGGGCTATCGCGCCGCCTCCGGCTACCAGCGCTACGAATCAAAGGATCACTACCATAAGCCCTATCTGCCGACCGACCTCGTCCACCGCCTCTTAGAAATTTTGGTCGGACGGGGGCAGCCACCGGTCACCCAAACGGAAGTCTTGGAACTGGCGGGCCTTGCCAATATGGCGCCGGTTGGCGAACCGGTTTTCGAAGTGCCCATCATCTCCTGGGTGCAGGCGGGCCAACTCACCGAATCCATAGAGCCATCGGATTTCAACGATGCCCAAGCTCATGTCGTGGTGCCCTATCGGCGCGAGTCGCTTTTCGCTCTCGAGGTCCGGGGCGGTAGCATGAACCGCGTCGCACCTGGTGGCAGCTTGATCGTGGTTGATTACTACGACCAAGATCCGGTCGATGGAAAGTGCTACATCTTTCGCGTCGGCGGCGAGACCACTTTCAAGCGCTACCGTGCAAGTCCTGCTCGGTTGGAACCGGACAGCACTGAACCTGGGCACGACACGATTTTCCCCCAAGACGGTGTTGAGATTCTCGGACGAGTCATTCGCGTCATCATCTCCAACCCCTAGAAAACAAACTGGCGACGCCCATGGGCGAAAAGTCGAAATGGTCCAAAGCCGTTCAGACCAAACAACATGAGGATGAGCGGGTTCGCGTTTCGGAATGGCGTTTCGCCCCGGGCTCGGCGACAGGTTGGCACCGGCACGATTACGACTATGTCGTGGTGCCGATGACGACGGGTCGCCTCCTGATCGAAACCAAACCGGGAGAGGAAGATTTCTACCGCGATCTCACCACCGGTGCCCCCTACACGGGCCCGGTCGGCGTTGAGCACGATGTCATCAACGACGGCGACAAAGAAATCGTCTTCATCGAGATCGAACTGAAATAACCGCGATCCCTTGGGCGTCAGCTTTCGACGGGCCGGACGGCGGTTCCCTCCTTCTTCTGTCGTGCCTCTCGAAACGCGATGTAGACGGTCGAACTGAAAATCACCGCACCGCCGATCCAGGTCCATACGTCGGGGATCTCCGCGAACACCAAGAATCCCAAAGCCGATGCCCAAATCAAGCGCATGAAATCGAAGGGCAAAACAGCGGTGGCGTCCGCTTCCTTGAAGGCTTGCGCCAACGCGAGATGACCGACGCCCCCAAACGCGCCGACAAGCGCAAGCCAGATCAAGGCCTCACCGCTGGGCCATTGCCAAACGAATAGCGCCGGGATTAGCGATAGCGGCGCCATGAAAAGCCCCATATAGAGCGTGATCGTCAGGCTCGATTCCGTACGCGACAGAATCTTGATGATGACCATCGATCCCGCCCACACACAAGAAGACAGGATCACCAACAGTGCCCCTGCGTTCACCACCGCCAAGCCGGGACGAATCACGATCCAAGCACCGACAAATCCAGCGATAAGCGCGACCCACCGGCGCCAACCGGCGCGTTCTCCAAGAAGCAGAATCGCCAAAACCGTTGCAAACAACGGCGCGGTAAAACTCAGCGCAATGTTCTGAGCCAACGGCGCCAAAGTCAGCGCGGTGAAGAAGAACATCATCCCCGTCGTCTGCAGCGCGCCGCGAAGAGCGTGCAACTTGAGCTTCGGGGTCTTGAGAACACCAAAGCCATATTGAAACAGCAGCGGTGTGACAACGAGAAGCCCAAAAAAATTCCGGAAGAATGCGATCTCAAACGGATGGAGCTCGTCGGCAACGTGGCGCACCGTTACCTGCATCCCGGTGAACAACAACGTCGAAACCAGCATGAAAAAAACGCCTCGAAGGGGCGCCGGTATAGCTTGAATGGCGTTGTCGAACATTGTTGCAACCTACCACAGCACGGTGCCCTGACAATGGACCCGCAGGCGATGCGACGTCACCGAACGGCGAACGGTCTCCCTATGAATCAACCCAATCAACCCTTGCCCTACCCGGGCCCAAAGCCGCAGACTTAACCTTGACGGTGGTCTAAGCGAATTTCGCCGTGCGGCCACCATGGTGTCGAGTAACCAGGAGTAGCGCATGGAAACACCCCTTCAAATCGCCTTTCACAACATGGACTCCTCCCCAGCCATAGAGACCGCCATACGCGAGCGCGTGGCAAAACTGGAGCAGTTCTACGATCGGATTACCCGATGCCGGGTCACCTTCGATGCGCCACACCAACACAAGACGCACGGAAAGCGATATCAGGTCCGAATTGACATCGCGCTACCGGATAGTGCCGAAGTCGTGGTCGATCGAAACCACGAAAAAGACGGCGGCCATGAAGATCCGCAAGTTGCTATTCGAGACGCTTTCGGCGCAGCCGAGCGCCAGATCAAAGCCTTCGCGGCTCAACACCGCCGCGGCCAGGCGGCACGTAGATAAGCGGCTTCGACCCTACGAAAGTTAGGCGGGTCCCGCTGAAAGCTGACTCAACAGCTTCTACGCCCCGCGTCGGCGGGTCGATCGGGTCGCGGACGGGACTCCCTACGAATCGTAAAAATCCCGCAGATATCGAGCAATTTCGTCGGCCTGCGTTTCCATGAACCCGTAGCCGTAATCGAGTAAGTCGATGACCTCGACGTTCTTGATCAACGGCTTTGCCCGCAGCGTGTGTTCTTCCAGCCCATCTTTGGGTCGGAACACCAAGACCGGCTGATTGATCTTCGGCAGCACCGGGTCCATGTCGTAGGAAAAAACAGCATGGTGCCCCCAATGACCGAATGGCCCGCCGCGTAGCGCTTCGACGAAGTTGGTCTCGACCGCACGCATATCCATATAGGGACCGTAGAGCTTGACCATCGACTGCCATCGAGTCGCCAAATGGGACGCTTCTTCGTCCGGCGGCGTGTAAACCGAATGTGCGACGCGCTCGGCACGCGCCTCGGCGTCGAAGTAGGGCACCGTGTTGAGCGCAACCTTACGAACAAGTTTGGGATGCCGCGCCGCTAGGTCGATCGCAATGACAGCACCAGTGTGATCGCCCATCAAGTCAATCGGGCCATCGCCGGCAACCTCCTTGATAACATCGGTCATGATGTCCGCAAGATCGGCGATCGTCGGCATTTTGGGCGGCGCTTCTGATTCGCCAAACCCTGGAATGTCCACGGCAAAGGCCAATCGGTCGGTCCCGAGGCGCTCAAGCTGTGGGATGAAGTTGCGGCTTGAAACCGGACTCATGTGCAGAAACATCACGGGCACCTGATCCGACTTTTGCGGCCCCGCGACCCGAACGTGGACCTGCCCACCCCGCGTATCGACAAACCGTCGGCGCACGATCTTCTTTTCGATCGTCGGTGCCGCGGGCGTCGGTCGCGCGGATTCACGGGGCAACCCGTCTTCCGCTGGCGCATCGAGAAAGTCGCGCAATATCTGCCCGATTTCGGTCGTGTGCTGCGAGATCGCGCCCATCCCGAACTGCGGCAATTCGAGAATGCGCCCATTCTTCAAATAGGGTCCCGCTGCGAGGGTGGCGTCCCACAACCCGTCATCGGGGCACAAGACCAGGATCGGCTGGCTCACGTGCGGCAGATTGTCCGAGTGTTTAACCGCGAAAGCCGCATTGTGGCCATACCACGCCAAATCAAGCCCCCTTAAACTTTCGCAAAAATCGCGATTGTAAAGTTCGATCGGTGCGTCAGGTTTGTACCACCCTTTCATGCCACCCCAGCGGTGAAGAATGTGGCTCCCATCCTCGGGGATGACCTCCTTTGGTCGCTCCGCCTCAAGGTGCTTCATCATCTCGGCCATTTTCTCGGGCGAGTAGACCGGACAGGCGTTAAACACGAGGCGCCGAACGCGATCGGGCTGCTGCAAAGAAAGCTCAACCGCAACTTTAGCACCGGTGTGATCGCCCATCACATCGACCTCATCAAGGTTCAGTGCGTTGAGAAAACTCGTCATTGCGGCCGCGTAATCGGCAATCGTCGGGGGCGCGGGAGGCGGATCCGAGTCGCCAAATCCCGGCGTGTCGACCGCAATGGCGATCCGGTCGCGGCCCATCTCGGAGACCAGTCCCTCAAACGGACGGCCCGAGGAGGGGCTTTGATGGAAAAAGACAATCGGCGGATGCTCGGACGTGTCGGCTTGTGCCGGTACGGCAATGCGGTAGTGCATCTGGCCGTAGCGGCCATCCACGTATGCACGTTTGACGTTTTCCGGCTTGCGCCAATACAGCGCAGCATCTCCAATCATGCGGCTCTCCCGTGTTATCCAGGCCTCTACTGGGGCATCGGGAGGATAAGCGCCGCGCGGCACAGAGGCGAGTCCTGGATCGGTACTGACCGAATGGATCAACCCGGCGAACCATCGTTTCCACGCGCAAGGGCAACAGACTTGCCTCAGGCGAACCGCTACATTAGTCACCAAAGATAGACGGCCACCTCTAGGACGCTATGCCATCATTTACGTGCTTCGGCGCTGCCAATCTCGACCGAACAGCCCGATGCCTGGGTGAGCTGGTGCTCCGCAGTTCTAACCCGGTTGCTGTCCAACAATCGGCCGGCGGAGTCGCGCGGAATGTGGCCACTAACCTCGTCCACCTCGACAACTCGGTCGGCCTGGCCACGGTTGTCGGAAACGACCCCGGTGGTGACGATTTGCTTCTCAGACTGAACGAAGACGGTATCGAAACATCTGGATCCATCCGTCGTACGGACGGGGCAACCGCAAGCTACACGGCAGTCCTTGATCGAGATGGGGAACTCCTGATCGGCCTCGCCGATATGGCGATTTACGATGATCTCGAACGCAACGCGTTTGACGATGCTGCCGATTGCCGCAAGGACGCATGGTTCATTGACGCGAATCTACCCAACGGGTGCCTCGACGCCTTGACGTCAACAGCCGACCACCCGTTCCTAGCGGCCAGTACCGTCTCCACGCCAAAAGCGGCCCGCCTCGCTCCCTTCTTAAACAGATTGGATGCACTCTTCGCCAACCGAGCTGAAGCCGCCATCCTAGCGAACCACGACATCCAGTCGAATGAGGACGCACTTGTCGCCGCAGCGCGAATTTTGGAAAGGGGCGTCACCACCGTGTTTGTCACCCTAGGGCCCCGCGGTGCGGCCGCAGCAACAACCACAAACCAAGTAGTGCTGCCGGCAATCCCCGGAGCTGCCCGCGATGTCGTGGGGGCCGGCGACGCGTTCGCTTCGGGCGCGCTAACGGCGCTCTTAGAGAACCAATCCCTAGAAGACGCTGTCGTGTCGGGTCTCGCCACCGCAAGTATTACCGTCGAAGCCGACGGACCGACCGATCCGATGCTGAGCCGCGACCAAGTGCGCACTCGAGCGCAGCACCGCGTGTCGTAACACATGCTCCCGGTTGCCGTTTCAACTCCCGTTCAACGCGCCCTCGCCGGGGGGATGCCCGTCGTCGCCCTCGAATCGACAGTTATCGCACATGGGCTTCCCTCGCCGCGAAACATCGAGGTCGCCATAGCCTGTGAGGCCGCCGTTCGCGCGCAGGGCGCTACGCCCGCGACCATCGCCATTTTGGATGGTCGCATCGTTGTTGGCTGCACCCCGGAGCAAATCCAGCATCTAAGCCGTGCTGAGAATATTGCCAAAGTCAGCCGCCGTGACGTCGGCGCGGTAATCGCAAACCGCGGCGACGGCGCAACGACTGTTGCGGGAACGCTTCTATGCGCCCACGCGGCGGGCATACGAATCATGGCAACGGGAGGAATTGGCGGCGTTCATCGTGGTGGCGAAACATCCCTCGACATTTCCGCCGACCTTCAAGAACTTGCACGCACGCCCGTCGCGGTCGTCTGCTCTGGCGCCAAATCCATTCTCGACTTGTCCCGCACCTTGGAAGTCCTCGAGACCAACGGTGTTCCGGTTGCCGGGTACGAGACGTCCGTCTTTCCGGCGTTCTATTCCCGCACGAGTGATCTCTCTCTCGACATTTGTCTGAATGGCGCGACCGAGGCCGCCGCGCTTATACAAGCCCATAGCGCCCTCCCTGGTGCAGGAGGCATTGTTATTGCCAACCCGCCACCCGAAGAGACCGCGATACCGCTCGAAAAAGTGGAGGTGTGGATCGACAAAGCGCTCGCTGAAGCGCGCAAATCGGGTATCCACGGGAAGGACGTCACGCCCTATCTGTTGAGCGCCCTCGCACGCCTGAGCGCCGGCGCCACTCTCGAAACCAACGTCGCATTGCTCGCACACAACGCGGGGGTCGCTGCAGGCATTGCGGTTGCGCTTGCTTCCTGATGCCGCGGTACGCAGCCAACATCTCGACGCTCTTCACCGAGTACGATCCGTTAGACAGGGTTGCGGCCGCCGCGGACAACGGTTTCGGCGCGTTCGAAGTGCAGTTTCCTTACGATCTCCCAATCGAAAGTTGGGTACGCGCCAAAGAAAAAGCAGGCATCGCCGTTTCGGTCATCAATTTACCGGCCGGCGACCTCATGGAGGGAGGGCCTGGCCTCGCCGCGGTTCCCGGGCGTGAGGGGCAATTCCGCGCCGCCGTCGCCGAAGCCCGGCTCTATGCTGAAGCCCTCCAACCCGGTTGCATCAACTTGCTCGCGGGTGTGGCGCCGGAGAAACTCGACCCGAGTGCCTGTTACGCTGCACTTCGCGAAAACACCCGTTACGCGGCGGCGTCACTCGCACCACTCGGCCTACGGCTGGTCGTCGAACCGATCAATACCCAAGATCGCCCTGGGTTTATGCTCTCCACGTCGTCCCAAGCTGTTGCGCTGATTGACTCCGTAGGCCACCCGGCACTTGGCCTTCAGTACGACCTTTACCACATGTTTCTCATGGGGGAGCCTCTGGCCGACACCGTGAAGCGCCTTGCCCCCTTGATCGCGCATATTCAGTTTGCTGATGCACCAGGCCGCCACGAGCCTGGCACCGGAGACATCGACTTCGGTACGGTATTTAGCGCAATTGACGCGTCGGGATACGCGGGCTGGGTGGCTGCCGAGTACAATCCGACAGCACGCACCGAGACAACTCTCGATTGGATGAAAACCGCGGAGTGAAGATGGCCAAGCTGGACGGAAAAAAAGCGCTGATCACCGGCGCATCGCGCGGCATTGGAGCAGGCATCGCGCAAGCTTTTGCCGCGGAGGGTGCCGATGTCGTCATCAACTTTCCGAACGATTCGGAACGAACGAATGCCGACGCTGTCGTCAAAAGCCTTGTTGGCAGTGGGTGCAATGCCGCCTCGGTCGAAGCCGATATCGCCGACGAATCGCAAGTCGACGCGATGGTCGAATCCGCGCTAGCTCAGCTTGGACGGATCGACATTCTCGTCAACAACGCGGGCATTGCGCCAGGCATGCTGATCGAAGACACCTCCACCGAAGTGCTGGATCGGATTCTCGCCGTCAACGTACGCGGTACGTTCCTCGTCACTCGCCGTGTCCTGCCCCTTATGTATGCGCAGGATTATGGAAAGATAATCAACACTGCCTCGCAGCACGCTTACTCTGGCTGGCCGGGGCTTACGGCTTACACCGCGTCTAAAGGTGCCGTTATCTCTTTCACAAGGAGCTTGGCACTCGAGGTTGGAGCCCGGAACATCAACGTCAACTGCGTTGCCCCAGGTGGGACGCGCACGCCAATTCTGGCTGACGTCCCCGAAGAGCTTGTCGAAGAGGTACGCCTTGGTATCCCGAAACAGCGGATCGCCGAGGTGGAGGATATCGTACCGGCATACGTCTTCCTCGCTTCAGACGAGAACCGTCATTTCCACGGTCAATGCCTGAGCCCGAACGGCGGTGACGTAATGCTTTGAGCCTAGCGAACGCCTGCTTTGCGCAATGCATCCAAGAAATGATTGAGGTCATCCCGATCGCGATAGGGCGTTAGCTCTCCGGCGATCACCGAGGGAATGACCGAGCGAACTGCGCCTTGGCCAAGTTCGAATTCGGCTCTGGCCGCATCCCCGGCCTCAGCGTAACTGGCGGCCAAGTAGTAGCGATTAGGCAACCAGCTCGGATTGGTTTCCACTCCCCGTCGGAACGCAACGATGGCCCCCTGATAGTCTTGCGTTAGAAAACGCGCATGACCCAAACCGAACAGGTACCAAAACGGCGGACTCGGATTGCGCCGCAGCGCCTTTTCGACCTCTTCCTCGCCACGCTCCGGGGAGCCGGCCCAAGTCAGAATACGACCCAGCGTCGCATAGCCGTCCGCGTTGTTCGGATTCACGAGGACTGCTTTTTCGGCGGACTGCAGTGCTCTGTCGAAGTCACGCGCGGCCAGATGGTAAGCCCCGAGAACGCTATGCGCTGCCGATAGACCGTCGTCCAAAGCCACGGCCCTTTGCGCCGCCTCGAACGCCGGATCTGAAGGCGCAGCGTCCGTCCACTGTTGAGCATTGATATGCGCGACTGCGAGTCCCTCGTAAGCGCGCGCAAAGGATCGATCGGCGTCGATCGCAGCTCCGAAGAGGCGTATCGCTTCGTCGGTTGCCGCCTTGTTGCCCTGGCGTAACGCATGCTGCCCGCGGAGAAGGAGATCAAACGCCTCCGCGTTCGGCGACTCTTGCTGTTTCAATCCGTCAAGATCGGCGACGGTAAGCGCCGAGCCCACAGCTGACGCCGCCAACTGGGCGACGCGGCGGCCAACGCTGGAAAGCTGCTCTGGCCCCAGATCGAAGGAGCGGACCACCAGAGGCGCGGGAACACCGTTCTCCATGAGTTGAACCGACAGCCGAACACGGTCGCCACTGCGCGCGACTTTGCCCAGCAGAACAAACCGAACGCCCAAACCTCTGGCCGCTTCGGCAACCGCATCGGTCGACGGCGGGTACATCAGCGCCGAGTGCGACGACGCCACGAACAGATCTCGACTGCGAGAAAGTGCGGTCGCTATTTCTTGTGCCAACCCTATCGCTAGGTGATCTTGCGACCGATCGGCCGAAGTGCTGGCGAAGGGCAACACGGCAATCGACGGTTCGTTCGGCAACGCCATCGAGACTGCAATCGTCGCTTCGTCAGAAGCGTCTGCCGTACCCTCCTCGCCGCTCGCGCGAGGTTTCGCCTCGCCCTGATCGTCCCCGTCGGCGTTTCCTCGACCGAGCCCTTTCTTGAGAGCGCTCCGAACCGATCCTTCGAACGGCGCATTGCCCCCCTCCGATGCTTGGTCGTCCGAACCGAATTGCACCCCTTGCTGAGCGAAGAAAACGACAGCGACGATCGTGACGATGATTCCCAGGGCAATTGCCGCAATTCCCCGCCGCCCCAGCCCTGCTGCCAATCGACTACGGACACCCCCCGAGGCGTAAGCGTCGATATTTTCGACGCCGCGGAGAACGCGAACGTTCTTTCCGCCGACGGCCTGTTTTCCTAGATCCTCCCATTCGAGATCGACACGCTGTTCAACCTGCTGATGGGTCGCGCCGACAACGGCCGTTGAACCTGCGGCGGCATAGTTCCTCAATGCCTGGGCCACACTAATGGCCTCACCATTGAGTTCCCGGCCCGAGCCGGTCACGCCACCAACATGAACGCCGGCGCGGAAGAACATTTGCTGTGCTTCTTTTTGCTCTTCGTTATAGGCGGCCACATCCTCATAGATGGCGTTTACCGCCAAAATAGCCGCTACCGGACTGGGAAACTCCGCTAGAAAGGTGTCGCGCTCGGCGGAAAAAAGTTTACCGCGGTTGTCGGCGACGGCGTCCCGAACAATCCCAAGAAAGCTGCGCAGATGAAATAGCGCGGCCTTCTTGTTGGATGCCTCGAACGACGAGAAATCCTCGATATCCAGCGCCAGAATGGCTGCCAATCGCTGCCGGTCCGCCAAAACAACCCCATCCTATTCCCAGGGGCATCGGAGGGCCCCTTCATTCAGCGACAAGATCACGGCTTGTGCGCTGCAGGATTTCTTGTGGATAACTTGAACACCAAGACGTACCAGAGATGGACATGCCCGTCCGGCAAGCCGGGTTTTCGTACCAAACTGACCCATCTCATGGTGAAGCGTCGGCGTTCACCTCCCCTACAGGAGGAGAACAGCAAATGCCGTACCAAACCGGCCGCGACGATCCCGTCCCAGATGATGCAGATTGCAGGCTCTACGTTTCGTAGTTTAGGTCAGCGGCGAGAATGCCGGCGACAGCGCAGGCTTCGTCCTTTTCAGATCGATCCCCGCTGATACCAACTGCGCCAACCACGGTGCCATCTTGCTGCCGAACCAAAACCCCGCCCGCCGCGGGAACCACACGACCCTGGGACATCGCCGCCAGCGCATTCAAGAAGGAGGGGTTTCCCGAGAGCCGCTCCGCTAGAGCGCCAGACGACGTGCCCATTCCCAACGCACCCCACGCTTTGCCAACCGCAATGTCGGGTCGCAGGATTCCGGAACGATCTTCGCGCTGAAAGGCAATTAGATGACCGCCAGCATCCAAGACCGCAACGGTAAGAGGCGCACAGCTTGTCTTTCGACCATGCTTCAGGGCGCCCTCGATAATCCGATTGGCCAGTTCCAGAGACAGCATCAACCGTGGTACTCCAACACGAAACCAGATAACTCCATTTGGTATGTCCTATAATGGCGCGCGTCACGAGGGTGATCCATCATGAATATCCCGTTCGTCCGGGAACTTGACTTCGATTACGGCGAGGTGACGCAGCTGTCGCCGGGGATACGGCGAGTGATCGCCAAGAACCCCTCCCCTTTTACCTACTACGGCACAGGCACCTACATCGTCGGGACCGGAGAGGTCGCGGTGATCGACCCGGGACCGGACCTGGCCAGTCACGTCGATGCGCTCGAAAACGCGCTTGAGGGAGAATCGGTCACCCATATCCTTGTCACCCACACCCATCGCGACCATTCACCGGCAGCGCGCATTCTTCAGCGTCGTGTGGGCGGCATGATCCATGCGTTCGGCCCTCATGGCTCAGGCCGACCGGAAGCAGCCGGGGCCGTCGAAGAAGGCGCGGACCATGACTTCGCACCCGACATCAGGCTCAAAGACGGAGACACACTGGTCGGACCTGACTGGACGCTTGAAGCGGTGCACACCCCGGGGCATTGCTCCAACCACCTGTGTTATCGCCTGCACGAGGAACGTGCGCTTTTTTGCGGCGATCACGTCATGGGCTGGTCGACAACCGTGGTCGCGCCACCCGACGGCGATATGCAAGCCTATATGAAGTCCCTAAGGCAATTGCTTGCCGACGACGATGTCGTGTATTGGCCCACCCACGGCCCCGCTATTCGCGACCCTCAGTCATTTGTGCGCGCCTATATTGCCCACCGGGAAGCACGCGAAGACCAGATTCTGTCGTGCATTGAGGCTGGCGATAACACCATCGAAGCCATGGTTGCGAAAATGTACGCGACCGTTGACCCCCGCCTTCATCCTGCCGCGGCGCGTTCGGTCCTGTCCCACCTCATTCACTTGGTGGAATCGGGAAGGGTCACGACAAATGGGGAGGCCTCTCTAGACGCTACCTATGCGCTGAGCGGCTAGGGTCGGCCCTAGTGGGCCATGAGCACCGGAATCTCGGCATTTTGCAGTACCACACTAGTCGGCCCGCCAAGCATCATATGCCGCAGTCGGCTATGGGTGTAAGCGCCCATCACCATCATGTCGGCACCAACCTCCTTTGACTTCTCTAGGAGAACGTGCCCGATCGGTTGCGTTGATTCGGTGATTTCGGCCACATCTGCCTCGATGTCGTGACACGCGAGGTACGACACCAACTCATCGACATGAGAGGCCGACCGAAAGGCTTCGGGCACCACCATGACGACTGCCCTCTCGGCCTCTCCTAGAAAATGCAGCCCGGCACCCGCACCTATCGCACGTACGGCCTCGATACTGCCGTTCCAGGCGATGCTGATGGTCTTGCCGAATTCCCGGACCGGCCCCGGCGGCGCCAACAAAACGGGCCGGCCTGTCTCAAGAAGGGCGATTTCCAAAGTCGTCCGCTGTGTATCGCCCTTGCCCCCCGAACGAGACGCGACGATCAGGTCCGATAGACGTCCGCGAACGGCGAGCAGGTCGTCCTCCCGACCCACGGCGGTGGAGAAGCTGGCGGAAAAGCCCGCGCCCGACAATCCCTCGGTAACGGGTGCATCGGTCTCTTGGCACAGGCGGGTAAATTGCTCATGGGCTCGCTCGCGTCGCTCGCCGCCTTCTTTTTCGACCGCCGACATGATGTCCTGGATCATGTTGCTGGTCATGCCCTCGGCCATGTAGGCCACACTGTCGCGAGGATCGAGGGAAACATGAAATGCTTCGACATGGGCGCCCAGATGGCGGCCAACATGAAGCGCATTCGCCAGCGTTGCTTCAGCGCTTTCGGCGCCACTCATCGGCGCGAGAATGATCTTGATCGCCACGGTCCAGGACCTCCCAATAACATCGTTGGCGGATCATACCCTTATGGCAGACCCGAACCTAGCCGACTAATGAAAAACCGGATGATCCTCGTCGACGCCGGCGGGATCTTGATGAATGATCACTTCGGCCTCCGGGAACGCATCTCTCAGGCGCAACTCCACATCGTCAGCGATCCGATGCGCCTCCATAAGGGAGATATCCGACGGTAATTCGAGGTGAAGCTGAATAAACGAATCCCGTCCCGAGCTGCGGGTCCTGAGATCATGCATATCGATCACCTCAGCCGGGGACGTCGCGATCTCTTTGATCTTGCGTCGCACATCCTGCGGAAACTCGCGGTCCATCAACTCGTCAAAGGAACGCTTGAATATGCGCCACGCGCTATACAACACGAACGCCGCGATCCCGATGGCAAAGACCGGGTCCGCAAACGCAATGCCAAACGTCCCCGATAGGATCAGCGCCACGATTACCGAAGCGTTGAGGGCAAGATCGGATTTGTAGTGGAGGGAGTCAGCTGCAATTGCCACCGATTTGGTCCGCCGAATCACATAGGACTGGTAGAGAACCAAACCTAGTGTCGCGACGATCGCATAGATCGACACCGCGATACCCACACCGCCATTTTCGACGACGACGGGTCGCGCAAGCCGTTGCACCGCTTCGAAAACGAGAAACACTGCCGAGCCGGTAATAAAAGCCGCCTGCCCCAGCCCGGCGAGCGACTCGGCTTTGCCGTGGCCGAAGCGATGCTCCCGATCGGCAGGTTGCAGCGCGTGCCGAACTGCAAACAGGTTGATGACCGATGCCGCCGCATCAAGCAACGAGTCGATCAGCGCACTCAGCATGGCGACGGAATCGGTAATGGTCCAAGCGGCAGTCTTCGCGACGATGAGGGTCCCCGCGACGGCAACCGACGCATAGGTCGCCTGTCGCATCATTCGTCCGCCGCGCGCCGCGTCGGTTTCCGTCTCAGGTGGTCTCTCTGCCATGATCAGGGGTGCAATAACCGGTGCTTCCAGGTGCCGCCCGCTTCCCGCGTAAACTCGACCCGCTCATGAAGTCGCGACGGCATTTCCCACCAAAACTCGATCAAGGTCGGCACCAACCTATACCCGGACCAAAAGTTGGGGCGCGGCACCTCGCCGCCCGCAAAACGACCTTCCGTTTCAGCTACGGCGGCCTCAAGGTCGGCACGATTTTCGAGGGTCTGCGATTGCTGAGACGCCCAAGCCCCAATCTGGCTGCCGCGTTCGCGTGTTGCAAAATACGCATCCGCTTCTTGCGCAGGCACCAAACTCGTCGTGCCCTCGATGCGGATTTGGCGGCGCAAACTTTTCCAGTAGAGACACAACGCCGCACGCGGATCCGCTTCTAGGTCGCGTGCTTTTCGGCTTTGGAGATTGGTGTAAAAGGTAAATCCGGCTGAATCGACGTCCTTCAACAAGACCATCCGCACGCTCGGCGAGCCGTCTGAACCGATTGTGGCAAGTGCGGTGGCACTGGGGTTGAATGCCTCGCCCTCCGCCGCCGCATCCAACCACTGGCGCGTCGTAGTAATAGGGTCTTGGTGGGTCGGTATGTTCACGGCTGCCAAAAAGGGCTCCTCGGGATCACGCATGGTACCTGGACCGGTCCACCTAACCCTATCGATTCCGACGGAAAAGGCACCGCAACGCCGTGAGACTTTCGCCAGACCGGCGCCGTTTCTATATAATGGACGGGCCGCGACCGACAAGGGCCGTCTGGTTGAGGGGGGCTGTGAAGCAAGAACTTTTGCCACGTTATTGGATAGAGGAAATTGTGATGTCCCTTTCGAAATTTGCCCTCGTTGCCGCCGTCGGATTGTCCCTCCCGGCCTGTGAGACAACCGGCGAGAAACAAGGCGCCGGCACGATTATCGGCGCCGTCGGAGGCGCTATAGCCGGCGCCCAGTTCGGCAAAGGCGACGGAAAACTGGCGGCGACCGCCGTCGGCACCCTGTTGGGTGCGTTTGTCGGCAGCGAGGTCGGCAAGTCGCTCGACCGGGCAGATCAACTGGCGATGGCGCAAACAACCCAGCAAACCCTCGAAGCCGCGCCAAGTGGGCGTACAAATTCTTGGCGCAACCCTGATTCGGGAAATTCGGGTACCATCACGCCGACACGCACCTACACCAAGAATGACGGGCAGCCATGCCGCGAGTTCCAACAGACCGTCACGATCGGCGGCGAAATCGAAGAGGCCTACGGCACGGCCTGCCGTCAGGCGGACGGCACCTGGAAAATCGTCAACGGATAGAGTCCTGCGGACTTTCCGCCGAACGGCGGGATGAACCGCAGAAGGTCGTTTCCCGCCGCCACCGCTTGGGTCGCCTTACGGGCACAACGCTCGTCTTGGCGGCCCTGCTCTTTTGCGGCACGACAACGCAGGCCTTTGCCGACTTTGAAAGCGGCGTCGCCGCGTTCGATGGCGGTGACTTCACCACGGCGTACAACGAATGGCTGCCGCTTGCAGCCAGCGGCGATCCCTTCGCCCAGCGCAATATCGGTCATCTCTACCGGCTCGGCCTCGGTGTCCCGCAAGATTTCGCTGTGGCCTTCAATTGGTACCAACGAGCGGCCGACCAAGGGTTGGTCCGCGCGCAGGCCAACCTCGCCAATATGTTGCTGCGTGGTCAGGGCATTGAACAAGATCCCACAGGTGCCGCGGCTTGGTTTCATCGCGCCGCATCGGCCGGACACGCAATTTCCCAATTCAATATCGGACAGATGTATCGCAAGGGCCTTGCCGTCGGCCAGGATAACAGCCGAGCACTCGGTTGGTTCCAACTCGCGGCTGAAGCCGGCCACGAGCGCTCGATCGAACTGGTGGCAATCATGACCGCGGAAGGGGTTCAACCGGCAAGCGATGAGGCCCTCCTTGAGTCGCCGTTCGACACCAAGACCGTTGGCACCGTTGCGCCCAATCGGAGTCAAGGCACCGAACCACAAGATAGAGAACCAGCCCTTGCCGAAGAAGACGAGGAGGAGGACGACGACCCATTCGCTTCTCTCCTGAATGACGACGACGAGGCCGACGAAAATACAGCGCGTGCCAACAATAGTGCTGGCGGCAGCGATACTCGGCCTGCGGTCGACGCGGATTCTTCAGACGACGCAGACAACTCTATCGCTCTGGACGAGCCCAAAGATGACCTGCTGGACGAACCCGCCGATGATGATCTGTTGGACGACGATCTAGTCGGTGGCGACGACGAGGAAAGCGGGCCCCAAGAGCAAGTTGCCGGTCTGCCCAAGGCCGATCCCAGCCAGGACGCGATCATCGGCGGGGAAAGCGAAGCGGACGGGACCGCCATTGAGCCTGCGGAGGATGATCTGGTCGGTACGGATGATGACCTATTGACCGACGAAGGGGACGCGGCGACCTCCGAAGCCGCTCCACAGGTCGCCGCACGAACACCTGAACCGCTAACCCGGCAGCCCCGCATCTCCGATGAGGCAATGGCCGCCGCGGTGAGCGAAGGTCTCAGCGCCTACCAAAGCAAAGACTACACAACGGCGTTGCGGACCTGGCTACCGCTCGCGGAGGCGGGCAACCGCGATGCCCAATTCTACGTCGGCGGCCTCTATATGGATGGCGCCGGCGTCGCCGAAGACCGCGTCCGCGCCCACGCTTGGTGGCGCTTGGCCGCCGATCAAGGCCATGCACGAGCCGCCGAGTTCCTTGAAGTCATTGTCGCCATCATGTCACCGGAACAACTGACGGCGGCACGGGACTTAGCCGGACAGCTCCGCGCCTCCATTCGCTGAGGCATTAACCGACGGTTAACCCTAATTCCCGTATCTTGTCAGCGGTTGGCAGGATATCGGACTCATGAGAGATCCCTATAGGACCCTGGGCATTCCGCGTGATGCGGGTCATGACGCGATCAAACAGGCTTATCGCCGCTTGGCGATGAAGCTTCATCCTGATCGCAATCCCGATACACCCGAGGTCGCCGATAAATTCAAAGACGTCAATGCCGCATATGCCTTGATCGGCGATCCCCACAAACGCGCGCGATTCGATCGGGGCGAGATTGATGCTTGGGGTCGCCGGCGCCCCAAACCTCCCAATCCGCCCAAGACCAAAGCGCAGAATTCGTCTGAAGATCACGAGGCGAAACCCAAGACGGAAGCAAAAAAGGCCTCGGGCACCTCAGCCTCCCCGCACAAGGCGGCAAAACCGCAGCCGCCAAAAAACAACAGTCGCGTTCGCCCACAGAAACATGGGCAGCAAACCGGCCGTGACGGCGCACAGGGGACGACGACATCGCGTTGGCTCGGCGGCGCCATCAAAGCCGACGACCTCTTCGGTCCATTTCGGTCGAGCAAATCACCCCGCGAGCAGCAGTCTTCACCCCCGTCACAGGAAGCCACGCACAAGCTACGCGTCACGTTCATCGAGGCCGCCCAGGGCACCACAAAACGCCTGACCGCCGGCCGCGGTCGAACGCTTGACATCCTCGTGCCTGCCGGCATCCGTGACGGGCAAATCATTCGCCTCAAAGACCAAGCCATCGGCCGACTAGGCCGCCGAACGGATGCCCTCGTGAAGATCGATGTGACCCCGCACAAGGTCTTTCGCGCCGAAGGCGACGACGTACATCTTGAGGTTCCGATTACACTCGAGGAGGCCGTCCTAGGCGCGCGCATTCGAGTCCCGACGGTCAACGGGTCCGTTGAAGTCACCATCCCAAGCGGTGCCAACTCAGGTGCGCACCTTCGTCTTCGTGGCAAAGGCTTGCGACGGCCCGGCAGCACCGTGACCGGCGATCAGGTGATCCGGCTCGTTATCAAATTGCCGCAGACCGTGGATTCCAGCCTCAAAGCATTTGTACGCGAGCGTCAGGGGCATACCGATTTCGACCCGCGCCAGAATCTCGCGTCGGTCTAGCCCTTCAATTTGACGACAAAACCGGTTGGTGTAGGATGCCGCGGCATCCCACCATCGGGCGATTCGCCCACCCTTAGCACGGAGACGCGGTACCAATGAGTGCTCCAGCGAGCCTTATGAAAGGCAAACGCGGATTGATCATGGGTGTGGCCAATGATCGTTCGTTGGCCTGGGGAATTGCGCAGATCGTTGCCGAACATGGCGCCGAAGTGGCCTTCACGTATCAAGGCGAGGCACTCGGCAAACGGGTCAAGCCGCTCGCTGAAACCCTTGGCTCGGACATCGTTCTCCCCTGCGACGTCACCGATGATACGAGCATCGACGCGGTATTCGCGACGTTGGCCGAGAAATGGGGCCAGCTGGATTTTCTCGTCCACGCCATCTCGTTCTCCGACAAGAACCAGTTGCGCGGTCGCTATGTCGACACGACGGCCGACAACTTTCGTATGACGATGGATATCTCGTGCTTCTCGCTGACCGCTGTATGCCAACGCGCCGAGAAACTGATGACCGATGGCGGCTCGATCGTCACGCTGACCTATTACGGCGCCGAGAAAGTCATGCCCCATTACAACGTCATGGGCGTGGCGAAGGCGGCACTAGAGGCGAGCGTGCGATACCTTGCGGCGGACCTCGGTCGCAACAACATTCGGGTCAACGCGATCTCGGCGGGCCCTGTGAAGACCCTTGCCGCAAGCGGCATCGGCGACTTCCGCTATATTTTAAAGTGGAACGAATACAACGCACCGCTACGGCGCACGACGACCATTGAGGAGGTTGGCGGCGCAGGCTTGTACCTGATGAGCGACCTAGGTCGTGGTGTTACCGGCGAAGTGCATCATGTCGATAGCGGCTACCATGTCGTGGGCATGAAAGCCGTCGATGCGCCCGACATTTCTGTCGCGGAAAAAGACTAGACGGCCGAAAGGCCGGCTCCGGCCATGTCACACAATACTTTCGGACACCTCTTTCGCGTGACCACTTGGGGCGAGAGCCATGGCCCGGCCATCGGTGGCGTCGTCGACGGCGTGCCGCCGCAGATCGAGTTGGCAGAAACTGACATCCAGCCATGGCTCGATAGACGACGCCCAGGACAAAGTCGCTTCACAACGCAGCGCCAGGAACCCGACACCGTCGAAATCCTGTCGGGCATCTTCGAGGGGCGGACGACGGGTACACCAGTCTCGCTCCTGATCCGCAATCAAGACGCGCGGTCAAAGGATTACGGTGACATCCAGGACAAATACCGTCCCGGCCACGCCGATTACACCTACGACGCCAAGTATGGCATTCGCGACTACCGGGGTGGTGGCCGGTCCTCCGCGCGCGAAACTGCGGTCCGCGTCGCCGCGGGCGCTATTGCTCGAAAGATCCTTGGCCAGACGATCAGTATTCGCGGCGCACTGGTTCAAGTCGGCAGCGACACGATTGACCGCGCCAGGTGGGATTGGGATGAAACCAACCGCAACGCGTTCTTTTGCCCTGATTCTGACGCCGCAGAACGTTGGACCAGTCTCCTCGACCAGGTGCGAAAAGACGGCTCCTCGGTCGGCGCGGTCATCGAGATCGTGGCCAGCGGCGTACCGGCGGGGTGGGGTGCCCCGCTCTACGGCAAACTCGACGCTGATCTCGCCGCCGGCATGATGAGTATCAACGCGGTCAAAGGGGTGGAGATCGGCGCGGGTTTCGGCGCCGCGGTGCTTTCGGGCGCAGAGAACGCCGATGAAATGCGGATGGACAATGGGCGTATCGCCTTCACGTCCAACAAGGCGGGCGGCATCCTGGGCGGAATTGCGACCGGCCAAGACATCATTGTGCGGTTCGCCGTGAAACCGACGTCATCCATCTTATCCCCACGTGCAACGGTGACGCGGACAGGCGATGAGACCGAGATCGCCACAAAAGGCCGCCACGACCCCTGCGTCGGCATTCGAGCGGTTCCCGTTGGCGAGGCAATGATGGCTTGCATCCTGGCAGATCACCTACTGCGCCACCGCGCGCAGAACGACACGCCGTAGCGAACCTGCCACCCGTCGCAAGACGACCGGTTTGACTGCGCTCACACCGAACGACGACCGGAGGCTGTTTTGACCCAACCAGACCATGTTCATGCGCTCGATCTCAAAGAACCGGATCGCGCCTCGCTCGATGACGACCTCCAAAAGTACTATTCGATCTGTGACGAGAAGATCGGGTTCATACCCAACGTGCTGCGCGCGTACTCGTGGAACCAGAAAAAGCTGCGGTGGTTCTCCCGTTTCTACAATGAGATCATGCTCGGCGACTCGGGCCTAACGACGCTCGAACGAGAGATGATTGCCGTCGTCGTGTCATCCGCAAACCGCTGCTACTACTGCCAAGTCGCCCATGGCGCTGCGGTCCGTGACTACGCCGATGACCCTGTTTTGGGCGAGTTCATGGTCATGAATTACCGCAATGCCGAATTGTCGCCTCGACACCGCGCAATGCTCGACTTTGCCTTCAAACTAACGACCGAATCGCACTTGGTCGGCGATGACGACCGCCAAGCTTTGCGGGACGCTGGGTTTGCCGACGCCGACATTTGGGATATCTGCGATGTCGTCGGCTTATTCAATATGACAAACCGCGTCGCAGCGGGCGTTGATATGATGCCGAATCTCGAATACCACGCTCAAGCGCGTTAGCGCTCGAATAGCGCAACAACTTCAAGGTGTTGCGACCAAACGAATTGATCGATCGACACGACCCTACGTAAGGCATAGCCACCGTCCACCAAGAGACGGGCGTCCCGCGCAAATGTTGCGGGATGGCACGAAACCGCAACTACCGTCGGGACATCGCTTTGCGCCAAAGCCGTTGCCTGTGCCGCCGCCCCCGCGCGGGGTGGATCGAAAACCACGGCGTCGTAGGCTGCTAGCTCGTCGAGGGCCAGGGGGCGACGAAAGAGGTCGCGGGACGCCGCACCAAGAGCATGCAGCTTTCCCCCCACCCCCGCAGCGGCCCGAAGGGCATCGATCGCGTAGCGATCCGAATCGAACGCGTCGACGGCGCCGCGCCTTGCCATGGCGAGCGAAAGAGTCCCGCAACCGCAGAACAAATCTGCGATCCGCTTGGCATCGCCGACCATGTCGGTCACCGCATTCTGCAAGGCGATTTCACCATCCACACTTGGCTGCAAGAATGTCGCGGCCGGAAACTTCAGGGCAACGCCTGCCATCGTCACAATCGGCGGCTGGTGCTGAATGATGAGATCGGGGGCCCCACCTTGGCCCGCACGCCAGGACACCCGTGCGACACCAGTATCCGAGGCGAACCTCCCGATCGCTTGGCGCACCTCAAGGTCAGGTTCGTGCCGCTGCTCGAGCGTCACGTCAAGGCCGTTGTCGCACACCGTTACGTCGAGCCGGCCTGCTACCTCTAATCGAGAGGCCAATTTGCGGAAGCCGTCGAGCATCGCAACAATGGACGGATGCAACGCGGGGCACATCGACATATCGACGATCCGGTGCGTTCCGCGCGCACGAAATCCCAGCAACACGCAGCCTTTGGTTCGTCGCCACGCCAGCGTCGCGCGACGGCGCGTGCCTGCGTCGATCATCACCGGCTCGGCGACCGGCGGGGCTTCGAAGCCACGCCGACGCAAGGCGCCAACGATTTGTTCGCGCCGCCAGTTCAGATAAGTCGCGGCATCGAAATGTTGCGCCACACAACCACCGCAGTCGGCGAAGTGTTGGCAAACAGGGGCAATGCGATGCCTCGAAGGAACCACAACCGCTTCGAGGGTGCCACGACAATCTTGATCCGCCACGAACCGAATCGTGTCGCCAGGGACCGTCCAAGGCACGTATACCGTTCGGGTGTTTTGACACACTAACCCGTCCCCGGCATGTCCAATGCCAGTGACTTGAGCCTCGACAGCTTTAGTCATGGCGCGCGGCAATGAGGAATTCTCTGTTGCCGGCTGGCCCTTGAATCGGGCTCTCGGTCAACCCGACGACGGTCCAATCCGGCAAGTTGTTAAGCCAAGCTTGAATGGCCTCACAGACCTCTTGGTGAACCGCAGCATCGCGAATCACCCCGCCTTTTCCGACCCGGTCTTTGCCCGCCTCAAACTGAGGTTTGATCAGGGCAACGAGAATGGCGCCGGGAGCGGCCAAGCCAAGGCCAGCCGGGAGGACCGTACGCAACCCGATGAAACTCGCATCGCAAACCACGACATTGATGGCTTCAGGAACATGCGCGGTAGTGAGGTTGCGCGCATTGGTGCGCTCAAGCGTCACAACCCGCTCATCGTTGCGCAGTCTCCAGTCAAGTTGGCCATGTCCAACATCGACCGCATAGATCCGTCGAGCGCCGTTCTTCAGCAACACATCGGTAAACCCGCCGGTCGATGCGCCTATGTCTAAGGCGATCGAGTCGGTGACATCGAGACCGAAAGCCTCCAGAGCGTGGGCCAGCTTGAGCCCCCCGCGCGAGACCCAAGGATGGTCCGTCCCTTTTAAGGAAACGTCAGCATCTTCGGGAACGGGGGTCCCGGGTTTATCGACCTGAGCGCCAGCGACACTGACTTGGCCGGCCATGATCAAGGCGCGCGCCCGCTCTCGACTCGGCGCCAGGCCGCGGTCAACCAGGATCAGATCCAGCCGCTGTTTGGATTTCTTCATGGGCTGCGAACTTACACCGAGGATGGCGCACCATCACGCTTCGCGTGCGGTGAGCTCCAGGCGATAGGTTCGTTAAACCCAAATCGACTTCTGATATGATCGCCTCGATGCGCGTTCTCACCCCCTTCCGGTCGTTCCGCCAAGCTGCCCGCGCGGCGCGGCTATTGCTTGCCGCGAGCTTAACGGCATTCGCCGTGGCCTGGGGGCCGGCTGCCCAGGCCCAAACTGCGACGATCGGGGCAACTCTGGACTGGTGGAAGCTCGACGAAGACATGCTGACTTTCTTATGCCTCCCAGAGGAGCAGCCGGCATGGTGCGCCGACGCCCGGGCCGGTATTCGTCCACCAGCCCCGCCGCCACCAGAAGCCGCGCCCGGCGAGCGACGACGCGGTCGTGGCGGACCACCGCCGCCGCCTCCCCCACCACCCAAAAGCGTCGATGACGAGACCTGGCAGGGCCTTGTTGAAGAGTTGACCCGGCGGCGGCCACGACCCGCCGACATTGCGACTCTCGAACGCCGCGGCTTCGAGGACGGGGACCCCGTCGCCTTTGAAATGCTCGGGTATGCCTACGCGGCAGGCTGGGGCCGTCCGAAAAACCTCGCATTAGGATATCAGTATTACGGTTTGGCGCTCGTGCGTGGACGCACCGAGGTACAACCCAACCTCGACGAACTTTGGCGGTTCCTAAGTGCCGATGAGCAGCGGTTTATCCAGTTCCGATTCCAGCGGGCGTTTCCAAGCCCTTAGACCTTTGCGAGGTTAAGAGTCGCGTTCGACCACGAACCGCGCGACATCCCGCAACCGATCGGCATCCTCTCCGAAATCACGTAGGTGGGCGATTGCTTGGTCGGCCAGCATTTGCGCCTGCTGACGCGCCCGGTCGACACCGAGAATCGAGACAAACGTCGCCTTGCCAGCTGCCGCGTCCTTCCCGACGCCCTTACCAACCTTATCCGCATCCCCCTCGACATCCAGCAGGTCATCCTTGATCTGAAAAGCAAGCCCCAGATCATGGGCATAGCCATGAAGAGCCGCCCGTTGTGCACCAGTTGCACGCCCAAGGATCGCACCGGCTTCGCAAGAAAATGCCAAAAGGGCCCCGGTTTTCATCGCCTGCAAGCGGGTGATCTCCGGTATCTCCAAAGACTGACCCTCGGCAACAAGATCGATCATTTGACCGCCCGTCATGCCGTGTCCCCCGGCGGCGACCGCCAGCGCGTGGACAAGGTCGCTCCGAACCTCGGCCAACTCGTGGGTCTCGCGGGCGCTTAGGATCTCGAATGCCTTCGTTAGAAGGCTGTCACCCGCCAGTACCGCCGTCGCTTCATCGAATTTCTTGTGGGTTGCCGGCTGCCCTCGACGCAAATCGTCATCATCCATGCATGGCAAATCGTCGTGAACAAGAGAATAGGCATGCACCATCTCGACGGCCGCCCCTACCCTCAAGGAACAATCGCGGCGAACCAAGAACATGTCCGCGCTCGCCACGACCAAGAAGGGACGCAACCTTTTGCCGCCGAGAAGAACGGCATAGCGCATCGCGTCATGGAGCCTTGCTTCGTGCCCGTCGGCATGGTCGAAAAATCCGTCTAGGACGGTATCAATTTCTTTGGTGAATGCCTTTAGCGCCTTTGGAATAGGCACATTCGCTACTCAATATCGGCAGGTTCGGCGGCGATACCCCCGTCTGCCCCGGGTACGATCTTATCGATCCGTTCCTGGGCAAGTCGCAACTTGTCTTCGCAATGCCGACGGAGGTGAGTGCCCCGAGTGTAGATGTCAATCGACTCTTCAAGCGACACCGCGCCTTCTTCCAGCTGCGCGACGATTTCTTCGAGGGCTGCCAGAGCCTCCTCAAAGGACAGTTTAAGAATGTCGTTCGGGATCTTGTCGGTTTTTGCCGTGTTGTTCATGCCACCTCCGCGGGCCCGATCATAGAAAGCGGGTTGGGTACGAGCAAGGAAGCAACGTGATCACGCTGTCATCAACGCACCGACATGCGCCGCCGCGCTTTCGGCCAACGCATCGAGGTCGTAGCCCCCTTCCAAACAAGATACGACACGCCCCTGGGCACACTCCTCGGCAACGCCCATCAGCTCCGCGGTCACCCAGGCGAAGTCTTCGGCCCGAAGGTTCAAGTTCGCCAAAGGATCTCGGGCGTGGGCGTCGAACCCGGCGGAGATCAACACAATTTCCGGCGCGAAGCGCCGCAGTGCCGGGAGGACCCTCTCCGCAATGACGGCCCGAAAGGCCTCACCGTCCGCGCCCGGCTGCAGGGGCGCATTAACGATGTTTCCCGCCCCTCGTTCGGCAATCTGACCGGTTCCGGGGTAAAGCGGCATTTGATGGGTCGATGCATAAAAGAAATTCGGGTCATCCCAGGCAAAAGCCTGTGTGCCGTTCCCGTGATGGACATCGATGTCGATGACAGCGACCCGCGCCAAACCGTGGGCGGCACGCGCTTGCATCGCGCCAACGGCAACATTGTTGAACAAGCAAAACCCCATGGCACGATGGGGCTCGGCATGATGACCAGGCGGTCGAACCGCGCAAAAGGCATTGCGGGCAGTGCCTTCAACCACGGCATCGACGGCTGCACATAGTGCGCCTGCTGCGTGGAGAGCCGCCTGTTGGCTGCCCGCAGAGACCACCGTATCGCCATCGATATTCGCCAAACCGTCTGTCGGAATGGCTTCGAAGACATCGTCTACGTGCGTTGCGGGATGGACCCGTTCGATCTGTTCTCGTGTCGCGGGAGTCGTTGCGACCCTTTCCAGCGAGGCAAAGTCCGGACCCTCAAACGCGCGTAACACAGCCCGAAGTCGGTCTGGCCGCTCCGGGTGGTGGGGGCCGGTATCATGGTTAAGAAAGCAATCGTGGGTGTAGAGTTGCGTCATAGAGAGTCTTTCATCGCGAGCGCAACGCGTGGGTCCATGACCCGCCGCCAAAGAGGCGGTACGAACGCAAGAAGCAACATGGTCGCATACCCAGCGGGCATTTGAGGTGCGTCCGCCTCATGTCGCAAAATCTGATACCGTCGTCCTGCAAAGTTGTGGTGATCGGCGTGCCGACCGAGGTTGAACAACGCGCGGTTGGTCAGCCGACGATCGGTGTTCCACGAGTGTTGGCTCGTTGTCGATTCAAAGGTGCCGGGCGAGATTTCTCGCCGGCGCAGCCCGTAATGCTCGATGTAGTTGATAGCTTCGAGTTCGAGAATGGCGATCGCGCTTTGGCCAAAGAAGAAGACCAACCCGAACCACCCCCACGACAAGACCGCAGCAAGGCCGAGGGCCGCAGTGACAGCAATATCTTGGAGCATTCGATTCCCGACATGAAGTGTCGGCTTGCCTTTGCGCCTTAGACGATCGGCTTCTATACGCCACGCCGAACGCCAACTGCCGACCGTCGTTCGCAGCAAGAAACAATAAAACCCTTGGCCGAAAGGCGCACTGGCCGGATCGGCAGGGGTCGCCACACGAACATGGTGACCTTGCACGTGCTCGATGCAAAAATGAGCGTAGGACACGCTGGACATAAGCACCCGAGAGAGAAATCTTTCCAACCGTCGTTGGTGCATCAGTTCGTGCGCCACGACGATCCCAAAGCCACCGCTAGAAATGCCAACCGACAGAAGCGCGCCGATGATTTCGACAGTCGTCACACCGGGTGCGACGACAAAAAAGCCGCCGCAGAGGATCACGCCAACCTGGATCGGCAAGGCGCTCATGGTCAGGATTCGGTAACCGACCTGTGCCGACAGTGAGGCCTCTTTTTCGGATTCCGGATTGGACGGATCGCCAGGAACGACCCAATCGAGCAAGGGGAAGAGGACGTAGCTTTGGACGACGCCCAACCAAGTCCACCAGCCCCCGAGCGCCAATCCGAGCACCGCGGCGCCAGGAATGACGAAAGCTAGGGCAAACCGAGCCACCTAAAAGCTACTTTTCTTGAATCCAGCGCTTTAGCACAGCGGCGGCTTCATCGGGGTGCTTGTCGATCAAGGCACCAACCCATCGGGTAGAAGAGGTGTTTTCGGGCACATCGACACTGGGTTTGGGCTTGGCTGCCGGCGTCTTTTTCTTCGCCCTGTTGTCCGGCGCCGCCAATGGCTCGGCGTCTGGAACTACCGACAAGCGTGGATCGCTTTTCTTAGCGGGAGTCGGCCGAAACAAAACCCACAGCAACAGACCAGCAACCACGACGACCGCGATCGCCACGACCACAACAACCCAGGCATTCATGGCTACTGTGCCGCCTCTGTTTTCTCCAACTTCGCCATTTCTTCCTGAACCAGTTCTTTCTTGGAGAGCTTGCCAACCATCGTCTTCGGCAACTCTTTGCGAAACTCGATGTGTCGAGGAATTTCATGCTTGCCAAGCTGTTCGCGCAAAAACGCCGTAAGTTCATCGGCATTCAGCGCCTGGTCGGCTTTCAACTTCACGAAGGCTTTGACACTTTGGCCTTGGTATTCGTCGGGGACCCCAATGACGGTCACCTCTTCAACTGCGGGGTGTTTGTAGATGCCCTCTTCGACGTTCCGCGGATAGACGTTAAATCCGCCGACAAGGATAAGGTCCTTCATGCGGTCGATGATGAAGGTGTAGCCCTCTTCATCCATGTAACCGACATCGCCGGTATGGAGGCGGCCGTCGATAATGGTCTCCGCGGTGGCATCCGGTCGGTTCCAATACCCCGCCATCACCTGCGGCCCTTCTATGCAAATCTCACCTATTTCGCCCTGTGGGAGTACCTTGTGCGGGTCATCACGATCGGTGATCGTCACCGTCGTTCCCGGGACCGGCAGGCCGACCGAATTTTCTTTGTTCTCGCCATCCAACGGATTGCAGCACACCACCGGCGAAGCCTCTGTCAAACCGTAGCCTTCGACAAGTTTGCACCCTGTCAGTGCCTCGAAACGTTGGCGGACTTCCAGCGGCATCGGTGCCGCGCCGGAAATACACCCCTTGATCGATGTAAGGTTGTATTTGCTTAGCTGGGGATAGTTGTTGATGGCCGTGTACATCGTCGGCACGCCCGGTAGCATTGTCGGCTTCTTCTTGGTGATCACTTTGAGCACCGGCACCAGCTCAAAGCGCGGCAACATGATGACCTCGGCACCAATATGGAAGCTCATGTTCATGCAAACGGTCATCGCAAAGACATGGAAGAACGGAAGCACACTCAGCATCCGCTCCTGTCCCGGATCGACCATGGTGAACCATAGGGCGGCCTGCACCCCATTCGCATAAAGATTGGCATGGGTCAGCATGGCGCCTTTGGCAACGCCGGTTGTCCCGCCGGTATACTGAAGCACAGCAATATCGGTTGCGGGATCGATTGCCGGCGGGTCAAACGCACCGTCGTTGTTCAACAATTCCTTGAACGAGATATGCCGGGAGTCATCGATCGTCTTCGCAACATCTTTCGCCCGCGCCAGCGGGAAAAGCAGGTTTTTGGGAAACGGCAACACCTCTGGCATTGTCCCGACGACGAGCTTCTTCAGCCTGCTTTGTTCGAGCATCGCCAGCATTTTTGGGTACAACACGGCCAGATTCAGCGTGACCATGATGTCGGTCTGCGAATCTTCGATCTGATGCAGGAGCTCGGGTTCGGAATAGAGCGGCGAGAAGTTCACGACGGTGCCGCCAGCTTTGAGAATGCCGTAGTAGGACACGACATGTTGCGGACAGTTCGGCAGAAACAGCCCGACCTTCACGCCTTTTTTGACGCCCAAAGCCTGGAAGCCGGCAGCTGCCCGCTCGATCATCGCACCGACTTCGCGATAGGTATATTTGCGATCAAGGAAATCGAGACAGGGCCGCTCACCGTATCGGCGGCACGAGTCGTCGAAGATTTCGTACAGCGGCTTGGCCGGAAGTTCAGCGTCCCATTTGACGGTTGACGGGTAGCTCGACGCCCACTGCATTGCGTGCTCCTCAGCGTTGATTCAGCCGTACTGAATTGGAAATCCTACACTTTTCGCCTGAAACCCGCGACTCCCGATGCGTCCGCCGCAATTTTCGGCTAGGCCGCTCGTCACGTGTCGGAGAGGTGCTTTATTTCCCGCTGAATTTGGGCGCGCGTTTCTCTAGGAAGGCGGTGACGCCCTCGACGAAATCAGCCGTCGCAGTACTCGCCGCAAAATGTTCGGTCTCCGCGTCAAGCTGCTCGACCGCGGTGGCCCCAAAAGACTGGTTCATCAACAGTTTGGTCCGACCGATCGCCTGCGTGGCACCGGCGGTCAAGCGACCAGCCCATTCGTTGACCGTCGCTTCAAGTTCAGCCCTCGGCACGACACGATTCACAACCCCGTAGTCGAGCGCCGCCTGAGCGTCGAACCGATCACCCAGGAATGCCAACTCTTTCGCCTTCCGCAATCCTACCGTACGCGGCAGAAAGAAGGATGATGAGCCATCCGGCGAAACACCGAGTTGGTTGTAAGCCATCGTGAATTTGGCGTCGTCCGCGGCAATCGCAAGGTCCGCCGCCAACGCGAAGCTCAACCCGATTCCAGCTGCCGCACCTTGTACTTGCGCAACGACCGGTTTTGGCATGCGCATCATGGTGAGCAAACCGACGTGAACCTGATTGAGAAACGTGCGGTAGTGACGAAAGCGCTTCTCCGCCGTCCAATTGATCATGTCTTTGAACATCTTGATATCGCCACCGGCGCAGAAATGATCTCCAGCGCCTGCGAGGATCACGCAGCGGACCGAGTCGTCTGCCTCGATCGCATTCATATGGGCTATGTACTCCAACGCGATCTCGTCGTTGAACGCATTCAAGACGTCAGGACGATTGAACGTCACTCGGGCGAGCCCGTCGTTAATTTGCAATGTTACGGCTTCGGCCACGGCTATGCTCCCATCAACTCGGGTTCGATTGCGTATAGCGTATCGGCACCGCGTGTCACCGGCCCAAGCATCGCAGCGGCTTGGGGAAGTACTTGTTCTGCGTAGAACCGCGCTGTGACGATCTTGTTGCGGTAAAACCCAGTGTTATCACCACGCCCATCGAGCGCGCGGTGAGCGGCAAGCGCGCTACGCGCCAGCATAAACCCGCCGGCAACCGTGCCGAACATCCGCAAATAGCTGGATGCCCCCGCCGCCGCATCGTCGTAGCTGCGAGCTATTGCTTCGCGCAACCAAGCCGTCGCCGTCTCGAGAGCATCAACGCCGGCTGTAAGCGCCGAATCAATCGCGGCCAAATGGCCGTCCGCGTCGTTCTGCTGGCGTAGGGCGGCACAAGCCTCGCGAACTTCCGCCACGTAATCGTCAAGCGGCCTGCCACCCATCTGCATCATTTTTCGGCCCACGAGGTCGAGCGCTTGGATGCCGTTGGTCCCTTCGTAAATCGGCGCGATTCGCGCATCGCGGTAATGCTGCGCGGCGCCGGTTTCTTCGATGAATCCCATGCCGCCATGCACCTGCACCCCAAGCGAGGCGATCTCGACGCCCATATCTGTGCACCACGCCTTGACGATCGGCGTTAGCAAATCGACGCGCCCCTGGTTTGCGGCACGAACATCCTCGTCGGGATGGTGTTTAGCAACGTCGTAGGCAATGCCCGCCGACAAGGCGACCCCGCGCATTGCCTCGATATTGGCTTTCATCGTCATCAGCATGCGCCGCACATCGGGATGCTCGATTATCGGAGCATCGACATCGGCCGGTTGACCCGGGCGACGGCCCTGTTTGCGTTCGCGTGCATACTCTAGTGCTTGCTGATAGGCGCGGTCAGCTATCGCGAGGCCTTCGAGGCCAACCATGAGCCTGGCATGGTTCATCATCGTGAACATGCAACTCATGCCCTTGTTTTCGTCGCCGACCAGCCAACCTATTGCGCCATCGCCGTCGCCGTAGGACATCACCGCGGTCGGGCTCGCGTGAATACCAAGCTTGTGTTCCAACGAAACGCACCGTAGGTCGTTACGCGCACCCAGACTCCCATCGTCATTGACCAGGAACTTGGGGACGAGGAATAGTGAAATACCTTTCGTGCCCGGCGGGCTGCCGGGAGTGCGAGCCAATACGAGGTGAACGATGTTCTCTGTCAGGTCGTGCTCGCCATAGGTGATGTAGATCTTCGTGCCCTTGATGAGGTAGCTACCGTCAGCTTGCGGCTCGGCACGGCTTTTCAGCGCCCCGACATCTGAACCGGCGTGGGGCTCCGTCAGGTTCATCGTTCCGGTCCATTCGCCGGTCACCAATTTGGCAAGGTATTTGTCGCGCAGCGCGGGAGTCGCATGTTTCATAAGGGCTTCGACCGCCCCCGTGGTCAGCAGCGGGCATAAGCTGAACGCTAGGTTCGACGACGTGATCATTTCGTTGACGGCTAGCCCAACGGTGAACGGCAGGCCCTGGCCGCCGATCGCCTCGGGAAAGGCCAGCCCGTTCCAGCCTCCCTCAACGAACGTCCGATACGCCTCCTTGAAGCCCTCCGGCGTCGTCACCTCGTCGCCATTCAGCTGACTACCTTGCTGGTCGCCGGTCGTGTTGAGCACACCAATGGCGCCCGTCGCCATCTTCCCGGCCTCTTCGAGAACGGCATCGACAAGATCGGGCGTCGCGTTTTCGAGACCGGGCAGTTGGGCCAGTTGAGCCGCATCCAATACTTCGTTCAAAACGAAACGCATGTCGCGCAAGGGCGCCTGGTAATCTGCCATGGGGCTTTCCTTATCCGCTCTCCGCGGCGCGCTGGCGCCGCAATCTCAGGGTTTCCGGAAGGTAGCCAGAAGCGTCAGGGCACGCAATCGCCGCACCTTGCCCCAGGGGAACCCGTACAAGATGACCTTGACGATCTACAAATCAGGGGTCCAACGTGCAACGCAGTTCACGAGCAAGACCCACTTAGCATGCCGATCTACGCACCAGTCAAAAGCAATATCGAAGCCGCTGTCGACCTCCTTCGGGAGGGTGACGTGGTCGCGTTTCCAACCGAAACGGTTTATGGCCTTGGGGCCGACGCAACGAATGACCGTGCGGTGGCGCGTGTATTCGAGACGAAGAAACGCCCCGAATTCAATCCGTTGATCGTGCACATCGGCAACCCGGGAAGCGCGGAGGATCTGGCCGTTCTCGATGACCGCGCAGAGCTCCTTGCAGCAGCCCTATGGCCGGGCCCCCTGACGCTTGTATTGCCCCGCCGAGAGGGCTGCCCTGTATCGCGGCTGGCATCCGCCGGTCTCAGCACGGTCGCATTACGCGCGCCGGACCACCGCGTAGCCCGGACGCTTCTCACCGCCTTCGGAGGCCCTCTGGTAGCACCGAGTGCGAATATGTCAGGCCAACTTAGCCCGACGACCGCCAAACATGTCGAGCGGAGCTTCGGTAACGAGGTCCGCATGGTTCTCGATGGGGGCCCCTGCCGAGTGGGTTTGGAGTCCACCGTTGTCGGCTGCTTTGACAATGCCGTGTGGCTGCTCCGGCCGGGTGGGATCGAAAGCGAGGCAATCGAAGACTTGGTCGGCTTACGCCTGCGCGAACCCCTCCCCGGCGACACCGTTCACGCACCAGGTCAACTGCAAAGCCACTACGCGCCGAATTTGCCCATTCGTCTCAATGCCACCGAGGTTGCTGCGGGCGAAGCTTTGCTGGCATTCGGACAGCGTATGCCGCGCGGCGCCGCGACTGCCCTCAACCTCAGCGAACGAGGCAATCTCCAAGAAGCCGCCGCCCACCTATTTGCGATGCTGCATGAACTTGATCGCCCGGACTTCGACGCTATAGCCGTGGCGCCGATTCCCAACGAAGGACTTGGCGTGGCGATCAACGATCGCCTTCGCCGAGCGGCCGCCCGATGACAGACCGTTTTCCGGTCAGCGACGAGGTCATTCGCCGCCTGAAAGCAGCGACCGGGGCTGGCGGATGGATCGAGGATCCTGACAGTGTTGCCCCCTACGTCAGGGACCAACGCAGCTTGTTCGAAGGACGCACACCACTGGTTCTGAAGCCTCGAACGGTTGAGGAGGTGGCGACGATTGTGTCGATCTGTCACGAAACGCTGACGCCTATCGTGCCCCAAGGCGGGAACACCGGCCTCGTCGGCGGTAGCGTGCCGTTCGAAACGGGCAAAGAAGTGGTTTTGTCCCTATCCAAACTGAACCAGATCCGCTCGATATCGCCTGAGAACAACAGCATGGCGGTCGACGCCGGCTGCATCCTCTCGGATATCCAGGCGGCAGCACAGAATGTCGACCGCCTGTTTCCGTTGAGCCTTGCAGCGGAAGGATCGTGCCAAATCGGGGGCAACCTGTCGACGAACGCCGGTGGCACCAACGTGCTCCGGTACGGAAACACTCGTGACCTTGTCCTTGGACTCGAGGTGGTCTTGCCCACCGGTGAGATCTGGAATGGCATGCGGGCCCTGCGCAAAGACAACACAGGATACGCCCTGAAGCATCTTTTTATCGGTGCCGAAGGCACCCTCGGTGTCATTACAGGTGCAGTGCTGAGGCTCTTCCCTAAACCGACAGACATCACCACGGCATTTGTCGCCGTACCCTCAATCGCAACGGCCATGGATTTATTGACCGAAATCCAAAATGCGACCGGGGGGCAGGCTTCGGCTTTCGAACTAATCTCGCAATTCGCCCTCGACCTCGTCTTGGCCCACATGCCGGGTGCACGCGCGCCCCTCGAAACGGCGGCACGTTGGTATGTCCTGATGGAGGTATCAACGTCAGATGGCGAAGGCAGCATGCGGACAGCGGTCGAAAACGTCATTGCCGGCGCACTCGATCGTGGAACCGTCGTCGATGCGACGGTCGCACAGTCAGTCGCACAAGCTGCGGCCCTGTGGCATTTGCGCGAGACCATCCCCGAAGCCCAGACCCGCGAAGGCGCGAGCATCAAACACGATGTGTCGGTACCGATCGCAGCGTTCGCCGAGTTGGTGGAGCGCGGGACGGCGGCGGTGATGAATACAGTGCCCGGTGCGCGTCCGTGCATCTTCGGCCACCTCGGTGACGGCAATGCGCATTTCAACATCACGCAGCCGTCCGACATGGCGGCAAACGAGTTCCTCAAGAAATGGGATGAGGTGAACCGCCAGGTCCACGACATCGCCCACGCCCTGGGCGGCAGCATCAGTGCCGAGCACGGGCTGGGACGGCTCAAGCGCGACGAGGTGTTACGTTACAAATCGGGTGTCGAGATCAACCTGATGCGCAAGATGAAACGCGCGCTCGATCCGAACAACATCATGAACCCCGGCAAGGTCGTGGATATCTGAGTCCGGCAGAACTAAGCGGCAAGCACTTCAGACACCGCGCGATAAGGCAACGACAAGGCTCGCGCGACAGGTCCATTGGTCACAATGCCGCCATGAACATTGAGCCCGTTCGCCAGGTGGGGGTTATCCTGCAACGCTTGGCGCCACCCCTTATCAGCTAGATCGAGAACAAACGGCAACGTCGCGTTGTTGAGCGCGAATGTCGACGTTCGCGCCATTGCACCCGGCATGTTGGTGACGCAGTAGTGGACGACATCGTCGACGATATAAGTCGGCTCCGCATGGCTGGTCGGACGACTGGTTTCGAAGCACCCCCCTTGATCGATCGACACATCGACCATGACGGCGCCACGCCGCATCTTTTTTACCATCTCGGCCGATACAAGCTTCGGCGCTTCTGCGCCCGCGACGAGAACGGCGCCGATGACCAGATCTGCCTCAAGAACGTGCTCCTCGATCGCGTCCATCGTGGAGAACACGGTGTGAATTTTGGACCCGAACTGAAGGTCGAGTTCGTACAAGCGTTGGGGATTCATGTCGATCACCCACACGCTGGCGCCGAGACCCACCGCCATCGACGTGGCGTGCGTGCCGACAATACCCCCGCCCAGGATTACCACCTTCGCTGCGGGCACGCCTGGTACGCCGCCCAAAAGCTGGCCGCGACCACCCATTTCGATCTCAAGGCAGTGCGCGCCGACCTGCACCGACATGCGACCCGCCACCGCACTCATCGGCGTGAGAAGAGGAAGGCCGCCCCGGGGATCGGTCACTGTTTCGTAGGCGATGGCGACCGACTTTGAATCGATTAGCGCCTGGGTTTGGCCAGGATCCGGTGCGAGGTGAAGGTAGGTGAACAGGACCTGGTCCTCGCGAATCAAAGGGTACTCGCTCGGCTGCGGCTCTTTGACTTTGACGACCATATCAGCGGTCGACCAGACCTCCGAAGCGGTCTCGACAATGGTAGCGCCAGCTTGCCGATAATGCGCGTCTTCCAAACCAATGACGTGGGCCGCGTTGGTCTGAACAACGACCTCATGCCCACGATGTACCACCTCGCGAACGCTGCCCGGCGTCAGACCAACTCGGTACTCGTGGTTCTTAATTTCTTTAGGAACACCAACTCTCATAGCAATTAGTCAACCTCGCCGATAATGCGGCCCAACGTCTCGAATAATTGATCGATTTCGGACTTCTCGATGATGAGTGGTGGCGAGGCCGCGATGATATCGCCAGTGGCACGCACGAGGACCCCTGCCTCGTAGCACTTCGTGAAAACTTCGTAGCCCCGGGCGCCTGGCGCGCCGGGCCTTGGCTCCATCTCGACACCCGCAACAATCCCGATGCTTCGGATGTCAACGATATGACCTGTGCCCTTTAGGCTGTGCGCCGCGTCCCCCCAATAGGGTGCGAGCGACGCGGCACGCTCAAACAGGCCTTCGTCTCGATAAACATCGAGCGTGGCGAGGCCAGCGGCGCAAGCAAGAGGGTGACCGGAATAGGTGTAGCCGTGAAACAACTCGATCGCACCTTCGGGTGAGTTGTCCATGAAGGCGTCGTAGACGTGTTTACGCACAAATACGGCACTCATTGGAACGGTCCCGTTGGTGAGACCTTTTGCGGTCGTCATGATGTCTGGCAGGACATCGAAATAGTCCGCGCCGAATGTCGCGCCGAGCCGTCCGAAACCCGTAATGACCTCATCGAAGATCAACAGAATGCCGTGCTTGTCGCATATTTCACGCAAGCGCTTGAGGTAGCCCTTGGGCGGGATCAATACGCCGGCCGAACCCGATACCGGTTCGACGATCACCGCCGCGATCGTTGAGGCATCGTGCAATCCCACGATCCGCTCGAGATCGTCGGCAAGATGCGCGCCCCACTCCGGTTCTCCGCGAGAGAAGGCTTGATGCTCGCGACTGTAGGTCGCCGGCAAATGATCCACGCCGGAAAGCATCGGCCCGAAAAATTTGCGGTTGTTGACCATACCCCCGACCGAAATGCCACCGAACCCGACGCCGTGGTAGCCCTTCTCCCGACCGATCAGACGAGACCGGCCGCCCTCGCCCCGGAGGCGGTGGTAGGCAAGCGCAATCTTCAGTGCCGTATCGACAGCCTCTGAGCCAGAATTCCCGAAGAAAACGTGATCGAGATCGCCGGGAGTCGTTGCGACGAGCCGGGCGGCGAGTTCGAACTCGGCGGGATGGCCCATCTGAAACGCCTTGGAGTAATCCATGCGCGCGACCTGCGCCTGGACAGCGGACACGATGTGGTCGTTACAGTGGCCCGCGTTGACGCACCAAAGGCCCGCTGTCCCGTCGAGAACCTGGCGGCCGTCGTGGCTGGTGTAGTACATGCCTTTTGCGCCAACCAGCATGCGCGGATTGGCTTTAAATTGCCGATTGGCCGTAAACGGCTTCCAAAGGGCGTCAAGGTTGTTGGGACTGGAATCGTGGGCGACGGAGGAAGACATCGCAGCGGCCTTTTCGTTGGATACCCCAATCAATGAGCCTACCAGGGCAAGGCCACGCCGCAAACGCTCTCAGGTTGTCCCTAGGACGACTTAGGCTGGGGTGTAGAGGGTCACCGGTCCGTCGATCCCCTTCATGCCGTATTTGCCGGCCTCTTTGAATTTGATCGACTTACCCGTGCACAATTCACGGACGATGTTAGTAACCAGGACGCCATCTGTTTCGGCGGCATCACACACTCGTGCAGCCATTTGTACGGTCGAGCCAAACAGATCGTTGTCCTCGACGATGGGCTCCCCGGCATTGATGCCGATCCGCATGTGGAGAGGCAATGCTGGCCACTCCTTGTTATGCGCCGCAACGCCCTTGAGCATGACCAAGGACGCTTCCACGGCCTGATGCGAGTGCCCGAAACGGGCCATGATCCCGTCGCCGGTGTGTTTGACCTCAGTGCCTCCGTAATCTTTCAGCGCCACCCGAACGATCGCGTTGTGCGCTCGGACGATTTTTTGAGCTCCCTCGTCGCCCAATTCTTGGGTGATCTTGGTCGAACCGACGATATCGGTGAACAACACCAAGATAGGCCCGTCATTCTTGGCGACATCGGTTTCCTTGGGGTTCCGCCACTTATCGATCGCTTTCGCCATGGCGCCGAGCGCCTTTTCGTCACCTTTGGCGAACTTGCGAAGTGCCTTTGAGCCTGCTTGAAACGTGCCGATATACTGCGGCTCAAGCAGATACTCCTCATACCGATCGGCCAGCTTTTGCGCCGCATCATCCTTGTTTCCGATGAGCGCCAGGGCCTTTTTGAGCAGTTCGACAAACTGACTGTCGTTCAGCTTGTTTTCTTCCTTAATAACCTCGGCGGCACCGGCAAGAAAAAGGTTTGCGCCAAACTTGTCGGCCCCCGAGATATGGATGTCTTCTTTGATGAGATGCGCAATTGACCCTTCGAGGAACTTCATGACGGTTTGAGTTGCGGCGTCGGAGTCTCCCTCGGGTTGAGGTTCCTCCTCTTCGCCTTCTCCCTCGCCTTCATCCTCGGCATCTGCAGCCGCTTCTGCGATCGCCTCCGTAACGGCCGCCGGCGAATTGCCGATTTCTCGGGATAGGGGTCGTGCCGGCAATCCGGCCATACGCCGCAGCACCTGAAAGTCTTCGCCGGTGAAAAAGATCATCCCAAGCAGCGCGCTGCAGACAATAAACGCGCCAACAAAAATGATGAAACTTTGTGGGTCGAGAAACATCGGGCCTACGTTGCGCTCTTGGCAAACCTTGTTTTGCCGCCGACGACCTAGAAGCTGCCCCGTTGGACCATCCAAGTGACGATCGCGGCAAACGCCAAACTAGCTGTAACGATAACGAGAATCTTAGTTAAAACAACAGCTTCCGGGCCCGAAACGACGTTTTGAACGCTTCGAGCAGCCGCCCGGGTGCCGCCCGCCACCGGAGCCGCCTCTTCGTCGTCATAGTCGTCCCAGCCGCCGCCTACGTCGACTTCGAAATCGTCCCAGCCACCACCACCACCGTAGTCATCATCCTCAAAACCGCCGAAATCGTCATCGCCACCAAAGTCATCGTCAAAATCGCCGAAATCATCAGCCCCGGGGTCCTTGCGGCCGGTTTGTTGCCCCTTTTTTATTTCGCTGGAGTAGATCGTTGACTCGCGGCTTAGCCCCGTAGCCGGATTGCGCTGCTCGCGCACAACCTTGACCGATTGGATATGGGGTTGCTTCGCCATTTGCTTGGCGTCGTCAACGGCCTCGTCCCGCTGATGGGACTGGAAGTTGGCTTCCAGTATCCAGCGGTTGTTCTGTTTAACGTATAGTTCGTAGTGGATTTCCATCAGGCGGCGCGTCGCTCTGTCCCGGCGGGTCCGCAGTGTCCCCGGGTCGGTTGACGTTGGCAAGCATCAAAGTTTCGTGGCTTAGAAATCCAGGAACTGCCTTAAGATTGCTGCGATTTCCGCAGTATGCGCATCCAGCATCCCGTGTGAATAGGGGAGATCGTGAATTCGGCCGTTCTTGAGGAGCGGGACAGCCCGCGGGGTCTGTTCGGCTAGATCGTCGTCGGGGTTGAGCAGCAAGATCGGCTGCTCAACGGACGGCAGGTTGTCGGCCATGGCATAAGTAAATGCGGCGCGATGCCCCCACCAGGCGAGCGGTCCGCCCCGTAGCGACTCACAGAAGTTGCGCGCCACAACCCCCTCTTCCACCTCTTCCCCGTAGAATTCCCATAAACCGGCGAATCGGTCGATGAGATGGGAGCCATCCTCCTTGATCTCAAGCGGCTTGTTGCGCCCGTGGCGGATTTCACGTTCCTCGGTCGTGTAAAGCGGCGCCGACACCATCACAACTTTGCCCACGAGGTCAGGCCGTTGGCGGGCCAATTCCATCGCCGTTTGGGAACCCGTGTGGTATCCCATGACATCGATACGCTTGAGACCCAAATCGTCGACCATCCCCCCCATACAGGCGGCATAGTCTTCGATCGTGGGCGCCGAATGCGGCGGATCGGATTCGCCAAACCCAGGCGTGTCCGGCGCCAGCGCCGACCGATCACGGCCCATTTCGGCAAGCAGGGCCTCATAGATGCGCCCGGAATTCGGACTCATGTGAAACATGACAAAAGGCGTCTTTGCACCCTCGCCGGCGCCGCGCAGGTGGATCAAGCCATGGGGTCCGGGATGAAAGGATTTTCGGATCGTCGGGGATTCTATTTTCGGCGGTGCGGGGACGGGTTTTGGCGCCGCGTTATCGCTCGGCAACGACGTGGCTGAACCGTCGAAAAAATCGCGTAGGCGCGCCGCGAAGGCCTCCGCGTGAACATCAATCGACCCGTGAGAAAAGGCGGGCAGATCTTCAACGTGTCCATTCGCGACATATTCCGCCGCGCGGGCGGTGGGTAGCGTTAAGTCGTCCCCAAAATTGAGGACGAGAACCGGCTGGCGCACCTTCGGTAGATTTTCTGCGTGATGGTAATTGAAGGCCGCGCGGTGTCCCCAGGGCGCCTGGGGTCCACCCTTTAGCGCCTCGGCGATACTGCGATGCGAGACGATCCACGGGACATCGTCTTTGCGAAACGTCTTCGAAAAATTCCAACGCCACCTAAGGTGCGAGCCATCGCGCTTGATCGTTTCGGGCGCGTAGTCACGCTTCTGCTTCGCCAGTTCTTCGTCCGAGTAAATCGGCGCAGATACGAGCACCAGCCCCCGCACCAAGTCGGGGCGCTGCAGGGCAAGTTCGACGCTGGTCTTGGATCCCGTGTGGTAGCCCACCACATCTATCTCTCCAATCCCAAGGCCATCCACGAAGGCGCCCATCGTGGCGGCGTAGTCGGCGATCTCGGGTGGTGTGGGGGGCGGATCGGAATCGCCGAACCCCGGCGTATCCGGTGCGAACGCTCGCCGATCCTGGCCGAGCACCGCCAAAACGGACTCCCACATACGACCCGAACTCGGGCTGGAGTGAATGAAGAGAACCGGTGTCCGGTCTCCAGAAGCGGGTTCGGCCCACCGATAATGCAGTTGACCGTATCGCCCATCAACGTAGGCGCGGTTGACGTTTTCCGGACGCCGCCAAAAAGAAAGGTCGTCGGGCGTCGCTGCGTCGCTCAACTTGGTTTCTTTGCTTGGTGGTAGCCGACGTCGTCCGCACCCAATCCGAGTTCGTTCTTGCCGAACGGCGTGATGTTTCGGTCCCAGTTCACCGCAATCTGCGTCCCCATTGCGGCGATATCCCGGTAGTGACGTTGAACCGGATTGTCGTCGTAAAGTCCCATCGCACCCATCTGCCGAACCAAACGGGTCACTGCCGAGATCAAAAGTTTGGCAACGAACGCGCGGTCGCGGTTCATCTCTACGAGTTCCGCGGCGGTCAACCCCACGCCTGCAACGCCGCGCTCATGGAGAATTTGGTTGTTGCTCTCGTACATCAAACGGGCCGCTTTGATCTCCGCTGCTGACTCTGAGAGACGTTGCTGTACTTGGGCCAAGCCGGCGACCTTACCCCCGAATAACGCGCCTTCGCGAACAGCGGTAATGTCTCTGTAGTCGGCGTAAGCGCCTTCGGCGGCACCGAGCATTGGCCCCAACAGACTTGAGCCGAAATAGGGACCAAATTCTAGCGTGTAGAGGTAGTGGTCCGGATTGACCTCCGCGCCCGGTGGGTTCGGTGCGAACGTCGCCCGCGAATCCATGACGCGGTAATCCGGCACAAAGACGTCGTCGCACCGCACGTCTTTGCTGCCGGTCGCTTTGACCCCGGACACAAACCACGTGTCGAGAATGGTGTAGTCGCTTTTCGGCATAAGAACCCGCATGAAGCCAGGTGCATCGTGAAGACCACGCTCCTTGGCCTCCAACGGTGCTGGCACCATGCACCAATCGGCATGGTCCACGCCTGAAGCGAACCGCCAAGTGCCCGCGACAACGTAGCCGCCGTCAACCTTTCGTGCCGTTCCTTCCTTGCGCGCCGAAGCCGTTGCGATAACCTGGTTTTGGTTCGGGCCCCAGACATCGTCTTGGCATTGTTTGGGCATCCGCGCGAGAATCGCGGCATGGGCACCGACCACGGAAACGATCCAAGCGGTTGACGAACAGGCGCGGGCAAGGACGCGCGCGGCTTCCGCATGCGCTGCCCAGTCCATCTCGTACCCACCGTAACGCTTGGGTTGGAGCAGACGCATCATCCCGTTTTCATATAGTTCTTCGACGGTCGCGTCAGGCAAGCGGCGAAGCTCTTCTGCTTCCTTCGCGCGCTCACGCAATGCAGGCAACATCCCCTCTGCGCGCTTGAGAATCTCCTCAAGCGTGGGTTGGGGGGTATCACTTTGTTCCATCACTGCCATATTCTTGTCTTTCCTAGGATACGGCGCGACCCAATTCTTGGTCCGCCTGCGCATCACCGGTCGGAAGGCCAAGCGCCCACTTGCCGTACGACAACATATTGCGATCCCAGTTGACGCCAATTTGGGTGGCCATGGCCATTACATCGCGATGGTGCCGCTGCACGGGGTTGCCGTCGAAGATCCCCATCGCTCCCATCATGCCAACCAATCGCTCGGTCGACTGGACGCAAAGCTTGGCGACGAAGGCTCGGTCGCGATTGATTTCCAACCGTTTCGTCGCCGGGATCGTCCTATCGTTGTTTCCGGCATCACGAAGGTACGCGATCTGTTCCGTCATGATCACCTCGGCGGCGTGAAGCTCCGCCGCGCTCTCGGCAACTCGCAGCTGAACCGGTGCGTTTTCGGCGACGGCTTCGCCGGTCATCGTGCCGGTCCGTTCCGCGGTGATGACACAATAATCGTTGTAAGCCCCCTCGGCGGCACCGAACAACGGCCCCAACAGACTGGTGCCGACATATGGGAGAAAGGGCACCCGATAGATGTAGCCGTCATTGACCTCGCTACCGGGAGGGTTCGCGCCAATCCAGGTATCAGCTGGAAGCGTCCGATGATGTGGCACGAGAACGTCCTCCAAGACCAAGTCTTTGGTGCCGGTGCCACGCATTCCCGCGACATGCCAGGTATCAGCGATGCTCCAATCCGAACGTGGGACGACGACTTGCGTGGGCACCTTATCGCCGTCGACGTGAACGCCAAACATGGCCCATTCCGCATGATCACATCCGGAGGCGAACCCCCACTGGCCCGAAACCCGGATACCCCCGGCTTCGCGCGTGGCCCCGCCGTGGCGTTTTACGGATGCCGTCGCAATCAGTTGATCCTGACGCGGTCCCCAGACCTCATCCTGCACCTCACCCGGCATGCGTCCGAGGAAGCACGCATGCGCACCCACGACCGCAACGATCCAAGCGGTGGAGGGACAGTGTTTCGCCACTTCCCGACCGATCGCGAATTGGGCACCCCATTCCAGCTCTAGCCCGCCGTGCCGCTTGGGTTGAAAGAACCGCACCAGTTGGTGATCGAATATGGCCCGCATGTTGCGTTGGAGTACCGAACGATTGGCCTCGGTTTCGGCCGCCGTTTCGCGCAATTGCGGCCCCAACGCGCGCGCGCGGGCAACAAGTTCGGCCTCCATTTCCAACGAATCCATTGCGTCTGATTCTTGGACCGCCACGTGCTCGCCTCCCGTTATCGTTGCCGTCTTTTTCGCACGCGAACCACCGCCATCAAACGTCGGGCCAGACTAGGTTCGTCTGGCGGTCACGCGGTCGAGAATGCGGCGTCGGCGAAGGCGCCGATGGCCATGGCCATCTCGACCGGGCTATCTTCCTGGACGAAGTGATTTCCACGCAGGGTGACTTCGGTTTGGTTGGGCCACTGGCGGCACTCCTCCCGTTGACGTCCCGTCAGACCGGTACCGGCGGTCACCAGCATCAGCAGTTTGGGAAGGTCGGAAGCCGCCATATGGGCGGCATCGGCTTTCGTGGTGGCGACAACGTCGGCGGGTTCACCGCTGATCGGCAGTTCCCGTGGAAACATCAAGGTTGGTAGTCGCGATCGGCCCGGCGCCTCGAATGGCGCCCTGTAGCGCGCCATTTCCTCCGGAGACAAATCACGCGCGACGCTTCGGGGAATCGCTTCGACAAAAATGTTATCTTGTAGGACCAAGCGTGCGCCATCCGGGCCGCGCAACGATTGAAAATACGACCGCCGAGACTCCGGGAAGTCCGCCCAACCACGCTCTCCAACGACCGGTTCGCAATAGGCGATACCGCAGACCTTCTGGGGTTGGCGGCGAACTCGATGGAAGGCCAGCGTCGCGCCCCACCCATGACCGACCAAAATATGCGGGCCAAGCGCCATCTCGTCGAACCAGGCGTCCAGATAGGCGACGTGGTCCATGAACCGGTAGTCACAACCCTCCGGCTTCCCCGACTCGCCCATGCCAATAAGATCTGGTGCAAGGCACCGAAAGCGCGCCCTCAAACCGGCGATCACGTTGCGCCACAGGTAGGAAGACGTCGGATTCCCTTGCAGCATCACCAGCGGGAGGCCCTTACCCTCGTCGACGAACGCGATATGGGAGCCTTTGACCGGCAGCCTTTGGCGTGCGTGAGGGTCGTCGGCGGAAACGGTGTTGATTCCTATGCCCCCTTCTTGACGGGCCTCCCGAAAGCCCCTTGCGCTTCCAACGCCGTTAGGTGGGCCCCATCGTAACCTAGTCGTTCGGCCAAGATCGCAGGACCGTCTGCGCCAAGGACCGGTGCCGGGGAATAGTGGGTTTCGTCACCGACAGCCTTCACCGGATTTCCGGCGAGCGCGACCGTCGTGCCTTCAACATCAAACTGGGGCACCATGTCGCGGGCTGTGGTCTGTGGCGCCGCCATGGCTTCAGCAACATTTTGGATAGGGGCGGCAGGGACATCGGCATCGGCAAATAAATCCAGCCAGGCCTGTCTGGATTTGGTCTTTAGCACCGCAGCGATCTCCGGCTCCAAAGTCTGACGGTGTGCGACCCGCGCCGCATTGCTTCCATAAGGCGTATCGCCAGCAAGATCGGGGCGCCCGATCACCTCGCAAAAAGCCGCCCAATACTTCTCGACCCCTACGGCGGCGACGACGATCGGCGCGTCTTTGGTCGCGAAGGATTGGTAGGGAAAGAAATTGGGGTGGCCCGACCCATGTGGCGGCGAAAGTTCGCCGCTTACCGAGTAGTTGGTGATCTCGTCGCCCAACAACGCGATTTGCGCATCGAACATCGAAACATCGATACGACGGCCCTTACCGGTGCGGTGTCTTTGAACTAAGGCGGCGAGCAGTCCCAAAGCCCCGAACATCCCGCCTGCCGTGTCCCCGAGATGAAAGGGAACGTGCGCGGGGCCTGTCGCCTCATGGCCGGCTAGACTCATGCCGCCGCCCAGTGCTTGCACGGTGAGGTCGTAGCCCGCCCGCTTTGCCCACGGGCCATCCTGGCCAAATGCACTCACCGAACAGGAAATGATTGCCGGGTTGATAGTCGCCAACCGATCATGATCGAGCTTTAGGCGAGCCAATACGCCTGGCCGAAAGTTATCGAAAACGACATCCGCCGTCCTTACGAGGTCGTCGAAAACCTGAAGGCCGCGTTCGTTCTTGAGATCCAAGACGACGCTTTTCTTGTTTCGGTTATAGCTTTGGAATTGCGCGTTCTCTCCCCGCACCTGGGGCCCGATGCGGTTGCTGCGGACTGGGTCTCCCGTCGGCGGTTCTATCTTGATCACCTCCGCGCCCAAATCCGCCAACAGCATCGTTCCGAAGGGGCCTGCAATGAACATCGACAGGTCCAGAACCGTGACCCCATTGAGAAGGCCGGCCTGTGTCACGACCAACCCCAAATCGCGGCCGCGTTATCCCACAAGAAGGCACGACGCGATTCGGGTCGCAGATCCATGGATGCAACATCAGCAACCGGCTTCGCGTAATCCATGAACGGATACCCCGTTCCGAACAGCACTTTCTCTCGACCGTACGAGTTCAAAAAGTGCTTCAGCGCCGGTGGCAGGTATTTCGGGCGGTGGCCCGAGGTGTCGATGTAGACACGCTCGTGTTTCCACGCCAGCCCGATGAGTTCATCTGTCCACGGGAATCCCGCATGACCGGCAATGATCGTGAGATCGGGAAAATAGAGCGCAACGTCGTCGAGATACAACGGGCGGCCTACTTCCGACCGTTCCATGACGGCCGTGTGGCCCGTCAAAACCAGGATCGGAATGCCGAGATCAACACACGCGGCGTAAAAGGGGTAGTAGATCGCGTCGTTGGGCGGCGCACCGTAGAGGAACGGCAGCACCTTGAAGGCGCGCAACCCATCCTCGTTGACGGCACGGCGCAACTCTCGAACGCCCTCCATCCCCCGTCGAGGGTCGACACTCGCGCAGCCGACAATCCGGTCCGCACCCGCCGCCGCAATCTCCGCGATCTTTCGGTTGTCGCACGGTGTCCCGGGAAAATCCGTCGCCGACAGAACGATCCGGTCGACCCCGCCGGCATCCGCCTCGCGCGCCAATTTCTCACCCGTGACTGCCGCACGGTCCGGCATTGCTAAGCGATCGTAGAGCGCCTGCATTTGCGGATAGGCCGCAAAAAAAGCGGCATCCCAATAGTTGGCCCAAACATCGGCGACGCGTGGCATTGGATCAGTCATCGCGGGGCATCGTCGGTGTCGGCGCCGATCTGTCAAGGCCCGCGGCGGCCTTCGGCACCGTCTGTGACGGTCGCTATAGCGAATACCGGCATGCCAGACGAAGATGGACACCGCCTATCGGCCTGGCATGGACCTTGCGCCGATCAAGGCAACCGGCCGTAAGAACCGAGTTCTCAGAACGCCTTTTGGACCAAACTGAGACGATTTCCCGCAATACAAGGCTGCCCGTTCCAATCTCGGACGGGTGGGCCACACTCGATGGAAAGAGAACCGTGTCTCTTCGTCTTGCTGTAATTGTCGCTCTCGCGTTCCTTTGGACCGCGCCCGCTCATGCAGCGGCCGCCCTCGTGGATGGAAGATGGGCGGTTCAGAACGTCGCCAATCCCAACGTCGTCTTTCTTGATGTCCAATCCGCGCGAAACTACCAACGTCGCCATGTCCCGGGCGCCATTCACACGGACTACCCGGACGACGGGTGGCGCTTCTTCACCGAAGAACTCGGCGTCGTGCTACCCTCCCCAATCGAATTCGCCCGCCTTGTCGGCGGCCTAGGCATCACGAACGACAGCCACGTCGTTCTGGTGGCGACCGGTGGATCCGAGCGCGACATGTCGGTGGCCACCGACGTTTTCTGGACGTTTACCTACTTTGGGCACCAAGAGGTTTCGATTCTCGATGGCGGGCTACGCGCATTCAGAAGCGCCCGCGGAAAAGTCGAAAAGGGTGAAGGAACGCCAAGACGGGCAACGGAATACAGCCCGCGACGTCGGGCACGTCATTTGGCCGAGTACGACGACGTTTTTGGCGCATTGGGCGTTAGCGTTCTGGTCGACCACCGGCCGTACGCGAACTATCTCGGGATCAATAAAGCGAATGTCACCAAGACCTACGGCGCAATTCCGGGCACCAAGCACCTCCCGACCGATTGGCTCATGCAAGATGGCGGCGGCGGGTTCCGTAGCAGGGATCAGCTCCTTCGCCTGTTCGCCCACGCAAAAATTCCGACGCAAGGCCGCGTTATTTCTATTGGCGATTCATCGCTTGAGGGATCGCTCGGGTGGTTCGTCATGTCCCAAATCTTGGGCAATCGAAGCGCCAAGCTTTACGCGGGCGGAATGGCACAGTGGACGCGTCGCGGCGACAATCCGGTGGTGCGCCGCATCGACCTCGACGCGCCCGTTCCCGGGAACTAGCGGCCTGTTTTAGTTCAGGTCTCCGGCGGTACCGGGCAAGAAAGTAACGATCTCGGGGAAAATGGCGATGAGGACAACGAACGCCGCCATGATCAAAAAGAACGGAATCGAGGCCCGGGTGATCTTGCCGATCGAATCGCCGGTCAATCCTTGCACCACGAAAAGGTTAAAGCCGACGGGCGGCGTAATCTGAGACATCTCGACCACCACCACCAAAAAGACACCGAACCAGATCGGATCGAATCCCGCCGCAACGACCAGCGGAAACGTGATCGGGAGGGTCATCACGATGGCCGACAGGCCGTCGAGGACCATGCCTAGGATGGCGTAAAACACCAACAAGACGGCAATTAGGCCGAACGGTCCGAGTTCCATCGCGGAAATGAAATCGGCGACCTGACGCGGGACGCCAAGAAAGGCCATGGCTTTCGACAAGAACAGCGCACCCGCCAAGATTAGACCGATCATGCTGCTGGTCTTGATTGCCCCCATCAACGCAAGACGAAGAGTTCTCAGATTGAGGGACCGTTGGAAGGCCGCCACCACAAGGGCGCCAAATACACCGACCGTCGCCGCCTCAGACGGCCCGGCTTTGCCCGAGTACATCGACCCCAACACCAACGCGATCAAAAACACGATCGGCGTCAGATCGATGATGCCGCGCCAACGATCGCCCCAGGTGAATTCTTCGGCAGTGGCGGGTGTCAGCTTTGGGTTGATGGCCGCGCGAACGCCGATATAGACCATATAGCTGGCCGCGAGGATCAGGCCAGGAAGAATGCCCGCGATAAACAACTGAAGGATCGAGGCTTTGGTCAGCACGCCGTAGATGATGAGAATAATCGACGGCGGGATCAGCAACCCAAGGGTGCCGGCGCCGGCAAGAGATCCTAATGCGATCTCACGGTTGTACCCGCGCTTGAAAAGCTCGGTCAGCGTAATCCGTCCGACCGTTGCCGCCGTGGCGGCCGATGATCCGGACGCAGCAGCAAACATCGTGCATCCCAGGATGTTCACATGCATCAAACGACCCGGTAAACGGGTGGTCCAGGGCGATAGGCCCCGAAATAGCATCTCCGAAAGCCGTGTATGAAACAGCAGTTCGCCCATGAGGATGAACAAAGGCAGCGCAATCAATTCAGGGCTGCTCATGCTGCCCCAGAAATCTTGCGCTAAGAACTTCGCCACCGGCATGCTCGGCTTGAATACCTCAAGGCCAATGATGCCCACAGCCACGAGCGCAAACCCGACCCACACGGCCGCACCGAGGAAGACGATCAACATGACGATGACTGACAGTGCCGGCAGGGTCACAGCGAGGTTTCCTCAAGGTTCTTGTCTTTCTCCTTTTCGGTTTCCTCGCCTATCAAGAGGCGAATCAATCGTGCCAGCAGTGCCAGCGTCAAAAGACAAATGCCGAAGGTCAATGCGGTTTGCGGCCAGGCCAGGGGCGTTTCACTCGGAAAATAGGAAACGCTACCGAGCTCATACGTCCTCGCCGTGAACTGCACCGACGCGATCGAAAGGTAAATCGAAATACCGAGCGCAAACGTTGTGCCGATCAAGTCGATCACCCGGCGGCCTTTCGGGCTCAGCGGCTGCATGATCAGGTTGACCCGAATATGAGCGCCCTCGGTCAGCGCCCAAGCACTCCCGCCGAACATAATGAACGCAAGCATGTAGGCGGAGAATTCGAATGCGAACGGTAGCGAGTAATTGAACCACCATCGCGACAGAATCTCGACCATGCCCAACAGGCCCATCGCCGCCAGGGTGACCGCAGCCAGCCAGGCAGACGCGCGGCACAACGCATCGATGGATCGCAAGAAAGTTTGGATCATGAAAGACCGGCTAGGCGGCCGCACAAAGACGCCCGCCTAGCTTGCTCTTATCTACGGTTTAGGACTTGCCGGCTTCTTTAAGAAACTCTTCCAGAATCGGGCCCGATCCGGCCACCGAATCTGTGAACGGCTTCCAGAACTTACGGCCTTCAGCCTGCATTTCCTTGATGATTGTTGCGTTCATCGGCTCAACAGTCATCCCTTGGTTTTCCAGTTCCTTCAGCTTCACGGCATCTTCACCGCGGCTGACGTCCCAGAATTCCGGCTCGAGCTTCCGCGCCAAGTCCTCGATCGCCTTCTGGTTCTTGGCCGACAGCTTGTTCCATTCGTCAAGATTGACCGTGAGCTGATTGAGCGCCCAAAGATGATTGGTCCGGTAGGTGTGATTCAGGAACTCCCAATACTTTTGGGCTACAGCCGTGGAACCCGATGTCATGACCGCGTCGATACTACCGGCCGCAAGTGCCGGAACGATATCCGGGCTAGGGATGAGTTGCGGCGACATCCCGAGAGCCGTCATCAGTTCAGTCGAGGTCTTGTTGTAGGTCCGAATCCGCAAATCTTCGAGGTCGGCCGTGCTCGACACCGGGTTCTTGGTGAAGATGTTCTGGCTAGGCCATGGCACGGTATAGAGCATCTTTTGGTTGTGCTTCTCGAAGGCCGCCTCATAGAGACCTCTGATCTTGCCGACGAACATCTCGAGTTCGTCATAGTCGTTGATCAGGTACGGCAAAGCCTCAAAGCCGAGCAACGGCTCTTCGCCGGTCTGCTGGAAACCCGCCATTTCGGCCATGGGGACGATGCCGTCCTGCACGGACCGCAATGATTCCGCACCTTTGATGCCAAGGGACCCGCCGGTATGAACCGTGATCTGAACCTCGCCGTTAGTGACCTTCCCCACTTCCTCGGCAAAGCGGATGAGGTTCTTGGTGTGAAATTCGCTCGGCCCCCAAGGCACGGAAGCGTCCCATTTGGTTTGTGCAAGTGCCGGGGCGGCAATAAGTGTGGCGACCGCGGCAGCGCCGGTCACGGCCGCCGCAGTCTTGATGAATGTCCGTCTCAGCATAGAAAAATCCTCCCAGTTCTTATGCTAGCCGTACCCTATCCTCGCGGGCCGTATACTCCAAGCGTCAAGACGCCAATTACCGCCAGCGCCGGACCCCGGCGATCGTCCTCGAGAATTGTCCACCCTATGATAGAGCCATGACCGAAATGTCGCCCCTCGGATTCGACGACTTACAGGATCTCGGCCCGGCGGCGCTCCGAGCGGTATTTCGAACCGGGCGGTACGATGGGCCGACAACCGGTTTTGCACCCGGAAAACTCCAGTGCAACCTAGTGATTCTGCCTGAAGCTAGCGCGCGCTCGTTCGTAACCTATTGTGAACGCAACCCTGCCCCCTGCCCTCTCGTCAGCGTCGGTGAAACCGGCAATCCGAACCTCGAACCACTGGGACAGGACATCGACGTGCGGACCGATCTACCGGCCTACCATCTGCACCGCCAGGACGGCACGCGGCACCGCCTCTTGGAGATCACGCAATTGTGGCAAGCGGACACCGTCGCTATCCTGTTGGGCTGCTCGCTGTCCTTCGAAGAAGCCCTCGTGCGCGCGGGGATTCGCCTCCGCCACCTCGAGCGGGGCGGCGACATCGCCGCCTTTCGTACCAACCGAGAGACCCAAGCGGCAGGTTCTTTTGGCGGGCCTCTCGTCGTTTCCATGCGCGCCATCGCCGCCAAAGACGTCGACCGCGCGCGCGCGATGACGTCGCAATTTGCCCATGCCCATGGCGCGCCACTTGAAGTCGCCGATCCTTCCGATCTTGGCATTGATGACGTCGAGCAACCGGACTGGGGCGAACCGCAAGACGTTCAGCCGAACGAAGTGCCGATGTTTTGGGCCTGCGGCGTGACATCCCACTTGGCGCTTCTCAACGCGCAGCTTCCCCTCGCGATCACCCACGCACCGGGATCGATGCTGATTACCGACCTGCCCGCGGACGGGCCGCCGACGGTTTAGCCTGCGCAGTGGCGACGAACGAGGTCGACGATCTCGTCGGTTCGCGTTTCCAGCGGCCACAGCCCCGTCGGCGACAGATCGACGACGCGCCCATTCTTCATGACATCCGCCGAGCGGGCCGTCGCGTCGTAGATATCGTCCTGAACATTGAAAACCAGGATCGGTTGATCGAGATCGGCTAGGGCGGCGCCCATGTCGTGCGCAAACACTGCCTGCATCGCATAG
>JAYONB010000017.1:0-55081 GCA_038121105.1 Alphaproteobacteria bacterium | reverse complement strand
GACCTACGGCTTAGAAGGCCGTTGCTCTATCCAGCTGAGCTAAGGGCGCCTAGCCCTTCAATTAGCATGAACCGCTGCTCGCCACCAAAATACCGCATCCCGCGCAGGGCGGCGGCGCCCGACCGTGACACCCTTCGCCCTTCGACACGAATGGCGCCGCCACCCGGCTCGGGATGAGGGGTTGCGGCAGATCTTGACGCCAAGAGGACGGTCGCTACTTGACCGCGCCGAAGACGTTGTAGGCGCCGAATCCTTTCCCTTCGCCGCGGTCCGCGCGGGAGACGTAAGCGCTGGGGGCCGAGTCCTCGAAGTAGGTCTTGGGATCGAACCCGGCGTCGACGGAGATCGCCTTCCAGTCCTCGTCTTGCATGGTGCCGAGGTAGGGCTCGGCGTTGAAATGGGCGTTCCACTCGACGAAATATTTGCTGTAGAGATCGCCGCGGCCCAGCGCATCGGCGTGCAACATGATCCCGCCTTTACGGAGGAGCCGGTAGCATTCTTTGACGATCGCCCGCGATGCCTTTACCGAGGTTTCGTGGAACATCAGATGGCTGGTGATCAGATCGAAATGGCCGTCCGGGAAATCGGTGTGTTCGGCGTTTCGCTGGCTGAAATGAACCTTCTTGCCCAGCGCTTCGGCGCGGTGGTGGGCGTAGCGGACGCACGGGGCCGCGACGTCGATCGCATAGACCTCGGCGCCCGGGAAGTGGTCGGCATAGGGCACGCTGGAATGGCCGACCGTGCAGCCCATATCGAGGATGCGCTTGGGCTTGAAATCGGGGAAGCGTTCCTTGAACCACGTCCCGGTCGAGACGCCCATGTCGTCGTTGTTCGGCCCGGCTTGGCCCATGAAATAGAGATGAATCGTGCGGTCGTATTCGGCGCCGGCGACCATGTCGCCTTTGTCGGTGACGTCGGTGTGGTAGGCGCCGGGTTTGGAGTGGATGTCGACGGCGGTGTGATAGCGCGGCATCTTAAGATTGGGATTAAGCTTTAGCGTGCCGAGCTTACCGCTGTATTTTTCCGCCTTGCGTTCGAGATCGGGCAATTGGCGTTCGATGCTGGGCCGCACCGTGTCGTAGAGCATTTCCTGGCTGGTACGCAGCATCGAGCTCCAGATTTGGTTGAAGGGCTCTTTACCCAGCTCTTCCCGAATCTCGCGGCGCGTTTCGATGTCGCGGCCGTGTTCCTTGCGGAACCGGTCCTGAACCGGACCGCGGTAGAGCTTTTCGTTGCCCGGCATCACGTCTTGCGCGATGTGAACCTTCAGGCTGCGCACGAAGTGTTGGCGCGACTGCTCGTCGTGCCACGCGTTCGGAAACATGGCATGTGTTTCGTTGACCGGCATGAACCCCTCCTGACCGTCAGACGGTCGAAGGCTAGCCTTGTGGGCTTGCGCGGCGCAAGGCCGCGGCTAGATCAAACGGTCCGACTTGAAATTATCGGCGTAGCTTTTAGGCCGAATGCGGCGGGTTTTCGGTTCCACAACCAGGTAGGGAATGCCCTCTTTCTCGGCAAACGCCACCGCCTCTTCTTTGGTGTCGAACTTGAGCGAGAGTTGTTGGCGCATGTCGGCCGAGCTGGTCCAGCCCATTAGCGGTTCGATTTCCCGCGGTTCGGCCGGTTCGTACTCCAAGCGCCAGCGCCGGACATTGGCGCGACCGGATTGCATGGCGTTCTTAGGCGGCTGGAAAATACGCGCGGTCATAAAATCACCCTTGGTTGCCCGGCAATAAAGCGCCTGATGCCGGGAAATTCAAGCCTTGCGGCTGGCCAGCGCGGGGGCCGCGTTGTACCAATCTGGGAACGCCAACCGGATCCGAGGACCCGTGGTCGCCCTATCCCGCGAAGCCACCTACGCCATGATCGCCGCCGCCGTCGTTATCGTGATCGGCACCCTGATCGGGTTTCGCTATGCGACGATCAATCCCTGCGAAATGCTGCGCCAGGATCTCCTGCGCGGCGCCCAGGCGCGCGGCGAAAGTCTGGCGGCGACCGAGCTGTTGTTTCAGACAAAGCGCGACAAGCTGAACGTGGCCACCTGCATCGCGGCCTATTTGTCGACCACGCCCTCGACCTATATCCGAGACCTCTAGCATCGCGCCGGGTGCTCGCATCCCGGTCGCCGGATGGCGCAGGCGGGCCGCCGACGCATCATGGGGCTAGAGTTCGCCAAACATCGAAACGGGAGAACGCCATGTGTGCGGCACGAACTTATGATTATGCGCGGCTCGGCCCGCCGAAAGGCGCCAAGGTCGTTGTCGCGGGCGGCTGCGGCGGGATCGGCTCGGCGATCGTCGTGGGCTGCGTCGCGACCGGGCTCGAGACCTACGTGCTCGACATGCAGGAGACCTATGACGCAAAGCCTTGCCCGAACGGCGTGACCTTCGTCGCGATGGACGCCCACGAGGAAGACTCGGTCAAAGCCGCCATTGCCGAGATCGGCGACAAGACCGACGGCGTCTTGGATGCGGTCATCAACCTCGTCGGCGCCGGCAACGGCCCCGCCCCGATCACCGAATTGGAATCCTGGAGCTGGGACGAGGTGATCAGCCGCAACCTGCGCTCGGCCTTTCTGATCTGCAAATACGCCATGCCCCTGCTGCATGCGAGCGGTGACGGCGCCGTGGTCAACACGGCATCGGGCGTCGCCTATCGCGGTGTGAAGGGTGTCGGGTCGTACGCCGCCGCCAAAGGCGGTCTGATCAGCATGACCAAAACGCTGGCGGTCGAAAACGCGCCCACCGTGCGGTGCAACGTGATCGCGCCGGGCGGGGTGACCAACAAGGTCAAGGTCGTCGACGGCGAGGTCATCGGCCCGATGGGACTCAAAACCGGGGTGACGACCGCGACGATCCCACTGGGGCGTTTCGCCGATCCCGAGGATATCGTGCCGGCCGCGTTGTTCTTGGCGGGGCCGTCCTCGGCCTATATGACCGCGCAGGTGTTGCAGCTATCGGGTGGGTTGGTGCAACCCTAACCGAGTTCCGCACCTTTCGTTTCGTCCCAAAACATGGCTTCGATCTTGTGGCCATCTAGGTCACGCACGAAGGCGGCGTAGTAGGCATCGCCGTATTGCGGACGCGGACCAGGCTTCCCGTCGTCGGTCGCACCGAGCTCCATTGCGGCCGCGTAAAACGCGTCGACCGCGGCTTGGTCGGGGGCGATGAACGCGACATGTACGCCATTAGCGGTTTCCGGCCTGCCGCCATCGAACGGCGTCTGCACCCAAAACTCCGGAAAGGCTTTGCCATAGGCTGCCGCGCCGGGGAACGACATCACGCGCTTGCAGCCCAGCGGGGCGAGGACCTTGTCGTAGAACGCCGCGGCGCGATCTACATCATTCGAGCCAACGGATACGTGAGACAAAATGCTCGGGTTATCGTCTGTCATGGTGGGCCTTCCCTGCTGAAGTGAGGGCCGGAATCCTAACTCGCGCGACGGCGCGGACCACGTCATTTCGTGCCATCAATTTGACAGCGACGGGCGCCGCGAGGGTGCGGGTTAGCGCCCGACGGCGTAACCTTGCATCCCGCGTGGATTGGCTCCGGCGCGGATCATGCCGTTGTGTTGCGTGACTGCCGAGAGACGCCCTTCGGACCAAGGATCGGTGGCTTCGACCAAATGGCCACGACGGTCGAGGTCCTGGAGCGTGGCGTCGGCGAAGCGGCTTTCCAGCACCAAGCGTCCGGGCACCGCGGCGCGCGGATAGAACGAACTTGGGAAATGTTCGGAATGGAAGGACGGCGCGTCGATCATTTCCTGCAGATTCATCCCATGATGCACGTGGCGCAAGAACGCGATCAGCTGCCATTGATCCTGTTGGTCGCCACCCGGCGTGCCGAGCGCCATATAGGGCGCATCGCCGCGCATCACCATGGTCGGGGTAAGCGTTGTGCGCGGGCGTTTGCGCGGCGCCAATGAGCCGGGCAAGCCATCTTCGAGCCAAAACATTTGCGCGCGCGATGTCATCGGGAAGCCAAGAGCCGGCACCACGGGCGAGCTTTGCAGCCAGCCGCCCGACGGCGTTGCCGAAACCATGTTGCCCCAGCGGTCGATCACATCGATGTGGCAGGTATCGCCGCGCGTCTCACCCGGTTTGGCGACGGTGGGCTCCCCTGCCCCAGGCGCGGCCTTGGCATTCGCAGCCGCTACGCCCATGCGCACGTTGCGCCCGTCGACCGAACCCGGCCGCAATTCCATTGACGCCGTGCCCTCGACCAGTTTGCGGCGCGCGTCGTTGTAGGCAGGCGACAACAAACCGTCGACCGGAACATCGGTGAAGTTGGGATCGCCGTAATAAGCCTCTCGATCCGCAAAAGCGAGCTTGGCGCACTCAACGACGGTGTGAACGAAGTCCGCACCGAGCGGGTCCATCGCGCCGACATCGAATCCTTTGAGCAACGCAAGTTGTTGCAAGAACACCGGCGCTTGCGCCCACGGCCCGGTCTTAAGAACGGTGTAGCCGTGGTAATCGAACGCCACGGGTTCTTCGTAGGTCGCTTCCCAGGCCGCTATATCGTCTTGGGTGAGAAGCCCGGCGTGGCGTTCGCCCGAAGTGTCCATCACCTCGGTGCCTTGCGCGTAGGCGGCAATTTCCTCGGCGACGAAACCTTCGCGCCAAATCTTGCGTGCAGCCTCGATCTGTTCGTCGCGCCCTTTGCCGCCGGCCTCGGCCTCGCGGATCAACCGCGTCCAGGTCTCGGCGATGGCTTTGTTGGCAAACAAGGTTCCCGGTGCCGGCGCCGCACCGCCCGGCATAAAGATGGCGGCCGAGCTTTGCCATTCGTCGCGGAACAAGTCGGCGACGCCGTTGATCGTGTCGGTGACCCCGGGATGAACAGGCACGCCGTTCGCGGCGTAGCCTTGCGCGATCTCGAACACCTCGGCCAAGGTCATGGTGCCGTAGTCGCGCAGCATGATCATCCAGGCATCGAATGCTCCCGGCACCACGGCGGATAACAACCCCGTGCCCGGCACCATATCGAGCCCGAGCGACGCGAAATGCTCCAGCGTCGCGGCAGCGGGCGCCACGCCCTGGCCGCAGATCACCCGCGCTCGGCTTTCCTTGGCCGAATAAAGGAGGATCGGCACCTCGCCGCCCGGTCCGTTGAGATGCGGCTCTGCAACCTGCAACACCATGCCGCCCGCGACCGCCGCGTCGAACGCGTTGCCGCCGCGTTCCAACATCGCCATCGCCGCCGAAGAGGCAAGCCAATGGGTCGAGGCGCAGGCCCCGAAGGTGCCTTGAATCTCGGGTCGAGTGGTGAACATGGCGGGTCTCCGGTTGGCTGGGATCCTGCTGTCCTACCACGCCGCTCGGACCCATGCCACGCGGCTTGCGCGATACAGCGGGATCGTTAGGATCGCCCCATGCGCACGATGCGATTGATGCTCATTTTGCTCCTTGGCACCTTTGCCCTGGCCGCCTGCCAAAACTCGCCGGACTGGACCGTCGGCAAACGCCAGCTCGGCTACGGCTTCAAAATCCCGCACTGACCTTCGTGCCGGGCTTTGTCGCCGACCCGTCGGACTTGCCGGACGGTCCCGGCGCCTACCTCATCCTTCTCGATCTAACCGCGCCTGCGGTGCTGCCGCCACGCTTCGGCGATGGTCGGCTGATCCCGGGTTTGTACGCCAATGGCGGCAGCGCGCATGGCCCGGGAGGAATACGGGCCCGCGCTGGGCGTCACCTCCGCGGAGACGGCGCACGGCGTTAGCATATCGACTGGCTTACTGCCGTCGCGACATTTCGAAGGGCGATGCCGTTGACGACGCACGCCGAATGCGACGCGGTACGGACGTTGGCGCGCGAGGACACCTTTGCGATACCGGTTCCCGGTTTCGGAAGCAGCGATTGTCCAAACTGCGATGCCCACCTGCTTCGGTGGCAAGGCAAGGGCTCTCGGGACGCGGTGACGCGCGCGATCTTGGCCGCACTCTCTCGGGGCGCGACCACGGTTGGTTAAACGTGCTTCCCGTAGGCCTCGAACAGCTTCCAGCGGATGATCGGAATGTCGACAAAGGAATCGCACGGGACACGGTAGAGTCCGGCCGGCTCCAATATCGTTACCTCCTGGGATTCCGCAGATCGAAAGATCGATATTTCTTCGCCGAAAAAGTCGCCGGTTCGAAACGTTTCGATAGGTCCGTCGCAGAGACGTCTCTGGACCGCGCCATCTTTGACCAAGTAGATCGAGGCGTCGTCCAGCTCGCCGACGTTTTCGTTTTTCTCAAAGTAGTGGGAAAGCTCCATGCTCTCCGCGATTCGGTTTTGCACCGCAGACGACAACGACTCGCCGAACAACCAAGTTGTCTGCAGGAAAACCATCGCTCGCCCTCGCCCAGGACGGCAAGGTCGCGCTCGAGTGCGCGACCAACGAGTTCCGTCCCTTCGGCTTCGAGGAGGACGGGGAACTCGGCGGCGTCGAGGTCGACCTGATCGGCGAGATCAGCAAACGCCTCGATCTACCAATAAACCTGCAGCTGATGCCGTGGAAGCGAATGATATTCGCGATGCAAAACGGGTCGATCGACTGCATGTTCGCCGCGTTCCGCACGCCGGAACGGGAAACCTTCATGGACTTCACCAATGTTCCCTTCCACGTCACCTCGTTCGCGTTCTTCACGCACAAAGATCGGCCCGTCGAGTTCAAATCGTTGGAAAGCCTTGAGGGCCTAACAATCGGTTTGGTTAGCGGCATTAGGACTTCGCCGAAATTCGATGCCACCGTAGAAGCCGGTTTGTTCAAGGTCGAAGGCGCGAACTCCGTCGAAGCGAACTTCAAAAAGCTCGACCGAAAGCGGATCGATGCCGTGCTCTTCAATCGGCATGTGGGGGAAGAGGCGCTAAAGACGTTGAACCTCAGTTCGATTCGCGTGGACCCGAGGCCCCTTACGGCCACGGGCGCCTATCTCACGTTTTCAAAGGCAAGGGGGCACGCCGACCTGATCCCGGGGATCGATGCGGTGCTGTTCGATATTCTAACCGACGGCACCTATGAAAGGATCTTTCGAAAGTACGCGGCCACCAACTGAGGATGGTCGGGGAGACTGGATTCGAACCAGCGACCCTCTGCTCCCAAAGCAGATGCGCTACCAGGCTGCGCTACTCCCCGACCCCGGTTTTCTAGGGTTTTCAATGATTGGGCGCAACGTCAAACCGAGGGCGCCGGAGGTCGTCGGCAGACCGATGCCTCTTAAGAAGCCCCGGTCCCACCACGGGCTTTTCCGAAATATCCGAGTTTCCTAGGCGTTTTCGACGCCCTGTGAGGGCCTTGCCGTGTAAGGTTTGGGTGCCGGTTCCGCGCCGTGGTAAGCCTGCTTGAGATTATGCTTGGCAACTTGAACCTTGAGAGCCTGACGTTCGTCGTCGCCGACGACGCCGCGAACTTCCGCAAGATTGCCGTCGGCATTCTGCGGGACTTCGGCGCGGGGTCGATCCTAGAGGCGAAGGACGGCAAGGAAGTCCTTGAAACGCTGGGCCGTTCCCAGGTGGACATGCTGCTGTGCGATACGGCGTTGCCCGGCATCAATGGGTTCGCGCTGACCAGGAAAATCCGGAGCGAGGAAAACCCACACCGCTACATCCCGATCCTCCTCCTGACCAGTCACACCCAGCAGGGTAACGTCGAACGGGCACGGGATTGCGGCGGCAACATGGTTGTGGCGAAACCGATTTCGCCGCGTTCGCTTTATTCGCGTTTGCAGTGGGCGGCGGAAAACGAACGCGCCTTCATCGAGAGTGAAAGTTATTGCGGTCCCGATCGCCGCTTCAAGGTCGAGGGACCTCCTGCGGAAGGCGGCCGCCGCGCAGACGACGCCAAAGACGCAGAGACCAAAGATGATGCGAAAGACACGCAGGAATAGGTTGACCCCATGAGCACGAGCAACGCCCGCAGAATAGAAAAGACCAGCCGATTCGCCGTGATGGTGCGTCGGCCTGGCGGGGTCTCGCGCGATCAAGCACTGGCGCGCGCCGAAGCGACGATCGACAAACAAAAAGACAACTACTTGGAGTGGGTGGTCCGGGACCTGAACACTCTCGAATCATATGTGAATGCAATTCACGACCACGAAGGGGCTCGCGACGAAGACATGGAAGCGGCCTATTCCAAGACGGCGCAAATTAGAGACCTCGGGGCGACGTTCGGCTTCCCCCTCACGACCGAGGTCGCGGACAGCCTATGCGAGTTGCTTCACAGGATGCGGCACGCGCGGATGTATGGCCGCGGTGCGGTGCAAACGCACCTCGAAGCGCTCAAGCTGGTGTGTACGGAGGCGTTCAAAGGCAAACAACCCAACGACGAGAAGCCTTTACTCGACGGCCTGGGGCGCGTGTTGGCGAAGTACCCGGCGGTGACCGGCAACGGCCCCTAGTCGACCGCGCGTCGTCACACGGCGATGATCGAACGTCCAGCAACCCTGGTCCGGCGCGCCTTTGTCGACGGCCGCTTCGGACAGATTCATCTGCGCCGGGCCGGCCCAGCAAAGAGCAAACACCCGCCCCTCTTGTGTTTTCACCAAAGTCCCAACGCAAGCAGTAACTTCACGCTGTTTCTCGGGGAGATGGGTCGGGACCGGCTCGCCGTGGCACCGGACACGCCCGGGTTTGGCGAATCCGATGCCCCGTCCGAGCCGCCGGAGATCGTCGATTACGCGGGAGCGATGGCCGATACGATCGATGCGTTGGGCATAGAAGGGCAGATCGACCTTTTGGGCTACCACACTGGCGTTCTGATCGCGGCCGAGCTTGCATTGCTTCGCCCGGAGCAAATTCGCCGGCTCGTCCTGATCGGAATCCCGGTCTTTAACGAAAAGGAACGTGCGGCATTCGAGAAAACGCCGTGGCCGGTGCCGTTTGCAGAAGACGGCTCTAGCCTTGTCGAAGAGTGGAACCGGCTATTGCACTGGCGCGGTCCCGGGGTGGAACTGCCGACGCTGCGGCGGTTTTTCGCTGAGAAACAGCGCGCCGGCGAGCGCGGTTGGTGGGGTGCGCGTGCCGTGTTTCGCCACGACACGCGCCGCGTCTTGCCCCGGCTCGACCAACCAATTCTCGCCATCCGGGCGCACGACGATTTATGGGACTCTATGCCGCGCGCCAAAGACCTGATCGCGCCGGTCGAGTGGATCGACCTGCCCGACTACGGGCACGGCATGTTCGATGTCATTCCCGGCGGCCTCGCCGCGATGACCCGAGACTTCCTCGATCGCCGTTAGCGATCATGCATCCCCTATTTTCGCGCGTAGGTGATGTGCTGCTTATTGCCCACCGCACGATGCGCATGGGCTTCGCGCAAGGCATCGATGTCGAGTTCCTTGACTTTCTTTTTTGCAAACCCAGCGTCGACCGCCATCTGACCATGGTCGAGGTCCATCAGCTCGGCGATGAAGGGTTCGGCGTTGTAATGCGTACTCCAGTCCATTGAGCACTGGTCAACGGTATCGCCCATGAACGACCCCGGCGGGATGTCTTGGTGCACCATGATTCCACCCGGGGCGAGCAACCGATGCGCTTCGTCGCAGATCGCCGGCATGGCCTTGGACGAGGTTTCGTGGAACATCAGGTGCGATACCACGAGGTCGAAATGTCCGTCGGGGAAGTTCGTAGCCTCGGCGTTTTGTTGGCTGTAGTGCACCGGTTTGCCGAGCGCCTCCGCCCGCGCATGGGCATAGCGCAAAACCGGCGCGCCGACGTCGATCGCATGCACCTCGGCGCCGGGATAGGCATCGACATACGGCAGGGTCGAGTGGCCAACCGTGCACCCCATATCAAGAATGCGTTTCGGCGCGAACTTGGGGTGCTGCTGTTTCAGCCACGCAATGATCGAGCGGCCTGCCGAATCGTTTAAGCCGCCACCGGCGTGCAAGAAGAACATCCAAATCACGTCGTCGTACAACGCACCGGCAAATACGTCGTCGTCGGTCAGATCGGTGTGGTAGGCGCCGGGCTGAATATGAATATCGACGGCGGTGTGATAACGCGGAATTTCGAGATCGGGATCGAGCATCAGCGACCCCAGCTTGCGGTTGCTATCGCGATACCTTTTCGCCTTGGCGATGAGGTCATCGAGGTGTTTCTCTATCTTCTCGCCATAGGTGTCCCACATGATCTCTTGATTGATCCGCCTTAGGGAGCTGCCCATCTGCCAATAGGGATCGTCCTGCATGATCTGGGCGACCTCGCGGCGCTTGACGGGATCGCGGCCATGGTCCTTGCGGAACTGTGCGGCGTACTTCGCGTCCCATGTCTTGCGCGTGCCGGGCCACAGGTCGGCCAAGAGGTGAAACCGCAACGAATGGGTATATTCCTGTCTGGCGGCCTCGTCAGCGGTCGGCGGCGCGATCATGTCGTGAAACGTTTGCCGGGTACGGGCGTCGGTCATGGCGTCATCCTCCGGGTTTGGGCGACGACCATGGGAGGGCCGAACGCCCGACTCTGCGACCGAAGTATAACGCGTTCGACCGCCCGCGGACGAACTTTCGACGCGCCCTGCCAGCAACATGCGTACAGACGCCAAACCCGCTGAAAGACTAGGGTCCGCCAATGCGTCGTCCGATCTCCGACCCTGCCCCTCTTTCCTTCCTGATCGACCACAAACTACGGATGTTCGTCTGGTGCATCAGATGCCACCATCACGCCGAGGTCAGCGCCGCGCTGTTGGTTGAGAAACTCGGGCCGGATTTTCCGATCCCACGGGTCGCCCGCCATATGAAATGCAGCCGGTGCGGCAACCGCGAGGTGACGGTAAACCCCAACTGGAACGACGAGGACGTTCCGGGGCGGCCCAAATCGATGCGCTATCCCCCACCGCCCATTTAGGCGTCGCAAATGCTATAGTTGCGCCATGGCACGCCCGCTGACCGAATTCATCCAGTCCCAATGGCTTCCCTGGCAATCCGAGCCGCTATGGCCGCATCTGTCGGGGGTCGGCCATCGCGTGTTGAGCCACGACGAGGCGACCGGCGCGACATCCGCGTTGCTGCGGTTTCCCCCGGGCTGGGTAGCCAACGCAGCACCGACCTGCATTTTGCACGAAGAACTCTATGCGCTCGACGGCGCGGTGAGCGTCAATAGTGTGTTCTTTCCCGCCGACTATTATGGATTTCTGCCCGCAGGGTTTCCCCGGCAACGCAGCACCGCACCGGAAGGATGCGTCGCGTTGGCCTTTTACACACCAGCCACGGCGCAACACGAAGCGGACTACGATCACAGTCGGTGGGTGCCCCGCACGGACGTTTTTTCGGCGATTTGGCCGGCCGCCGAACAGCAACACGGCCTCGACCTCGCCGCACACCACGCACGTGCGCGCGTGTTGTGGACCGACCCCGACGACGGGGCGCAAACGTTGATCGTGGGCTACCCGCCGGTGTGGCATGCTGCGACGATCGAAACGCAAAATGTCGACGCCGAGTATTACCTCCTGGCCGGCGATTGCACGATTAGCGGGCGTGGCACAATGACTCCAGGCGGATACATCTGGCGCCCCAAAGGAACCACACGTGCGCCGATGTCCTCGCGGACGGGGACCGTGTTCTTGATCCGAACGCATGGCGGTCCTCTTGCCATGACGGCCACGGGAACCGGACCTGTTGACACTACAGCCGCACTGGATTGCGCCATTCCGCCAAAGACCGCAGCCCGCATTTCAGACGGTCCGTATGCCGCAAAGGGCACCGCATGAGAGATTGGATTGAATTCATCCATGCACCGGATATGCCGTGGGACGAGACCCCGCTGGGTCCGGGACGAAACGATGTCGCGCACAAACTTCTCAGTCGCGACGAGACCAGCGGCGCGACCAGCTCCGTCGTGCGTTATCCGGCCGGTTGGCGGCGGGAAGGGCGCGAGTCGCTGTCCGTCGAGGAAGAACTCTACGTGCTGGACGGCACGTTGATCATCGGCGGCGAGACGTTCGGTCCCGGCGATTACACGTGCCTCCCGAAAAACTATCCCAGGGAAAATGCGCAAACCGAACACGGCGCGGTGGTGCTGACGTTCTTCGCGGGGATACCCGAGACCACAGACAACACCGATTTCGATGGCCGTGCGTATGTCCCTCGGCAATCACTTTACGATGACGGATGGGATGTCGACTATGCCGGCGTCAATAGCCCGGAAATCGCCGGGTCCGGATCGCGCAAGAAATTGCTACGCACCGATCCGGTGACGGGTGACCAAACCTGGCTGATGGGCGTTATCCCCTCCTATCGCGAGAAACTCGTCGAAAGTCACCCCGTGGTGCAGGAGTGCTACATCATTTGGGGCGAGATGTCGGGCAACACCGGTCTTCTCGTCGAAGGCTCCTACTTCTGGCGCCCCAAAGAAATTCTGCACGGGCCCTACGGTACCAAGACCGGGGCGGTCATCTTGAGCCGTACCGAGGGCGGCAGTTTGACGGTGGACTACTACGACCTTGAAGAGCCGTTCCGCCACGATCCCCCACACTGCGTGGCCGTCCCCGAGGAACTCGTCGTCTACGCCCAACCCAAACGGCCGACCCAGCGTTACTAACCCGGGACGGGTGGACAACTCCGCCCGTAGGCGGCACGGTCGCCCTTCTCGCACCGCCGTTCTCATTACGCCATAGGTTTCACGCCCCATGACCGACGACCGCCGCAACACTCCTGTCCTCCCGCCGCGCATTTTGATGGGCCCGGGTCCATCCGACGTCAGCCCGCGCGTATTGGCGGCGACCGCCAAGCCCACCATCGGCCATCTCGACCCCGAGTTTCAGCTCTTGATGGACGCCATCAAGGGGCAGCTAAAACGCGTCTTCCGCACCCAAAACGACGTAACGTTTCCGGTCTCCGGCCCAGGCTCGGTCGGCATGGAGGCCTGCTTCGTCAATCTGATCGAACCGGGCGACAAAGTTATCGTCTGCCAAAACGGCGTGTTCGGCGGGCGGATGAAGGAAAACGTCGAACGCTGCGGCGCGACGGTGGTCGCCGTCGATGACGACATGGGAAAGCCCGTCGATCCCGATAAATTGCGCGCTGCGCTAAAGGACCACCCCGATGCCAAGGCCGTGGCGTTCGTTCACGCCGAAACCTCTACCGGTGTTGCGTCAGATGCCGCCACCTTGTGCGCCATTGCGGGCGACGCCGGGTGTCTCACCATTGTGGATGCCGTTACGTCCCTCGCCGGCATTCCGGTCGAGGTCGACGCATGGGGTGCCGATGCGGTCTACTCGGGCACCCAAAAGTGCATCTCCTGCCCACCGGGCCTTTCGCCAGTCACGTTCAGCCCACGCGCGATCGAGGCCGTCAAGGCACGCAAAACCAAAGTACAAAGCTGGTTTCTCGACCTCAACCTTGTGCTGGCCTATTGGGACGGCGATGGGGGCCGATCCTATCACCACACCGCACCGGTCAACGCGCTTTACGGTCTCAACGAAGCCCTGGCGATCGTCGAGGAAGAAGGCCTGGAGGCGTCTTGGGCGCGCCATGCAAGGACCCACAACGCACTTCGCGCGGGGCTCGACGCAATGGGCGTCCAATTCCTGGTCGACCCGGCGCATCGCTTGCCGCAGCTCAATACGGTGTTCATTCCGGACGGACTGGACGATGCCACAACGCGTGGTGCGCTATTGCGCGAGCATGGAATCGAGATCGGCGCCGGCCTGGGGCCCTTTGCGGACAAGATTTGGCGCATAGGTCTGATGGGCGAATCCAGCCGGATCAACAACGTGCTCGTCTTTCTCGCCGCACTGGAGAAAATGATGCGCGCTGCGGGGCTCGATGTCCCCGCGAGCGGCGTCGAAGCAGCCGCGGCCGCTTAGGCAGGCAGACCCGTCCGCGAGGACTTATCGCCGGCGTCCCATGCTGCACGGAAGTCGTCGTCATGGAGCCGAAACGACGGACGATCGATAAACCGCTCGAACCACGCCGTAAGGTTAGGACGCCCGGTGCGCCAGTCGTCGTCGCTTCCGGATGTCGCTCGCTGCCGGTCGAGATAGATCAACGCACACGCGATCGAAATCAGCCCGATCGTAAATCCCGCGAAGGATGGCGCCTCCTCTTCGAGGGTGTCCAGGCATCGGTTCATGGTCGCGGTATGCCGGTCCAATGCATCTTGGAACAGAACCTCCTTGGGGCGGTTGGTTTCGACAACCCGAAGAACCGCGGTATCGAATAAACCGTCGCCCAGGGCGAGCTGACGAAGCGCCGTCCAACGCGCCTCGCCATGCGGCGGAAACATCTTGGGGCCGTCATGTAGCGAATCGAAATACTCGTAAATGGCCGGACCGCCGTAGAGCGGGGTGCCGTCGTCGCGGACCAGCGTCGGGACTTTGCTAAGGGGGTTGGCAGCAATGTGGGCTGGGTCCCGGTCGAACGGGTTAGTCGGGATGCGTTCGATCTGGTCGTAAATACCGGCCTCGATGGCCACGACCTGAACCTTATGAACGAGGTTCGGAATCGGTGTATAGAAGAGCTTCATGAGGTCCTCTCGTCGGACCAAAACCAATTCTCAAACCGCGCCAAAGCGGGCGATCCAGCGTTCACGTCAACCCTCGTCATTGTGCCTTTCCCGGCGTCACTTTTGCCATGTCCGTCAGCCCTAACATTGACTCACGTCAACGCAATAGAGTGGCAGAATGCCGCACCCCTGAGATCGGCTCCGGGGCGGCTATCCGATGCACCAACCTACCCTTTCTGAGTGACGAACGCGCGAATATCTGACGCTGGGACCGGTCTTATCGATCATGCTACGGCGGTTGGATGTTCATTTCGGGGTGCCGGCGAGTAGTTGCGCCCACCTCCTTAGGAACTAACATCGTCCGCACAGCAAGGAGAGTGGCGCATGCAACTGTTCTATACGCCGTTGGCGGGGTACGTGCACCGGGTCGAGATCGTCGCGCGCGAGGCCGGAGTTTGGGACGACCTGAGCTTGGTCCCAACCAACCCGTTTGAAAGCCCCGAAGCGCTGGTGGCGGCCAACCCGCTGAGCAAAGTGCCGACCCTGATCCGCGATGACGGCGTGCCGATGTTTGGGGGGCCGGTGATCTACGAATACTTGGATTCGCTTCGCGACGGTCCGCGGCTCTATCCGCAGGATCCTGCGGCGCGGTGGGACGCACTGCGTCTTTTCGGGTTGTCCGAGGGGATGTTCGACGCTGCCGACCTGCGGGTTGTCGAACTGCGGCGGCCGGACGGCGAGAAATCACCGTTCTGGATCGATCGCTACCAGGCGGCGGTGGACCGCTGCCTGGACCGCTTGGAACAGGAGGCCGTTTCGTTTGACAAATTTCACATCGGTCTCGTGTCGATTTCCGGCGCCCTGCTGTGGTTCGACTGGCAACGCAAAAACCGCGGCAATCAGGTCGATTGGCGACCGGGGCGCCCTACCCTCGCGGCATGGATCGAGAGAGTTGTGGATCGTCCGTCCTATCGGGCCGGGCTGGCTGCAAATCCCGAATAGGTTCCCGGCTTAGAGCGCGCGGGCGGCCTCTTCGCCTTCCCGGATCGCGTCGCTGACCCGGCGCGGAGCCAGGGCATCGCCGATCAGGTGAATGTCGAGACCATCGGCACGGGCCGGCAAGAGATTGTGAAAAAGCTCGTCTTCCGCCACGGCGCCCATCACCATAACGACCCCGCCAATGTCCTCGAAGGTCTCAATCTCATCGGTGCATACATCGCGAGCGATGACCTGATTGGCGGTAATTTCGGTGACCTCTCGGTCCACATGGAAGCTGACACCCAGGCGACGCAGCATGCCGTGCGCCTTGCCCCAATCGCGCGACGAGGCGAGATCGGGCGAAGGTTGGCCAAGCTGGGTGAGGAACAAAACCTCATGGCCCGAGGTGGCAAGCAGCTCGGATACGACGGCGCCCTGCCGGCCGCCCATCGAATCGACCACAACGACGCGCTTGCCCAACGTGGGCCGTGCCTCGAGATAGGCGGTGTATGAAAAGACGTGAGGCAGGTCGGCGCCGGGCAACGCCGCGCCGTTCCACCGCTCGGGACGCAAAGGCGACCAACCGTGCGCCACCCCTTGCGCGCCGGTCGCCACGATCACCGAGTCGAAACCTTCGCCACGCAAGTAGGACGCATCGACCTTGTGATTGAGGACGAGCTTGGCGTCGGTGCGGTCGAGTTCGGCCGACAACCACGTGATAATCCCGGAAAGTTCTTGGCGTGACGGCACGGTTGACCACCACGCGGCCTGTCCACCGACTTGCGCGCGCGCGTCGAACAGCGAGACCTGATGTCCGCGCTGGCTGGCGGTCAACGCGGCCTGGAGGCCGGCCGGACCGGCCCCGACGACGGCGACTTTCTTGGGTTTGGCCGCCTTCTTCAGCGTGCCGACGCCGAACGTCGTTTCGGCCCCGGCGGCCGGATTGTGAATGCAGGCGATCGGCGCTTGCGCGGCTATGGACGATAGACACCAGTTGGCGCCCACACATGGACGAACGCGCTTCGCCTCGCCACGTTCGGCCTTCGCCACCCATTCGGGATCGGCAATGAGCGCGCGCGCCAGGGCGACAAAGTCGCAATCGCCCGCCGCAAGATGCTTTTCCGCCTCGTCGGGCGTAACAATCCGACCGGCGCCGACCACCGGAAGCGACACCGCTTCCTTCAGGCGTCGTGTCGCGAACATCTGATAGCCGTGATCCACCGGCGCCGTCGGATAGATCAGCATGCGGTTGAGATAGGTGCCGTGCGAGGTCCCGATGTAGTCGATCTTGCCGGTGGCCTCGAAGGCGCGCGCAATGTCGGCCCACTCGTCAGGGCCGAGCCCGCCGTCGTGTCCGTCGTCGCTGTTCATGCGCACGCCGACGATCAGGTCGGGGCCCGCCTCTTCGCGTGTGGCATCGAGAATCTCGAGAACGATGCGCAATCGATTTTCCAGACTGCCGCCGTAGGCGTCGGTGCGGTGGTTGGTTGCGGGCGACAGGAATTGATTGAGCAAATAGCCGTGCGACATGCCGTGGACCTCGATGCCGTCGAGACCGCCCTCGCGCGCATGGCGCGCGGACAACCGGTAGCCCTCGATGATCTCTTTGATGTCTTCGGCCGACATGACATGCGGCATCTCGCGGTAGACTGCGCAAGGCACCGACGACGGCGCCCACACCGGCACGCCGCTGGTGACGGAGTTGGTTTGCCTGCCGCGGTGCCAGGGCTGCGCCAATATCTTGGCCCCGTAGGGATGCACCGCGTCGGCGATCTTTTGGTACTGGGGAATCATTCGCGGATCGAACGCGAAGGCTTTGCCTTTGTAGGGTTGCGTCGTTTCGTGCACCGCCATCGCTTCCATGGTGATGATACCGACCCCGCCCTTGGCGCGTTCGACGTAATACGAAACGTGTTCGTCCGTGAAGAGATGATCGCGCACGAGAAGCGTCGCGTGGGCCGACATCCAGACACGATTTTTGATCGTGTGCCCCCCGATCTTGTGCGGCGACAGGAGGTGCGGGTAGGCAGCGTTCTCGGTCATGGGGCGATCCTTATAGTGGAACTTTGTTGGACCCTTCCGGGATGCGGATACAGGCAGCGCGCTGTGCCCCATCGCCGATGTCGACCATCGGCGGCAGCGCGGTTCGACAGTCGTCACGAACCAGCGGGCACCGCGTCGAAAACGGACAGCCCGGCGGCATATCGATCGGGCTTGGGATTTCGCCCTCAAGAAGGTGTCGGTGCAGCTGCGTATGCGGGTCGGCCGGGAGGTGGGCCGATAGCAACGTCTGGGTATAGGGATGAGCGGGCTCGTCGAACACCTTGGCCATCGGACCGGACTCGATGATGTGACCAAGGTAGAGCACCAAGATGTGGTCGCTGACGAGCCGCACGGTCCCGAGATCGTGCGAGATGAACAGCATCGCCGCGCCGGTTTTCTCGCGCAGCTCTTGCAGCAAATCGAGAATGCCGGCACGCACCGAGAGGTCGAGCGAACTTGTCGGCTCGTCGAGGACGATCAGGCCAGGATCCGTAGCGATCGCCCGCGCGATACAGACGCGCTGTAGTTGCCCACCGGACAGTTCACCCGGGAATCGGGTCAGCAAATCGGTATTGAGGCGCACGCTACGGGCAATTTCCTCCACGCGATCGGAGCGTGCGCTATCGGACAGTTTGGAGTGCAACAACAGCGGTTCCTGGATGATGCGCTTGACGCGCATGCGGGGATTGAGGGCGCTCCACGGGTCTTGGAAAACCATTTGAAGGTCGGCGCGAAGCGCGCGCACGGCGCGATCGCGTAGCGGGGCAATGTCGCGCCCGCGGAAGGTGACCGAGCCTTGGGTCGGCTTGAGCAAACGCACCACCATGCGCCCGATGGTGGACTTGCCCGAGCCGCTTTCGCCGACCATGCCAACGGTGCTGCCGGCGTGCATCTCGAAACTAACACCGTTGACGGCGCGAACCGTCTGCGCCGTGCGTGGGGTCACGAAATGCTTGGTGAGATTTTCGGCGCGCAACAAGGGTTCGGTCATGACGGCCACCCCTCGCGTACCGCATCCATGCGGGCACACATGGCGAAATGACCGTCGCCGACCTGTTCCAGCACAAGCGGATTGTTGCAGCTATCGTCGGCGAATTGGCAACGTTCGACGTAGTGACAGCCAGGCGGCAAGTTGTAGAGGTTCGGCGGGGCCCCGCCACCGAGGATTTTCTGCTTGGTTTCGCGCAAGCGCTCGGGCGTCGAGGCGATCAGAGTGCGGGTATAGGGATGCGCCGGATTGTCGAACACGGTCTCGACTGCGCCGGTCTCGACGATGCGTCCGGCGAACATCACGGCCATGCGGTCGCAGTAGTGCGCCACGATCCCTAGATCATGGGTGATCACCATCGCGGCGACGTTTCTGGTTTCGACGAGTTCGCGCAACAGATCGAGGATTTGGGCCTGCACCGTCACGTCGAGGCCGGTGGTTGGTTCATCGGCGATAATGAGCTTGGGCTCGTTCATCAAGGCCATCGCAATGAGGACGCGTTGCGCCATGCCACCCGACAGTTCGTGCGGCCACGCACGCATTCGCTGCTCGGGCGCGGGAATGCCGACCGCCCCAAGCATCTCGATCGCCCTAGCCCGGGCCGCCGACTCGCTGGTATCGGTATGCGCGGTATGCACGCGAACCAGCTGTTCGCCAATGCGCGTCAAAGGGTCGAGCGACGAGCGCGGGTTCTGCACCACCATCGCAATCTCGCTACCGCGAAGCTTGTTCATGTCTTCGGTTTCGAGATCGCGCAGATTGCGGCCATCGAACTCGACGACACCACCCACCACTTGGGCCGGCGGCTTGAGCAGATTCATCACCGAATAAGCGGTCAACGACTTGCCGGCGCCGGTCTCTCCGACCAGGCCAAGCACCTCGCCGCGCGAAACCTCGAACGAGACGCCATTGAGCGCCGTCGCAATCCGGATTTCGTTGTCCAGATTGCGCGAGATGAAATGGGTGTGCAGATCCCGAACCTGCAGCAGACTCACTTGCCGCCACTCCTGCGCTTGGGATCCAGGAGATCCTGCAAACCGTCACCAAACATATTGAGCCCCAGCACCATGAGAATGAGCGCGACGCCCGGGAAGATGCCGACCCACCACTGACCGTTGACCATGAACTCCGCGCCCTGGCGGATCATCGCGCCCCACTCGGGCGTGGGCGGCTGGATGCCGATGCCGAGGAACGCCAGTGTGGCACTAATGCGCACCGCCCATGCCGCCCGCACCGCCGTTTGGGCCATGGCGCCTTGAATGGCGTTGGGCAGCAGGTGAACGAACAAGATCCGCCACGTCGGATTGCCGACGATAAGGCCGGATTCGACGAACGAACTGGAGCGCAACGCCAGCACCTCGGCCCGCACGACGCGAACAAAGATAGGCGCATCGAGCACGCCGATGACCAAGACGACGTTGAGCAACGAAGGCCCCGCCGCGGCAACGACCGCCAGCGCCAAGATGATCGACGGGAACACGCGAAACGCGTCGACCACGCGCATGATGGCTTCGTCGATATTACCGCCCTTGTAACCCGAGTAGAGCCCGATCGGGATGCCGATCGCGAGCGCGATGATGACGACCGGGATCGCAATGCCGAAGGCAAAGCGCGATCCGAAGATCACGCGCGAGAGCACGTCCATGCCGTTGCCGTCGGTGCCGAACCAATGGTTGGCCGACGGACCTTGGAGGATCAAGTTCGGATTGGCCGCGATCGGGTCGTAGGGCATGAGGAGCGGAGCCAGCAACGCCAACAATCCGAAGAACAAGATGATGACGAAGCCGATGATCGAGGTCGGACTGCGCCGACTGATCCCGACGATTTTGCCCCAGACTTTCTCGGGGATGCTGCGTGCCCGCGGCGCGCCGCTTAATGCAAGGTCTGCCATTACTCTGCCGCCGCCCTGGGTTCGAGAATGAGAACAAGCAAGTCAACGATGATGAAGACCACCAAAGAGAACAGCGCCAGGAACAGGACGTAGCCCTGCACCGCGGCGAAATCGCCGCGAATGATGGCGTTCAGGCCGTACTGCCCTACCCCGCCCCAGGCGAAAACGAATTCGATCAACGACACGCTGCCGACCAAACCGGTGAGTTCGGTGCCGATAAAGGTGGTGACCGGCGTGCTGCTGTTTTTCAACACGATGCGGCGAACCTTCTCGGAAGGCAGGCCCGAGGCGCGCGCGAAACGAACAAAGTCGCTACTGATGATTTCCAGCGCAATGGCGCGGGTGTGTTTGACGATGGGCGCCGCCGAAATGATGGCAACCGCAACAATCGGCAAAATCAATTGCGCGAACGCCGAGCGGGCTACCTCGAAATCGCCGGCCAACAAGCCGTCGATCAGGTAACTCCCCGTGACGGTCGGGGGTGGCGACATCAGCAAGCTAATGCGCCCCATACCTGGTGGCGACACGCCCAATAAGAAAAAGAAAACGAACAGCAGCAGTAGCGCGAGGAAATAGGTCGGGATCGAAAACCCGAGCAGCGATATGCCGCGGCTGATGTGGTCGAACCACTTTTCGTGTCGGAAGGCGGCGCGCAGCCCCACGGGCACGCCGATGATCGATCCAAGCGCGACCCCCCACAAGAGGAGTTCGAGGGTGATCGGAATGCGTTCCAGAATATCGAGGGTGACGGAGCGATTGCTGATCCAAGACTTGCCGATGTCGCCCTGCACGACATTGCCGAGAAACAGCCAGAATTGGGTGAACAACGGCTTGTCGAGGCCGAGCTCGCTGCGGACGATCTCGATTTCTTCGGTGGTGGCCGTCGGACCCGCCAATAGCCCGACCGGGTCTTGCCCGCCGAGCCGGATCAGCATGAAGGTGAAGAACAGAATGCCGATGAGAAGCGGGATGGCCAAAATCAGCCGCCGCATGAGCATGGCGCGCAGTGTCACGAGTTCACCTGTCCCCTAGAAAGCTTGAGGCCCCGGGTTGCCCCGGGGCCTCAAATCCACCGATAGACCTACTCGGATACGAGATCGGCCCAGCGTTCGTGCTCGTCCGGGTAGTACACCCAGCCCGAGATCTTATTCGACATCGCTTCCATGGTGTCGGGATAGACCGTCATGATCCATGGCGCATCTTCGACCCAGATCTTTTGGGCCTGAGACATCAGCTCGATGCGCTTGTCGCGATCCAACTCTTCCTTGGCCGCGTCAACCAAGCGATCCAATTCCGGGTTGTTGTACCCGGCACGGTTGGATACGCCTTTGGAGTGCGCGATCAAGAACATCGTGTAGACCGGATCCAAAACGATCGGGCCGTCTTCGAACGTGAAGAACGGCATATCTTGCTTAGCCGGTGCACCGCGCGACCGCATGTCGGAGTCGGTGATCCGCTTCGGCGTGATCTTGAGACCGATCTTGTTGAGCTGATCGGCAATCTGAATGGCCATCGTTTCCTGCCACGGCGTTAGGCCGGAATAGAAGACTTCAGCCTCGAAGCCATCCGCATAACCGGCTTCGCCCAGCAGCTTCTTCGCCATGTCGGGATTGTAGTCGTAGGTGAAGAACTGATCCGTATAACCATCGACGATCGGCGGCACGACGGATTTGGCAATGGTGCCGGTACCCTCGAAGACGCCTTTCTTGATCGCATTCTTGTCGATCGCGTAGTTCAGCGCACGACGAACCCGGACATCGTCAAAAGGCTTGAATTTCGGATTCATCCGGATGCTGGAGATCGAACGACCGACAACGGCTTCGACTTTGACGTTGGGATCTTTCTGGAGCTGGACCGCTTGCCGAATGCTCGGACGATCGATCCACTGGACCTGTCCGGCCTTCAGCAACGTGACGCGGCTCGCCTCGGAAGGCACCGCGCGCCACACGACACGATCGAAGTGCGGCTTGGGACCGAAGTAGTTCGGGTTGAGCGTGAAGGTTGCTTGCTCGCCGGCACGAAGGCTTTCGAGCTGGTAGGTGCCGAAACCGGCCGTGTGGGTTTCAAGATATTTCAGGCCCCAGGGATCTTCCGAGGTGGCCTGTTCTTTCATCACGGTCGAATCGTAAATGCCCGGCACATAGAGCGTGATGGCATTCAAGAAAATGGCGCTCGACGCCGACAAGGTGAAGTCGACTTCGTAACGCGACTTGGCTTTGACGTCCGTTACGTTCGAGACGCGCGCAATGAAGTTACCGGTACGCTTTTGCGCGAACGACTTGGCCCAACTCCACTCGACATCGGCGGCGGTGAGCTCGTTGCCGGCGGGGCTCTTGATGCCTTCGCGCAGCTTCATGGTGACGGTCTTGCCGCCGTTGGACACGGTCCAACCTTCGGCGTAATGACCTTCAACGCGGCTGGCGTCGAGAAGCGGCCGACCGTCACGGGTGATCTTGGGGTATCTTGTCAGACCTTCGTAGGTCTGCACGACGACATGCTGGGTAAACGGGCGCAGCGCGTCACCGTCGAACCCTTCCGGGGTTCCCGGCGCCGCCAACACCAGCGTTTCCGCCGATGCCGCACCGCCTGCTAGCGCGGTAAGGGCTGCTGCCCCAACGACGCCCAAAAGCGATTTACGATATTTCATTGCTTGGTAGCCTCCCTTAATTTCTTTGTCCGAACCTTTTACCACCGCGCATCCCCGGATAGAAGGGCTCTTCAACCCGCCGCCCCGATACCTCCAGCGCGACCAACCGGCACCCCTATCTGGCCAGGGGAACGCGAAGCTCTTCGACGATCTCGTCGAGAATATTCGTCAGCTTATATGTATGACGAATTGTACGACCGAGGGTTGGGTCCGCCATCTCGAACCGCCACTCGCCGCCGAAGCCAAGAGACTTGTCCACGCTGACATATGTGCCCGAGAACAACATGTAGCGTGGCGGCAGATCGGGAATGCGCTCGGCCAGTTTCGCCAACATGTCGTCGGGGTGCATGAAGGTTTTCACGCCGACATCTTGGTAGGGTTTGTCGTCCACCCAACTGCGCATCACAAGATCGTCCCAATGGTCACGCAGATCGGCCAGCGGCCATAGGCGCGGCGCCAAGACATTGGGATACGCCTGCTTGCTCCACACGATGCTGGTGCGTTCGAGCAACCGGTCTGTGTGGTCGCTGCCCACGCCGATCAACAACTCGCCGTCGTCGTGAAGAATGACGATTTCGACTTCGCCCGAAGTCTGGTCGTTGTGGATGAAAATCTCATCGTCGGTGACGACGTTGTGCGGCGAGATCGGGTAGACCCGCGGGGCGGGGATATCGAAGGCGATTCCGACGCCAACCTTGGCGACTTCTTCTTGGTGGGCGATCGCATCATCGGGATTACGGGTCGCCGAGCCGAAGTTGTACATCCGGTCGAGCGCGATTTCGCGTTTTTCGATCTTGCCGTCGGCATGCTCGACCTCAAGGCGTAGCGTCATTGTCCAAACTCCAGTTGATCGAGCGCCAAGGGGTCAACACCTGGGCCACGGTGGCGCTGCCACAGCCAAAGTCTTTTTAGGTTTCGCGGGTCGTCGGGGTCGTCCTCGTAGGCCAGCCGGCCATGCAGCGACGATCTGTTGTTGCTGATCAAGACGTCGCCGGTGCCCATACGCACTTGGGCCACCAAAGCCGGGTCTTCCAGCAATTCGTCGAGAAGGTCGAGCGCTTCGGTTTGCAAAGGGGTTAGGGGCGTGCCCGCGAGCTTCATCCCCGGCTCGACCATCACCCGGGCGTAGTGCACGTGGAGCGCTTCGTCCGCGACTTGGAAGATCGGTTTGACGATTGTGGCGGGTCCATCGGGCCAAGTGTGCAGCTTGGGCGGCAAGAAATGAAACGGCTGATAGAGCAGCGGCAACAAATCGGCGCGACGCTCTCTAAAAGCCTCATGCAGGGCATAGGCGGAAATGATCGTGCTGTCGCCCCCGCTCTTGGCCTGTCGATAGCATGCCAAGAAAACATAGTCCGGCGGGCGCGGCTCGAGGCAGCCGTTGTCGGTATGAGGTCGCGACAAAGCGGTAGTCGCGCCGATGCGCGTCGGGTCTTTGTAGGCGCCATGATGGTTGGTGACCGTGAACATACGGCGGTCCTTGCGCAGACCTTGTCGCACCGGGCGCCCGAAATAGTTACCCACGCCCCAGGTCGCGATCTCGGCGTCGCGTTCGCTGAACGATTCGATTCCCAGGCCCCGCAGGATGACGAAGCCGGGCCCGTCGTCGAGTCGTTTCCAAACCGTCGGGACGGTGTCGACCAACGCCGGGAGACGAATGTCTTCTTGTTCGACATCGTCCAGTTCCAGGCCGTGGCGCCGCACACCGGCGACCGCGTCTTTGAGCTGGCCTGCCACTGCCGGCGCAACCGCGACGAGGTATTGCGCCTCATCGATCGCCGCGGGCGGTCGCGACCAATTCCCAGGGGCGGCGCCGGCGAACATCTTCGGTTCAGGCCAGACTGCGGTGTCGATGTTGCGTTCGAGTAACATCCCCTTCCCCCTTAAGCGCCTAATTCAGTAGCGGTCGGGCGACCCAAGATCAAATCCGCGGCCTTCTCGGCGATCATGATGGTCGGTGCGTTTGTGTTGCCGTGGACGCGCATGATGAAATCGTAGGTCATAGCGCGCGGGCCGCTTCGTGACCTTCGTAGATCGCCTCGAGGGCGGTACGCGGCGACATCGCGTCGCCGACGATGTGCAACCGCGCCGCATTGCCGCGCAACAACGGCGCGAGGTCATCGTTCGGTTGACCTGAGGTGGGCGCGATGACGGTATCGAAGGCCCCGAGGTCTTTCACCTCGTCGGTGCTGAGGTCGCGGACCACGAGCTGTCCATCAAGAAAGGATTCCGGCGCATGGAGACCGAGGGTGCGCACGCCCTTTTCCTTTAGCCGGCGTTTGAGGGCAAAGCCGCCGTACATGCCGATCGTCCAGGCTGGAGCGCCAGTCGGGACCAGCAAGGTCACGCGCTTGCCCAAGCCGGCGAGGTACTCGGCGACCGACGCCGTGGTCCAGGTGCCGAGGGTATCGACCAGCGCAACGTCATCGCCTACGGCATCGGGATCGGCGACGGCTTGGTCGAGGGAGATCCCCTCCCCGCCGCCTGGAAATGCCGCGCCGGGCTGCCTGGCGCCGGTGGCGAGAATGACATCGTCCGCGCCGAATGCGTCGATCTCGGCGGCATCGGCCACCTTGTCGAGGACCACCGTGACGCCGGCTTCGGTGCATCGACGTTCCAGACCCCCCAAGAGTTTTTCGAATTCTTGGCGCAGCGGCATGGCGCGGGTGGCGTTGAGGCGACCGCCGAGGCGATTACTCCGTTCCCACAACGTGACCGAATGGCCGTTGGCCGCCGCGACGGAAGCCGCTTTCATGCCAGCTGGGCCGCCGCCGATCACCAGAACCTTGCGCGTGTCGCCGGTCGCGTTTTTCGCTTCCCCTTCCCGCCCAGCCATCGGATTGACCAAGCAGGTAATCGGCAGGTTCAGGGCGAGCATGCTGGCGCAGCCTTGGTTGCAGGCGATGCACCGCGTGGTTTGATCGTCCTCGCCCCGTTCGGCTTTACCGACCACCTCGGGGTCGGCGATATGGGCGCGCGCCATGCCCACCATGTCGGTCATGTCGTCGGCCAAAACGGTCTCGGCGTCGGCGACGTCGCGATACTGGCAAGCCGTCATGACGACCGGCGGCACCGGGACATCCCGCAACACGGCGCGAAGTCGTTGCGTGATGGGTCGGAAGGTGCCGACCGGGAAGTTCATGTCCGCCATCTGCGTCGAGACGGTGTAACTGCCGTGATAGGCCGAATGCGAAATGTTGACGAAGTCGACTTTGGCCGCGGTCAGCAGCTGCGGCACGATCCGACACAGATCGTCGATCCCCAAACCGCCGGGCAGGAATTCATCGCCACTGATGCGAATGCCGACCACGACCTCTTCGCCCACGGCGGCCCGTACCGCCCGCAAGATTTCTTGGGCAAAACGCAGGCGGTTGGCCTCGCTGCCGCCATAGGCATCGTCGCGCTTGTTGCTGGCGGGCGACATGAATTGTTGTACGAGATGACCGTGCGCCATTTGGATCTCGACACCGGCAAGACCGGCTTTGACGAGGTTGGTGGCCACATCGGCGTGCGCCTGAACGACCTCTTCGATTTCGGTGATCGTCATCGGATGCGGGGGCGGCGCACTGGCAGACCAGGGAATGGCCGACGCGCTCCATGACGGCATCCGCGCGAAGTTGCCGTCGATGTGCCGGCCCAGGTGAATCACCTGGCCGAGCATGTGCGCCCCTTCGTCGCGAACGGCTCTCGCGACCTCGGCAAGTTTGGGAATGCCACGGGGGTCGTAACCGTTGATCCCTTGGCTGCGACCGAGCGAACTTTTATGAACGCGCATCCCCTCGAAGATGATCAGCGACGCGCCGCCACGGGCGCGGGCGCGATGGTATGCGACGTGCCGGTCGGTCGGCATGGTGTCGAGACCGAAATTCGTGGTGTAGGCCGGCACAAAGATCCGATTGCGCAGCGTGATGCTGCCCAATTGAAGCGGGCGGAAAACATGCGGATATCGCGGATGAGTCACAACGCCCCCAGTGTGTCGCGGCGGCGCATGGTTGCCAATTCGCGCGCATAGTTCAATGCTCGACGGAACCGACGAACGGCAGGCGTACTGACAAACGGAGAACGGCAGCGATGGGCGACCGAGAAACGATCACGATCCCGCATATGGCGTCGGGGCGCTTTGCCCCTTACGGCCCGCCGCCTTGGTACTTCGAGGGCTATAGCGCGTCGGTGGTGCTGACGTTCGATCCGGATGCGGTGCTGGACCTGATCCCTGCGCCGTTGACGCTGACCGGCAGCCCGGTGTGCCGACTGAGCATCCACGACATGATGTGCGACTACGGATTGGGTGAGCGGTTTCCGCAAGACCATCCCGACCAAGCGCATTTCGGCGAAGCGGTGATCGGCTTCATGGTGGAATGCGACGGGGTGGTCGGCCATTGGGCGCCGTATCTGTGGTGTACCACCGACGCCGAACTGGCCGTGGGGCGCGAGCTTTACGGCTGGCAGCAGCGGCTGGGCGAGATGGAATTGACGCGGCCGCCGTTGCGGCGCGATTGGCGCAGCGGCGATCGGGTGACGGGCCTGGTGACGCGCGGTCGTCGGGCGGTATTCGATTTGTCGGTCACGTTGGAGCGCAACGAAGATTTGCCGGCCGAGATCGACGGGTTGACGGTGTCGCTCGACCCCAAGGCGACCAATCATCACTACACCGAGACCGTTCTGGCGCATCCGACGACGCGCGCCATCACGCGACGGCTGGTGAGCAGTTCGATGGACGACGTGCAGGTGTCGTCGCTGTGGTCCGGCGCCGGGCGGATCAACGTCCAGGCACCAGAGCTTGCCTTCCTGAAGGACTCGCGGGTGCTAGGCGGGCGGTGGCACGAATTGTCGTGGCGCAAGCCCTGGCCCAATCGTCTGGTGGGCGAAAGCACGGCGCAGCCTTCAACACCCTGACGGGTGTTGCCGACCGGGAGCGAGCTAACCTTCACCCTCGACGAAATGATCGATGAGCTTTGCGCCGGTTTTTTCGAAGTAATGCCAGTTCACCCGACCGCCAAGAACCTTTGCGTCTTGCAATCCGTCAAGCTCCGGCGCCGTGAACTTCACCGTTGCCGGGCCGTGCCAAAAATCGCCGACTTTGAACTCTCCCATCTCAGCCACGGTGACGTGAACATCCGTGACGCCGGGTTCCCACATTCGCGGAAGCATGCGGCAGGCAAAGAAGTCGGGGTGTTCGGCGGCTAGGCCGGCGGCGGGCAAATCGCCCTCGGCTTCCAACGAGACATTCATTTCGTATACGGCGCGGTTGTACCGCGAGACCACGACCGCCGCATGACATCCGGCGGACCAGCCGTTTATCGGCGGATTGGTTTGGCTGATCTCGCCGTAACGCATAGGCCATCCTAGGCCCTCTCGCGCCTCGGCCATTTCGGCGTCGTTGTAGGTCCAGCAGTAAGGATCGTAGTGCCCGACTCGACCCTCGTATTCCACTTCGCAAGCAACCACGGCTTCGTGAAACTGCGAGAGGTTGGGGTTGCGGTACGCCCATTCGAGGTCGCGCCCGAATGTGCATGTCATGTAGTGAGACGTAAGCCGGACCAAACCACTGTGAGGACTGAACCCATTCGGCAGCACGTTGCGAATCCAGTCCAACTCGTCGAGCTGAAGAAACACGGTGACGCTATTGCCTTGGAAGGTCCAAGGAATGCCGTGCCATAGCGCATGGTTTCCGGTGCGGTCGCGCGGCTGCGAATATCCTTTAAGCCCCGTCGTCTTCATGGCGTCCCCTTCCTCCCCTGATCGATTCCATTGCCAAAGCGAATGTTCCCGGGTTCACGCCGCTTTGGCAATAAGCCCGGGAGAAATTCGACATCCGGAAAGGTCGACTGGCGCCTAGCGCCGGAGGTAATTCTCGCCGCTCGCGGTCACACCGATCTTTCCGACGACGCGAGCCAAGCCGGCGGCGTCGGACTCAATGCTGGCCTCGACCTTGGCAACACGGGCCTTGGGGTTGGGACGCCGGCGCCGTTTTTTGGCAACGGGTTGCGCCCGTTTTTCGGCATCGGTTTTTGCGGGGTTCGCAGCACCGGCGTCTTGGGTGTTGGCGGTCTCGGCGTTTTGCCGATTCTTGCGGGTTTGCGACGGACGACGGCGGTTCGGCTTGTGGGCGTTCCTGGGCTGCGCTTTGCGGGGCGTCGGCGGCGTTTCCGGCAAACGCACTTTAGAGGTTGTCCCCTCGGGCGCCGGCACCGTGTTGAGGGCGTAACCGACGAGGCGCTCGATATCGCGCAGCAACGGTTTTTCGGTGCGATCGCACAACGCGATGGCGACGCCACTTTTACCGGCGCGCGCGGTGCGCCCGATGCGATGGACGTACGATTCACGCACATGTGGCAGGTCGTAGTTCACCACATGCGAGACATCGTCGATATCGATGCCACGCGCCGCGATGTCGGTGGCGACCAACACGTTGATGCGGCCGTTTCGGAAATCGGCCAGCGTGCGCTCGCGCGCACCTTGACTCTTGTTGCCGTGGATCGCGGCCGCGGTGATGCCGTTCTTCTCCAAATGCTTAGTGACCTTGTCGGCACCGCGCTTGGTACGCGTAAAGACGATCGTGCGATCGACCGCGGCGTCCTTCAAAATATCGACCAACGCGCGGCGTTTAGACATGGTATCGACGTGCATCACGCTTTGATCGATCTTTTCGATCGGGCGCGAGACCGGCGCGACGGCAACCTCGGTCGGTTTTCGTAGAAAGTCGTGCGCGAGTTTGCGGATTTGCTTGGGCATGGTGGCCGACAGCAACACGGTTTGACGCTTGGCCGGCACCTTGGCCAAGATTTTACGAATCGCCGGCACGAAACCGAGATCGAGCATTTGGTCGGCCTCGTCGAGCACGACGTTCGTGGTGCCGTTCAGTTGGATCACGCCTTGCGACATGTGATCGAGAAGCCGGCCCGGGGTGGCGACGATGAAGTCGATCCCAGGCGCAACGGCTTTTATTTGCGGACCGGGACGCACGCCGCCGACGACGACCGCGACGGTGGCGCGGGCATGCTTGCCGTAGGTGCGAATGCTGTCCGCGATTTGTTGCGCAAGTTCGCGGGTCGGCGCGAGAATAAGCGCGCGACAGCCCTTGCGATTGGGCCCAGACGGTTGATCGATCATCTGCTGCAACAGCGGCAGCACGAACGCGGCGGTTTTGCCGGTGCCGGTTTGCGCGGTACCGAGGACATCTTCCTTGGCCAACATGGCGGGAATGACGCGGGTTTGAATGGGTGTCGGGGTGGTGTAACCCTCGGCCGTGACGGCACGAAGGAGGTCCTCGGCGAGGCCGAGGTCTTTAAATTGAGTCAATTGAACGCTTTCAGATATCCGTCGCGCGCCACGCATCATTGCTTGGCGTCGTTTGACGGGTCGTTTTAGGGGGGAAGCTCGCGTAGACCAGCTGCCGGGGTCAGGTGCCTTAACGGCATTCTTGTTTGGGCGGCTCTAAAGTCTCGGGCTACCGCAAGAAGCACAGACCGCCAACGATGCTTTCGCTATCTACGCGCGGCTGTGATGGGCGCATTAACCACGCCCCGGGTGGAATAGCAACGGAATTCGGACGGCGGGCTTGGCGTGGGCGACCGCGCGCCACCGCACGGAGGCCTGCCTAAACAAAGCCAAGGGGCGCAGTTTTCCTAAGGTTTGGCGCGAAAAGCGCTGTTTTACCAAACGAACCCAAACTTTCTCCTTTATTTCAATCACTTAGTGATTTTGGGGCGCAAACGAAGCCAAATTTTTGTTTGTTTCCAGAGATTTAGATTTTGGCGGCTTGATCGGTGTCCATGGCGGTTTTTGGTGTGTCGGTGGTCCAAGGATAGGTGGTCATAGAAATGCGGCGCGGCTAGGGCGGGACACAGATCGTGATGACGGGGACAGAGATTGTGATCCGTCGAGACACGGCCGCTGACGCGGTGGCGTTGCGGGGGAGTTGTGTACTCTGCATGCACAAAATCTGAGGAGAGTGGCATGAAACACATCGTCAACACGACCATCGAACGCCCCGATGCGGACTTGGTGGCGCGGGCGCGCGATACGCGGGCATGCGCGGCGGGCGAGGCGCTGGGGTGGAGCCAGCAAATCGACAACGCCATCCGACCGCTGCGCCGGGAGTGGCGGTTCGCCGGACCGGCGGTCACCGTACTGCCGGAGAACCCGGTCGATACTTTGACCGGTCGCGCGGCGATCGAGCAGGTGCAGCCGGGCGACGTTATCGTGATCAACACCGGAGGACGCATGGACGCCGCCTGCTGGGGCGCCACCATGGCTTGGGGCGCCAAGGAAGCGGGTGCCGCAGGAGCGGTCGTCGACGGCGCGGTGCTGACCACCGAGTTGTTGATCGACCACGAAGGCTTGCCGGTGTTTTGTCGCGGCTCGACCACCGGTCATGCCGGCGGCACTCAACCGGGTTCGATCAACGTGCCGATCGTTTGCGGCGGGGTCATCGTCAACCCCGGCGACATCGTGCTGGCCGACGAGGACGGCGTGGTCGTTATTCCGCGCGGGCGCGCCGCAGACATCCTCGACGCCGCCGGTCAGGGACGACGCGACGCCTATCCGCCGGTCGGTCGCAAAAAGGCATTCGACGCGCGCGGTTACGCCGACACGCTGAAAGGGTTCGATAGCGTCGATTGGCGCTGAGACCCTTTCGAGACGCGGCCCGATGGGCCGCGCTGTGGTTGAGAAACCGCTCTTACTCGGTGACGACATTCATGTAGATGCGTGTCCCGCCGCCTCCACCGGGATGCGGTCGTTTCTTTGCTAGGGCGTCTCGGCGGGTAACGGATCGCGGCCCAAGATGAGGTCGGCGGCTTTTTCGCCGATCATGATGGCGGGGGCATTGGTGTTGCCGCTGGTGATGGCCGGCATGATCGAGGCGTCGGCGATGCGCAAGGCGCTGACGCCGTTCACGCGGAGTTCGGGATCGACGACGGCGCGCGGATCGCTGCCCATGCGGCAAGTGCCGACGGGGTGATAGGACGTGGTGGCGTTGGCGAGAATCCAATCATCGAGGTCGTCGTCGCTTTGGACGGCGGCACCCGGCGCGATCTCATCGCCGCGATAGGGATCGAAGCTGGACTGATGCGCGAGCGCGCGGGCGAGCTGGACGCCGCGCCGCAAGGTCACGAGGTCTTCGGGATCGGACAGGTAGTTTGCGGTGATCACCGGTTTGTCGTTGGGGTTGGCCGAGCGCAGCGCGATGCTTCCCCGACTGGCCGGGCGCATTTGATAAACATGAATGAGGAAACCGTGCGTCGGCTTGAACGCGACGATGCGGTTGAGCAGACCCGGCACGAGGGTGATCTGCACGTCGGGCACCGCCAGGTCGTCGCGGGTTTTGAGGAAGGCGCACCCTTGGATGGGGATTTGCGCGCCGGGCCCGCGACGCAGCAGTACCGCCTTGAGATAGGCCGCCACCGCGTTGTCGGGCCGCATCAGGTGATTGAGGCTGACGGGCTGGGTGCAATGGAACGAGGTGTAGGCGCCGAGGTGGTCTTGCAGGTTGGCGCCGACCTCGGGCGCATCGACACGAGGCGCGATGCCAAGCGCTTTCAGGTCGCCGGCAGGGCCGATCCCCGAGTGCATGAGAAGCGTGGGCGTGTTGACCGCGCCGCCGGAAAGGACGATCTCGCGCCGGGCGTACACGGTGTGGGTTTCGCCGGCACTTTCGTAGGTCACGCCGTGGGCGCATGCGCCGTCGAATACGACACGGCGCGCGGTGGCTTGCGTTCTGATGGTGAGGTTTTTGCGCCCGCGGATCGGCTTGAGATAGGCCACGGCCGCGCTTTGACGACGCGCCTCGGCGATGGCGAAGTCGTGAATGCCGAACCCTTCTTGAGTATGGCCATTGAAGTCTTCGGTTTCCGGAAAACCGGCCTCGGCGCCGGCGGCGAGGAAGGCCTCGTTCAGCGCGCCTTCGCGTTTGGCTTGGGTGATGCGCAACGGGCCGTCGTTGCCGCGGTAGGGCGAGCGCTTGGTGTCGTGGGCTTCCATGCGCTTGAAGTAGGGCAACACCTCGCGATAGGACCACCCGGCGGCGCCCATTTGGCGCCAAGCGTCGTAGTCGGTGGGATGACCGCGGACGAAGGTCATGCCGTTGATCGAGGACGAACCGCCCAGCAGTTTGCCGCGCGGCCAATGGATGCGCCGCCCGGCGAGGCCCTGTTCGGCGCCGGTGTCGTAGCCCCAGTTGATCGACGGCATGGTGAACAACAGGCGCGTCATGAAGGGGATCGGTACGAATGGGTGGTGCCGGTCCGTGCGACCGGCTTCGAGCAACAAGACCGAGTGGCGGGAATCTTCCGAAAGGCGGTGCGCCACGGCGCAGCCTGCCGACCCCGCACCGACGACGATGAAATCAAAAGTGTCCACTGGCCCGACCTTCTGTTGCGCGGCCCTATGATGACGCACGCCGAAATATCGATACAATCCTTAGGCTGAGCCGCGCCGAAAAGAAACCCAGGGAGCCGACGATGAAAGAGCCTGGCGCTCACGACATGCTACCGCGCGCCACGCGCGACGAGCGCGCCGGGCAAGGTTTCATCGCCGGCGGCGAAAGCGGCCGCGCGATGCCGTTTAGCGCGAACCAGCGTTAGATCTGGGCAAAGACTTGCGCCAGACGTGACAACGAGGACGCAGCAAAAGCCGATCGACATCGCTACAATCGGCCCGATGAGTGGAGCATGACGCATATTTTCCGCCAAGGCGATGTCGATTTTTCGGTCGGCTACAAGGTGCAGACGACCTGGGGATTCCAGGAGGGGCTGACCTTTGTGCTGGAAGGACTGGGCGCGACGCTGTTTTTCGTCGCGCTGCTGGCGGGCCACCTTGTCGGGATGGCGCTGGGCGTGGTGGTGCTCGGCGCCTCGGGCGTACTCCTGATGATGCACCTGGGGCGGCCCAAGAACATGATCTACGTGATGGCCAATTTTCGTCATTCGTGGATGAGCCGTGGGGCTGTGCTGATCCCTACGTTCATCGGGTTGGGCGCGTTGGTGGTCGTTGCCGACCTGGCCGGTGCACCGCTCACCGGCGGCGTGCGCATCGCCGCACTGGTCGTATTCCTGCTGCTAACGCTGTTCACGGCGATGAAATCGGGCCTTGTACTGAGCACGTTTCCGGCAATCGCGTTTTGGAACGGCGGGTTGTTACCGGTGATCTTCGGCCTGAGCGGATTGAGTGCGGGCGTCGCGATCTTCGGCGCCTTTGACGATTTCGTCACAGCACTATGGAGTTGGGTGGGACCGGCGCTGACTGCGGCGCTCTTGGTCACGCTGGCGATCCATTTGATCACGATGCGCAATGCCGGTCGGGCCGCGAAGGTCTCGATGGGCTTGATCGGGGCGCGGCATGCCCTGCCCTTTTACGGCGGTGCGGTGGGCGTCGGTCTGGCACTGCCCCTTGTGTTGGGCATCTATGCGGCGATCGTCCCCGGTGAGGCGACAACGTGGCTTTGGATCGTGATCGCGGTGGCGCGACTGGCCGGCGACATCTTGCTGCGCGACGTTCTGCTGAAGGTCGGCGTGTTCGACAAAGTGCGCTGACGGCGCGAAAGGCAACCCACGCAATGCAATCAGAGAAGATTGAAAAACAAGGCGACACGTTGACCAGCACGCCGACGGTCTGCTTGGGCTGCTACAACAGTTGCGGCGTTAAGGTGCAGAGCGTGAACGGCAAGGTCGTCGACGTGATCGGCGACAAGGAAGCGGTGAATTCGCGCGGCTATATCTGCGCCAAGGGACGCGCGCGGTTTCTCGACCTCTACGATCCCGAGCGGGTGCTGTATCCGCTGAAGCGCGGCAATCCCGAAAAAGGCATCGGGGTCGATCCGCAGTGGCAGCGTATTTCGTGGGAAGAAGCGTTCGACGTGATCATTCCCAAACTCAAAGCGGTGCGCGAGAAAGACCCGCGCGGATTGGTGATTTCGCATTTCGATCTGCCGGCCTACGGCATCAGCAATGCGTTCGGCGCCGCATTCGGCACCAACAACATGACATGGAACCGGGCCGACTATTGCGGCGCGGCGCCGCATTGGGTTCATCTGATCACCAACGCTTCGTTCAACGGCGAGATCGACTTCAAGGAATGCAAGTACATCCTGCTGTGGGGCACGCAGTTAGGGCACCTTGCGGAGACCATTCCCCTGCTGTCGGCGGACGAAATGGCGGAAGCGCGCCGCAAGGGCGCCAAGCTGGTGGTGATCGATCCGTTTTGCACCAATACGGCCGCGAAGGCCGACGAGTGGGTGCCGATCAAGCCCGGCACCGACGGCGCGATGGCTTTGGCGATGGCCAACATCATGATCAACGATCTTGGCTTGTACGATCGCGACTTTCTCGCCCGGCGGACCAATGCGGTTTATTTGGTCAAGGCCGACGGGCATTTCATGCGTGACGCCGCGACCGGCAAGCCGATGGTGTGGGACGGCGCCGCGAGCGCGCCAGGGCCGTTCGATGCGGTGGACCCGGGCAACGCCGCACTGGCCGGGACGTTCGAGGTCGACGGCGAGACCTGCCGCACGGCCTTTACTGCCCTGGCCGACCACTTGCGGCAATTCGATGCGGCCTGGGCCGAGAAGATCACCACCGTGCCGGCGGCGATCATGCGGCGGCTCGCCGAAGAGTTCGCGACCGCCGCGCGGATCGGCGCGACGGTCGAGATCGACGGGCAAACGCTGCCCTTCCGACCCGCAGCGGTGCATTTCAAGCGCGGCTCGGGCGCGCACAAGGGTGGCGCGCTCAGTAGTTTTGCGGTTCACATGCTGAACATCTTGGTCGGCAACCTCGATGTTCCGGGTGGGCAACGGGGTGTCAACCCGCTGGGCCCGTTTTGGCAACCCGATGTCGACGACGACGGCATGATCATCGTCGCCCAGCACATCGCGAAATACTTCAAGCCCTACCCGGCGCGTAAAGCGACGCCGCCCGAGAGCCTGGATCTGCACGAACTGCTGCCGGTGTCGTTGTTTACCCGCGGGCTTTACCCCTTGGGGATCGACAACCCGGAAAAGTTCGGCCTGCCCTATAAGCCCGAAGTGCTGCTGATCGGGCGGACCAACCCGATGATGAACAGCCACAACGCCGAGGCGATGGGCGAGACGCTGAAGAAGTTCGATCTACAGGTCTCGTTCGCCACGTTCATCGACGAGACGGCCGAGTTTGCCGACATCATTCTGCCCGACGCGCACGACTTCGAACGATGGGACTTGTTTCCGGCGAACGACCCTTATGCCTTCATCGCACCGGGGCCGGGCCAATGGTATTGGCACATGCGCCAACCTTCGCTGGAAGGTCCGGGCGAAACGCGGGCGTGGACCGAGGTCTATATCGACATCATGGAGCGGCTGGGGCTGATCGAGGAGTTCAATCACGCCGGGGCGGCGACGTGGAAGATCAGCGAAAAGCATCAGCTCGATCCGGGCAAACGGCACGCGGTCAAAGACATTGCCGAACGTCAGGCCAAGACGCTGATCGGCGACGACTTCACGTTCGACGACGTGGCGCGCACGTCGTGCTTGATCACGCGAGACAAAACGATCGAAGAGGCGTTTCCCGGCGCCTTTGTCGCCGGACGCTTGCCGATCTATCTCGAGTTTCTGATCGACGCCGGGAAAGACTTGGCCGGTGTGGTCAAGGAAATGGGTTTGGAGTGGGACTTGCGGCCCTACCAGCCGTTGGTGACCTACATTCCGTGCCTGGAACACGAGCATGCCGAAGACGGTTACGACCTGTTGATCGTCAATTTCAAGCTGCCGTTCATGAACCAAAGCGTGTCGCAGCAAAACATTTGGCTGGACGAGATCGGACGCGCCAATCCCTATACCTACAACGTGATGATGCACCCCAGTGCGGCGGCGCGAAAAGGGCTGAAGGACGGCGACCGGGTGTTGGTCGAATCGCACCACGGCAAGGACGAAGGCACGTTGAAGGTAACCGAGATCGTGCACCCCGAATGTCTGGGCATTCCCGGCATGCTGGGCCATTGGGCGCGCAACCTGCATGTCGCGGCCAAGAAAGGCACGTCGTTCAATACGCTGTTGCCGCCGCCGAGCATCGACCGCATCGATACGTTGAGCGGTCAGGTCGATACCTGCGCCCGCGTGCGCGTCACGAAATTGAGTTAGGAAGCGACGCCATGGCGAAATACGGCATGATCATCGACCTGCAGAAGTGCATCGGGTGCAACGCCTGCACGGTGGCCTGCAAGGTCGAGCACAACACGCCGAACGACATTCACTACACGCAAGTGTTGGAATACGAGAGCGGCGAGTTTCCGAATGCGTCGCGGACTTTTTTACCAACGCTGTGCAATCACTGCGAAAACCCGCCGTGCGTGCCGGTGTGCCCGACCAAGGCAAGCTATGTGCGCGAGGACGGGATCGTGCTGATCGACCACGACCGCTGCATCGGGTGCGGCGCCTGCATCCTCGCCTGCCCCTACGACCAGCGCACCAAGGTGGAGGACGAACGCACGGTGTTCCCCGACGGCCTGACCGCGTTCATGAACAACGCCCATGCCGCCCCGCCCAAGGGCGTCGCGACCAAATGCGACTTTTGCTATCACCGCGTCGATCGCGGCGACGTGCCGGCCTGCGTCGAAACATGCCCGACCCGCGCGCGCATTTTCGGCGCCTGGAACGAAGGCGAGACGCCGCTGCGCGAACACCTCGCCGGTCACAACCCGCAAGGCTTGTTGCCCGAGAAAGGCACCGAGCCGAACGTGGTTTACATCGACTGAGCGCGGAGACTGCGTTGATCAAAGCCGCTCGCTACGCCCGCTATGGCGTCCCCGAAGACGTCATCGAGGTCGTCGAGATTCCCGACGAATCGCCGGACAAAGGCCAGGCCCTGCTCGATGTCGAGGCGGTTTCGATCTGGCCGCACGATCTCTATTCGATGCAGAATCTCAAGGGCTTCGAGGAACGCCTGCCGCACATCCCCGGCAACAAGTGCATCGGCACCGTGGGCGCGCTCGGTGCGGGCGTCACCCATCTGAAGGAAGGCGATAGGGTCAACGTCACCCACATCGCGCCCGGGACCTGGCGCGAACGCGTCTGCCTCGATGCCGAAAACCTGCGCCGCGTGCCCGCGAACGCCGACGTCGCCCAGCTTTCGCTGCTCGGCAACATGCTCACCTCGTACTACGCCTTCGAGGACATCGTACCGCTTAAGAAGGGCGACTGGATCATCCAGAACGGCGCCAACTCGTCGTGCGGCCAGTTCATCATTCAGATGGCGAAGCTGCGCGGCATTCACACCGTCAACGTCGTGCGTCGACCTGAGATCGTGCCCTACCTGCGCGAAATCGGCGGCGACGTCGTCCTGGTTGACGGCCCGGACCTCGCACGCGATGTCACCGAGGCGACAAACGATGCGCCCATCCCGCTCGCGATCGACCTCGCTGCCGGCGATGCCACGCAACGCCTCGCCGACTGCGTCGCCCAGGACGGCACCGTCGCCTGCTACGGCCTGATGAGCGACGAGTCGGCTAAGATCATGGTGAGCGATCTCATGCTGAAGAGCATCCGCCTCGTCGGCTACTTCATGGGCCATTCGCGCCGCAACCGCAGTCACGAAGAGTTCGGTCGCGTACACGACGACCTCGCCGACCTCGTCGCCGACGGCGTCCTGTTCGCGCAGATCGCCGCCGAATATCCCCTCGACGCGGTCAAGGCGGCCGTGATCCACCAGGCAAAAGAGTCGACCGAACGGCCGGGCAAGATCATCCTGCGCCCCAACGCGACCGCCGAAAACACTTAGCGTTGCGATACAACTCGACGACGCAACCTTTACGAACTGGCGCCGGTGCACGCAGTGTGCTTTTTACGACCTGTCATTCCAACACAAGGACCTAACCCGTGACCGCGATCTCGATCTTAGACCTAGCCCGTGTGCGCGAAGGGGGCGATGCGCGGGGCGCGTTGGAGCAGGCGCGCGATGTGGCGGCGCATGCGGAAAAATGGGGATACACCCGGTTTTGGGTGGCCGAGCATCACAACATGCCGGGGATCGCCTCGGCGGCGACCTCGGTGGTGATCGGGTTCATTGCGGGAGGCAGCAAGACCATTCGGGTCGGCGCCGGCGGGATCATGCTGCCCAACCACTCGCCGATGGTGATCGCGGAACAGTTCGGCACCTTGGCGCAGCTTTATCCCGGGCGGATCGACCTGGGGCTGGGCCGGGCGCCGGGGACCGATCAACTCACGTTACAGGCGCTGCGGCGCGGGCCAGAGGCGGCCGAGCATTTTCCACGCGACGTGTTGGAACTGCAGCACTATTTCGCGCCCGCCCAGGACGACCAGCGAATTCAAGCCGTGCCGGCTGCCGGCATGCAGGTCCCGTTGTGGGTGTTGGGGTCGAGCAACTTCGGCGCGATGCTGGGAGGCGAGCTGGGCCTGCCCTATGCATTCGCCTCGCACTTCGCGCCGGACTATTTGCTGCCTGCGCTGGAAATCTACCGCGAGCGCTTTAAGCCCTCGGCCCAGTTGGCCGCGCCCTATGCGGCGGTCGGGGTCAACATCATCGCCGCGGATAGCGACGCCGAAGCCCGTCGGCTGGCCACCACGCAGCAAATGTCGGTGGTGAATATCTTTCGCGGGCAGCGCGGGCTCAGCCAACCGCCGATCGACGATATCGACAGCTATTGGTCGGATATGGAAAAGATTCAAGCGCAGCGTTGGCTGGCACGCTCCATCGTCGGCGCGCCGGCGACGATTAGTGCCGGGGTGAAAGACCTTGTGGCGGAAACCGGCGCCAACGAGTTGATCATCGTCTCGGACGTGTTCGACCACGCTGCGCGGCTGCGGTCTTTCGAACTGATTGCCGAGGCGGTTGGCGCCACGACGGGTTGACCAAGCTGCCAGGCGAAGCGGCATACTGGTTCCCCACATAACGGAGGCATGCCGTGTCATTGACGATTTACCAGGGTCAGCTTGATATCGTTCTGCCTGACGGCAGTCGCCACGACTACGAGCGGTTCATCATCACGCGCAACCCGGACGGCAGCCGCACCATGCGCACGGTGACGAAGTCGCCCAAGGGCGACCTGCTGCGCGACGTCAATCAGATGGTCCGCGCCGACTGGCGTCCGATCGAGGCAATGGGCCGTCTCTTCTTCAAAGGCGAGGCACAAGGCACGGTGCTGCGCCGAGTCGTTGGCGACCGATTGTTGTCCTACGTATGGGCCGGCGACGGCGAGATCGATCACGCCACCTTCGACGCACCGCCCCACATGACGTTGGGGTTTCATCCGGTGATGCACGAGGCCTGGAAAATGTGCTTCGTCGAACGCACGCATCACGAACCGCAACCGGTCTACATTCATACCGTTTCGCATACCTGGAACGGTCGCGCGCTCAGCCATGGCGGCGCGACCGAGAACACTGCGGTATTCGAAGGCGAGGAGACGCGCGTGACCCAGATGGGACGCTTCGATTGCGCGCGCTTTCTGTGGCACACCCAATTCGGCTTTGGACTACGCATCTGGACGACCGGGCCGGACATGGTTTTGGTCCGTGTGGAAGTCGACGGCGGCGACCGCGACGGGACCTATTACGATCTGGCGACCTTGACGGAAACTGAGGTCCACTGATCAGATGGCAGGGAGAGGCACGGTGAACGACACGCGGGAAGGCGGGCGCATCCTGGTCGACAATTTGGTCGCGCAGGGCGTCAACATGATCTTCCAGGTGCCGGGCGAAAGCTTTCTGCCGGTACTCGACGCGCTGGGCGAGGCGCCGCTACGCACCATTACCTGCCGCCACGAATCGGGGGCGGCGAACATGGCCGAAGCCTACGGCAAGCTGACCGGACGACCGGGGGTATGCATCGTGACCCGCGGCCCCGGCGCGTGCCACGCCGCGGTCGGCGTACATACCGCGCGACAAGACTCGACCCCGATGGTTTTGCTGGTCGGCCAAGTCGACCGTCCCCTTCGCGGGCGCGAAGCGTTTCAAGAGGTCGACTTGCTCGGTTTGTTCGGCTGGACGGCGAAGGCCGTCACCGAAGTCGACGACGCGGCGGCGCTACCGGACGCGATCGCCGAAGCCTGGCGCATGGCGATGACGGGCCGACCCGGTCCGGTGGTGATCGGATTGCCCGAAGACATGCTGACCGACAGGGTGTCGGTGGCCGACGCGGCGCGCGTCGAGAACGACGTGGTGGCCGCGGTCGCCGCCGACGTCGACGCGGCGCTGGCCGCGCTGGCCGGAGCTTCGCGGCCGCTGGTGATCGCCGGGGGGAGCCGATGGTCGCAAGAGACGAACAACGCGTTGGCGGCGTTCGCCGCGGCGTGGGCGCTGCCGGTATGCGTGAGCTTTCGGCGCCAAGATCATCTCGACAACACGCATGATTCTTACGTGGGCGACCTTTCCTTTGCGCCCGATCCTGCGCTGTCCCAGGCGGTACGGGAAGCCGACCTTATTCTGGCGCTGGGGACCCGGTTGGGTGATTTGACCACCGGCGGGTTCGAGAGCATCGCGCCACCGAACCCGACCCAAACGCTGATCCATGTTTTTCCGGACCGCGACGAGATGGCGCGCAACTTTACCCCCAACGTCGCGGTGATCGCCGACCCGGGGGCTTTTTTGACCAGTGCGTTGAAACATACCGCCCCGGCAACGCCAACCTGGCGCACTTGGACCGACGAACGGCGCGCGGCCTACACGGCGACGCTGGATGCGGTGCCCTGCCCTGGCGCGCTCGACATGAACGCGGTCATCGCCGCGTTACGGGAACGGCTGGAACTTGACGACATCATCACGACAGACGCCGGCAACTTCGCCCAGTGGGTGCAGCGGTTCTATCCGTTTCGCCGCCACCGCACCCAGATTGCGCCGACTGGCGGCGCGATGGGCTATGGCGTGCCGGCGGGAGTCGCCGCCGGGCTGATCCACCCCACACGGCGCGTCGTGACGTTTGCGGGCGATGGCGGCTTTATGATGACGGGCAACGAGTTGGCGACGGCCGCGCAATACGGGGTGCGAACAGTTTTCGTGGTCGTGAACAACGGTATGTTCGGCACGATCCGGGCGCATCAGGAACGCCGTTATCCGGCGCGCCCGCACGGGACCGATCTGCAGAACCCCGATTTCACCGCCCTGGGCCAATCGTTCGGCCTTTTCGCGCAGCGGGTAGCGCGGACCGACGAGATTGCCGCGGCGTTCGACGCGGCGTTGGCGCATGACGGACCGGCGTTGATCGAGCTGATACTCGACGCGGAGGCGGCCTCGACGAATGCCTCGCTGACGCAGATCCGCGAAAAAGCTCTAGCGGGCTAACCCCTTACGACCTTGTTCCGGCCGTCGCGTTTGGCGGCGTATAGGGCTTCGTCGGCGCGGCCCAAGACTTCGCGCGCCTCGTTGGGGCCTGCGGGGTCTGGCGGCGCTTCGGCGACTCCCAGCGAGCAGGTCACCGGTATTTGAGCGCCGTTGACGGCGGTCTTTGTCGTTTCGATTTGACTCCGAATGCGTTCGGCGAGCGACTTGGCTTGCGCGCCCGGTGTTTCCGGAAGAATAAGCATGAACTCCTCGCCACCAAACCGACCGACGAGATCGATGTCCTTTCGGACGTTCTTCGCCAATACGTGTGCCACCGATTTCAGCACGGCGTCGCCCGCTTCGTGACCGTAGGTGTCGTTCACCGACTTGAAGTGGTCGAGGTCGGCCAACACGACCGATAGAGTTGCGCCACTCCGTTGCTGGCGTCTAAATTCGCGTTCAAGGGTGGTGTCCAAAGCACGCCGGTTCGCAAGTCCCGTGAGGTCGTCGACCACGGCGAGCTTCTCGAGGTCGTTGGTCAATCGCTCTAGACCGAGGCTCACCAGAGCGAAAGACTTGCCGGTGAAGAAAAGCATGACCGCGATGAAGGCGGTCGCCTGCACCGCGCCCGCCGACATGAAATCGGGCACAGGCCCCAGCGCGAAGGTCATTGCAGCACGGGCAACGAGATAAGCGCCGAACAACGAGAAGACCGAAAACGCCAAACGGGTTGCCGGCGACAGGCGCGGCTGGCTGTTCCAGAGGTGGACGGCAACCAGGAGAGACTGGGCGCCCATGATGAGGCTGATGGCGACGATTCTGAGGCGTACGTCGGGCGCAACGAACGTGGTGATCCAAAAGACGACGGCGGTGCCGAGGAAGACAGTAGCGGCAAGGACGATCCAGCGTCGGTTGAGCTTGAGCCCGCGGACCTGATCGACGGCGGCGAGGCAGAACGGCGTCCCTGTGGCGATCAACGCGTTGGCGAGGACGATGCTGACCACCTCGCCGAATTGCCCGCGAAAAGCGAGAAGCAAGAACCCGGCGCCTTCGAAGAGAAGGGAGAGGCCGACCCATTCCAGTCCGATGAAGCGGCGCTGTCCGCGGCCGACGGCGAACAAACCGATCGCAAAAGTAAACGCCACGGCCACCGACATGACCGACAGGGTCCGTATGTCGAGGTTCATACCGACCCTCTCATACCTGTAACAACCAAACCACAGCCCCTATATCGCGTCGCACCAAAACGTCGGCCCCTGTGCCAAAATACCCAATCGGCCCGGCCCGAACCAGGGAGGCTTCGAATTCGGCAGGAGACGCGGCTTTGGCGCTAGGCGAAGCGGCGATAGAAGGCCGCCGAGAGGCCGCCGAGCATGACCCAGAAAATCGCACTGACGGCGATCGAGGCGGCGACGAAATGTCCGGCAATCTCCGGCGGGACCGGGCCGCCGATGTCGGCGGGGCGCGGGGCGCCCACCAGGTGAGGGATCACCATCACGACCGCACCTAAAATTTTCCACGGCACGCGCGGCATGAGCAGCATGAGGCCCATGCCGATCGCGGCGGCCACGACGGCAAAGACCCACCACAGCTGCCGCGCGGCTAGATCTGCCGTCAGGGTGCCCGGGACCTCGGGCGGCAATCCCAGACCGGGCGCCAAGGTAAAGACGACGAAGCCGCCCGCGCCCCAAAGAATGCCGATGCCGATCGACACCGGCCCGCCCCGAAGCGCGTAACCGGCCACGATCAAGAGGGCGAAGCCGACACCGACCAAGCAATTCGCCAAGGCGGTAAAAAGCGCGCGCTGAATGCCGTCGCGCGGACTCCAGGCCGATTCGTCTTCGGCATGCGTATGAGGCTCGGCGACTTGATGGCCCAGGACAACCGGCGCGCCGGTGAACACGGCGGGCTGTATCGCTGGGTCCGGCGATCGGGCGCCATGGTGGTGCCCCTCGCCCTCGAACGCCTCGGCTTGCAGAATGATCGGGGTGGTCGTCACGCTTTGGACGACTGAGATGAGGACGCCAGCCAGCAACCCGGCGACGATCGCCGAAAAAAAGACGCGCTGAAACAAGAACTAGCCGATCAGTGGCAGGGGAACACGTTGGCGTGCCGCGAGTCGTGTGCCGCGTTGTGCAGCACCTCGGGCCCGGCGAACCCGCTGCCGGCGATCAGCACGATCCCCAACAGGACGGCCGCGAATACCGCGTAAAGCGCGCCCGCACGTTCGGCCTTGTCCGCAGATAGGGCTGAGACCGCTGTGGGATGAGATGCGGTATTCATTGTCGTCTCCGTTACGTGCCAATACGGTCGATGGTAGCGCCTGAGCGTTTCCTTGGTCAAACCAACAGCGGAGCTCTTGCGTCTCAGACGCATTAGAACTTGCCGTTGTTGTTCTTCCATTCGTCCCGAGGGGCGATTTCTTCGGTTGTGTCCCAGTGCTCCACGAGCTTGCCGTCGGCAACGCGAAAAAGGTCATAGAAGGCGGCATGGGCGCCGCCGACGCGACCCTCGCTGACGGAAAGGACGAAGTTGCCCTCGGCCAAGACGCGATGGATGTGCCGATAGTCGATATGGCGGTCGCTGCCCTCCGGCACCTCTAAGGCGGCGCGTAGCGTCGATACGTCGTCGGTTAGGCGTGGGTTGTGTTCGGCATAGTGGGTTGTATCGACATAGTCGGCGAGCCGGTCGCAGGCCCCCGCAATCAACACGTTCTCAACAAATGCCCGAACTAGCGCCCGGTTGTTTTCGGTCCGATCGAGATCGACGCTCTCAGTGGGTCCGTCGACCATGGACCGACCCGATCGATTCGGCCCTTGGCGCGCCTGGATGTTGTCCCAATGTTCGACAGCCCGACCGTCTTCAAAGCGGAATATCTCAAAGCCGATATTGCGCCGCGCGAAGTCGTATTCGGTATGGGCAAAAACGAAATCGCCATCCTCGAAAGCGCGCACGATATTGACGCGCGGTGACGTCGTGGAAAGACGTTTGAGAAGCCGTGCGACCCTGAGAAACTTGTCCTGCGGGTCCGCAACTTGTTGCAGCGCGCCGGCGGCGCCGCGCTGGCGGCACCCAAACTTCTCGAAATGGGCGATTTTCGAATCGACCCCGAATCGCGTGTGATGCGATGCCGACGACAACGAAATCAGCGTAACCCGCGGCGAATACGAAATGGCGACGGCCTTGGCCAAGGCCCCGAACCGGGTTCTCAGCCGCGGGCAACTCCAAGACGTTGTTGCCGCGTTCGACTCGGATGCGTCGCCGCGGTCGATCAATGTATTGATCGCCCGGTTAAGCAAAAAATTAGGCCTCGCCATCAAGGACGGGCCCATTCAAACCGTTCCGGGTGTGGGGTATCGGCTTAGGCGTTGAGAAAGGGGCGGCCAAACCGGCCGCCCCTTCTCGACATCGGAAACGCCGGGGAGGGACCTACGGGATCGAGATCGCGAAGGTCAACGTTTCCGAATAGTCAGTCGCCTGGCCGAGATTGGCAGCCGTACCGTCGTAGGAGATGCTCGCGTCGTAATCGTCGCCACCGACCTGGGCGCGGGCCGTCGTGCCGACGAACTGACCGGTTTCACCCGAGAAGGACACTTGAACCGAATTGCGAAGCAGCGAGAACGACAGATCGTCGGTCGAGGTCGCGCTGTAGAAGCACAGGCCATTGGAGGCCGAGCAATCGCCGTCGGTTTGATTCTGGGACGTGACGCTGACGTTGTAGCCACCCGGGTTGTTCGATTCGGCTTTGACCGAAGCGACCTATTGGCCGGTAACCTGACCGGTCAAGTCAAGACCAGTAGCTTGGGCCGTCGGGGTCACTGTAATAGCCAGGATCTGCTGCACCGTACCGGTGAGGGTGAGCTGCGCGGTGGTCGCGGCGAGGGCCGGGCCCCCGATCAGCAGGGAAGCTGCAATCGCGGCTCCGGTGAGACGTTGACAACGTGCGGTGAATTTCACGACCTTCTCCTATTCCGTGCGCGTCTCTGTCTGCGCCGAGGAGAAGATGCGCCCTGGCGATCAATGCCCCGCGAACCACTTGTTAACGGGATGTTGCAGCGCAGGATTTGTGGTGCGGCGGGGTCTCTAGAGGGGCACTAAACGGCTAATCTCTAAGAGTTTTGGCGGCCTTCCAATATCGTAAAAAAAAGATCCAACGAGGTTGGAAAAGCGCTTGATCGACGACTTATCGCCCGCGGAAGGGCAACAATCGTCGTTGGGAACCGGCCGATCTCGGGCTAGAGCCTAAATTCCTGCCGGTGCCCGAAGCCCTGGGTATTGTCGACAAGGCGGATGGTGCGGGGGCGAAGGCGGAAAAAGGTGCTGGCGGCGAAGCCTGCGGCGATCTTTGTTTCCGAATCGGTTTGCGGGGCGTCGAGAAGCCGACCCACAGCCGGGAATTTCTTACGGTATTGCGCGCGAATGGCGCCTTTTTCGTCGTCGGCGATCGGTTCGGCTTGGGCTGCAATTTGCAAACCGCGGATCATCTGCCAATCGTCGAGATCGGTGGCAACGGTCGCCGCGACCTCGGGATTGGCCAACAGATCGCGGACGTGGCGGGTGGTGCGACTAGAAAGGAAATAGAGATGCAATGCCGAATCGTGAGCGTAGAAAAGCGTGGCCGCCCAGGGGCCTTCCGGCCCCTGCGTGGCAAGCGTGAGAGTCGCGTAAGAGTCGAGAAACGCACCGACAGCGGCGGTGTCCTCGGGGCTCATGCCTCGGCGGAATCGGCGTTGTTGGCCTTGGCGCCACGCCACCGCTTCAGCATGCTGGTGTCGATGTCGAAGAGGTCGAGCACGCGGCCGACGGAATGATTGATGACGTCGTCGAGGGTTTCGGGCCGGTTGTACAACGCCGGAACCGGCGGTGCGATGACCGCGCCGAGCATGGCGGCCTCGTAAAGCAATTTGCAGTGGCCGGCATGGAGCGGCGTTTCGCGCGGCATCAAGACTAGGCGGCGTTGCTCCTTAAGCACCACGTCGGCGGCCCGGGTGAGCAGGTTGTCGGAATAGGAATGGACGATGGCCGAAAGTGCCTTCATCGAACACGGAGCGACGATCATTCCTGCCGTTTTGTAGGAGCCGCTTGAGATCGTCGCGGCCAGATCTCGAACATTGTGAACTTCATCTGCCATTGCTTCGATCTTGGGCACGGTCCAGTCGGTTTCGATGGCAGTGTTCATCTTAGCCACCGCGCTCATGACGAGATGGGTCTCAACCGCGGCCACGTCGCGGAGAACCTCTAAGAAACGTATGCCATAGATTACACCGCTGGCACCAGAAATTCCGATGATTAGTCGCATGCCGCTCATTGTGCGCGCCCGATCTCAAGTTTGTCCATATAGTCAGCGTGGAGTCCGAATGCCTCCGAACCGCATCACCGGTTCATAGACGCCGACTTTGAAAATCACGACGCGGAAGGCATAGAAACCGCCGAGCAAACCCACCGCCGCAACGATCCGCATCGGGAGGCTGTCGCCGCCGAGACCGAGGACGACCAGGGGAAACGCGATGCCCACCCCGACGACGACGCCGAGGTAAGCCGGAGCGTAACGCCCGCGCACCAAAAGTCGCGCGGAAAGTTTCGCCCCGGGGGTGCCGTTGTAGGCGGCGTGAAGCAGGCTTGCATGCAACACCAGGAGTGCGCCGGCGAGCCCAAGGGTCGCGGCAGGCAGAACCGCAAGCGGCGCATGAACCAACCCTGCCCCGACCCCTTCGAGTACCAACATCAGCGCCGCGCCGCCGGCCAGCGCATAGAGAAGACTCGCGATCGGCATAAGGGCCGTGCTCCAAATCGCGATCGCCGTCGAGTGCGACATGGCAAAGCCCTGGTACGTCATCACCACCAGCGCCGCGAGAAAGGCGACCACCCGCCACACGTCGCCGAGCGGAACAAGGCCGTCGGTGGCCAGGGCGCCGGCATAAAGGACACCGGCGCCGGAAAAGAACACGATGCCGATCAGTCCGCGGCTGGTCCACGACCGGTCGGGCCGGAGAATGGCGCGCCACGATTTGTTCGGCACCCCCATATGGGTGAGGTGAAACCACGGTTTGCCGATCCCGGTGATCAGCAAGCCCATGATCAGGACCGGCCACGACGGATACAGCATCGCTACGACGAACAACCCGGCGCCGAGCTCGCCGAAGAAGAACGCGCTCGCCATCGAGACGTCCCAATGGCGCTGGAAGCGGTAGCCGAGGCGAAAGGAGTCGCCCACCATGGCGGGGCCGGTCATGCGCGGCCTCCGGCGGAGGGACGACGGGCAAGCCTAGTAGTCAATGTAGAAAACCTTGGGCCGCGTGTTTTTTTCCGGCAGCGGCTGTGCGCCGTTGCGCGTGCGGATGAGCCGACTGGGGGCGCTCTCGGCGTCGTCGAGATCGCCGAAGATGCGGGCTTCGGTGGGACAGACCGCGACGCAGGCCGGCGACAATCCCTTGTCGACCCGGCGAGAGCAGAAATCGCATTTGACGACGGTACCGGCGCGCCAACGATCGGACTTGTCGGGATCGGCATCTCTCGCGGGCGCTTTGGCGCCGCCGAAGAGACCGCGGTTTTCTTTGGGCTGTTCGATCATCGAGCGTGCATCGTAGGGGCACGCGACCGCGCAAGCGCTGCACCCGATGCAACGATCCTGGTCGACCATGACGATCCCGTCCTCGCGGGTGTAGGTGGCGCCGCTCGGGCAGGCCTTTTCGCACGGCGCGTCTTCGCAATGGTTGCACAAGGTCGGGACGTAGGCTCGGCTAACCTCGGGAAAGGTGCCGACCTCTTCGACGAAGGTGCGAGTGAAGAAAATCGAATCGGGCAGTTCGTTTTCGGTTTTGCAGGCCACGACGCACGCGTTGCACCCGATGCACCGCGCAAGACTGAAAACCATTCCCCAGCGTGCCATGACCCTACCCCCTATTGCGCCCGCGCATCGCGACCGCGCGCAAGTTTTAGGCGCACGCGCGCCACCGTTTCCATAGTCCCGCCCAGCATGCCGGTATGAGCAAGATCGATCGGCAGATGCGCGTTCTGCAGCGTGCCCTTGCCGTCGGCGACCGGGTGCTTGGTAAAGCGTCCGAAGCCGCCCGAGATTGCCGCGGTCTCGGGGTGGATGCCTTCGGTCAGGCCAACCACGCCACGCTCGCGCGCATAAAGCGATTCGATCCAGACGACGTCGCCGTCACGCAACCCCTTGGTCTTTGCCGTTTGGGCGTTGATGACGACTTTCATCAGATGGGGGTCGCGCTCCGAGAGCGACATCAGGAGCGGATTGGTCGCCGTATCGCCATAGGTGGTCATGTAGGACTTGTAGGAAATGACGTAGAAGTCGTAATCGTCTTCGGCGTGAACCGGGCTCGCTTGCCAGAACGGTACGCCCCGATAAGGCGAGGTATCGATCTCAAGCCCGTGACGCTCGGCGATCCGGTATTCGTCAAGATTGCGCTTCAGTTCGTCGCCCGCCGCTTTGATCGAGTTGAAGTAGAGCGGCAAGCGGGCATCGCGGTACATCCGGTACTTTTCGTCCGGCGCCACCGGGCGCAGGTCGTTGCCGTGCACTTGATACCATGCGAGATCGCGTTCGCCGCCGGAGTGACAGCGCGCTTGATGGTCGAGCACCTCGGCGTAACTGTATTTGCGATCGAGCGCGAGCGCGTGGGGCGGGCTGAGTCCGAGCGTGCGGTTGAGGGCCGCATTGAAGCCATTCTCGCCGAACAAAAAGCCGGCGCGGTCGGCCAGTTCGATCAGGATGTCCATGCCGTCGCGGGTATCGTAGTGCGGTTCGACCACGGGCTGACCGACCTGAAGCCCGCGCATGTCGTAGGTCCAGTTGATCAGGTTGAACCGCTCGAGATAGGTGCTTTCGGGCAGCACCACGTCGGCATAGTCGGTGCTTTCATCGAGATAGATGTTGATGCTGACGACAAGGTCGAGCTGTTTTAGCGCGCGGGCGACGACGTCGTGGTGACCAGCATTGGTAAATGGGTTGCTGTGGTAGATCAGCAGCATCTCGGGCGTATAGTCGAAGCCGTATTTTTCGGGCTCGAGCATGGTGAGCGGCACGAGATGCCCCATGTCGCAGGCGAGCGGGCCGTAATCGCGCAGCTCGAGGCTTTTCGGCGGATAGGAGAACTCGGTATAGAGGTGCCAGCCGGTGGCGTGCGGGCGCACGATGCCGTCCGCCCCCTTGGACATAAGCTGCGGTGCGCCTCCGAAACGGCGCGAGTCCATGCTTTTGGCGATCAAACCACCGGGCACGCCGAGCGCGCCCATCAGAACCATCACGGTCTCCTGCGCCATCATCGCCAACGTGCCGTTGGTGTGCGCCTGCAGGCCGCGATACGACAGGAGACAGGCCGGCCTGAGGGGGTAGTCGACACCGTCGATCGCGACGGTGGCACCGACCGAGGCAGCGGCGGCAAACTCGCCCGCCAAACGGCGGATCGTTGCGGCCGGGATGTCGCACACGGTTTCCGCCCATTCCGGCGTGTTGTCGCGGGTCTCGTCCATCAGGTGCTGGAACGACGGCACGCAGTCGACGCCGGCTACCTTGTAGGTTCCCTGGAGCGCCAGTTGGCCGAGGTCGGGATCGTCGAACGGACGGGCGCGACCGGCCGTTTCGTCGAAAACGAGCGGCTTGCCGGTGTCGGGATCGGTGACGAAGTTGCGATCGGGTCCCAGCAGATAGGGGGCATTGGTGCCATCGCGCAGCCAGGCGGCGTCGTAGCTTTTGTCCTCGTGCACCAGCACATGGATGAAGCCGAGAAGAAAGGCGAGGTCGGTCGCCGGCTTTATCGGGAGCCACTCGTCGGCCTTGCCAGCAGCAACCGACAAGCGCGGGTCGACGACCACCAGCTTGAGGCCGTCTTCGCGCGCCTGGGCAAGTTCGCGCGCCGCGCGGACGAAGGATTGGTTCGCACCGAAGCCGTATTCCGATCCCAGCAGGATCAGGTAGCGGCAATGCGTCAGATCGGGGAACTCGACCAGCGCGCCGTGCGTAATCATACCGACGAAATGGTTGGGGTTGGCGCATTGGTTGCTGACGCCGCTGAAGCTAAACCCGGTATTGGCGGTGCCGAACGCGCTGCCCCAGGCGCTGCTTTGGACATACTTTTCGTAAGGCCACAGCGACGCGATCAGTTTGTTGGGATTGTCGGCATGGATCGCCCGGAGTTTGTCGGCCACAAGATCGAGCGCTTCGTCCCAGCTTGCCTCGCGAAACTTGGGATCGACGCGGCGGCCTTTTTCGGGATTGGTCCGGATTAGCGGCGTGCGAATGCGCTCCGGGTCGTAGAACTTGGCGAGCCCGGCGAGCCCTCGGGCGCACAGATGCCCCTGGGTGTTGGGGTCGTCCTGGTCGCCGCGAATGCGGACCGGATTGCCGTCGACCACCTCGACCCGGATGCCGCAGGCATTGAAGCACTGCTGGCAATGGCTGCGAACCCATTGCCCGTTTCCGGTCTCGTAAAATTCAATATCGGCGGCGTCGCTCATGCAGTCTTCCGTTCAGCCCGACGACCTTGGACGGGTTGCCGATTATGACCGAAGCCGCGCCGGGAGGGTACCGGCGCGCCGGCGTCCGCCAGGGAGGTTCACTTGCGGCCGGATCCGCCGATCTGTCGCCAAGGTCGAACGGCGCGCCGCAGTGAGGTGCGCGTTTATGCCGAGAGAAAAGCCTTAATTTCGTCGGCAACGGCTTGGTCTTTGCTTTCGCCTGAGGTGAAGGTGTGATCGGTTTCGCCGGGGTTGCAGTGACCGACGACTTACGGGTTACGACCGGCGATGGGGATGCGATCGAAAATCTCTACGCCGTCGGCGAAATGCTGGGTGCTTGGCCGTTCAGCGGCAACGCCTTCGTCAGCGGCATGAGCGTGACACCGGCCCTGACGTACGGGCGCCTTCTCGGAGAACGCATCGGGCACGGCGCCACCCGGTAACCAGCTGGCGGCCTCAACCGGCGCGTCGCGCCGGATCGGCCGATTGCCGACCAGCGTGCCGGAACCCCCACCCGATCGGCAGCGCGACATTGGTCAAACCGAAGCCGGTCGCACATAATTCAGGGCACGTTACGGTGGGCCTAGAATCGTCCTCTCTGCCGGTATTGCCGCCGACATCGGCCTTGTAAATAACAAACGCGCGCCATAAGAAGAGGTACTCAGTGTCAACGGATCGACCTTGCGCCTAGCCAACTGCTTCAATCACGCCGATTTTCGGCGTCTCGCCGCGCGGGGCTTGCCGGGGCCGATCTTCAACTACATTGACGGTGCGGCCGACGACGAGGTCACGCTGCGTCGCAACACAGAAAGTTTCGAAGCCTGCGACCTCGTCCCCAACGTATTGAGGGGCGTAGAGGAGGTCGATCTTTCGGTGCGGGTGATGGGGCAGGACTTGGCCGTCCCTTTCTATTGTTCCCCCACCGCGTTGCAGCGCCTTTTTCACCATCGTGGCGAGAACGCCGTTGCCGCCGCGGCGGCACGGTTCGGTACGATGTTCGGTGTGTCCTCGTTGGGCACCGTCAGCCTTGAAGAAGTACGCGCCAAATACGCAACGCCGCAGGCCTATCAACTCTATTTCCACAAGGACCGGGGACTGAATCGCGCGATGCTGGAACGGGCAAAAAGCGCCGGCGTCAACGTGATGATGCTAACCGTGGATACGATTACGGGCGGCAATCGCGAACGCGACCTGCGGACGGGTTTTTCCATCCCCTTTCGCCTGACGATGTCGGGGATGACGCAGTTCGCGTTCAACCCGGCCTGGGCATTCAACCACTTCACCCACGAGCGGTTTCGGTTGCCGCAACTCGAGGAACACCTCGACACGAGCCAAAGCCTCGTCTCGATCAGCCGTTACTTCTCCGAGATGCTCGACCAAACAATGAACTGGGAGGACGTCGCGGAGATGGTGCGCTTTTGGGAGGGGCAGTTCTGCCTGAAGGGAGTCATGTCCGTCGAGGACGCCAAACGGGCGGTCGATATCGGCTGCACCGGTATCATTCTCTCGAATCACGGCGGCCGGCAGCTCGACGGTTCGCGCGCCGCGTTCGACCAGCTGGCCGAGATCGTGGATACCGTCGGTGATCGGATCGACGTCATGATGGACGGCGGCGTGCAGCGGGGAACACACGTGCTGAAGGCGCTGTCTCTCGGCGCCAAGGCCGTCGGCGTGGGCCGCTACTACCTCTTTCCGCTGGCGGCTGCGGGCCAAGCAGGCGTTGAACGCGCGCTTTTCCTCATGCGCGCCGAGGTCGAACGCGGCATGAAGCTGATGGGGTGTACTTCCATCGACCAACTCTCGCGCAGCAATTTGCGATTCCGTTAGGGGTGACAGTGACCTGAAGCAGGGACGTACGCCCTGCCGGAGGGGTATGGTTCCGGATCCGGCTTTCTAGAAGCGGGGTTCCAAGGCGATCGACTTCACTGATCGGCGACCGGCGCCCAAGCAGTCGCTCCATGACCCAGAGGGCCGGCTCGGCGGCCCAAAGGTTGAGTGAAGAGGGCGAGAGGTGGTCGATGCCGTGGCGCTCGAAGGCATTCATGCCCGCGCCCTCCCCAACACTGCCGGCGCATCGGTCGCCGCCGTGCTGTCGCGTATCTGCTCGGCCTCGTAAGCTTCGATGTCCTCGAGCCGGTAGACCACCCGACCGCCGACCTTGAGAAACCGCGGCCCTTCACCGAGCCACCGCCAACGCTCCAGCGTTCGGGGGCCCAGGCTCCACCTGCGGGAGAGTTCGACCTGGTTCAGATGTTTGACTGTCGCCTGTTCAATTGTCATTTTTTGAAGTTCCCAATCAATTGCCATTCACCCGGCGTCTGCGCTTGCTCGCCGCCGCGTCTGACTCCCTTATGAAGGCCAGAATGCGGTCGACCGTCGCCAGTGTCGGCGAGCGCCCGCGGCGTAAATTCAGCATCACAGAGGGGTCTCCTGCCGACTGGCGCCCGAATTCCGTGGGCTTGAAGCCGGTGCGCTCGAGGAACTCCTCGACGGTCGAATGAAATTGTTCGGTCAGCGTCTTCATGATAGGAATAATCAAATCGAATGTTTCCTATTGCGTCAATTGGAAAAGATTGTTAATTTCCTATCATTCAGATGCAAAGGAATGAGGACATGGATCTCGACCCCGTAAGGCTGAAGGTCCTCAAGCTGGTGAAGAATCGGAAGCCGGCGACCGACATGAAAGCCGCGTCGATCGCCATGGGCCGCAATGCGGCCTACCTGCATCAGTTCGTCTATCGCGGCACGCCGAAAGTGCTCTCCGAGGACGATCGCGAGGCGCTCGCGGAACATTTGGGCTGCAAGGCCGAGGATCTCAAGCACAAGAAGGTGCCGCCCCGCAAACCCCGCAGGAAGGCAGCGCCGAAGGAGGGGCGCGTCGAACCGAGCATCGTCGCGACGGCGCCGGAAGGCTATATGGCGATCCCCGAGATCGACGTCCGTGCTTCGGCGGGACCTGGCGCGCTGAATCAAGGCCTCGAGGAAACCAAGGAGATGTGGTTCTTCCCGGATCCTGTGATCCGGCACGAGTTCCGCGCGCGCCCCGCCGATTTGCGCATGATCACCATTGACGGGGACTCGATGGAGCGCCTACTCGCCAGCGGCGACAGAATCCTGATCGACACCAGCCAGCGTGTGCCCGTACCGCCCGGAATATTCGTGATCTGGGATGGCATGGGCCTGGTCGCCAAACGCATCGAGCACGAGCCGAACTCGGAGCCGCCCAAAGTGGTCATCAAGTCGGTCAATCCCGAATACGACACCTACGAGCGTGACGCAGAGGAAGTCCACATCATCGGCCGCGTTGTCTGGACCTCGAGGCGGCTGTGACCGGGGAATTTAAAGTCGGGCTTGTCGCCCTGGTGGGCCTTGTCCTGGCTGTTCACGCTGGA
>JAYONB010000016.1:0-59796 GCA_038121105.1 Alphaproteobacteria bacterium | reverse complement strand
GGCGGGAAGTTGTAGTGCAGCATGAAACGCTCGCGGTACTCGCCTTCGAGCGCATCGATGATCTGCTCGTCCTGCCCGGTGCCCAATGTGGTGACGGCCAATGCCTGGGTTTCACCGCGCGTGAACAAAGCCGACCCGTGGGTACGCGGCAGAACGTCGTTTTCCGCCATGATGGGACGCACGGTCTTGGTGTCGCGCCCGTCGATGCGCACGCCACTGTCGAGAATTTGGCCACGGACGAGCTTCTTTTCCATTTTCTTGAAGACGCCGGAGGCGACGCTGGCATCGAGGCTCTCGTCTTGGGCTGCGGCTTCTTCAACCTTCTTACGGGCATCGGACAGAAGATTGGTCCGAGCCTGCTTGTCGCGCTCGGCATAGGCCGCCTTCAGGTCGTCGCCGATCAGCGCCTCGAGGCGCGTTTGCACGTCGCTGGTGTCGACCTCTTCGGGCAGCGGCCACGGGTCCTTCGCGGCCGATTCGGCGAGCGACACGATCGCGTCGATCACCGGCTGAAAGGATTCGTGGCCGAACATGACGGCGCCGAGCATGACTTCTTCACTGAGTTCCGATGCTTCGGATTCGACCATCAGCACCGCATCGCCGGTGCCGGCAACGATAAGGTCGAGCTGCGAATCGGCGAGTTGATCGGGAGTTGGGTTGAGGACGTAGTCGCCGTCGACATAGCCGACACGTGCGCCACCGATCGGGCCGAGGAACGGAATGCCCGAAATCGTCAGCGCGGCCGAGGCGCCGATCAACGCCGGCATGTCCGGGTTGTTTTCCAAGTCGTGCGACAAGACCGTACAGATCACCTGGGTCTCGTTGCGGAAGCTGCTGTGAAACAACGGACGGATCGGCCGATCGATTAGGCGCGAGGTCAGCGTTTCTTTTTCGGCAGGACGACCTTCGCGTTTGAAAAAGCCGCCCGGGATCTTACCGGCGGCGAAGGTCTTTTCCTGGTAATTGACGGTGAGCGGAAAGAAATCGATTCCCGCGCGCGGTGATTTCTGTGCGACCGCGGTGCACAACACGGTGGTCTCGCCGTAGGTGACGAGAACGGCCCCGTCTGCCTGGCGGGCGAGCCTGCCGGTTTCGAGGGTGAGCGTACGCCCGCCCCACTCGATTTCTTTCTTAACGATATTGAACATATCTATCTTCCTTGCTTGCTTTCGGAGCACACCCCTTGTGCGCTCCCCTAGAGGTCAGCGACGTGGCCTTGGGCCATAGACGCAACGGCACGGCCGACCGCCCGCAAAATACGCGGCGTACGGCAGTGCGCGGCGACACCCTGCTACTTTCTGATACCGAGTCGCTGAATAAGCTGCTCGTAACGCGAGACATCGCAGTCGCGCACGTAGTCGAGCAGCCGGCGGCGCCGATTGACGAGCATCAGGAGCCCGCGCCGCGAATGGGCATCCTTTTTGTGGTCTCGGAAATGTTCGGTGAGGTTGGAGATCCGTTCGGTGAGGATCGCAACTTGCACTTCGGGCGACCCGGTGTCGTCTTCCTTGGTCGCATATTCCTTGATGAGCGCAGCCTTGCGCTCGGCTGTAATCGACATCGGTTATCTCCTATGACGAATTGAAAACACGAACTGGTTTCAAGGTGCCGCCAATCACCCGCGCCATAGCCACCGGACCGGTGTCCGAGGTAACGAAGACGATGCCGTCCTTGAGACCCGAGGAAACGCTGATTGTCTGGCCGCGGCGAAGTTTCGCCGCCGCCGCACCGTCCAAGGCCAGCGCCGGGATGTCGTCCAGCGCGGTCTCGAGCGGCAAAAGTGCTTCCGCGAGGCGCGCACTATGGCGCATGTCCTCCAGGGTGGCTAGCGAAATCGCTTGCGACTCCGCAAAGGGGCCAGCGCGGGTGCGCCGGAGATCGCCGAGATAGCCCACGGTGCCCAAGGCCTGGGCCAAATCGCGGGCCAGCGCCCGAATATAGGTGCCTTTCCCGCACGAAACGTCGAAAACGGCGCGGTTTTGACTGTTTTCGACCAATTCCAGGGCAAAAACTTCGATTTCACGGGACTTGAGCTCAACGGTTTCGCCCGCCCGGGCGGCTGCATAGGCCCGACGACCGCCAACCTTCAGCGCGGAATACGCCGGCGGTTGCTGGGTGAGGCGCCCGGTGAATTGCGGCAGGACAGCGAGAATGGCGGCGCGATCGGGCCGATGATCGCTGGTGGCGGTCACCGCGCCTTCGGCGTCGTCGGTATCGCGACTCTCGCCCCACACCACGGTGGCGCGATAGGCCTTGTTGCTGTCGAGGATGTAGCCCATGACCTTGGTCGCCTCGCCCAGCGCGATCGGCAAGACGCCGGTCGCCAACGGATCGAGGGTGCCACCATGACCGGCTTTCACCCGGTCGAAAAGATTGCGGACTTTGGCGACACCGGCGGCCGAGGACAGCCCCTTGGGTTTGTCGAGAACGATCCAGCCGTTCATTCGGAAGAGGTTTTGGCCTGCGCCCGCGCCAACAACGTGCCGATCTTGTCGGCCTCATCGAAGGTATCGTCGATCACAAACTTTAAGCGCGGCGTGAAGCGCAGGCCCACGCGGCGGGCCAACGGCCCCTGCAAACGGGGCGCGGCGGCATTGAGTTCTTCCAACAAAGGCGCGACATCGCCGCCGCCCAGAGGGAAAACGTAAGCCCGCGCTTGTTTAAGGTCGGGGCTGACCCGCACTTCGGAAACCGTCACCGCCGTGCCGGTCAACGCGCCGGCGGCGAACTCCATCGACGCGAGTTCGTCGACGAGGCCGTGGCGCAACAGCTCGCCGACACGGTGCTGCCGCTGCGAGGCTGATTTGCTTTGATGCTTGGGCATGGGTTCCGAACCGCCGTCCGGCTCGGGGGTCGTCCGGACGGCCTAAAGCGTGCGGGCGATCTCTTCGACTTCGTAGACTTCGATGATGTCGCCTTCGTGATAGTCCTGGTAGTTCTCCAAGGCGATGCCGCAATCCGAGCCAGCGCGCACTTCGCGTGCATCGTCTTTGAAGTGCTTGAGCTTGCCCAAAACGCCTTCGTGAACCACCACATCGTCGCGCAACAGGCGCGCTTTGGCGCCGCGCCGCACCGTACCTTCGGTGACCTCGCAGCCCGCAACCTTGCCGACTTTGGATACCGCAAAGACCTGTTTGACCTTTGCGCGCCCAAGACTGGTTTCCTTGATCGTCGGATCGAGCATACCCGACAAGATGTCCTTCATCTCGTCGACCAGGTTGTAGATCACCGAGTAATAGCGGATTTCCAACTTGTCGCGCTTGGCGCGTTCGCGCGCCTGGGCATTGGCGCGAACGCTAAAGCCGATCATCAGCGCGCCGGAGGCCGCCGCCAAGGTCACATCGGATTCGTTGATGCCGCCGACCGCGCCGTGCACGACGCTGATCGCCACTTCGTCCGTCGAAAGTTTTTCGAGCGCGCCACGGATCGCCTCGAGCGAACCTTGCACGTCGGCCTTTATGATGACCGGGAAGGTGCTGGTTTCGCCGTCGGAAATCTTGGTGAACATTTCCTCGAGCGAGCCACGCGCCGTGGCCGCCAGAGCTGCATCCTTTTCGCGCGCCTGGCCGGCCCGGAAGCCCGTGATTTCGCGCGCGCGGCTTTCGTTTTCCACCACGCCGAACTCGTCGCCCGCGCTCGGCGCGCCGTTGAGGCCGAGAATCTCGGCCGGTTCGCCGGGGTGCAATTCGTCGATTTGGTTGCCGTGATCGTCGATCAAAGCGCGGACCTTGCCCCATTCCGTGCCGGCCACAACGATATCGCCGACCCGCAAGGTGCCGCGCTGGACCAACGTGGTGGCCACCGCGCCGCGACCGCGATCGAGTTTGGCCTCGATCACCACGCCTTCGGCGGGCCGATCGGGATTTGCCTTCAGTTCCAATAGCTCGGCTTGAAGAATGATGAGTTCCTCGAGGCGATCGAGCCCGGTCTTTTCGGTGGCCGAAACCTCCACCGCAATCACCTCGCCGCCCATCTCCTCGACGACGAGATCGTGCTGCAACAAATCGCGCCGCACGCGATCGGCGTCCGATTCGGGGCGATCCATCTTGTTGATCGCGACGATGATCGGGGTTTCCGCCGCCTTGGCGTGATTAATCGCCTCGACGGTTTGCGGCATGATGCCGTCGTCGCCGGCGACGACGAGTACCACGATGTCCGTCACGGTCGCGCCGCGGGCCCGCATCGTCGTGAAGGCTTCGTGGCCCGGCGTGTCGAGGAAAGTGATCTTCGCGCCCGACGCCATGGTGACCTGATAGGCGCCGATATGTTGCGTGATCCCGCCAGCTTCGCCGGAGACCACATCGGTGGTGCGCAGGGCGTCCAGCAGCGAGGTCTTCCCGTGGTCGACGTGGCCCATGACAGTGACGACCGGCGCTCGCGGCTTCAAAGCGGCCTCGTCGTCGTCGTCGCCGCCGGCGCGGAAACCGATTTCGACATCGGCCGAGGACACCCGTTTGGGCGTGTGGCCGAATTCGGTGACGATGATTTCGGCGGTCTCGGCATCGACGGTTTGGTTGATCGTCGCCATCACGCCCATCTTCATGAGCGACCTGATGACGTCGACGCCGCGTTCGGTCATGCGGTTGGCCAATTCCTGCACCGTAATGGTGTCGGGGATCACGACCTCGCGGAAGACTTTTTTGGGCGCTTCGGCGTCGCCGGTCCGGGCCTGACGCTTCTCGCGTTCGCGTTGGCGACGGACCGCGGCCAGACTGCGGGTCCGTTCGCGATCATCGAGCGCTTGGCTGAGTGTCATCTTGCCGCCACGCCGGCGTTCGCCTGCACGGGGGCGCGGCGGTGCCGGTCGCTTGACCTCGGGACGGGCACCGGTCTTGGCGCGCCGCGCCTCGGTCTCTTCTTCGGTCGCCGGTTCGCCGAGGCGTTGCGCCGCGGCTTCGGCCGCTTTTTTGCGCGCGGCTTCTTCGACGCGCTTGCGTTCGGCTTCTTCGGCCTCGCGTTTTTCGGCTTGTTCGCGCTCGACGGCGAGGCGGGCCTCTTCGTCGGCGCGCTTCGAGGCTTCTTCCTGCGCCTTTTTGCGCGCTTCGACCGAAGCGATCTTGGCACCTTCGAGCGCTTTCGCGCGGGCCGCCTTTTCATCCTCGGTCAGCGCCTTGAGAACGACGCGCCCCTTGGACTCCCTATCCTCGGCCTCGGCCGACGGTGCCGCCGGCGCTGGCGTGGCTTTGGCGACCGCTGGCGTGCGCTCCGCAGCGGCTTCGGCCAGCGTCTGTTTGCGCGGGGCGCCGGCGCCACGCTTTTTCTTGACCTCGACGGTGACGGTCTTGGAGCGCCCATGCGAGAAGCTCTGGCGCACCTGTCCGGCAGCGGCGCCCGGCCGTTTCATCTCAAACTTGGTGCTTCCCGACAGCGAAAGCGGTTTCTTATCTTTGGTATCACTCATCAATCAGGCCTTGATCACGCTGTCCACAGGGCGGAAGCCTTCCAAACGGTGGGCTTCACGTAGGAATCGATCCGTCAAAGCCCCGGGACGCAGGGCTGCATGTACCACATTTTCCCGACCGAAGGCTAAACCGATTTCCGCGCTGGTCAGGCAGCGCACGATGGCCAGCCCGGTGGCCGGGCCCATGATCTTGCGCACCGCGTCCTGTGCGGCGTCGGCCGCCGTGATCACGGCGGCGACGCTTTGCTCGCGAATGCCGCCACGGACCTTCTCGAAGCCCGAGACCACCAAGCCGGCACGACGCGCCATCGCCAGCAAATCGGCGGTGCGCCGGGCCAATTGATCTTCGACCATGTCGACCAACGTTAGGTCGGCGCCGACCTCGCGGCGCGCCGCCCGGACGAAAAGCTTTCGCCGTAACGCCCCCGACAGCGCCTCCCGCGTCGCCGTGACCCAATAGCCATGCCCGGGCAGCCGCTCGGCCACGTCGGGGACGACCGTGCGGTCGGGCCCCACCACGAAGCGGACCATCGCGTCCTTGGGGCGCACCTCGCCGGTCGACAGGCAACGGCGCTGCGGATCCGATTTGGCGGCGGTCATGGCGGGGTGTCCGGGCAACTCTACTCCTGCGGCGCGTCAGCTTCGGCGGTCGCGTCGGCATCGCCTTCGGCGGCGGCTTCGGCTGACGGCTCGTCGTCAAACCAGTGGGCGCGGGCCGCCATGATGATGGCGTTGGCCTCTTCCTCGGTGAACCCGGCATCGGGCAATGTCTCGATCAGTTCGTCCCCGGCCAAGTCGCCGAGGTCGTCGAGCGTTTTGACGCCGGCCTCGCCCAAGGTGACCAGCATCTCGATGGTCAGCCCTTCGACCGCCGCGATATCGTCGGTCACGCCGAGCGCGCGACGCCGTTCGTCCAGCTCGCGGTTACGTTCCTCGATAAAGGCCAGCGCGCGATTTTGAAGTTCGGTGGCGATGTCGTCGTCGAAACCTTCGATCGACGCAATCTCGCCGAGGTCGACGGTGGCGACCTCGTCGACCGTCGAGAACCCTTCGGTAACCAGCAATTGAGCGATCATTTCGTCGACGTCCAACGTGTCGATAAACATCTGGCTGCGCTGGCGGAATTCTTCCTGACGACGTTCGGACTCTTCGGCCTCGGTCAGCACGTCGATGTCCCACCCGCTGAGTTGCGAGGCAAGACGCACGTTCTGTCCGCGCCGACCGATCGCCAACGAAAGTTGATCGTCGGGCACGACGACTTCGATGCGCCGGGTGTCTTCGTCGAGCACCACCTTGCTGACCTCGGCTGGGGCAAGCGCGTTGACGATGAAAGTCGCATCGTCGGGCGACCATTGAATGATGTCGATCTTCTCGCCTTGGAGTTCGTTGACCACGGCTTGCACGCGGCTGCCGCGCATCCCGACGCAGGCGCCGACCGGATCGATCCCGGAATCGTTCGACATCACCGCAATTTTGGCGCGGCTGCCGGGATCGCGGGCGACCGCTTTGATCTCGATGATGCCGTCGTAAACCTCGGGCACCTCTTGGGCAAACAGCATCGCCATGTATTTGGGGTGCGTGCGCGAAAGGAAAATTTGCGGCCCACGCAGCTCGCGCCGCACATCGTAGATGTAGGCACGCACGCGATCGCCTTGGCGGAAGTTCTCGCGCGGCAAAACTTCGTCGCGACGAATTACGGCCTCGGAACGCCCCAAATCGATCGTGACGTTGCCGTATTCGACGCGCTTGACGATACCGTTGACGATTTCGCCGATGCGGTCTTTGTATTCCTCGTAGTGCCGTTCGCGTTCGGCTTCGCGCACTTTTTGCACGATGACCTGTTTGGCGGTCTGCGCCGCGATGCGACCGAAATCGATCGGCGGCAACGGCTCGGCGATGATATCGCCGACCTGGGCGTCGGGATTGCGTTCGCGTGCTTCGGTAAGGCTGATTTCGGTGGCGTCGTTTTCGACTTCTTCGGCGACTTCGGTACAGCGGAAGATTTTGATCTCGCCCGTCGTCCGATCGATCTCCGCCCGAATGTCGTTTTCCATACCGTATTTGGAGCGCGCGGCTTTTTGAATCGCTTCTTCCATCGCAAGAATGACGGTGTCGCGCTCGATGACCTTCTCGCGCGCAACGGCGTCTGCGATCTGCAGAAGTTCGATTCGGTTTTGGCTCGTTACCGGAGCCGCTTGTGCTGTGCTCATCGTCTTTACCCTTGCGGCCGCGCCATGGCGGTCTGTTTGATTAGCTCGTCGGTCATCAGAAGTTTGGCGTTGGCGATCTCGGCCAACGGCACGGAAAAAATGCCGGTGTCGGTTTCGATCCGCACGTCGTCGGCGTCGACACCGAGAAGCTTGCCCTTGAAACGCTTGCGACCGTCGATCACCTGACGCGCTTCGAGACGGGCGTCGAACCCGGCAAAGCGGCTGAAGTCCTCGGTCGCCACCAAGGGGCGGTCGATGCCGGGCGAACTCACTTCCAACACATAGGCGCTGGGAATTGGATCTTCGACATCCAGCAACGCCGAAATCGTGCGGCTGACCTCAGCGCAGTGATCGGCTGTGATCCCGCCGTCGTCGAGGGCGCCGCGGGTCTGCGAGTCTTTGGTTTCGACCATGACCTGCAGGGTCGGGGTAGCGTCGCCGCCGGTCAGGCGCACGCGAACGACCCGATAGCCCATGGCATCAAGCGACGGCGTAATAATCTCTTCGACCTTTCGGACGGGCACAGGCGGTGCTCCGGTAATAAAAAAAGTGGGCTTCCGCCCACTCCCCGGCCTGCTGAGGCAAGCAGTATTATTATTGTGGGCCAGATAATAGGGTGATTCTGCGCCGCTTCAAGCCCCTTGGGCGGCCCGGGCGCGACGCAAAAACCTGAGGTAAACAGGTGACCGCCCGGCTTCCAGGGCCTTGCCTTCGAACCGCGTTTCGACGGCGTCGGCGGGGCGCTGGCGCCAATCGACCGCCCGCCGGGCGGTCCATGCGAACGAGCGGTGGGCCCGAAACCGGGCAAACGCCCAGCGACAATAGTCGGCATGATCGGTGGCAAAGCGCAATTCCGCGCCATCGCGCATCACCCGCGCCAAATGATCGAGATTCTCTTGATTGACGAATCGGCGCCGGTGGTGCCGGGTTTTCGGCCACGGGTCGGGGAACAGCAGAAAAACCCGGTCGAACACGGCGGGCGCCAACTGCGGCAGCAATAGCCGCACGTCTTCGTGAAAAACCCGAATGTTCGAGAGCCCCGCGTCGTCGACCAGGCGGGCCAGGGTCGCGACCCCGTTGCGAAAAGGCTCGCAGCCCAAAAAGCCGATGTCCGGGTGGGCGGCGGCCTGGGCCGCGAGGTGTTCGCCCGCGCCGAACCCGATTTCGAGCCACACCGGCGTTCCCGCCGGAAAGAGCGCCGCGGGGTCGCCGTCCGGCATGTCGGACGCGGTGACGCCGAAGCGCTCGAGCATGGATTCGAGCCGGGCGCGACGCTGCGGGCCCAACGAGTGGCCGCTACGGCGACCGTAGAAATGCGGCCGGTCGGAGGGCTTGGTGCCCCGGGGGTGGCCCACCCCTGAAGTCGGCCCTAGAGCGCCGACGTAATGGCGTCGACGAGGTCCAGCCGTTCCCAGGAAAAACCGCCGTCGGCATCGGGTTCGCGACCGAAATGGCCATAGGCCGCGGTGCGCGCGTAGATCGGTTGGCTGAGGCCGAGGTGTTCGCGAATACCGCGCGGGCTGAGGTCCATCACCTTGGGCAAGATCGCTTCGAGCTGCGCGGCATCGACCTTGGCGTTCTCGCCGAGGTCGACATAAAACGAGAGCGGCTTGGAGACGCCGATCGCATAGGCGATTTGGATCGTGCACCACGGCGCCAGACCGGCGCCGACCACGTTTTTCGCAAGATAGCGGGCGGCATAGGCGGCCGAGCGATCGACCTTGGTCGGATCCTTGCCCGAGAACGCACCGCCGCCATGCGGGGCGGCGCCACCATAGGTGTCGACGATGATCTTGCGCCCGGTGAGGCCGGCATCGCCATCGGGACCACCGATGACGAACTTGCCCGTCGGGTTCACGTAGAACTCGTCTTCGTCGCACATCCAGCCGTCGGGCAACGTGGCGAGGACATAGGGCCGCACGATTTCGCGGACATCGTCCTGCGTCAGCCCCTCGGTATGCTGGGTCGAGACGACGACAGATTGGGCGCCGACCGGTTTGCCGTTTTCGTAGCGCAGCGTGACTTGGCTCTTGGAATCGGGACCAAGGCCCTTTTCTTTGCCGGCGTGACGCGCCGCGGCCATATCGCGCAGGATTTGATGGGAATAGTAGATCGGCGCCGGCATCAACGACGGGGTTTCGTCGCACGCATAGCCGAACATCAGGCCCTGGTCGCCCGCGCCCTCGTCCTTGTTGCCCGACGCATCGACCCCCTGGGCGATATCGGCGGACTGGGAATGCAGGTGCACCTCGACCGTGGCCTCCTTCCAATGAAAGCCCTCCTGTTCGTAGCCGATATCGCGTACCGCGTCGCGGGCGATTTGTTCGACCTGATCGAGCACCGAGGCCGGCCCCCGCACCTCGCCGGCCAGCACAATACGATTGGTGGTGGTCAGCGTTTCGGCAGCGACCCGGGCGCCGGGGTCCGCCGCAAGGTAGGCATCGACGACCGCATCCGAAATCCGGTCGGACACCTTGTCCGGGTGGCCCTCAGAAACCGACTCGCTCGTGAACAGGTAGCTTGATCGTGTCATCAGGAATCCCCGGAATTATTAGGCGACAGGTGTTGAGAGCGCGCACGCGGACTGACGCGGCGGCAGCGGGCCTGATTTATTGAAAAGTTTGGCGGACGGGTCAAGTGTGCCGCCCAAGACGGCTTAGTCGCCGAGGGCGCTTTCGCCCGCGCCGATCGCTTTGACCAGTTCGTAGATACGCTTGCGGGTGTTGCGATTGTCGATCTTGTAGTAGGCGCGCACCAATTCGAGGGTTTCGCGACGCGACATATTTTCGTCGTAGGTCGCTTGCTGCACCTGGCTGGCCAGGGAGGGCTGGGACCCCATATCGCCCGGCATTTCGTCGAAGAAGAAGGACACAGGGACGTCGAGGACCTTGCTGAACTGATATAGGCGGCTCGACCCGATGCGATTGAGCCCGCGCTCGTATTTCTGAATTTGCTGAAAGGTAAGGCCGACGGCGTTGCCGAGTTTTTCCTGACTCATGCCCAAGAGGGTGCGCCGGAGGCGCACACGACTCCCGACGTGCGAGTCGACGGGGTCTGGCCTGCCGGTATCGGATTTTGCTCTAGGGGGCACACATCACTCCTTGTGAACTTGCCACCTTGGTTGGCCCTGGGCAGCTCTAAACAGGTACTACGGAGTTCCCGCTGCGGTTGCGCCTAATTAGACCGCGCCCTCTGTGAGCGTCAATAATTGGCCCTCTGTTATGCAAAATTGCAGAGGTCGTTAGGCGCGCCAGCGCCATCCGACAAGGATCAGACCACTCAGCGCCAACAACGTGAAAAAAATCAGATCACCAAATCGCGCATACAGTGTCGGCGCGCGGGCCAACGGCAAGTCGGCATCGATAATGCCGCGCCGTCCGATGTCGAGACGATCCTGAACCCGCCCCAACGAATCGACCACCGCCGAAATCCCGGTGTTCGCGGCGCGGACAAGGGGCAACCCCTCTTCGGCGGCGCGCAAGCGTGCCATCGCGAAATGTTGTGCCGGCCCCGCGCCCGGCCCGAACCACGCGTCGTTGGTGATGCTGAGCAGCCATGCCGGTCGGTCTCGATCATCGCTTACCGCACCGGGAAAAATCGCTTCGTAGCAAATCAACGGACTGAACCCGGGCAGACCGGCAAGATGCAGGGTGCGCACGCCCGGTCCGGGCGAGAAATCAACGGGCGACCCCTGGACGATCTTGTCGACGCCAATCCGCGCCAGCACGCCACGGAAGGGCAGGTATTCGCCAAACGGCACGAGGTGGTGCTTATCGTAGCTGGCTTGCACGTTGGCCTGGCCGTCAACGGCAACCAAGCTGTTGAACCCACGAAACGTCTCGCCTGTTCCGGTCACACGGGGAGCGCCGGTCAGCACGCGGGTATCGCCCGAAACCGCTCGCGCGATGACTTGGGTCACCGTGGCGCCGTCCCGCACCGCAAAGATCGAAGCGGTCTCCGGCCAAATGATCAGGTCGCGCGTTTCGTGGCCGGGCGTGCGGCTGAGTTGCACATGGCGCAACAAATTGCTTTCGCGCTCGCCGGCATCCCACTTCAGTTTCTGGGCAATGTTGGCTTGGACGATGCGCAACCGAAGTGCCGGTTCGTCGCCCGGCGACGGGGCTTGATGCAACCCGCCATAAACGCCGAGCGCGCCGAACACGACCAGCGCCACCACCAGCGGGACGGCGGTGCCGCGCTGCGCCGCGCGCCCCACTAAGGCGGCCGGGGACGCCGCGGCAAAGATCGTCAGAAAGGACAGGCCGTAGACGCCCATCAGGCCGGCCGCTGGCAGTACCGCCGCGACGTCGATCCAGGTGTAGCCCACGAGGTTCCACGGAAACCCGGTAAAAGCGTGCCCGCGGATCCATTCCGCCGCGGCCCACGCCAGCGCCAGCGCCAGAATGCGCTGCCCGCCCGAAGCGGCGAGACGGATCGTCGTCCATGTTGCGGCGCCGACGAACAGCGCCAAACCGCCAGGTAAGAGAATCAACGCAAACGGGATCATCCAGGCGAAACGACCGGCATCGACCAACAGCGGGAAAACCACCCAATGCAGCCCGGCCACGAAAAACCCGAACCCGAACAGCCACCCGACCGCGAAGGCCGAACGCCCGCTCTCGGCGCCATCGAGCAGCCAGACCAAGCCGGTAAAGGCAATGATGAGCAGGGGAAAAAGACTTAGCGGTTCGAGCCCGCCGGCCGCCAGGACGCCAAGGGCGAACGCCAATCCGTAGCGGCGTACGCCTCGCCGCGCCGCAACCGCTGCGGCGAGGCGCGCCATCACGCGCCCGAGTCCCCCGGCTCTTCGGACTTGGCAACCCGGCTGATCCGCAGCCGACGAATGCGGCGCGCATCGGCCTGTAGCACTTGGAACTCCACGCCGTGGGGATGTTGGATTACCTCGCCGCGTTGCGGCACGCGACCGGCGAGGGCCGCCACCACGCCGGCGATGGTCTCGACCTCCTCGTCCTGTTCGGCCGGCAGCAGATCGACGTGAAGCTTCGATTCGACCTCGACCGAGGGCGCACGCCCGTCCGCCTCCAACACGTCGTCGGCGACCTCGACGATCAGCGCGCCTTCTTCTTCGTCGTGTTCGTCTTCGATGTCGCCGACGATCGATTCGACCAAGTCTTCGATCGTGACCAACCCGTCGGTTCCGCCGTATTCGTCGATCACCATGGCCATATGCAACCGCCGGGTGCGCATGTTGAGCAACAGGTCGGCAACCGGCATCGAGGGCGGCACGAACATCACCTCGCGGACGACATCTTCAAGCCGCAGCGCGTCTTCTTTGCCCCAGTACTTGAGCAAGTCTTTGATGTGCACCATGCCGATCACGTGGTCGAGCGCTTCGCGGTAAATCGGAATGCGCGAATGAAATTCGCGCTGGAACACGTCGATCACATCTTTGATGTCGGACTTCATGTCCAACGCCACGATATCGGCGCGCGGAATCATCACCTCGCCGACGCGCAGATCGCCGAACTTCACGAGGTTGAGGAGCAGCGCCCGCTCTTCGGAGTCCATTTGCGCGCCGTCGGGATGTTGCTCGATCAACTCGCGCAGGTCGTCCTCAAGCGAGGCGTCGCCGTTGCCGCCGATGCCTATCGTACGCAGCATGCCGCGCAGCGACCGCACCAACGGCGAGTCGGATTGCGGAGGGTCGGTGTCGGGTGTGGGTTTGTTTTCGCTCATTGCCGGTCTGCCTCGGACACATCGTCATAGGGATCGCCGTACCCGAGGCGCTCCAGTATAGCGCGTTCCAGCCCTTCCATGACCTCGGCCGCCGCCGGATCGACGTGATCATGACCGAGAAGATGGAGAACCCCGTGAACGATCAGGTGATGGGTGTGGGCCACCGCGGTCTTGCCTTGCGCCGCCGCCTCGCCCTCGACGGTTTCTCGCGCCAAGACGAGATCGCCCAAAAACGTCTTTTGATCCGGCGGGAGTGCGTCGGCATCGGCGGGAAACGCCAGGACGTTGGTCGCCTTATCCTGATCGCGGAAGCGCGCATTGAGGGCGCGGACGGCGGCATCGTCGGTAAACAACACGCCCACCGGCGCGGGCGGGTGGTCTAGCGCCGCGAACAGCGCCGCGAGGGTCCGCTCGCACGCAGCGTCGAGGTCGGGGATCACCCTCTGCCAACCGTCGTCATCGATCCGAATATCCGCCAGTTGCGCCGCCTCACGCGTCGTCGTGTTTTTCATGAGCCTCGTAGGCCTCGACCATGCGCGCGACCAGGGGATGCCGCACCACATCCGATTTTTCGAACCGGACGAGCCCGATGCCCTCGATGCCCTCGAGAATGCTCGTCGCCTCGCGCAACCCGGAGTTCTCGCCGCGCGGTAGATCGATTTGGGTGAGATCGCCGGTGACGATCATGCGGGCGTTCTCACCGAGCCGGGTCAGCAACATCTTCATCTGCATCGGCGTGGTGTTCTGCGCTTCGTCGATGATGATAAAGGCGTTGGACAACGTGCGACCGCGCATGAACGCTAGCGGCGCGATTTCGATCTCGCCGGTTTCGAGGCGGCGGGCGACCTGTTCGGCCGGCAGCATGTCGTAGAGCGCGTCGTACAGGGGGCGCAAATAGGGATCGACCTTTTCGCGAAGATCGCCGGGCAGAAAACCCAACCGTTCGCCGGCCTCGACGGCGGGACGGGACAAGATGATGCGGCTTCGCTCGCCGCGAATCAGCGAGGACACCGCCGCGGCCACGGCAAGATAGGTCTTCCCGGTACCGGCCGGCCCGAGGGCAAACACCAAGTCCTTCGACTGCATCAGTTCGAGGTAGCGCTGCTGGTTGGGCGAGCGTGCAACGATACTGCGCTGACGCGTCCGAATCGTGAGGGGGCTTGTCGTGCCCGAATGACGTTCTTCTTCCATACGTATCGCACCGTCGACGTCGCCCGGACTGATGTCCAGCCCGTCTTTCACTCTCTTATAAAGCCGGGTCAGCACCGCCCGCGCCATATCGCGCGATACCGGCGGTCCGTCGACCACGACGACATTGCCGCGCGAGGACAGCCGCACCCGAAGCCGTTGTTCGATCCGCGCGAGATGGCGGTCGTGTTGCCCGAACAGGGCCGGCAGCACGCTGTTGTCGTCAAACGTGATCGCTTCGCTTTCGACGCCGGGCGTTTCTTGCGCGGGAGCCTCCGGTTTCGGGGCGGGCGAGCTAGGCAGCGGGCGCTCCTGAGTCAGGCGGGGCCGTCAGGCGACCGGTTAGGCTGTTGGTAAGCACGTCGTCGATCGCCACCGGCGCAATCGTGCCGATGAGATCGGCGCTCGCCGCGACCTGGACCGGCTGCAAATAGGGCGAACGGCCGGCCACTTGGCCCTGGTGACGACCCGGGCGGTCCAGCAGGACGGGCACCGTTCGGCCGAGAAAGGATTGATTGAACGCGCGCTGTTGATCGCCCAAGAGCGCCTGGAGTTCGGCCAGCCGTTCGACTTTGACCGCCTCGGGCACCGGCGCATCGTGCGTCGCCGCGGGCGTCCCCGGTCGCGGCGAGTATTTGAAGGAGAAGGCTTGCGCGTAGCCGACATCGCGGATCAACGTCATGGTTGCCGCGAAGTCTGCGTCAGTTTCGCCGGGGAACCCAACAATAAAGTCACTCGACATCGCTAAATTCGGCTGCGCGTCCCGCAACCGCGCGACGATGCGCCGGTAGTCATCCGCGGTATGGCCACGGTTCATGGCCGTCAGGATGCGATCGGCGCCCGACTGCACCGGCAGATGGAGATAGGGCATCAGAATGTCGATCTCGCGATGTGCGGCGATCAAGCTGTCGTCGACATCGCGCGGATGCGACGTGGTGTAGCGCAGCCGTTCAAGCCCCTCGACTTCGTCCGCAAGACGTCGCGCCAAATCGCCGAGGCCGACCGCCACGCCGTCGGACCCGACACCGTGATAGGCGTTGACGTTCTGACCCAGCAGCGTGATTTCGCGTGCACCGCGGCGCACCAGTTGGCGGGCTTCGGCGATCACATCGGCAACCGGGCGCGAAAACTCCGCACCGCGCGTATAGGGCACCACGCAAAACGTGCAGAACTTGTCGCAGCCTTCTTGGATCGTCAGAAAAGCCGCGGGACCGGTTTGGTGGGTCGGCGCCGGAAGATTGTCGAACTTGTCTTCGACCGGAAACTCGGTATCGAGCACCAGGCCGCTGTCTCGCCCCAACCGCGCCACCATATCGGGCAAGCGATGATAGGACTGGGGGCCGAAGACCATGTCGACATAAGGCGCACGGCGCGCGATTTCGGCGCCTTCGGCTTGCGCCACGCAACCCGCGACGCCGAGCACAAGGCGCTTGCCCTGGTAGGCCCGTTCCTTTTGCAACTGGTGCAGGCGGCCCAATTCCGAAAAGACTTTTTCGGCCGCCTTTTCCCGAATGTGGCAGGTGTTGAGGATCACCATATCGGCGTCATCGGGCGAGGCGCAGGCGCCATAGCCGAGCGGCGCTAGGACATCCGCCATCCGGGCGGAGTCGTAGACGTTCATCTGACAGCCGTAGGTCTTGATAAAGACGTTCTTGCGCACTCGGTCCTCGAGCCGTTGGTCGCTGTTCCGCGCGCCGGAGGGCGGGGACGGTATCACTGGTCGGGGTCGAGTCAAGCGACGATCGCCGAACCGGCGGGCTTGTCGGTCGTCGCCTTGTCGACCGCCGATAGCCGGCCCGACAACGCATCGGAAAGACCCTGCGCCACGGCGTCTTCGCAGTGGCGTGCCAGTGCCTTGCGCGAGCCGAAGTCGTCGATCGTCACCACCGGATGGAACTGAACGCTGATCGTCAGCGGGCCGGCCGACAAGACGCCCCACAGGTGCGGCGCTAGGTCCATGTCGGCATACCAGGCAAACGTTGGGCGACCGTCGCGACAGATCGGCAACCCATTGAGGCCGACATAGGCGATCGACACCGGCTGTACCGGCAAGGGCTTGCCGTCGGTCCGATGTTCCGCCACCGAAAAGAACGCGCTTTTGAACGGCAGCACCCGATTGCCGTCGCTGCTGGTGCCTTCGGGAAACAAGCCGATGCGCTCGCCTTCGTCCAACCGCCGCAAGATCTCGTCGCGGTGGCCCGCGGTACGTTGCCGAGTGCGATCGATGAACACCGTGCGCTGCAGACGGGCAAAGAGACCGAACACCGGCCAGCTCGCCACCTCGCGCTTGGCGACATAGGCCACCGGCGTGAGCGAACCGAACACGGTAATGTCCAACCACGAGGCGTGATTGATGGCGAACATCAACGGTCGATCTTGCGAAATCGTGCCGGTTTGAACGATTTTGAAACCGACGATGCGACGCACCGCACGATGGAACAGACGCGGCAAATAGGATTTGTCGCCGATATCGAACTTCACCGAGAGCCACTGCAACGGGATCAACGTCAGCGCGACGATGGTGATCCCAACCAGGCTGACCGCGGCGCGAAGATGATTCATCGACAACCCGGCACGGTTAGTCGCCCTCGGCTTTGTCCTTATCGTCCAGCGGCGTGCCGTAAAGTTCCAGACGGTGCCCAGCCAAGCGATAGCCCAGGCGTTCGGCAATCTTTTGCTGCAACGCTTCGATCTCGGGGTCTTGAAATTCGATCACGTCGCCCGACCGCATGTCGATGAGGTGGTCGTGATGTTCCTCGGAGGTTTCTTCGTAGCGCGCCCGCCCGTCGCCGAAATCGTGCCGGTCGAGAATGCCGGACTCTTCGAACAAGCGGACCGTGCGATAAATCGTCGCGATTGAGATACCGGCGTCGATGGCGACCGCGCGGCGATAAAGCTCCTCGACGTCGGGATGGTCGGTTGCAATGGACAGAACGCGCGCAATCACCTTGCGCTGTTCCGTCATTTTCAGCCCCTTTTCGAGGCAGCGTTTTTCGATAGTGCCGGGCATCTTATCAATCTAACGCGATCGTACCGCCGCGTCATGACTCGCTTATTTGGCGCGCCGCTTTTTGCCGCGCTTGGTACCAAGGCCGATCTTTTTGGCGAGATCGCTACGCTGCTGGGCATATGCCGGCGCCACCATCGGGTAGTCCGAGGGTAGGCCCCAACGCTCGCGATATTCTTCCGGCGACATGTTGTAGCGCGTCTTGAGGTGGCGCTTGAGCATCTTCAGCTTTTTGCCGTCTTCGAGGCAGACGATGTATTCGGGCATGACCGACTTTTTGATCGGTACCGCCGGGTGCGGGCGCGTCGCCGCAGCGGCGGGCGCGTTGCCCAAACCGGACAGGGCCGCATAAACCTGTTGGATCAGGCTCGGCAAATCGGTAATGGCGACCGTGTTGTTCGACACGTGGGAAGCCACGATGTCGGTCGTCAACGCCAACAATTCGCTCGAGCGGGGCTGGTCCGCCATCGCGTTTTTGTTCCTTCTACTTACGGCTACTAATATCCAATATATAGAGCGCAATTCTGGCCAAGCAACCACCAAGAATCGGTGAGGGGGGCGAAGTGACGGCAAAGTCAAGGCATACAGCCGATCACTTGATCGATATCACCGGCGACATCTGCCCGATCACCTTCGTCAAGACCAAGCTGGCGCTTGAAAAGATGTCGCCCGGCACCGTTTTGGCCGTCGACCTCAGGGGCCGGGAACCGCTCGACAATGTCCCGCGGTCGGCCCGCGAAGCCGGACACGAAGTGCTGGGGATCGACCCGCCCCCAACGACGTCACCTGAAACGGTGCATCGGGTCTTTATCCGGCGCCGCTGATCGGGCCGAGCGCGGCGCGCAGAACCAACGCGTCGCGCCTGCCGGTCTCGGTGGCGTAGTAGTCGGGTCGCGTCCCCACCTGATCGAACCCCGTTTGGCGGTAGAGCGCTAGGGCCCCGGCATTGTCGGTCGCCACCTCGACGAAGACCGTCGTCGCGCCGGCCCGTAGAGCCCGAGCGAAGACATCCTGGAGAAGCGCACGACCGAGGCCGGTCCGGCGCCGGGCGGGGTCGACGCCGATGCTGATGACCTCGGCCTCGCCCGCAGCGCAGCGACTGAGATGAAACCCGGCAGGGGCGTCATCGACCGTCGCGATGCCGGCAAAGGCGCCCGGCATCGCCAACAATTTGGCGATTTCCGCTGCCGACCAGGGGGTCGCGAAACAAGCCGCGTGCAACGCGGCAAGGAGCGCGGAAAATTCAGCGCTTCCCGGTCGCTCGATCGCCGCGATGGTGATCATCGCGTCGGCAGCTTGGCGTCCGGTGCGCGCAAATAGAGCGGCCCCGGGGGCGTCGCGAAGGCCGCCGGGCCCTGTGCCATAAGTGCCGCCACCGCGAGCGCCGCAACAGCCGTGGCATCGGGGACGACCTCCCGGGCCGCCACCACGACCTCGCCCGCCAAACGGTCGGCCGCGAGATTCGCACCGCTGCCGACCAGACGCAGCGGACGCTCGGGAAAAGCGGCCGCCAGATCGTCCGCCGCCAGCACGCGAGGCCCTTGCCCGACCGCCTGATCGCCGGGCAGAAGTTCGGCATAGACCTCGCCGCGCCGCGCGTCTTGCACCACCAGGGTCGCCGCCGGGTCGGGGGGCAAGGCCGCGGTGGCGGCGATCGCGACCAGGGTCGACACCCCGATGACCGGGCAGCCGGTCGCCAGCGCAAGGCCGCGCGCCGTCGCCAGGCCGACTCGAATGCCGGTGAAGGTGCCCGGCCCCCGGGTCACGCCGATCGCCTCGAGCGCACCGGGGTCGATATTGGATTGGGCACAGACACGTTGGATCATCGGAACCAGCGCTTCGGCGTGCCCTTTCGCCATCGGCAACCGCTCGGACGCGGCCACGTTATTGTCGCGCCAAAGTGCAACCGAACAGGCGGTTAGCGAAGTATCAAATGCGAGAAGTTGCATGAAACCCATGGTAGCGTGCCACGCTGATGGCGACTTGTGAAAACCTGACCGAGATTTCTCCGGCGACCCACGATGTCGCCCTGCAAATCGCCTATGCCGGCCCCGACAATTTTGTCGGGGCGCCGATATATAGCCGACCGGTCTGCTTCCTCAACAACGAAGCCGCCGCGTGTCTCGACCGGGCCATCGAACTGGCCGGTGAACTGGGGTTTCGTCTACGGGTTTTTGACGGCTACCGCCCGACAGAGGCCCAGTGGCGTCTATGGTCCCATACGCCGGATCCGAACTTTGTGGCCGACCCGCGACGGGGGTCGCCCCATTCGCGGGGCGCGGCGATCGACCTGACCCTCGAGACCCCCTCGGGCGTGCCCCTTGAAATGGGGACGCCTTTTGACGACTTTACCGAACAGTCGCACCACGGTCGGACCGATATCGGCCCCGGTGCGCAACGTAACCGCGCGCTCTTGTTGGGGATCATGACGGCGGCCGGCTGGGACTATTACCGAAACGAGTGGTGGCACTATCAACTGTTCGACGCGCGGCGCTACCCGCTGTTGAGCGACCGTGCCGCCGGCACCCAAATGATGGCCTGAGACCATGCGCCGCACCTTTTTCATTCTTCTTGCCGTGATGCTGACGATGCTTGGCGGCCCGACGGCGTTGCCCGTATTGGCTCAGACCGCGTCCGAGAACGGCGCCGTGATCTTGATGTATCACCGCTTCGGCGAAACCGATTATCCCAGTACCAACGTGCAACTGGCGCAGCTCGACGCCCATATAAAGACCCTGCAGGACGGGAACTTCACGGTCCTCCCGCTGCCCGACATCGTCGCCGCCTTCAAGCGGGGCGAGGCGCTGCCCGATCGCACTATCGCGATCACCATCGACGATGCCTTTCGCTCGATCTACGAGATCGCCTGGCCCAAGTTCCGCGAGGCCGGATTTCCCTTCACGGTTTTCGTCGCGACCGATCTCGTCGATCGCGGGCACGGCAACTACATGACATGGGATCAGATTCGCGAACTCCACAACGCCGGGGTGACGATCGGCAATCACTCCGTCACCCACCCCCACTTGCCGGATCGCGACATGGACGCGGTCCGCCGCGAGATCGTGAATGCCCAAACACGCCTCACCGAAGAGCTCGGCGTTGCGCCGACCCTGTTCGCGTATCCGTTCGGGGAAACCTCGCGCAAGATCGCCGACCTGGTCGCCGAACTCGGTTTCGCGGTGGGCTTCGGGCAGCATTCGGCCGTCGCTTTTGCCGAACACGACCGCTTCTACCTGCCACGCTTTGCGCTGAACGAGAATTTCGGGGGCGCCGAGCGGTTCAACTTGATCGTCAATTCGCTACCTTTGCGCGCGATGGATTTGACGCCCGCCGACCCGACGCTCCGGGGCAACAACCCGCCGGCGTTCGGTTTTAGTTTGGATCCCGCACCGGGCGATATCGGTCGGCTCAATTGCTTTGCCTTTGCGCAGGGTGGGGCGATCGACCTCACGCTGCAACGCCTCGGCGGCACTCGCGTCGAAGTTCGCCTTGCCAAGCCGATTCCGCCAGGGCGCGGGCGCATCAACTGCACCATGCCCGCCCACGACGATCGCTGGCGGTGGTTTGGGATGCAGTATTACGTCCCGGCCCGCTAAACTCGCGGGATGAAAAACCATCTCAAGGAAAAGCTGCGCCGCGGCGCAACGGCGATCGGCTGCTGGGTCGGGCTCAACAGCCCGGCGGTAACCGAAGTTCTAGCCAGCGCCGGCTACGACGCGCTGCTGATCGACTACGAACACGGCGAGGGTACGGTCGCCGATTTGGTCCATCACCTGCGCGCGGCCCAGGAGTCGGAGACCACGATTCTGGTCCGCGTGCCGAGCGATGCGCCGCAAGAAATCAAACGCGCGCTGGATGCCGGCGCCGGTGGGGTCATGGTGCCGGGCGTCGAAACCGGAGCCCAGGCTCAAAGGATCGTCGATCTCTGCCGCTATCCGCCTGAGGGGACCCGCGGCGCCGCAGGTTTCATCCGGGCCGCTCGCTATGGTCGGGCGTGGCCCGACTATCAGGCCACCGCCAACGACGCCGTCATGGTCTTGTGTCAGATCGAATCGCGCGCCGCGGTCGACCGAATCGCCGAGATTGCCGTGCCGGGCGTCGATTGTCTTTTCCTGGGGCCGATGGATCTGTCGGGCAGCATCGGCAAGCTGGGGCAGTTCGACGACGCGGACGTGCAGGCACTGCGCGCCGAAGCCGAACGCGCGATCTTGGCGACGGATGCGGTACTGGGCACGATCGAAACGTCGCCCGGCGGCGGCGACCGACTCGCCGCACAGGGCTATCGCCTTGTGTTCACGACAAGCGATGTGGCGCTGCTGCGCCGCGCGCCGTCGAAGTCCTAAAGAAAAAACGCCCTTAGCTGTCGAGCGGCGGACGGGTATCCGACCCAAGCCGCGCGCCGTCGAGGCGATCGAGCTTGTTGGTTTTGATCAACCCGAGGATCGACGCGACGTATTTCTCGCCACGCTGCGAGTACCGCGTCAGCGTTTTGGCCAGAACGCGCGAGTCGATCTCTCGACCGGCCTGCCGCATCGCCGCCCGTTCGCGACGGAACTCGCGATAGGCACGGTGGTTGTTGAGGTTCTGCATGTACTGGCGCACCGATTCCGCGAGGGTCGCAAACGCTTTGACTTCGTGCCGCGCACCGTCTTCGCGATCTTTCGGCACGATGCCGGCGCCTTTGCTGAACGTCCACTGACCGAAAACCGCGTTGCCGTGCAACGCAAACCGCGATGTGCCCCAACCGGATTCTTCGATGCCCTGCGCCAACGCAAGGCCGACCGGCACGACGTCGTGGCGATGCAGCAAGGCGCCGAGATCCCGGGGGTCGAGATCGTAGGCCCGGGTCAGGCGGTCCAACCACGCGCCGTCCTTGGCGCTGATCGTTTCGCCGGCCGACAGCCGCGCCCGTAGCGCTTCGATCCGCGCACGGTCCTCGAGGATTTCTTCGTTGGTCCGGAGGACCAGCGGCAGCATCGAGCGGATGAACACCGATTTGCGGACCGGTACCGCGCGGATCGCCGGCAAATCCTTGGGCAACTGGGTAAGGAATACGCGCGGCACCTCGTACGCGCCGTCGTGTGCCGATTCGAGCGTGTAGCCCAGGCGGTCGTATTCGTCGATTAGGCTGGCGGCATCGGGCACCGGCACGGCCTGCCCGGAATAGGCGGCCAGCGCACGCACGCCCGGACCCACGAGGCGGGGACCTGTCGGCGCCGCAACGGCGGAGAACACGTCGGCGCCAGGCGCCGGACGGGCTGCGTAGGCAAGTTCGTCGATGGGACTAGGGCCGGCGTATACCGCCAAACCAAAAAACACTGAAAACCCAACCCCGACCCTGATCGTCGTCACGCCGAACCCGTGGCGAAGAGTCGTCATGGTATTTGTCTCAAAATTCCCCAAAATCGCTGAGGCGCAATATCAAAATCGCTGAGGCGCAATATCAAAATCGCTGAGGCGCAATATCAAAATCGCTGAGGCGCAATATAAGGGGTTCAGATAGGGGGACAACCACTACAGAGGGTTTTTGAGCGCCCCAAATCCCCTATCGTGGACCGGCCATTTGACCGATCCGGGCATCATCGACGGGGAAATATTGCCTATTGGTTAACAGGTTAACGGGCGGTGTTGAAAACCCATGTGAGCGCCCGCCATGCGAACACGCCAAAGTTGTCCACAACTTTTTTTGTGTGATGGGGCCTAGGTCAGCAGATCGAGCTGGTCGTCCGACAGGTTGCCGGGCACGACGGTGACCGGCACGCGCATCGCGCCGGACATTTTACCGGCGAGCTGGCTGACCAAAGGTCCGGGTCCGTCAGAGCCTGTACCGGCGCCGAGCACGAGTATGCGGATCGTCGCGTCTTCGTCGATCAGCTTCATCACCACGTCGCTGATCGGGCCTTCGCGCACGACGAGTTCGGGCAGTATTTCGGATTGTTGCTGCACCTCGCCCGCGAGCGACTTCAGGAGCGTCTCGGCCTCTTCGCGCGCCTCTTCGCGCATGCGCTCTTCAACCGCCAACCAATGTTGGAAATCGACCGGGTCGATGACCCGCAACAACGTCACGCCCGCACCGGTGCGCTGCGCGCGGCGCCATGCGAAGCGCAACGCCTTGCGGCATTCGGGCGTGTCGTCGACAACGACAAGAAACTGACGGGCTTGTGGGACTTCGTTCATATTCGGGCGACCCAATGAAACGTCCCGGTAACTTGAACCGATAAAATCCTTCGCTGCAAGCGTGCCGACGAACCGCGGCTCAGGGACGCAGAAAGCCGACGATGTCCTGGACGTCGCGCAAGATCGGGGCCGCCATCGCCTGGGCGCGATCCGCACCGTCGCGCAAGACGCCGTCTATGTACGCCGGATCGTCCAACAGGCGTCGCATCTCGGCGGTGATCGGCGACAGCTTCGCAATCGCAAGATCGGCCAGCGCATTCTTGAAACCCGAAAACTGCGCACCGTCGAATTCGGCGCACACCGCGTCGCGACTGACGTCGGCGAGCGCGGCGTAAATCCCGATAAGATTGTTGGCCTCGGGACGTTCAGTCAGTTCGCGCGCCGAACCCGGCAACGGCATCGGATCGGTGCGGGCTTTGCGAATCTTTTGCGCAATTAGATCGGTGTCGTCGGTGAGGTTGATCCGGGTGTAATCGGATTCGTCCGATTTGCTCATCTTTTTGGTGCCGTCGCGCAGGTTCATCACACGCGTCGCCTCGCCGAAGATCAGCGGTTCGGTCAGCGGGAAAAACTCCACGCCATAGGTATCGTTGAACGAACCTGCGATGTCGCGAGTCAGTTCGAGGTGTTGCTTCTGATCCTCGCCGACCGGCACGTGCGTCGCCTTATACGCCAGGATGTCGGCCGCCATCAGCACGGGATAGATGTATAGGCCCGCCGAGGCGTTCTCGCGATTCTTCCCGGCCTTGTCCTTGAACTGCGTCATGCGATTGAGCCAACCGATCTTCGCAACGCAGTTGAAAATCCACGCCAGCTCGGCATGCGCCGTCACTTGCGATTGGTTGAAGACGATCGACCCCTTGGGGTCGATCCCCGACGCAATCAAGCTTGCCGTAACCTCGCGCGTGCTGGCGCGCAGCGTGGCGGGATCTTGCGGCTGCGTGATGGCGTGTAAGTCGACAACGCAATAGATGCATTCGTAGTCGTCTTGCAGGCGCGCCCAGTTGCGGATCGCCCCGAGGTAATTGCCGAGATGCAAATTGCCTGTCGGTTGGACGCCGGAGAAGATTCGTTTGGATGCCGTCATCGGCCTGCACCTTGAAAGAAGAAGGCCGGTTTATGACGCGGTTGGCAAAGCCGGGTCAAGCCGAGGCCCGTGGCCGACGCAACAACGTGCGCAACTCGCCCAGCCGCATCGCCCCGCTGACGTGGGCGGCGACGCCGTAAACAACCAAACCCAAGACCACCAAACCGGCCAATGCCGCAATCCGCGTGCCCGACGCGTCCATCATAGCGGCGGCGGCAAGCCCCTCGCGGGCAAGCCACAGCACGGCGGCCATCAAGATGGTGACGCCGACAATCCGGATCAGACGGCTGCGCAACCGCGCATCCGTCGTCAGATGTCCCCGGCGCCGCAGCCCACGGGCCAACAAGCCGGCGTTGAGCCATGCCGCGATCGCCGTCGCCAACGCGAGCCCGACGTGTTGCAGCGGCCAAATCAGGATCAGGTTCAACACGAGATTGACGACCATCGCGGCGATGGCGATGCGCACCGGCGTCTTGGTGTCCTTGCGGGCGAAATAGCCCGGCGTCAACACCTTGATCAACACGTATGCCGGCAACCCCAAGACGTAGCCCATCAACGCCCAGGCAGTCGCGGTGCTCGCGACCGCATCGAACGCACCGCGCTCGAACAACGCGCCGACCACCGGCAACGCCAAGACCAGCAGCGCCGCGGTGGCAGGCAGGGTGAGAAACAACGCCACTTCGATGGCCCGGTTCTGACTGTTGGCGGCGCCCGCTGCATCGGCCGCCGCCACCTGACGCGACAAGAGCGGCAGAAGAGCGGTTCCCACCGCAATCCCGATCACCCCCAACGGCAATTGATTAACCCGGTCGGCGAAGTAGAGAAACGAGATGGATCCTTCAGGCAGCAGCGAGGCGATGATGATGTCGGTCAACAAGTTGATCTGCACCACGCCGGCCCCGATCGCGGCCGGCAGCATCAGCCACAGCAATTCGCGCACCCGTGGCGTCAGGCGCGGTCGCGGCAAGCGCAATCGGTAGCCAGCGCGCGCCAAGGCAACGAACACCCAAACGAATTGAATGACGCCGGCCGTCGCAACGCCCCATGCCAAAGCGTGACCGGGTGTTTCGAACGACTGCGCGGCCAAGCCTAGGAACGCGATCAAGGTGAGGTTCAGCAAGATCGGCGTCGCGGCCACGGCGGCAAAGCGCCCGATGCTATTGAGAATACCGCCCGCCAACGACACCAAACTGATGAACAAAAGGTAGGGGAACGTCAGACGCGTCAGCGTCACCGTGAGATCGAACTTGGCCGGTTCGTCCACAAAGCCTGGCGCCAAGCCGTACATCGCCAGCGGCATGACGATCTGCAGCGCGGTAACGAAGACAAAAAGCGTCAGCAACAGGACGGCCAGCGCCTGCTCGGCGAAGGCTTGCGCTGCGGTTTTGCCTTCTTGCTCGAGGATGCCGGAGAACAGCGGCACGAAGCCGGCGTTGAACGCGCCTTCGGCGAAGAGGCGGCGGAAGAAATTGGGCAGTTTGAAGGCGACGAAAAACGCGTCGGCGACCGGACCAGCGCCCAAGATCGCCGCGATCAGAATGTCGCGGGCAAAGCCCAAGACCCGGCTCACCATGGTGTAGCCGCCGATCGTGGCGACGGCGCGCGCCAGATTCATCGGCGCGCGCTCCGCGGAAACCGTCGGATCATGAGCATTTGGCGTTCAGGGGCATCCTGGTATCGTGCGGGCGTTCAATTGACCACATCGGCTCCCCGCATTGAATAGCAAAAGCCCCGGCGGCATCACGCTGCTGTTGATCTTGGCCGCTTTGTCGGCCTCCGCGCCGATGTCGGTGGACATGTACTTGCCCGCGTTCCCGACCCTTGCCCAGGATCTGATGACCGATTCGGGCCAGGTGCAACAGACTCTGAGCGCCTTTCTGCTGGGATTTGCCGTCGCGCCGATCGTGTGGGGGCCGCTGTCGGATCGATTCGGTCGCAAGCCGATCTTGTATACCGGGTTAGCCATTTTTGTGGCCGCCAGCATCGGCGGCGCGCTGGCCGGCTCGATCGACATCTTGATCGCGTTTCGTTTCCTGCAGGCTCTCGGGGGGTCGGCCGCCGCTTCGCTGGCGCGGGCGATCGTTCGTGACCGTTACGACCGCGACGAAGCGGCCCGCACGCTGTCGCTGTTGTTCGTGGTCATGTCGATCGCGCCGATGGCCGCACCGATCCTCGGTGGTCAGGTCTTGGTGATTTTCGGCTGGCGCGCGATCTTCTGGGCGCTCGCCGGATTCGGCGTGCTATGCCTCGCGATCACGGTCTATCCGCTGCGCGAAACGCTGCCGGCGGAACGCCGCACGACCCATCATGTCGGCGAAATGGCCAAGTCCTATGGCGCGTTGATCGGCAACAAGCGCTATCTCGGTTACGCCTTTTGCCAAGGTCTGAGCTTTGCCGCGATGTTTGCCTATATCGCCGGCTCGCCCTTTGTGGTGATCGAATTGTTCGGCGTGGCGCCCGAACTCTACGGCTTTTTGTTTGCCGCCCATGTCGTGGCCCTGATGGTCGGCAGCTACATCAACAGCCGTCTCGTCACGCGGATCGGCGTGGACCGCATGCTGGCGGCCGGCACCGTTGGCATTGCGGTCGGCGGCGTCTTGGTGTTTCTCGCCGGCTTGTTCACCGTCCCCTTGGCGGCGCTAATCGGCGCGGTCGTCGTGATGATGTTGTTCGTCACCATGATCGGGGCCAACGCCACCGCGGGCGCGCTGAGCGAGTTCCCCCACATGGCGGGCACGGCATCGGCGTTTCTCGGCATGACGCAGTTTGCGATGGGCGCCGGCGCCGGCGCCTTGGTCGGGGTTTTCCACGACGGCACGGCGATGCCGTTGGTCGTTGTGATGATGGCGAGCGGCCTGTTGGCGCTGGTTGTCCGGATGACTTTTTTGGGCCGCCGCCAAGCCGTCTGAGCCGTTACTCGGCGGCTGCGAGCGCGGCGCGTTCGGCCCCGGCACGCAATGCACCCAAGATCTGATCGCGGATTTTCTCGCGCTTGCCCTCGTGGGTGATCTTCAGACCGAAGACGTCTTTGACATAAAAGACATCGACCGCGCGTTCGCCGTAGGTCGTGATCTGCGCGCTGGCGATCGACAGACCGGCGCCAGAAATCGCCTGCGTGATGTCGTACAGAAGACCAGCCCGGTCGAGGGCGTTGACTTCGATAACGGTGTGCACGTGGGAGGCGCTGTTGTCGATCAGCACGCGCGGTTGTACCGAAAAGACGTTGGCGCGCTCGGGCCATCGATTGGGCCGCCGCGCCAGCGCCTCGGCCAAACGCAACCGACCGCCCAGCACCTCTTCGATGTTCGTGCGCAACCGTTCCCGCTTGCCTTGTCCCGCGAAGGGGCGACGCTCCTGATCCTGCAGCCAGAACGTGTCGATCGCCATGCCGTCGGAGGAAGTGTGGATGCGGGCATCGACGATACTGGCCCCGGTTAAGGCGATCGCGCCGGCCAACTGAGAGAAAAGCCCGGGGTGATCGGGCGTATAGACCGACAGCTCGGTCACCGCGGCGAAGTCGTCGACATGGCTACCGATCGCTAGGCGTTGCTCGCGGGCATCCGCATCGCGAATCAACTGCGCGTGCCGGGCATGCGTCGCGGTATCGAAGCCCAACCAATAGGGGCGATAGAAGCGTTCGGTATATGCCTCGAACTCGGCCACGGGCCAATCGAGGTCCGCGCGCAGGGCCGCGACTGCTTCGTCGCGACGCGCAGCGCCGGTGCGTTCATCGAACACGCCGGTGATCGCATCGCGCGTCGCATTGTAGAGATCGCGCAGGAGTTCGCCCTTCCAGCCGTTCCACCGTCCTGGCCCCACCGCACGAATATCGGCCACCGTGAGAATCAACAGAAGCCGCAAACGCTCGACGCTCTGCACCTGTTCTTTGAAGTCGAGCACGGTTTTGGGGTCATGGACGTCGCGCTTAAAGGCGGTATGGCTCATCGACAAATGCCAGCGCACCAACCACGCCGCGGTTTCGACCTCGTCCGCGTCGAGACCGAAGCGGGGCCCGAGCTCGTGCACGACCTCTTCGCCGAGCACCGAATGATCGCCGCCGCGGCCCTTCGCGATATCGTGCAACAGCACAGCCACATACAGCGCCCGGCGCGATTGGATGTCGTCGATCAAGCTGCTGGCCAGCGGGTGGTCGGCCTTGAGGGCGCCGGCTTCGATTTGGTGCAGCACGCCGATCGCTCGGATCGAGTGCTCGTCCACAGTGAACACGTGGTACATGTCGTGCTGCATCTGAGCTACGACCCGACCGAAGTCGGGCACGAATTGCCCCAGAACCCCCGCCTCGTTCATGCGGCGCAGTGTCTTCTCGGGCGCTTTGCGGCTAGTCAGGATGTTCAGAAATAGCGCGTTGGCGTCGGCGTCCTGGCGGATGTCGTCGTCGATGCGTTTGAGCGCACGGGTGATGTACTTGATGGCGTCTGGGTGAATGTCTCGATCGTGCTCTTGGGCCACCGCAAAAAGCCGTAGCATCGCCACGGGGTCGTCTTCGAAGGTCGCGGGATCATCCACGGTGAGGCGTCCGCCATCGTCAACAAAGCCCTCGAGTTCGCGCCGGAACAACCCCAGTCGACCGAGCGCCAAAACGGGCTTTCGCCGCTGTTGGTTTTCGAGGCTTGCGCAAAAAATGCGGGTGAGATCGCCGACCTCCTTCGCCACGAGGTAATAGTGCTTCATGAATCGTTCGACGTTCGAGGTGTGCCCCTTGTCGCGGTAGCGCAGCTGGCGCGAAATATCGGGTTGGACATCGAACGTGAGACGCTCCTCGGCGCGACCGGCGGTGTAGTGCAGCGTGCACCGCACCGCCCACAGGAAATTCTCTGCACGCCGAAAACGGCGCAATTCGGCCGCCGTCAGCACCTCGAGACCCACAAGGCCTTCGATATCGCGGATGTCGTAAACGTACTTGGCGATCCAGAACAGCGTGTGCAGATCGCGCAGGCCGCCCTTGCCGTCTTTGACGTTCGGTTCGACGAGGTAGCGCGAATCGCCCAAACGTTTGTGACGTTCGTTGCGCTCTGCCAGCTTCGCTTCGACGAAATCATGCCCGGTGCCCTCGATGACCTCTTTGGAAAAGCGACCGTGGAGGTCGTCGTAAAGGGCCCGGTCGCCCCATACATAGCGTGCTTCGAGGATCGCGGTGCGGATCGTCACGTCGCTTTTCGCCAACCGGATGCAGTCGTCGACGGACCGCGTCGACTGGCCGACCGTCAGCCCGAGATCCCAAAGAAAATAGAGCAGGTATTCGACGACCTGTTCGCCCCACGCGGTGAGCTTGTAGGGATAAAGAAACAGGAGATCGACATCCGAGTAGGGCGCCATTTCCGAGCGGCCGTAACCGCCGACCGCGACCATCGACAATCGCTCCTGCGGCGTGGGGTTGGTCGCGCGGTAGACGTCGAGCGAAGCATGGTCGTACAGCGTGCGTACGATCTGATCGACAAGAAACGCATTGGCCCGCGCCGTCTCGAGGCCAGCACGATGGGCTTCGAAGCGCGCTTGGATGGTGCGGCGCCCGCGCTCCAACGTCTCGCCGACAAGGGCCAGCACCGCCGCACGTGTTTTCGTGCTGCGCGGAGAATCCTGCGCCGCGATGTCGGCGATCGCCGCGGCCAGATGGCGGCGGTCGATAATGTCGCGCTGAGCGGTGATTGGGGCCATGAATCCGGTCGGCGGCACACGGGGGCCGCCTTATCGTCAAGATAGGCGCGGTACGGGGCCGCTGCACGCTAAAATCGGCTTCAATCGCTTTACCCCGCGCCCTAGCGGGCTATAGGCTGGCCCGCCCCTCGGGGAAAAAGGAGATAACGCATGAATTCGACCGACGCCCCGGCGCGTTCGCTCGCCTTTCCGCTCGTCCTGCTGGTCGGCGGCGGCATCATTTACGCGACCTTCTTTTCGGCCAACCGCATCGCGGTGGACGGCGGCGTACCGTCGATGGCGCTGGCGTTCTGGCAGTCCTTCTTCGGCGCGGCCGGTCTTCTTGTGGTCTCGTTGCTGCTAAGAGATCTCCCCAAGTTGAGCGCGGCGCACCTGCGCCAATACGGGTTTACCGCGATCTTCGCCTTCTCCATTCCGTTGGTCGCGCTCGCTTTCGCTGCACCAAAATTGCCGGCCGGCCTGCTGACCCTGACTCTGACCCTGACCCCGGCGCTAACCTACGTTTTCGCATTTTTGGTCCGGCTCGAACGGTTCAACATCTGGAGCACCGGCGGCTTGGTCGCAGGTTTGACCGGGGTTGTCTTGATCGTGGAGCCGTGGAACTGGGGCGACCTCGGCGGCGATGTGTCGGGCCTGTGGTTTCTCGTCGCGCTGATCGCGCCATTGGGCTATGCCGCGAACAACGTGGTGGTGGCGCTTATTCGACCAGCCGAATCGACCACCTTGCAGCTTTCGACGGGCGTGCTGGTGTTCGCGACCGTTGTCATGTTTCCGTTCATGTGGGCAATCGACGGCCTTTACTTCTTTGAGGGCGCGACCACCGCTGGGATCGGCGGCACCGTCTGGGCGGGCGTAACCGATATCGTGATCTTCCTTGTACTGTTCGAGGTCATCCATCGAGCCGGCCCGGTTTTCTTCTCTCAGTTCAATTACATCGTGACGGCGGCCGGAATTATTTGGGCGTTCATCATTTTTCAAGACAGCTTTGCGCCCATCGTGTGGTTGGCGATCGCGTTCATGGCGGTAGGTTTGTTCCTCGCCAACCGCGGCACCAACCAATCGATTCGAGAACGCGAAGCCCAGCAAGCAGCGAAGGAATAGCCATTGACCGATTCCGACACCACGGCCCGCCCGTCTGGCGGCGCCGCACCGAAAGAGGTGCCCTCGCTCCTTGTGCCGTGGCTGTTGTTGGTCGGCGGCGCGACGATCTACGGCAGTTTCTTCAGCGCCAGTAAGTTCGCCGCCGAAGGCGGCGTGCCGTTCATGGCCTTTACGTTCTGGCAATCGGCGATCGGTGGCGTGGTCTTGCTGGTGATTGCCACACTCACCGGCAACTTGCCGCGGATGCGGCGCGACCATTTGATGTCGTATGCCGTCACCTCGCTGTTGGGCGTGGTGTTGTCGGTTATCGTGCTGGCCTTCGTCGCCAGCAAATTGCAGGCCGGAGTCATCACGCTTGCGATCACGTTGACGCCCGGGATGACCTATTTGTTTGCCGTCCTCGCCCGCGTCGACCGCTGGCGCCTGTTGAGTTTGTTGGGCTTGGCGCTCGGCCTCGCGGGGATCGCGTTGTTGGTCATCCCCGAGGGCGGTCTGCCGAGCGGCGATTCCGCGTTGTGGGTGATCTTGCTGATGGTGGTGCCGGTGTGTTTTGCCGCCAACAATGTCTTCGTCGCCGTGGTCCGGCCCCCGGAAGCGACCTCAATCATGCGCGCGACAGGTTTGGTTGTCGGCGCCGCGATCATCTCGTTCGTCCTGATGATGATGACCGACGGGTTCTTTCCGTTTTGGGAGATGCCCGGCATGGGATTCTGGGGCGTGGTGTGGGCGGGCGGCATCAACAGCATTACCTTCTTTTGTATGTTCGAGATCATTCGGCGCGCGGGGCCGGTGTTCTTCGCGCAATACAACTACGTCATCGTGATTGCCGGCCTGGTGTGGTCGCAGTTGATCTTCGACGAAGCGTTGGGCACGTGGTTCTGGGTAGCCTTTGCCGCCATGCTGGCTGGGCTCTATTTCGCCAACCTTGGCGCCAAGCGCGGCATGCAAGAAGCCGCAGCCGCATAAGCCAATGAACGCCTCGCCCCCGGCACCGGCGGGCCTGCTCCTGCCGACCTTGTTGTTGCTGGTGGCCGGTGCCGCTTATGGCAGCATTCTGGCGGCCAACCGGATCGTCGGCGAGGCGGGCTTTCCGGTCATCCCCTACATGTTCTGGCAGGCGGCGTTGGGCGGCGTCCTGGTGACCGCAGTCAATCTCGCTCGCGGCGCGCGTGCCAGTTGGCGCCCCAAGCATGCCGGGCACTACGTCGTGTCGGCGGCGTTCGGCATGTTGTTGCCGTTCGGCGCGCTGAGCGTGGTCGCCACCAAACTCCCGACCGGCGTGCAGACCTTGGTCGTCACGCTGGTGCCCGCCATTACCTATGCGATGGCCTTTGCGTTGCGAGTCGAACCGTTTCGCGCCATGAGCGTTGCCGCCTTGGCGCTCGGCTTCGTCGGCGTGTTGATGATCGCCTTGCCCGAAAGCAGCTTGCCCGATCCCGCTGCGGTGATTTGGATCTTGCCCGCGTTGATCGCGCCGCTCGCGGCCTCGACCAACAACGTGCTGGTCGCCACCTTGCGCCCGCCGGATTCGGATTCGCTGACGTTGGTGGGCGCGGTGTTGCTCGCCGCCACGGTGATTATGTTCCCGATTGCGCTCGCTACCGGCGAACTTCAAGCGTTCTGGATCTCGGGCACGATAGCGGGCGGCGTGATCTGGGCGGCGGCCGTTCAGGTCGTAGGCTACTACGCGCTTTACGAAGTGATCCGCCGCGCCGGGCCGGTGTTCTTCTCGCAAGCGTCTTACATCATCGTGCTGTCGGGTTTGGCTTGGGCATTGTTGCTGTTCGGCGAACGGCCGAGCCCGTGGGTCTGGGGCGCGGTCGTGGCGATGGTCGCCGGCCTGATCCTGGCCAACCTCGCCAACCGATCCGGCGCGACCGACCCCGGCACCCGATGAGCCCCAACATTTTGTTCGCGACCGCCCTTCTCCTGTTGGGCGGCGCCGGTTACGGCAGCATGTTTGCCGCCAACAAGATCGTCGCGGATGCGGGCTTCCCTGTATTGGCCTATCTGTTCTGGCAGTCGCTTCTGGGTGCGGCGTTCGTGTTCGGGCTCCATGCGGTGCGGTGGCGACGGCCCAACACGCGCCCCCGCGCGATCGCCCATTATGTGGGCTCGGCGTGTTTCGGCATGCTGATCCCAACCGGGGTCCTTGCCTTCGTCGCCGACGTGCTCCCGGCATCCGTCCTGACGTTGACCATGACGTTGATCCCGTCGCTGACCTACGCGTTTGCTTTCGTCCTGCGGGTCGAGCGCCTGCGCTGGCTCAGCCTTGGGGCGATCTTGCTCGGTCTCGGCGGTGTGCTGATGATCGTGTTGCCCCAAGGCAGCCTGCCCGACGCGAGCGCGGCGATCTGGATTTTGCCCGCGCTGATCGCGCCGATCTCGGCCGCGACCAACAACCTCATCGTGGCCACCCTACGCCCTCCGGAATCGGATTCCCTGACGCTGGGCGGATCGGTACTGCTCGGCGGGGCCGTCATTACGTTTCCCGTCGCAGCGTTGAGCGGCGACCTCGTGGTCTTTTGGCAATCCTCGGCCGTGCTGACCGGCGTGCTTTGGGCCGCGGTCGCGCAGGCCGTCGGGTTCTTCTGCCTTTACGAAGTGATCCGCCGCGCCGGCCCGGTGTTCTTCTCGCAAATTTCGTACGTCATCGTCGCCTGCGGCATCGGCTGGGGCTTCGCCTTGTTCAGCGAACGACCGAGCGTTTGGATCTGGGGCGCGGTGGCGCTGATGACGTTGGGGCTCGGCTTGGCCAATACCGCGGTCGCGCGCACCTCGCCGACCTCCGAGGGGAGTTGAAGCCGCGATGAACGCCGCTACACTTGCCGATCCATAAGGGGAGGACACCATGGACGTCAAAGCCGCCGTCGCGTTCGAAGCAGGCAAGCCACTCTCGATCGAAACCGTACATCTCGAAGGCCCCAAAGCGGGCGAGGTATTGATCGAGGTACGGGCCACCGGGATCTGCCACACCGACGAGTTCACGTTGTCGGGCGCCGACCCCGAAGGATTGTTCCCAGCAATTTTGGGGCACGAAGGCGCCGGCGTGGTGGTCGATACCGGACCGGGTGTCACCAGCGTCAAAAAGGGCGACCACGTTATCCCGCTATACACGCCCGAATGCCGCCAGTGCGAATATTGCCTATCGGGGCGCACCAACCTGTGCCAGGCCATTCGCGAAACCCAAGGGCGCGGCCTGATGCCCGACGGCACGAGCCGGTTCCGCCTCGGCAAGGAACCGATCTTGCACTACATGGGCACCTCGACCTTCGCCAACTACACGGTACTCCCGGAAATTGCGGTGGCGAAAATTCGCGAAGACGCGCCGTTCGACAAGGTCTGTTACATCGGCTGCGGCGTGACCACCGGCATCGGTGCGGTAGTGAACACCGCCAAGGTGGAACCGGGCTCCAACGTCGTTGTGTTCGGCCTCGGCGGCATCGGCCTCAACGTCATCCAGGGCGCCCGCCTGGTTGGTGCCGACATGATTGTCGGCGTCGACATCAACCCGGCCCGCAAGGAAATAGCCGAGCGCTTCGGCATGACGCATTTCGTCAATCCGAAAGAAATCGAGGGCGACCTTGTGTCCTATCTGGTCGGCCTGACCAAAGGCGGTGCCGATTATTCGTTCGAATGCATCGGCAACACCGACGTCATGCGCGATGCGCTGGAGTGCTGCCACAAGGGATGGGGCGAAAGCGTCATCATCGGCGTGGCGCCCGCGGGCGCTGAGATCGCCACGCGCCCGTTCCAACTGGTCACCGGGCGCGTTTGGCGCGGGAGCGCCTTTGGCGGCGCCAAGGGACGCACCGATGTGCCCAAAATCGTCGATTGGTACATGGACGGAAAAATCGAGATCGATCCGTTGATCACCCACACCATGCCGCTGGGCAAGATAAACGACGCGTTCGATTTGATGCACGCCGGGAAATCGATCCGTAGCGTGGTGCTTTACGACAGCTAAGTCGCGGGCTTGGGGCGGCGTGTCGCGAGGAAGACGCCCGCGAAGATCAACACGATCCCGACGAGGTGATAGGAGCGGAACGGCTCGCTGAGGAAAATCACGCCGCCCAAAGCCCCCCACACCGGCATCAGGTATTGCAGCTGCACGCCGCGCGCCGCCCCCACAGCCGCGATGCCTTTGTTCCAAAATGCAAATGCGAGCAGCGCGGGAAACAACGCGATGTAACCGATCGAAATCGCGTTGTTGGTGGTCAGCGTAAAGGTGCGTCCGCCGATCAAGTCATAGGCGTAGAACGCCGCCAATACGGGCATGCTGACCACCATCATGAGCATCAGGAACGGCAGGCCGTCGAGGCCTTCAGGTTTGAAACGCAGCCCCAAGGTGTAGATCGCCCAAGATGCGATCGCCGGCAGCATCAAGAGATCGCCGGGATTGAACGAAAACGCGCGCAAGACCCCGAGGTCGCCTTGGATGACGATCATGGTAATGCCGCCGAACGCGACGATCATTCCCACCACCATGCGCCAGCCGAAGCCTTCGCGAAAAAACAGGAACGCCAGCAACACGGTTAGCGCCGGGGTGCCGCCGTTGATCAGCGATGCATTCACCGCGGTGGTGAACTGCACCGCCGAGTTGAGCAGCAAGTTGAAGGTCGGCACGCCCAACAGGCCCAGAAAAGTGATCATCTTCCAGTGCTTTTTGACGACAGGCCACTGCCGGATCACCCCGGGCAACGCGAAGGGCGTTAGCAAAAGCAGCGCGAGAAACACCCGCCAAAACGTGAGCGAAAACGGCGGCACCTCTTGCACGGTGACGCGGGCAACGATGTTGTTGCCCGACCAGAAGAGAGTCGCCAACAGCAACAAGACGTAGGGCAGTAAAACGGCGTTGCGCGCTTGAGTCATGGAGCCTTTGCAGGTTGCGGCGCCGGGCGGCGGCCTTGTTGCGCGAGGTAAACCCCGCCGAAGATCAGCACGATGCTCACCCCGTGAAACCATTCCAGCGTTTCGCCGAGAAAAGCGACCGCCAGCACCCCGGCAAAAATCGGGGCGAGATAGTTGAACGCGTTGGCGCGGTTTGCGCCCAACCGCGCCACGCCGTAGTTGAAGAACGCAAACGCGACGACCGAGGCAAAGACGCCGAGATAGATCACGCCCGCCACGTTGCCCAGCGTGAGGGCGGCGCGGGTGCCGGTCGCGAGGTCATAGATGTAAAACGGCACCAAAAAGAGCCACCCTAAAATCATCACCCCGAGTAGCAGCCCCATCGGATTCAGGTCGCGCGGCATGGCGCGTAGGCCCACCGAATAGACGGTCCACGAAATCACCGATAGCACGGCGATCAAATCGCCTTGGTTGAATGCAAACGAGGCGAACACGGCGAAATCCCCGTTTGAAATCACCACCAACACGCCGATAAAGGCGATCAACATGGCCAATACGGTCCGCCATGAAATGGTTTCGCGATAGGCCAGCCACGACGCGACGACGCTGGCCGCAGGCACCGTCGCGGTAATCAGCGTCGCATGAATGGCGGTGGTGTGTTGCACCGCGTGATAGATCAACGAGTTGAACCCGGTCACGCCGGTGATCGCGATCAGCAAGAACACCTTCCAGTGACGGCGATAGATCGCGCGTTCGCGCCACAACGCCGACGCGGCGAAGGGAAACAGCACGACGATCCCGACGCCCCAGCGCAGGAACGCGAGATTCATCGGCGGCATGACGTCCGCCGCACCGCGCGCGAAGACAGAGTTGCCCGACCAGAACAGAAAGCACAGCGTCAGCAACACATACGGCGATGTGACGAAGGCGCGCAACGGCGAGGTCGAGCCGCCCATCACCGGCCCGCCTTGTCAGGCGCCCGCGGGTTGCGGCCGGAAGTCGTGGCGAGATAGATCCCCAAGAAGATCAACAGCACCCCGGCATGGTAGAGCTGCAACGCTTCGCCCAGCAGCAAGATCGCCAAAGATCCGCCGAACGCGGGGTTGAGGTAGGTGAACTGGCTGGCCACGTTGGCGCCCACCTTGCTCACGCTGTAGTTCCACAAGATATAGGCGAAGACCGACGAAAAGGCGCCGAGATAGAGGACGCCCATAATGTTGGGCAGCGAAATCACCATGCGCGCCCCGGTAGCCACCTCCCAGGCATAGAACGGCGCCAACATGATCACGCCGATGATCACCATGGCCAGCAACAATCCTTCCGGGCGAAGGCCCGCCGGCAAGCGGCCCAACAAGATCGAATAGCCCGCCCAACAAAAGATCGACGCGAAGACCAGGAGATCGCCGCTGTTGAAATCGAGCGTCAGCAACAGACCGATGTCGCCACGGGCGATGATCACCAATACGCCGATCAACCCGGCGACCAGGCCGATCAGCATGCGCGGTCCGGCCCGCTCGCGCAGCAACACCCAGGACATGCCGACAGTGACGACCGGGATCACCGACAGCACAAGCGAGGCGTTCAGGGCAGTGGTGTGTTGGACCCCGAGGTAGATCAACGTGTTGAACGCGGCGACCGCGATGGCGCCGATCGTCACGACGATCTTCCATTCGGCCAAGAGCTCGCGACGCTGCAGGAACATCGCGCGCGCCCCGATCGGAAAAACGATGATCAGCGCCGTCACCCAGCGCCAGAACGACAGGGCGAGGGGCGGCATTTCGCCGACGGTCGCGCGCGCTACCACCGCGTTGCCCGCGCCGGCGAGCATGACCAAGGTCAGAATGACGTAGGGGTTCACCAAGAACGTCAAGACCCCGCGCGCTTTCATGCGGCCGTGTCCGTCTTGGGTTTGGCCGCGCGTCGTGTCGCGACGTAGATACCGCCGAAAATGAGCACGACGCCCGCGAGGTGAAAGCCGCGGAACGCTTCTCCCAGGAACGCCACCGCCATCAGACTGGCGAAGACCGGCGTCAGGTACACGAACTGCGAGGCGGCGCCCACGCCGACGGCCGACACCGCCCAATTGTACATCGAGAAAGACACCGCAGTGGCCATCACGCCCACGTACAAAATCGCGCCGACCGCGGCCGCATCGGGCACAAAGGTGATCCCCGCGCCGATTTCCCAGGCGTAAAACGGGATAACGGTGATCAACGCGATGGTGTGGATGACCAGCATAAAGGCGGCGGGGTGCAGCCCTTGGGGCAAGTTTCGCAACAACAAGCTGTAGAACGAAAAGGCGAACACGGCGACCAGCATCAAGAGATCGCCCGGCACGAAGCCAAGGTTCAGCAACACGCTGAGATCGCCCCGCATCACCGTGACCGCGACGCCGATCAATCCGATGCCCATCCCTAGTGCCAGCATCGCGCCGATGCGTTCGCGGTGCACGACCGCCATCATGGCCACCACGACCACCGGCACGGTGGCCGTGATCAAGGCCGCATTGATCGCCGTGGTGGTTTGCACACCGAGGTAAAGAAACGCGTTGTAGCCCGCGATCCCCGGCGCCCCCATCGCCAGCATCATTTTCCAGTGCCGCAAGAAAAGGTGGCGTTGGCGCCAGAGCGGCAGGGCCCCGAACACGCCTAGAACCGCTACGGCCGCCAGGAAGCGCCAGAACGTCAAGGCCACCGGCGGCACCTCGGCGACGACGGCGCGCCCCACCACGGGATTCCCGGCGGCGATCGCCATGGCCACCGTCAGCACAACAAAAGCCCAAGGGCGCGTCAGTGCGGCCCGTTCCGCCATCGCTTGATTTCTCTGGAAAAGAAATAGGTTTGCAAATCTAGGCGCGTGATGCCCCCGGGGGCAAGGAGACTAGCTGTCGCGCGACAATGCCTTCAGGCGATACAGCGCCTCGAGCGCCTCGCGTGGGGTGAGGTCGTCGGGCACGATCGCCGCCAAGGCTGCCGCCAAGGCAGAGGGTGCGTCGGCAGCGCCTTCCTCTTCGGCGTCGCTCATGGTGGCGGCAAAAAGCGGCAGATCGTCGGCGAGGCGCGCCACCGCGCTGCCTTGTTCGCTGGCCTCGAGCGCCTTGAGAATTTCGTTGGCCCGGCGAATGACGGGCGGCGGCAGGCCCGCGAGCTTGGCTACCGCGATGCCGTAGGATCGGTCGGCCGCACCGGTAACGGCCTCATGCAAAAAGACGATATCGCCCTTCCACTCTTTGATGCGCATGGCATGGGTCGAGAGCCGCGGCAGTTTGTGCGCCAGCACGGTCAATTCATGGTAGTGCGTCGCAAACAACGACCGGCATAGATTGACGTCGTGAAGATGCTCGATCGCGGCCCAGGCGATCGAGAGCCCGTCGAAGGTCGCCGTGCCGCGCCCGATTTCATCGAGAATGACCAACGATCGATCGGTCGCACGATTGAGAATGGCCGCGGTCTCGACCATCTCGACCATGAAGGTCGACCGTCCGCGCGCCAGATCGTCAGCCGCCCCGACACGGCTGAACAAGCGATCGACGATCCCAATATGCGCGGATGTGGCGGGCACGTACGATCCCATTTGGGCCAGGATGACGATCAATGCGTTCTGGCGGAGGAAAGTGCTTTTGCCGGCCATGTTGGGGCCGGTCACCAGCCAGACCGCGCCGTCATCGCCGAGATCGCAATCGTTGGCGACGAACGCAGGATCATTGGCCCTTTGCTGCGCGTCTTCGACCACGGGATGGCGCCCGCCGACAATCTGAAACGTTCGGCTGTCGTCGACCTGAGGGCGGACGTAATGACGCGCCACCGCGAGGTCGGCCAAGGCGGCCGCCACATCCAGCGCCGCCAGAGCCGCCGCGGCAGCACCTATACCGTCGGCGCGCGCCAGGGTTTGCGCCGCCAGCTTGTCGAACAACGATTGCTCGATCGCCAAGGCGCGATCGGCCGCGCTGGAAATCTTTCCCTCCAACTCGCCCAATTCGGTCGTGGTATATCGCACCGCACTGGCCAACGTTTGGCGATGAATGAACGGCGCGCGGATGTCCTCGGGCAAGTCTTTCGCCATCTTGTCGGCATGGGTCGGCGTGACCTCGATGAAATAGCCCAGCACGTTGTTGTGTTTGATCTTCAGGCCGTTGATCCCGGTCTCTTCGGCATAACGCGCCTGCAGCGCAGCGGTATGACGACGGCTTTCGTCGCGCAATGTGCGCAGTTCGTCCAATGCGGCGTCGTAGCCCTTGGCAATGAACCCGCCGTCGCGCGCGAGGTGCGGCAGCTCGTCGCCCAATGCAGCGGCCAACGTCGCGACCAAGTCGTCATGCCCGTCGAGCGGAGCCGTCAGAGCGCTCAAAGGCGCGGGGGGGTCGTTTGGTGCGAGCAGCCGCCGCGCTTTTTCCGCCGCCGACAGGCCGTCGCGCACGGCCGCCAAATCGCGCGGCCCACCCCGGCCCAACGACAGGCGGGCAATGGCGCGCGCGACGTCCGGCGCTTCGTTGAGCAAGGCGCGCAAATCCTCGCGGCGCGGCGCGTCTTCGACAAAGAACTGCACCAGATCGAGCCGGTCGCCAACCACCGCCGGATCGGTGGCTGGCGCGGCCAATCGATCAGCCAACAATCGCGCCCCGGCGCCGGTGACGGTGCGATCGATCACCGCCAACAAGCTGCCTTCGCGTTCGCCCGACAAGGTCCGGGTCAACTCGAGATTGCGCCGCGTCGCGGCGTCGATCGACAGAAGGTGCGCGGTCTTCACCGAAGCAGGTGGCCGCAATACCGGCAATTTGCCGCGCTGCGTTAGGTCCACGTAATCGAACACCGTGCCCAGTGCGGCGACTTCGGCGCGCGCAAAATCGCCGAACGCATCCAGCGCCGCGACCCCGTAATGCTTGGCCAAGCGCCGCGACGTCGCCGCCGAATCGGTGGCCCCGCGCGGAAGCGGGGTGGTCACGTCTTGCCAGTCCCGCAACGCCGCCGCCATGGCGTCGTCGCCCAGCATTGCGTCGGGCACCAGCAACTCGCCGGGGTCGAGCCGTGCGAGATCCGGTTCGAGGTGACGGCGATCGAGCGCCTGGACCAAAAACTCGCCCGTCGAGAGATCAAGCCAGGCCAGCGCGAGGTCGGTTCCGGTCCGCGCGAGGGCCGCGAGATAATTGTGCTGCCGGGCATCTAGCAAAGTTTCTTCTGTCAGCGTGCCGGGGGTGACCAGTCGGACGACATCGCGCGCGACCACGGATTTGCCGCCGCGCTTTTTGGCCTCGGCTGGATCCTCGGTCTGTTCGCAGACCGCGACTTTGAATTTCTGCCGGATCAACCGCGAGAGATAGGTATCGGCGGCATGCACCGGCACGCCGCACATCGGAATGTCGGCACCGTCGTGTTTGCCGCGTTTGGTCAGCGTGATGTTGAGCGCCGCCGCCGCCTTGACCGCATCGTCGAAGAACAGCTCGTAGAAATCGCCCATGCGATAGAACAGCAGATATTCGGGATAGTCGTTCTTGATGCCGAGATACTGCGCCATCATCGGCGTCACCGCGGCCGTTTTGCTCGGCGCGGGGTCGCCTTTTTCGGCGTCAGGCGGTGTCTCGGCTAGAACCATAGCGGGCGCACGTTAGCACACGCCGGGCCGCAGTTAGGGCAACAGCATGCCGCGCAACATGAAAAAGAACATTGCGGCCAACAGCGCTGCGGCCGGCACCGTGATGACCCAGGCTGCGGCAATGGCAAAGACGTAGTGGCGCCGCACCAGAAGTCGTTTGCGCGCTTTCTTGATGGTCTTGAGCTCGGCGTTGGTGAGGACGATGCCGGCCCGGGCCGCTTCGGTCAGGCCGTCGGCCTCGGGCCCTAGATTGCTTGAAGGTCCGTCGATCGGCGGGGCAAAGCCCGGCAATGTCGGCTGCGCCCCGGTTTGGGCAGCCGCCATCGAAAAGGACTGGCGGCGTCGGTGCGAAATGACTTCGCGCAAGAACCCGACGCCGAAGATCGCGCCCAATGCAATGTGGGTCGAGGACACCGGCAAGCCCAGGGTCGACGCAATCAACACGGTGATCGCCGCCGAAAGCGCGACACAAAACGCCCGCGCCCGATCTAGCTTGGTGATCTTTTCGCCGACGACCCGGATCAGCTTTGGGCCATACAAAGCCAAGCCGGCCGCGATCCCGATTGCGCCGACGACCATGACCCATGGCGGGATCGCCGCGGTGCGCACGATCTCGCCGCTCGCCAACGTACTGACGATCGCCGCCAGCGGCCCGATCGCGTTGGCGACATCGTTGGCGCCGTGCGCGAAAGACAACAACGCGGCGGCGAAGATCAGCGGAATCGTGAACAGGTTGCTGACCGAGCGCCGCCGATTTTCCAACACGCCGGCCGCGCGATTGACGAAATGGCGTACGACGAAATAGCCCGCCACAAAAGCGATCGCCCCGGCGACCCCGACCATCGTCATGTCGACCGTGATGATCCGCTTGAGCCCTTTGATCATGAGGTACATGACGAACGCTGCGGCCATGACCGCGACGAACACGGGGACCCATCGTTGGGCGGCCGCGACTTTGTCTTCCTTGAAGATCACCAAGTACTTGATCGCCGCAAGAAACCCGGCCGCGATCAGTCCGCCCAGCACCGGCGAGATGACCCAGCTTGCGGCGATCTCCGCCATCTTGCCCCAATCCACCGCGCTGACCCCGGCGGCGGCGATACCTGCGCCCATCACGCCACCGACGATTGAGTGCGTTGTCGACACCGGTGCGCCGAGGAAGGTTGCGAGGTTGATCCAGATCGCCGCCGACAGCAGGGCAGCCATCATCGCCCACACGAAAACCTCCGCAGTCGGAATGGCGTCCGGATCGATGATGCCCTTCGAGATGGTTTTGACGACGTCGCCGCCCGCGATAATCGCCCCTGCAGCCTCGAAAATACCGGCGATGACCAAAGCGCCCAGCAAGGTCAGCGCGCCGGACCCGACCGCCGCGCCGACATTGTTGGCGACGTCGTTGGCGCCGATATTGAGCGCCATGTAGCCGCCGATCACCGCCGCGACGATGACCAGCGTGTTCCCTTCGAACGACCCGGCCTGGGTCACGGCATAGGCCAAGACGCACAACAAGAAGAGGACGCCCAGGCCAAGGTTGAAGTTTTCCCGGCCGACGCGGTAGCGCGCCTGTTCGAGACGCGAGTATTTCTTGAGATCTTTGTCGAGTGCCGTTTTGACGGCCATGCGCCGGCTCCCCCCGGAGATGTCGCCCTATCGGCGCAGGCGCACCGTATGACCGTTGGATGACAGTTTTATGACAATTGTTACGTGTCTGTCATGTGCCGGGCATTTCGGTCGGGGTGGTGAAAATCCCCGACAAACCCCCATCGACCGGCAGACTGACGCCGGTGATGTAGGCCGCATCGTCCGAGGCCAAAAACACCGCCGCCTTGGCGATATCCCAGCCCGTGCCCATTCGGCCCATTGGCGCCATGGCGTGACGGTGCCGCACCACCTCGTCCCAATCGCCGGGATAGGCGTCCTTGAAGGTGTGCACCAGCGGCGTATCGACAAGGCCAGGCTGCACGCAATTGGCGCGAATGCCCTTGCGGGCGTACTCCATCGCCACGTTTTGGGTGAACTGTTTCACCGCGCCCTTGGCGGTGTTGTAGACGACGCTGGGAAAGCCCGCGTAACGCTCGGCCGAAATCGACGAAATGTTGGTCACCACGCCCGCGCCCTGCGCCTCCATGATCGGCAGGACGTATTTGCAGGCCAGGAACATCGACTTGACGTTGACATCCATCAGCCGATCCCATCGTTCTTCCGGCAAATCGACCGGGCCGCCGATTTCGGTGATCCCTAGGTTGTTGTGCAGGATGTCGATGCGCGCGAAGGCCGCCGTGCAGGCCTCGACCATGCCCTGCACCGCGGCGGCATCGGTCGCATCGGCGGTGTGCGCGACACAAGTGTTGCCCTCGTCGGCGATCAGCTGCCGGGTTTCCTCGACCGCGTCGGCGTTAATATCGACGGCGAAGACCTTGGCGCCCTCGCGGGCATAAAGGATGGCCGCGGCCTTGCCGTTGCCGAGGCCGGGCCCGATCGAGCCCGCACCCACCACCAGCGCGATGCGGTCTTGCAGTCGTTTCGTCATGGGTTAGCCCGGTGCGTCGCGTTCGAAATAGTCGTGATATTTGTCCGGCACGTTTTCCATGGCCAACACCATGAAGACGTCGGTGGTGCCGAATTGATGATCGATTACCGCGCCATCTCCGCAAACGCCGCCCAAGCGAAGATAGGCCCGGATCAACGCGGGCACGTGCCGAATGGCGGCGCGGGCGCTGATTTCGTCCTTGGGGATACGGTCCATCGGCACGTGCAGCGCCGGCAAGGCGCGCACCCTCAGTTCCGGCGGCGCGAGGTGGTAGTGGTAGAGGTAGGACAACGGCAGCGCCACGGCTTCGGGATCGGTGCCGGGAAAACTGGCGCATCCGAATATCCGTTCGACATTGTTGTCGCGGTAGTAATGCGCCAAACCGCGCCACAGCAACTCGACGATGCGCTGGTTTCGATAGTCGGCATGGACGCAACTACGACCGATCTCGGCGACGTTGCGTGCGCCGAACCCGCCGACAAACGACTCGATGTCGTATTCGCCGGCCGAGTAATAGCCGCCATGCTTCTCGGCATCAGGGCGCAAAAGCATGCGATAGGTACCGACGATCTGTTGACCCTCGGGCCGTTCGCGATCAAGGACCAACAGGTGATCGCAAATCGGATCGAACCGGTCCATGTCGCGGCGGACATCGCGCATCTCGGGTGTCGGCTCGGCCGACATTTCTTCATAGAAGACGTGATAGCGCAGCCGCTGTGCGGCCTCGATATCGGCCGCATCGCGGGTCAGGCGAATCTCGAATCGTCCGTCAGCGGACAGCACGATAGGCCTCAAACAAGTTGCGCATTTTCACCGAAGGTTGGCGTCCCCTAACGCGCATCCTATGCCCGAGATTGTGGCGACAAAATGAAAACGGGCCGCGCGATGCAGCCCGTTTTCCAAAACAAAGCGGGACTAGCCTTTTTTGTCTTGTCCGACCGGTTTCGATTGCAGCGGCGTCGACTGAGCCGTCGTCATCTGCTTCTCACTGGCCGTATGAAGAAAACCGCCACAGCCTTGCGCAAACGCAGGGCCACTAAAGGCCACCACACCCGCCACTACGGCGATCCATCCGATCTTGCGCATCATTCCCTCCTGGGATTGTTGGCACGTGGACTCTAGCCGGGGCCGGTCGCCTCGGCAATCCGGATGTCGGGTGCTTGACGCCGGTGGGATGAATCGCAGAGGGTCGCGCCGTGATTGATTTGATGGCCTGCCCGATTTGCGACTCGCAAGACCATGCGCCGTTCGCCCAAAAAGATGCGCTCACCGTGGTGACCTGCCGCAGCTGCGGGTTCGTTTTCCTCGCACCGCTACCGCAACCCGGCGACAGCACCGCGCTCTACGACGACGCCTATGCCGGGACCACCGCCGGCTATTTCGCCAAGGTCGACAAAAAGATGCGGCGCTCGCGCGGGCGCGCCCGACGGCTTCGGAAACTCGTCGCTGGCGGGGCGCCACGTTTGCTCGACGTCGGCGCCAGCGGCGGTTTCATGGTGGAGGCTGCGCGCGAGGCGGGCTTCGCGCCGCAAGGCATCGAGCTCGACCCGAAATCGGTGGCCTTTGCGCGGGCGCACTATACGGCGAACGACTTCTTCCACGGCACCGTCGAGGCCTACCTCGCCGCGCATCCCGACGCCGCCGAAACCTTCGACATCGTCTACTGCGCCGAAGTGATCGAACATGTCCCCGACGTCAACGCCTTCGTCGCGGCAATCGCCCTACTGATGAAACCGGACGGACGCCTTTACCTCACGACGCCCGACATCGGTCATTGGCGACGCCCCAAAGACGTCGCGCGGTGGGACGCGTTCGATCCACCGGCCCATTGTCTCTACTTCGATCGTTCGTCTTTGACGCGCCTGCTGGCCAAGCACGGCTTGCGAATTCTTCGCCGCGACCTGGCGCTCAAGCCGGGCCTCAAGGTGCTGGTGGGGAAGGTCTAAAGCTACTCGGCGGCGTCTTTCGCCCACCAGCTTTCGAGGACGAAACCGTAGGTCGGGATCGTCGCGGGCCGTGCGAACTTGTCCCAATAGGCCACCCGGTCGACGCGTTGATGGTACAGCGGCACGACGTAGTGCCCGGCGCGCAGTACCCGGTCGAGCGCCCGCATCGCGGTGACCAACTGGGCGCGATCGCGTGACGCCGTGACCTGCCCGATCAGCCAATCCACCGCCTCGCTTTTGATTCCGATGTAGTTGCGGGTACCGTCCTGGTCGGCCGCCGCCGCGCCCCAATAGTGGGCCTGTTCGTTGCCCGGCGACAGCGAGATGCGCCAGGTATGGATGATCATGTCGTAGTCGTAGGTTTGACGGCGGAATTCGTACTGCGCGGTATCGACGGTGCGCACATTTACCTTGATTCCAAGACGTTCGAGGTTGCGCGCAAAGGTCAGCGCGATGCGCTCGTTCTCCGGAAAGATCAGCAGAATCTCAAAGGCAAACGGCGAGCCGTCGTCGGCCCGAACCATGGCCCCGTCGCGCACCACCCAACCCGCGTCTTGCAGCAGGCGCCGCGCGGTTCGCAAATTGCGGCGCACGTTGCCCGACCCGTCGGTCGAGGGCGGCAGCGGGGCGGCCCCGAACACAGAATCCGGTACCTGCCCCCGCCATCGTTCGAGAAGAGCAATCTCCGCCGGCGACGGTGCGCCGTGCGCGGCAAGTTCGGAGTTGGCGAAGAAACTCGTGGTGCGCTCGAAGGCGCCGTGCAGCAAGTTGGCGTTGATCCACTCGAAATCCAGGGCATAGCCCAACGCCTCGCGCACCTTAGGGTCGCTAAACAGGTCGCGCCGGGTGTTGAAAACCAGGGCGCGCATCCCGGCGGGGCGTTGGTTGGCCAGTTCCTCGCGCCGCACACGACCGTCGTTGGCGGCAGGAAAATCGTAGCCCGTGGCCCATTGCACCGCCGAGCCCTCGGCGCGGAAATCGAATGCGCCCGACTTAAAGGCCTCCATCAAGACGTTGCCGTCGCGAAAATACTCGTAGCGGATGGTGTCGAAATTATCCTGACCGCGATTGATCGCGAGGTCCTTGCCCCAGTAGTCCGTCACCCGTTCGTAGGTAATGCTTCGCCCCGGATCGACCGCCGCCACCCGGTAGGGCCCGCTGCCCATCGGCGCCTCGAGCGTGGTTTCATCGAACGCACGGTCGGCGTAGTAGGCCTTCGAGATGATCGGCATCAGCCCCATCAACAACGGCAATTCGCGATCGGTCTGGGCCGGGTCGAAGGTAAAGCGCACGCCGCGCGCACCGATGCGATCGACCCGCGCCACCTTGCTGTAGAACAGCCGCATGTTGGCGCGGCCCTTGGCGCGCAAGGTCCCGTAGGTAAACACGACATCATCCACGGTAATCGGCGTGCCGTCGTGGAACCGCGCCTCGGGGCGCAACGTGAATTCGACCCAGCTTCGGTCCTCAGGCGTTTCGACGGTTTCGGCGATCAGTCCGTACAGCGTGAAGGGCTCGTCCCACACCCGCTTGAGCAGGCTTTCGAAGACATGATGACGCCCCGCCGCAGGCGAGCCTTTGAGGATGAACGGGTTGAGCGAATCGAACGTGCCTTGCAGCCCGCGCCGCAGCGCGCCGCCCTTGGGGGCGTCGGGGTTGACGTAACTCAGATGCGAAAAGTCGGGGCCGTAGTTCGGCGCGCCGTGCATGGCGATGCCATGCATCGGCTCGGCGTGCGCCACCGTTGCGGCAAGAGCAAATACACCGGCAAGCGCGCAGAGGCGCAGACCTCGCACGCCGACGCTAGGTCCCGAACAGGATTTCGTGGTTCATCCCCATGTAGGCGGTGATCGCCGCGAACACCCAAATGCCGATGACGTACGGCACCGCATGGTTGAGCGAACGGGTCATCTGGCCTTCGATCTCCGGCGACGAGCCCTCGCTCATCAATTTGCCGAAGGCCGCCCCGAACGGCGTGAAGGTGACGCGAATACCGACGCCGCAACAGACCGCACCGGCGAACAACAATACTTTGATCGGCAACCACTCGGTCTCGTAGGGCCCGCTGCCGGCCAGCGAGGTGATCGCCGGGATCGCCAGTGCGGCAATGAAGATCAGGCGCAAAATAAGATCGAGCCGGGTCAAGCGTTTCGCCGCGTCGGTACCTTCGCGGTGGTGGATCTGCCACACCATGATCAGCCAGGCGATCGCAGCGATCCAAACGAGATAGAGCCACACTCCATCGATCGCCGAATAGCCGAGGTTGGCCGCCAAAGTGGCGCCCACCGGAAACGTCAGCAGCAGCATGTAGCGCGGGATCATGTCGATCCAGGCCAGCACCTTGAGCAACGTCGCGCGGGTTTCGGGCGAGTACTTCGGGTTGACCACGAGGCGCGCGGAATAGAACACGCCGAGATCGGCGCCGACCCAATAGACGAAGGTCAGCACGTGAAGGAGTTTGAAGAAATCCTGCCAGTCCATGACCGCCTCCTATAGCGAGGGCTGCGCGATGCCGAGCAACGACATCACGACGAGCCCGGCCCATAGCGCGAGCACCCAAGGTTTGACCCGGATCACCGGGACCCGAAGCGCCGCTTCGGTTTCCGGCGTCGAGCCTTCGGCCATGAAGCGTCCGAACGCAGGCCCCAACCCGGCAAAGGTAAAGCGAATGCCGAGTCCGCACACCAGCACGAAAGCGAACAGCAACACCTTGAGCGCGAGCCAGTTCGACGCAAACGGTTCGCCGCTCGAAAACGACACGATCGCGGCGATCGTCAGCACCGCGATCAAAACGATGCGGATCCACAAATCGATGTTGCTATAGGTCTTGCCCAACGGCGTGCCGCGTTGCGAGGCCGCCGACACGCTGATCAACAACCACACCCCGGCCAAAAGCCAAACGATCGCCAACCACCCGCCGGAAATCGGCGACAAGCCCTTGCCGTTCGCCAACATCAACCCGACCGGCAACATCAAGATCGACGCAATGCCGGGGAACGCGTTCACGAACCCCAAGACCTTGGCGACGGCGGCGCGGGTTTCGGGCGAGTTTTCCGTCTTGATGAGTTGGAAGGACGAATAGAAGACACTGATGTCCGCGCCGAGCCAGTAAACCAGCAAAACGACGTGAACCATGATCCAAAGGGTTTGCGAATCCAGCATGGGCATGGGTCCTTAAGGGCGTTCCGGAAAGTAACGGCCGCCCGAATCCTAACGGGCGGCCGCCAGCGGGTCCAACGACCGCTTTAGAAGCCGGGCTTCCAGGTGCCGATAAAGGCGGCCAACGCGACCAGCACCCAAATGCCTTTGACCCAGTTGCGGGCGGCTTTGGCCGAAGCCTGGAGGATCGCCTCGCGCTCGGGCGTCGAGCCCTCGGCCTTGATCTGCGCGAAGGCCGCGATGTAAGGCTTTGCCGCGACGCGAATGCCGATGCCGCAGCCGATCGTGCCCGCGAAGATCAGCAGCTTGAGCGCTACGAAGTTTTGCGTGATCGGTTCGTTGTTGATGAACGACGAAATCGCCAGCGCCACGAAGGTGATCATCAACACCCAACGCAACCGCAAATCGAACTTGGCCCAGGGCGCCTTTTTGGCCGCGTCTTTTTCAAGGTGCAGCCACCACACCAGCACCAGCCAGACCGCCCCGAAGATCCAAAACGCGATCAGCCACATCGAGGAGATCGTCAGGTAGCCGTGAATCGCGGCAACCGAAAATCCGGTCGGCACCATCAGCACCATCGTGGTGCGCGGCGCCATGTCGATATCGCCGGTGATGCGCGACAGCAGGGTGCGCGTCTCGACGTCGTACTTCGGGTTGTTGCGAAAGAAGCTTGTGTAAAAAACCCCGATGTCGCCGCCCAGCCAATAGACGAACAACAGCAAATGCACCCAAACAATCAGGCTTTCCCAAAATTCCATGAACCCCTCCCCGACAAAATGCCGGGCCTGTTTAGCAGATTTTGTGCCGTTTGTGAGCGCCATGACTAGGCGTGCCTAGCGCGTCGTCACCACGCCCAAGCATTCAGTGACTCTCGCCCAGGCGAACATTAGCCTTTTCTCGGGAAAAGGGAGGATGACCATGACCGACAACCATGACGACGTACGTTCGGATCTCGTTGGTTCTTGTTTCATTTGCGGGGGCATGCACGGCGACCACGACCACGAGGCGGCCTCGCGGCCGTCAGGCATCAGTCGCCGCGGTGTGATGACGGGCATGGCGGCCGCAGGTGGCGCGGCGGCCGTGGCCGGGCTCGCCACACCGGCGCAGGCGCAAGGGCGCCGTTTCGGCAACCGGCGGCTGCCGCGCGGCCCGTTTGTTATTGAGGCCGGTTGGGTTTTGGCATGGCGCAACAACGAAATGACCTTGCTGCGCGATGCATCGGTTCTGGTCCGCGGCGACCGGGTCGAAGAGGTGCGCGAAGGTCCGATCCGGGGGTCGTTCGATCGCATAGAACTTCCCGACCAGTTGGTCATGCCGGGCATGATCAGCGGTCATACCCATTGCTGTAGCGCGACCCCGACGCGCGGCATCATCGAGGGCGGGCGATCGTTTGCGCGACCGCTGATCCATGTCGAGGCACTAACAGATTCCGAACTAGACGCGCTGACCGCCTTCAACATGGCCGAGCTCTTGCGCGGCGGCAGCACGACGCATGTCGAGATGAGCCTCAGCCTGCGCCAAGCGGAATCTTATGTTCGCGTCGCCAAGAAGTGGGGCGTGCGCGGTTATCCGAGCGGCATGGTGCCGGGCATCCTGCGCCTGTTCCCCATTTGGTTCCGGCAGGACGATCAGGTGCTGCACGATTCGGTACCCGATACCCTGAAAGAGATTCAGGCCAACCTCGAATTCGGACGGCGTAACAACCGTGCTGAAGAGGGCCGCATCTTGCCGCAGCTCGGCCCCCACGCGACCGACACCCAAACACCGGAAACGATGCTGGCCTACTTGGCCGGCGCCAAGGAACTCGGCAACGGCATCCATATTCATCTCGCCCAATCGACGCGTGAGACCGCGACGGTGAAGAAACTTTGGGGTGCCAGCCCAGTCGAATGGATGCGGCAACTGGGCCTGTTGGATGTGCCGGTGTTCGGCGCACATATGAACGGTGTCGATTGGAAAGACGATGCCGCAATCCTCAAATCGCACGGCGTGGTGTACGCGCATTGTCCGTCGGGCGGCGGCGCGGGCGGCGGCACCCAGCCGTTCCCCGAAGCGTTGGGGGCGGGCGTGGCCACGAATGTCGGGATCGACACCCACTCCAACGACATGATCGAGAACATCAAGCTCGCCGTCATCTACGGCCAAGCGCGCGAAAGCTTGACCAAAGACACCAGCGCGTTCCCGATGAAAAAGCCGACGATTTGGGATGCCGTGTCGGGCGTCACCCATGTTGCGGCGGATGGCCTCCGCCGTCCCGACCTGGGTCGGATCGCGCCGGGCGCCAAGGCCGATTTGATCAGCGTCGATGTCTCCGGTCTCTTGGTCGGCACCGGCGCCTTGCCGCCCGAACCGCTCAACAACCTGCTTTACGCGCACGGCCTTTCGGTGCGCAACGTCATGACCGACGGCAACTTCCAAATCATGGACGGCGAGCTCGTGGTCGACGATCAAGAAAGCGTCGCCCGCCGGGGTGGCCAAGCCGTGCAAAAAATCTGGGGTCTCCTCGAGGACGAGGATTGGTTCAAACCCACGGCCCGGTAGACGCGAGACGGGGTGTGCGGGCGTAGCGATCCGGCTACGCCCGCATGCTGGGCCGCCGGAAACTCAGCGCCTCGGCGATGTGGGGGCGGCGCACCGTGTCGGTGCCGTCGAGGTCGGCCAGGGTGCGCGCCACCCTGAGGATGCGGTGATAGGCGCGCGCGGAGAGTTTCATCGCGTCGACGGCGTCGGTCAGGAGTTGCGCGCCACCGGCATCGGGGGCGGCAACGGCCATGAGCAAATCGCCGTCGGCTTCTGCATTGGTGCGCACGATGCGGCCGTTGACGTGACCGGCGTAGCGGTCGGTTTGTAGGCCGCGCGCGCGGGCCACCCGCGCGGCGACGTCGGTCGTGCCTTCGGCGGGCGGCGGCAGCGAGAGATCGCTGGCCGCCACCGCGGGGACCTCGATATGCAGATCGATGCGGTCGAACAGCGGGCCCGAGATACGCGCTTGGTATTGCGCGGCGCAATGCGGTGCGCGGGCGCAGGCTAGGCTTTCGTCGCCCAAGTGCCCGCAGCGACAGGGGTTCATGGCGGCGACAAGCTGCACACGCGCCGGGTAGGTGACGTGCGTGTTGGCCCGCGCGATCGAGACCGACCCGGTTTCCATCGGTTGGCGTAACGATTCGAGCACCGGCCCGGCGAACTCGGGCAATTCGTCGAGGAACAGCACGCCGAGATGCGCCAGCGTAATCTCGCCGGGGCGCGCCTGCGTACCGCCGCCCACCATCGCGGGTTGCGAGGCGTTGTGGTGCGGATCGCGAAACGGCCGGCGGCGCGTGATGCGTCCCTCGCGCAACAGGCCGGCAATGCTCGCGACCATGCTGACCTTGAGCGTTTCGCGTGCATCCAAGGGCGGCAACAGGCCCGGCAGGCGCGCCGCCAACATCGATTTGCCCGACCCCGGCGGGCCCATCATCAAGAGGTTATGCCCGCCCGCGGCGGCGACCTCGAGCGCGCGTTTGGCGCTTTCTTGGCCCTTGATGTCGCGCAGATCGGGCGCGCCGGGCCCGTCGATCAGCGGTGCGGGCTTGGGCGGCTGCAACACCTGATGGCCTTTGAAGTGATTGACGAGGGCGAGCAGCGACGGCGCGGCCAAGATATCGACCTCGCCTGCCCACGCCGCCTCGCCGCCGCAGGCCGCGGGGCAAATCAAGCCACGGTCGCGCGTGTTGGCCGCCACCGCAGCAGGCAGCACCCCGGTCACCGGCGCGATCGTGACGTCGAGCCCGAGCTCACCCAGCGCCATATAGCCCGCGACCTCGTCGGCCGGCAGCACCCGCATCGCCACCAAGAGCCCGAGCGCGATCGGCAAATCGAAATGGCTGCCTTCCTTCAGGAGATCGGCCGGGGCGAGGTTCACCGTGATGCGTTCGGGCGGCAATCCCAGGCCCAAGGCGCCCAGCGCGGCGCGCACCCGTTCGCGCGATTCCGCCACCGCCTTGTCGGGCAGGCCGCCGATATTGAAGTGCCCGCTGCCCGCGCCGGCCATCGAGACCTGCACGTCGACATCGAGCACGTCGATTCCTTGAAAGGCGACGGTGGTGATCCGCGCTACCATGCCTCAAACCCCGGATTGCGGCGGTGCCGAAAAACGGGTCTATGGAGGGATCAGAGCGCCTCTTGGGGCGCCCGCGCCTTGCGACGAGTGAGAGGTACGTTATGCGCTATGTATTTAGGGACGACGACGGCACGATTACCGCGGTCTACGCGCAACCGCAGGACTTCGCCACCGAAGAGGTCGCGCCCGACGATCCGGAATTGCTGACCTTCTTATCCGGCCAGGGCGAACAGGATTTCTTGCGTTCCTACCTCACCGCCACCGATGCCGAACTGCTCCGCATCGTCGAGGATCTGGTCAACGTGCTGGTCGAGAAGAACCTGCTGATGCTGGCCGACTTTCCCGAAGCGGCCCGCAAGAAATTGCTCAACCGCAAAGCGGTACGCGAACGCCTACAGTCGGTGATGCTCTAAGGTCGTCGCGCGCGCATCGCTGGATGCCTTGCGGTATGACCTTTTGGTCAAGCCTGGGTATCGACCTCGTCGCCGGCCTCGGCCGGGTCGGCCTTGGGCGGCTTTTTGGCGACCCCGACCATCGCCGGGCGCAGTAGACGCTCGCCAATGACGTAGCCCGCTTGAGCCACCTCGATCACGGTGCCGGGATCGGCCCCGGGGGTGTCGGCCTCGAACATAGCTTGATGCAGATTGGGGTCGAACTTTTGCCCCATCGGGTCGACCTTCTTGATGCCGTGGCGTTCCATCATGCTCAACAACTCGCGTTCGGTCAGGCCGACGCCCTCGGACAGCGCCTTGAGGTCTTCGCTGGCCTCGGCGTCCTTGGGCACGGCATCGAGCGCGCGCTTGAGATTGTCGGCGACGGTCAGCACGTCGCGCGCGAAATTGGCGACGGCGTATTTGCGCGCGTCTTCAAGTTCGCGTTGCGCGCGACGGCGGGTGTTCTCAACCTCGGCCAAAGCGCGCAGCAACTGATCCTTCAGCTGGGCGATCTGCTCTTCCGGCGTCGCTTCGGCCTCGCCTTGCGCTTCATCGGCAGCCTCGGGCGCGTCGTCGTCGCGCGCGACGGCGTCTTCGTCGGCGTTGTCGTTCGAGGCCGGTGCGGTGTCGTCACTCGTCGTCATTACTTTTCCTTCGTCACTAAAACTCAGCGGCCGATCTTGTTGCCGAGCACACGGGCCGTGTAGTCGACCATGGGGATGATTCGCGCGTAGTTCAATCGGGTCGGGCCGATCACGCCGACGGCGCCGATGATCTGTTCGCGGCTATCGGTATAGGGCGCAACGATGACCGAACAGCCCGCCATATTGAAAAGGTTGCTTTCCGAGCCGATGAAGATGCGCACGCCTTCGGCATCCTTGGTGAGGTCCAGCAAGCTGCCGAGGCCGGCCTTGGTTTCCAACGCGTCGAACAATTCGCGGACGCGCTCGAGATCTTCGACCGCGTTGACGTCCTCCAAAAGGTTGGACCGGCCGCGCACGATCAACGTGGCGCGCGTATCCTCGCCGCCCCACGTCGCCAAGCCGTCGGCAACCAAGCGGCTTGTGAGGTCGTCGAGCTGCGTCCGGATGCGCTGCTGCTCTTCTTTCAGTTCGGACTGCAATTCGGCAAAGGTGCGACCGCGCAAGTTCATGTTGACGTAGTTGGTCGCCTCGACCAGCGAGGACGGCGTCCACCCGCTGGGCGTTTCGAGGACACGGTTTTCGACCTGGCCGTCCTCGTTCACCAATACCGCGAGCACACGGGTCGGCGACAGGCCGACGAATTCGACGTGGCGCAGCGGGGTGTCGTGTTTCGGCGCCACCACCAGCCCGGCGCAATGCGACAACCCGGACAATCCGTCGATCGCTTCGGTCAGCAATTCCTCCATGCTGCGCCCCGCGGCGGCGCAGGCCGCGTCGATATTCGCACGGTCGGCCTCGTTGACGTTGCCGACCTCGAGCAAGCCGTCGACGAAGAAGCTCAGGCCCACCGGCGTCGGGATGCGCCCCGCCGACGTATGCGGCGAATACAGAAGACCTGAGTCCTGCAAATCGGCCATCACATTGCGGATGGTGGCCGACGACAGCTTGATGTTGAGGCGCTCGGCCAAGCGGGCCGAGCCCACAGGCTCGCCGGTTTCCATATACGCCTCGACGAGGCGACGGAAAATCTCGCGATTTCTCTCGCTAAGCTCTTGAATCATTTCAAACTTTCCAAGAAGCGCCACGCCTTGGAGCGGGCTTGAATGTAGTATCGCGCGGGCGAATGTCAACGAAACCGGGCACTGCCCTGGACCTATGTGCGGCGGCGCTTTAGAACGCCCGGAACGGCGGGAGGCCTTCATGACAAACGAAAACACGGCGCAACGTCCCTCGGGGCGACGGCCCGACCAACTTCGCACGATTTCGATGGAGCCCGGCTGGGCCAAACACGCCGAAGGGTCTTGTTTGATCAAGGCCGGCGATACCCACGTCATCTGCACCGCCAGCGTGGAAGAGCGCGTGCCGCCGTTCCTGCGCAATACCGGACAGGGCTGGGTGACGGCGGAGTACGGCATGCTGCCGCGGGCCACCGGCAGCCGCAGTTCGCGCGAAGCGGCGCGCGGCAAACAAAGCGGGCGGACCCAGGAAATTCAACGCCTGATCGGCCGCTCCTTGCGCTCGGTCACCGACCTCAAGGCGCTCGGCGAACGGCAGATTACGGTCGACTGCGACGTCTTGCAGGCCGACGGCGGCACCCGCACCGCCTCGATCACCGGCGCCTACGTCGCCCTGCACCAAGCGCTGCAAACCTTGATCGCCAAAGACCTCCTCAAAGAGATGCCGCTGCACGATCAAGTCGCTGCCGTGTCGTGCGGCATCTACGAGGGCACGCCGGTGCTCGACCTCGATTACGCCGAGGATTCGACCGCACAGGCCGACGCCAATTTCGTCCTTACCGCCAGCGGCAAGATCATCGAGGTGCAAGGCACCGCCGAAGGGTTGCCGTTCGGCGAAGATCAGTTCCACGAACTGTTCCGTTTGGCCAAAGCCGGCATCGCCGATCTGGCCAAAATGCAAGACGAGGCGATCAAGCAGGGTTAGGCGCGATGGCCCGACGTTTTGACGAACGCCGCCTCGTGGTGGCCAGCCACAACGAAGGCAAGGTGCGCGAGATTCGCGACCTCCTCAGCCCCTTGGGCCGAGAGGTCGTATCGGCCAAAGAACTCGACCTGCCCGAACCCGAGGAAACCGGCGATACCTTTGTCGCCAACGCGTTGCTGAAAGCCCGCGCCGCGGTCGACGGTTCGGGGCTGGCGTCCCTCGCCGACGATTCCGGCATCGAGGTCGCGGCGCTAAATGGCGATCCCGGCATCTACACCGCGCGGTGGGCGGGCCCGGATCGCGATTTCATGGTCGCCATGTCGCGGGTCAACGACGCGCTGGGCGATGCCCAAGATCGGCGCGCCAACTTCACGGCGGTCCTCGCGTTGTGTTGGCCGGACGGTCATTGCGAAACCTTCGAAGGCAAGGTGTTCGGCACGCTGGTGTGGCCGGTCCGCGGCGACAAAGGCTTCGGCTTCGATCCGATGTTCGTCCCCGACGGCTACGACATTACCTTTGCCGAAATGGACCCGGCCAAAAAACACACCATCAGTCACCGTGCCGTGGCGTTCCGAAAAATGTTGGATGCCTGTTTCGGTGGCGCACCTTAAGCCACCGCTGGCCGCCGACCCGGAGGCCGGGTTCGGCCTCTACGTCCACTGGCCCTATTGCGCGCGGATCTGTCCTTACTGCGATTTCAACGTGCGCCGGACGCGATCCGTCGACGCCGTGGAGTGGCGCAACGCCTTCCGCGCCGAAATGGCGTATTGGCGAACCCGTCAGGGCGACGCCGCAAAGACGCTCACCAGCATCTATTTCGGAGGCGGTACGCCGTCGCTGATGCCCGCCGACTTGATCGCCGGCGTAATCGAGGACGCGACAAAGCTGTGGGGTCTCGCTGCGGATGCCGAAATCACCGTGGAGGCTAATCCGACCTCGGCCGAGGTCGAGCGGTTTACCGCGTTCCGTGCGGTCGGCGTCAATCGCCTGTCGCTGGGCATCCAGGCCTTGGACGAGGACGCGCTGAAATTCTTGGGACGCAACCACACCGCGGCGGCGGCGCGCCGGGGCCTTGCGCACGCAGCCAAGGTGTTTGAACGCACCACGTTCGACCTGATCTATGGGCGACCCGGCCAGTCCTTGGCGCAATGGGAAACCGAACTGCGCGACGCGCTTTCGATCGCCGCCGGTCATATCTCGCTCTATCAGCTCACCATCGAAGACGGCACCGCGTTCGCCGCGCAGCAGCGCCGCGGCACCCTTGTTGCGCCCGGAGATTCCGTGCTGGCCGACCTTTATGACGCGACCCAAGAAATCATGACCACGGCCGGGCTGCCGGCCTACGAGGTATCTAACCACGCCCAACCCGACGACCAATGCCGTCACAACCTGACCTACTGGCGCTATGGCGCCTATGTCGGGATCGGTCCCGGCGCACATGGCCGGCTGGTCGTCGACGGTTGCCGCGTCGCCACCGAAAGCGCTCGCGATCCCGAGGGGTGGCGCGCCGCGGCCCTGACGGGCACCTCAGACATCGCGCAAGAAACGGTGCTGGATGCCGAAGCGTGCGGCGACGAACTATTGGTGACCGGCCTGCGTCTCGCCAGTGGCATTCCCGCCGACCGGTTCGCCATGGTGACAGGCTATGCGCTGTCGCACCTCGCCGCGGCGCCGCGGACGCAAACGTTAGTGTCTGAGAATTTGATCGTCCTAGAGGCCGATCGCTTGGCCGCCACCGGGGCGGGCCGTCGCCTGCTCAACGCGGTGACCGCGGAGATTGCGGCCGACCTTAGTTGGTTGGCGGATCGAACGACACCGGCGCGGGACTGATCACCCGCACCCCATTGGGTTGAACCTCGAGGACGGCAAGGCCGCGTTGGGACAACCCGTCGCTCTGAAACCGGAAGATCCCGTCGATCCCGGCAAAGCCCGCCGGGTTCGTCAGGGTCTCGGCGGCGTAATACGGCGGGGTCCGGGTGCGCGCGAGAACCGCCGCCAGGGCGGCCGCGTCGTAGGCCAAGCTCGCGATGCGCGGCGGCAACGTGCCGAACAGTTGCTGGTAGCGGGTGCGAAATTCCGTACTGGCCTGCGGCGTGGGCCCGGCGAACCAGCCACCCACCAACGAGGGCTCCCGCCCGAGGCTCGGTTCGTCCCACAGACCGGTCCCGAGAAATCGCACCTGCGCGGGATCGACATCGTAAAACGGCAGCAACGGTGCCAGCGCGCGTAGCCGATCGCCGCCTTCGGCCAACATCACGGCCTCGAAGCCCACCTCGCTCACCGTCTCGCGGCCCTCCAGTCGCGCGAGCGTGCGGCGCGAAACCTCGTCGTCGCGCGCCCGCAATTGCGCCCGCACTGCGTTAAGCTCGTTCCGTCGTGCCTCGTAGTCGGCCAAAACCTGCACCGACTCTTGAAAACTGTCCGGGCCGCCGGTTAGCACCTCGAGTTTGGTCAGCGCGGCACCTTCGCGCGCCACCACGTTCTGCATCGCACTAAGGACTGTATCGCCGTAGGCGTTGGCCGGGACCAACGCGGCAAAACGCTGAAGCCCCTGGCGCGCCGCAAACGTGACGACGCGGTCGACCTGCTGTTCGGGCATGAAGCCGATAAGATAGACACCATCGCCGGCAACGCTGCGGTCGGTCGAAAAGGCGATCATGTTGAGCCCACGGGCGCGCGTCACCTGCGCGGCGGCTTGAACCGACGCACTGAACACCGGCCCCAACACGATTTGCGCGCCATCGGCGACGGCCCGCTCTACCGCATCGATTGCGCCTTCGGGCAATCCCTCGGTGTCGCGCGGCATCAACATCAAGCGTTCGTCGCCGATATCGTATAGCGCCATCAACGCGGCATTCAGCAAACTCTCGCCCAGCGCGGCGGAGGGCCCGCTCAGCGGCAGCAAGAGCGCAACCCGCACCGGTCCGTCGACATCGACGGCAGGCGGGGTCAAGGCAATATCCGGCGGCGGTGGCGGCGCGGGCGGTTCGATCGGCGCCACCGGCGTCGTTCGCCGATCGGCGAGCGGCGGCCGCAGCACCGGCGCGGCGGGCTCCACG
>JAYONB010000015.1:46912-64060 GCA_038121105.1 Alphaproteobacteria bacterium | reverse complement strand
ATCGTGTCGAAAATCTGGCTCTCTTCTTCAGCCGTCAGGCCTTCTTCTTCGATTTTTTCAGCAGCGCTCATCATTATTCCCATTTAGGTTTCTGGTTAAGGTATTTGCGACGTGATCTCGGCTCTTGATCAGCAAGCATTCGAGCCTTTGGCTACCCTCCATGAACTGCAGAGTGGGCTGCAGGTCGTCGTTGGTGCGTTTCGTTCGCGGTGTTGGGTCATTGGCCGTACAAAAGCTTTTTCCATCGATCGGAATCGCGACGTACAATGAGCAGCCGGGGCCTCTTTGCTGCCGTCTGGGGTTTGGAGAAGCCGCACTTCTCAGGGTCCAAATCGATCGCGTCGAAAACGAAAACTTCTTCGCATTCGCTTTCGTGTTCAGGACTGACGGAATTTTTCGCCGTGGGTTCAGCCATGCCGCACCATTGACAGAAACTCTTGCCGCGTTTGGGGGTCGCTTCGAAAGCACCCCAGCAATGTGCTGGTGACCATAGTGACCTCGGCTTTATTCACGCCACGTGTGGTCATGCATTGGTGCGCCGCCTCGATCACGACGCCAACGCCCCTAGGCTGGAGGACAGTTTCGATCGTCTTGGCAACTTGGCTGGTGAGCTTTTCTTGGATCTGTAGTCGATGTGCAAAAACGTCGAGGATACGCGCCAATTTGCTGATCCCGACCACACGCCGGTCTGGTAGATAAGCGATGTGTGCACGCCCCAGTATCGGAACCATGTGGTGTTCACAATGGCTGGCGAGTTCGATGTCTCTTAGCACAACCATCTCATCGTATCCATCTGTCTCCTCAAACGTCCGTTCCAAGATCTCGACCGGATCATCAAAATAGCCCGCAAAAAACTCGTCATACGACCGCACTACCCTGTCGGGCGTCCCAACCAAGCCCTCGCGTGCCGGGTCGTCGCCCGCATACTCAATTAATGTCCGCACAACGTCTTCTGCTGCTTGCCGACTTGGCCGACGTCCGCTGGCCATGCGCCGTTGCGTCTTGAAGTTGTCAGTAAGGGCGACGTTCTCGGGGATCATACGGGTTTCCATTTCAGGGTACGAGATCCGGTATACGCACGCCCGACCGAGCTGGATCACCGCATAAAAATTTTATTGGCGGTGATCCGATCTCCGACTCGACCCGTATCCCTGGGTACACCGTTTCAACAATGAAACGTCCAACCCCTACCCAGGAGACCTTCCTTGAAACTCAAAAACTTTCTTGCTGCAGGTGTCATCGCTACCGGCACTTTTGTTTCGGCGTTCGCTGCGAATGCGGCCAATTTGGTCGAAACCGCTGTTGACGCGGGTCAGTTCAAAACACTGGTTGCTGCTGTGCAGGCTGCCGGGTTGGGCGATGCACTGTCCGGGCCCGGCCCGTTCACCGTTTTTGCCCCGACCGACGAGGCGTTTGCCAAATTGCCGGAGGGCACCGTTGAGGATCTGCTCAAGCCGGAAAACAAAGAGAAATTGGTTGCCATCCTTACCTACCACGTCATCTCAGGCAAAGTAATGGCGGGTGATGTCGCCGGCAAGAAACTCAACGTCGCGACGCTGCAGGGCGGCGAACTGGCCGTCGATGCCATGTCTGGCGGCGTGATGATTAACGACGCGACCGTGACCGCTGCTGACATCGAAGCATCGAATGGTGTCATTCACGTGATCGATCGCGTGATCTTGCCCCCGCAATAAGTGAAAAAGGTGTTCGCGTCGCAGGGCGCGAGCACCCTTTCACTGAAGGCACATCGCAATATGCGTGCACTGCTCTTGATCGTTTCGACCTTTTTCCTCGCATCGTGTGGCACGATGAACCTGAGCCCGTTTCAAGGCACCGAAACCAATCTGGTCATCGAAGATTTCTTTACCGGCGAAACGCGTGCATGGGGCGTCTTCGAGGACCGCTTTGGTAACCTGCGGGCGCAGTTCACGGTCGACATCCGCGGGACTTGGAATGATCCCACACTCGTTCTCGAAGAGGACTTCGTTTACACCAGTGGGCGCACTGATCGGCGGGTGTGGACAGTGACGAAGCAACCCGATGGGTCCTACCACGGACGCGCCGCTGATGTGATCGGCACTGCAACCGGAGGCGCCGAGGGTAACGCCTTTAACTGGACATACGTGATGGATCTGCAGGTCGGCGAGCGTACCCTCCGTGTCCGCCTCGATGATTGGCTATGGCTTCAGGAAAGCGGTGTCTTGATAAACCGTGCCCGCGTGACCAAATTTGGCGTTGAAATAGGCCAGCTCACCATCTTCTTTCTCAAAGAAGGCCACCAGGTGGCGTCCATCGCCACAAACGGGGCGAAGAACTAGCTGTGGTAGAGGCGCTAGCCTATGAGAGAGTACGGCGTCCGGTCTGGGCGCTCGCCATTGGCCGCACGGGTATGCACCGCATCATGGATCACGACGAAGCAGATTATTCTGCGTTGATCGTCCAGATTGCCGAAAGGCGCGATCGCAACGCTTTTGCCACGTTGTTCCGCCATTTTGCACCACGTATCAAAGGATTTGCATTGAAGTCCGCGCCGGACCCGGCCATGGCCGACGAACTTGTTCAAGACACCATGTTAGCCGTTTGGCGTGCAGCACAGACCTACGATCCGGCGCGAGCTTCCGCAACAACCTGGATTTTCACGATTTGCCGCAATAAGCGCATTGATCTCTTCCGTCGGCGCAATCGGCCCGAAGCCGATCCGCCCGAGGAAGGCGACTGGGTCATGCAACCCACGCAAGAAAACAGCGCCGAAATCAGTGCTGCCTTCCGGCGCACACGGGCGTTGATGAATGAGCTACCCAGCGAGCAGGCTGACGTTCTTAGAATGTCGTTTTTGGAAGACAAACCCCATCGTGCCATTGCTGCCGAGACCGGCCTGCCGCTCGGTACGGTGAAATCGCGTATACGTCTGGCGCTTGCGACATTGCGTCAGGGATTGGAGCAGTAAATGTCTGGTCAGCATCACCCTAGCCTCGAAATTATTGGGGATTATGCCGCGGGTGGCTTACCCGAACCGGTCGCATTGGCGTTTGCTGTTCATATGTCGTCCTGCTCGGCGTGCCGCATGGCCGTCCAAAAGCTCGAGGTGATCGGTGGCGTCGTGCTTGACGAATTGCCACCGGCAGCAATGGATACCGAGGCGGAGCTTGACCGTGCGTTGTCCAGTCTCGACGAGGCGAAGCCCGCAGAATCCCCAAGCGAACCGAGCGATCTCCCGCACGCCTTATTGCGGCGTGTACCGGGTGATTTGGCCAAGCTACCGTGGCGGCGGGTGGCGCGGGGCGTCGCGGAATTTGCGCTTGATACCTACGAGGCAGGCTATCGCGCTAAACTGCTTCGCATTCAATCTGGGGCGTCGGTGCCGCGCCATACCCATCGAGGCGAGGAATACACGGTCGTCATCGCGGGCGCCTTCTATGATTCCGATGTTGTTTACAACAAAGGCGATTTCGCCGAGGCCGACCCTACTGTGCGGCATCAGCCCATCGCGACCGATGATGGCGTGTGCTATTGCCTCGCCGTGACCAACGCCCCGCTCAAGCTGCTCGGTCCGATCGGTCGATTAATCGATCCGTTGCTCCGGCGCCGTGCAGAGCACTAACGAACGCAACCTCACCCAGGACAACCATTTTCATTGTATCCAACCTGATAGGCTCTCCCTTATTTTTGTCAGCTAGCGAGACCGCTTTTTGGTTGCGCTCTCAGTATCGGCCGAAGTTTTTGGAATAACCAGTAGAGCGCACCGAGCACCCAGTTGACGGTCGGCAGTCTCGCGGCAACACCCAAAAACCTTAGTCGAGGAAGGTTTGACCAGATCAGAGAGAAGACCTGGATGCCAGACACCACGTCGCCTCTAGTATCAATCGCGTGGATGCGCCTGAGCGCGCTTTCTCTGTCAATAGAATCAGGAAGCTCTACTTGTTCACATAGTTCGGTCCAAACAATCTTGTCCGCACCACGGAGTGATTTGTAGAAAGATATTTCTCTCGAACAAACCGGACAGCCACCGTCGTAGAACACGTGAACACTGCTTCCTTAGACTATCTGTCGCACTACTTTCCTCTGACTTTTTTCTCGTTCTCAACATTACTTACGTCCGAGTTCGCAAGATGGATCATTGCACTTGGTAGTGATCCATTCCGCTGTTTCCGGCGTAACCATTAGTAATTGTCATCTAGAGGAGGTTTCGAATGACTAGGTTCGACAGCCCGTACCGGGCAGTAATGGATTCCGAGCGCAACCCTCTCCGCCGGCTCCCAAAGGTCCAGCGCTTTCAGATCATGTCAATGCTCGCCTTCATGTGGTCGATCATCTTCTCGGTCGGCATCGGGACTTGGGCTTGGTTCGGCGAACTTGTTGTTTTCCATCTTCTGGTATTGCTGGGCATGTTCATAACTGGCTGGACATTCGGGAATGCAAAGCAGTCGATGCCACGTGACCGCTACGTGCGGAGTGACGGCACCGCCGCGCATGACGATCTCTGGGGAGGTTAGCGACTTCGGTCCTTTTTTGATCAGACAAAAGTGTATGACCAGCAGCCAGCAAAACCAGATCACGAGCTACAGACGTTTCTATAAGTCGCATGTTCAGTGTGACTTTTGTGGTCAGTTAACCCGCGGTAGTCTGTTCCCATCCGAGCGCGTAGTTCGGTGTGGTTCTTGTGGCCGCGTGTTGCATGGTGAAGCGCCGCAAATTGGTTTGCAGAACCCAACAGATGACTGTGCTTAATCTTGGAACACAGGAATCGTAGCACTGACTCGATCGCACTCATCGTCGGTGCCACAGGATCGATAGGCGGCGCTCTGAATGCAGCCTTGTCTTCTAGAGGCTCGTTTTCAGAGATATTAGCAGTGTCCCGGCCATCCCTGGATGTAACCAGGGAAGAGTCTATCGCCTCTCTTGCAAAGCAGATCGCCAATTCACCTGGAGAATTGACGCTCGCAATTGATGCAACAGGTTATCTGCATGATGCCAACGCGATGCCTGAAAAATCTTGGCATCAGCTGGACCCGGGACACTTGATGACGGCGTTTAAGATCAACGCGATCGGCCCTGCTATCCTCATCAAACACCTCCTGCCGCTCATGCCACGAGACCGACGATCCGTATTTGCAACACTTTCAGCGCGGGTCGGGAGTATCAGCGACAACCAATTGGGCGGGTGGTACGGGTACCGATCATCGAAAGCAGCCCTGAATCAGTTTGTGCGCACCGCAGCTGTGGAACTTAGACGGAAGAAACCCCTAGCGATTTGTGTCGCGCTTCATCCCGGTACCGTCGAGAGCAAACTTTCGGCCCCATTCGCCAAGGCCAACCTTGAGGTTCGCCCGCCTACAGAAGCGGCCGACCAATTGTTGAATGTGATCGACAACCTAGGGCCACGACATTCGGGAGGATTTTTCGACCACAGGGGGGACGCAATACCTTGGTAAGTGAACCTGCCGATAAGACAAAAAGGAATGACCCGGCACCGGCACGCTTCGGCAGCATGAACGCTGTGCCCCGCTTACCGCTTGTGCTCGGGGCGCTAGGGTTGCTGCCATTTGTTTTTCTCTCGGCAGGCACCTTGTTCGCTGAGGACCCATTGCGGAAAAGCCTCGTTCTAGCGCTGGCAACCTATGGTGCGATCATCCTTTCTTTCTTGGGCGGTATTCAATGGGGCATGGCGATTCAAGATGGAGGCGCCCCTAATACGGGCCGGCACGTTCTGCCCTTAAGCGTCCTGCCCTCGCTCGGTGGGTGGGCGGCGCTTCTCTTGCTCCCTCACCACACAGGCTTGCTAGTCCTGGCCGCCGGCTACCTTCTTGTCCTCGCCATGGACATTCGTCTGAGCAGCAAGGGACATGCACCGGAGTGGTACCCGAGGCTCCGCTGGCCGCTCACGTTGGTTGTGGCGTCATGCCTAGCGATCGGCTCCCTCTGACGCGGCCTAAGAGAAACCCAGAATTGACATGCATTTAAGGACAGTCAAATGCTACCCGACCAACAATCAAAGTCTCTCCCCGGCCATGAATCCGTTTGGGATTATCCCCGCCCGCCGCGTCTCGAGAAAGTTCAGGAGTCTCTGAAGGTCGTTTTTGGGAATTGCGTTGTCGCGGAGACAGAGCGTGGGTATCGCGTATTGGAAACCAGCCACCCCCCGGTCAATTACTTTCCGCGTTCCGATGTCAGGGAAGATTTCCTCGTCAAAGAGCCGGGGTCTTCCCTCTGCGAGTTTAAGGGACGGGCCGAATATTGGTCGCTCAACGTTCGAGGTGACGTTGCCAGGCGTGTGGCATGGAGTTATCCAGATCCCTCTTTCGAGTTTTCGGCGATTGCAGGCTTCATAGCCTTCTATGCTTCTCGGGTTCAGGAGTGTTGGGTCGGAGAGGACCGCGTGAAACCGCAAGAAGGTGATTTTTACGGCGGCTGGATTACGAAACGGATTATTGGCCCATTCAAGGGCGGCCCCGGTACCCTCGGCTGGTAAAAATAATTATGGACTAATGTGTTTGCTCGAGTTTGCAACCCACCACGAACCACAACCCTAAGATCTCAATTATCTGCTAACTAAACCCGGCGTCCTTTCTCCTGGCTTAGGAGAGCGGTAAGCGACGACCACAAGTCGCGACCGTACGTCACGACCAACAGTCGCGGCTGTCACACTGGTGTCACAACGAACGCAACGAAACGACGTTTTGGCCAAGTCTATGAGCTGCTAGACTGCCGTCGAACGGATTGATTTTACTAGGTTTCTTGCCACGCACCCGTAGCTCAGCTGGATAGAGCGCTGCCCTCCGAAGGCAGAGGTCACACGTTCGAATCGTGTCGGGTGCGCCACTCTCCATGGTTCCCGCATCGCCAACGGATTCCGGCTCCAATCTATCAGTGAGCGGGTCGTGACCATTTGCGGTTGATGACCGGCGCCAGCTCCCCCTCAAAACGTCTTCTTCCGCCGCCATTGGCGCGGGGTGTCGGAGGGGAAGGCCAGGCCGCTTACGGAGAGGTCGAGATTGGCGAGGAGCTTGGCCATTTCGATGGCGGTGCGATAGCCCTCGAGGACGGGCACTTCCCAGCCCATGTCGTCCAAGCGGGCTTGCAGGAAGGGGCGCATCCAGAACGCGGCCGAGCAGCCGAGGATGATGGTTTCGGCGCCGTCTTCTTCGATCGCGGCGACGGCTTCGGCCAGCGACCGTTCGAGCAGTTCCGAGCGTTCGCCCGATGCGGCGGCCTGCTTTTCGGCTTGGATGTTGGCGGCGTCGGGGTTGGAGGGGCGCGGCAGCGGATAATTGACGTTGCGGATCGAGGCGCATTTGTCGGTAAAGCGGTACTGCACGACCAAGTTGTAGTAGTGCATGTTGTGAACTTCGGAGATGTCGATCACGCTGAATTTGTTGCCCAGCATCGCCGCGATGTGCATTTGCGCGTGCGCGCAAGCCGTGACCGCGATGTTGTGACGTTGGCCGATCTCGCGCGCTTCGGTGAAGCCCGGGTCGCCGCCGCCAAGCATCACGAGGGCATCGTAGCGCCCGCTTTCGCAGGCCTCGCGCACGATGGGAATGCGCGCGGCGCCGACGAGCGCGAATTCTTCGCGCGTCTCGACATAGGAATCGCCGATCGGCGCGATGGGGCCGGGGTGAAGATCCCACGCCACATCGGCGAGGCCCGGCGCAACATCTTCGTAGTTCATGAGCTGCGCCTCCTTGGAAGGATCCGTCGGGGGCACGTAGTAGGGCGAGGTCTCCGCCAAGGTGAAGGGCTGGATCAGCAGCAGCCGCTTGGGGTTGTCGTTCATGCCACGCCCTCATTGCCGGTCGAGATCGGGGCATCATGCCATAGGCGAGGCGTGAGCGGGGCGGGTTAGAGCCCCATCAGGCGTTGGCTGGGGAGCGTGACCATGTGGTCTTCGACGGCTTGGACGCCGGCGGCGTTTTGCGCCGCGACCGTCATCGCGCGGCGCTGGGCGTCGGAATCGACGGCCCCCCACAGGCTGACCACGCCATCGACGACCACGACGTTGACCTCGGCCCCGCCGAGATCGTTGACGCGGATTTCCTCGACCACCGCATCGCGGATCGTTTGGTCGCTCTGCGGTTGCCGATCGGCCGCGGGACCGGCCGTGGCTTTGAACAGCGCCTGCAGCAGGTTGGCGCGGCTGACGATGCCGACCAAACGCCCGTCCTTGACGACCGGCAGTCGCTTGATTCGATGTTTGTCGAGGAGCGCCGCCGCCTCGCTTAGCGGCGTATCGGGGGCCACGGTGACGACCCCCGCGGTCATCACATCGCGCGCCAGACGACCGTGCGTGCGGGTATAGGCGCGCGCCGCCTCGTCGCTTGTTTCGGTAATCGCCTGCCACCAATGGCTCGCATGCTCGGTCCCGGACTCGTGACGATGGGTGAGATCGCCCTCGCTTACGATGCCCACAATCTTGCCGGCCGCATCGACGACCGGCACCGCGCTCACGCGATGCTCCAAAAGCAACCCCACGACATCGCGTACCTTCGACTCGGGAGCCGCGGTGACAACGCCCGTTGTCATGACGTCAGATGCACGCATGGCGTATCTCCTTGGCAAGGAACAATGAAATCGATAACCCCATTGAAGGCGTTCGCCCGCCCACGGTCGTTGATTCGGCTCAACGGGGGCACGCCTCGATGTCCAAACGCACCCCGCCCGGGGCGCTTTGTTGACCGCCCCCCGTCCATGCTAGGAGCATCGCGGCGAACGAGCGGGAGACGGGGCGATGGACCGCGATTACGTGACGATCAATCGAGATATTTGGGACGCCGAAGCCGCGCATTGGGTCGCGATGGGGGCGCAACGCTGGGCGCTTGAAGCGCCGATTTGGGGGAATTGGGGCGCGGCAGAAGCCGCCCTGAACCTGCTGCCCGCGGACCTTGCGGGCAAAGACGCGATCGAGTTGGGCTGTGGCACGGGCTACGTGTCGGGTTGGATGGCGCGGCGCGGGGCGCGGGTGACGGGGATCGACATTTCGTCCGGCCAGCTCGCCACCGCGCGCCAACTGGCCGAACAGCACGAGACCGCCGCCACGTTTATCGAGGGCAATGCCGAAGCCACGGGGCTTGCGGAGGCGTCGTTCGATTTTGCGATTTCGGAATACGGGGCGGCGATCTGGTGCAAGCCCGACGCGTGGCTGCGCGAGGCCTGGCGGTTGTTGCGCCCGGGCGGACGTTTGGTGTTCTTGGGCAACCATCCCTTGGTGCTGGTGTGTTCGCCCCTGAACGGCGCGCCGTGCGATGCCACGCTGCATCGCCCCTACCGCGACATGTGGGGGGCGGATTGGACCCAAGTCGAATTCGATCCCACCGGGGTGTGCTTCAATCTGACGATGTCGGGGTGGATGGATCTGTTCCGGGCCATCGGGTTCCGCGTGACGAACTATCAAGAGATCTACATTCCGGACCACGAAACAGAAACGAGCGCCAGCGTGCCGGCCGAATGGGGTAAGAAGTATCCCGTGGAACAGGTTTGGCATCTGGAAAAGCCGGCCTAACCGCATGGCCCGCGACGAGTAGGAAGGAACCCACCCCATGACGGCAGCGGCGATACGCCCGGAACGGATTCGGCTTGCGCCGGAGATCGAGATCAGCCGCGCACTGACCGGGTTGTGGCAGGTGGCCGACATCGAAAAAGACGGCGCGGTGATCGACCCCGAAGAGGGCGCCGGCCATCTGCAGGCCTATGTGCGGGCGGGCTTCGATTCGTTCGACATGGCCGATCATTACGGCAGCGCCGAGATCATTGCCGGGCGCCTGTTGAAGCGCGGCGACGCACCGCGCCCGACCGTGTTCACCAAGTGGTGCCCGCCGCCGGGAGCGATGACGGCCGATGTCGTGCGCGCCGGCGTCGAAAAGCGGTTGGCGCGGTTGGACGTCGGGCGGATCGACCTGCTGCAATTTCATTGGTGGACGTTCGAGCATCCGGCGTGGCTCGACGCGTTGCACGAACTGTCGGCGCTGCGCGACGAAGGGCTGATCGGCGAACTGGGCGTGACCAATTTCGATGCGGCGCATTTCAATTTGGCGCTCGCCGACGGCATTCCGCTGCGTACCAATCAGGTGAGCATGTCGTTGCTCGACGCACGGCCCTGCGGGCCGCTGACCGAGGTGTGCGAAGCGCACGGGACGTTCATTCTGGCCTACGGCGTGTTGTGCGGCGGGTTTTTGTCGGACCGCTGGTTGGGCAAACCGGAACCGACCGACATCGCCGACTGGTCGAAGATGAAATACAAGCGCTTTATCGATGCGACCGGGGGCTGGGACGTCTTTCAGGAGTTGCTGGCGGCGATGTCGGAGGTGGCGCGCAAACATAATGCGTCGATCGCCAATGTCGCGACGCGGTGGGTGCTGGAGCAGCCGCGCGTGGCCGGCGTCATCATCGGCGCACGGTTGGGCGAGAACGCGCATATCGAGGACAACCTGAAGCTCTTTTCGTTCGCGCTGGATGCGGACGACAAAGCGGCATTGGCCGATGCCATGTCGACCGCCGATCCGTTGCCCGGCGATTGCGGCGACGAATACCGCAAGCCGCCGTTCCTAACCGCGACGGGCGATCTATCGCATCACCTGACGACGGTGGAGAAAGCCTTTACGCCGGAACCGGTGGCGACGCGCGACGGGGCAACGCGGGTAACGACGGGCTCGGTCTGGGAAGACATCGCGGGCTATTGCCGCGCGCATCGCATCGGCGGCCGGATCTTCGTGTCCGGCACGACGGCGGTGGCGGGCGTCGACCGCGCGGTGGCCGTGAACGACGCCGGGGCGCAAACCACCTATATCTTGGACCGCATCCTGACCGCGATCGCCGCGCTGGGCGGCAAACCTGAGGATGTGGTGCGCACGCGAGTCTATATCGTGGACGACGCCGACACCGAAGCCGTGGCGCGCGCGCACGGGCGCGTGTTCGGCGAGATCAAACCCGCCAACACCTTTTTGCGGGTGGCGGGCCTGGTGGGCGATCACCGCGTCGAGATCGACGCCGAGGCGGTGGTGGCGGGTTAGGTTTCCGGTCGCGCCCCCGGGGCGCGCGCCACGCGGTATCAATCCGAGCCGATTGGTGCGGCGTACCAATCAAGGAATGCGTCGACGAAGCGTTGCGGGGCGGCGGCGGCGAAATCGAGGTAGAGCGAGGGTTCGACGAGTTCGCATTCGATGAGGACCGGCGCGCCCTGCCACCAGACAAGATCGACGCGGGCATAGAGCGGCGTGGCGTCCAGCGCCTGCATTACGGCATCACCGGCGGACCGCACCACGGGATCGGGCATAAGAGCGGTGAGAATGCCGCCATGCTCTTCCTGTACCCGAAAGTCGCCCGACTTGGGCACTTTGCGGATCGCATGGCTGTACCGACCGCCGAAATAGAACAACGAAATCTCGCCCGAGGTAATGACGGTTTCGACAAACGGTTGGATCATGTGCGGTCTCGCAGCAAAGGTCGTGGCGAGCGCGTCCTGTTCGCGCGCCAAGGTGGCGCGGTCGAGACGGAAGGTATCGCAGGCGCCCGCGGCGACCACCGGCTTGACGACGATCTCGTCGGTATCGAAATGCGCGAAGGCGTGCGCGGTTTGTGCGGCATCGTAGGTGTCCGCCCACAGCGTCGGCACGATCGGTACGCCACGTGCGGTCAACGCGCGCAAATAGGTTTTGTCGAGATTCCACACCATCAGCGCACGGTCGTTGGCAAGTCTCGTGGGCGCCCGATCGATTGCCTCAAGCACCGCGATCAAAGCCGTAACGTCCGTAACGTAATCCCACGGGGTGCGCACGACGACAGCCTCGAACCGCGCCCAGTCGACGTGCGGATCGCGCCACGAAACCTCCGCCACCCGCCAGCCCGCGACGGCCATCGGCGCGGCTAGAAGATGGTCTGACGTCTGAAAGCCGTCGAGGCTGTCCATGGACAGGAAGGCGCAGCAGGGCATGGGCTGCGTTTTAGCCGGTCGTCCCGGCGGGAGCCACCATCAGTGCGTGCCATGAAGCGCGGGGTGAGCGCCATCGAAAGAATGATCGAAGCGGAAAGCGTCAACCGATTGGAGACGGCGCCCAAAGCCGGGCTGACAACCTACGTGCGCGAAATCGAACTCATCGAAATATTGGACAGGATCGCGCGATCCCAGTTGGACGAGGGTCCGACGGAAAAGAACGCCGAGGAGGACTAGCGCCGAGCGCTACTCCGGCACGGCAAACGTGAGGTTGGCCCACAGGGTTTCCCAGACGGCGCGGTGGCGAGCGTGGCGTTGGTCGGGCGCGCGCAGCGCGACCGCGTTGACCATGTAGGTATGGCCCGGCTCGACCGGAAGCGCGACGCGACCCTGGGGGTCGGTGCGGTGCAAGGTGAGACGCACCGCGCCGTCGGGCGCTTTGTCGAACAATTCGACTTGGGCGTCGGCGCGGGGGGCGTCGCCGAAAAAGAGTTGCACGTCGAGGCCGTCGGTGACCGCGTCTGTATAGGGATTTTCGAGGGCAACGAGTTCGGTTTCCAACCCGAGGCGACGGTCTTGGCCATGGGCGGCGCCGACGCCGATCAGCGATTTCGAGTAGCGCGTATAGACCTCCTTCAACCGGCCCAATTCCAGACCACGCGCAGCGTGGCGGGCGGCGATGTCGGGATAGCCTTTGTGCGTGGCGAAGGATTCGAATTTTTCGAACGTCGCGTAGTTCAGGGTTTCGGCCCTGCTTTGATAGACCACGACGTGCAAGCCTGCGCCCAACGTGGATTGGTTGAGCGCCGGTTGATCGCCGAGCCGCCCGGAGACGCTGGCGACGGCGTCGCCTGATATGATCTCGAAGCGGTCGAACAAATGAGGAAGGTAGACAAGGTGATTGCCCTCGAAGTTTTCGCCATTGGTGAGGTCGGCGACGATCGTATCGCCCGGCGCCGGTCGATAGGTATGCGGGTCGATCCACAGTTCGTGCGCCTGCGCCGGCAAGGCGAGCAGCCCGATGACGAGCGCTAGGATCAGCCGCATGCGGGGGCCGATATCGGGACGAGGCGTTTTGGGGCGTGTGCTGGTGGGCGCATGGTTGTGCTGGCTGGCGTTGTTGACGACGGCGAACGCCCACGAGGTTACACCCTCTATCGCCGATATGAGCACTAGAGACGGTGTGATGACCCTCGATGTGCGGTTGAGCCTGGAGGGCTTTATCGCGGGGATCGATCTTTCCGACGTGACCGACACCAATGAAGCCCCGGATGCGGCCACCTACGACGCGTTGCGGGCGCTGGATGCCGCCGCCTTGGAGGCACGGTTCCGCGCGTTTTGGCCGCAGATGGCCGAGGGGTTTGCGATTCGGTCGGGCGACCGCGCCTTGGCGCCGACATTGGACACGGTGACCATCCCGCCGCCCGGCAACACCAAACTGGTGCGTACCTCGACGATCCGGGTGCGCGTCGACCTGCCGATGGGGACCGAAACGGTCGTTCTCGGTTGGGCGCGGGCCTTCGGCGCCTTGGTGGTGCGCCAGATCGGGGTGGCCGATCCGTTCGAGGCCTATTTGCCGGGTGGCACCCTGAGCCAACCGATTAAAGTGGCCGGTGGGAGTGCGTTGAGCCCGTGGCAAACCGGCGTGCGCTATGTCGGGGTCGGGTTCGACCACATCGTTCCCAAGGGGCTCGATCACATTCTGTTCGTGTTGGGGCTTTTCTTTCTGTCGCCGGCGCTGCGCGCGCTGTTGTGGCAAGTCTCGGCCTTTACCGTGGCCCATACCCTGACCTTGGCGCTAAGCGCCCTGGGCTACGTGTCGGTGCCGGCGACCATCGTCGAACCGCTCATCGCGGCAACGATCGTCTACGTCGCGGTGGAGAACATCTTTGCCCACAAGCTCCACGCCTGGCGCCCGGTGATCGTGTTGGGCTTTGGCCTGCTGCACGGGCTGGGCTTTGCCAGCGTGCTGAGCGATTTCGGGTTGCCGCCGGGCGGGTTCATCGCCGCGCTGATCGGCTTCAACATCGGGGTCGAGGTCGGTCAGCTGGCGGTGATCGCGGGGGCGTTCGTGCTGGTCGGGATGTGGTTTCGGCACAAGGCCTGGTACCGCGCCCGCGTGGCCATCCCGGCGTCGGCGGCGATCGCCGCGATCGGCGCCTTTTGGGCTTTCGAACGGGTGGGGCTGATCTAGCGCACCGCCTTAGAACGGTTTGGTGGCGCCGACGAAGGCGATGAGGAGCACGATCGCCCACAAGGTACCCGCCGCACTGCCGCAATTGACGCGGTTCCGTTTCATCAAACGTTCGCCTTCGACGGCTTGGTTGCCGCCCGCTCGGACCATGGCGAAGATCGGCGGCCAGCGGTCCGCCGCCGCGGTGATCCATACCGCACTGAGGACCATGAAGCCGTAGAGCAGGACCTTGACCGAGATCCAGCGCTCGGCGAACGGCGCGCCGGTGGCGAGCGAATAGAGCCCAAGGCCCAAGGTCACGACGGCGACCGAGTACCACGCGATGCGGTCCAACTTGTGAATGGTTTTGCCGATCGGCTTGTCGGCGGTGAGGCGTTCGGACCACAGGAGGACGAGCCAGGCGAGGCTCAGAATCCAAATCAAGACGAGCCACCCGCCGTCGACCGGCGAGCCCCACGGCACGGCCATCGTGAAGCCGAGCGGGAGGATCAACGGTACGCAGGTGCGGGGCGCGAGGTCGATCTTGCGGCGGATGCGACGTACGCGCAGGCGCTCGTCCAAGGACAGGTCGTCGCGCGTGAGCTGGCTGTCGCAGAAGAACACGCCCAAGTCGGCACCCAACCAGTAGCCGAACAACAGCACGTGGAAAAAGATCAAGACGCCTTGCAGTTCAATGGTCATGTCGCGACCCCTCTATCGGGTTCAACGGCGATGTCTCTTTGTGCCGCGAACGCGTGGGGTCGGATATGTTGTAGATCAATCCACCGAAGGGCCGCGCCGCGCGGTGGGCGACGCGGCGACGTACGTTAGGCCGGCCCGGCGAACGGACATGCCGTCAGAACAAGAGGCAACTAGCGCGACGCGCGCGTGAAAGGAATGTGGCCTTCGAGCCGTTCGATGGCGAGGTCGATGTCTTCGCGGAACAGCGAGATCATGTAGGTGTAGCGGGTGCGTTCGTCATCGCCCGCCAGGGTGCCGACGATATGTTTGACCGCGCTCATGTACGACGGTTGCCGGAACATATGAAAGCGCAGGGTTTGACCCCCGAATACGGCGGCAATCGCCTTGTTGGCCTGCGCCCACAGGGGGTTGAGCACGGCGTCGAGCTCGCGGATCGGCGCCGCCGGGTCGACCAAATAGAGACGGCCCAGCAACTCCTCCAAAAGCTGGCGGCTTTCCGAGACGGCTTGCTGACGAATCGTCATGGGCAATGCGTTCATAACGCGTAAACCCGCCAGAACGCATTTTGGATGACAGCCGTCGGTTGTAGAGTCGTTGGACTTGCAACGCTTGCCGCGGCGGACCGGATCGCCGCGGTTCAGTCGTCCTGGAGAACGCTTTCCCGGGCCGCCACGCCGGCGGTTGCATCCGCCAGGGGCAGGTCGAAATAGAAGGTGGTGCCTTGATCGGGGTCGGAGTCGAACCCGATGCGCCCGCCCATCGTTTCGACGATTTTCTTGGAGATCGACAACCCCAGGCCGGTGCCCGACGTCCCGCGGGCGTTCGACACATCGGCCTGCCAAAAGCGCTCGAACACCTGCCCCTGCTGGGTGGGCGGAATGCCCCTGCCCGTATCGTGCACCGAGATCCGCACGACGCCGTCCAGACGCGTTGCGCCGATCGTGACGGTGCTGCCGCGCGGGGCGAATTTTGTCGCGTTGGACACCAAATTGGTCAGCACCTGATCGACGCGATTGGCGTCGGCCATGACGCAGGCGTCGGGGACCTCGCCGGTGCGGCGCACAACGACGCCGAACCGGCGCGCCAAAACGTCGACCGCCGCCAGGTTTCGGTCCAGCAACGGCGCAAGATCGACGGCTTTGAGGTCGACGACCAAACTGCCGGCTTCGATCGCCTGGACGTCGAGAATGTCGTTGACCAGCGTGAGCAGTCGATCGGAATTGCGCTGGGCGATCTCGACAAGTTTCGCCGAGTCGGACGTTTGGCCGACCTCGATGCCGCCGACCAACAAATCGAGCGCGCCCTTGATCGAGGTCAGCGGGGTTCTGAGTTCGTGACTGACCGTCGAAATGAATTCGTCCTTGAGCCGGTCGACCCGCTTGAGTTCGGCGTTGCCGGGCGTTCTGGTGCAAGCCCTGGCGTACGAATCGTTGACCCAGAACCGGGCGCTATCCCCGTTGCCGCCCTGGGCGATCGCGGCGGCGACCCTTGCGCTGGCGCTTGCCGCTTTTTTCCTGACGGCGCACCTACGGTGGCCGGGAGCCACGCTGGTGTTTGCGGCAACCGTGGTCGCCGTCGTAGGGCTATCAGTCGGGCTGCAGGCGGTGGCGCCGGTTTTCGTCGACGTTGCCCCGCTCCTGTTGACCGCCCTGTTGAGCTACGCCCTCGCGTTGGTGCAAACGATCGGGCGACAGGAGGCCGACATCGCGCGCTCGGCGGCCGAGGCACATCGTTGGCGACGCGGATTGCAGGCCGTGTTCGATGCGAGCTTCGACGCCATTTTGCGCGTCGGCCGTCACGGCGACATCCGCGATATGAACGACGCCGCGCGCGCGCAATTCGGCACCAAGGAAGAGATGACCGTGAAGGACACGCTGGCCGTACCGGCCGGCGCCATTCCCGGGGGCGACGGCGATGAATCTCTGGCGAAACGCAGCGACGGGTCGTTCTTTACCGCCCGCGTGAACGTCGCCGATGTCGACGATGAAGAACGCATCGCCGTCATCCACGATTCCACCGAAGAAAAGCTGTTGCAACGTGAGGCCGCGCGGTTCTTCAACCTTTCGCAAGACCTCATTGCCGTTGTGAATTCCGACGGCCGGATCATGCGGGTGAACCCGACGTGGCGGCGCACGCTGGGCATCGACCCGGCGGAACTGGTGGGAAGCAATTTCGCCTGGCTGCTCAAAGGAACGGATGCGCCCGACCTGCGCGACTTTCTGGCCCGCAAGCCGACCCATGAGATTTCCCAGGCGTTCGAGGCGCCGGTCCAAAGTCGCAAAGGGCACGAACGATGATTTCATTGGATCGTCGTTCTGTCGCCCGAGGACGACGCCGCTTTCATCAGCGG
>JAYONB010000015.1:0-46812 GCA_038121105.1 Alphaproteobacteria bacterium | reverse complement strand
CGGTCGGGAGTTGCGAACCCCACTGACGGCGCTGCGCGGCGCGCTCAAGCACCTAACCGGCGAAGCCGACGCGCGCGACAGCGAGACCGATCCGACTCAGTTGTTGAAGATCGCCGATCGCAATAGCGACCGGTTAAACCGATTGATCTCCAACATTCTCGACATGCAGGACATCCAGTCCGGCGCGGTCGACGACACGTTCGAGCCGGTGACGCTGTCCGATGTCGTCCGCGAGGTGATCGACGACCACGTTGCGGCGACGCAGGACAACGGGCTAACCGTGGCGCTGACCGATCGCTCCAGTCATTCCACGGTTCTGGGCAATGCCGACCAACTGGGCCGCGTGATCTCCAACCTCTTGTCCAATGCGATCAAGGCCGCGCCGCCGGGAACCGCCATTCGGATCGAACTGGCCGCAGGCAACGACCATGTCAAGGTATCGGTCCAGGATCAGGGCCCCGGCATTCCCGAAACGATCCGCGGCGAAATCTTCGACCGGTTCACGCATTTCGGGGCGCATGGCGGGGGCGGGCTTGGCCTCAGCATCGCCAAGGCGTTCGTCGAACAGCACCGCGGCACCATCAGTTTCGCCAGCAAGAAAGACGGCGGCACGACCTTTACCGTTACGCTGCCGCGCTTCCGCGGCGGCTCCAACGTCATCCCGCTGCCGCGGACCGACGCCCTGCACTGAGGGCTCGGACGCGCCGGGGTTGGCGCAATGGAAACCCCGCCAACATCCGGAGAGATTGAACGGGGCTTCGCCTTAGTCTGCGAGGGTTCACTGGCGCCTCGCGCCCGACCCAAGGCCGAGCATTGTGGTGATCGGTTGTCGAGGAGGACGACGCTTAGCAGCGCGGCCCTCCGGATGTGTCAGGTGGAACCATGCGTGGCACCTCCTCTTCCGATCTGCCGCCCGAGAGGGGCGACAACACCTCAATGGTCGCGCCGGCGAACGCGCGACGCAAATCACATTAAAGGTCAGGTCAGTTGACCGGACGCATCGAGAGGTTAGCGCGGTGGGGGCACCTTGAACTTTTTGCGCGCGGCGCTGCATGCGTCGCGCGCGGCGCAGCCCTGCAGGTGATCGTTGACGATGCCCGCAGCCTGCATGAAGGCATAGACGGTGGTGGGCCCGACGAAGCTCCAACCGCGCTTCTTGAGATCTTTGCTGAGCGCGGTCGATTCAGGGGTCTGCGCCAGCTTCATTAGGGCCGCACGGGTCAGGGTTTTGGGGCGCGATGCGGCGGCCGGTTCGAACTGCCAGACGAAGGCGGCAAGCGAGCCGAATTCGCGCTGGAGTTCTTGGGCGCGCTTGGCATTGTTAATGGTCGATTCGATTTTGCCGCGATGGCGCACGATGCCCGCATCCTTGAGCAGCCGCTTGACGCTGCGGCTGTCGAAACGCGCGACCGCGTCGATCTCGAAATCGGCGAAGGCGGCGCGAAAGTTTTCGCGCTTGTTGAGAATGGTGAGCCAGCTGAGCCCGGCTTGAAATCCTTCAAGGCACAGCTTCTCAAAAATCCACCGATCGTCCCGCGTCGGCAGACCCCATTCATGGTCGTGATAATGGGCATAGGCTTCGGTGCTCGCTGCCCAGAAACAGCGGGCGACGCCATCGGTGCCTTTGATCAACTCGGGCGGCATACCGCAGTGTAGCGCCCGCCGCGCCCCCGCCCAACGCGAACGATGGGCGTGGCGTATTGGTTCACCATGCCGCTGGGCTATATCGAGCTTGAGTTCTTGTTGGTCTTTATGGCGGCCGGCTCGCCGGCGGGCTTGGTCGCCGGGTTCGGGCCCATTCCCAATCTGTGGGTCCCGATGATCGTGCTGACCGTCACCCCGCCGGCGGTGAAGCAATGTCTGCACTCCAGTAGCGTCGAGCATGCCATCTGCATCGGGCTTGGGCTGTTTTTTTTGGCGTTGCTTTTCTTCGGCGGGAACGCGCACCGGTCCTTTCTACAAATGACCCGGCTCCAGCGCGCGGCCGTGAGTTTGGCCGACGAAAAATCTCGCATCGAAGCCGAACTTGAGCATTTCTTCGAGCGCACCAAGGCGCTGACCGCCGTGGCCAACAAAGACGGGACGCTGCGCCGATTGAACCCGATGTGGACGCAAGTTTTCGGCTACGACCTTGCGGACATGCTGGGCAAGAGAACCATCGACTTCGTGCACCCCGACGATCAAGCCGCGACCCAAGCGGCCGCACGGGCGACGTTCGAGGGACAGCCGATCGTCAATCACGTCAATCGGTTTCGGGCCGCCGACGGCTCGTACCGATGGCTACAGTGGAACGCGGTTCGCAATGCGCAGGACGGCACCATTTTGGCGACCGCGGCGGACGTCACCGATCGCGAGGACGCCCGCCTCGTCAAGGAACAGCTGATCGCAACCGTCAGCCATGAGTTGCGCACCCCGCTGACCGCGCTGCAAGCCGCGCTGCAAATCCTCACGTCAGGGCTCGGTGGCGCGGTGCCCGGATCGGGCGACCGCATGCTGAAGATCGCCGAGCGCAACACGGAGCGACTGATCGCGCTCACCAACGATATTCTCGATCTGGAACGGATTTCGGGCGTCAAAGACGAACTTGTTCTCCAACCGATCGATCCCGAACAGTTGGCGCGGAGCACCGTCGATGAAATGCGGCCGATGTTCGATAGCTTCGGCGTCGAGGTGCTGATCGACGATCATCGCGGCGGTCATGCATTTTACGGCGATGAAGAAAAAGTTCGGCAGGTGCTGCATAACCTGTTGTCGAACGCGGTGAAGTTCAGCCCGCTGAAGGGCACGGTTCGAATCGAGATCGTCGATGCCGAGAACGCGGTACGGCTGTGCGTCGCCGATGACGGACCCGGTATTCCCAAAGGGGCGGAGGAAAAAGTATTCGAGCGTTTTGTCCAATTGCCGCGTCCGGCCGACCGCAAGATCGGCGGCACCGGGCTCGGGCTCTCGATCGCCCGCGATTTGATGACCGCGATGAATGGCCGCATTGGAACCATCCCGGCAACAACCGGGGCGCATTTCTTTTTCGAACTGCCGCTCCCGCCCGAAGCCGGCGGCGCACCGCACGCTGAAACCAGATTCGAGCCGGCGGCGTCCTAACGCTTGCCGATACGCGGCGGCCCGCCCTTGTAGTTGGGGCCGAAGGCCCGGGTCAGGACGACCGACGAGTCTTCGGCCAAGCGGATGGCCTCGGTCAGCAGTTCGAGGATGCGAATGTTGTTTTTGAGAACCTGCTCGGCCTCGGGGCGGTGATCGTCGACGATCTTGGTCGCGCGTTTGATGATGTCGCCGCGCAACGAATTGAGAATGTCCTCGAGCTTGTGCCCGTCGGGTTTGTCGTCCGTGATCAGGAAATGGGTCATCGCCGCCTCTATGCTGGCCGCCAAGGAAAATCCTACGTTGGCGAGGCGGGGCGACCGTGTCAAAGCGCTGGATCAAGGACCGTTCGCCTGATGGGCTTCGCACAGGGTTTGTGGTTGGGAAATGCGGGTCGACGCGCTATATCAAAGAGATAGGGAAAAGAGCCAAGAAACAGCGCGCAGCGGTTGGCGCAGCGCAATTCATAACGTCATTACGAAGAGCTAGATACCATGACGGCGGCCCTGTCCCCTGCGGAAATCCAAGCGACCACCGCGCCACTGTACGAGCGTGTGCGCAATATCATTCCCGAGATCGAGTGGGGCGTACATGCCCCCCACGTTGCGGCGATCAACCGCCTGAAGGAAGAGCGCAACGCGGTCATCCTGGCGCACAACTATATGACGCCGGAAATCTACCACTGCGTCGCCGACATTATGGGCGATTCGCTGGCGCTGGCGCGCGAGGCGACCAAGGCCGATGCCGACGTGATCGTGCTGGCCGGCGTCCATTTCATGGCCGAGACCGCGAAAATCCTGAACCCCGAAAAGACCGTGCTGATCCCCGACGAACGCGCCGGCTGTTCGCTGGCCGAATCGCTGACCGGCGCCGACGTGCGGCTGTTGCGCGAGAAGTACCCCGGCGTGCCGGTGGTGACCTACGTCAACACCTCGGCCGAGGTGAAAGCCGAATCGGACATCTGCTGCACCTCGGGCAATGCCGTCAAGGTGGTGGAATCGCTGGGCGTCGATCGCGTGATCTTTTTGCCCGACGAATATCTCGGCCGCTATGTCGCTTCGCAGACCGATGTCGAGGTGATCTTGTGGCAGGGCCATTGCGAGGTGCACGAGCGCTTCACCGCGGACGAAATCAACGCCTACCGGCAAGAGCACGACGGCCTTGTCGTGATCGCGCACCCCGAATGCCCGCCCGACGTGTTGGATGCCTCGGACTTCGTCGGTTCGACCTCGCAAATGATCGGCTATGTCGAAACCAAACGACCGCCGCAGGTCTTGATGGTGACCGAATGTTCGATGAGCGACAACGTCGCCGCCGAGCTGCCCGATGTGAATTTCATTCGGCCATGCAATCTGTGTCCGCATATGAAGCGCATCACGTTGGAGAATATTCAACAGGCGTTGGAAACCATGCAGCCCGCGGTCACCGTCGATCCCGACATCGCGGCCCGCGCGCGCGGTGCGGTCGAACGTATGTTGGAGATCGGCTAACCCGACGATGGCGCCTTTGCCGGCCACGATGTATGCGCCAACGGTGCGCGCCGCGTTGGCCGAAGACCTCGGCACCGCCGGCGACCTGACCAGCGACGCGGCCATCCTCACAGACGCTACGGCCACGGCCGAAATCGTGGCGCGCAAAAGGGGGTGCCTGGCTGGAATCGACGTGGCCGCCTTTGCCTTTCACGCAATGGACACCGAGGCCAGGGTGACCAAACTGGTCGAGGATGGCGCCAGCCTGGCGGCCGGCACCGTGGTGGCGCGCATCGAAGGCAACGCCCGCGCCGTGTTGGGTGCCGAACGCACCGCGCTGAATTTTCTTGGACGGCTGTGCGGGATCGCCACCGCGACGCAGGCCGCGGTGGCCGCCGTCGCCGGGACGTCGGCGCGCATTGCCTGTACGCGAAAGACTACCCCGGGCCTACGCCACCTCGAGAAATATGCGGTGCGGATGGGCGGCGGGCGCAACCACCGCTTTGGCCTGCACGATGCCGTGCTGCTGAAAGACAACCACTTGGTCGCGGGCGGCGGCATCGCGGCGACGGTCGCGCGGGTACGCGACCATGTCGGCCACCTAGTGAAGATCCAAGTCGAGGTCGATACCCTGGCGCAGCTCGACGCGCTGCTGACCACGGGCGCCGATGCCGTGCTGTTGGACAACATGACGCCGGACGATCTGCGCAAGGCGGTAGAGATGGTGGCGGGCCGCTTGGTCACCGAAGCCTCGGGCGGCATTCGGCCCGAAACGTTGAAGGCGGTGGCCGACACCGGAGTCGATGTCATTTCGCTGGGATGGCTAACCCACAGCGCGCCGGCGCTGGATGTCGGCTTGGACTTTCGCGATTAGCCGGAAACCAATGGCACCAGGATCGGCGCAAGAAGCGCGATCACGACAATACCGATCAGATTGAGCATCAGGCCGGCCCGGATCATCTGTGGCACCGTAATGAGGCCAGAGCCGTAAACCACCGCGTTCGGAGGGGTCGCCACCGGGAGCATGAAGGCGCACGACGCAGCCAACGCCGCCGGTACGGCGAGCGTCAACGGATCTAACCCGGCCGCCACCCCGACGGCGGCGACAACCGGCAAGAACGCGGCCGTCGTCGCCGTGTTGCTGGTCAGCTCGGTGAGAAAGATCACCAAGGCGGCCACCGCTGCAACCACGACGATCAGGGGCCAAACGGCAAACAGGTCGAGACCGCCGCCAATCCAAGCCGCAAGGCCCGTCTTATCAATGGCGCCGGCAAGACTGAGACCGCCACCGAACAGCAGGAGGACGTGCCACGGCGCCCGAGACGCCCATGCCCAATCAAGCAGGAACTCTCGGCGCGACCAATTCGCCGGGACGACGAAGAGCGCTATCGCGCCGGCGAGCGCAATGACGGTATCGGACAACGTGCCGCCCGGCACCAAGCCACCAAGCCAAGGACTGGTCACCCACGCGAGCGCCACGAGCAGGGCGACGATCGCGACGCGGCGCTCCGGACCGGTCATGGGCCCGAGGCTTTGCACGGCTTGCGACACGGTCGCTGCGGCGTCGGCATCGGCCGTTCGGCTGAAGGGAAAGGCCAGGCGCGTCAGCACCAACCAAGTCAGCGGCAACATCACCACCGCGACCGGGATGCCAAGCCGCATCCAATCGACAAAGGTTATGGTCGTGCCGTAAATCTGCCCCATATAGCTCGCCAGCAACGCGTTGGGTGGCGACCCGATGAGCGTGCCCAACCCCCCGATAGAGGCGGCATAGGCAATCCCGAGCATGAGAGCTGCGGCAAAGTTGCCGCGACGACGGGTGTTTGCGGCGTCGACGCTGACAATGGCCGAAAGCGAGACCGCGATGGGCAGCATCATCATCGCAGTGGCGGTATTGCTGATCCACATACTCAACAGCGCCGTGGCAAACATCGCCGCCCCGACGATGCGCCGCGGGTGAGCGCCGGCCCGCTTGAGAATAAGAAGCGCAACGCGGCGGTGCAGGTTCCATCTTTGCATCGCGAGGGCGATGAGGAAGCCGCCGAGAAACAGGAAGATCAGCGGATTGGCATACGGCGCTGCCGCGGCCCCAACATCGGCGACGCCCAGGAGCGGCAGCAAAACGAGCGGCAGTAGAGCCGTTGCGGCCAGCGGAATTGCCTCGGTCGCCCACCAGAGCGCCATCCAAACGGCAAGCGCCGCAACGTGCCAGCCAATGAGCGCCAGACCGTCCGGTGTCGGCAATCCCAACATCAGGACAAATGCGCCGGGGCCAAGCAAAAGCCCGGTCAGACGAACGGCATGGCGCGCGGCGCCGTTTTCCTGAGACCCTTGGGACATGCGGCCAAGCATGCCCGGTTCGACACCGGCGCAACAGTCCCGCCGACCGGCGAGGGTGAACGGTGGGACGGGAGCCGAAAACGGCCTAGTCTGCGGGCATGAGCGACGCGCCGCTACCTTATGAAGCGATCCTCGAAAGCGGCATTCGGGGGCTGACCGTGAACGCCGTTGCCGACGGCGCGCCGGACGATCTCAATACATTGGTCCAAGAAGCCATCGCGTTGGCCGAGAACCTGCTGTCCTCGTTGCGCAGCTTGAACCCGCCGGAACAGCCCGCGGCCTGCCGCGAGGGATGCGCGCATTGCTGTCGGTTCCAGGTCACGGTGACGCCGCCCGAGGCGCTGGCCCTGGCCGACCACCTACGCAAGCACGAATCCGCAGCCGCGGTGGCGACCCTGGCCGAGACGTGCCGCACCTTGGCCGCCGCCGAACGCGGACTCGATGCCGCCGGGCGAGTACGCTTGAAACGGGCGTGCGTCTTTTTGAAGAACGAATGCTGCACGGTTTACGACCTCCGGCCGCTGGCCTGCCGCGGGGCCAATGCAACAGATGACACGCAATGCGCCCGCGCGCTGAACGGCGAGGACATCAACCTGTCGCTCTACCTTCACCAAGCCAACGTGATGAAGGCCGCGGCACGCGGGCTGAACCACGCCGACGACAAGGGCGCCGGCCAATTGGAACTGACGGCGGCGATGGCCATCGCGCTGAACGACGAGACCGCCGCCGCGCAATGGCTGGCCGGTACGCCGGTCTTTGCCGAGGCCCGCCTGCCCGCCCAAAACAACCCAGGGAGACAAGCATGAAGCCGCAACAATTCGGGGATTATACGGTGCGCAAGCTGGTGGAGGTGGTGGAGCCCTTCACACCGGCGTTCGCGTTCAAGGAATTCGATGCCGCGCGCTTGGCCGGACATGCCGATTGGCTGGCGCCGCATTTCATCGCGCAGGGCGCCGAGGGGTTGGTGCTACCCTTCAGCTTTCACACCTATGTGGTGCAGGCCCAGGGCAAGACGATCCTGATCGACACCTGCATCGGCAACCACAAAGACCGGGCCGCGCTACCGTTTTGGCATATGCAGAACCGGCCCTATCTCGACAACCTCTATGCGATGGGGATTGCGCCCGAGGACGTCGACTACGTGATGTGCACCCATTTGCATGCCGACCACGTCGGCTGGAACACCAAATTGGAAAACGGCCGGTGGGTGCCGACGTTCCCCAATGCGCGCTACATTTTTTCCAAGGACGACTACGACCACTACAACAACGTGAAGCCGGGCGAGTTCGGGTACACCAGCCTGGCCGATTCGGTGTTTCCGATCGTCGATGCGGGGTTGGCCGAGATCGTGACGATGGACTATGCGATCGGCGACGGCTTGTCGCTGGTGCCGACCCCGGGCCACACGCCGGGCCATTATTGCGTGCACCTGCAATCGGGCGGGCATGAGGTGTTCTTCACCGGCGACATGCTGCATCACCCCGTGCTGATTGCCGAACCGCAGTGGCAGACCAATTTCTGCCTCGACCATGCGCAATCGACCGCGACCCGGCGCGCCTTTATCGCCGAGCATGCCGGGGGCGCGGCCATCGTGCTGGCCGCGCATTTTGCGGGCCCGACCGCCGGGCGCATTGTCGATGCCGGCGGGCAACCGCGGTTTGCGGTGTTGGAGGGCGCGTAGGTTCCGCGCCGGCCGGTGAGGCGCTAGGCTGAGTTCGGGAGGACGAAACGATGCACAAAACCGCCCTGTTTCCCGGCCTCGCCGAACGGATGGCGAAACGGCGCGGCGGACGGACGCATATCTTCGAGCGGCTCGATCCGGCGCGCAGCGCGCTGATCGTCGTCGACATCCAGGAATTCTTCTGCGACCCGGCGACATCGGGCGGACAGAACACCATCGACATCGTGCCGACGGTCAACAGACTGGCCGACGGTTTCCGCGCCGCAGGCGGCACCGTGGTGTGGATCGTCACGACCTTTACCGAAGCAACCGCGCAATCCTGGTCGACGCTGTTTCATGAGTTCTGTTCGCCGCCGGTCCGCGAACGATTGCTGACCGGTCTCGGCCCCGGCGGCTGGGGCCATGCGCTGCACGCCGACCTCGTCGTGCGGCCCGGCGACCTGACGATCGAGAAAGACCGTTTTAGCCCGTTCATCGCCGATGCCTCGACGCTGCATGCCGACTTGCAAGCGCGCGGGATAGACACCATCGTGGTGACCGGGACCGAAACCAACGTATGCTGCGAATCGACCGCCCGCGACGGTATGATGTTGAACTACAAGACGATCATGGTGTCGGACGCCAATTCGGCGCACGACGACAATCATCACAATTCGGCGCTGAGCAATATCTACGGCTTTGTCGATGTGATGACGACCGACGAGGTGTTGGCCCGGTTGACCTCGGCCGACGCCCAAGCCGCTGCGGAGTAACGACGATGACGAATGCCGATCTGAAAGCCCCGCGACCGATCGATCGCACCGACGGGGAACCGACTTGGTTCGACAAACGCGTCGATGCGATGCTGTCGTTGATCACCGGGCAGGCCAAGGGGCCCTACGATCCGGAGCTCCATAAACGCGCAGTGGAATTCTATGCCGACTTCGAAGACCCGAGCCGGAGCTACGCGGAAAGCTGGCTGCTGGCGATCCGCGCCGTGCTGGTCGAGCAGGGCACCTTGAACGAAACCGAAATCGACGCCCGCCTGGATGCGGTGCGCAAAAAAATGGCGGCGTAATGCCGGGCACGATCGAAAACTTCAACCGCACCTTCATGCCGGGCGATGACGCGCCGGTCGACGTGATCGAAAAGGTCGAAGGCCAGGAGCTGGACAAGCCGGTCGAGGTCAAGGTGGTGATGAAGAGCGACAGCATGCTGATGCTGTCGATCACCCGCCCCAAGGGCATGCGCGACCCGACCCATCAGCACGACGATCACGAGACCTCGTGCCACTTGGTGTCGGGCAAGCTCAAACTTTGGATCGGCGGCGAAGAATGGATCGCCCATCCCGGCGATACCTGGTTTCACCCCAAAGGCGTGCCGCACTGGTCCGAGGCGCTGGAGGAATCGGTCCAGGTCGAGGTTAAATCGCCGCCGGTGAAGACCTGGTAGGTCCGCGTCGCGTGCGAAACAAGCGCTAGCGGTAGGGGTCGGGCTTGGAGAGGTATTGCTGGACGTAGCGCTGCACGGCCTCTTCGAGCGAGGTGAAGGTGCGGGTAAAACCGATCTCGCGCAGGCGGTCCATCTTGGCTTCGGTGAAGTACTGATATTTTTCGCGTAGGTCGGCCGGGGTGTCGATCCAATCGACGATGAGTTCTTCGTTCATCGCGTCGGCCACGGCATAAGCCAAGTCGAGGAAGCTGCGCGCTTGGCCGGTGCCCATGTTGTAGATGCCGGTGATCTCGTCTTGATCGAGGATCCATTCGATCGCGGCGACGCAATCTTCGACATAGATGAAGTCGCGCATCTGCCCGCCGTCTTCGTAGTCGGGGTTGTGCGAGCGGAACAAGCGCACCGGTTCGCCGATCAATATGCTGTCGTGCACGTGGAGCGCTACCGACGACATACGGCCCTTGTGATATTCGTTGGGGCCGAAGACGTTAAAGAATTTGAGCCCGGCCCATTTTTCCGGCGCCGGCAAGCGCTCGGCCATGATCCGCGCAACGCGGCGGTCGAATAGATGCTTGCTCCAGCCATAAGGATTGAGGGGACGCAGCCGCGACAACGCCGCCATGCTGTCGCTGTCGTCGAAGCCTTGGCGGCCGTCGCCATAGGTTGCCGCGGAAGAGGCATAGATGAACGCCGCTTCGTGACGCGCACACCAATCCCACAGCATCAGCGAGAACTTGAAATTGTTGCGCATGATGAGATCGACGTCGGTCTCGGTGGTGGCGGTCACGGCGCCGAGATGAATGATCGCTTCCATGCGGAAGCTTTCGGAATTGAGGAATTCGAGCAGATCGGGCGGCGAAATAACGCCCGCGAGTTCGTGTTTGGCGACGTTCAACCATTTGTCGCCGGTGCCGAAGACGTCGCAAATCGCAACCTCACGGTCGCCCTTGGCGGCGAGCGCCGCCACGACGTTCGAACCGATGAAGCCGGCCCCGCCGGTGACCACGATCATGCGCTAGCCCGCCATCCGTGAAACCGTGCGCGTCGTGCTGTGGCCATCGACGTAGTCCGCCAGAACGACCGTGCCGCCGTAGCTTTGCACGACGTCGGCGCCGACGACTTGGTCGAGCCGGTAATCGCCGCCTTTGACGAGAACGTCGGGGCGGATCGCCTTGATCAATTCGAGCGGTGTATCTTCAGCGAAGATCACGACGAGATCGACCTGGCCCATCGCGCCCAACACCATGGCGCGGGCGGTTTCGTTTTGAATCGGGCGGCTTGGCCCCTTGAGGCCGCGCACCGAGGTATCGCTATTGAGCGCCACGACCAACCGGTCGCAATGGCTCTTGGCTTGGGTCAGCGAGGCGATATGGCCGGGGTGCAACAAGTCGAACGCACCGTTGGTGAACCCGACCCGAAGTCCCCGTTCCCGCCAACCGGCCACCACGCGCAACGCTTCGTCGATCGGACGCACTTTGGCGTCGCTGGCTTTGAGGTCGGCTTCGTGGGTGTGGGCGATCAGCTCGGCCGAAGACACCACCGCCGTGCCGGCTTTGGTCACGACGATCCCAGCCGCGGTATTGGCTAGGGCGGCGGCATCTGTGGCATCGGCACCGCCGGCCAACGCGGCGGCGAACGCGGCAACCACCGTGTCGCCCGCGCCCGATACGTCGAATACCTCACGCGCTTCGGCAGTGAAATGGGTGGCGGTCCCGTCGCGGCCGATCAACGACAACCCGTCTTCGCTGCGGGTCACCAACATCGCGGCGACCCCGGCGCTTTCCATCACCCGCCGGGCGGCATCGAGAATGTGTTCGGTGGTATCGGCCACGGCCCCGCTGGCGTAGGCGAGCTCTGCCCGGTTGGGCGAGACGTAGGCAGCGCCTTTGTAGCGCGCGAAATCGCGCCCGCAGGGGTCGACCACCACCGGGATGTGCTGGGCCACCGCTTTGGCGATGATCTGGCGCAGTACGTCCGGGGTCAGTACGCCCTTGCCGTAGTCGGATAGAACCACCGCGCCGGCGTACGGCAGGCCGTCATCGACGGCCGCAAGAAGTTGCCCGGCAATCTCGGCCGAAATGGCGTGGCGTTGTTCGCTGTCGGCCCGCAGGACCTGTTGGCCTTGAGCGACGTAGCGGGTTTTCACGCTGGTCGGGCGCGCGCTGTCGGTCAGGGCGTGGACCGTCAGACGGGGGTTGGTATGGAGCAGACCTGTGAGGGTTTCGCCGGCCGCATCGGCGCCGATGACGCCGACCAGCGTGGCGGCGCCACCCAGCGCCACGACATTGGCCGCGACATTGCCGGCCCCACCCGCCATCGGTCGTTCGACGCCGGTTTGAAACACCGGGATGGGGGCTTCGGGAGAAATGCGCTCGACCGTGCCCGAGACGAAGCGGTCGAGCATCAGGTCGCCGACCACGAGAACGTGGGCGTCGGCCAGGGTAGCAACCTGCCGGGCAAGCCTGTTTTGGTCGGTCATCCTGCTCACGGGTTATACCCGCGAGTCCCTCTAAGTTCCAGTGATTCCAGTATATTTCGCCGCCGCTTAGTGCGGCGAACGTTTGGCCAGGATGCGCTGGAGGGTGCGGCGATGCATGTTGAGCCGGCGCGCGGTTTCCGAGACGTTGCGGTCGCATAGTTCGTAAATGCGCTGGATATGCTCCCACCGAACCCGATCGGGCGACATCGGTTGGTCGGGGGGCGGCGGCTTATCGTCGCCCGAGGCGAGCAACGCGCCTTCGATTTCGTCGGCATCGGCCGGTTTGGCGAGGTAATCCACGGCGCCCGCTTTTACCGCCGCCACGGCGGTCGCGATGTTGCCGTAGCCGGTAAGGATGACGATCCGTGCGTCGGGGTTTTGCGCCCGGATCACCGGCACGATATCGAGCCCGAAGCCTTTTTCGAGACGCAAGTCGAGGACGGCATGGGTCGGCTGATGCGCGGCGATGGCCTCGCTGGCGTCGTCTTCGTCGGCGGCGGTGGCGACGGCGAAGCCACGCTTTTCCATCGCCCGCGCGAGGCGGTCGCGAAACGGGGCGTCGTCATCGACGATCAGCAAGCGGCGGTCGCTTGAACTATCCACGGATGGCGTTTCTATCATGGTGATGAACCCGAAGCGTCGAGTATGTCATGCGGCCAGCGAATCACAACCTCCGCCCCCGCCGCCACGGCATTTCGAAAACGCACCTGTGCGCCGGTGCGTTCGAGCAATGTCTTGGCGATAAAAAGACCGAGACCCATGCCGCCGCCGTCTCGCCGGGTCGAAACGTAAGGTTCGCCCAAATCCCCCAACACGGCATGGGCAAAGCCGGGCCCGTCGTCGGTCATCGTGACGGTGACCTCGGCCTTGGTGACGGCGACCGCGATGTCGATGCGCCCGGCGGCGAAATCGGCGGCGTTGTCGACAAGGTTGCCCAGCCCATGACGAATTTCGGGCCCGGCCCGCACGATCGGCATGACGGCACCGGGGCTGAGGCGTTCTTCGATGTCGATCCGTTTTGTCGGCGTGCGATGGCTCGCGACGATCGAGTCGATCAACGCCGGAAGCGCCATTTCGGCGAACGGCTGATCGTCGTCGCGCCGCGGGTCGCGCGACAACTCGGCAAGGATATCGCGGCAGCGTTCGGTTTCGCGCAGCAATAGATCCATGTCCTCGGCGAGCGGCGCATCGTCCGCGGTGTCGCGACGCATTTCGCGCGCGACCAGGGCGATGGTCGAGAGCGGCGTGCCCAGTTCGTGCGCCGCTGCTGCCGCCAAACCGCCGAGCGAGGAGAGCTGCTGTTCGCGCGCCAAGGCCATCTGGGTTTCCGCCAAAGCATCCGACATGCGGCGCGCTTCGGCCGCCACGCGCCACGTGTACACCGAGATGAAGACGACGCCCAAGACCAACGCCGTCCAAATACCCAGCATGTAGAGGCCGGGCAAAACGAGGCCACCGGCATGCCACGGCAGCGGCTGATGGACGATCGTCACCACGCTAAGACAGGCCAGGGCCAAGGCGCCGAGAAGGGCGGTGCTCCGCAAACTGAGGACCGTCGCGGATACGGTGATCGGCACCAGCATCAAAATCGAGAACGGGTTTTCGATGCCGCCGGTAAGGTACAGCAGTATCGCCAGTTGCAGCGTGTCGTAGGCAAGGTACAGCGCCGCGTGCAGATCGCTGAGCCGGGTCGTGGGCGTGTAGCGGATCGTCAACACGGCGTTCAGCCCGACCGAGACCGCGACAGCCAACATCGCCGGAACGAAGGCCATATCGAAGTCGAGACCGAAATGGACCACGACGATGGCCAGGGCCTGGCCGGCCAGCGCAATCCAGCGGATCAGCACCAGGGTTTGCAGGCGTACGCGACCGCTTTCGGCGGGCGGGGCGACCGTCGGGACGGGCTTTGCCGGGCGCGTGTGGGGAGCGCTATCCATCATGCCAGCGGGAGCCTATCGCCGCGTCCGGAGTGCGGCAACGAAAGGTGGCGAGCAAGGGCCTCAGGCCCCATATTTCACCCACGATGCGAGGTCCACAAAACCACCACAATGCGCCCTCACGCTGCCGTCCCGACCTTGAGGAGGTAACGATGCGATTGCCCCATTCGATCCGCGCTGCTGCGCTTTTCGCCACCGCCGCCATGCTGGCCGTCGGCCTGTTCACCACCGCGGCCCAGGCCGGCGAAGCGCAAGATTTGGTCGACAAGGCCGAACTGACCGTCAACGCTTTTCGGGTCGATCCCGACATGGGCTCGATGCGCGAACTCATGCGCCGCGCCGAGGGCGTGCTGATCATTCCCCAGGTGCTGAAGGCCGGTTTTTTCATCGGCGGCGAGGGCGGCACCGGCGTCTTGATGACCCGCCAGGTCGGCGGATGGAGCCCACCCGCGTTCTACACCATGGGCGCGGGCAGCATCGGCTTGCAGTTCGGTGCGCAAGCCTCGGAAGTGATTTTGGTGTTCATGACCAAGCGGGCGGTCGATGCGGTGCTGTTCAACAAGGTCAAACTCGGCGCCGATGCCAGCGTTGCCGCCGGACCGATCGGCGCCGGCATCGAAGCGGGCACCACGACGAATTTTCGCGAAGACGTCTATTCCTATTCCAAGTCCAAAGGCCTGTTCGCCGGCGCGTCGGTCGAGGGTGCCGTGCTTGATACCCGCGAAAGCCTAAACCTGGAGTACTACGGTCGGAACGTGTCGCCCGAAGATATCGTCTTCAAGAACCGCGTCGACAATCGCAATGCCGACGATCTACGCGATGCGTTGAACCGGCTGCTGCGCACCCGCAGCTAGGCGGCAGCCCCGGCCAGCTCGACCATCGCGACCAACAAGACGACAAGCGCGTTCAAAACGCAGGCCACCACCAAAAGATAGAACGCGCGGCGCGCGTCGTTCGGAGCGAGGTTGCTGCGGGCGCCCGTCGGTTCGATCCATGGGGTTATACCGCGATCGGCGCCGTCGAGATGACGCGGGCCGACCAGGGCGACCCCGAGCGCGCCGGCCACGGCGGCCACCGGCCAAGCCGCGCTGCGCAAGCGCCGGCCGGGGGTATGCCGGATCATCGTGGCGATCGCCGCGCCGGGTCGGGCACCGGGTGTGAAGGCGGCGGCGAGAGCCAGCAGCAACCCGGCCAACCGTAACGGAATCCAGGCCGCCGCCTCGTGCAGCCGAAGCGCCACGAACCCCAAGCCACGATCGTCCTCGCCCGGTCGGTCGAACATCAGTGCGGCAATGAGCAACAAGCGGTAGATCAGCAACCCGGCCAGCCCCAGCAAGGCATACCAAAACGCCAAGGCGACAACGCCTTCGGCGAACCGCAGCGTGGCGCTTTCGACCGATTGCCGACGCGCGGCATCGGTTTTGTCGGCCCCGATGCTGCGGCCCAACGCGGCGAAGATCGTGCGTTGATCGATCACCAACAAGATGACCGCCAGCGACAGCGCCCAGCCCAAAGGCAACACCGCGGCCGCGAATGCGACGATCAGGCCGACGACCCCGCCGCCGACGACCAGAAACAGGGCGAGCAGCAGTCCGCGAACGAGCCGGGTTGCCGCCGAGCGATCCGCGCGGCCCAAGCGGCGCGCCACTTCGGTGATCGCCCGTGCGCCGGTGCGATCGACAGCGCGGGTCGGGCTGCGCAGCACCACCCCGAGAAGGGCATCGAGCGCCAAGGCCGCCAGCAACAAAAAGAACGGCTCGGGTCCCGTCCCGATCGCAACCCAGGTAAATTCCGGCGTAATGTTGGCGCCCGTCATCGTTCGAGGATGCGGGCCCCCAGGAGGCGCGTCAACGTATGGACCAATCGACCCCAAGCGCCCGTCAAACGATGCTCTTGCGCGGCGGCTCGCTGGTGTTCGCGGCGGCGGTGGCCGTGGTAATCGCCACCGACCCAGCGCTGGCGGGAAGCCACGGTACGCTGGCCCAACGCGCAGCCGGGGCGGCGATGATGGTGGGCGCGATCGCTTGTCTGCTGCACGCCATCGGACTGCGGGGACGGCGTACCGCAGTGCGCTGGCTGACCCACCCCGGGGTCGCCTGGCCGCTGGTGCTGGCGGGCCTGATCGCTGCTGGGCGGGTCTAGCGCGACAACGGGTCGCAGCGCTTCACGCAGCCGGGAATTGCGCCGAGCGGGCGGGTTTGGTGCACTAGCGCGATGTCAGATGAAAAACAGACGCCGTCGCGCCGCGGGCCGATCTTGATCATTGCCGCCGGGCTGGCGGTGATCGTCGGGTTGGGGCTCGGGTTTTTGATCCCGGTGAGCAAACCCGATCTCGAGGTCAGCCAATCCATCATCGGCGGACCCTTCGAGATGGTGAACCATCTGGGCGAAACGGTAACCCAAGAGACCTTTAAGGGCCGGCATATGCTGGTCTATTTCGGCTATACGTTTTGCCCCGATGTCTGCCCCACCGAGCTGCAGTCGATGACCGTCGCGCTGAACGACATGGGCAAAGAGGCCGACGCGATTACGCCGGTTTTCGTCACCATCGACCCGGCCCGCGACGACGTCGCGGCGGTGCGCGACTACATCGGGTTTTTCCATCCCCGCCTGGTGGGACTGACCGGGACGCCCGAGCAGGTGGAGACGATGACCGATGCCTTTGGCGTCTTTTTCGCCCGCGCCCGCGATACCGGCGAAACCAGCGACTATTTGATGGACCATTCCTCACTGATCTTCCTGATGGACGAAGAAGGGCGCTACGTCACCCACATCCGGACGGGCACCAGCCCCGAGGCGATGGTGCGGCAGTTGCGCGAGGCCCTGTAGGGCGGTTCCCAAGGCCCAAATCTTCCGTTAAAGTCAAACACTTACCGCTCGGTGTCGAGCGGATGTCGGGGCTACCGTCAGGATCTTAGTTGCTTTATTCGGTTCACGAGTTTCAGCGCGCCGCGACCGCATCGGTCCGCAGCGCCATGCAGGCCGGGCAGATGATCCTGCGCCACCCGCTCAACCCCCTCGCGCACACCGACATGGGCCGACACACGGCCGCCGCTTTCGAGCTGATCGATTACACGACGCGGCGACGCAGCAAACCGGCCTTCGGGCTGAAGACCGTAGAGACCGATGCAGGTCCGGTACCGATCACGGAAGTCTCGGCGCTCCAGGAACCGTTTTGCCGGCTGCTGCACTTCCAGCGCCCGGGCTGCGAAGACCTGCCCCGTATGCTGGTCGTCGCGCCGTTGTCGGGCCACTTCGCGACGTTGCTGCGCGGCACCGTCGATGCGCTGCTGCCCGAACACGACGTCTACATCACCGATTGGACCGATGCGCGCGACGTGCCGGTGGCGCGCGGACGGTTCGATCTCGATAGCTACATCGACTACGTCATGACCTTTCTGCACCACCTCGGGCCGGGCACCCATGTGATGGCCGTGTGCCAACCGTCGGTCCCGGTGTTGGCGGCGGCGGCGATTATGGCCGAAGACAACGATCCGGCCCGGCCCAAGTCGATGACGCTGATGGGCGGCCCGATCGATACGCGGGTCAACCCGACGGCCCCGAACGACTTGGCGCAAAGCCAATCGCTGCAGTGGTTCGAGCGCAACGTGATCACCACGGTGCCGGTGAGCTATCCCGGCTTTTTGCGGCGGGTCTACCCCGGGTTTCTGCAACTGACCGGGTTCATGACCATGAACCTGGAACGCCACATGACGGCGCATCGCCGACTGTACGAACACTTGGTCGAAGGGGACGGCGACAGCGTGGCCGCGCACCAGAAGTTCTACGACGAGTACCTCAGCGTGATGGACCTGCCGGCCGAGTACTACCTGCAGACCATCAAGACGGTGTTTCAAGACCACGCCCTGCCCGAAGGCACGTTCCATTGGCGCGACCGCAAGGTCGATCCCGGTGCGATTACCGATATCGGTTTGCTGACGGTCGAAGGCGAGCTCGACGATATTTCGGGGATCGACCAAACCCGGGCAGCGCACGACTTGTGCCGCAACCTGCCCGACGCGAAGAAGCACCACCACCATCAGGCGGCCACCGGGCATTACGGCATTTTCAACGGACGGCGCTGGCGCAACGAAATTCTGCCGCGGGTCCACGAGGCGGTTCTTGCCAACGCCTGAGACGCGCCGCGCGGCGGCTCCGATCCATAACCCTTTCTGGGAACGAAAGACCTTGGCCGAGATGAGCCAGGCCGAGTGGGAATCGTTGTGCGACGGTTGCGGCAAGTGTTGTCTGTTGAAGCTGCAGGACATCGAAACCGACGTTGTCGACTACACCAACGTGGCTTGCCGGTTGCTGGACGACGCCACATGCCGTTGCACCCGTTATGAGGAACGCCAGCGTTTCGTGCCCGATTGCGTCGTGCTGTCGGCCGATAACGTGGGGCACTTGGCGTGGATGCCCTCGACCTGTGCCTACCGATTGGTAGCGGAGGCGCGCCCGCTACCCGACTGGCATCATTTGGTCTCGGGCAGCCACGAAACCGTGCATCTGGCCGGCCAATCCGTGCGCGGCCGCACGGTGGCCGAAAAAGACGCGCCCGATCTGGAACACCACATCGCGACGTGGCCCCGATGACGCGCGCCAAGATGCACACCAACACGGTCGAGCTCGATGGCCAACCGGTGCCGCTGGATATTCAGATCAACGCGCGGGCACGCAACATCAGCCTACGGGTGGACGAACGTACCGGCGGCGTCGAATTGGTGCTGCCGCGTTTCGTCGCCAAGGCCGAAGGCCTCGCCTTCGTGCGCGAAAAGACCCATTGGATTCTGCGCCAATTGCGCGACTTGCCGCCGCGGGTGCCGTTCGAGGACGGCGCGGTGATTCCGTATCTGGGGGACGATCACGTCATCACGCACCGACCCGAGGAGCGCGGCACGGTTTGGTTGGAACCGGACGCGCGCACGATCAATGTCGCGGGCGATACCCCGCACGTGCCGCGCCGGATTACCGACTGGTTGAAGAAACAGGCGCGTCACGAAATCGGCACCCGGGCCCATGCCGCGGCGGCGGCTTTGGACAGGCGGATTCTCAAAATCCAGATCCGCGACACCCGCAGCCGGTGGGGTAGTTGTTCGGAAGAAGCGCGGCTGTCGTTCTCGTGGCGGCTGATCTTGGCACCGGCGGATGTCCTCGCCTATGTGGTGGCGCATGAAGTGGCGCATCTGGTCGAGCTCAACCACTCGGATCGTTTTTGGCGGCTGGTCGACCGGTTGTGCCCGGATAACGCGCCCGCCAAATATTGGCTGAAACGACACGGCGCATCGCTGCACCGGTTCGGTTAGGCGTCTCGTTTGCGTGCGGCCACCGCACGGCCTAACGTGACCCACCGCGCCGCCCCTCGCCGCTAAGGCATCATGTTCACCAAACCCGGTTCATTGACGTTTGTCCTGTTCGCAGGCGGCTTGTTCGCGTTCGGGCCGCTGTCGACGGATATGTACATCCCGTCGCTGCCGACGTTGGCCGATGCGCTGGGCACGACCGTGCCGGCGGTCCAACTGACGCTGAGCGTCTATCTCTTGGGCTTTGCGCTGAGCCAATTGTTCTACGGGCCGCTGGCCGATCGCTATGGCCGCAAACCTGCGATCTTGACTGGAATCGGACTTTACATCGTGGGCAGTGCGATCTGCATGGCGGCCGGATCGGTCGAAGTGTTGGTGGTCGGCCGTTTTGTTCAGGCCCTCGGTGCGGCCTTCGGGCAAGTGTTGGGGCGAGCCGTGATTCGCGATCTGGTGACGCCGGCGGACTCGGCGCGGGTGTTGGCCTATGCCACCGTCATCATGGGCGGGACATCGTTGATCACGCCGACCATCGGCGGGTTCGTGACGGTGTTTCTGGGGTGGCAGTTCATCTTTGCGGTCTTGTTGGTCTATGCGATCGTCATCTTGTTGATCGTCGGGTTCGGATTTCGCGAATCGGCACCCGCATTGAACCCCGACGCCGTGCGGCTGGGCCCGATGCTGACCAACTTCGCCATCTTGCTGCGCCACCGCGTTTTTCTACGCAATACGATCAGCGTGTCGTTCATGTTCGGCGTGTTGTTTACGTTCTTGTCGGGCTCGTCTTTCGTCTTTATCTCGGTCTACGACGTGCCGACGACGCATTTCGGATTGATCTTTACCGCTATGGCGGGCGCGTTCACGATCGCCTCCGCCTTGGTGGGGCGCCTGGGAAGTAAATTGCCGCATGAACGCATTTATGTCGTGGCCGCGTCCGTCGCGGCCTTGAGCGCATTGATCGCCTTGACCCTGACCGCGATCGGGTGGACCGACGTCTTTGCGTTGGTCGGTATGATGGCGCTGCTGTCTTTTGCGATGGGCTTCATGGTGCCGCTTGCCTTTGCCAGCGCAATGGCGCCCTATCCTGCGATGGCCGGCACCGCCTCGGCCTTGATCGGTTTCGTGCAGAGCGTGTTTTCGGCGGCGATGGGCGCGCTGGTCGGCGTGATGTTCAACGGCACGGGCCTACCGATGTTCGCCCTGATCGCGCTGTTGGCCATCGGCGCGTTGCTGAGCTTTGTGCTGATCCGCCCGGCCCCGACATCATCGGTGACGGCATGAAGCCGGGCTCGGTGGTGCTGGTCCTGTTCGTCGGCGGCTTGGTCGCCGTCGGGCCGCTTTCGACGGACATGTACCTACCGGCGCTGCCGGCCATTCGGATTGGATTCGACAGCACGGTCACGCTGGTACAGCTCACGTTCAGCGTGTTTCTCGTCGGCTTTGCCATCGGCCAACTGATCGTCGGGCCCCTAGGCGACCGGTTCGGCCGTCGGCCGGTACTGCTTGGCGGCATGGCGTTGTATGCCGCAACAAGCCTTGCCGCGGGTCTGGCCCCGTCGGTCGAATGGCTGATCGTGTTGCGGTTCTTCCAGGCGTTCGGCGCGGCCTCGGCGTGGGTGTTGAGCCGCGCGATCGTGCGCGATCTACACCCGCCCGACGAAACCACCCGGATCATCGGCTACACCACCGGAATCATGGGCGCCCTCTCGGCCGTGGTGCCGATGACGGGCGGGCTGTTGGCCCAGACCTTGGGGTGGCAAGCGATTTTCTTCGCCATCGCGGCCTTCTCGTTGATCTATCTCGTCGTGATCGCGGTGTGGTTCGGGGAAACCACCACGCCGAATCGCGACGCCATTCGGCCGCTGCCGATGCTGCGAGGCATGCGCATGCTGGTCAGCGACCGGATCTTCGCGGGCTATGCCGCGTGCTTGTGCCTTTCGTTGGGCGCGATGTTCGCCTTTATGTCGGGCGGCGCGTTGATCTTTATCGACACCATGGGGCTGAGCCCCTCGCAGTTCGGGGCGATCTTTCTCGCCATGGCGCCGGCGTTTTCCATGGCGTCGTTCTTGACCGGGTGGGTTTCGCGCTGGGTCGGTCCCCGCATGCTGTTTAGCTTCGCCATCGCGTGCACGGTGGGCGGCACCAGCGTGTTGTTCGGGGTGAGTTTGGCCGGAGATCTGACGTTATGGATCGCGGTGCCGTCCCTGACATTGGTGACCTTCGGACTGGGCTTCATCATGCCGCTGTGCTTTTCCGGCGCGCTGGCGCCCTATCCCCAGTTGGCGGGCACCGCCTCGTCGCTGATCGGCTTCATGCAGGCCAGCTTTTCGGCCCTGGTCGGGGTATTGGTTGCGGCGGTCCACGACGGCAGCCCGGCGCCGATCATGGGCTTGATGTTCGGTCTGATGGTCTTCAGCGCCCTGGTTTTCGTGACCGTGCTGCGCCCTGTGATGAACCGACCGGCGCTCGCAAAAGCCTGATTGGTAACCCGGGCGCGGGCGCGTATAGTGCGCGCCCCCAGCCCACCCCCGAGAGACCCATGGCCAAACTGCGTGCCGGTACGCTGCCGCTGATCATCGTCCTGTCCGCCGTTTTGGTGGTCGGCGAGATGGCGACCGATATGTTCATCGCCGCGTTGCCACAGCTGTCGCGCGAGTTTTCGGCGAGCGTGAGCACGGTGCAACTGACGCTGGGCACCTACATGGTAGGCTTTGCGCTGTCGCAACTCGCCTACGGCCCGATCTCGGATCGCTTTGGCCGCCGCGTGCCGCTGATGCTAGGCACCGCGTTGTTCTTGGGCGCGTCGCTGTTAAGCGCGCAAGCGAACTCGATCAATATGCTGATCGCGTTACGGTTCTTGCAGTCGTTAGGCGGTGCGGCAGGCGTCACGATCTGCATGGCGATCATTCGGGACATGCACGACCGCGACCGCTCGGCCATCATGCTGGCACGATTAGGCAGCATCATCGCGATCGCGCCCGCGATCGCGCCGCTGTTCGGCGGTTGGCTAATCGAAACCTTTAGCTGGCGGGCGACGTTCTACGCGCTGGCCGTGTGGGCCGCGATCGCGATCTGGCTGGTCTGGTTCTTCATTCCCGAATCGAACCTGAACCGCGACCCTCGAGCGACCCAGGTGATGGGCATGTTTCGCAACTTCGGCACGTTGCTGCGCAACCGCACCTATGTCGGGTTCATGCTGACGCTGGTGTGCTGCTTCGGCACGTTCTTCGCGTTCATCTTCGGCGCGCCGTTCGTCTTTATCGAAGTGTTCGGGATGCGCGAATCGACCTTCCCGCTGATCATCACGGTGCAGGTCGCCGGCTTCGTCGCCGGCACCACGTTGTCCGAGCGCTTGGCGCCGCGCTATGGGCTGGACACCGTGTTCCGCTGGGCCATCGTGACGGCCTGGATGTCGGGCATGGTGACGGCAACGTTCCCGCTGTTCGGGATCGAGACGATCGTGACCATTGTTGCCCCGATGATCGTGTTCGCGTTTGCCGTGGGGTTCATCTTTCCGCTCGGTACGGCAAGCGCCTTGGGGCCGTTTCCGATGATCGCCGGCACCGCGGCGGCATTATTGGGCTTCATCCAAACCTTGGGCGGCGCGGGGTTCGGGGTCGTATCGGGGGCGTTCTACGACGGCCGAGCGATCGGCATGACCTCGGTCATGGGCGTGGCGGTGACGCTGGCGGCGGTGGTCTATTTTACGCTGCTGTGGCGTCGACCGGTCGAGGCGGCCGCTCCGGACGAAACCACCCCGGACGCCTAAGCGCTAGATGTCGAGGTTAGTGACGTCGAGCGCGTTGCTTTGAATGAAGTCGCGACGCGGTTCGACGACGTCGCCCATCAGGGTTTCGAACAAGTCCGACGCCTGATCGACCTGCGCGACCTTGACCTGTAAAAGGCTACGCGCCGAGATATCGAGCGTGGTCTCCCACAATTGATCGGGGTTCATCTCGCCCAGGCCTTTGTAGCGCTGCACCTGTAGGCCTTTGCGCCCGAAGGCCATGATGGCGTCGAGCAACTGGGTGGGCGAGCGAATGATGACTTCCTCCTCTTTGCGTCGGAGGATGCCGCGCCGCTGATAGGTTTCCTGAAGGCTTTGCGCCATATCGTGCAACTTGCGCGCATCGGCCGAGCGGATCAGCGGGCCGTCGATCACCTGCACCTCGGGCGCGCCGCGCAGCTCGCGGGTAAAGCGCAAGCCGCCGTCTTCGGTCGGCTCGCCCTGCCAGCCTTGTTCTTCGTCGGGCGAGAGCTGGTTGAGCCGGCGCGCCACGTATTCCGCCGCAGCGCTGGCCTGTTCGGGCACCGACAAGACCTCGGGACTGAGCGCGCCGGCGATGGCCGTCTGCTCGACCGCATCCCAGGCGTAGCGTTTCGACAGCGCACCGATCAGCTTACGGCATTGCCGGGCCTGATCGACCAGCGCGATGAGATCGGGACCGGCGACCTCGGTATCGTCGTACAGCGTGAAGACCGCATCGGCGACCCCATCGCCGACGAGATAGTCTTCCATCTCTTTTTCGTCTTTGAGGTAGGTCGACGATTTGCCCTGCGTGACTTTGTAGAGCGGCGGTTGGGCGATGTAGAGATAACCGTTTTCGATGATCTCCGGCATTTGCCGGTAGAAGAACGTGAGCAAAAGCGTCCGGATGTGCGCGCCGTCGACGTCGGCGTCCGTCATGATGATGATCTTGTGGTAGCGGATCTTCGAGATATCGAAATCGTCGCGACCGATGCCGGCGCCGAGTGCCGTGATCAGCGTGCCGATTTCGTTCGACGACAGCATCTTGTCGAACCGCGCGCGCTCGACGTTGAGGATCTTGCCACGCAGCGGCAGGACCGCTTGGAACCGCCGGTCGCGGCCTTGTTTGGCCGACCCGCCGGCCGAATCACCCTCGACGATGAAAATTTCGGCGACCGTGGGATCGCGTTCCTGGCAGTCCGCCAGTTTGCCCGGCAAGTTGGAGACGTCGAGCGCACCTTTACGCCGCGTGAGTTCGCGCGCCTTACGCGCTGCTTCGCGCGCGGCGGCGGCCTCGACGATCTTGCCGGCAATGGCGCGGGCGTCCGCCGGATGTTCCTCGAACCAGGTGCCCAAACGGTCGCCCACCAAACTTTCGACGACGGGGCGAACCTCGGACGAGACCAGCTTGTCTTTCGTTTGCGAGGAGAATTTCGGATCGGGCACCTTGACCGACAACACCGCGGTCAGGCCTTCGCGCGAGTCGTCGCCGGTGATCTGCACCTTGTCGCGCTTGGCGCCGGCGTGCTGGAGGGCATAGGTGTTGATGGTGCGGGTGAGGCCGGCACGAAAACCCGCGAGATGGGTGCCGCCGTCACGTTGCGGGATATTGTTGGTAAAGCAAAGCACGTTCTCGTGGTAGCTGTCGTTCCACTGCAGCGCGAGTTCGATCGTGATGCCGTCGCGTTCGCCGGTGACGACGACGGTTTGGTGGAGACCTTGTTTCTTGCGGTCGAGGTGCTGCACGAAGGCTTCGACGCCGCCTTCGTAGTGCATTTCCACGACGGTTTCGTCGACACCGCGCAGATCTTTGAGCACGATGGTGACGCCCGAGTTGAGGAAGGCCAATTCGCGCAAACGATGCTCGAGCGTTTCGAAATCGAATTCGATTTGGGAAAACGTCTCGCGCGACGGCAGGAACGAAATTTCCGTACCGTGACCGTCGGAATCGCCGACGACCTCGAGCGGCCCTTGCGGTTCGCCGTGGACGTAGCGCTGGTGGTGTTCGTGGCCCTGGCGGCGGATGCGCATGTCGAGCTGGGAGGACAGCGCGTTGACCACCGATACGCCGACGCCGTGCAGACCGCCGGAAACCTTGTAGGAGTTGTCGTCGAATTTTCCGCCGGCATGGAGGTGAGTCATGATGACCTCGGCCGCCGAGACGCCCTCTTCTTCGTGGATGTCGGTGGGAATGCCGCGCCCGTTGTCGGTGACCGAGCAGGACCCATCGGGATTTAGGGTCACCTCGATCCGGTCGCAATGGCCCGCCAACGATTCGTCGATCGCGTTGTCGACCACCTCGTAGACCATGTGGTGCAAGCCTGAGCCGTCGTCGGTATCGCCGATATACATGCCGGGGCGTTTGCGCACCGCATCGAGGCCGCGGAGGACTTTAATCGACCCGGCGCCATAGTCGGCTTCGGCGTCGAGATCTTCTGCGTGGTCAGTCATTCTGTATTCCCGTAATGGCGCCGTCCGTCACATCGAGAAACAGCGCACGTGCGCCAAGCGGCGCGAAAACATCTTTGTCGGTGCCCGTCAGCCAAGCTTGCACCCCCATCCCGAGGACTTGATCGAATAGGGCGATGCGGCGAGCTTCGTCGAGGTGGGCGACGATTTCGTCGAGCAGCAAAATGGGTGCGGCCCCGGTACGCAACGCGGCGACCCGCGCGTCTGCCAGGACGATCGAAATCAGCAACGCCTTTTGCTCGCCGGTCGAGCATTGTCGCGCGGGCAGGCCCTTGTCGAGATGGGTTACGGCAAGATCGCTGCGATGCGGACCGATGGCCGCACCGCCGGTTTCGGCGTCGCGACCGCGGGATTCCGTGAGGGCTTCGCGAAAGGCCTGTTCGGCATCGAGCGCCGCCATGTCGTCGAGCATCGCTTCGACGACCCCGTCGACGTCGACCAGCGCCGCCGGAAAGGGGCCAATCGCGGCCTCAAGGAAGCTTGAAAGACCGGCCACGGCCTCGCGCCGGGCGGCGGCGATCGCCACCCCGTATTCCGCCATGGTGTTTTCCAGGGCCAGCACCCATTCGTCGGCGCGTTGCCCGGATTTGAGCAGGCGCGCGCGGTCGCGCATGGCGCGCTCGTAGGCCGATACCCGTGTCGCATGGCGGGGATCGACCCCGTACACCAAACGATCGAGGAAGCGCCGACGCGAGGCACCGTCTTCTTGGAACAAGCGATCCATTTGCGGCGTGATCCACGCCATCGCGATCGATTCGGCCAACGCGGCGGGGCCGCGCATCGTTTCCCCGTCAATCCGTACCTGGCGACGCTCGAGCGGCGCGCTCGCGGTTGGATCGGGAGACATCGTGCCGGTGCCGATTTCGACGCTGCCGCCGGGCGTGCCGTCGACGGTCGCCGCCACCGCCCACCCGCGATCGCTGTCGCGACGTACGACATCGCCGAACCGTGCGCGGCGCATGCCGCGCCCCGGTGCAAGGTAGGAAATCGCTTCGAGGATGTTGGTCTTGCCGGCGCCGTTCGGCCCGGTCAGCACGACGCAACGTTCATCGGCGTCGAGGCGCTGGTGGGCATAACAGCGAAAGTCGGTCAGCGTCAGGCGCCGCAAAAAATACGCCGGAACCGGGACGGCCGCAGCGTGCGTCGACGGCGCCGCGATGTCTTGCGTGATAGCCAATCGCGACCCTAAACCCGCATCGGCATGAGGACGTACAAGGCGCGTTCGTCCGCCAGGTCGCGCAAGATGGTCGGCGACACCGCATCGGCAAGATCGAGGCGCGCCACCTCGCCGTCGATTTGCGTGGCGATATCGAGCAAATAACGCGAATTGAAGCCGACCTCGATGTCCTCGCCGGGGTAGCTGACGACCAGTTCTTCGTCGGCGCTGCCGCTGTCGGGACTGTTGGCCGACAAGTGCAGCTTGTCCTTTTCGAGGGTGAGTTTGATCGACCGCGACTTTTCGGTCGAGATGGTCGAGACCCGATCGACGGCTTCGGCAAACTGCTTGCAGTCGACCTCGAGAATCTTGTCGTTGCCCGACGGAATGACGCGCTGGTAGTCCGGGAACGTGCCGTCGATCAGCTTGGTAATCAGCACGGTCTTACCGAAGGCAAAGCGGATTTTGGTTTCCGACAACGAGACCTGTACCGGGTCGTCGACCTGATCCAGCAACCGGCGCACCTCGAGCACGGCTTTGCGCGGCACGATCACCCCGGGCATCGACGCCGCGCCGTCGGGGAGCGGGCACTCGACCTGGGCCAGGCGGTGGCCGTCGGTGGCGACCGCGCGCAGCATCGCCACGCCCTCAGCCTCGGCGGCATGCAAGTAGATGCCGTTGAGGTAGTAGCGGGTTTCCTCGGTCGAAATCGCGAAGCGGCTTTTGTCGATCAAGCGCTTGAGATCGTCGGCGCTGATTTGAAAGGTGTTCGGCAGATTGTCCTCGGCCAGCACCGGGAAATCCTCTTTGGGCAGACAGGGCAAGGCAAAGCTCGACCGGCCCGCCACCACCGAGAGACGCGACTGGTCGGCATCGAGGCTGAGTTCGATCTGCGCGCCATCGGGCAGTTTGCGGACGATGTCGTGCAAGGTGTGCGCCGCCGCGGTCGTCGCGCCGCCCTGCGCCACTTCGGTCCCGACCGTTTCGAGGATGGTCAGATCGAGATCAGTGGCGGTCAGCGACAGATCGCCTCCGTCGGCCGACAGTAGGACATTGGACAGAATGGGGATGGTGTTGCGCCGCTCGACGACGTTTTGCACATGGCCAAGGGCGGAGAGCAAGGTTGCACGTTCGATCGTAATCTTCATGGCGCCAATTCTTTGTTGTTCTGGGCGACCGGTCGAAGCCCCGCCCGGTGCGTCACTACACGTAATTTCGACAAGTCGGGCGCCTCGCAGGCGCCCGAAAACGGCAGAATTCTGTTCTTCAACGCGATTCCGTCAGGGCCCGCCAGCGGCGAAAACCCCGGCAAAATAGCACGCCCCCGCCGCACGTGGGCGGGCCCAAAGTATAGCATCCGCAATCGCGTTCCGGGGGGCTTTTTTCGCCCCCCGGGCGAGAACTAAGTCGCTGAACTAAAAGGTTTTTTGAGGCCGAGACTCAGGTCTCGAGCATGCGCCGCAGCAGGTCGATATCTTCCGACAAGGTGCTGTCGTTTTGGCGCAATTCGTCGATCCGTTTGACGGCATGCATGACGGTGGTGTGGTCGCGCCCGCCGAACTTGCGGCCGATTTCAGGCAAGGACCGCGACGTCAGCTGCTTGGCCAAATACATGGCGACCTGGCGGGGCCGGGCCACGGCACGGGCACGCCGCGCGGAATGCATTTCGGAGATCCGGATGTTGTAGTGCTCGGCCACCCGTTTCTGGATGTCTTCGATGGTGATCCGACGGTCGTTGGCCCGCAGGAGGTCGCGCAGGACCTCTTGGGTGGTTTCCAGCGTTATCGGCCGGCCCACGAGATTGGAGTAGGCCAGCACCCGGGTGAGGGCGCCTTCGAGCTCGCGGACATTGGAGGTGATCCGGTGCGCCAGGAACTCCAACACCTGCTGGGGCACGTTTTTGGCCCCCATGTGCTGGACCTTGGACTGCAGAATACCGATCCGCAGCTCGTAATCGGTCTGATGAATATCTGCGACCAAGCCCCAACCGAGACGCGAGCGCATGCGCTCTTCCATGCCGTCCAGGTTCGAAGGCGAGCGGTCGCCGGAAATGATCACTTGGCGGTTCTGGTCCACGAGCGCGTTGAAGGTGTGGAAGAACTCTTCCTGGGTCGAATCCTTGCCGCTGATGAACTGAACGTCGTCGATCATCAACACGTCTACCGAGCGAAACAGCTGCTTGAACTGCATGACGTCTTTGTAGCGAAGCGCCCGGATGAACTGGTACATGAACTTTTCCGCCGACAAATAGATCACCCGACGGGTCGGGTCGCGTTGGCGGATGTGCCATGCGATGGCATGCATCAGATGAGTCTTGCCGAGCCCTACGCCGCCGTAGAGATACAGCGGGTTGAACGGCACGTTGTCGGCTTCGGCGACGCGATGCGCTGCGGCGTAGGCCAGTTCGTTCGCTTTGCCGACGACGAAGTTTTCGAACGTGCATCGCGGATCGAGCGGCGCTCCGGCTTCGGCCAAACTTTGGTCCACCGGTTTTTCGGTTGCGGTCTCGGCGAGCGTGTCTTTTAGAACCGGCGCAGACTGACCCGATGGACGAACAAGAATGTCGATCTGAGGCTCCGCGCCCGCTTCTTCGGACCATGCAGTCTGAATTTTCTCGGCGTAGTGCGACACCACCCAATCACGCATGAACCGCGTCGGTACCGACATCAACACACGATCGTCGTGAATGTTGGTGAGTTCGAGCTGCTTGAGCCAGCTGTTGTAGGCAGCGTCGCCGACATCGGTCCGTAGCCGATCGCGAACGCACTGCCAGATGTCGTTGAGGGGTCTGTTGGGGGTCGGCGTTTCCATTAAGCCCTCAGGTTTGCTTCCAGGGGAGACCGGCCGCTTTCCAGCCCCCGATGTGACCGCGGTGGCCGTCAGCGTCGAGATCGCCCTCGAAACCGCCAGCGATGTTGTAGCATTTCGTGTAGCCCGCGCCGGTTTGCGCGATCGCGGCCGCCTTGGACCGCCCGCCGGACCGGCACAGGAACAAGACCGGATCGCCCGGCGCGACGCCGGTCGCGGCAACCTGGTCGGTAAAATCTGGATTAGGCGCTCCGCCCGGGAACCCCTGCCATTCGACCCGATGCACGGGCTTTTTAACTTCGCTGAGATCGGGCAGTCCGACGAAATTCCATTCCGCCTGGGTCCGCACATCGATCAATTGTGCCGTTGGATCTTCGTCGAGCATGCGCCAAGCATCCACGACAGAAATGTCACCTGCGTAACTCATTCACACTTTCCGGGTCCGCGCGTTTTCGCGCTGGACATCTCTCCCTAATCCGCCGGTAGCCGGCTTGTTTATCAATACTTTTGTGAGAGCAGAATGGTTGTTGTCTGCTGCAAAATATTTTCTCTTGAGAAATACCCTCCAACATGAACGACGCGTACGGCACACGACCCGTCGTTAGGTGGTAAGAAAAATTTTCGGGATCGAAGCCCCGGAACCCTGTTTGGTGAGGCAAAGACTACTGCCCACCCTTGGGCCTTTCAACACGGGCCCGAGGGCCAAAACAAAAAAAACGACGCGCCATGCATAGCGGCAACACCACAACATCTTGGTCAAACATTTAGTGCGCGTTCGACACAAAAAAGGCCGCACTGAAATGTGCGGCCCGTTGTTTCAAAGTTCGCGTTGTAACTTAGGCGGGCATCCCCTTGATGCGCTTCGACAATCGCGACACGCGACGGGACATCGTGTTTTTCTTGACGATCCCCTTGTTCGCCGCACGCATCATTTCAGGTTCCGCTTGACGTAGCGCATCTTGTGCCTTGGCCCGGTCGCCGCTCTCGATCGCGAGCTCGACTTTTTTGACGAAAGTGCGCATGCGGCCGACGCGCGCAACGTTGACTTTGGTGCGTCGCGCGGTTTGACGAATTCGTTTCTGCGCAGATTTATGGTGCGCCATATCGATACTTTTTCTGAGTTGTGGAGAGGCGGCTTATATCGCCTGATACGAGGGGGGTCAACCGATTCAGGCGTTCTTAAAGTTAGGTTTCCGCTTCTCGACGAAGGCCGCCATGCCCTCTTTTTGGTCTTCCAGGGCAAAGGTCGCATGGAACAGGCGGCGCTCGAAGCGCACCCCCTCTTCCAGGGTGGTTTCGAAGGACCGATTTACGGCCTCTTTGGCCATATAAACCGCCGGTCGCGATAGGGTCGCGATTTCGCCGGCCACCTTGACGGCCTCGTCCACGAGCTCTTCGGCGGGGACAATTCGGCTGGCCAAGCCGGACCGTTCGGCCTCCTCGGCATCCATCATCCGGCCGGTGAGGACCATTTCCATGGCCTTGGACTTGCCGACGAAACGGGTCAGGCGCTGGGTGCCGCCGGAACCGGGAATAATGCCGAGCCGGATCTCGGGCTGGCCGAATTTGGCGTTGGGCGCGGCCAAGATGAAGTCGCACATCATCGCGAGTTCGCACCCGCCGCCCAAAGCATAGCCGGCGACCGCCGCGATGATCGGTTTACGGCAGGTCGCCGTGCGGCCCCAATCACGGGTAATAAAGTCGCCGTCATACACGTCGACGAAATTCTTCGGTTGCATTTCTTTGATATCGGCACCCGCAGCGAAGGCTTTTTCGCTGCCGGTGATCACCATCGCCCCGACCCCGTCATCCGATTCGAACCGATCCAAGGCCGCACCCAGTTCGCGCATCAAATCGCTATTGAGCGCGTTGAGCGCGTCGGGTCGATTGAGGGTAATGAGCCCGACATTGCCTTTGGTTTCGACAAGGATCGTTTCGTAGGCCATCGCGGCTTCCTTTCGAGGACGGAGCGCTTGATCTGGAAGCGGCCCGTATACGCAAGCGTACCCGTAAGATCAACCGGGGGGCGCTATCTCTGGCGGTGCGGGCAATAGAAGGTCGATCGCCCCGACTGGACCAGGCGGCGGACGGTGCCGCCACAATCGCATCCCGGGCAAGGTCGACCTTCGCGGTCGTAGACCGCGAAATTGTGCTGGAAGTAGCCGAGCTCGCCGCTCGACCCGACATAATCGCGCAACGAGGAGCCACCCGCCGCGATGGCGTCCTGCAGAACCTCGCGCACCGCCACGGCGAGGCGCTCGGCCCGCACCGGCCCCACGGTGTAGGCCTGGCGCCGGGGCGACAGGCGGGCCCGAAACAGCGCTTCGCAGACATATATATTGCCCAGGCCCGCGACGATGCGCTGGTCGAGCAGTGCGGCCTTGAGCGGCGTTTTTTTGCCTCGCAGTCGTGCGGCCAACAGCGGGCCGCCAAAAGCGTTGCCGAGCGGCTCGGGGCCCAAGTCCTTGAGAAGAGCGTGGGTCTCGGCCTCGCCAGGGCCAATAAGCGTCATTAGGCCGAAACGGCGCGGATCGCTGAACACGATGTGGGTTCCGGCCGCGGTGATAAAGACGACGTGGTCGTGCTTGCCGCGTTCCGGCGGCGGCCCGTCGTAAAGGACCATGCGACCGGACATCCCGAGATGGGCCAGGAGCTGCACCCCGTCGTCCAGCAGCGCCAGGATGTATTTGGCGCGCCGGGACAGCGAGACCACACGGCGCCCCGTCAGCCGCCGGGCAAACCCTTTGGGAAATGGCTGGCGCAGGTCCGGTCGCCGAACCTCGACCCGGGCCAGCGTCGCGTTCTCGAGATGAGGCCGCAGGCCCCGTACCACAGTCTCGACTTCAGGCAGTTCAGGCACGGGCTTGGTCGCCATTGAGAAAGGAATGGGCAGCGCCGCCTCGGGCGCCGAAACCTGCCGCAAAGTAGCGTGAATAGGACCCCTAGGCTATCGTCGCCCCCATGAGCGACCGCGCACAACACGACGAGACGGCCACGCCCGACGAAGTCCCGTTCGGATTCCGCAAGGTGGCGCGGGACGAAAAACGCGGGCTGGTGCGCGGTGTCTTCGATTCGGTCTCGACCCGCTACGACGTGATGAACGACGTGATGAGCGGGGGCCTTCACCGGGTGTGGAAAGACGCCATGGTCCGTCGCTTGCGGGCCCGGCCGGGAGAGCACGTCGTCGACGTCGCCGGCGGCACCGGCGACATTGCGTTCCGCATTCTGCGACCGTTCCGCGATGCCGACCCTGCCGCGCGGCCACGGGTGTCGGTTCTGGATATCAACGAACGGATGCTGCAGGTCGGACGCGACCGGGCGGTGGATCGCGGCCTGATCGGAGGCCTCGATTGGGGCTGCTGCGATGCTCAAGCACTGCCCCTGCCGGACGGCTGCGCCGACGCCTATACGGTGGCCTTTGGCATGCGCAACATGACCGACGTGCCGGCGGCGCTGCGCGAAGCCCGGCGGGTGCTGCGCCCCGGCGGGCGGTTTCTGTGCCTCGAATTCAGCCGGGTGACGCCCGCGCTGGCCCCGCTCTATGACGCCTATTCCTTTCGCTTGTTGCCGGTCATGGGCCGCGTCGTGGCCCGCGATGCCGATTCCTATCGCTATCTCGCCGAGAGCATCCGCACCTTTCCCGGCCAAGACGCCTTTGCCGAGATGATCGCGGCGGCCGGGTTCGGCCGGGTGAGCTATCGCAACCTTTCGGGTGGGATCGTCGCGCTGCACGCCGGCTGGCGAACCTAAAAGCCTTGTTGGGCCCGCTTCGCAATATTCTCCGGCTGGTCCGGATCGCCCACACGTTGGCGCGTCACGACGCGTTGTTTTTACTCGACATGCTGGGCTACGGGCCGTGGCCACGGCGGCTGGGGCGCTTCTTCCTGCCCGGGCCGCGCGCCGAGATGCGGGGGCTGCGCCGTGGCCAGCGTCTGGTTGCGGCTTTGGAAGCACTGGGGCCGGCGTTCATCAAGTTCGGTCAGACCTTGTCGACGCGGGCCGATTTGGTGGGCGACGCCTTCGCCGCCGATCTCGCCACGCTGCGCGACCGCCTCGCCCCGTTTCCCGGCGAGGCGGCGATCGAGGTCATCGAAGAGGCCTTCGACGGCGCGCTCGAGGCGCTGTTCCTGTCCTTTGACGAAAAACCGGTCGCCGCCGCGAGCATTGCGCAAGTCCACTACGCGGTCACCACCGACGGCCGTGAGGTCGCGGTCAAAGTGTTGCGACCGGGGATCGAGCGCGCTTTCGGGCGCGACATCGACCTGTTCCGGTGGCTGGCCCGGATTGCAGCGGCGACCCAGCCCAGCATGCGGCGGCTCAAACCGGTCGAGGTAATCGACAAGTTCGCCGAAAGCAGCTTTCGCGAAATGGACCTGAGCCTCGAGGCGGCGGCGGCTTCGGAGCTGGGGCAGAACTTCGATGACGACGCGACCTACGTCGTGCCCGAAGTCGACTGGGCGCGGACCGGCCCGCGGGTGCTGACCGTGGAGCGGGTCGCCGGCATTTCTTTGGGATCGCGCGATGCGTTGATCGATGCCGGGGTCGACCTCGACACCGTGGTGACCAACCTGCTGGCCGCGTTTCTTCAACAAGTGTTTCGTGACGGGTTTTTCCACGGCGACATGCACCCCGGCAATCTGTTTGCCGATGCGGACGGCAATATCCTGGCTGTGGACTTCGGCATCATGGGCCGGCTCGACATCAAGGACCGTCGCTATCTGGCCGACCTGATGTTGGCGTTCCTGACCCGCGATTATTGGCGCGCGGCGGAGGTTCATTTCGAAGCCGGTTACGTGCCGGCCGACCAATCGCTCGACGCCTTCGCCCAGGCCTGCCGGGCGATCGGCGAACCGGTCTTGGGCAAACCGGCCAACGAAATATCCATCGCCCGGTTGCTCGCCCAACTGCTGCGAGTCACCGAGCAATTCCAGATGGAGACCCAGACCCAACTTCTGTTGTTGCAAAAGACCATGGTGGTCGCCGAAGGCGTGGCGCGCAGCCTCGATCCCGAGATCGTGTTCTGGGAAAAAGCCCAGCCCGTCATCGAGGAGTGGATGGAAAGCCATATGGGCCCCGCCGCGCGGGTGCGCGACAACATCAACAGCACCTTACGGGTGTTGCGACAATTGCCGAGCGTGCTGGAGAGCGCACAAGCGCTGGTCAGGCAAATCGATGCGGACGGCTTGCGCCTGCACCCCGACACGGTGCGCGAGATCGCGCGCGAACAAGCCCGCCAACGCCGCCTAACCAACCGCCTGTTGCTCGGAATCGGGGCCGTGATCGTCGTGGTCTTGCTCTTGGTCTAAAGCGGCCCTTGCGCCCGGCGCGATGCGCGGCCTAGGTTTCAACACGCTCCAGGTGTAATTTAGGACAAACCCGGCATGCTTACCGGCAAACGTATTCTTCTTGTCGTCAGCGGTGGTATTGCGGCGTTTAAGGCGCTGGATTTGATCCGCCGCCTGCGCGCCGAGGGCGCAAGCGTGCGCTGCATCATGACCCGATCCGCCTGCGAGTTCGTGACGCCCTTGTCGGTCGCGGCGCTGAGCGCCCAGCCGGTCTACCTCGACACGTTTTCGCTGAAAGACGAATCGGAGATGGGCCACATCCGGCTGTCGCGCGAGGCCGACCTTGTGGTCGTCGCGCCGGCGACCGCGAACCTAATCGCCAAGATGGCGATGGGCATTGCCGACGACCTGGCCACCACCACCTTGATCGCGACCGACAAGCCGATCTTGATCGCGCCGGCGATGAACGTGCGGATGTGGCATCACGTGGCGACCCAACGCAACGTCGATACCCTGCGGAGCGACGGCGTGCGGATCGTCGGACCGGCGGCGGGCGAACTGGCGGACGGCGAATCGGGCGACGGGCGGCTGGTCGAGCCCGCCGACCTGGTCACCGCAATAGCCGACACCCTCGACCATATCGAGCCCGCGGCGCCGCTGCCGCTGGCCGGGCGGCGCGCGATCGTGACCTCCGGCCCGACCCACGAACCGATCGACCCGGTACGCTATATCGCCAACCGGTCGAGCGGCTGGCAGGGCCATGCCATCGGCGCCGCGCTGGCCCGTCTCGGCGCGGCGACGACGCTGATCAGCGGACCCACCAATTTGCCGGACCCGCCGGGGGTATCGATGCGCTTTGTCACCACGGCGCGCGATATGATGGCGGCCTGCGAGGCCGCGCTCCCCGCCGATGTCGCGGTTTTTGCCTCGGCCGTCGCGGATTGGCGGAGCGCCGACCTCGCCGAGGCCAAGATCAAAAAATCGGGCACCGGTGTACCGACGATCAGCTTGGTCGAAAATCCCGACATTTTGGCAACCGTGTCGCACATGACCGACGGGCGGCCCGCTTTGGTCGTGGGATTTGCCGCCGAAACCGAAGCCGTCAACGAAAACGCCCAAGCCAAAAGATTGCGCAAGGGCTGCGACTGGATCGTCGCCAATAGCGTGGCCGGCAGTTCGACCTTCGGCGCGGACGACAATACCGTCACCCTGATCGGTGACGACATGCACGACGCCTGGCCCGAGATGACCAAAGAAAAAGTGGCCGAGCGTCTCGCCGAACGCATCGCCGCCCACTTGGGACCCCCGACATGACGATCTCCATCGAACGCTTGGCGCATGCCCAAGACCTGCCTCTGCCGTCCTACGCAACCGCGGGCAGTGCCGGGATGGACCTGCGCGCCGCGATCGCCAATACCATCGAAATCGCCCCGGGGGCGCGGGCGTTGGTCCCGACCGGCATCCGCATTGCGCTGGACGCCGATTTCGAAGCGCAGGTGCGGCCACGGTCCGGACTGGCGCTCAAACAAGGGGTTACGGTGTTGAACGCGCCGGGCACCATCGATGCCGACTATCGCGGCGAGATCGGCGTCATCTTGATCAACCACGGGACCGAACCCGCGGCGATCAATCGCGGCGACCGGATCGCGCAGTTGGTTGTCGCGCCGGTGACCCGGGTCACGTGGCGCGAGGCGGCTCTCGACGATACCGATCGCGGTGCAGGCGGCTTCGGTTCGACGGGCACAGAGGGCTGATGTGGTGCTGCGGTTCTCCAAAAAGATGATGTACGCGCTGGAGGCGGTGGTAGATATCGCCATTCATGGCGGCCCCGACCCGGTGCAGTCGCGTGACATTACGGCCCGTCAGGGCATTCCCCAACGCTACCTGGAACAAGTGATGCAGCGTTTGGTGCGCGCCGGGGTGCTGCGCGGCGTGCGCGGCCCGCGTGGCGGCTATCGGTTGGCGCGGGAGCGGCGGCGCATCACGGTGGGCGAAATCGCCCGCGTGGTGTACGCCCAAGACAGCGAGGACGATCTCAGCCAGATCAGCAATTCCGAGATCGGTCGTCAGGTGATCGCGCCGCTGTGGCGCGACTTACAAGACGAGACCATGGCGCGCCTGGACGCGGTGACCCTAGAGACCTTGTGTCAGCGGGCCCGCACTTGCGTCGATTCCCCGAAACCCGACCGGATGGATTTCAATATATGACTGCCGACACCGACCACATTCACAACTCCATCACCGACACGATCGGCGGCACGCCACTGGTCCGCCTGCCGCGGCTTGCCGCGGCCTTGCAGTGTCGTGCCGAGTTGATCGGCAAACTGGAATTCTTCAACCCGCTGGGGTCGGTCAAGGACCGCATCGGCGCGGCCATGATCGATGCCGCCGAAGCTGACGGCTCGCTGAAGCCCGACACGGTGATCGTCGAGCCGACCTCGGGCAATACCGGGATTGCGTTGGCGTTCGTCTGCGCGGCACGCGGCTATCGGTTGATTCTGGCAATGCCCGAAAGCATGTCGCAAGAGCGCCGCAAGATGCTGCAGCTGCTGGGGGCCGAGCTAGAACTGACGCCGGCCCCGAAAGGCATGCGGGGTGCGATCGCCCGCGTTGAAGAGATCTTGGCCGACCTGCCGAACGCGATTTCGTTGCGGCAGTTCGACAACCCAGCCAATCCCGAGATCCATCGCCGCACGACGGCGGAAGAGATTTGGGCCGGCACCGCCGGCAAGGTCGACGGCGTGGTGTGCGGCGTAGGCACCGGCGGCACGTTGACCGGCGTGGGCAGCGTGCTGAAACCGCGCAAGCCCGACCTCAAGATGATTGCGGTGGAACCCGAAGACAGCGCCATCTTGTCGGGCGGCGAGCCGGGGCCCCACGCCATCCAAGGCATCGGCGCGGGCTTTGTGCCCGGCAACCTCGATCGGTCGCTGATCGACGACGTGGTGACCATCGCCAACGAAACCGCACTGGAAACGGCGCGCCAGGCGGCCAAGCTGGAAGGCTTAGCCGTCGGCATCTCGTCCGGCGCGGCGCTCGCGGCCGCCGCCGAAATCGGCGCGCGCGACGACTGGGCGGGCCGTCAGTTGGTGGTCGTCTTGCCGTCTTTCGCGGAACGCTATCTGTCGACGGCGTTGTTCGACCTCGCCTGACGCGATGGACTTCACCGAAGACCAGATCCACCGCTACGCGCGCCACATCATTCTCGATGAGGTCGGCGGGACCGGTCAGACGAAACTTCTAGACGCCAAAGTCCTGGTGGTGGGTGCGGGCGGTTTGGGCTCGCCGCTGTTGATGTATTTGGCGGCCGCCGGGGTCGGCACGTTGGGGATTGTCGACAACGACCGGGTCAGTCTGTCCAATCTACAACGCCAAATCGCCCATACCACCGAGCGCATCGATGCGCCCAAGACCGAAAGCGCCGCAACGACGTTACGCGCGTTGAACCCCGACGTCCGCGTCGTCACGCACGACCAACGATTGGGGCCTGACAACGTCGCCGCCTTGATCGCCGATTACGACATCGTGGCCGACGGCAGCGACAATTTTCCGACCCGGTTTTTGCTCAACGACGCTTGTCATTTGGGGGGCAAGACGCTGGTGTCGGCCGCGGTGTTGCGATTCGACGGCCAATTGTCGACGTTCAAGTCTCACCTTGGTGGCGCAAACCCCTGCTACCGCTGCATTTATCCCACACCGCCGCCCGAGGGCCTGATCCCGAGTTGCGCCGAGGGCGGCGTGCTGGGCGCCTTGGCCGGGACCATGGGCACGCTCCAAGCGACCGAGGTGATCAAGGAAATCCTCGGCATCGGCGAAAGCCTGTCGGGGACGTTGATGATCTACGAGGGGCTTACGGCGTCGTTTCGCAAGGTGCGCGTAAAACCCGATCCCGCGTGCGCCTTGTGCGGGGCGCAGCCCAGCATCACGACGGTGGACGCCGATGCCGCCTGACCGACCCGCCAAACTGTCGCTGATCGTCTATAGCGGCGCGTTCGACAAGGTCCACTACGCGTTGGCCACCGCAGCGGCGGCGATCGCCACCAACACGCCGGTAACGTTGTTTTTCACCATGGAGGCAATTGCGTGCGTGACCCGCACCGCCGACGGCGCGCCGGGGTGGCAGACGGTGACGGCCGAGGACGGGCGCGACGGTGCGGCCGTCGATGCCGCGTTCGCGACGCGGGGCGTCGGCACGTTCGAAGAATTGCTCCAGGCCTGCGTGGAGTTGGGCGCATCCTTCATGGTGTGCGACATGGGCTTGCGCGCCAAAGGCATCGACCGCGCAGAGTTGCGCGACGACGTGCCGTTCGTCGAGGGCGGCCTGGTGACGTTCCTCAACGATGCCCGCGCCGACGGCGCAATGTTGTTTATCTGACCTAAATCGTGGTGCCCGCGATGACGCGGTCGGGCGGCTTGTGACCGTCCATGTAGGTGCGGATGTTGATCAGCACCAACTCGCCGGTGGCGAGGCGGCTTTCCAGCGTGGCCGAGCCCATGTGAGGCAACAACACCACGTTGTCGAGCTGGAGGAAGCCCGGTTTGATGTGCGGTTCGTTCTCGTAGACATCGAGCCCCGCGCCCATCAAATCGCCCGCCTTGAGCATGGCGATCAGCGCGTCTTCATCGACGATCTCGCCACGCGCGGTGTTCACCACGAAAGCCTCTTTGCGCAACAGTTTGAGCCGTCGCGCGGACAACAGATGATAGGTGGCCGGGGTATGCGGGCAATTGACCGATACGATGTCCATGTGAGCCAGCATCTGATCGAGGCTCTCCCAGTAGGTAGCCTCAAGGTCGGACTCGATCTCAGGCGCCACCCGATTGCGGTTGTGGTAGTGGATCGATAGCCCGAAGCCGCGTGCCCGGCGCGCCAGCGCGGTGCCGATGCGCCCCATCCCGACGATGCCCAACCGCTTGCCCCAAATACGGCGACCCAACATGAAGCTGGGCGACCACCCAGGCCACGCGCCGGAACGCAGTAGATTCTCGCCGGCAACCAGGCGCCGGGGCACCGCCAGGATCAACGCCATGGTCATGTCGGCGGTATCTTCGGTCAGCACGCCGGGAGTATTGGTGATGGTGATGTTGCGTTCTTGCGCCGCCGCAAGATCGATGTGATCGACCCCGTTGCCGAAATTGGCGATGAGCTTGAGATCGGGGCCCGCCGCGGCAAGCAAATCGGCATCGATTTTGTCGGTCACGGTGGGAACCAACACGTCGCAATTCTGAACGGCCTGGCGGAGATCGTCGGCCGACAAAGGGGTGTCGTCGACGTTCAAGCGCGTCTCGAACAACTCCATCATGCGGGTTTCGATTTCGTCCGGCAGCTTGCGCGTGACGATGACCCGAGGCTTGCGTTTTGTCATGACCGATTCGCCAGCATTGCCAAGGGCAATCTCTAGCAAATCGGGTCCGATACGGGAAGGTAGACGGTCGAGGAAAGCATTCACGAGAGGCTTGCTTGACCGAAGTGCGTCGCGGTTGCCATATAACGCCGTGCGGCGAACAACTCATCCGATCTTTGGTGCGACTACGCTTATGGCGGCCCTGCTGTGGGGGCTTCTTGTCGGCGCGACACCAGCGGCGGCGCAGACCGACTACACGCCGCATTTCGTGTCGCTGCGCCATGATACGGTCAACGTGCGAACCGGGCCGGGCACGCGCTACCCCGTCGACTGGGTGTTCAAGCGCGCACGATTGCCGGTCGAGGCGATCGCCGAATTCGAGCAATGGATCCGGGTGCGCGACCATGAAGGCGACGAAGGTTGGGTCCACCGGCGCTTGCTTTCGCAAGAACGGTGGGCCGTCGTGACCGGTACCATGCGCACCGTGCGAGAGCGCCCTGCGGTCGATGCCGCACCGGTGTTGTTCGCCGAGCCTGGCGTGCAGGGCCGCCTGCTGGCCTGCCGCCAAGATTGGTGCAAAGTGGAAATTCGCGCGCGGCGCGGCTGGCTGCCGCGCAGCTATCTGTGGGGGGTCTATCCCCAGGAAGAGTTCGACTAGACCTAGTCGAAGTCGGTTTGCAGGGCTGCGCGCGCGGCGGCCGGGATCGTCGCCATATGTCCGTAATTGGCGTGATCGATCTGCAGCACCGCCGGTTGGGCGTCGTCGCAAAACGCCGCGATCTGATCCTCGGTCATCGGGAACTTCAGAAAATGCACCGAGGAGGTTTTGCCGTCGGCCTTGGTGCGCTCGACGTCGCCCTCGGGCACCGCGGGAACGACCGCATCACCGATCTTGAGCGCCACTTTATGTTCGACATCAGTCAGGCGGCGCAGTTCGCGATCCCGCATTTCGGGATTGGGTATTTCGAACATGAGTGTCGCGACGAGTTCTTTTCCCTTTGGAATCAAAGGATTGTAGGCGGTGAGCTCGTCGTCGATTTGGGCCTCGCCACCTTTTTCGATAAACAGCATTTCGTGGATTTGAATCCACATGGTGTCGTAGTTCTCGAAATAAAACGTGGCGAACGGTCCGACGCCGACGCGGCGGTTTTGTTTGATCGCCGAAACCTCGGCGCGTTTTTCTTTGCGGATGGCGCCGTAATCGTCCATCGCCATCAGATCGGCGCGGGTGATTTCGTGGGCCGCGCGCGTCACGTCGTTTCTCCGTAGGCTCGCGCCATCAATTCGATCGGGTGGAAGGCCTGGGCGCTATCGAGCTTATCTACCGCGCCTTCGATGCGCTCCATGCCTTGCACGATATGTTTGCCGGCGAGCGGACATTCGGACACCACAAAGGCGGCATTGGCGTCGGCCGCCCGTTGCGCGGCCGGTGCGCCGACCTTGAGCGCGACCGGAAAGTTTTCGGTCTTGATGCCCCACGACCCGCCGTGCCCGGAACAGCGCTCGACGATCGTTACCTCGGTCTCGGGCACCTGGCGCAACAGCTCGGCCGATTTGGCGCCCATATTTTGAGCGCGGGCATGGCAAGCGAGATGCACCGCGACCCCGCCGGGTAGCGGCTTAATACCCTCGGCAAGACCTTCTTTCTTGGCAATGTCGACGACGTATTCCGACAAATCGTAGGTTGCCTCGGAGAGACGGCGAACCTGCGGGTTGTCCGGCACGATGAGCGGCCATTCGAATTTCAGCATCAGCGCGCAGGACGGGGTCATCGCCACGATGTCGTAGCCGTCCTCGATCCAGCCGGCCATCAAGGCGGCAATGCGCGCCGCGCGATCGGCGACATCGGCGATTTCGCCGCCTTCGAGTTGGGGCATGCCGCAGCATTCGGGATAAACCACCTCGGTCTCGACGCCGTTGCGCGCCAATACCCTACGGGCGGCATCGCCGATGCCGGGGTTGTTGTAGTTTACAAAGCAGGTGGCATAGAGCACCGCCTTGCGCCCCTTGGCGGGGGCCGTGTCGTTCGGCGGCGCAGGATGATACGCCGCCTTGGCAACGAACGTTTCGCTATGAAATTTCGGGAGCTCGGCGTCTTCGTGCACGTGCGCCACGCCTTTGAGCACCGGTCGCGTTAGCTTGTTGGTGCGCGCCGACGCCCAATTCGCCAGCGGGGCCGCCAGTTTGGCGAGCCTACCGTTGCGATCGGTCTTGGTCAGTTGCGATTCGGCAAACCCCGGTTTGATACCGTGTTTTCGTTCCGCTACGCGGTAGCGCAGCATCAGGTGCGGAAAGTCGAGATTGAACTCGTGCGGCGGTACGTAGGGACATTTGGTCAGGAAGCACATGTCGCACAACGTGCAGGCGTCGACGACCGGCTTGAAATCGCGACTGTCGACCGAGTCGAGCTCGCCGGTGTCGCTTTCGTCGATCAGATCGAAAAGCCGCGGAAACGAATCGCACAGATTGAAGCACCGGCGACAGCCGTGACAGATGTCGGCCACCCGCCGCATTTCATCGTCGAGCGCGTCGAGGTCGGTAAAGGCCGGGTCCTGCCAGGCGATCGGATGGCGGATCGGCGCTTCGGTGGAACCTTCTTTCATCTTGAATCAAACGGGGGCGGCTGTTGGCCGCCCCCGCCCTTATGACGCCGTCGGGCGCTTAGAGGTTGTCGAGCGCTTTCTGGAAGCGGCCGGCATGCGACTTTTCGGCCTTGGCCAAGGTCTCGAACCAGTCTGCGATCTCGGTGAAACCCTCGTCCCGGGCGGTCTTGGCCATGCCGGGATACATGTCGGTGTATTCGTGGGTCTCGCCGGCAACCGAGGCTTTGAGGTTTTTCTCGGTGGTGCCGATCGGCTCACCGGTGGCCGGATCGCCGGTCTCTTCGAGAAACTCGAGATGTCCATGGGCGTGGCCGGTCTCGCCTTCGGCGGTCGAGCGGAACACGGTCGAGACATCGTTGTAGCCTTCGACATCGGCCTTTTGCGCGAAATACAGATAGCGACGGTTGGCCTGTGACTCGCCGGCAAACGCGTCCTTCAAATTCTGTTCGGTTTTCGTCCCTTTAAGTGCGGGCATCGGTGTCCTCCTTCGACATATTCTTCTTGGAAACGAGTGGGAATGAGTACGCTCGAGCGTTGCTCAGCCCGAAATCCCAATATGGCGACGGGTCGGGCTGTGGTCAATAGTTTGGAATCGCTTTAATGAACCACGGGCTCGGCAAAAAACGCCCGGTTAACTGCGCCGATCCTTCAGGCGCACCACCACATCGACACGATTGATTTCCGTTCCAACCGGCGGTTCGGGGAGGGCCGACAGATCGACCGAAAGCGCCGCGATGTCTTCAAGCTCGCCGTTGGCCTCGTGAAAGAAGTGATGGTGGTCCGACACGTTGGTGTCGAAATAGGAACGGCCCGGTTCGACGGTCACCTCGCGCAACAACCCCACGCGCACGAACTGGTGGAGCGTGTTGTAGATCGTCGCCAGCGATACGCTGATCCCGTCGGCGACGGCCTCGCCATGGAGCGTCTCCGCGGTCAGATGGCGTTGGCCATGGTCGAACAAGAGTTGGGCAAGCGCCACACGTTGACGTGTGGGGCGCAAACCCGCCGCACGAATGCGCTCTTGGGCTGCGGCGGTCGCATCGGATTGGCGTAGTGTCGTCATAAGGTTTCTCGATCAAGCCCGCGACATCGTGCGCGGATGTCTCAATCCCCTGTTACCAGTCGATCAACGAGTTGCTTCACGGTCGGCACGAAGCCGTTCGAATAAAAAGGGTCGTCCTTAAAGCGGAACGCGGCGTGACCCGCGAACATCAGCTGGTTTTCTACCTCGTCACTATGGCCGATGACCTGCAAGGTCTTTTGGATACAGTAGCTGCGCGGATCGGTCTTCTTGCCCGTCGTATTGCCTTTTTCCTGCGACCAATTGGAGAAACGGCAGGCACTGAGGCAACCCATGCATTCTGCTTGATCGATGCGAATTTCGCGCTTTACCTCGGGGGCCACAAAAATAAGCGTCGAGTCCGGGGTCTTCATCGGTTCGGTGAAGCCCGCGTCGATCCATTCCTGGGCGCGGCTCTTGTCGTGCTCGGTGACATAGACCGGCTTTTTACGCGGCCCGAACGAGAACTCGGCGTTGTGATCGCCGAACGGCTCGCGGGTATAGGCGATTTGGTGGGTCGCGCGTTCCTTGAGCTCGCGCAGGAATTCGTTTTCGACCGCCGATGACCACATACCGGTGGGGCTGAAACTGTTGAGGTAGACGTCACCTTCCTCAAGCTGCAGCAGCTTTTGCTTCCAGGCGTCCGAGATCGGGCTTTCAACGGTGAGCAACGGCCGGGTGCCGAACTGGAAGGCAATCGGTCCCAGCTCCGGATTGTCGATCCACGCGTCCCACTCGCGTAGGAACCAAACACCCCCGGCCATGATGATCGGGGTTTCGTCGAGCCCGAACTCGCGCATTTTTTGCCGAAGTTCGAGAACTCTGGGATAGGGATCTTCCGGCTGGTCGGGGTCTTCACTATTGGACAAGCCGTTATGGCCACCGGCACGCCAGGGGTCTTCGTAAACAACGCCGCCGAGCAGTTCGGCGAATTTATGGTAGGCGCGTTTCCACAAGGCGCGGAACGCGCGACCGGACGAGACGATGGGGTAGTAGTGGACGTTAAACCGCGCCGCAATTTCGGCCACCTTGTAGGGCATGCCCGCACCGCAGGTCACGCCGTGAATCAGATGGCTGGCGCGCTCGAGTATCCCGATCAGGACGCGCTCCGCTGCGGCCATTTCCCACAAAACGTTCATGTGGACTGGGCCATGACCACCGGCCAGTTCGTGGGCGATTTCGGCCTGGGTCACGCCGCCGTCGATGGCATATTTGACGAGTTCTTCGTGTCGTTCGACCCGGGTCCGGCCGAAATACTGCTGCGGGATCATCTCGCCCGCATCGTCGTATGAATCCGCGTTGACGCCGGAGAAGGTGCCGACCGCGCCCGCAGCGGCCCAGGCGCCGGAACTCTCGCCGTTGGAGATCGAGATTCCCTTGCCGCCCTCGATCAAAGGGAGGGCGTCAAAGCCCGAAATACGCATGCTATTGAGGGGTTTCACGATCCAGCATCCTTGGCGGTACACGCCCAAATGAGGGTGTCCCCTTCAATATAGAACGATTCCACGTTAGACCAACCCGTCGGCGCTCGGTCGCCGCCTGACGACCGAGCAAACCAACGGATCGCACGCTTATTCGCCGGCTTCTTTGGCCGGTTCTGCGTCTTTTTCTTCGCCCGATTCTTGGTCGATCGACTTCATGCTGAGCCGGACCTTGCCGCGATCGTCGAACGACAAGACCTTGACCCACACTTCGTCGCCTTCGTTGACGATGTCGGTCACTTTGCCGACCCGCTGCGGGGCCAGTTCGGAGATGTGGACCAACCCGTCTTTGGAGCCGATGAAGTTCACGAAAGCGCCGAAGTCCACGACCTTCACGACTTTGCCGCGGTAGATCACGCCAACCTCGGGCTCGGCCACGATATCGCGGATCCATTTGACCGCCGCTTCGGCCGATTCGGTGTTGGAGCTGGCGACCTTCACCGTACCGTCGTCTTCGATATCGACCTTGGCGCCGGTCACTTCGCAAATCTCGCGAATGACTTTGCCGCCAGTTCCGATAATTTCACGGATCTTGTCCTTGGGCACCTGCAACGTGGTGATGCGCGGGGCGTTGTCGTTGACCTCTTCCCGCGCGGTGCTGAGCGCCTTCGACATTTCACCCAAGATGTGCAGCCGGCCGTCGCGTGCTTGGTCAAGAGCAGCCTGCATGATCTCTTTGGTGATTCCGGTCACCTTGATGTCCATCTGCAGCGCGGTAATACCGGATTCGGTGCCCGCCACCTTGAAGTCCATGTCGCCGAGGTGATCTTCGTCGCCCAGGATGTCGGACAGCACGGCGAAGCCGCTGTCTTCCAAAATCAAGCCCATCGCGATCCCGGCGCACGGCGCGCGCAACGGCACACCGGCCCCCATCATCGACAGCGAGGATCCGCACACCGTCGCCATCGAAGACGAACCGTTCGACTCGGTCACTTCCGAGACGACACGAATGGTGTACGGGAAGGCCTCGGCGGTCGGCAGCAACGGCCGCAAGGCACGCCACGCCAATTTGCCGTGTCCGATCTCACGACGCCCCGGAGAGGCCATGAATTTGGTTTCGCCGGTCGAGTAGGGCGGGAAGTTGTAGTGCAGCATGAAACGCTCGCGGTACTCGCCTTCGAGCGCAT
>JAYONB010000014.1:0-66750 GCA_038121105.1 Alphaproteobacteria bacterium | reverse complement strand
GCGTATGGCCGCCCAGGCCGGCCTCGACCTCGCAACCCTGACCGGGTCGGGCCCCAACGGGCGCATCGTCAAAGCCGATATCGACGCGGCGCTTTCCGGCGGTGCCGCACCGCAAGCGACCGCCACGCCCGCAGCCGCCGTGGCAGCGGCGCCTGCACAACCGGGCGCGGCCGAGTACACCGAAATACCCAACACCAACATGCGCAAAGTCATCGCGCGCCGGTTGGCCGAATCCAAACAAACCGTCCCGCATTTCTATCTCACCATCGAATGCGAGATCGACAACCTCTTGGCGATGCGCAAAGAGCTCAACGCGCGCGGTGCGGAGGACGGCGCGTTCAAACTGTCGGTCAACGATTTCGTCATTCGCGCGGCCGCGCTCGCCCTCAAGAAAGTCCCGGCCGCCAACGCCAGTTGGACCGACGCCGCGACACTGCGCTACCACAGCGCCGATATTTCGGTCGCTGTCGCGGTGGAAAACGGGCTCATCACCCCGGTCGTCCGCAACGCCGACAGCAAAGGCCTCGCCGAGATTTCCACCGAGATGAAAGACCTCGCCGGCCGCGCACACGAAGGCAAACTGATGCCCGAGGAATACCAAGGCGGCACGTTCTCGATCTCCAACCTCGGCATGTTCGGCATCAAAGAATTCGCCGCCGTGATCAACCCGCCGCAAGGCGCGATCCTCGCCATCGGCGCCGGCGAACAACGCCCGGTCGTCAAAGACGGGGCGCTTTCGGTCGCGACAATGATGTCCTGCACCTTGTCGTGCGATCACCGCGTCGTCGACGGCGCCATCGGGGCCGAACTTCTGAAGGCGTTCAAGGGCTTCATCGAAGATCCCGTCACAATGCTGCTCTAGGCGACGCGCCTTTCCGTTCAGCTCCGCTCAAACCAAACGCATCGAAGGCGATCATGGCAGCACAGCAATACGATCTCGCGGTTCTCGGTGGCGGCCCTGGCGGCTACGTCGCGGCCATTCGCGCCGCCCAACTCGGTCTCAAGACCGTGTGCATCGAGCGCGAGCACCTCGGCGGCATCTGCCTCAATTGGGGCTGCATCCCGACCAAGGCGTTGCTGCGCTCGTCCGAGATCTACCACCTAATGCATCGTCTCGACGAGTTCGGCCTCAGCGCCAAAGACATCACGTTCGATATCAAAAAGGTCGTGGCCCGCAGCCGCAAAGTCTCCAAACAACTCTCCGGCGGCGTCGGACACCTCCTCAAAAAGCACAAGGTCGACGTCATCGACGGCCACGGTGCGATGAACGGGCCGGGCAAGATCAACGTTACCAAAGACGGTAAGGCCATCGCCGAGGTCAACGCCAAGCACGTCATCTTGGCGACCGGTGCGCGCGCTCGCGATTTGCCCAACATCAAGGCCGACGGCAAAGACGTCTGGTCCTACAAAGAGGCCATGGTCCCCGAGTCCATGCCGAAATCGCTGTTGGTCATCGGCTCCGGCGCCATTGGCATCGAATTCGCCAGCTTCTACCGCACGATGGGCGCAGAGGTGACCGTCGTCGAGGTGCTGGACCGCATCCTCCCGGTCGAAGACGAAGACATCTCGGCCCATGCCCGCAAACAATTCGAAAAGCAGGGCATGACCATCATTACCGGTGCCTCGGTCGCCGCGCTCAAAGCGGGGAAGGGCGGTACCACCGCCACCATCGAACCGATGAAAGGCAGCAAAACCAAGGCCCAGACGGTCACCGCGGAAAAAGTCATCCTCGCCGTGGGCATCACGGGCAATGTCGAAGCCTGCGGCCTCCATACCGTCAAGGGCGTCAAGGTCGATCGCGGTCATGTCGTCGTCAACGAATGGCTCGAGACCGGCGTCAACGGCATTTACGCCATCGGCGATCTCGTCGGCCCGCCGTGGCTTGCGCACAAGGCGATGCACGAAGCAGTGATCTGCGTTGAAAAGATCGCCGGCCTCAAAGATGTGCATCCCATGGCCACGCTCAACATTCCGGGCTGCACCTATTGCCACCCTCAGGTCGCCAGCGTCGGCCTCACCGAAAAGGCCGCGAAGGAAAAAGGCCACGATGTCAAAGTCGGCAAGTTTCCCTTCATCGGCAATGGCAAGGCGATTGCGCTGGGTGAACCCGAGGGCCTCATCAAAACCGTGTTCGACGCCAAAACCGGCGAACTTCTGGGCGCACACATGATCGGCGCCGAGGTCACCGAACTGATCCAGGGCTATACCGTCGCCAAAACGCTGGAAACCACCGAAGCCGACCTGATGCATACGGTGTTCCCGCACCCGACGTTGTCCGAAATGATGCACGAGTCGGTTCTTGACGCTTACGGTCATGCACTCCATTTCTAGGGTCAGATGACAACCGCCAGCACGGGCCAAACAGCGCGTTTGCGCCACCCCGAAAAAGCGCACAAGCCCGACAACCCGATCAAGCGCAAGCCGGCGTGGATCCGCGCCAAGGCGCCGGTCTCGCCGGAATACCACCAAACGCGCGCGCTCATGCGTCGCTTGAACCTCTACACGGTGTGCGAAGAGGCTGCCTGTCCCAACATCGGCGAATGCTGGAGCCAAGGTCATGCCACGGTCATGATCCTCGGCGAAATTTGCACCCGCGCGTGCGCCTTCTGCAACGTCACCACCGGTAAACCGGGCGCCGTCGATCCGTTCGAGCCGGAAAACACCGCGCTCGCCGCTAAAGAACTCGGCCTCCAGCACATCGTCGTCACCTCGGTCGATCGCGACGACCTCGACGACGGCGGCGCCGATCAATTCATCAAGACGATTGCCGCGTTACGCGAACACACGCCCGACACCACGGTCGAAATCCTCACGCCCGATTTCTTGCGCAAAGAAGGGGCGGTCGAGGCTATCGTTCGCGCCAAGCCCGATGTCTACAACCACAACCTCGAAACCGTGCGACGGCTTTATCCCGAGGTTCGCCCCGGCGCGCGCTACGACCACTCGCTTCGGCTGCTGGAGACGGTCAAAAAGCTCGACCCTGCCATGTTCACTAAATCGGGAATCATGGTCGGACTCGGCGAAACCAAGACCGAAGTCGCGCAAGTCATGGACGACCTCCGCGCCGCCGACGTCGACTTCATCACCATCGGTCAGTATCTGCAGCCCACGGTCAAACACATCGGCGTCGATCGCTTCGTCGAGCCCGCCGAGTTCGAGGACTACACCCAGATGGCGCGGGTCAAAGGCTTCTTGATGGTCTCGGCTTCGCCGATGACACGGTCGTCCTATTTGGCGGGCGACGACTTCGCGAAACTTCGCGCCTTCCGCGACGCGCAACTGGCTGGCTGATCCGTGCCGACCCACGCCGAAAAAAAGCTGCTGCCCTATACCCCGCAGCAGCTGTTCGATCTTGTCGCCGACGTCGATCGTTATAGCGAGTTCCTACCGTGGTGCGTCGCCAGCCGCATCAACTCGCGCAAAGGCAACGTCATCCATGCCGATCTCGTCATCGGCTTCAAAATGTTTCGCGAGAAGTTCACCTCGGAGGTGACGCTCACGCCGCCCGAACGGATCGACGTCAAATACGCCCACGGCCCGTTCAAATACCTCAACAACCACTGGCTCTTCATCCCAGAGGCGGGCGGGGCGCATACCACCATCGATTTTTACGTCGATTTCGAATTTCGGTCGCGGCTTCTACAAAGCCTTATCGGTGCCGTCTTCAACGAGGCCGTGCAACGCATGGTGCGCGCCTTCGAAAAACGCGCCCATCAGATCTACGGCGATGAAAACCAGGCGGCCACGGCTGCACCCAACGAGGGTGCCGCCTAGCCTAAATCTCGCCGCCGACCTCGATCAGCGTGCGCCCCAACAACTGCCGGCCCTCGAAGGCTTCGTGCAGTTCGGCCACCTTTTCCAAAGGCTCGACGCGTTCCACCGGGATGCGCCATTTGCCGCTCGCCAGATTGCCGAACAGTTCCGGTTCCTCAGCACGCCGCGTCGCGGCTTGATGAAAATACTGAACGAACCCGGTCACCGAGAACGACTTGCCGATCAGCTGCCCGATATTCACCTCGGGCGGCGGACCCGCCATCTGGCCGAGGTAAATCACGTTCCCTAAAGGCGCGACCGCGCGGTAGTTCAACGGGGCGTCGGGCCCTGCAACACCGTCGAAAATGACATTGGCGCCGCGATCGTTCGTCAGCCGCAGCACGACGTCCGCCCAATTGCCGGCCACCCGGTCGATCAGCATGTCGGCCCCGAATTGCTTGGCGTATTGGGCGCGGGAGTCGCTGCCCACCAACCCATACACCACCGCGCCCGCATCTTTGGCGATTTGCGTGGTCAGCGCGCCTACGGCGCCCGCCGCGGAATGCACCACGACGACGTCGCCGTCCTTCACTTTGCCGGCCGAATGCACCAGATGCCACGAGGTCGGCGCGCACGTGGCAAACACCGCCGCGGTTTTCCAATCGAAGGCATCGGGCACCGGTATCAGTCGCGCGCTTGTGGCCAAGGCGTATTCCGCATTGCCGCCCCATTCGCCGACGGCCACCACGCGTTGCCCGATCAATTCCTCCTCGACATCGTCTGCCACCGCATCGACAACCCCGGCATATTCGTAGCCCGGCGTGTAGGGCATCGTCGGCGCCCCCCAAGCGACGCGCGCGGCCCGGCTGTGGGTATCCAGCGGATTGAGCGCGCAATAAGCCACCTTGATCCGCACTTGCCCGCTCGCCGGTTCCGGCACGTCGACCTCGCGCAGCTGAAGAACCGACGGATCGCCCGGAGCATCCACAACGATGGCGCGCATTTTCTGGCTCATGATCTCTCCCTTTGTTGTCCCGGTTGTGGCGCGCAGGTCCAAGCCCGTCAAGTCGCGCGGACGCTATACCGTCTCGAGGAAGGCATCGATCGCCTTGAGACTTTCCGGCTCGTCCAAGAACGGACAATGGTTGCGCCCCGGGATAGTCGCGGTGTGCATGTCTGGCTTGCGTTCCGCCATCGCGGCCATCCCTTTGGCTTCGAGGATGTCGGACTCAGAACCGCGAATCGCCAGCACCGGGATGTTGATCAAAGATTCGAACGCCGGCCACAAAGAACCCTGCCGCTGCCCCGCGCGAAACGCCCGGCCATACCCAGGATCGTAGTCCGGACGTACCTTACCGTCGTCGCCCAACCGGCACGTCCGTCGGGCATACCGCGTCCAATACGCCTCATCCAGATCGGGCGTTGCGGTATCATAGCGTTCGCGCGCCGCCCGGCCGGCTTCCTCAAACGAATCGAACACCACCTCCACGACGGTCCGCGACCGCAACCGGACCGTGCCTGCATCGCCGATTTTGGGCCCGATATCGTTCATGATCGCCCCGGCTAAAACCTCCGGGTTGGAGAGCCCCAACACCATCGCAATGATCCCGCCGCGCGAGGTCCCGATGATGACGACCTTGGGAATACCTAAATGCGCCAACAGTTCGACCACGTCGTCGGCATCAACCTGAAAGCCGTAGTGGATTTCGTCGGGGTCCCAGTCGGACTGCCCATGTCCGCGCCACTCCATCGTCAGCACTCGACGAGCTTGGGCGATATGCGGCGCTAGGTCGTCGAAAGACTTGGAATTCGAGGTCGAACCCGCCAAGCACAGAACCGGTGTATGCGCTGCGGCGCCCGCGTAGTCGCGGTAGTAAAGCCGAAGCCCGTCGCGAGTCGTGAAATGTGCTTCCAGATGATCCATCGCCATCCTCAGTTTTCGCCACCCCCGAGCTTCGTCGCCCGGTTCTTTAGCATTAGGGGGATCGACCCAAACAGCAACGCCATGCCGACCGCAAACAACATGGCGGCAAACAGGGCGGCGCCATTTGGATCGATGATGCTCGCGACCACCTGCGCAAAGATGGCGCCAAAAATTGTTTGAATGAACGCTGCCGCGCCGGACGCGGTCCCCGCAAGTTCCGGCAGCACATTCAACGCACCGGCCTGGCTGTTGGGCATGGCCAGGCCATTGCCGAAAGAGATGAAGAACGACGTCCCGAACATGACCGCGACGCTCAATCCGAAGATCGCGTAGGCGCCAAGGCCGATGGCCGCGCAGGTCACGGCGGCGATGCCGCCAACAACCACCATGCGTTCAAGGCCCACGCAGTTCGACAACCGGCCGCCGAAGAAATTCCCGCCCATGAAAACCAAAGTCACCAGCGCAAAATAGGCGCCGAATTCCGTGGCCGGACGGTTCAACACCTCCACCATCAGGAAGGGGCCAACCGCCATGAACGAGAAAAACGACCCGCCGCCAAAACCGCCCTGAAGCGCAAATCCGACATAGACCGGCGAGCGAAACAACCGACCATAACCGCGCAGCATGTCGATAATGCCGGTCACGCGCCCGGTGGTTTTTTCAGCCCCGCGCATCGTCGCCCAAGCCAAGATCGCGACAAGTACGCCCAGGATCAGCGACAGCCCGAATATCCAACGCCACCCCAGGATGTCTGTAATCAGACCGCCCAAAACGATCGACAGCATCGGCGCGCCGACCATCGCCACGATCAGCGTGCCGAGCACCCGCGCCGCACCCTTGGGGCCATAGATGTCGCGTACGATGGCGCGTGTAATCACCATGCCCGCGGCGCCGCCCACCGCTTGAATGATCCGGCCAACGATCAGCATCGTGACATCGGTTGAAAACAGCGCGATGGTCGTGCCGATCAAGAAGAACACGAGGCCGACGTACAGCATCGGCAACCGCCCGTAGCGATCGGATAGCGGGCCGTAGAACAATGTCGAGATCGCCAACGCCACCATCGCTGCCGAGAACGAAATTTGCGCGACCCCGATCGCCACCCCGAACTCGACGGCGATCGCCGGGACCGAGGGCACAAACAGCTGCGTCGCCGCAGGACCGATGGCCGTATTGGCCACCAGCGCGATCATGAAGGGTAGGGGGATTCGGGGAGGTGCGTCGTTCACAAGGGTCGCACCCTAACCCAAAGCGCGCACGACCGGCGCGTCCCCAGTCACCCTGACCACCGGACGGGCAGGGGAATGGTCTAGGGCGTCCAGTTCAGTTCGCCGCCGACTCGGATCACCGCGCGGCCTTTGACCTGACGGGCGGCGAATTTCTCATGCAGCGCAGGCACCTCATCCAAGGGCACTTCCTCGCTGATCGGGACCTTCCAAGTCCCATCGATGATCTTCTGCAAAACCTCTTCGCTGTCCCGCCCGCCGCGGGCCTCCAATAGCGGCAGGTTGAACCCGCCGACAAATGCCGATTTGAAGATCAGCGTCGAGACCGGGATATCCGGCGCGGGGCTACCCGCCGTCGCGCCGATGTAGATGCAATGCCCACCGGGCGCGATCGCCTCGTAGTTCTTCACCGCGTCGGGGCCTTGATTCCCGTCGACGATGATATCGGCGCCTTGGCCCTGGGTGATCTCTTTCACCGCCGCGACCCAATCCTCCGTGGTGTAGTCGATCAGATGATCCGCGCCATAGGGCTTCGCGTAGTCGAACTTCGCTCCGCTGCACAACCCGATCACCTTCGCCCCGGCGTCCTTGGCGATTTGCGTCAGCATGATCCCAATGGGTCCGGCGGCGGAATGAAACAAGCACCAGTCGCTTTCCCGGATGCGCGCCGCAGTATGCAGCGCGTGATAGGACGTGCACGTCATCCCGCCGTAGCAGGTGCCGACCTTCCAATCCAACCCATCCGGCATCGGGAACGCGGCCGACAGTGGCGCGATCGAATATTCCGCGTTGCCGCCGAACATGTTCCGCGAGTGATAGCGCTTGCCGACCATCGCCGGATCGACGCCTTCGCCGACCTTGTCGATTACCCCGGCATGCTCGATACCGGGAATGAACGGCCATTTGATCGGCAACCAGGTGACCTTGCCTTGACGGGCGAACACGTCCATCGGGTTCATGCTGGCATAGGCGACCTTGATCCGAACCTCGTCGGGGCCCGGCTCCGGCATAGGTACCTCGTCGACGCGAAGCCCCTCGGGTCCACCGGGTTCGTCGATCAACACCGCTTTCATCGTCTCTGCCATGCCTAGTCCTCTCCGATTGCGTCGATCACCATGCCTAGTGCATCGCGCACCGTTTTCTCGCGTACCGCATGGCGCCCGATATCGCCATAGGTCATTCGCTTGTGCCGGGTGGCATGGCCACGTCGTGCCACCGCCATATGAACCAAACCCACCGGTTTGTCGGCCGACCCGCCGCCCGGCCCGGCGACCCCGGTGCACGACACGGCGACCGTCGCTTGCGAGGCCTTCAACGCGCCTTCCGCCATGGCACGCGCAACCTCTTCGCTGACGGCCCCGACGGTATCGAGAAGCGATTGCTCGACCCCCAGCACCTCGCGCTTGGCGTCGTTATGATAGGTGACGAAGCCTCGCTCAACCGCCACGGACGACCCTGCAATCTCGGTCAGGCACGCTGCGATCAGTCCGCCGGTACACGATTCCGCAGTCGCCACCATCCAGCCGCGCCGCCCACAGCCCTCGATGACCTCGCGCGCCAACGCCTGCAAGCCGTCAGAGAACATTGCGCCCCTCGATGAACCACGCGACCACCACCACGATGGCCGCGCCGTAAACGCCCGCGAGCATGTCGTCGAGCATCACGCCAAGGCCGCCTTTGATCCTGCGGTCGGCCCAACTCACCGGCCACGGCTTGACGATATCGAACAGCCGAAACAGCACGAAGCCCAGCAAGAAATACCAAACGTCCAGCGGGGCGACGACCAATACCAACCATTGTCCCGCCACTTCGTCGATGACGATCGCTCCAGGATCCTCGGTCCCGGTCCGCGCGACATAAACCGTCGATGCCCACCATCCCAAGAAGAACACCAAGAGCGTCGCCACGAACAAAACCAGCGGACCGGACGCCCAATAGATCAGCGCCGCGATCGGCACCGCGACCGCCGACCCGGCCGTGCCCGCTGCCAGCGGCACGAGGCCCGTGCCGAACACCGTCGCGATCAGCGACGCCGGATGAAAGAAGGGTAGCGACGACGGCGGTATCACGACGGCAACCGCAGCGTCACCGTCGCCTGCGCGGCGATGCCCTCGCCACGACCGGTGAAGCCAAGCCCCTCCGTCGTCGTCGCTTTGATGCTCACCCGAGCCGGCTCGATGCCCAACATCGCCGCAACGCGCGCGCGCATCGCTTCGGCATGCGGCGCCACCTTGGGCGCCTCGCAGATCAGCGTGATGTCGGCATGGGCGATCGCGCCGTTGCGCTGCCGCACCCGCGCCACCGCATCGCGCACGAAAATCTCCGATGCCGCGCCACGCCATTGCGGATCGCTTGGCGGAAAATGCCGGCCGATATCGCCGTCGCCAAGCGCCCCGAGAAGAGCGTCGGTAAGCGCGTGCAAGGCCACGTCCGAATCCGAATGCCCGGCCAGGCCCCGGTCGTGCGGAATCGCCACGCCGCACAGCATCACGCCGGCGCCGGGGCCAAAGCGATGGACGTCGAACCCACTACCGACCCGCACGTCGTCCTGACGTCGGGCCAATATGGCTTCGGCACGTTCGAGATCCTGGGGCGTCGTCACCTTGAGATTATCCTCCGCGCCGGGGACGAGCGCCACGTCGAGACCCGCCATTTCGGCAACCGCCGCGTCATCGGTCAGGTCGTCCCGACCCGATGCCGCCCGATGCGCCTCGAGAATGGCGCGATAGCGAAACCCCTGCGGCGTCTGCGCGCGCCACATACCCGCCCGATCCAGCGTGGCGGCGATGACGCCGTCGTCATCCGCACGTTTGAGGGTATCGACCACCGGCAGGGCCGCGATCGCGCCTTGACGCCCGGCGAGCCCGGCCAAAACGCGGTCGACTAGGTCGAGCGCGCAAAACGGACGTGCCCCGTCGTGGATGAGGACCGTATCCGGCGCGTCCGCCTCGAAGCTCTCCAACCCGAGCCGAACCGATTCCTGTCGGCTCGCGCCGCCCGCCACCGGGTCCAATACCGGCAAGCCCGCGACCGCCGTGTCGTAATGCGACCGGGCCCCGAGATCGATCACCACCCGCACCGCGGCGATCGCCGGATGGCGGGAAAGATGGTCCACACAGTGGCGAAGCAGGGGTTGCCCGCCAAGCGGCACATATTGTTTGGGAAGGTCGCTGCCGAACCGCGCCCCGCGGCCGGCGGCGACGATGAGAGCCACCGAAGTCACCGGCGGCAACCTAAAGCGGGCATCGCAGCCCGCCAAGGCGTTGCGACGCCAAAAAAGGCCGCCTATTGTGCCCAATGATTAGGCATTTTGGCGTCATGCACATCCAATGACCATCAAACTCGGCCCCCTTACCCTCGACCCACCGGCGTTCCTTGCCCCGATGACCGGTATCACCGACGTCCCGTTTCGCCGGTTGGTGCGGGACCTCGGGGGTGCATTGATGTTTTCGGAAATGGTCGCGAGCCGCGAACTCTTGCGAAAGACCAAGCGCTCCGTCCGCATGATCGAACGCGACAGCGCCACCGGGATTCACGCCGTTCAATTGGCCGGGCGCGACCCCGAGATGATGGCCGAAGCCGCGCGCCTCAACGAAGCCGGTGGGGCCGACATTATCGACATCAACATGGGTTGCCCCGCCAAAAAGGTCGTCGGCAGCCTGTGCGGTTCGGCTTTGATGCGGGAAATCCCGCTCGCCCGCCGCATTATCGAAGCCACCGTCGCGGCGGTCACGGTCCCGGTGACGCTCAAAATGCGCACGGGCTGGGACGACGCACACCGTAACGCGCCCGAGCTCGCCCGTATCGCCCAGGACTGCGGCGTTCAGATGATCACGGTGCATGGCCGAACGCGCGCGCAGTTCTACACGGGCCGCGCCGATTGGCGGTTCATTCGGACGGTCAAACAGGCGGTTGCCCTGCCGGTCATCGCCAACGGCGACATCACGACCTACGACGACATCGACCGCTGCCTGGAACAGTCCGGCGCCGACGGCGTGATGATCGGGCGGGGCGCCTATGGGCGGCCATGGTTCCTGGGCCATGCGGCGCGATACCTGGCCACAGGCGAGCGAACGGCGGCACCGACGTTGCCCGAACGGATCGCCCTAATGGAGCGCCACTACGCGGCCATGCTCGATTTCTACGGCCACGATCTCGCCGTGCGCAACGCGCGCAAGCATTTCAATTGGTATTTGCGCGACCTACCGGACGCCAAGCCGACCCTCGATGCCATCAACCGCGCCAACGATCCTGCGGCGGTGGTCGGACTGCTACGTACGCTGGTCGACGCAACCCGATACCCGGAAGCCGCGTAATGGCAGAGGCCGCGACCACCCAAGACGACCGAAACCCGGACGGGTTCGCCATTCTGGCTGCGATCCCGGATCCGCTCGTCGTCATCGGCCCCGGACGCCTGATCGACTACGTGAATCCCGCCGCGGAAAACTTCTTCGGTGCCGGCGCGGGCGTTCTAGTGGGCGACTCGATCGAGTCGATCGCTCCCCCCAGCGGCGCGCTTCTCGAGCTCCTGACCAAGGCCCAAAACGACGGCAGTCGTGTCGCCGAGCACGACGCGGAGTTGTTTTCGCCGCGCATCGGGCGCCGCAACGTCAGTTTTCAGCTCACGCCCCTGAACGACGGAATCGGCAGCATCTTGCTGACCATCCGCGAACGCACCATGGCCTCCCGCATGGGCCACCAACTCCATCACCGCAACGCCGCCCGCTCGATCACGGGGATGGCGGCGGTTTTGGCGCACGAGATCAAAAACCCGCTGGCCGGCATTCGCGGCGCCGCCCAACTGCTCGAAACCGATGCCACCGAGGAGGATCGCGAGCTTACCGGGCTCATTCGCAATGAAACCGACCGCATCTGCGATCTCATCGACGAGATGGAGAGCTTTGCCGACCCGCGGCCGCTCGAGCGTGCCCCAGTCAATATCCACTTCGTTCTCGATCATGCGCGCCGCGTCGCACAAGCTGGCTACGCCTCCAGCGCCCAATTCCACGAACGCTACGATCCGTCCTTGCCCGAGGTCCTCGGCAATCGCGACCAACTCATCCAAGTGTTGCTCAACTTGATCAAGAATGCCGTCGAAGCGGGCGGCGACGCCCGGTGCGAAATACAACTCGAGACCGCATTCCGTTCCGGATTGCGTCTTGCCGTTCCCGGCACCAACGAACTTGTCCATTTGCCGCTCGAAGTCGCGATCCACGACAACGGTCCCGGCATTCCCGAAGACGTACAGCGTCATATGTTCGATCCTTTCGTGACCACGAAACGATCGGGCACCGGATTGGGGTTGTCGCTGGTGGCGAAAATCATCGGCGATCACAGTGGCCTCGTTGAATGCGAATCCGAACCTGGCCACACGGTCTTCCGGCTGCGTCTACCGGTCGCGCCGAACGAAGAGGGTGGGGCGTCATGAGCGGCGAAGCCACGATCCTCGTCGCTGACGACGATGCCTCCATCCGCAAGGTCGTCAGCCAATCGCTCGCCCGTGCCGGCTATGCCGTGCAAACCACCGGCACCGCCTCGGCACTATGGGCCTGGATCGAAGCGGGCGAGGGCGATCTCGTCATCACCGACGTGGTGATGCCCGACGAAGACGGCCTCGACATGCTACCGCGCATCCGCAAAGCGCGACCTGACGTCCCGGTCATTGTCATGAGCGCCCGCAGCACGATGATGACGGCCATGCGGGCCACCGAGCGCGGAGCCTACGAGTACCTACCAAAACCTTTTGATATCAATGAATTAGTATCTGTTGTTAATCGAGCACTAGAAGACGGTGCGCGCCGTGTTCCGGCGGTCCTCAGCGCCCGCCAGGACGACGAAGAGGTCATGCCCATCGTCGGTCGGTCGGCCGCCATGCAGGACGTCTACCGGGTCATGGGACGTCTCACCGCGACCGACCTTACCGTGCTGATTGCGGGTGAGTCAGGCACCGGCAAAGAGCTGGTCGCCAAAGCGTTGCACGATTTTGGTCGCCGCAAATCCCGCCCCTTCGTTGCCGTCAACATGGCCGCCATCCCGCGCGAGCTGATCGAAAGCGAATTGTTCGGCCATGAAAAAGGCGCCTTTACCGGCGCCACTGCACGCCACGGCGGCAAGTTCGAACAGGCCGAGGGCGGTACGCTCTTCTTGGACGAGATCGGCGACATGCCCATGGAGGCACAAACCCGCCTGCTGCGCGTATTGCAAGAAGGCGAATACTCGGCCGTCGGCAGCCGCCAATCGCGGCGCGCTGACGTCCGGATCATTGCCGCCACTCATCGCTCGTTGCGGCGACTGGTCGACCAGGGTCTCTTTCGTGAAGACCTCTTCTATCGACTCAACGTCGTCCCTTTGCGCCTACCGCCGCTCAGGGAACGCACCGACGATATCCCCGACCTCGTCCACCACTTCGGTTTGCGCGCCGAACAAGAGGGGCTGCCGACCAAACACTTGACCAGCGAGGCGATCGACCGCCTGCGCGCCCACCCTTGGCCGGGCAACGTGCGCGAATTGGAAAACCTCATGCGCCGGCTTGCCGCATTGACCGCGGACGACACGGTGTCCGCCGCGGTTGTCGAACGCGAGTTGATGAGCGACACCCCCCAACGGCAACAAGACGACGACACCAGCCTAAGCGCCATCGTCGAACGCCACCTCGAGGGCTATTTCGCCGCCCATGGCGCGGCATTGCCCCCGGACGGTCTCTTTCCGCGGATCATCAAAGAAGTCGAGCGCCCCCTCATCGAACTCAGCCTGAAAGCCACCCGCGGCAATCAGATCAAGGCGGCGGCCTTGTTGGGGCTCAATCGAAATACCCTCAGAAAGAAAATTCGCGACCTTCAAATAGAAGTAGTGCGCGCGTCCAAGTGATGCAATAATGCAACATTGTGGTTCGTCGGCACGTCGCTGCGAACCGAATGGTCACAGCGTATGGCATCCGAGACACAAAACCCTGAACCGTTCGGTCGCATTATTGCGTGGGTGCAACACGTGGGCCTTGTGCGCCGCTTGGTGCCCGGGCTGGCCATCGCCGCGGTCGTCGCCGCCACCCTGACGTATCTCGCCATTATCGGCGTCGCCCCGTTTACCCCCGAGCGCGAAGCGGTCCGACCGCTTCTCCTGATCGACACGATCATCCTGCTGCTCCTGATCGGGGTTGTGTCGCTCAATTTCGTCCGTCTCTTCATGGCGCGCCGCCGTGGGTCTGCCGGCTCGCGCCTCCAGTTCAGATTGGTCGCACTCATCGCCTTCGTGGCCGTGGTCCCGACCATCATCGTCGCCGTCGTCTCGGCACTCTTCATCAACGTCGGCGTCAACGTCTGGTTCGGGGAGGGCGCCCGAACGGCGATCAATTCTTCGGTCGCCGTCGCCAACGCGTATGTCCTAGAGAACCGGCGCGCGATTGAAGGCGATGTCAGGGCGATGGCCGAGGCCCTGAGTCAGCCACTCGATACGCTGCGCAATAACCCCGCCCAGCTAAGCGGCGCGCTACAGTTTCTTGCGGACGCCCGAGGCCTGCCCGAAGCGATGATCTTCGATGGCCGCGGCACCATCCTGGCGCGCTCCAGGCTCAGCCAACAAATGCTCGATGGCGGCTTTCCCGATCCCGCCATCATGGACAGGGCACGCGGCGGCGAGGTCGTCCTGCTCCGGTCGGGCGATCAAAACGTGCGCGCCTTGATGCGCTTCGAAACCGACAGCGACACCTACATGTATGTCGGTCGCTTGATCGATCCCCTGGTGCTGGGGTTTGCCGAAGAGACCCGCCGCCGCAGCGCGGCCTATTTCGAGCTCGAGCAAGAACGCTCGCGCATCGAATTCGGCCTCGCCGCGATCTTCGTGTTGCTTGCCTTCCTGCTCGTCAGTAGCGCGGTGTGGCTCGGGCTCGCCTTCGCCAATCGGCTGGTCCAACCCATTTCGTCGCTGGTCGGCGCCACCGAGCGGGTGCGCTCGGGCGATCTTGACGTGCGCGTGGCCGAGGGCAGCGAAGACGATGAATTCGGGACGCTCAGTCGGGCGTTCAACCGCATGACCAGTCAGCTCAGGTCGCAACGTAGCGAACTGATCGAGGCCAACCAGCAACTCGACGAACGCCGACGCTTTACCGAGGCCGTCCTGGGCGGCGTGTCCGCCGGGGTGTTGGGACTCGACCCAGCGGGACGCATCACGCTGCCGAACCGCTCCGCCACCGAACTCCTCGGGATGTCCAGGGACCAACTCGTCGGCCAGCCATTCCGCAAGGTACTACCGGAAATGGCCGAACTCCTCGATGGCGCGGTCGCGCGGGACGGTCGACAGGTCGACGGCGAAATAACGCTTACCCGTGACGGCCAGGTCCGCGAGCTCCACGTCCGGATCGTCGGCGACCCGGCCGGCGGCGCGGAGTCCGGCATGGTTGTCACCTTCGACGACATCTCGGAACTGGTATCGGCGCAGCGCCGCGCGGCATGGGCGGACGTCGCGCGACGAATCGCCCATGAAATCAAGAACCCGTTGACCCCGATCAAGCTTTCGGCCGACCGCATTCGGCGCAAATACAGGGATCAGATCACCTCCGACGAAGACATCTTTCATCAATGCACCGAGACCATCATGCGCCAGGTCGACGATATCGGACGTATGGTCGATGAGTTTTCCAAATTCGCGCGCATGCCGGCGCCGGAGTTCGACGTCGAGGATTTGCGTACCATTGTCGAGCACGCCAGCTTCCTGCAGCAATCGGGTTCGCCCGACATCAAATACGATATGAGCCTGCCACCGGTCGGCCCCATGGTCTATTGCGACCGCGCGCAGATCGCACAGGCGATTACCAACCTCATGCAAAACGCCGCCGACGCAATCGAAGGACGTCGCGAAGAAGGCGACGACGCGCCCGGACACATCCGCGTCGACTTGCAAGAAGAGGGAGATACGATTCGGTTGAGCGTCGAAGACAACGGTCGCGGCTTGCCGAAAGAAAAACGAACGCGACTCACGGAGCCCTACGTCACGACAAGAAAGAAAGGCACCGGATTGGGCCTTGCCATCGTCAAGAAAATCATGGAAGAGCATCGCGGCCGTTTGATCCTCGAAGACGGGACGAACGGTGGGGCACGCATTTCGCTCATCTTTCCACGACACGACCCGCATGCGACGACGTCTCTCGACGCGGCGGCCGAATAACAAGAAACCAATGAGCGGAGGGGAACGAAGTCTTGGCGCGTGACATTCTCATCGTCGACGACGAAGTCGATATCCGGGAGTCTCTCTCGGGAATTCTGGCCGATGAAGGCTATGCACCGCGAGCCGTCGCCGATAGCGGCGCGGCACTGGCGGCACTCGACGCACATGGACCGGCGCTCGTTGTTTTGGATATCTGGCTCGAGAATAGCGAACTCGACGGCCTCGAACTCCTCGAGCAGATACGATCACGCTACCCATTATTGCCCGTCATCATGATCAGCGGCCACGGCAACATCGAAACCGCGGTCAACGCGATCAAACAAGGCGCCTACGACTTCATCGAAAAGCCCTTCACCGCCGACCGGTTGTTGCTCATCGTCTCGCGTGCCATCGAAGCCGCCCGGTTGCGACGCGAAAACGAAGAACTGCGTCTCCGATTCGGACAAGAATCGGACCTCGTGGGCGGCACGCCGGCGATCAACACGATGCGTGCCGCCATCGAAAAGGTCGCGCCGACCGGCAGTCGAGTGTTGATCACCGGTCCGGCCGGGAGCGGCAAAGAGGTCGCCGCCCGGTTGCTGCATAATCGCTCGCGCCGCGCGCATGGCCCCTTCGTCGTGATGAATGCCGCGCGTATGGCGCCGGACACCATCGAGCTCGAGTTGTTCGGTGCCGAGGCCGGTGCTACCGGCCCCGATAGTCCGCGCAAGGTGGGCATTTTCGAACAGGCCCACCAGGGCACGCTGTTCATCGACGAAGCTGCGGATATGCCCATGGAGACCCAGGGTCGCATTCTCCGCGTCCTCCAGGAACAGACATTTACGCGGCTGGGTGGGCGCGAACAGGTCCGCGTCGACGTGCGCGTCATCAGCGGCTCAAGCCGCGACCTATCGGATGAAATCGCCGAAGGTCGGTTTCGGGAGGACCTCTACCACAGGTTGGCGGTCGTCCCGATCCGCGTCCCGGCGCTTTCCGAGCGCCGCGAGGATATCCCGGTTTTGGCGCGCTATTTCATGGACCGTATGGCCCAATCGACCGGTCTGCCGGCGCGCTTGATCGCCGAGGACGCGATGGCCGTGCTGCAGGCCAAGGATTGGCCGGGCAACGTCCGCGAATTGCGCAACATGATCGAACGGCTCCTGATCATGGCGCCAGGCGGTCCCGAAACGCCGATCCAAGCCGAGACGATGCCGCCGGAAATTCGCACCAACGGCGTGTCTTCGCTGCGCCAGGCCGACAACGGCGAGGTCATGGCAATGTCGCTGCGCGAGGCCCGAGAAGTCTTCGAACGGGAATACTTGATGGCGCAGATCAATCGGTTCGGCGGAAACATATCGCGCACCGCATCGTTCGTTGGTATGGAACGCTCGGCGCTGCACCGTAAGCTGAAAGCGCTTGGTGTCTCCGGCGGCAACGGTCGCGAATAGTCGGTCAACCAATCAACAAATCGCGTAGGCCTAAAGCATGAGAATCATCGTTTGCGGCGCAGGGTTGGTCGGCTCCAGCATTGCGCGCCAGTTGGCCTCGGAAAACAACGACGTAACCATCGTCGATCAGTCGCCCGAGACGATTCAGCAGATGAACGAATCGCTCGATGTCCGTGCCATCGAGGGGTATGCCTCGCACCCCGATGTTCTCGAGCAGGCCGGCGCCCACGACGCCGAAATGATCGTCGCGGTCACGCAAAACGACGAGATCAACATGGTGGCCTGTCAGGTCGCCCATTCGTTGTTTGACGTGCCCACCAAGATTGCGCGCATTCGCGCCCAAACCTATCTCGACCCCAGTTGGCAGAACCTGTTCACGCGCGACCACATGCCGATCGACGTGATCATCTCGCCTGAAATCGAAGTCGCGCGCGCGATTACCAGCCGTCTCAACGTGCCCGGCGCCACCGATATGGTGAGCTTTGTCGACGACCGGGTCCGCGTCGTCGCCGTGTCGATCGACGAAGGCTGTCCGATCATCGACACGCCGCTGCGCCAACTGACCGAACTTTTCCCCGACCTCCACATGAGAATCGTCGGCATCGTGCGCGACGAAGGGATCATCACTCCCGGCGGCGACGATCAGATCCTGGTTGGCGACGAGGTTTATTTCTCCGTCGACGCCAAACAAGTCCAGCGCGCCATGGCGGCATTCGGCCATGAGGAAAAAGAGGCGCGCCACATCGTCGTCATCGGCGGCGGCAACATTGGGCTCTTTCTCTCCAAACAGATCATCGAGGAAATCCCCGATGTCAGGCTCAAGATGATCGAGCTGAGCCGAGAGCGCGCCGAACAGGTCGCCGACCAGCTCGAAAAAGCCGTGGTCATTTACGGCGATTCCCTGGCCTCTGAGATTCTCACCGAAGCCAACGTTCAAAAGGCCGATGCCGTGATCGCGGTCACCAACGACGACCAGGTCAACATTCTCAGTTCGCTGCTCGCCAAGAGGGAAGGGGCCCAACGCGCCACGACCTTGGTGAACAACATGACCTACGGACCTCTGGTTCGCTCGCTCGGCATCGATGCGGTCGTCAATCCGCGGGCCATTACGACCTCGCGAATTCTGCAACACATTCGGCGAGGCCGGATCCGCGGGGTGCACTCCTTGCGTGACGGACTCGCCGAGATCATCGAAGCCGAAACCCTCGATACCTCGCCCCTGTCCGGCAAGACCTTGCGCGACGTAAAGCTACCCGCCGGCGTCATCATCGGCGCGATCGCCCGCGGCGAGGAAGTCATCATCCCGCGCGGCAATACGGTCATTCAGACCGGCGACCGCGTTATCGTCTTTGCGACACGCGACATGGTGAAAAAGGTCGAGAAGATGTTCGCCGTACGTCTGGACTTCTTCTGAGTTCGGAGACCTGACCCCCGCACGCCATGGTCTCAACCCACATCAACGTTCTCGGCTGGGCCGCCGCCGTCCTCGCGGCCTTTATGCTGCTGCCCGCGGCGCTGTCGTTCAGCGTTGCCGAGCCCGCGGTCGGCGCAGCCTTCGCCACCGGGGCAGGGCTTACGTTGTTTATCGGCGGCACCGGCGTCATCGCCACGCGCGGCACCGAACGGCGGGTCGACCTGCGCGGCGGCTTCATGGCTGCCACGTTGCTCTGGATTCTGCTGCCCGCCCTGGCCTCCATCCCGTTCGTGCTCAGCGGCGTATTCGCGTCTTTTACCGACGCGTATTTTGAAGCGCTGTCGGGCTTCACCACCAATGGCGCTTCGATCATCGGCGATATCGAGACCATGCCCCAAGGGATCCTGCTGTGGCGGGCGCTCCTGCAATGGCTCGGCGGGTTTGCCTCCGTTCTCTTTGCCATCGCGCTGTTGTCGTTCGGGGGCGTTGGCGGCATGAATCTATTTGCCACGACCATGCCGCGAGGCGACCGCGAGACCTTGTTCGGGCGCACCAAGAAAGTCGCCCGCGCCTTGTGGTGGATCTACGTCGGCCTCACCGCACTGTGCATCCTGTCCCTGGTCGTCGTCGGAATGACCCCGTTCGACGCTACGGCTCACGCCTTGTCGACCATCTCGACCGGCGGGTTCAGCACGAAAAACGGCGGAATCGCAGCGTTCGACAGCATCGCCGTCGAAATCGTTTTGATGGTGTTCATGCTGATCGGCGCGCTGAACTTCGCACTTCTTTGGGCGCTGGGACGCGGCCGTGCGCAGGCTTTGCGGAAGGATGTCGAAACCCGCTACCTCCTGGCCATCGTCGCCAGCGCGACCGCGTTCATCGTCGGGACGCTGGTCGTATCGCACTATTTCAGTTTCGACGGCGCCCTCCGCCCCGCACTTTTCGATGTGATCTCGTCGATCACGACCACAGGCTTTGCCGCCGGTAGCGATGTGACGACCGGGGTCCTCCCGGTCATCGTTCCGGTCATGCTGATGGGGCTCATGCTGATCGGCGGTGCAACCGGCTCGACGGCAGGCGGAATGCGCCTAATGCGCTTGGTCGTGTTTTTCAAACTTGCCGGCCGGGAACTCTCGCGTTTGTCCTACCCGCACGGCGTCGTCCGCCTGCGCTATGCCGGACAGATCATCGACGAACCGACGCTGCGCAGCGTATGGGGCCAATTGATGATGTTTCTCTCGTTTCTTGCCCTGGCGGCCCTCGTTTTCGGCGCGCTCGGCTTCGACCTGCAAGGCGCGCTGGCACTGGCTGCAACCAATCTATCGACATCGGGTGCGGGCTTGTCGCTAACCGCGCCCGATCTGTCGTATCCGGAATTTTCCGACGCCACGAAATGGGCGCTCAACGCCACGATGATCTTCGGCCGCCTCGAGCTGCTGGTAGTGCTCGTCCTCTTCACCCGAGCCTATTGGAGGAACTGACCGTGTCTCGCATCGCCTACGTCAACGGCCGCTATGTACCCCACCATACCGCGGGGGTTCATATCGAAGACCGAGGCTATCAATTCGCTGACGGCGTTTACGAAGTGATGGCGGTCGACGACGGCCGACTGGTCGATATGGTGCCGCACTACGACCGGTTGGACCGTAGTTTGGCCGCGCTCCGGATCGACCCGCCGATGACCCGCACGGCGTTGGATGTCGTGCTGCACGAGGTCGTCCGTCGTAATCGAGTCCGCAACGGGATCGTCTATCTGCAAATCACCCGCGGCGTCGCCAAACGCGATCATCCGTTTCCCCAACACGCCGACCCCGGCGTCGTGGTCACCGCCCGCCGCGGTGGTCGCCCCAGCCCTCAAAACCGGGAGGAGGGGGTTGCCGTCGTCACGGTGCCGGATATCCGTTGGGCACGGTGCGACATCAAATCGGTGTCGCTCCTGCCCAATGTCCTCGCGAAACAGGCCGCGAAAGAAGCGGGCGGCTTCGAAGCCTGGCAGGTCGACGCCGACGACATGGTCACCGAAGGCTCCTCGACAAATGCTTGGATCGTCGATGCCGAGGGCAACCTCGTCACCCGGCCGCTGGCCAATACCATCCTCAGCGGGGTGACCCGTCTGATGCTAAAGCAGCTCGCGGAAGAATCCGGCGTCCGGGTCGTCGAACGCCCGTTTTCCGTCGACGAAGCCAAGAACGCGCGCGAAGCCTTCATCACCAGCACCACGAGTTTTGTGACGCCCGTGGTCAGGATCGACGATCGGGTCATCGCCAACGGCCGGCCGGGTTCGACGACGACCCGCCTCATCGAGCTTTACGACCAACACCTCACGACCAACACCTCTCGGCAAGGTCCGCCTGACGCGCACGAAACCGTGAGCCCCGGTGATATCGGCGCAATCTAGGGTCTCCGCCATGGATTCACGGTACGCGCCACGCTAGAATTTTCGCCATGACAGGCACCGCCAAAATCGTCGGGGGCGCGCCCATTAGGCTGGCCCTGGCGGACGACGAAAAAACAAGAAAGGACGAGGCGCTCAAATGTCGTCGAACAAGTCTCAAAACGTCCAGGACGTCTTTCTCAATCACGTCCGCAAGAACAAGCTTCCCGTAACCGTATTTCTCGTGAACGGCGTCAAATTGCAGGGCGTCATCAGTTGGTTTGATAATTTCTGTGTCCTGTTACGCCGCGATGGACACGTGCAGCTCGTTTACAAACATGCCATTTCCACCGTCATGCCGGCGCAGCCGGTCCAACTTTTCGACCCGAACGCCGAGGGGACCGAAGACGCCGACGCGTAACCCACAAGGTCGCGCACTTTGAGCGGCGGGATCGTTTACGACAAACACCCGCGGACGCCGGCCGCCGTCCTGCACCCTGCGGTCCGCGGCGCAAGGCACGACGGGCGTGCGCCCGAGGCGGCCCTCGAAGAGGCCGTCGGCCTCGCCGAGGCGATCGATCTCGACGTCCGCCTTGCCGATGTCATCTCGCTTGCCAAACCCCGACCGGCCACGCTCATCGGCACCGGCAAACTCGCCGACCTCGAATTCGATCTAAAAAATCTGGGGGTCAAAATCGTCGTCGTCGATGCCGATCTGACGCCGGGCCAGCAACGCAACCTCGAACGCGAATGGCACTGCAAGGTGATCGACCGCACCGGTCTTATCCTGGAAATCTTCGGGGCCCGGGCGCGCACCCGCGAGGGCCGCCTGCAGGTCGAACTGGCCGCGCTCAACTATCAAAAGAGCCGATTGGTCCGATCCTGGACCCACTTGGAACGCCAGCGCGGCGGTGTCGGTTTCATGGGCGGGCCGGGCGAGCGGCAGATCGAATCCGATCGCCGCATGATCGCCGAAAAGATCACCCGGCTCGAAAAAGAGCTCCGCGGGGTCAGCCGCACCCGCACTTTGCATCGCGACAGCCGCCGCAAAGTGCCGTTTCCGACCGTGGCCTTGGTCGGCTACACCAACGCGGGCAAATCGACGCTGTTTAACCGCCTGACCGAGGCGGACGTCGTCGCCAAGGACATGCTGTTCGCGACGCTCGACCCTACGATGCGCGGCCTATCGCTACCCAGCGGGGAACGCATCATCCTATCCGACACGGTAGGGTTCGTGTCCAACCTACCGCACGACCTCGTCGCCGCCTTTGCCGCCACTCTCGAGGAGGTGCGCGATGCAGAGATCGTGCTGCACGTCCGCGACATGGCCCACCCCGACCGCGACCACCAAAAAGAGGATGTCCTCGGCATTCTTGACGAACTCGGCCTCGCGCCCGGCACCCAGGTCATCGAGGTGCAGAACAAAGTCGACCTCCTCGACGACGACGAACGCACCCGCCTGACCAACTTGGCCAAAAGGTCCGGCGAAATCGTCGTGCTATCCGCCGTCACCGGCGCCGGTTGCCCCGAACTGCTGGCCGCCATCGACACCCATCTGCGGGCCGCTCGCGAAACTTGCGAATTCAAGATCTCCTCCCATGATGGCGGCGCCATCGCCTGGTTGCACGAGCATGGCGAGGTCCTGGCCCGGCGGGACGACGAGGGCATAGCCTCCATCAAAGTGGCGCTCTTTCCGGCGGATGCTCGGCGTTTCGAAAAGCGCCTCGCCGAGGCGCAGTTGCTCGCCGCCGATTGAGCGCCCGGGCCGGTTGACTCGGGCCGAGCGAACCCGCTATCAACCCAGCACTCTCGCAAGAGAGTGCTAATCAACTCATCGCTTCACCAACCTCCATAGAGGCAGTCACCAGATGAAGATCAGGCCGCTACAGGATCGCGTCATTGTCCGACGGATCGAATCAGAACAGAAAACAGCAGGCGGGATCATCATTCCCGATACCGCTCAGGAAAAACCCCAAGAAGGTGAAATCGTCGCCGTCGGGTCCGGCGCCCGCGACGAGAACGGCAAGGTCATTAAGCTCGACGTTAAGAAGGGCGACCGCGTTCTCTTCGGCAAATGGTCCGGCACCGAAGTCAAAGTCGAAGGCGAAGAACTCCTCATCATGAAGGAGTCCGACATCATGGGCGTGCTGGCCTAGTCTCCAAAGGCCGGCAGCGCTAGTGCAGCGTGAAGCGTCCGTCCGCGTAGTGCATCTCGCCACCGCTCATTAGATCGGCGGCGGCGAGGCGCACCGAGTGAATGCGCGCTTCGATCTCACGCTCCCAGTAGTCCAGAAATCCGGTAATTACCGGGAACTCGGGCGAAAGGTCGTACTTTTGCAGGATGAAACTCTGCAAAAGGGTGGGGTAGTCCGGAAGGTGGTACAGGATTTCGGCGGTCGTCAGCCGATATCCTTTGAGTTCCAACTCGAAGCCACTGGCCATGCTGCTCCTCATCAAAGAGATCCACACCGCTATCGTGGCGCACCGTCGTACAGAGTCAAATAAATAGTAATTTCAATGATTTAGCACTCATTCTTGTCAAGTGATAATCGCGCAGGTCGCGATCCCTTGACAGGGCGCACCAAGGGACTATATCCCGCCCCAAGGTTTGGCACTCGTTGGTGCCGAGTGCCAAACGGGTGAGGGAGGGGCCACCGCCCCAGCAACCGTCCGTAACAAAATTACAAACCGACCGGAGTTGGAAAGTCATGGCAGCCAAAGATGTAAAATTCGATCGCGACGCGCGCGACCGCATGATCAAAGGGGTCAACACCCTGGCGAACGCGGTGCGTGTCACCCTGGGCCCGAAAGGACGCAACGTCGTCCTCGATAAATCCTTCGGTTCGCCGCGGATCAGCAAAGACGGCGTCTCCGTCGCCAAGGAGATCGAGCTTGAGGACAAGTTCGAGAACATGGGCGCGCAGATGGTTCGCGAAGTGGCCAGCCGCACCAGCGACGAAGCGGGCGACGGCACGACTACCGCGACCGTTCTCGCGCAATCGATCGTCAACGAAGGCGCCAAGTCGGTCACCGCGGGCATGAACCCGATGGACCTCAAGCGCGGCATCGACAAGGCGGTAAAAGCCGTCGTCGCCGAAATCCAAAAGGTGGCTAAACCGGTCAAGACCGAAGAAGAAGTTGCCCAGGTCGGCACGATCTCGGCCAACGGCGAGAGCGAAATCGGCGACTTCATCGCCGAAGCCATGCAGCGCGTCGGCAAGGAAGGCGTCATCACGGTCGAAGAGGCCAAAGGCATGGCGACCGAACTCGACGTCGTCGAGGGCATGCAGTTCGATCGCGGCTACCTGTCGCCGTACTTCATCACCAACGCAGAGAAAATGGTGGCCGACCTCCAGGACGCCTACATCCTGCTGCACGAAAAGAAGCTCTCCAGCCTGCAGCCGCTGCTGCCGGTGCTCGAGACCGTGGTGCAGACCGGTAAACCGTTGGTCATCGTCGCCGAAGATATCGAAGGCGAAGCCTTGGCCACTCTGGTGGTCAACAAGCTGCGCGGCGGTCTGAAAATCGCTGCCGTCAAGGCGCCCGGCTTCGGCGATCGGCGTAAAGCGCAACTCGAAGACATCGCCATCCTCACGGGCGGTACGGTGATTTCCGAGGATCTCGGCATCAAGCTCGAAAACGTCACGATCGACATGCTCGGCGTCGCCAAGACGGTCAACATCACCAAAGAAGACACCACGATCGTCGAGGGTGCCGGCAAGAAAAAAGACATCCAGGACCGGGTCAACCAGATCCGCGCCCAAATCGAGGAAACCTCCTCCGAATACGACAAGGAAAAGCTGCAAGAACGTCTCGCCAAGTTGGCTGGCGGCGTGGCGGTCATCCGCGTCGGCGGGGCCACCGAGGTCGAGGTGAAAGAGCGCAAGGACCGCGTCGACGACGCCCTGCACTCCACCCGCGCGGCGGTCGAAGAGGGCGTTGTCCCGGGTGGCGGGGTGACGTTGCTCTATGCCAGCCGTGCGCTCGCCAAACTCAAAGGCGAAAACCACGACGAAGACATGGGCATCCAGATCATCAAGCGTGCGCTGGAACAGCCCCTGCGGCGAATTGTCGAGAACGCCGGGATTAGCGGCTCGGTCGTCGCCAGCAAATTGCTCGAAGGCAAAGACAACAGAAAGGGCTTCAACGCCCAGACCGAAGAGTACGTCGACATGATCAAAGCGGGCATCATCGATCCCGCCAAGGTCGTTCGCATCGCGCTCGAAGACGCGGCCTCGGTCGCCGGCCTGATCATCACTACCGAAGCGATGATCGCCGATCGTCCGGAAGACAAAGCCTCTGGGCCCGCCATGCCTCCCGACATGGGTGGTATGGGCGGCATGGGCGGCATGGGCGGTATGGGCGGCATGGGTGGTATGGGCGGCATGATGTAACCCACCGGCCATCCGGTAACGCTACAATGGGCCGCGGGTTTCCCCCGCGGCCCTTTCTTTTCTGGCGCATCCCATGACCATCGACACATCCAAAGTTGCCGGCTTTATCAAAGCTTGCGCGGACGACATCGTGCTCCCGGCATTTCGCAATCTCGATGCGATCGAGATCGGCCTCAAGGGCCCCAACGACGTCGTGACCGAGACCGACATCGCGGCCGAAGCCTTCCTCACCCCAAAACTCTTGGACCTGCTCCCGGGCTCTGTCGTCGTCGGCGAGGAAACCGCCGGCGCTGAAGCCGTGTGGCGCGAAACGCTAGGCAGCGCCCCGGCGGTATGGCTGATCGACCCGATCGACGGCACCGCCAATTTCGCTGCCGGCATCCCACTGTTCGGGATCATGGTGGCCTTAGTCGAACACGGCCAAACCACCCACGCCTGGATTTACGATCCCAACACCGAAGAAATGGCCACCGCGCACCGCGGGGCAGGGGCCTGGCTCGGCGAAACCCGCCTCGGTGTCGCCAAGACCAAGGACATCGCGGCCATGCGCGGCAGCATGAACACCCAATTCGCGGCCGAAGAAGAGGCGGGGCAACTGTTTCGCGCCGCCCGCCAAATGCAGCCGACCCTAGAACTGCGCTGTGCGGCGCAAACCTACCTCCTGCTCGCAACGGCGCGCAGCGACTATGTCCTGTACCACAAGCTCTATCCCTGGGATCACGCCGCCGGCGTTCTGGTGCACACCGAGGCGGGCGGCGTCGTCCGTCACCGCGACGGCCAGCCCTACACGCCGAATGGCCCGATCTTCGGCAACACCCTCATCGCGGCCCCCAACCAAACCGGTTGGCAGGCCCTGACAGATCACCTCTATAAGACGCCCTAGGGCCGCCTAATCTCGCCGCACGAAGTTGAACCCGGCAAAGCCCTGCTGGGCCGCCATGATCTCGATCCGATTGATGTTGATATTGGCCGGGGCGGTCAGCACGTAGTCGATCACGTCCGCCACGTCCTCGGCCGTGATCGGGTCGAGGCCCTTGTAGGTCGCATCGGCCTTGTCGGCATCGCCGTGAAAGCGTACCAGCGAGAACTCGGTCTCGGCCGCGCCGGGCTCGACCGAGGTCACCCGAATGTTCTTCTCCACCAGGTCGGCCCTGAGATCGAGCGAGAACTGGTGCACGAAGGCTTTCGAGGCGCCGTACACATTGGCGCCGAAATAGGGATAGGTCCCGGCCACCGAGCCCAAATTGACGACATGCCCCGCACCACGCGCCACCATCCCCGGCAGCACCGCGCGGGTGACGTACATCAGCCCCTTGATGTTGGCGTCGACCATCTCGTTCCAGTCCTGGAGATCGGCCTCGTCGGACGCGTTCAGTCCGCGCGCCAGCCCGGCGTTATTCACCAAGCCATAGATGTCGGCGACCTCGGCCGGCAGCCCCTCGATCGCCGCCGCCACCGCGCCCTGGTCGCGCACGTCCAAGGGGACGGGGTGGAGGCGGGGCCCGAGTTCCTCGGCCAACGTCTTCAGGCGCTCGGCCCGCCGCCCCGCCGCGATGATGGTCGCGCCCGCCGCATGCAGCCGTCGCGCCGTCGCCGCGCCAAATCCGGAGGTGGCGCCGGTCACCAAAATAACGCGGTCGTTTAGGTCGACTCTCATGATCCCTCGTGTCCCTTTGCTTCCCACCAAAGCGCCTCCATCCGATCCAAGGAGGCACCTTCAATTGGCTCGTTATTTTGTTTAAGAGTGGATTCTATGTATTTGAAACGGAGAGTAAATTTGTCGTTTGTTCGACGCAACGCTTCCTCGGGGTCGAGCCCGAGGTGGCGCGCCGCATTGACCACCGCAAACAGCACGTCGCCCAGCTCCTCGGCCATACGGCCCGCATCGCCGCCGGCCACCGCCTCGTCCAATTCGGCCCGTTCTTCGTCCAGTTTGGCCAGAACCGGTGCCAAATCGGGCCAGTCGAATCCCACCCGGGCCGCGCGCTTCTGCAACTTTTCGGCCCGCTGCAAGGCGGGCAGGGCAGGCGGCACGTCATCCAGCACGCTGCCGTCGCCGTTGGCCTTCTGCGCGCGTTCGGCGGCCTTTTGGCGCTCCCAAGCGTCGGTTTGGGCTTCAGCACTGGCAATGTCCGCGTCCCCGAACACATGCGGATGGCGTCGGATCATCTTGTCGCAGATCGCCGCCACCACATCGTCGAAGGTAAAGGCGTCTTCTTCGGCCGCCATCTGGGCGTGGAACACCACCTGGAACAGCAAATCGCCCAGCTCGTCCTTCAACGCGGCCCGGTCGCCACGCTGGATCGCATCGCGCACCTCGTAGGCTTCCTCGATCGTGTAAGGCGCGATCGTCTCGAAGGTCTGCTCCAAATCCCACGGACAGCCACCATCGCGCGCACGCAACCGGTTCATGATGGTCAGGAGCTGGTCGATCGAGGCAGGGTCGTCGGCTGGAGGCAGGGTCATGGCGCGGGATTATGGGTGGCGGTCGGAGCGAGAACAACCAGCCGAGCGAAAGGGACAATCCGTCCAACCCCGTGCCCAGCCATACCCATTTGTCGCATAATATATATTATGACAAATGTTGTAAGTTATTTAAGACCAATGGGTTATCGGTGTTTCCTACGAACCCGCGCGAATCATACCCCATCCAGCACCATCCCGTCATACGCCGGCTCCACACCCGTCGGCAACTCGTCCACCAGGCTCTGGTAGTCCATGGAGGTATTCATATGGGTCAGCACCGCGCGGCGCGGCTGCAGGCGTTCGATCCAGGACAGCGTGAGCTCGAGATGGGCGTGCGTCGGATGGGGTTTGCGCTGTAGGCAATCCACGATCCAGGTATCGACGCCCGCCAGCACCTCGAACGCCTCATCCGACAGCGCCTGGACATCGGTGGAATAGGCCACCGCCCCCACCCTGAACCCTAGTGTGCCGATCGGCCCATGTTTCTGGCGAAACGGCACGATCTCGCTACCGCCGACCGCAAACGGCCCGACGATCTCGTGGGCGTTCAAAATGGGCGGATACAGCCGATTTGAGTCTTGTTCGAAGGTATAACCAAAGCGCTGCGTCAACTGCGCCAGGGTCTCGGGGTCGGCCCAAGCATCGACCGGACCCCCGTTGCGAATAGCGATAAAGCGTAAATCGTCGATCCCGTGGGCATGATCGGCATGGGCATGGGTGAACAACACCGCATCCAACCGTTCGATCCCGGCATTCAGGCCTTGTTGGCGCAAATCGGGCGAGGCGTCGATCAAGATCTCGGTGTCGCCGTCACGCAGCAAGATCGAAGCTCGCGTGCGCCGATTGCGCGGCTCGTTCGGATCGCACGCGCCCCAGTCGTTGCCGATCCGCGGCGTGCCGCCGGCCGTCCCACATCCCAGGATGACGACCTGCATCGCGGGCTAGGGCGCTGGGGCTGGCGGCGTCGCGCGATCGAACAGCCGGTAGAAATTGGCCGTGGTCAGGTCGGCTAAATCTTCAAGCGCCATGCCGCGCAGGTCGGCGACATGCGCCGCGGTATAAGCGACATAGGCGGGCTCGTTGGTCTTGCCGCGTTTGGGTACCGGGGCCAGATAAGGCGCGTCGGTCTCGATCAACAACCGATCCGCGGGCACCGATTTGGCGGTTTGCCGGATGTCCTCGGCGCTCTTGAACGTCACGATCCCCGATAGCGAGATGTAGAAGCCCAGATCAAGCGCCGTGGTGGCGAACTCGCGTGTCGCGCTAAAGCAGTGAATCACCCCGCGCAGCGCCCCTGCCCCAGACTCCTCTTTCAGGATTGCGGCGGTTTCGGCGTCGGCGTTCCGGGTATGCACGATCACCGGCAACCCGGTCTCGCGCCCGGCCACGCAATGCGCGCGAAAGCTCTCGGCCTGCCGTGCCCGATCCGAGTGATCGTAATAGAAATCGAGCCCGGTCTCGCCGATCCCCACGACCTTGCGGTGTTGGGTCAGGTTTACGATCTCCTCGGCCAGCAACGAATCCGAGTCCGCCTCATGCGGATGTATCCCCACCGAACACCAAATATCGTCCGCACTGTCGGCAATGTCCTTCACCACCTGATGATTGGCCCGGTGCGTGCCGATCGTCAGCATCGCGCCGACCCCAGCCGACCGCGCCCGCGCCAACACCCCGGCGCGATCTTCCGACAGCGCATCGAAGTCCAGGTGGCAGTGGCTATCGACCAGCATCACGCCGGATCGTCGACATAGCGCGGAAACACGCCCTGCGGCTTGGGCAAGGCGGTCCCGGGCTGCAAGCGGGCGCCATCGGCAATTGCGGCAAAGTTGCGCGCGGCCCCATCGACCGCGAGCAAATCCAACAGCGCCGCGGCAGATTTCGGCACGAACGGCTGCACCAGAATGGCCAGCCGCCGCACAGTCTCGGCCACCACGTACAGCACCGTCGCCATCCGGTCGGGATCGGTCTTGCGGAGCGTCCAAGGCGCCTGCGCATCGACATAGCGGTTGGCATCGCCCACGACGCTCCAAATCGCCGCCAGCGCATTGTGGAACGCAAGATCGGCGTCCAACAGATCGCGCGCCGCCGGCAGCGCCGCCAGCGCCGCATCGAGCAACGCGGTGTCCGCGTCGGTCAACGGCCCCGGGCTGGGCACTTGGCCGTCGCAGTTCTTGCTGATCATCGACAAGATGCGTTGCGCCAAATTGCCCAAATCGTTGGCCAAATCGCTGTTGATTCGGTTGACGATCGACTCGTGCGAGAAACTTCCGTCCTGGCCGAACGGCACTTCGCGCAGCAGGAAGTAGCGCATCTGATCGAGCCCGTAGCGGCCGATCATGTCGCGCGGCGCCAGCACGTTGCCGAGCGACTTCGACATCTTCTCGCCCTCGATGTTGAGAAAGCCGTGACAGAAAACGTGCTTGGGCAACTCAATCCCGGCCGCCATCAAAAACGCCGGCCAGTACACGGTGTGAAACCGCACGATGTCTTTGCCGATGACATGGAAATCCGCCGGCCAAAAGCGCTTGAACTTCTCGCTGTCGGTATCGGGATAGCCCACGCCGGTGATGTAGTTGGTCAGCGCATCGAGCCAGACATACATCACGTGCTCGTCGTCGCCCGGCACCGGAATGCCCCATTTCAATCGGCGGCGCGAAACCGAGAGATCGCGCAGACCCGACTTCACAAAGCTGATCACCTCGTTGCGCCGGCTTTGCGGTTGGATGAAGTCGGGGTTGGCCTCGTACAACGCCAACAGCTTGTCGGCCCACTGCGACAGCCGGAAGAAATAGCTGTCTTCCTCGACCCACTCGACCTCGGCGCCCGACGGCGCAAAGAACGCACCCCCCTCGCCTTTCGTCAGCTCGTCCTCGGTGAAATAGGCCTCGTCGCGCACCGAGTACCAGCCCTCGTAGCTGCCGCGGTAGATCTCGCCCGCATCGGCCAGTTTTTGCCAAATGGCCTGCGCCGCGGCGTGATGGCGCGGTTGGCTGGTGCGTAGGAAATCGTCGTTCGAGATGTCGAGATAGTCCGTCATCTCCTCGAACAGCGCCGCGTTCCGGTCGACGAACGCCTGAGGTTCGATGCCCTCTTTGGCCGCCGTCCGCGCGTTCTTCTCGCCGTATTCGTCGGTGCCCGACAGGAACATGACGTCGTACCCGTCGAGCCGCTTGAAGCGCGCCAACGCATCGCACGCGATCGCCTCGTAGGCATGCCCCAAATGCGGCGCGCCGTTGACGTAGAAAATCGCGGTGGTCAGGTAGAATGTTTTTTTATCGGGCATCAAGACACTCTAGCGGCGCACAAACCCCTGCACGACCGCGCTTCATCACCTTGTCGCTAAGGCGGCGGACGATGGCCAATGGGTCTTAGCGTGTCAACCTATCGCGCGCCGCCGGCCGCCCGCGAGAGCGCGGTAAAGACGTTCAGCACGACGGTTTTCTTGTCGAGATTGACCGCCTCGGCCCGCGCCGTCAGATCGCGCGCCCGTTCCCAGGCATCCAGCCACGCGTCCGGCTTGCCGGCTTGCCATAATCGGTCGATCACGGTGCGCTCGTCGCCCAGGATCTGGACCGGACGACGCCCCTCGGCGCCGGCCCGCACCATACGGCTCAACCAATCCAGCAATAAATCCACCAGCGCGCGATAGGTCGCTTCCTGGCCGCGCCGCGCCACGCGGTCGCCGAGGGCTTGGATGCCGACGACATCGAGCTCCGGCAAAGGCGCCAGCAACGTGACCAATTCGCGATACAGATCTAGGCCCCCCTGCGCGGCCAACTCGAGCGCGCGTCCCGCGCTGCCGTCGGCAAGGACCGTCAGCGCGAGGCGTTCCTCGTCGGTATAGTCCTCCAAGCGCTCGGCCAAGATCGTCGCCATGATGTCGGCCGACAGCGTCCGCAGCGTCAGGTTTTGGCACCGCGACCGAATGGTCGGCAACAACCGACCCGGCGCATGCGCCACCATGATCAACAAGCCACGTTGCGGCGGCTCTTCCAGTTGCTTCAACAACGCGTTCGCGCCGTTGGCGTTGACCTCGTCGACGGCATCGACGATCGCTACGCGCCATCCCCCCTCGCCCGCCGTCGCACCGAAAAAAGGGCGCAGCTTGCGAATCTCGTCGACCACGATTTCGCCGCGCAAGCGCTTCGCCTTTTCGTCATAAGTCCGCTCGAACGCCAGCAGCCCAGCGTGCGACTGCTGCGAAATCCGCCGAAACACCGGGTCGTCCGGCGCGACATAGAGCGATTCCGCGTCCTTCCCGTCATTCGCGGCATCGCCGTGCGCCAACACGAAACGCGTCAACCGATAGGCCAGTGTCGCTTTGCCAATCCCGCGCGGCCCACTGATCAACAAGGCGTGCGGCATCCGTCCGCTCTGCCACCAGCGCAGCAAATGGCCCTCGGCGGCCTCGTGCCCCAACAGGGTGTCGGTATCGCGCGGGTGTTGCGCGTCGGTCTCGTCGGTTTTGGCCATGCTTCAGATACTAAGCCGCGCTTGCACGCTGTCCCAGACCTGCGCCGCCACCTGATCGGGCGCCGCGGCCGCCCCAACCACCACGCAACGCTCCGGATTGTCTTTCGCGATGTCGAGGAACGCCGCGCGAATACGCTCGTGGAACCGCGATCCCATCCGCTCGTAGCGGTCCTCGGCGTCGCGCCGCTCTTGCGCCCGCGCCAATCCCTCCTCCACCGGCAGATCGAGCACGATCGTGAGGTCCGGCCATACGTCGCCCGCCGCCCAGCGGTTGATCTGCGCCACCGTTTTCAAGTCCACGTCCTGGGCATAGCCCTGATAGGCCATGGTCGAATCGGCAAACCGGTCGCATACCACCCATGTACCGGCATTCAGCGCCGGCGCGACGGTTCTTTGGACATGATCGTGACGCGCCGCGTTGTGCAGCAACAGTTCGCTCAACGGCGCCCAGCGCTCGGGTGGCCCTTCGACCAACAGTCGCCGGATTTCCATCGCGCCGTCGGATCCGCCGGGTTCTCGGGTGGCGATAACGTCGTGGCCGGCCGCGCGCAGCCGCGCGCTCAGCAACCCGACTTGGGTCGATTTTCCGGCGCCCTCGCCGCCTTCAAAAGTAATGAATCGACCCCGTGCCACGACATTTCCCTAAGGGCTTTGGCTGCCCCAAACGATATGGCTGATGGCCGCGCCCAGTCGGCCGACGAAACCAAGCCGGTCGACCGCTTCGCCCGCAACCAAATCGTGTACGATGGGCTCCATGTCCGGCGCTTCGATCCGCAATTCGGCGACCCGTGCGCCCTTGGCAATCGGCGCGGCGATCGGGCTTTCGTAAGCGACGGTGACCGTCATGTCGCGACGGGCCTTGCGCGACATCGTCAACAACACATCGTCTTCCAGAATCAGCGGCACGGTGGCCTCGGCGCCGAGCCAGACCTGCGCGTCTTCGACAACATCGTTCGCCGAAAACAGCGAATAGTTGTTGAAATCGCGAAAGCCCATGTCGATCAAACGTTCGCTCTCGCGCGATCGCTGATTGACGCTCTCCAGCCCGTTGACCACCAGAATCAAACGCCGACCCTTACGCTCGGCCGAGGCGACAAGCCCATACCCTGACTCTTCGGTATGCCCCGTCTTTAGCCCATCTGCGCCGATATCCTTGTAAAGCAACGGATTGCGGTTGCCCTGTTTGATGTCGTTGTAGGTGAATTCTTTTTCTTTGAAGATTGCGTAGTACATCGGATGCTCGCGAATCATTCGCGCCGCGATGGTCGCCAGATCGCGTGCCGTGGTGCGGTGCTCGGGGTCAGGCCACCCCGTCGCGTTGCGAAACGTCGAGTTGGTCAACCCGATCTCCGCCGCCCGCCGGTTCATCTCCTCGGCAAAGGCTTCCTCGGTGCCGGCCAAGCCTTCGGCAAACACCACGCTGGCATCGTTGCCCGACTGCACAATGACGCCGCGCAGCAAGTCCGACACCGTTACCCGGGAGTTGGGCTCGACGAACATCCGCGAGCCCCCCATCCGCCAGGCGGCCTCGCTCACCCGCATCGTATCGTCCAGCGCGAGCGAGCCATCCTCCAGCCGCTCGAAGACCATCAGCAGCGTCATCAATTTGCTCATCGACGCCGGCGGCATCAGCGCATCGGCATTCTTTTCGAACAAGGTCGCACCGGTCGCCAGATCGATCATCACCGCATGCGTCGCCGGCGTCTCGACATTCTGCGCCCCCGCCGGTCGCCCGCCCAATAGACCGACCGCGATCAGCGCCAAGATCAGAAATGAAAACCTAGTCACCATGTGCCTTGTCCGATGTCTCAGTAAACGTGCAAACCCACCATATACGGGAATGGGTCAATTCGATGGCACCGCGTCAGCGCGGACCGACAACAATACGCGCCTCGGGAAAACCCGATCCGATCATGTTCGCCAATACGGCATCGGCCTCCTCGACGGAGGCGAGCGGTCCGATCCGGACCCGAAAAAATTCCGTCTCGCCGACGATAGCCGACTGAATTTTGGTCTCGCCGAACGAAAACAGGCGCGCCGCCAGGCGGTTGGCGTTGTCGAAACGGGTAAACGCGCCGGCCTGCACGTAGAGATCGCTCGGCTCTACCGACACCATGGCTACCTGCGCGGGCGGCGGCGGTTCGACCACCGGCGCGGGCGCTTCGGCCACCCCGGGCGGTGGCGCCAGTGTCGCGGTTTCGACTTTGGCCACCGGCACGGCCGATACGGCGTCGCGTTCCTCTTGGGTGGTCACAGGCTTCTCGGCAACGAATCCCTTGGTGCCTTGGTCGACGATCTCGACGCGAACCTTGGCCGTACCTTGCCTTTCGAAGCCCAGCAGCTGCGCCGCTCGCCGCGATACATCGATGATTCGGCCATGCGCGTAGGGGCCACGGTCGTTGACCCGGAGCACCATTGCTCGACCGTTCTCCAGGTTGGTGACGCGCACGTAGCTCGGCATCGGCAACGTCTTGTGCGCCGCCGTCAAATCGTTTTGGTCGTAGGTCTCCCCGTTCGCGGTGGTCTTTTGATGGAAGCCCGGTCCATACCAAGACGCCACGCCGGTTTCGTCGTAGTCGCCGTCGACCTCGGGGAAATACCGTACGCCCTTGATCTCATAAGGATTGCCGACCTTGTAGACCCCGCCGGGACCGATGGGCACGCCGTTCGGCGCAATGCCGGCAACTTCCTTTTGGTCGCCGCGTTTTTGGGCCTCTTTGATCGCATGGACCGCAAGCTGGGTCTGCGCGCAGGCGCCCAGCACAAGCAACGTCATAACCGCGGCTCCGCCGCGGGCGGCACGCACCCACCCCATCATATTGTGTTTGTTGCTCCGATCGACCCAGGATGTGGTTGGTCTTAGTTACCGCCAATCCGGTCCGAGAGCAACCCGACCGCAAGTGCGAAATAGTTCGACCGGTTCCAGCGCAACGTCGCCCGGAAGTTGTCGTAGACCATGAAGGCCCGCCCTTCCGGCCCATCGGGGATAACGATTTGCGCCGCCAGTTGGCGGGTCGGCAGGTCGCTACCGTCGAGGTTCCGTACGCCCATCGCCTGCCATGCTCCGATCGGCTTGATCTCTTTCGCTTCGGCCAAGCCGGCATCGAACCCTGTCGGCAAACGCACTTCACGGCCCCAGGTCTCGTCGTCTTTCCAGCCCACCCGTTTGAGGTAGTTGGCCGCCGAGCCGAACACGTCCGCCTGGGTCGTCCAGATGTCGCGCCGGCCATCCTTGTCGTAGTCGATCGCGAAATTCACGAAACTCGAGGGCATGAACTGCGCCTGCCCCATCGCGCCGGCCCACGACCCGGTCATCTTGTCCGGGGCGATGTGGCCCTCATCGAGAATTTGCAACGCGTCGAACAGTTCTTTGCGGAAATAGGCGCTGCGGCGCCCGTCAAACGCGAGTGTCGCCAGCGCGTTGACCACGTTGAACCCGCCGGTCAGCCGACCGAAATCTGTTTCGATGCCCCAGAGCGCGACGATGAAGCGCGGCTGTACACCGATTTCGCTGCCGACTTTCTCCAGCAGCGCGCGATGCTGCGCCAACATTTCGCGGCCCTTTTGCACCCGCCGATCAGGCACCACGCGCTCGACGTACTGCGCGAAGGTCAACGTGAATTCGGGTTGGCGACGGTCGAGTTCGATAATGCGCGGGATCGGATCGATCCCGGTCAACGCCTGATCCACGATCGACGGCTTAATGCCTTTGGCCCCGGCCTCTGAACGTACGTCGTCCAGCCAGACGCGCCATTTCTCCATGTCGAAGGTGACGGTTTCTTTTTCGGCGGCACCGGCGCCCTGCGCGCCGAGCAACACCATCACGCCGATCGCCAATCCCAGAAATGCCCGCACCCTCAACTCCTTTTTCGTTCGCCCCTAGGTCGCCTCGGGAAACAGCGCGTCCGTTCGCCCGAGTACACGGTATACAACGAGTCCGATCCATTCGCGCAACACACGTTGTGCGGAATTCGCCCGCCCGGCCAAATCCCAATCGAGCGACACGCCCGGTGGCTCGACCCCGTAGGCATGATCCACCGGATAGGGAATCACCGGCCAATCCGCCGCACGAAACACCCCCGCGGCGCGCGGCATGTTGAGCGCACTCATAATCAACAGCCATGTTTCGCCCGCTTTCGGTTCGATAAGCGGCTTCAAGTTTTGCGCGTTCTCGAATGTATTGCGCGACTCTCGTTCGAAAACGACTCGGTCAACATCCAACCCCATCGTGCGCAAGGCCATCCGCGCAACATCGGCCTCGCGCATGGCTTCGGGCCGCAGTGATCCGGTGCCACCGGTATAGGCGAGCCTCGCATCAGGATAACGTTGCGCCAGATCGACGAATGCAATCATCCGGTCGGCAGCCTCGTTGACCGAGACAAAACCGCGGGCGCGGGTCTGGGACACATTCGAGGCCCCACCCAACAAAATGATTCCGTCGACCTGGGTCGGCATGGGATCGGGCGTCGCGAACCGGTTTTCCAGCGGCCATCCCAGCCACGCCCCGATGGGCAGCACCGCCAATGCCACCAACACCACGATACCCAGAGAGACCAACCATCGACCCATCGCGCGCCATCGCGTCCACAACAGGATCGCGCCGACAACGGCCGCGATCAGCGCGAGATTCGACGGCGCGATAACGATCCAGAACGTCTTGGAGAGCCAGAACAACACCCCGTCCTCATAGAGCGGGCCGGGGTGAAACTCAACCGAAGGTCAGTAGCCGAGCTGGCGATAGACGATCTTGGCCGCCTTCAGCAACACCTCACGTTCGACCCCACCGGCTACCGCATACCCCGTCGGCCCGTTGATCCAATAATAGACGCCGACAACGCCGGTCGACGCGAACGAGAACGCGGTGTCGCGCCCGCCGGTGTCGCCATGGCGCATGTACAACGAGATGCGGTCGCCTTCGATATCCTCGTATAGGAAATGCGCGGCGGGTTTTGATTCGCCGGGCAACATCCGCCCGCCCACCAGCTGAAAGCCGGCCTCGCTCAAATCGGGAATCTCCACGTCGGTGCCGAGCCGTTTGCTCAACCACGCCACCAGATGCGGCTTCTCACCGGCCGCCACTTCAACCGCGTGGCGCCGTTCGGCGTAGTACGTCGAATGGATAATCCCGGCCCGCGCCGGGAAAGCCGCGGCAAGCGAGTCGTTCTGCGGCGACGTGACGTCATTCAGTGCCCAGCCCCCCGCCGCCCCTGCGGCGACCAGAACCAGCGCCGCGGCGATCCGGCGCATTGCCTCGAGCGGCCGACGCCGCGCCACCCGCACCATGGCGTGCGGGAGCGGTTCGTTCAGGACGTCGTCGAAAGCTTCATGCAAGTCGCGGTTCAGGCTGCGATAGTCGCGCACGATTTTCGCCGCTGCCGGGTTGGCCGCGAGATGGGCCTCGACCTCCGCCCGCCGCGCGGCGTCGAGTTCGCCGTCGACATAAGCGTGAAGGTCGTTATCGGTGATCGATTGATCGGTCATTTTTCTGTCACCGTGTCTTTCACCACGACACCACTCTCTTCCACCAAGCTCCGCAATTTTTCGCGCCCCCGCGACAGGCGGGACATCACGGTTCCCATCGGAATACCCAATACCTTGGCCACCTCCTGGTAGCTCAACTCTTCCAGCCCGACGAGCAACACCACAGCGCGCTGTTCCTCGGGCAGCATTTCCAACGCGGCGCCGACGTTTCGCACCTCGACCCGCTTCTCCTGCACTGGCTTGACGCCGCGATCGTCGGTCCACTCGTTCAGCGCCACGACCGTCGGCCGGCTCACCGCCTTGCGCACCTGGTTGACGTAGATGTTGTGCATAATCGTGAACATCCACGCCCGCATGTTGCTGCCGGTCTGCCACAGGTGAAATTTTTTCCAGGCGCGCTCCAGGCAGTCCTGCACCAAATCCTCGGCAGCATGGGTATTCCCGGTCAGCGCGCGGGCATAGCGCCGCAGCCGCGGAATCTGCTCGATAATCAGCCGGTCTTTTTCCTACAATTCAGCCGCTTAAATATTAAATAACAGATAGTTAGAGTAATTTTTTAAATCAATATATAAAGCCAGTCCGACCGTACCCGCTGCAGCGTAAACGTCTCGCACCGCCGCCTATTCCATTGCCCATCGCTGTCGCGCTGCCCTTTACCGCCCCGCCCCGTTAGTCTCGCCATCATGCGCCATCGTAACTTTCGCGGGAAGCTGTCCTACCGCCACGACACCAAGGGCGAAACCGGTCGTGAATGGTTCACCGTAACGGTCCAGCCCGACGGCACCCGCACCCACCGTGCCCACTGCGAAATGGACGACGATGCCGTCCTGCGCGATGTCGTCACCACGATGGACGCCAACTGGTTCCCGATCGATTCCTACGTCCGGCTCAGCGTCGGCGGCGCCGATGAAGGATCGGCCTGGTTTCTCATCGACGGGCACACCGCAACGTGCGAATCGTGGACCAAAGGCGCCGGAAGGCTCCGCCAGACCATGACCTTCGACGAACCCGTGCACATCTTCGGCGGCCACCCCGTCAGCGGCGATGCGATGAAACCGGCGCATTTCAACCTGGACGGCCCGGCCAAACAAAGCTTCCTGATGGTCAGCACCTCGCCCCTGCCCAACGGCGCCTCCGGTCCGATCATGGCCGCCCGTCACGGCGTCTTTGAATTCATCGACGACGAAAAGATCACCGTCGCCGCCGGCACCTTCCCGTGCCGCCGCTTCCGCTGGCACTTCGAAGAATTCCCACCGATCGAACTGTGGAACAGCGGCCCCGACCTGATCCCCGTGAAGGTGCGCTGGGACTTGCTCGAATCCGATTACGACCTCGTCGAATTCACCAGCGACTGAGACCCGTCCCCTCTTGTCCTTACCGATCCTGGAACACCCCGTCCTTCGACCCCTGGGAAGACCGTCCCTCACCCCTTGAAAACTATATCGGCCGATATATCTAAGAGGGAAAGGAGCCGCGATGACCCAACCCAATCAATCGCCCCCCACCGCCGCCACCCTCGCCCGGGATAACCCCGGCGTCATCATGCAACCGCCTTTTCTTTATGCGGGCTTCCTCATCGCCGCCGCGCTGATCGACCGCGCGGTCCCGCTCGCGATGGTCGGCGAACCGGCGCGCTGGATCCTCGCAGCTATCTTTTTCGTCATCGGGTTCGGCATTGCCGCCGGCGGCACCCGCCTGTTCCGCCGCGCCGGCACCAACATCGAAACCCACAAGCCCAGCACCACGGTCGTCACCCACGGCCTCTACAAGTACTCCCGCAACCCGATCTATCTCGGCCTGACCGCCATCTACCTCAGCCTGATGTTCGTCGCCAACACCTGGTGGGCGCTCATCCTGTTGCCGGTGCTATTGACCGTCATGCGCTACGGCGTCATCGCCCGCGAAGAACGCTACCTCGAAGCCAAATTCGGCGACGCCTACACGACCTACAAAGCCCGCGTGCGGCGGTGGCTTTAGTTCTAGTGGGTCGAGATTCTCGGCACGATTTGGAGCGCAATTTGGTGCTGGAACTGATAATCCGATCCTGCTTCCGAATACGCGGATCCCAAGATTTCCCGACAGTGCCTCGCGCCACGATATGACCACCTTCATGTCCTCGGCGCCGCACAGTCCTGCGAAGTGTTCAAGAACGGCTGACGCCGAACAGCCCCTAAACCGGCACGTCGCCCTTGATCGTCGTGCGGTGCATATGCCGGGTGTGGGCGGGATCGTAGGGCGTGGCGTGGTGCATCGTGCAGCGGTTATCCCAGAACACCACATCGCCGGCCTGCCACTGATGCGTATGGACGAAAGCGTCTTGCGTCATATAGGCCTCGAGCTCGTCCAAGAACTCTAACGCCGGTTCCTGCTCCATCCCCACAACGCCCATCGTAAAGCCCCCGGCATAGATCGACTTGCGCCCGTTCTCGGGGTGGGTGCGGATGATCGGGTGGTCCACGGGCGGGGTCTTCTCTTCTTCTTCCTTGGTCATCGGCGGCCGAATGCCGGCCTTGTCCTTTTCGCGATACCACCGACTGCCGAAGTGATGGATCGCCCGCATCTTGGAAAGTTCTTCTTTGCGCCCATCGGGCAGCGCATCGAAGGCGGCATGCATGCTGGCGAACATCGTATCGCCGCCGGTCGGCGGCACCTCCAACGCATACAGGATCGAGCCCAGCGCCGGCGTCGGCAGGTAGGACATATCGCTATGCCAATAGCGCCCGGCATCTTCCAGGCCCAGCGGCTTGCCGTCCGCGTCCTTCTTGTTCGACACCACGATGATCTCGGGGTGCCCCGGCAGGCGGTACCACGACACCACGTGAATTTCCGGCGCGCCGAACCGCAAACTAAACGCCTTGTGCTGCTCGGGCGTCAGGTCCTGATCGCGAAACAAAAGGAGCCCGTGGTCGAGATGCGCGCGATGCACCGCGCCAAACGTCTCTTCATCCAACGGCTTGGACAGATCGACGCCGCGCACCTCGGCGCCGAAGGCTTGATGTAAAGGTCTGACTTCGATCGACATCCCGCCCACCTAGTAGTCCAAAAACTTCGTCACCACCGCGGCGCGGGCCGCCTCGCCGCCCGGCACCATCGTATGGCTGCTATCGGGCACCAGCCGGGCTGCCTTGGCGGTATAGCGCCCCAGCGGATCGGCCTCCTCGCCCACCACCAAGGTTGGGCTTTTCAGCTTTTTCAGCGTCGTCGTCACGTCGTGCTTCAACGCGGCCTGGGTCAGCAGATGATAGGTGTCTTTGCTTTTCAGCACCTCGACCACGCGATCGTGCAGCCACGATGCATTGAAGTTAGCGTCGATCGCCCGGGCATGTTTGTCGTCGCGCGCATACCAGGGCCAAAACACCAGTTCGTCGCGCAACATCAACCACGTCGTAAACAAATACGCCCCATCCCACGTCACGTTGATCGGCGGCGTGTAGTTGGCCGCCAAGCGTTTGCGTTCGGCGACCGAGAACATGATCACGCCGTCGAGCACGAGTTTTTTCACCCGCGCGGGGTAGCGCGCCGCCAACGCCGTCGCGACCGAGGCCCCGCTGTGCCGCCCGTACAAATCGTAGGACCGCAAGCCCAGTCGGGCCGCCACCGCGGCGGCATCATGGGCGAAGTCCGCCACGCCCGGCCGCGCCTTGGCCGGGGCATCCGAATCGCCGTTGCCGGGCAGGTCCAGCGCATAGACCGGGCGCTTCTTCCCGAGCGCGGTCATCAACGGCGCAAACATCTGCGACGACCACCGCCCGTCGTGAATCAAGAACAGCGGGCGGCCCTTTTGCACCTCCCCGGTCGAGCGCACCAACACCTGCCCGCTCGGCAAATCGATATAGCGCCGGTTGATCCGCCCTTTGATCGGTACGAGGTCCGGGTCGGGCGGCGCCTTGGCCGCGCGCACGTAGCGTTTGATCGCCGCCGCCTGGGCTTTGACGTAGCCATGCCGGCTATGCCGCTCGATCACCTGGTTGCGCGGCAGCTTCGGCAACAAATCGAGATGCGGATAGAGCATGTCGTCGTCCCGCGCCATATAGGTCGCCGGAATGTTCAACGCCCGCGCCGCCGCCCGCACGTTGTAGGTAAACGCCGCGCCGTAACCCTTGCGATAGGCGTCGCCGGACCGGAAGAAATCCATGATCGACGCATGCAACATGTCGGGCGTGGAAAACGCGCGATCGCTGCGCGCCGCCGCATTGCGCTTGTACCAGGGGAACCACAACACCTGATCGCGCATCCGCGACCAGTGCCCCGGCAGATGACTGCCGTTCCACAACGGGCGGAACGGCGGCAAATAGTTCTTCAATATGTCGCGGGTTTCGTCGGGGCCGAAGATCGGCACCCCGTCCAGCACAACACCCGTGAATTTTTTCGGGAACTTCACCGCCAATTCCAGCGCGATGCACGCCCCGGTATGCGTGCCGTACAGCGCGCACCGCGGCATCTTCATCGCATCCAGCGCCGCGGCATAGGCCGCCGCCATCTTCTGTACGTTGACCTCTTTGGCAGTCAGCGGATCGGTCTCGCCGAACCCAGGCGAATCGAAAGCGAAAACGGTGTGCCGCCCTGACAGCGCATCCATCACCGGGATCACGGCCCGCGAGGATGCCGGCGAAGCATGGATCAAGACAACGGGCGGCCCGCTGCCCGCGCGCCGATAATGAACGGCCCGGTTGCCCACTGAAACAAAGCGGCGTTTGATTTTCGCGGCCATCGCCTCCCCCATCGTTTATACGAACTGTATCGGCCCAGGGTATCACAACAACTTGTGGTCCGTGTCGACGTCGTGATGGCGCAACCGGCATGCCTCGTCTTAGGATGGGGACCCGCATTCGAGAGGTCGCGATGCTGCCGAAGGTCCCGCCGTTTCTGTCTGCTTGGCTTGCTCTCGCCGCTGTGGCGTTGGCTTTCGCAGTCGGCACGCCGACAGGCGCCGCCGCGCAAGGCTCCAGCGCCGACATCCTCGATGCGGTCGTACGGCTTGACGCCGAAATCCCCCGCAGCGCGGCCACCGCACAAGGTCTCGGCACCCGCCGGTCGGGCCATGGCATCGTCATCGACGACCAAGGCCTAATCCTCACCATTGGCTATCTGATTCTCGAAGCGAATACGATCGAACTGCGCACCAACGACGGCCGCACCGTCGGCGCGCAATTCGTCGCTTACGACTACGACACCGGCTTCGGCCTGGTCCGCGCGCTCGAACCCCTGGGGGTCAAACCGATCAAGATCGGCTCCTCGGCCGATTTGGTCGAACGCGACCGCGTCCTCGTCGTCGGCAGCGGCGGCGCCGAACACGTGGTCGGCGCCATCGTGGTCGAACGCCGCGTCTTCACCGGCTTCTGGGAATACATTGTCGACGAGGCGATCTTTACCTCGCCGCCGCACGAAGATTGGGGCGGTGCGGCGCTGATTTCCGACCGCGGCGAATTGATGGGCGTCGGTTCGTTGTTCGTGCGCGATGCGCGCTCGGGCAACACCAACTTGCCCGGCAACATGTTCGTCCCGGTCGATCTCCTGAAACCCGTGTTGGCCGACATGCTCACCGACGGGCGCGGCGCCGGCAGCGACCGCCCCTGGCTCGGCATCTTCAGTCAGGAACTACGCAACGTCGTCGTCATTACCTCGATGTGGCGCAACGGCCCCGCCGCGCAAGCCGGCCTCAAGCCCGGCGATATGATCATCGGCATCGGCGAGACCCGGGTACGCAACCAAGAAGAGTTCTACCGCACCATGTGGTCCCTCGGCGGCGCCGGTGCCGAGGTGCCGGTCAAAGTCCTGCGCGACGGCCAAGCCCTCGACATCGTCGTCAAATCCGGCAGCCGCTACGACTTCCTAAAACTCGACGGCGATTCGCTCTAGCTACCCCTCGCCGGTCGGCAGATCGAACAACCCCTCGGGCAGCCCATCGAAATAGGCCGCGATCTCGTCGGCGGCCACCACGTCGGCATATTTCGCGTTCAAATCGCACAGGTTGATCGCGTGACTGGCTTGCGAGCGATCGAAGCAGCCGTCTTCGGCAATCGTCACCCGATAGTTGGCGCTAAAGGCATCAAGCGCGGTCGCCCGCACGCAGCCCGACGTCGTGGTGCCAACCAAAACCACCGAGTCCGCTTTCAGCAACGTCAGGAACGATTCCAGGTTCGTCCCATAAAAACCGCTCGGCTTCAGCTTCTTGATAACAATGTCCTGCGGTTCGGGCGCAATCTCGGGCAGGATTCCGTTGGGATCGAGGTTGGTCGTCGTCGGCGCCGGGCCTTTCTTGCTGGTGCGCGAGTTCTTCCACGCCCAACTGCCGCGGTCCCAACGATCGGCGCGCACGTCGCCGGTCGTATAGATCACCGGCACGCCGTTCTTTCGCGCGGAATCGATCAAGCCGCGGATGCGCGGCACCGCGGCCCAGCCGTCCTCGCCACAAGAATTGGGCCAGCGCTTGATCGACTCCAAGATCGGTTCGACCTTGTCGCCCACGAAATTGTAATTCACGTCGATCACCAATAGCGCCGGGCGTTCGCCGAAGCCCGCCCGGGTGCCGTAGCCCGAAGCCTCGAACACCGCGCGATCGCGCTCGGTCAGAAATTGATCCCAGATCCGCTCAGCCATCGGCCATTCCTCCTATCCCGGCCCGCACTTTAGCCTAGAATACTCGCCATGAATGAGATCAAGAATTTCGGCGACCCGGCGGTCTCGGCTGTCGGCCATGGCGGCGTAAGCGAACTTGAAGCCTTCGATAACGCCACCGACGCCGCCCGACGCATTGCCGAGATCTATCAACGCAGCCTCGGTATCATCACCCACGAATTCGCCCGCGCGTTAGACGGCGAAGCTCCCGACGAGGCGGCGCTTGCCCAAGCCTGCTACCCCTACGTCGGGATCACCATCGGGCCCGACGACATGCAGACCAACGCGCGGCTGTCGTTCGGCGCGTTGTTCGATCCCGGCGACTACGGCACAACCGCCACGCGCCCGGATCTGTTCGGCGATTATTACGAATCGCAAATCGGCCATCTGATTTCGAACCACGGGAAAAGCGTCCTGGTCGGCCTCAGCGACCGCCGCATCCCCCTGCCCTTCGCCGTCGAAGAAGCCACCGCCGGGGTCGCGCGCTCGCAGATCCATGCGCTGCAGCGCTATTTCTTGCTGCCCGACCTCGCGCGCATCGACGATGCGATCGCCAACAACACCCACACCACGCAACCGGGCAACCCGTTTCCGCTGGCATTGTTCACCGCCGAGCGGGTCGATTTCTCGCTGCACCGCCTGGCGCACTACACCGCAACCGAAGCCAACCATTTCCAGCGCTTCGTCTTTTTCACCAACTATCAACGCTACGTCGACGAATTCGTCGAATACGCCAAGAAAGAAGTCGGCGAAGGCAGCGACTACGAACTCCTGGTCGAACCGGGCGACGTCATCACGCCCAATCCCCGTCTGACCGACCGACCCGCCAGCGGCACGCCGCTCAAGGGCCTGCCCCAGATGCCCGCCTATCATCTCACCCGACCCGACCGGCAAGGCATCACGCTCATCAACATCGGCGTCGGTCCCAGCAACGCGAAGACCATCACCGATCATGTCGCCGTGCTGCGCCCCCATGCCTGGCTGATGCTGGGCCATTGCGCCGGCCTGCGGCGCACGCAACGGCTGGGCGACTACGTCCTCGCCCACGCCTACGTCCGCGAAGACCATGTACTGGATCAAGACCTTCCCGAATGGGTCCCCGTCCCGCCGATCGCCGAGGTTCAGGTCGCGCTGCAACAAGCGGTCTCCTCGGTCACCGGTCTCGAGGGCAAGGCGCTCAAAACCAGCATGCGGACCGGCACCGTCGCCACCACCGACAACCGCAACTGGGAACTGCGCTTCGACGAATTGTTCCGCCGCCTCAGCCAGGCCCGCGCCATCGCCGTCGATATGGAGTCCGCCACCATCGCCGGCAATGGATTCCGCTTTCGGGTGCCCTACGGCACCTTGCTGGTCGTCTCCGACAAACCTATTCACGGCGAGATCAAACTGCGCGGCATGGCCAACGTCGTCTACCGCGAACGCATCAGCCAGCATTTGCAAATCGGCCTTGAGGCCGTGCGTATCTTGCGCGACGGCGGCGTCTACCAACTCCACTCGCGCAAACTGCGCAGCTTCGACGAGCCCGCCTTCCGATGAGCCTTTCGACAGACCAACAGGCCGCCTTCGCCCGCGACGGCTATATCGTCCTCGAAGGGTTCACCGATCCCAAAGCCTGCGATCGTCTGGCCGCGCGCGCCCTCGATATCGTCGACGCCTTCACGCCCGAGGAAATCTCGGTGTTCCTCGCCCACGACGGTTCGCTCAACAAAGACGAATACTTTCTCTCCTCGGGCGACAAGATCCGCTGCTTCTTCGAAGAAGAAGCGTTCGACGAAAAGGGCAACCTCAAACAAGATCTCGCGCTGTCGATCAACAAGATCGGCCACGCCATGCACGATCTCGACGACGTGTTCGATGGCTTCTCCCGCGCCGACAACGTCTGCGACCTCGTTGCGTCCCTCCCGATCGACGATCCGCGCGCACTGCAAAGCATGTACATCTTCAAGCAACCGCGCATCGGCGGCGAGGTCACCTATCATCAGGACGCGACCTATCTCTACACCGAACCCTCTAGCGTCATCGGCCTATGGTGGGCGCTCGAAGATGCCACGATCGAAAACGGTTGCCTGTGGGCCTGGCCCGGCGGGCATCACGAAGCCGTGCGCACGCGCCTTTTGCGCAATCCCGACGACACCGTGCGTTATCAAGTCTTCGACGACACGCCCTGGCCGGCCGATAAATTCGTACCCCTGGAAGTGCCCAAAGGCACGCTTGTCGCTTTCGGCGGCAACCTCCCCCATGGCAGCGCGCCCAATCGTTCCGACCGTTCGCGTCACGCCTACACCTTGCACATCGTCGACGGCAGCTTGCCCTACCCCGCCACCAACTGGCTGCAACGCGCGCCCGACATGCCGTTGCGCGGCTTCAACTAGGCCGCTTTCCCCTAGGTAAACAGCGACTTCCATCGGTGTGGATAACTCCGAAAAGAGGCTGTCTGCGACTGCATGCGTCCGTTAAGCTAGCCGCGAAGAAACACACACCTAGGGAGGTAGTTTCATGAAACGCCTGATTCTTTCGGGGCTCGCTGCGGTCGGTTTGGCCGCCGCCGTGTCCTCGGCAAACGCCGCAGACTTTTCGCCCGCCATCGTCTTCGACATGGGCGGCAAGTTCGACAAATCGTTCAACCAAGCCGCATATGACGGTGCCGAGCGCTTCAAAAAAGCCTCCGGCATCAAGTATCGCGAATTCGAAGTCACCAGCCCCGCTCAGCGCGAACAAGCCATTCGCAACATGGCGCGGCGCGGTGCGACCATCGTCGTCGGCATTGGCTTCGCGCAACAAGCCGGCATCGAAAAAGTCGCCAAAGAATTTCCCGACACCAACTTCGCCATCATCGACGCGGTCGTCGATTTGCCGAACGTGCGCTCGATCGTCTTCAAAGAGCACGAAGGCTCGTTCCTCGTCGGCATGGCCGCCGCGCTGGCCTCGAAGACCGGCAAGGTCGGATTCGTCGGCGGCATGGACATTCCGCTCATCCGCAACTTCGCCGCGGGTTATGCCGAAGGCGCCAAATACGTGAACCCGAACATCGAAGTGTTCCAAAACATGACCGGCACCACCCCGGCCGCCTGGAACAACCCCAGCAAGGGCGCCGAGCTGGCGCGCAGCCAATTCGGTCGTGGCGCCGATGTCGTCTATGCCGCCGCCGGCGGCACCGGTGTCGGCGTCTATCAAGCCGCTGTTGACGACGGCAAGCTCGCCATCGGCGTCGACTCCAACCAAAACTATCTGCACCCCGGCTCGATGCTGACCTCGATGCTCAAGCGCGTCGATGTCGCGGTCGAAAGCGCCTTCCAAGACGCCAAAGACGGCAAGTTCACCGCCGGCATCCAGTCGCTTGGCGTTGCCGAAGACGGCGTCGGTTGGGCGTTGGACGAGCACAACCGCAGCCTGATCACGTCGGATATGGAAGCCAAGATCGAGCAAGCCCGCAAAGACATCATCTCGGGCAAGATCAAAGTGAACGGCTACCAGGGCAGCTAAGACCACAGCCGCCCACCGGGTTCAGGGCCAGCGACGCGTCGGCGTATGCAACGGTACGTCTCGTGACCACCTCGGAAACGGCACCGCCCGCGCCGTCGTCCGACGCGCCGCCGGCCCTCGAACTCAGCGGGATCGACAAATGGTTCGGTCCCGTCCATGCGAACGACCACATTTCGTTCGCCGTGCCCAAAGGCAGCATCCACGGAATCATCGGAGAGAACGGCGCCGGCAAATCGACGCTGATGAGCATCGTCTACGGCTATTACCAAGCCGACGCCGGCGACATCCTCGTGGGCGGCAAACCGGTCAAAATCACCGGCCCGCAAAACGCCCTCAGCCACGGGATCGGCATGGTCCACCAGCATTTCATGTTGGTGGAACCGTTCACCGTTCTGGAAAACGTGATCCTCGGCGCCGAAAGCGGCCGCCTTCTCGCCCCCAGCCTCGAAAAGGCGCGCGCCGAACTCGAACGCTTGGAACGCGACTATTCGCTCGAGGTCGATCCCGACGCGACCATCGAATCGCTGCAGGTCGGCTTGCGCCAACGCGTCGAAATTCTCAAAGCGCTCTATCGCGGCGCCGACATTCTAATTCTGGACGAACCCACCGGCGTGCTCACGCCGCAGGAGGTCGACCAGCTCTTCGACATCCTGCGCGCGCTGCGCGACCAGGGCAAAACCATCATCCTGATCACGCACAAGCTCCGCGAGATCATGGCGCTGACCGACAACGTCACCGTAATGCGCCAAGGTGCCGTCGTCGCCAACGTTAAAACCGCTGAAACCTCGCGCGAACAATTGGCCGAACTCATGGTCGGTCGCTCCGTGTTGTTGCGGGTCGACAAAACCCCCGCCATCCCCGGCGCCGAAGTGCTCGCCCTGGACAACGTCTCGGTCAAAGACGGTCAAGGCGTGCGCCGCGTCAAAGGCGTCAGCTTCGATGTCCGGGCGGGCGAAATTCTCGGCATCGCCGGGGTGTCCGGCAACGGCCAATCCGAACTGCTCGAAGCCTTGGCCGGCATTCGCCCGATCGAAAGCGGCACCATTCGCTTCAAAGGCACCGAGATCGATGCCACGCGCATGCGCGACGCCCGCGAAATGCGCCAAATGGGATTGGGCCACGTGCCCGAGGACCGCCAGCGCATGGGCCTCGTGGTCTCGTTCCTGGCCAACGAAAGCTCCATCCTCGGCCATCATCACGACCCCAAATACACCGGCAAATTCCTGATGCGACAAAAGGCCATCGTCGAGGACGTCGCCGAAAAGATGGACCGCTTCGACGTCCGTCCGTCCAATCCCCTGCTACGCACCTCCTCGTTCAGTGGCGGCAACCAACAAAAGATCGTGCTGGTGCGCGAGATGGATCAGCACCCCGACCTCCTGCTCGTCGGTCAACCGACCCGCGGGGTCGACATCGGGGCGATCGAGTTCATCCATAAGCGCCTCATCGCAATGCGCGACGAAGGCAAAGCCGTTCTGCTGGTCTCGGTCGAACTGGACGAGATCATGTCGCTCGCCGATCGCATCATCGTCATGTTCGACGGCAACATCGTCGGCGAACTCACCCAGGAAGAAGCCGACGAGCGCAAGCTGGGTCTGATGATGGCGGGCGAACAACTGGGCACCGCGGCATGAGCACCACCGCGCCCACCCAAGTGCCGCGCTGGGTCACCCATGTCCTGGTGCCGATCTCCAATCTCGTCGTCGCCTTCATCATTGCCGGCATCATCATCGCGCTAATCGGCGAGGATCCCTGGCAAGCGATGAAGCTCCTTATCCTCGGCGCGTTCGGCGCGACCGATCTCATCGGCTTCACGCTCTACTACACCACCAACTTCATGTTCACCGGCCTTGCCGTCGCCATCGCCTTTCACTGCGGGCTGTTCAACATCGGTGGCGAGGGCCAAGCCTATGTCGGCGGTCTGGGCGTCGGCTTGGTCGCGCTTTATTTTGGTGGCTTGCCCGCGCCGATCGTGATCGTTCTGGCGATCCTCGCCTCGATGCTGTTCGGGGCGGCTTGGGCCTTCATTCCGGGCTACCTGCAAGCCAAGCGCGGCAGTCACGTCGTAATCACGACGATCATGTTCAACTTCCTCGCCGCCGCGTTGATGACCTACCTATTGGTCGAAGTGCTGATCGAACCCGGCCAACAAGCGCCGCGAACCGCCGAGTTCGCCTCCAACACGTGGCTACCGTACATCCACGACATCATTCGTGGTCTCGGCATTCCCTTCGGTCAGTCTTCGCTGAACCTGTCTTTCGTCGTCGCCATCGTCGCTTCGGTCTTGGTATGGGTCTTCATCTGGCATACCCGCTGGGGCTACGAAATTCGCACCGTCGGCGCGAATCAAGCCGCCGCGATCTACGCGGGCATTTCGCCCTCGCGCAATATCATCCTGGCGATGATGATTTCGGGGGGCCTCGCCGGCATGGTCGGCATCAACGAGATCATCGGCGTCCATCACCGCATCATTCTCGACTTCACCGCTGGTTTCGGCTTTGTCGGCATCGCGGTCGCTCTGATGGGCCGCAACCACCCGTTGGGAATCTTTTTCGCCGCATTGTTGTTCGGCATACTCTATCAGGGCGGCTCGGAGCTGAGCTTCGACATCCCCAGCATTACGCGCGACATGGTCGTGGTCATCCAGGGCCTGGTCATTCTGTTCTCGGGCGCGATGGAGCACGTCTTCCGCCCGCACATCGTCAATCTCTACCTACGCATCGTCGGCCGTCGCATGGCCGCGGAACCGGCTGAGTAGGCCATGGAAGAATTCTTCACCATGGTCGTTTTGATTGCCGACGCCACGTTGCGGGTCGCCACGCCGCTTATCTTGGCCGCGCTGGCGGGCTTGTTCGCCGAACGCTCCGGCGTCGTCGACATCGCCCTCGAAGGCAAACTCTTGGGCGCGGCCTTCGCCGCCGCCACGGTCGCCGCCGTTTCAAACTCGGCTTGGCTCGGGCTCGCCGCCGGGATCGGGTTCTCGGTCTCTCTCGCCATGATTCATGCCTACGCCTGCGTCACCCACAAGGGCGACCAAGTCGTCTCGGGCATGGCGATCAACATCTTGGTCGCGGGCCTCGGTCCCACGCTTGCGCTCGCCTGGTTCCGCCTCGGCGGCCAAACCCCGCGCGTGGAGGGTAGCGGCCGGTTCCATCCCTGGCATTGGCCCGGCGCCGAAGCGCTCGAAGACACCCCGATCCTCGGCGGACTCTATTCCGAGCTCGTCAGCGGTCACAACATGTTCGTCTACATCGCGCTCCTCACCGTGCCGATCACCGCATGGGTCGTCTACAAAACCCGCTTCGGGTTGCGGCTGCGCGCCGTCGGCGAAAGCCCCGAGGCCGTCGACACCGCGGGCATTTCGGTCGATTGGATGCGCTATCAGGCGCTCATCATCACCGGTGTCTTATGCGGCGTTGCCGGAACCTATTTGTCGATCGCGCAGAACGCGGCCTTCCTGCGCAACATGTCGGCGGGTCAGGGCTTTATCGCATTGGCCGCGCTGATCTTCGGCAAGTGGCGTCCCTGGCCCACGATGTTCGCGTGTTTCCTGTTCGCCTTCACCGACGCCGTGCAGACCCGTCTGCAGGGCGTCGATATCCCGGGCATCGGCGTGATCCCGGTACAGTTCATCCAGGCCCTGCCCTTCGCCCTCACGGTCATTCTGCTCGCGGGCTTCGTCGGCAAGGCGATCGCCCCGCGCGCCAGCGGCCTGCCCTACATCAAGGAACGATGAGCACGCTCGACGACATGATCGCGATGGCGCGCGCCGCCCAACAAAACGCCTACGCGCCCTATTCCGACTTCCAGGTCGGCGCTTGCCTACGCGCCGACGACGGCAGCCTGCATGCTGGCGCCAACGTCGAAAACGCGGCCTATCCCCAGGGCCAATGTGCCGAGGCGTCCGCCATCGGCGCGATGATCGCGGCAGGCGCCCGCAAAATCGTCGAGGTCGTCGTCATCGGCAACGGCGACGGGCTGTGCACCCCGTGCGGCGGCTGCCGCCAACGTCTCAACGAATTCGCCACGCCCGATACGCCGGTTCATGTCTGTGGACCGGAAGGTGTGCGCAAGACCTTCACCTTGGGCGAACTCCTCCCCGGCGCCTTCGGGCCCAACAACTTGGAGGGCGCATGACCGCCGATGCCGACCACGCCGCCGCCGTTATCCGCGAACGCATCGGCGACAAAAAACCCCGCGTCGGCATCATCCTCGGTTCCGGCCTCGGCGATCTCGGCACCCACATCGCCGACGTCACCGCCATCCCCTACCAGGACCTGCCAGGCTTTCCGCAACCCGGTGTCGAAGGCCACGCCGGTAACTTGCTCATCGGTACGTTAGGCGGCGTCACCGTCGCCTGCCTGCAAGGCCGCGCCCATTCCTACGAAGGCGACCTCAAGGCGATGGTCACCCCGGTGCGCACCCTGCAACGCGCGGGCTGCGAGATTCTGTTCGCCACCAACGCTGCGGGGTGTCTCGTCGCCGACCGGTCGCCCGGCAGCCTCATGGCGATCAGCGATCACATCAACCTGCAACCCGGCAACCCGCTGACCGGTCCCAACGACGACGCCTTCGGCCCGCGCTTTCCCAGCATGGTCGATGCCTACGATCCGGCGTTGCGCGCGCTGTTGCTGACCACCGCCCAAGGTCTCGACATCACGCTTTATGAAGGGGTGTACGCAGGCTACCTCGGTCCCAACTTCGAAACCCCGGCCGAAATCCGCGCCTTCCGCACCCTTGGCGCCGATGCCGTCGGCATGTCGACCGTCCCCGAAGTCCTCATCGCCCGCCACTGCGGCCTGCGCGTCGCCGCCATCTCGGTCCTCACCAACCTCGCCGCCGGCATGTCCGACGACCCCCTCACCCACGACCAAACCCTCCGCTTCGCCGACTTGACCGCAAAGGATTTGATCAAGCTGGTGACAGGGTTTTTGGAACGGTTGGAGCCCTAACCCGCCAACAGCGCCATAAACCGCGCCGGATCTTGGTAGATCCGCAGCGCCGCGATCTTGCCGTCGCGCACCGTGAAGCATTCCGCCACCGGCGCGTCCTTGTCGCCATGACGAAACGCGTAGGTGTGCACCACCCGCCCGTCGCCGCCGTCGATCACGGCGCGGTCGACCATCTCTAGCCGCGTCTCGCCCAACCGGGCGCCCATCGCGCGGCACGAGGCGACGAAGGCGTCAGGGTCGGCAAAGTCGGCCTGCGGTCCACGCGCCGTGAAATCGTCGGTCAACAGCGTGCGCAACCAATCGAAATCGCCCGCACCCCAAGCCGCGTAATACGCCTCGGCAGTTTGCGTCGCATCGCTCATCGTGTCCTCCCTGTTCCAACCCTCACGACTCTATATGCGATGAATAGAATATTCAATGTGTGCAATATTCATAAGTTCTGATATTGTCGCACCATGGAATCCGCACTGAAGGCCCTCGCCCACCCCGACCGCCAAGTTCTGTTGCGCCACCTGATGAAGGGCGAGCACACCACCGGCGGCCTCGCTAAAAAGGCGCGTTTGCGCCAGCCCGCCACCAGCCAACATTTGAAAGTGCTGCGCGAGGCCAACCTCGTGCATGTCCGCGCCGACGGCAACAAACGGCTCTACCGCGTCGACATCGACGCGCTGCAAAAACTGCGCGCCCAACTCGAGTCGTTCTGGGGCGGCAGCCTCGATGCCCTCAAAGCCGCCGCCGAGAAAAAACGCCGTGGCAAATGAGGCGCCCGACACCCTGGTGCGCGAGGTGTTCATCGCCGCACCGCCGGAAGCCGTCTACGCCCTCCTGACCACCGCCGAAGGTCTGTGCCAATGGATGGCCGCCGAGGCCACCGTCGAAGCCCACCCCGACGGGCTCATACGCTGGCGCTTCGAGAACGGCGACGTCGTGCGCGGCGCGTTCGTCGCGCTCGAGCCCCATCGGCGTATCGAATTCACCTATGGCTGGGAGGTCGGGTTCGCCGAGATCCCACCGGGGTCGACCACCGTCACCATCGACCTCACGGCCAAAGACGACGGCACCGCGCTGCGCCTCACCCATGCCGGCCTGCCCACCCGGGCCGCCGCACACGACGAGGGCTGGCAATACTTCCTCGGCCGCCTCGCCACCACCGCCGGAGCGCCCGATGCCGCGTAACCCCGATGTCGATGCGTTCCTCGCCGACCTCGACCATCCCTTGCTCGATGAACTCAAAGCTGTGCGCGCCATTGTGCTGGGCGTCGACAAACGCATCACCGAATCCATCAAATGGGGCGGCCCAACGTTTTCGTTTCAAGGCAACATCGCCACCATCCCGCCGCGCACCAAAAAGGCCGTGCAGCTTTTCTTCCAGCAAGGCGCCCTGATCGGCGCACGCTACGGCGTGCTCGAAGGCGACGGCGACCAGGTCCGCACCATCAATTTCAAAGACAAGGCCGAGATCGCCGCCAAGAAAGCGGGCCTCGTCAAAGCCATCAAAGCCTGGATCAAGCTCAAGGGCGGCTGAGCCGACGCACCTCGATCACATTCCCGGTCCCCGCGATCACGTTCTCAGTCCCCGCCTAGCATCTGCACGCGCGGCACCTCACCTCAAGCGCAACACCATCCACAACAATGGAGCCGCGATGACACCACGGGCGACGCCCCAATGATCTGACGGGACCAAACCCGCTGCGCGTCTTGCGCGCGGCACTGGCCTAACCCCTTGGTCCCGCAGCATGATTTGGCTTCGTTTGTCGCCCCAAAATGCCAAGTCATTGAAAACAAATATTTCTTTGGCTTCGTTTGGTAAAAACGCCCTTGGCCCCGCCGCCAAGCCCCACCCAGGGTGCGTCTTGCCCTAGCGCCAACTCAAACCCCTCGTGCGACTCGGAAGCACCCGCCGATCCTGTCAGAATGCAGGCCAACAAACGGGTCACTGAGAAACCGCATGAGCAGCCATAACGTCACCCCGATGCCGGGCGCCAAGCCGGCACCGACATCGCACCCCGCGCGCAATCCCGGCACCGCGCTGGAACTCGACTGGCTGCGCGATATCCGCGTCAACCGCAGCGCCACCGAGCGCCGCGCCGCCACGATCCCGACCCGCCGGACGGTCAAGAAAGACTGGCAAGCCGCGTGGCTGCTCAAAGCGGTCACGACGATCGACCTCACCACGCTCGCCGGTGACGATACTCCCGCCAAAGTCGCCCGCCTGTGCGCCAAGGCCCGCCAACCCGTGCGCGAAGACATCCTCGCCGCACTCGGCATGGCCGATCGCCCGATCCAGGTCGGCGCGGTCTGCGTCTATCACGCCATGTTGGAACCGGCCCTGCGCGCGTTGCAAGGCAGCGGCATTCCGGTGGCTGCCGTATCGGCGGGCTTCCCCGCCGGCCTCTCGCCGCTCAAGCAGCGCATCGCCGAGGTCGAAGCCTCGGTCGCCGCCGGCGCCACCGAAATCGACATCGTCATTACCCGCGCCCATGTCCTGACCGGCAATTGGCAAGCGCTCTACGACGAGGTCCGCGCCTTCCGCGAGGCCTGCGGCGAGGCGCATCTCAAGTCGATCATCGCCACCGGCGACCTCGCAATCTTGCGCAACGTCGCCCGCGCCAGCATGGTCTGCATGATGGCCGGCAGCGATTTCATCAAGACCTCAACCGGCAAGGAACCCACCAACGCCACCCTGCCCGTCAGCCTCGTCATGGTCCGCGCCATCCGTGACTACTTGGACCAAACCGGACACCAGGTAGGATTCAAGGCCGCCGGGGGGATCAGCACGGCCAAGGCCGCACTCAGCTACCTCGCTTTGATGAAGGAAGAATTGGGCCGTCCCTGGATGGACCCCGCGCTGTTCCGCATCGGCGCCTCCAGCCTGCTGGCCGATATCGAGCGCCAGCTCGAACACCACGTCACCGGACGCTACTCCGCCTTCAACCGTCACCCCACGGCCTAACATGACCGTCGCACAAATCTTCGACACGCTGGACTACGGCCCGGCGCCGGAAGCCGCCAACATCGCCAACGCTTGGCTCGATGCGCACGACCGAAAAACCAACCTATTCATCGGCGGCGCGTGGCAGGCCCCCGCGGACGGCGGCTATTTCGAGTCCATCAACCCCGCCACCGCAAAGCCGCTCGCGCAAATCGCCCAAGCCACCGCGCCCGATATCGATGCCGCCGTCGCCGCCGCCCGGGCCGCGCAACCGGGTTGGGCCAAGCTCGGCGGTCCGGGTCGCGCGCGCATCCTCTACGCGCTCGCCCGCATGGTGCAAAAACACGCACGCCTCTTCGCGGTGTTGGAGACCATCGACAACGGCAAACCGATCCGCGAGACCCGCGACATCGACATCCCGCTCGTCGCGCGCCACTTCTATCACCATGCGGGCTGGGCCCAACTCATCCATACCGAGTTCCCCCACCACGAGCCCATCGGCGTCGTCAGCCAAATCATCCCGTGGAACTTCCCCTTGCTGATGCTCGCGTGGAAGGTCGCGCCCGCACTCGCCGCCGGTAATACCGTGGTCCTCAAACCCGCCGAGTTCACCAGCCTCACCGCAATTTTGTTTGCCGAAATATGCGTCGATGCCGGTCTGCCGCCAGGCGTCGTCAACATCGTCACCGGCGACGGCCGCACCGGCGAAGCCATCGTCGCCCACCACGACATCGACAAGATCGCGTTCACCGGCTCCACCGAGGTCGGGCGCCGTATTCGCGAAGCCACCGCGGGTAGCGGCAAGGAACTCACCCTCGAACTCGGCGGCAAGTCGCCTTTCATCGTGTTCGACGATGCCGATCTCGACGGCGCGGTCGAAGGTGTCGTCGACGCGATCTGGTTCAACCAGGGCCAGGTTTGTTGCGCCGGCTCGCGCCTCTTGATGCAGGAAAGCATCGCCGAGACGTTCGTCGACAAGCTCAAAGCGCGGATGCAAACCCTGCGCGTCGGCGACCCCCTGGACAAGTCCATGGATATCGGTGCCATCGTCGCGCCGGTGCAGCTTGAAAAGATCGAGCAACTCGTCGGCGAAGGCACCGCCGAGGGCGCCACGCTATGGCAGCCCGATTGGGCGCAACCCACCGAAGGGTTCTTTTACCCGCCCACCCTGCTTACCGACATCGGCCCCGCCAGTAAGGTCGCGCAAGAAGAGATCTTCGGCCCCGTCCTCGCCGCCATGCCCTTCCGCACGCCCGCCGACGCCGTCGCGCTCGCCAACAACACCCGTTACGGGCTGGCCGCAAGCGTGTGGACCGAGAACATCAATCTCGCGCTCGACATCGCGCCCGCCATCAAGAGCGGCGTGGTGTGGATCAACTCGACCAACCTGTTCGATGCCGCCGCAGGCTTCGGCGGCTACCGCGAGTCGGGTTTCGGGCGCGAAGGCGGCCGCGAAGGCATGTTCGCCTACCTCAAACCGACCTACGCCAAAAAACTCGGAAAACTTCCCGTAGCCGCACCGGCGGCAGACCCCATCCCCGCCGCCGCGGCGCCCTCGAGCGCAGCCATCGACCGTACGCCCAAGATGTACATCGGCGGCAAGCAATCGCGCCCCGACTCCGGCTACTCGCGCCCGGTCTACGCGGCCGGCGGTACGCTCGCCGGCGAAGTCGGCGACGGCAACCGCAAAGACATTCGCGAAGCCGTCGAGGCCGCCCGTAAAGCCGAGGGCTGGAGCAAAGCCACCGCGCATAATCGCGCGCAAGTCATCTACTACATCGCCGAAAACCTCGAAGCGCGCGCCGCTGAGTTTCGCGACCGCATCGCGTCGATGACCGGCGAGTCGAGACGCAGCGCCGCCAAAGAAGTCGCGGCCAGCGTCGACCGCCTTTTCACCTACGCCGCCTGGGCCGACAAGCACGACGGCCGTGTGCACGCAACGCCCTTGCGCAACGTCACGGTTGCGATGAACGAACCGATCGGGGTCATGGCGGTCGTTTGCCCCAACGAAAGCCCCCTGCTTGGCTTCGTGTCGTTGGCTTTCGCGCCGTTCGCGATGGGCAATCGCGTCGTCGCCATCCCATCGGCCCTGCATCCCTTAGCCGCGACCGACCTTTATCAAGTCCTCGATACCTCGGACGTGCCGGGCGGCAGCCTCAACATCGTCACCGGCGACACCGCAACGCTCGCCCCCGTCCTGGCGCAACACGATTCGGTCGACGCGATCTGGGACTTCGGCTCACCCGATGGCGGGGCCGCCGTCGAACGCGGCTCGATCGGCAATATGAAACAAACCTGGGTCAGCCAAGGTCGCGCGCGAAACTGGTTCGACGCCGCGCAAGCCGAAGGTGACGAGTTCTTGCGCAAATGCACCCAGGTCAAAAACATCTGGGTTCCCTACGGCGAGTAACCGACCACCAATGACCGTCTTTTTCCCGCAAGAAATCATCCGCCGCAAACGCGACGGCGAGACCCTCACCGTCGATGAAATCCAATTCATGGTCGAAGGCCTCACCGATCGGGACTTGTCGGAAGGTCAGGCGGCCGCCTTCGCCATGGCTGTATTCTTCCAAGGCATGTCGATGGACGAATGCGTCGCGCTCACCCTGGCGATGCGCGATTCGGGTTCGGTCGTCGATTGGTCCGGCGTCGACTTGCCCGGCCCTGCGCTGGACAAGCATTCCACCGGCGGTGTCGGCGACAAAGTCAGCTTGATCCTCGGCCCGGTGATCGCGGCCTGCGGCGGGGTCGTGCCGATGATCTCAGGCCGCGGCTTGGGCCATACCGGCGGTACGCTCGATAAGCTGGATTCGATTCCGGGCTACAACACGCAGCCCGACCTCCGCATGTTCAAGCACATCGTCGCTAAAGCCGGCTGCGCGATCATCGGTCAAACCGCCGACCTCGCACCTGCCGACGGTCGGCTCTACGCCATCCGCGACGTCACCGCGACCGTGGAATCGATCCCACTGATAACCGCCTCGATCCTATCCAAAAAGTTGGCGGCAGGACTCGATGGCCTGGTCATGGACATCAAAACCGGCAACGGCGCTTTTGCCGCCGAACCGGAGATGGCGCGCGACCTCGCCCAAAGCATCACTTCGGTCGCCAACGGCGCCGGGCTGCCGTGCACGGCGCTGATTACCGATATGGATCAGGTTCTCGGCACCACAGCGGGCAACGCGTTGGAGATTCGAGAAACCGTCGATCACCTCACCGGCCGCGCCCGAGACCCGCGTCTGCACGACGTCACCATGGCGCTGTGTGCGGAACTGCTGGTCATCGGCAAGCTCGCAACGGATATCGACGCCGGTCGCGCCATGGCCGAAGAAGCGTTGTCTTCCGGCCGCGCCGCCGACCGGTTCGCCCGCATGTGTGCAGGCCTCGGCGGCCCTGGCGACATCATCGAGGCGCCCGGCAAGCATCTTCCGGCGGCCGCGGTTCAGAAACCCGTGACACCGGTGGCGCCGGGCATCGTGACCGGCATGGATACCCGCCGTCTCGGCCTCGCGGTGATGGAACTGGGCGGCGGCCGACGCCGTGCCGACGACACCATCGACTATTCGGTCGGGCTTTCCGACATGGTTGGCATCGGTGCCAGTGTCGGTACCGACAATCCACTGTGTGTCATCCACGCCGCCAACGAAGACGACGCCACAAGGGTCGCGGCCCTCGTCAAAGACGCGGTCGCGATCGGCGATACCTCCGGCGACACGCGCCCTATCGTGCGAGACCGCGTGGCGCCGTGATTCCAAAGGCCGAACTTCACGTCCATCTCGAAGGCACGACGCCACCCGATCTTGTCCGGCGTCTGGGCGCGCGCAACGGCATCGACCTGCCGCCCGATATGTTCCACGACGACGGCACTTTTCATTGGCGGGACTTCATCCATTTCTTGGAAGTCTACGACATGGCCTCCAGCGTTATCCGCACCCCGGAAGACTATCGCGACGTCACATACGAATACCTCGCGTCGTGTGCCGCCGAAGGCGCGATCTATGTCGAGGTTATGTCATCGCCCGACCATGCCGCCGAGGCCGGCATGACCTACCGCGACCACCTCGAAGGCATCACGGCGGGCATTGTCGATGCCAAACGCGACCACGGTATCGAGGGCCGGTTGATCGTCACCTGCGTCCGCCACTTCGGCACCGAACGGGCCATGGAGGTGGCCCGCCAAGTCGTGGCCAACCCCAGCGATATCACCGTCGGGTTCGGCATGGGGGGCGACGAAGCCAACTGGCCGCCGGCGCAGTTCGCCGATGCCTACAACTATGTCGCGGCCGCGGGCCTGCCTTGCACGGTACACGCGGGCGAATGGGCCGGCCCGGATCGCATTCGCGAAGCGCTAGAAACCCTCCCCGTTCAACGTCTTGGCCATGGCGTGCGCGCGATCGAAGACCCCGATCTGGTCGCCGACATTGTCGCTCGCGGCGTGGCGCTTGAGGTTTGCCCCGGCAGCAACGTCGCCACCGGCCTTTACGAATCGCTTGAAGCGCACCCCATCCGCGACCTTATCGCCGCCGGCGTCACCGTCTCGCTAAACGCCGACGACCCGCCTTACTTCGCCACCAGCGTCGGCAACGAATATGACCAAGCCGAATCGGTCATCGGCCTGACCACCGATCAACTGCACGGCATCACCAAGGCCGCAATCGCCGCATCGTTCGCCGATCCCGACACCAAGGCGAGGCTGCTTGCCGCGCCGGACCTCGCCTAACCGATGAGCGTCCGCGTTCGTATCAAGGTCTGCTGCATCTCCAGCGTCGAGGAGGCGACGACGGCCGTCCGCCTCGGCGCCGACGCATTGGGTCTTGTCTCGCACATGCCCAGCGGCCCGGGCGTCATCGACGAGAGCCTTATCCACGACATCGCAAGGTGCGTCCCGCCGCCCGTCGCAACCTTTCTCCTCACGAGCCATCAAGACACCGACGTCATCATCGAACAGCAACGCCGCTGCGGCGTGAACACCCTACAGCTCGTCGACACATTGCCCGAGGGTAGCCACGCCAAGCTTCGCAAAGCCCTACCGGGCGTGTCGCTTGTGCAAGTACTTCACGTGCGCGACGACCGCACCATCGAAGAAGCCCGCGCGATCCAACATGATGTCGATGCGCTTCTGTTGGACTCCGGCAATCCCGATCTCGCGGTGAAAGAGCTCGGCGGCACCGGGCGTGTTCACAACTGGGAGGTCTCGCGGCAACTCATCGAAAGGGTCGATGTGCCGGTGTTTCTCGCCGGCGGCCTCAATCAGGGCAATGCCGCAAAAGCGATTGCCGCGACACGTCCCTTTGGCCTTGATCTTTGTTCGGGCGTACGCACCGACGACCGCCTCGATGCGGACAAACTGGCGGCCTTCATCGAGGCCGTCCGCCAGGCCCGATAATGGGCCTAGTCTCCGCGATCGCAGAACGGCCGCGGCTGCGTGCGGCGGTCTCGCACCTCGGCGCCGGCTACATTCGACTCGTCCGAGCCACCGGGTCTTGGCAGGTCGACAATCTCGCTATCCCACAAGGTTTCTGGGACCGCAAAGCCCCCTTCATCGGGGCATTCTGGCACGCGCGGCTGTTGATGATGCCGACCAACTGGCGCCGCGACGTCAAAATGAACATGCTCATCGCCGCTCGCGGGGCCGATACCGAATTGATCGTCGATATCATCGCGCGGTTCGGCCAAGCCTCGATTCGGGGCTCCGCACTTCACGGCGGGCACGACGCGACCCGCGCCATGGTCAAGGTATTGCGCGCCGGCGAATATACAGCCATCACCCCCGACGGCCCCCACGGCCCCGCCATGCGGGCGAAGCGCGGCATCATCGACCTCGCCCGCCTTGCTCAGGTGCCGATCCTGCCAACCTCATACGGCGCACGGCCGCGCCGTCGGATGGCGGGTTGGGATGGCACCGTCATTCCCTACCCGTTCGGGCGCGGCGTCATCAATTGGGGTGCCCCGATCGACGTGCCGCGCGATGCCGACGAGGACACCATCGAGACCAAACGGTTGGAGCTGGAACAAAGCCTCATCCGTTTGACCCAAGAGGCCGACCGCCTGTGCGGCGTCGACGACACCGACCCCAGGGACGCACGGTGACATCGCGCCAACGAATCAGCGTCGGCGTTTTGGTCAACCTCGAGTTCGATGCCGCTGCCAGCGGTCACGTCAACGTCTGGAAGCACTACGCCGAAGCGACCGCCGGGCACGACGCCATCGACCTCACCGTCTATTTTCTAGGACCGCGCCAAACGATTTCCGTTGCCGACAACGTGCGCTACGAGATCGTGCCCGGTGCGCTCTCCACCCGAAAACTCCGCTTGCGCCAAGGCGGCGGCCATGCCGACATCGGCCCCCACAATCGGACCCTGGCGAGCCTCCTAACTCGCCATGACGTCCTCCATACCACCGACTTTTTTTGCTTCGGCGCCACCGCCCGGCGGGTCGCCCAAAAACACCAAAAGCCATTGGTCTATTCAATCCACACGCTGCAGCCTGAATTTAGCCGAATTTACTGGCCAGAGATCGCAGAAGGCATTTTTGGACAATGGTTTAGTAAATTTTTCTTAATCCAATTTCTGAAGACGGATCGGTGGATTTTCGGGCTCCTCAACGGAACCCTCATCCGCCAACTGCGCCGCGCCGATCGGGTCCTGGTTTTCGAGCCCGGCAACCTGCCACCACGCGCCCACGTGCCGCCCGAAAAACTGGCCACACTGCGCCGGGGCATCATGCGTGGCGCCTTCGACCCGGCACACCGCGCTCCCGACGCATTGCAACGGCGGTTCGGGATTCCGCCCGATCGTCGGATCGTTCTCTTTGTCGGCAGGCTGGATGCCTCCAAGAATGCGATGCTTGTTACCGAGGCATTGAAGATATTGGTGACCCAAGGCGACGCAGTCCACGGGCTGTTCGTCGGTACCGGTCGCGATGCCGATCGAATCACCGCGCTGCTCGGCGACGACGCTACGTTGACCGGAGTTCTGCCGCACGGCGACATGCCCCCGATCTTCGCCAGCGCCGACCTGCTGGCCTTTCCCGCCCAATTCGAGACTTGGGGCAATGTCGTGATCGAAGCCAAAGCATCCGGTCTACCGGTCCTGGTCGCCGCGGGTCAGGCCACGACCCGCCACGTCGCCAAGAACGGCATCGACGGGCTCGTCGTTGCGGATCAAACCTCGGCCACATGGGCCCGCGCGATCAGTCGTCTTCTGGCCGATGACGCCGCACGCACTGCCATGGGGCGCGCGGCCCGCACCTGGGTGCAAAGCCACGCGCTATCGTGGGCAGACGCGGTCGCGCAAGACCTCGTCCCCGTATGGTTATCCCTGGCCCGACCGTCCGGTCAGACCGAAGGATCGGTCGCGAGGTAGGCGTCGAGGATCTCCGAGGCGGTCGCACGCCACACGCCTGCGTGGCCGCAAATATAGGAAAGCGCGTCGTCGAGCGCGTCGATCCGGTGCGGCACGCCAATCAAGAATGGGTGCAACGCAATGCACATGACGCGACCGGACTCGGCTCCCTCGCGATACAGCACGTCGAATTGGCGCTTGATCATCGTCGCGAACTCTTCCGCGGTACGATTGGCCCGCATGAACGCCGGAAGATCGTTCATCTCGGACGAATACGGCACGTTGACAAGCCGACGGCCGTCGACGTCCATCAGATAGGGCTGATCGTCGTTGACGAAGTCGCAGTAATACTCGCACCCGGCATCGATCAAGATGTCCGGCGTGTCCCAGTTCATTCGAACCCCCGGGCTCAGCCAGCCCCGCGGTCGCTTGCCGGTGGCTTTTTCGATCCGGTCGAAGGTCGCGCCGATGACGCGCTTCTGTTCACCCAAGTCCATGGTGTCGACCATGTTGGAATTAGTCTCGCCATGCCCCATGAACTCCCACTCGAGCTTGCATGCTTCCTCGATGAATTCGGGGTACGCATCGCAAACATCGGCGTTCAGCGCGACGGTCGCTCGAATGCCGTGCTTTGCAAGCACCTGCATCACGCGGAAGACGCCGACGCGACCACCGTAATCCCTTTGCGACCAAGCCAGGACATCGGGATTGATCCCAATCCCGAACGGGACCGGCTGGTTGAACGGGAAAAACTCGACGTTCGGCGCGACCCACAGCGCCACCTTGGCATCATTGGGCCATTGAAGCCGCGGTCGTCTGATAGCCGGAACATACGGAAACGGGCCGGTGCGTCTGGGTTTCATAAATCGCTCCTTGCTCTTTTCCCTAGAAGAAACCGCGACGACCTTTGGTGCAAGATCGCCGGAGCGCTTGACAGCACGCGACCTCACCCCAGATGCTCAAGGTTGGCACGACATCTGCGTGAATATCGGTGATGTCTTAGAGGAGACTTTGAGTGATCGTCCGGCGCACCTCATTGGCACTGGTCATGGCGGCTTCGCTGTCAGCCCCGTTGGCGCCGGCGTCGGCTCAGGATTCGCTCACGATTACGGGCTTCGTCCAGGGTACGACGGCAATCTCGATCGTCGACGACACGGCCTTCATCGATTGGGACTACAGCCAACCCCTCGAAAACGCGCTGTTGGCGATTCTTGATGTCTTCACGAATGCCGCCGAAGGCTATGAATTGGTGCTCGTGAACCTCGACGTCACCGAGGAACAGGCCTTCGAATTTGATTTGCTTTATGGCGGCCAAGTCCTTGATTTTGATGGAAACAGTGCTGTCCTTAGCCGGGTTTCAGAGGTTGAAGGCTCTGCCACACAAGGCCCCCGTGCGCTGCAGATTAGCGCCCCACCCAAAGACGGCGGCGAAGACGGCAGCAACCAAGCGACGGTGTCGCTCCAGCTCGTGATACGGGCGCCTTAGGGGTTCCACAATCTAGGGATAGCTCTGGCCCAGCCCCCAACAAGTGGGCACCACGCCTTAATTGTCTCATTCTGGTTCACTAACGGTCTCCGAATAGGACACCCGTCACGCCGCTGCAGTAGGCGCGGCTATGGCGAGATGGAACGCCTGCTGGCGGCCTAAAAGACGCTTCTGATGAAGTAAAGTATGCTCACGATCGCGAGAATGATGATCGCCGGGTGCAGGTCGCGGGAGCGGCCCGTGAGTGCGTTGGCGACGACGTAGGTGATGAAGCCCACCGCTATCCCGTTGGCGATCGAGAAGGTGAACGGCATCACTAGCGCGGCCAGCACTGCCGGGCCGTATTCGCGGATGTCGTCCCAGGCGAGGTCCTTGAGACCGACGGCAAAGAAGGTCGCGACGAAGACCAGCGCTGGCGCGGTCGCCCAGCCCGGGATGGTCTTGGCCAAGGGCGCCAGGAACAGGCAGGCGAGGAAAAGCACCGCCGTCGTCATCGCGGTCAGGCCGGTGCGGCCGCCTTCCTTGATGCCGGCGCCCGATTCGATGTAGCTCGTCGTGTTGCTGGTGCCGAGCACGCTGCCGGCGACGGTGGCGATCGAATCGGAGAACACGGCGCGGCCGATGTTCTCGACCTTGCCATCTTCGGACACCTTGTCCGCCATGTTGGCGACCGAGGTCAGCGTGCCGGCGGTGTCGAAGAAGTCGACAAACAGGAAGGTCAGCACCACTAGCACGAGGCCGAGTTCAAATACACCGCCGATGTCGAGCGCGAAGAAGGTTGGCGCGAGGCTTGGCGGCGCCCACGAGCCCCCGCCCCAAGTGGCGTCACCTGTGATCAGGCCGATCACCGTGATCGCCAGGATGCCGATGATGATCGCGCCCGGTACCTTGCGCGCGTCCAGCACCAGCATGATGACGAAGCCGAGGCAGGCGAGCGCTGCCGGAGCGCTGGTCAGATCGCCAAGCTGGACCAGGGTAGCCGGGCTGTCGACCACGATGCCGGCGTTGCGCAGGCCGATGATTGCGAGGAAGAAGCCGATGCCGGCGCCGACGCCGAGGCGCAGGCTCATCGGCACGGCCTCGATGATCCATTGGCGGAACTTCGTCGCGCTGAGAATGACGAACAGCACGCCCGAGCAGAACACCGCGCCCAGCGCGATCTCCCAGCTGTGCCCCATGCCAAGCACCACTCCGTAGGTGAAGAAGGCATTGAGCCCCATGCCCGGCGCCATGGCCACCGGCCAGTTGGCCCACAGGCCCATGATTGAGGTGCCAATGACAGCAGCGAGGATGGTCGCGGTGAACACCGCGCCGAAGTCCATGCCTGCGTCCTGCAGGATCAGCGGATTGACGACGATGATATAGGCCATCGTCAGGAAGGTCGCGATGCCGCCGAGAATTTCGCGGCCCACAGTGGTGCCGTGCGCCTTCAGCGCAAACTGGCGTTCGAGAAATGATTTCATAATTTAAATGCCCGCTTAGGTGAATGTTCACGGGAAGAGCGCTTCCGAGCGTAGATGTTTAGTGTTCCCGTCGTAGCTTGCCCGATGCCCCCCAATTACGGCCACCGGCACGGCCCCTGAACCCGTTGGGCGCGTCCTCCCAAGCCAGGATCATAGCAGATAAAGGGGCCCGCGGCACGCCCGACTCTCGCTGAGACCGTGCACATCTATCGCGTCGTACACCGCCCGCCACTTCACATAGGGCGTCAGTAGTTTTTTGTTGCAAGGTCCTTCAGCGCCGCTTTGTCTGACCTGCCCCCTGAAAACTGGTCCAGGATGAATGACAGAGTCCGGCTAATCTGACCTTGCAAGGAGGAAGAGATGAGCCGGAAACGTTACA
>JAYONB010000013.1:0-70210 GCA_038121105.1 Alphaproteobacteria bacterium | reverse complement strand
GACGCAGGCTGCGCGCAACCTCGATCGCCAGGCACTCGCGGGTAAACTCATCGATGGTGCGACTCTGTTGCAAAGGGCGGAACAGCCTGGTTAGTGCGGCGGGCCCTTCGCCCAGGGCCTTAGCGCACCCCACACGACGTCATGGGTTGGCGTGGCGACCCCCGCAGCAGCACCGAAGCGTGCGATGGCGCCCGACAACCATTCGATCTCAAGCGGCTTGCCGCGTTCCAAATCAACCAACATGGAAGGTTTGATAGCCGGGATGTTGGCGGGGTCGAACCCTTGCACGGCCTTCAGTGCGCCAGGCTCCAAAACGATGCTCCGTGCTTCGGCAACCGCGGCGACCTCTTCCATCGCGCGGCGCACGACGGCCGCGCCCTCGGGTGCCGCCAAAACGTCACTGATCGGCAATCGGGACAAGCAGCACACCCCGCTCAACGCGGTCAGCATGACCATCTTCGACCAAATCGCCGAATCGATGTCGTCCGTCACAACCGACTTTACGTCGATCGACAGGAGCGCCTCGTGCAAAGCGTCCGCTGCGGGCCGCGCCAACGGATCCATTGCGCCAAAGGTTAAGCGCACGCCAGGCGTCTCATGGGTGATCACGCCGGGTTCGGCAATATGCGAGGAAATGTAGATCGAACCACGCAGGACATGGGCGGCGCCGAACGCATCAGCCAACCAGGTATGGCTTTCGACCCCATTGAGCACATCGAGCACCACCGTGTTGGGGCCGATCAAGGGCTTCATCGCATCGATCGCAGCTTTGGCGTCGTACACCTTGACCGAGAAGATCACCACATCGACGGCGCCGATGCCGGCCGGATCGTCGGTCGCATCGACTGGCTTGATCGTGACCGGATGGGTCTTGTCTTCGAGACGCAAACCGTTCGCCTTCATCGCGGCAAGATGGGCACCCCGTGCAACGAACGTCACGTCGTGATTCTGTTCGGCTAGACGTGCGCCGAGATAGCCGCCGACACCGCCGGAGCCCATGATGGCAATCTTCATGTGTCGGTCTTTCTAATTGAGGTTGGCTATTTGAGGCTGGCGCAGAACCGCTGAATGCGCTCGCAAGCATCCTTGAGCACGTCCGTCGAGGTCGCATAGGACACGCGGAAGTGCGGCTCTAGACCGAACGCGGCGCCATGAACGACGGCAACGCCTTCGGTGGCGAGCAACGCCTTGCCGAAATCCTCGTCGCTTTCGATTTTTTGACCCTCCGGGGTCGACTTGCCGATCAACGCCTCGCAGGACGGATAGACGTAGAAGGCGCCGACGGGGTTCGGGCAAACCAAACCGCTGGCCTGATTCAACATTCCGACGACGAGGTCACGCCGTTCGGCAAACGTCTTTACCCAGTCCTTGAGAAAATCGCTGGGGCCGTTCAACGCCTCGACGGCAGCCGCTTGGCTGATCGACGACGGGTTCGTCGTGCTTTGCGACTGAAGCTTCGCCATCGCCTTGATCAGTTGGGTCGGCCCGCCGGCAAACCCGATCCGCCACCCGGTCATCGCATAGGCCTTAGACACACCGTTCAGCGTCAGGACACGGTCCCGCAATTGCGGACAGGCCTGCGCGATCGTCGCGAATTCGAATCCGTCATAGACGAGGTGTTCGTATATGTCGTCACTCAGCACCCAGACGTTGGGGTGCTTTTCCAGGACTGCACCCAGGGCCTTGAGTTCGTCGATGCCGTAGGCCGTGCCGGACGGGTTGCTCGGCGAATTGAGAATGAACCATTTTGTTTTGGGTGTGATCGCCTTTTCCAGGTCCTCCGGCTGCAACCGGAACCCCTTCGCGGCCGGCGCCTTGGCGATAACGGGTTGACCACCTGCCAGCAGCACGATGTCTGGATAACTCACCCAATAGGGCGCCGGAATGATGACCTCGTCGCCCGGGTTTACCGTCGCCATGAGCGCGTTGAACAGGACCTGTTTGCCGCCGGTACCGACGGAGATCTCCGACGCTTCGTAGGTCAGGCCGTTATCGCGTTTGAACTTGCCGGCGATTGCGGCCTTGAGCTCGGCGGTGCCGTCGACCGCGGTGTACTTCGTATCACCAGCGTCGATCGCCGCCTTCGCGGCCGCCTTGACATGATCTGGGGTGTCGAAATCCGGCTCACCGGCTGAGAGCCCGATGACGTCGCGCCCCTCGGCTTTGAGCGAGCGAGCCAAGTCGCTGATGGCGATGGTGGGGGACGGCTTGATACGACCTAGCGAATCGGCAATGAAGCCCATCTTGGAGATCCTTCCTCGAACGGGGCGGTGGAAATCGGCGGCAAACTACGCCCCCGACCGATGCCGCGCAACCGGCGGTCAGGATGTATCTTGCGACCGCACACCGCGGACGTAAATGACGTAATAGACCAACGCAACAAAGACGCTGCCGCCGACAAAATTGCCAAGCGTGACGGGCACGAGGTTGGCGACAAATCCACCGACGGTCAGGCCCGCAGCTACCGGATCGGTCGACACCAGCATGCCTAACGGGATCAGGAACATATTGGCGACCGAGTGCTCGAACCCCATCGCGACAAACGCCGTGATAGGAAAGAGAATAGCGAGAATCTTGCCCGACACGGCGTGAGCCGCCATGGCCAACCACACTGCGAGGCACACCAGCGCGTTGCACAAAACGCCCCGGAAGAACGCTTCGGTGAACGGCAAGGCGACCTTTGCCGTTGCGATACGGGTCGCGGTGTCGGCGACCGCGCCGTCGGCCGTATCCAAGGTACCCGACAGCACGACCATGACGGCGATCAGCACCGCGCCGACAAAATTGTCGACATAAACCAAGCCCCAGTTGCGCATCAGGCGTTTAAGCGAGATTTTTCGATCGGCCCAGGCAATCACGATGAGGTTGTTGCCGGTAAAAAGCTCGGCCCCGGCCACGACAACCAGGACCAGACCAAGTGAAAAACACACTCCGCCGATCAGGCGTTCGATGCCATATCCGAGACCGGATTGGGTGATGGCGACCATAAAGAAAAGCGACCCGAACGCAATGAAGGCGCCAGCCAGGGCACCAAGCGCCATGGTCGGGACGATTCCCAAGGCCGCTTTGGCAACGCCCGCACTTTCCACGCGTCGCGCCACTTCGACCGGTGCATACGCGTCGAGCAGGGTAAAGGCTTTGCCGGGACCATCCGCCATATGGCGACATCCTGACAGATCGCATGGGGATGAGACGTTGATCCGCCGCAATTCTGCGTGGCTTACTGACACCGTCCTGTCAGGAGGCAGTCGCGGAGACCTAGCAACCGGCGGCCTGCGCGACATATAAAAGACCCATGGCAGTTGAACACGATCCGGTTGAGGGCATGGCGGCCTATGCCCTGCCCTTCGAAAAGGGCGAGGGCGGGATTCCGTTCGACCTCGTGTCGGATTTCGAACCGGCCGGGGATCAGCCCCAAGCCATCGAAATGCTGTTGGCCGGCATCGCCGAGAACGAACAAGACCAAGTCCTGCTGGGTGTTACCGGGTCGGGCAAGACTTTCACGATGGCGCATGTCATTGCAAAGAGTCAGCGCCCCGCACTGATCCTTGCCCCCAACAAGACGCTGGCCGCGCAGCTGTATGGCGAGATGCGCGAGTTGTTCCCCAACAATGCGGTCGAGTACTTCGTTTCCTACTACGACTACTACCAACCCGAAGCCTACGTCCCGCGCACCGACACCTATATCGAGAAAGACTCCTCGATCAACGAACAGATCGACCGGATGCGTCACGGGGCGACCCGCTCGTTGTTCGAGCGGGACGATGTCATCATCGTGGCCAGCGTGTCCTGCATCTACGGCATGGGCTCGCCCGAAACCTATCTCGACATGACCATTCCGCTTGCGACCGGGCAGATCTTTCCGCTCAAAGATCTGCTCAAGGGCCTTGTCGAACTGCAGTACAAGCGCAATGACCAAGCCTTCGTACGAGGCACTTTCCGGGTACGTGGCGACACCGTCGAACTGTTCCCGGCGCATTACGAAGACCGCGCCTGGCGGCTTTCGTTGTTTGGCGACGAAATCGAGTCGATCGTCGAATTCGACCCGCTGACCGGGGAGAAAACGGAAAAACTGGAAGCGGTACGCGTCTATGCCAATTCGCATTATGTAACGCCAAGACCGACGATCGCCCAAGCGATCAAGCAGATCAAAAAAGACTTGGTGGTGCGCTTGGACGAGTTCCGCAAGGCGAACAAATTGCTGGAAGCGCAGCGCCTGGAGCAACGCACCCAGTTCGACATCGAAATGATGGAGGCGACCGGCAGTTGCGCCGGTATCGAAAACTATTCCCGCTATCTCACCGGGCGGAAACCGGGGGAGCCGCCGCCCACCCTGTTCGAATACCTGCCCGACAACGCGTTGTTGATCGTCGACGAGTCTCATGTGTCCGTGCCGCAGGTCGGCGGTATGTTCAAGGGCGATTTCCGGCGTAAATCAACGCTCTCGGAATTCGGCTTTCGACTGCCCTCTTGCGTCGACAACCGCCCGCTCAAATTCGAAGAATTCGACACGATGCGGCCCCAGACGATCTACGTCTCCGCGACGCCGGGATCGTTCGAAATGGAACGTTCGGCCGGGGTCGTCGTCGATCAGGTCATCCGCCCGACAGGGTTGATCGACCCGGTCTGCCTGGTTCGACCGGTCGAGAATCAAGTCGACGACCTGCTTCACGAGTGCCGCGAAACCGTGAACAAGGGCTTCCGCGTCCTGATCACCACCTTGACCAAGCGTATGGCCGAAGACCTGACCGAGTTCATGCATGAGGCCGGGCTCAAGGTGCGCTATCTGCATTCGGATATCGACACCCTGGAGCGCATTGAAATTCTGCGCGACCTGCGGCTTGGGGCGTTCGACATTCTGGTCGGGATCAACCTTCTGCGTGAGGGTCTCGATATCCCGGAATGCGCCCTGGTTGCGATCCTGGATGCCGATAAGGAAGGCTTCCTGCGATCGCGAACCTCGTTGGTGCAAACCATCGGTCGCGCCGCCCGGAACGTCGAGGGTCGAGTCATCCTTTATGCCGACAAGATGACCGACAGCCTGGACTACGCGCTCAAGGAGACCGAACGGCGGCGCACCAAGCAGAGCGCCTACAATGAAGAACACGGCATCACACCCGAAAGCGTGAGCAAGAACATCTCAGACGTGCTGCAGAGCGTGTACGAAAAGGACTACATGACCCCGGGGCTGTCGGAAAAGGGCGACGGGTTCGACCACTTGGTCGGCCACAACTTGCGCGCCCATGTCGAAGACCTCGAAAAGAAGATGTTGGAATACGCCTCGAACCTCGAGTTCGAGGATGCCGCGCGGCTTCGCGACGAAATCAGCCGGCTCGAAAGCGCCGAGTTGGGCCTACCCGGCGAATCCGCCAAAGATGTGCGCGAGCGCCAGCGCGCCTTGAAGAGCGGCGCCCGTTCGTCGGCCGGACGGCCGGGAACCCGTGTCCGACGGGGCAAGACCAACAAGACGACCTGGATCTAGGGCACCGATGGCCGCATCGGAGGGTATCGTTGTCCCGCCAACCACCGACGCAGCCGACCTTGCGAAGATCGTCTGCGAGGCTTGCTGGGCCCACTTTCGATCCTGGGCGGCTTGGCCGGGGATCACAGTCCACGCCGAGCACGACATCACGTGGACCGAGGCCCCGATCACGCATGTCTTTTTCAATCAGGTCTACGGCGCACGATTTTCGCGCCTGGAAACCAGACGACGCATTTCAACCATCGTTACGCAAGCCCAGCATCGCGGGATGCCGGTGATTTGGCGGGTCGGGCCGGACAGCACACCGGACAACCTCGGGCTGAGGCTAGAGGATGGTGGGTTTACGTATGTGGACGATGCCTTGGCGATGGCGGTCGATCTGGCCGCTTTCGAGATTGACGAACAGCCGCCGTCTCATATCCAAATCGAAACGGTTCAGGACGACGCAGGCTTGCGCGAGTGGACATCTATCGGCATCGAAGGTTTCGATTTCCCCACGTTTGCCGAAGAGCCGGTCTTCGCGATGCATCGCGCAATCGGCCGAGACGCCGCGCGATCACATGAAATGTACCTCGCCCGCATCGACGGCACCGCAGTTGGTATGGCGACACTCGTCACCGAATGCGGCGTGGCGACACTGCAGAACTTGGCGACACGAAAAAACGCACGTCGGCACGGCGTCGGTACCGCGTTGACCCGGCACGTGATGCGCGAAGGCCGCAAGCGCGGCTTGGCCACCGGGGTCCTGCAAGCCTCCTCGATGAGTCAGGGCGTCTATCGCAGAATAGGTTTTCGCGAGGTCGGGCGGGTGTCCGAATACATTCTGGAGCCCAACTAGCCCCACGAACCCAGCGCCTATCGCAAATTTGCGGGCGTGCCGAACTTGTCGGCAAAAACGATTTCTTCCAGCGGTTTTCGCGTCCGCGGGTTGGCCTCGCGCGCGCGGTCTTTCTCCTCGGGCAAAAGCGCCTCGGCGCCCTGATAGCCGACCGCGATCGCGCTGACGGGCTCGAACGTCGGCGGGACGGCGTAGACGTCGCGAATCTTGTCGCGGTGGATACCGCCCATGTGGTGGGTACGCAGGCCGAGCGCTTCGGCCTGGACCGACATCATCGCGGTGGCCATCCCGACATCATGCATCGCAGTGACGTTGGCACGATCCTGGCCCGGCCATATCGGTTCGACAAAGGCCAGAATGAGCACGGGCGCCAACACCGCCCAACTTTGATTGCCGTCCATCAGGCAGTCCAGCATGGCCTTAAAGGCGGACGGGTTGCCTTTGTTGGCCACGATGAACGCCCAGGGTTGCCCGTTGTTGCTCGACGCGGCCCAACGTCCCGCTTCCATCACGGCCAAAAGTTTCTCCGGTTCAACCGGGCGGTCGGTGAATGCCCGAGGGCTCCACCGGTTGGCAAGAAGGTCGTGAAGGGGAACGGCGGTCTCGGCGGGTTTTTCGAGCATGGAACCTCGGGGATCAGAAGGAAGGCTCGGCCCTTATAACGACAAACCAATAAAACAACAATTTTTTGTATTTTAAATATTTTCACTTTATGTAATTGTATTATCTGTCGGCTAACCCACCTAGTGAATGCAGGCGACAAAAGCGGGGAACGACCAATGGAAAACTTCACGCCGATTTCGGCACTCATCGGCGGTGCGCTAATCGGGCTTTCGGCTGCCATTTTGCTGGCAATGAACGGACGATTGGCAGGCATTAGCGGGATTATGGCGGGCTTGGTCCCGCCGCGGCAGGACGACGGTGCCTGGCGCATCTTGTTCATTGTCGGCCTGATCGGTGGCGCCGGCGGATGGTTGGCCCTGACCGGTGGCCCGGTCGTGGCATTTGACGTCGGCTGGCCGGTTCTTGTGATCGGCGGGTTGTTGGTCGGCATCGGCACCCGCATTGGCGCGGGGTGCACGTCGGGACACGGTGTGTGCGGCCTCGCGCGCCTGTCGCCACGCTCGATCGTCGCTACCGTCACCTTTGTAGCTGTCGGCGGCCTGACGGTGTTCGTTTCTCGCCATCTCATCGGGGTCTGATCGTGATTCGCAATATTGTCGCGCTGGGTGCCGGCACAATCTTCGGGTTGGGGCTCGCCATTTCCGAAATGGTCAATCCGCTTAAAGTCAAAGCATTCCTAGATGTCGCCGGCGACTGGGATCCCAGCCTTATCCTCGTGATGGGCAGCGCCGTCGCGGTGACCTTCGTCGCGTTTCGGGTCATCTTGCGGCAACCGAAACCGGTTCTCGCCTCCCGTTTCGAGATACCGACCCGCCAGGACCTTGACCGCAAATTGATTGGCGGCGCAGCGGTTTTCGGCGTCGGTTGGGGTTTGGTCGGGCTGTGCCCTGGCCCAGCGTTGTCGGCACTTGCTTACGGCCATACCGAAACGGTCGTTTTCGTCGGCGCGATGCTCGCTGGCCTTGCCGTCGGACCGCTCTTCCTCGCCTTTTTTTGCGGCCAGGCCCGTGCCTGACGTTGCGCCGGGCTGACGAGTGCCCGCAATGGTCGTTAACCGATCGGTTCGCTGCGCCCTGGTCCTTGAAAGGACCGCCCCTTCGCCCCCAGATTGAGGGACAGCGCCGTAGCTGCTAATAGCTACACGGCTTGCCCATGCGCCCCGGTGGGGCCTATCTGTCGGACGCCCGATCTATGGATTTTTTGCTCTTTGCGGGTGGCCTTCTCCTGCTCTTTTTCGGTGGGGACTTTCTCGTCCGCGGGTCCGTTGCGCTGGCGCATCGCCTTGGCATTTCGACGCTAGTCATCGCCCTCACCGTCGTCGCATTTGGTACATCCTCGCCCGAATTGATCGTGAGCGTCGGCGCAGCGCTTCGTGGGGTGCCGGAGCTCGCCATCGGCAACATCGTTGGCAGCAACCTCGCAAATATCCTCTTGGTGCTCGGCTTACCGGCGATCATCGCCCCCTTAGGAACCGGCGGCAAAGCCGCCGGGCGCGACCTCGCGCTGCTGTTTGCGGCAGGCGTCCTGGTCACCATCCTGGGGTGGAACCAAGTCATCGGGTGGTGGGAAGGCGCGATCATGGTCGCCCTGTTGGTGGCCTACCTTGGCGCGGCCTATCATTTCGCACGCCGCGATGCCGCCGCGGCGCGTCTTTATGCCGAAGAGCTCGAAGAGTTCGAAGCCGGACCACAAAAAAAGCTGCTAATTGGCGCCTCCATCGTCGGCGGTCTGATCGCCCTGTTCGCCGGATCGACGATGCTCGTCGAGGGGGCCGTCAACATTGCGCGCGACATCGGTATCTCGGAAGCGGTTATCGGCCTAACACTGGTTGCGTTCGGGACGTCACTCCCCGAACTGGTGACGTCGTTTGTCGCGTTGATCCGGAAACACGGCGATGTCGCGATCGGCAACGTCCTGGGGAGCAATCTCTTCAACCTCCTCGGCGTCGGCGGTGTGACGGCGCTGGTCACGCCGATTCCGGTGCCGGAACGCATATTGCATTTCGACTTCCTGCTTATGTCAGGGGCCGTCGTCCTTCTTGCGCCCTTCGTTTTCTGGCACCTGCGCTTCGGTCGAATCGTGGGAACGGTCTTTACGGGTGCCTACGTGTTGTATGTTTGGTCGCAATTCATCGGGTTTTCAGGGGTCGCCGCACAATGAGCCAACCTGGGGTGGCATTGGTCACCGGTGCCGGCAAACGGATTGGCCGGGCGCTTGCCATAGACCTCGCGACGCACGGCTGGTCGGTTGGCGTTCACTATCACCAAGCCGCCGAAGAGGCCGAGGCCGTCGTTGCCGACATCGCCTCCGCTGGCGGGACCGCGGTGACCCTGCACGCCGACCTCGCCGACCCCTCGGCAACCGAAAGGCTGATCGACCAAGCGACGACGACGATCGGGCCAGTTACCGCATTGATCAATAACGCATCTGCCTTCGAGCGCGATTCGATCACCGACTTTCCCACCGACCGATGGGACAGCCACCTCGATATCAACCTTCGGGCGCCGGCCATCCTGACAAAAACCTTTGCCGCCGCTTTGCCCGACGGCACCGATGGCAACATCATCAACCTGATCGACCAGCGCGTATGGAACCTCACCGGGGAGTTCCTCTCCTATTCGGTCAGTAAGGTCGGTTTGTGGGGCCTGACGCAGATGACCGCAATCGCGCTAGCGCCGAAAATCAGGGTCAACGGCATCGGACCCGGCCCGGTGCTACCGAGCAGCCGTCAAAGTTCGGAAGACTTCGCCCGGCAATGCGCGGCTACGCCGCTGGGCCGAGGCTCGTCGCCGCAAGAAATCTGCGATGCGGTTCGCTATATTCTCGGCGCGCCGGCGATGACGGGGCAAATGATCGCCCTGGACGGCGGCGCACACCTGACCTGGAACACCGATAACGCGGCGCAACTCGAATGACCCCCGCCTCGACCGTTCATCCGCTCCGCCTCGCCGACGCCGAAAACGGCGTCCGCCACGTTTTTGTGCGCGATCTGATGGTGCAGGCCGAAATCGGTGTCCACCGCCACGAAAAACGGCAGCGCCAACCGGTCCGCATCAACATCGATCTGACGGTTAGGGAGACTGGGCAGCCGATCGACGACCGCCTTGAGAACGTTGTCGACTACGAGACCCTGGTCGACGGGGTCCGGGCCTTGATCGGCGCGGGTCACATCAACCTTGTGGAGACCCTGGCCGAACAGATCGCTGGGCTTGCCCTATCCGATAACCGCGTGGTCGCGACGCGGGTCCGGGTCGAAAAGGTGCAAGTGATGAAGGACGCCGAGAGCGTCGGGGTGGAAATCGAACGTCGGCGCCCCGACCAGGATCGCTGAGCCCCCCGACGGGCCCAAACCCTCGCCGCGCTGGCCGCGGAGGTTGTGCACATAGCGTCGAAAACACCCCTTGCCGGTGTGACAAAATCGCTACAGTCCCACCTATTCGAACTGCTTGATTTTGATAACTCCATTGATATCAAAGACTTGGCAATACTGCCTATTTCTTGGGCAATCGTATCCTCGGCTCGGATTTTCCCTGTCATAACAGCGCGTTTGTACTTCCGCCCACAAAGTTGTCCCCAGGTGCGCGGAAGACCGGGGACGATGCGCCAGAAATCGACGAGGCACCCAACACACCGCCCATCGCCCGCCACAATGGCGGCGGCGGGGCCGTTGACCCAGGGACGCCGCGCCGCGATATAACGGAGTGATGACGCAAGCGCCCGCCGAACCCGACACAAGCGACCCCGAGACGGGACCGGTCGACGGGCGCGAAGTGATCCGGGCCGCGTTGAAGACCATGCCGGGCGTTCCCGGGGTCTACCGCATGCTCAATCGTCGTGGCGAAGTTCTGTATGTCGGCAAGGCCCGAAATCTCAAGCGACGGGTCGGGAGCTACGCCAACCGGACCGGCCACACCAACCGAATTCTCAACATGATTGCGGCGACGGCCTCGATGGAGATCGTCACGACCCATACCGAGGTCGAAGCTCTGTTGCTCGAATCGAACCTGATCAAACGCCTCAAGCCACGGTTCAACGTCCTACTGCGCGACGACAAGTCGTTTCCGTACATCATGATCCGGCGTGACCACGAATGGGCCCAAATCGCCAAGCACCGTGGGGCCCGCGACCGTGACGCCGAATACTTCGGCCCCTTTGCCTCGGCCGGCGCGGTCAACCGCACGCTTTCAGCTTTGCAACGCGCCTTTCCGTTGCGCTCTTGCAGCGACTCGGTATTGGAAAGCCGCACCCGCCCTTGCTTGCAATACCAGATCAAACGTTGTGCGGCGCCCTGCGTCGGTCGCATCGACAAGGACGACTACGAGGAGATCGTTCATCAAGCACGCGACTTTTTGACCGGAAAAAGCCATGAGATTCAGCAACGCCTCGCCGCGTTGATGACCATGTCTTCGGAGAGCCGCGACTACGAGACCGCGGCCATGTACCGCGATCGCATCAAATCGCTCGCCCACATCCAAGCGCGCCAGGGGATCAACGTCCAAACGGTCGACGAAGCGGACGTCATCGCCCTCCATCAGGAAGGCGGTCAGATCTGCGTGCAGGTGTTCTTCTTCCGCGGCGGGCAAAACTTCGGCAGCCGTGCGTATTACCCGTCTCACGCACAGTCGCTGGAAGTGCCGGAGATCATGTCGGCGTTTCTCGGACAGTTCTACGAAAGCCGGCCCGCTCCCAAATTAATCCTGACCAGCCACGACTGCGAGCAACGCCACCTAGTGGCCGAAGCGCTGTCGGTGCGAGCCGGTCATCACGTCAAAATCGCCCGCCCCCAACGCGGCGAGAAGGCCGACCTTGTGCGTCATGCGCTTGATAATGCCGGCGACGCCCTGCGCCGCCGCATGGCGGAAAGCGCCACCCAACGCGCCCTCTTGGAGGGTATTGCCGAGACTTTCGGGCTCGAAGCGCCACCCGACCGGATCGAAGTGTACGACAACAGCCACGTCAGCGGCAGCCACGCGGTCGGCGCCATGATCGTCGCCGGGCCGGAAGGCTTCATGAAAAACCAATACCGCAAATTCAACATCCGCAACGAGGCTCTCGCCCCGGGCGACGACTACGGGATGATGGTCGAGGTGCTGACGCGACGGTTCAAACGCTTGCTGAAAGAAGACCAGGATCGCGCCAGCGGTTTGTGGCCCGGCTTGGTGTTGATCGACGGCGGGCGCGGCCAATTGAATGTCGCCAAAGGCGTTCTCGACGACTTGGGATTGAGCGACGTGCCGGTCGCCGGGATCGCCAAGGGGCCTGATCGCAATGCCGGACGCGAGCGGTTGTTTTTGGCCGATGGGCGTGAAAAGCGATTGGAACCGCGCGATCCGGTCCTCTATTTTCTCCAGCGATTGCGCGACGAAGCCCATCGTTTCGCTATCGGAAGTCACCGGACCCGCCGCTCCAAAGCGATCGGGACTTCGCCTCTTGACGAGATTCCCGGCATCGGCGCAGCGCGCAAACGCGCTCTGCTGCATCATTTCGGGTCCGCCGGCGAGGTCAAACGGGCCGGGCTTGCCGATCTCGAGAAAGTCGACGGGATCAGCGGCAACGTGGCGAAGGTGATCTACGGCTTTTTTCACGACGACACCTAGAACCCGCGCGCCATGTTATGCTGCGGCCTGCAACTCTGTCGGTGAGACCGGTGCCGAACCTTCCGAATATCTTGACCTTGTCACGCATCGTCGTGATCCCGCTGATCATCGCCGCTTTTTATTTAGCGGACCCTGTGGCCGGCTGGACGACGTTCGCGTTGTTCGCCTATGCCAGCGTGACGGACTTTTTCGATGGCTTATTGGCTCGGCGTTGGAATCAAACGACCGACTTTGGGCGCTTCCTGGACCCGATCGCCGACAAACTGTTGGTCGCCGCGGTCCTGGTCATGATGATCGCCACGGGCGCCATCACCGGCCTAACCGTCATCGCTGCGTTGTTGATCCTGTTGCGCGAACTGCTGGTCTCTGGCTTGCGGGAATTTCTCGGCGGCAAACAAATAGACGTGCCGGTCAGCCGTCTAGCAAAGTGGAAAACCGGCGTTCAGTTGATTGCGATCGGGCTGCTCCTCCTCGGGAGTGTTATCCCGTCGCTGGCCGCCATCGGCGCGGGATTTTTGTGGGCTGCCGCCATCCTGACGGCGTACACCGGGTACGACTATTTGCGCAGCGGCATGGCGCATATGACACGACCGAAAAACACTGGAACGATTGCGGAATAGAAATGAAGGTTTTCGGCCTTGCCGGCTATTCGGGAAGCGGCAAAACGACTCTGATGGTGCAATTGCTGCCTTTGATCGTGGATCAAGGATTGACGGTCTCCACGATCAAGCATGCACATCACAACTTCGACGTCGACAAACCGGGTAAGGACTCGTTCGAACACCGCAACGCCGGCGCCACCGAGGTCATGGTTTCGTCGGCTAAACGTTGGGCGCTGATGCACGAGCACCGCGACCAACCCGAAGCCGACCTCGACGACCTATTGCGGCGCATGTCGCCAGTGGACCTGGTTTTGGTCGAGGGATTCAAACGCGACCGCCACGACAAGATGGAAATCGTGCGCGGCGAAGACGCGACACCCAACCTCTGCAAAACCGACCCGCACGTCGTCGCGCTGGCCAGCGATCGGGCTTGGCCGGAAGTGAATTGCCCGGTGCTTTCGATCGACGATCCCGAAGCGATCGCAGCTTTCGTACTAAGCCATTGCGGGCTTGCGACCCCGACCGGCCGGGGCGAATAAAATGGCGCAACTCGGCAACGACTGCTTTGTCCCTGGACAAGAGTTGATGACCACCGCGGAAGCGCTCGCACTAATCGACCAACAGATCGTCCCGGTGACGGGCGCAGAACGCATTGCCCTAACCGCCGCGCGGGGTCGAACCCTCGCGGTAGATGTCCACGCCCCCATCAACGTCCCGCCGCACGACAATGCGGCGGTCGACGGTTACGCCTTTCGCCATCGCGACCTTGCCAACGAAGGTAAAACTCGCTTTTCGCTCGTTGGACGTGCGGCCGCGGGGCATCCCTGGACGGGGCACGTCGAACCGGGACAAGCGGTTCGCATCTTCACCGGGGCGGTCATGCCAGGCGACCTGGACACCGTCGCGATGCAAGAAGATTGCGAGGCCGACGACGCCACGGTGACCATCCCGGCAGGTCTTGCCCAAGGCGCCAACCGCCGCCACGCCGGCGAGGATATTTCCGTCGGCACCCGCATTCTGGAGGCTGGCCGGATCCTTAAACCGCAAGACATCGGCCTGATCGCCTCCATCGGTCAAGCGAGCGTAGCGGTGCATACGCCCCTGAGGGTGACGGTTTTTTCGACCGGCGACGAAGTCGTCAATCCCGGGCGTTCACTGCCTTCCGGAGCGATCCACGACTCAAATCGATTCGCGTTGATGGCCTTACTCGACGGCATGGGCTGCCAGGTGCGCGATCTTGGGGTTTTGCCCGACGACCGGGTTGCAATTGCAAATGCGCTCGACGCGTCAGCGGTCGATAGCGACCTCGTGATCACCTCCGGCGGCGTGTCCGTCGGCGAGGAAGACCACATCCGGAGCGCCGTGGAGGCGCACGGCACGCTGCACTTCTGGCGCTTGGCGATCCGCCCGGGCCGTCCTTTGGCGCTCGGGCACATTGGCGAGACGGCATTCGTCGGCATTCCCGGCAATCCGGTTGCGGTTATGGTGACGTTTATGGTGTTCGTGCGGCCGATTATTCAGCGCCTCGCCGGCGCAACCGCCACGCCGCCGCAACGCTTCCCGGTCGCCGCCGCGTTTGACTGCGACAAAAAGGTCGGTCGCCGCGAATGGGTTCGCGCCCGTCTGGAAGGGATCTCCGGTGAATTGCCCGTCGCAAAGCGGTTCGAACGCGACGGCGCCGGCATTCTGACCTCGATGGTTGAGTCCGAAGGCTTTATCGAACTCGCCGAAGACATTGCCCAAGTGTCCCGTGGCGATATCGTGCCTTTCTTGCCGTTTAGCGAGCTGCTGCCATGAAGCTGTTGTATTTTTCATGGCTGCGCCAGCGTATCGGCGTTGCGGAAGAATCCGTTTCGCTGCCCACCGATATCAAAACCGTCGGCGACTTGCTGATCTGGCTACGGGGCCGCAGCGACGGCCATGCCGCTGCGTTAGCCGATTTGTCGGTCGTGCGCGTGGCGGTCAATCAAGATTACGCGCGCGCCGCCGACCCGGTATCCGACGACGACGAGATTGCGTTGTTTCCACCGGTGACCGGCGGCTGACATGATTCGCGTCCAACGAGACGATATCGACATTGGCGCCGAGCTAGCTGCGCTGACCGGCGACAACCATCGCATCGGCGGGATCGCGACCTTCATCGGCACCATGCGCGATCTATCGGACGGACAGTCCGTTTCGGCGATGACGCTGGAACACTACCCCGGGATGACGGAAAAACAGCTCGACGCTATCGATCGCGAGGCCAACCGCCGGTGGGCCCTTGAAGCCAGCCTGATCATCCATCGCTTTGGCCGCTTCGTACCGGGCGAACGAATCGTCTTCGTCGCCACAGCCGCACCGCATCGGCAAGACGCCCTCGATTCTTGCGCCTTTCTGATCGATTGGCTGAAGACCAAAGCGCCGTTCTGGAAGCTGGAAGAGACCGGCGACGGTGCCCGCTGGGTCGACGCCCGGGACTCCGACGACGCGGCCACCGCGCGGTGGGGCGAAACCCCTAAATAAAGATGGTGCGAAAAGAAAACGGCCGGCCCCGAAAGCCCGGCCGTTCGATCTATTCGGCGGCGATCGCGGCCTCCAAGGGCCGACCTCGGACAGTGTTCTCGTAGTCCGACATCAGCGTCCGGGTGATCGCGCCCACCGTGAACGATTGATCGTCGATCGAGCCGACAGGCGTGACCTCTGCAGCGGTACCGGTGAGAAATATCTCCGACGTCTTCGCCAACTCTTCCGGACCCAAAGTGCGTTCGACCACCTCGTAGCCGCGCTTCTTGGCAAGGTCGATGACCGTGCGACGCGTGATACCGTCCAGGAAGCAGTCGGGCGTGGGCGTGTGAATCACGCCGTCCTGCACCAAGAAGACATTGGCACCAGTCGACTCGGCGATGTTGCCGCGCCAGTCGTACATCAAGGCGTCGTCGTATCCTTCGTTTTCGACCTCGTGCTTGGACAGCGTGCAGATCATGTAGAGGCCTGCCGCCTTGCTCTTACACGGTGCCGTGTCGGGCGCCGGGCGCCGCCACCGCGAAGTCTTGAGGCGAATGCCTTTGAGGCGTTGTTCCGGATCGAAATAGGACGGCCACTCCCACCCCGCAATCGCGACGTGGATTCTAGTTTGTTGCGCGGAAACGCCCATCATCTCGGAGCCGCGCCACGCCACTGGGCGTAAATAGCCGTCTTTGAATCCGAGCGCGTCGACCACATCGCGACAGGCCTGGTCGATTTCAGCCACCGAGTAAGGAATCTTGAACCCCAGCATCTGCCCGGAAGCGTGCAACCGCTCGGTATGCTCGGTCAGTTTGAAGATTTCGCCTTCGTAGACTCGTTCGCCCTCAAAGACCGCGCTAGCATAGTGGAGCGCGTGAGAGAGCACGTGCAGCTTTGCTTCACGCCAAGGGACAAGCGCCCCGTCCAACCAAATGACACCGTCCCGATCGTCGAATGGAATAAGAGACATGGCCTTTCCGCCTTGCGATTAATTATATGACCTTTGTAGCTTCGATCTTGTAACAATCTGAGCCAGATATGTCAACATGGCTGACGTAAAATCGTCTATCAACCCCCTCTTTCTCAGGGAAGAAGAGCTTCGGCAAGGCATCGAGCTCATGTTCTATGCCTATCGCGACTTCACCGGCGAGCCCGATTCGATCCTCGCGGAATATGGGTTCGGTCGTGCCCACCACCGCGCGATTCACTTCATCAATCGCGATCCCGGGATGTCGGTCGCAGCGCTGCTGGCCATTCTGCGAATCACCAAGCAGAGCCTAAGCAGGGTCTTGGGCCAATTAGTCGAGGAAGGCTATGTCGAACAGAAAAAAGGCGTACGTGACCGCCGCCAGCGTCTTCTCTACCTGACCGAAAAGGGCCGGGAGTTGGAACGCCGGGTTTCGGAAAAACAGCGCGCACGGGTCGCCAAGGCCTATCAAGAAGCCGGCGCTGAAGCGGTCGAAGGTTATCGCAAGGTCTTGCTTGGCTTGATCGACGAAGCAGACCGGCCCACCGTTCTCAAGTCGATCCAGAATCGATGACATGAGCGAGCCGGAGTCCGTACGTCACCTTCTCGTTGTCGACGACGACCGTCGCATTCGCGAATTGTTGCAAAAATACCTGATCGAACATGGCTACCACGTCACCACGGCGTCGGATGCCCAGGAAGCCCGCAAGCGCATGACAGGCTTCGACTTCGACCTGTTGATCGTCGACATCATGATGCCGGGCGAGGACGGCCTGACACTCACCAAGCAACTTCGCACCAAAACCGACGTACCCATTCTTGTGCTGACGGCGCGGGGCGAACCCGAAGACCGCATCGCCGGATTTGAATCGGGCGCGGACGACTATCTCGCCAAACCGTTCGAGCCGCGCGAGCTTCTATTGCGGGTCGGGTCGATCTTGCGTCGCGCCGGCGGCCCGCTACCGACGCTGACCGGCCTGTCGTTGGGCCGGTTCTACTTCGATCTCAAACGCAATGAACTGCGCGACGGCGATAAGCCGGTGCGCTTGACCTCGGCAGAAACCGGCTTGCTCAAGATATTTGCCGTCAAACCGGGCCAGATCATTTCCCGCTACGATTTGTGCGACCGTCTCGGCGTCAGCGATCGTACCGTCGATGTCCAGGTCACGCGGCTACGGCGCAAGATCGAGGACGACCCACGAGCGCCACGCTATCTCCAGACGGTATGGGGCGAAGGCTATGTTTTGCGTCCGGACTAGGTCGGCCTCAACGTGATCAAACGGTTCTTGCCGAAAACCCTATTGGGTCGATCGATCGCGATCGTCGTCGCCCCCGTGGTCCTTCTCCAGGTAATCCTGGCGATCGTATTTTTCGACAATCACTGGGATACCGTGACGCGCCGACTGTCCTTGGGGGTTGCCGGCGACATTGCGCTGGTGATCCGACTATTGAGCGAAGCCGACGACACCGGGAAAGCCGCCGTCCTCGACATGGCTCGTACTTATCTCGATATCGACGGCGCGGTCATTCCCCAAGAAGTGCTCCCACCTTCGGTGACGCGCAATCAACCGGTATTCAACATTCCCGACCGAATGCTGCACCAAGCTTTGGGTGAACGGCTGTTCCGTCCCTACGCGATCGACACCGCAAACTTCGGGGATCGCGTCCAAATTCTGGTGCAGTTGCCTGAGGGTGTTCTGCGTGTACTGACCTCGCGCAAGCGGCTCGACAGCACCACGACCACGATCTTCGTGCTGTGGATGGTCGGCTCGTCGCTGATCTTGCTGGGAATTGCAATCATCTTCTTACGCAACCAATTGCGCCCGATCCATCGTCTTGCAGACATGGCGGATGCATTGGGCAAAGGACGCGAAGTGGCCGACGTGCGCCCGTCGGGCGCCAGCGAAATCCGGCTCGCCACGCGCGCCTTTATGGCAATGCGCGACCGCCTCCGCCGCAGCGTCGAGCAGCGCACCGAAATGCTGGCAGGCGTTTCGCACGATCTGCGCACGCCGCTAACGCGGGTCAAACTTGAACTGGCGCTGATCGACAACCAAGTCGACGTCACGAACATCGAGGCCGACATCCGCAGCATGGAACTTATGATCGAGGAATATTTGTCCTTCGCCCGTGGCCAGGAGGCCGAGGCGCCGGCGAATACCGATCTCGCAGAACTGCTACAAGAAGTGGTCGAGAACGCGCACCGTCAGGGCCACCAGGTCGCGCTGACCTTGGGCGACAATCTCGTCATGCCGGTGCGCCCGAATGCGGTGCGGCGATGCCTGACCAACCTCATCGACAACGCAGTGTTCTATACCGAAGCGGCCGGCGGCCCGGCCCGGGTCGAAATCGATGCCGTCCGTGAGCCCCCGTTCATCCAAATCACGGTCGACGATAACGGCCCCGGCATCGCTCCGGAGCGCCGCGACGAAGCATTCAAGGCGTTCAGTCGGTTGGACGCCGCGCGCCGTCCGGACACGGCTGGGGTCGGACTCGGCCTGACCATCGCCCGCGATATCGCGCGCAGCCATGGTGGCGACCTTAGTCTGCAGGAATCGCCCGCGGGCGGGCTGCGCGCCCTGATCCGTCTTCCGGTTTAGCTCTAGAAGAGCCGACCGCCGTTGGGGACCGCGGGGTCGACGCCGACGAGACATACCTTGCCGTCGGTATCGGGGAACCCCAACACCAAAACCTCCGAGCGAACCGGGCCGATTTGACGCGGCGGGAAGTTGATGACCGCCGCCACTTGGCGGCCGACCAAGTCGTCGGTCGTATAGTGCTCGGTTATCTGCGCGGAGGAACGCTTGATCCCGATCTCGTTGCCGAAATCGACGCGGAGCTTGTAAGCCGGCTTGCGCGCTTCAGGAAAGGCCTCGGCAGCGACGATGGTCCCGACGCGAATATCGAGCTTGAGGAAATCGTTGAAGGAGATTTCGGGGATGGGACCATCCGACACCGGATCAGTCCGCAAGTGCGCGCGACCGATCGGCGGCGGCCTCGACCGCGCGTGTCATGACGTCCTGCAAGCCATTGGCCGGAGCCATCAGAACGTCCAGCGCCGCAGCGGTCGTCCCGCCGGGGCTAGTAACGTTCTTTCGTAACGTCTCGGGACTGGAGCCGTCCTGGTGGCTGAGCGCGGCCGCCCCTTCGACCGTCGCACGCGCCAACTGCGCGGCAAGATCGGCAGGCAGCCCTGCCGTGACACCTGCTGCCGCGAGACATTCAATCATGTAGAACACGTAGGCAGGCCCACTGCCTGAAACGGCCGTGACGGCGTCCATCAACGCCTCGTCGTCGATCCACGCAACATCGCCCGCCGCCGCCATCAGTTCTTGCGCCAGGGCACGCTCGCCCGCGCTAACTTGGGCATTGGCATAGAGCACGGTGACCCCCCGCCCGATCGCCGCTGGCGTATTGGGCATGGCCCGCACCATGGCGACCTCTTCGCCAAGGTGGGTTTCAAAAAAGGCGACCGCCTTGCCTGCGGCAATCGACAGAAAGATCGTCTGGGGCCCGACAAAGTGTCGGTAAGCGGGAACGACATCGGGCATGACTTGGGGTTTTACGGCGAATACGACCACGCGTGGCGCATAGTCCTCGGGCAATCCGTTGAGCGTGGCTAGGGCGGCAACACCCCGGTCACGTGCAACCGCTGCGTTTTGTTCGGTTGGCTCGATGACGGTCATCGATGGGGCCGCAATGCCACGGTCGAGCCACCCACGCAGCAGCGCGTCACCCATCTTGCCGCAACCAACAAGAAGAATGGGGCCAACGTCGGCGTTCATGGGGTTGCGCTCAGGCTTCGCCTTCGGTTTCGAGCATAGCCGCCGCGATCGCTTCGTTGGGGCCTTTGCCGCCCCACAACGCGAACTGAATAGCGGGATAGAACCTTTCGGATTCACGCAGACCGGCCTCAACAACGTCTTCGAGCTGTGCGCTCGTCGCCTCCGCGCCGCCCGAAAACACCAACGCATGGCGGAACATTAACAAGCCTTCGTGGGCCCACAGGTCGAAATGGCCGAGCCAAAGCTTCTCGTTCATCATCGCCATCAGCGTGTGCACGGCGGTGATCTTTTCCTTAGGCACCTTGAGGTCGAAGGCGCAAGAGAACTGCAGCGCCTCGTGTTCTTCGCGCCAGGCGAACCAAAGGTGGTAGCGTGTCCAACTACCCTCGACCCCGACGTTGAGCTCGTCGTCGGCTTGGCGGTCGAACGGCCATTCGTTAGCGGTGACGATTTGCTCGATGATATCGAGGGGGTTTCGGACCGACGGGACGTCACTGGCCATTACCAAAGTCATGTGCGGCTCCCCCGAACCCGGACCGGCATGAGGCGCGGCGGTCGATTTGTTTCGGCAATTTTATTGCGCGGCGGCGTTCCCAATCGCACGATCTAGTGCCTCTCCCAGACAGCAACCCAAGATGTATGCCAAAGCCCCGGACTCCGCGTCAAGCGAGGATTCGGAGATTCCCGTTTTGAATCAACGCGCTGTGAGTTGTTTCCAGCGCGATCCAAATGACGGATTTACGAGTCGGCACAAGGGGTTAGTGACTCGCGACCATGCGATCCGCGAATCAACGGCCTGACATTCATCCACAACTTTTTTGTTTGGCGTACGATTCCGCGCCGCCGGTACGCGTCTATTCGTCGCCTTTGGCGGGTCTTGCGGTGGGCTTTTTACGCGACGTTTTGAGCGCTGCCTCAAGGGCCTTAACCTTCGCGGCCAGCACCTCATTCTCTTCGCGCGCATTTTGCGCCATCTCGCGTACGACCTCGAATTCCTCACGTGTTACCAGATCCATATCGGCCAGCCAGCGCTGGAACTGGTCCTTAATGCGTGCCTCCACCTCTTCACGCACACCGCCCACGGCGTTCAACGCGCCGCTGGCGACACGGGCAAGGTCGTCAAAGATCGGATTATTGGGCTGCATGGGCTCCTCCAAAACGTTGGCCCGACTATAGAACTGCCTCACGTGGCGGTGAAGGGTGCCGGGTCACCCTAGTGTGACGGTGTCATGCTTGGTTTCCGGCTGGGGTTTGCCTATTTTCCTTGGACCGCCACCCCTCCGCCCTAGGATGCGCGCATGATGCTCGGCGCCCTGCCCTTTCCGACCATCGACCCGGTCCTTGTAGCGATCGGTCCGTTCGCCATCCGGTGGTACGCCATCGCTTATATCGCAGGGATTTTGCTGGGATGGCGTTTCGTGCTGGCGCTGATTGCACGCGGCAATCCCGCGATGACCCGCAAAGACGCGGACGACTTTGTCGTCTGGGCGACGATCGGCATCATTCTCGGCGGTCGGTTGGGCTATGTCCTTTTCTACCAGCCCGGGTTTTACCTCTTTCATCCCGTCGAGATCCTGTTCATTTGGCAGGGCGGCATGTCCTTTCATGGCGGGCTGCTGGGTATGATCGGCGCAGTCGTTCTGTTTTGCCGCAAACGCGACCTCGAGCTTTTCGCGGTTGGCGACCTGATCGCGTTTGCGGGACCCATTGGGTTGTTCTTCGGCCGCATCGCCAACTTTATCAACGCAGAGCTCTTTGGCCGCACGACCGACGTTCCCTGGGCAGTGGTATTTCCCAACGGCGGCCCGATCGGTCGACACCCCAGCCAACTCTACGAAGCAGGTCTTGAGGGCCTCGTCCTGTTCGGCATCTTGTGTTTCGTCTACTTCGGCACCTCGGCCCGCCACCGTCCGGGCATGATCACCGGCGTCTTTGCGGCCGGGTATGCCGTCGCGCGATTGTTTGTCGAGTTCTTCCGCGAGCCGGACGCCCATCTCGGATTTTTGGTCGGTGGAATCACCATGGGACAAGTCCTCTCTGTGCCCCTGCTGCTGTTGGGCGGCTTTTTCGTTTGGCGCGCCGCGCACCGCGCGCGCTTGGCTCCCAACCCGCGGTGACGACGACACCGTTGGGCCGGCACCTGCGCGAGTTGATCGCGTCCCAGGGCCCCCTCACGATGGCCCGTTTTATGGCCGAAGCCCTCGGCCATCCTGAATACGGCTACTACATGACCCAAAACCCGTTCGGTGCCGAAGGCGACTTCGTTACCGCACCAGAGGTCAGCCAAATGTTCGGCGAGCTGATCGGTGCTTGGTGCGCCGATGTCTGGATGCAGATGGGCGCGCCAGCCAAGGTGTACCTGGTTGAGTTGGGTCCCGGACGCGGTACGTTGATGAGCGACGCCTTGCGCGCAACCAAGTCGGTGCCGGGCTTTCATGCCGCAATCCACCTCCACCTGGTAGAGACCAGCCCGCGATTGCGCGACATCCAAGCCACTACGCTAGGAAGCTTCGCGCCCATATGGCACGACAGCGCGACCGAGCTTCCTTCCGGACCGATGATCGTTCTCGCCAATGAGCTGTTCGATGCGCTGCCGGTTCATCAATTTCAGTTCAACGGCAATCAGTGGCATGAGCGCCTGATCGATTTCGCGCCGAGCGGGGATGATCTCGCGCTGGTCCTCGATCCTTCCCCGGCGCTGCGCCCCTCGCTACAGCGTTTCCACCAGCCACACGACGATGCGATTGCGGAAATATGCCCCGCCGGCATCACGCTCACCGAGCACCTAGCCGCGCGATTCGCACAGGCGCCAGGGGCCGCGTTGGTGATCGACTACGGGCATGCCGCTTCGGGTTTTGGCGATACGGTACAAGGCGTCCGCGCCCATGAATTCCAACCGATTCTCGTAGCGCCGGGTACGATCGACTTGTGCGCCCATGTAGATTTTGCCGCGCTTGAGGAGGCCGCAGCGGGCGTCGGCGCGGCAACATGGGGACCAGTGCCGCAGCGCGATTTTCTCAAGGCACTCGGGATTGATGCGCGGGCCGCCGCACTTTCCACCGCATCCCCGCCAGATGCACCCGAAATCGCTGCTGCCGTGCACCGTTTGACCCACTCCGACGAGATGGGCACTCTATTTAAGGTTCTCGCCTTTTGCAGCGCCAAACTCCATCCGGCTGGGTTCGACCTGCGTGATTCGATCTGAACGACTTTCTGCGTTGCCGGGCATTGCCCATGGCTTTTTCACCCGGCGCGGCGGGGTTTCCACCGGCATCTACCAATCGCTCAATTGCGGCGCGGGATCCGACGACAAGCCCGAGAATGTGCAAGAAAACCGCGCCCGGGTGCTGACCAAATTCGCCGCACCGAACCTGACAACGGTCTACCAAGTCCATGGCACCGCGGTTGCCGAGGCCAGGGGCGGTTGGCCCGGAGACCCGCCCGAGGCGGATGGGCTCGTCACCAAAACGCCCGGCGTCGTCCTCGGCATCTTGACGGCCGACTGCGCCCCCGTCTTGTTCGCCGACCCCGACGCCAAAGTCATCGGCGCGGCCCATTGCGGGTGGCGCGGGGCATTGCACGGGGTGGCTGATCGCGTGATCGAAGAAATGGAGCGCCTTGGCGCTTCGGCATCACGCATCACCGCCGCGATCGGCCCGACCATCGCCCAAGCCTCTTACGAGGTGACGACCGCTTTTGCAGAATCCTTGATCGATCATGACGCCGAGGGGGCCGCGTTCTTCGCCACCGGCAAACCCGACCATGCCCAATTCGATCTCCCGGGATATGTGCGCCACCGACTGAATCGGGCTGGTCTCGCCGAGGTGCATTGGACCGGACACGACACCTACACGTTGGCCGATACTTTCTTTAGTTACCGGCGGACGACGCATCGCGGCGAACCGGATTATGGCCGCCAGATTTCGGGGATCGCCCTTGTTCCGTAGCGGTCGACGCGAAACCGCCCTTGCGGCGATCATCCTTTTGGTCGCGGTCGGGTGCCAGCCGCTACCGCGTCCGTTCCAGCCTGACGACAAACGCCTCAACGCCGCCGACTTTGCACGGCTGGGTACCCGCGGCGGGATCATCGTCGCTACACCGTCCCTCGAAGACCCAACCAATGCTGAGCGGTTCGCCGGCTTGCTGGCCGCCGCGCTACGAGATCGCGATATTCCCGCCATCGCCGGACCGCAAGACGCAAGCCATCGATACGTCCTGAAAGGGAGCGCCCGAGCGGATGGTCACGTCGGCGTGGCGACAACGATATCCGGCACCTGGCGGTTGACCGACCCACGCGGGCAAGACGTCTTGAGGTTTGCCGTTAACCGCCAAGTCGATATCGAGGGGTGGCGCACCGGCGATGTCGCGGCCTTGGCGCTTTTGGCAGAAACGGTGGCCACGGAGATGGCGAAACAGTTCGTCCGGCCTTCTACGGCGCCGCCGCCTGAACCTGCGACGGTCGCCGACACCTCAAGTGGACGAATCTCGATCTGGTCGATCGGCGGCCTGACCGAGGGGCGTTCGGTAGCGCTCCAGGATTTTGCCGCGGCGGCACTGCGCGCCCGCGGCCTTGACGTGGTCGCAATCGACGACCCAGACGCCCTGGTTTTAAGCGGATGGATCGAACGCCAGCGCGACGGCGCCGAAACGGAACGGATCGTGATCGAATGGACGGTACTCCAGCCTAACGGCGACGAAGTCGGAATCATGTCGCAGAGCAACGTGGTCGCGGTGGGCGACTTCGAGCGCTACTGGACCGATGTCGCGCCGATTATCGCCGGCGCCGCAGCGGATGGAGTGGTTGAAATGCTGGCTGCCCGTTGAGCCGGCTCCGAGATCTCTAATAATCGGCGTCGCGGAACACCTCGACATCGCTAAGCAAGATCATCGCCGCATGATCCGCGAGAAGATCGTACACCGCCTCGGCCAAGCGCCGCGCAACGTCCTCCTTTGCGACCACCAGAATCGTCGCGCGCCCCAGCGCTGGGGTGATGTCGTCGCGCTGCCAACGTCCGGCATCGCCGCGACCGGCCGACGCCGAAGAAATGGTGTACCCGGTTGCCCCTTCTCGATCGAGCATCCCAAGCACCGTCTCGACGAGGGCCCCCTCGACGATGATTTCTAGGCGCTTTTTCCGAAACAGTTCGTGCATATCGGCCTCCTAGAGCAGCGTCTCGGCAACCCACAAATAGAGCGGAATGCCGATAACAACGTTGAAGGGAAAGGTCACCGCCAGCGAAAGGGTCACATACACGCCCGGGTTCGCCTGTGGCAGCGCGAGCCGCATGGCGGCAGGTACCGCGATATAGGATGCCGACGCACTCAGCACCGCAAGAAGAACGACGCCGCCGGTACTCAGTCCAATCAATACACCGAGTACCCCGCCGATCGCCGCACTCAGCACCGGCATCACGATGCCATACACGACAAGCCCGGGGGGAATGCCGCCGGCTTGGCGAATTCGGCTCGCCGCAAGTAGACCCATATCCAACAGAAATAGAGTAAGAACGCCTTTGAAGGGTGCGTCAAAGAAGGCTTTGACATCGCCTTCACCCACCGGTCCCACGATCCAACCGATGACGAACGCACCGAGCAGCAACACGACGGAGCCGTTGAGAAGAACCTCACGATACAAGCTGCTGCTATTCGATACTCTCGACCCGACCCCGCCGCGCCGGGCGATCCACAAACCGGCGATGATCGCGGGCGTCTCCATCAGCGCCACGACCGCCACCATGAACCCCTCGAAGACGACTCCGCTCAGCCGTAGAAACTCGGCCGCCGTAAGGAACGTCACCACCGAGATCGAGCCGTAATGCGCCGCCACCGCGGCGCGCGTCGCAACGTCCGTAGCGGGGCTTAGGATGCGAATGAGCGCGACCGCCAAGAACGGAAGGAAGAAGGACAGCAAGGCGCCAACAATCAACGCCAAAACGAGATCCACCCCTACGCCTTGCTGGTTGACCGCGACACCACCCTTAAGGCCGATTGCAAACATCAGGTAGACCGCCATCGCCTTGCCGATAGCCTCGGGAATGCTGAGGTCGGATCGCAAAATGCCCGCACCCAAACCGAGCCCGAAGGCCAAGATCATCGGCGTCAGAAGGTTCGCCAACGCGGCGTCGAAGAATCCCATTTGATGCTACCCATCCGAAAACAAGATGCGCTGTTGGAGCCGGCACTCAATCGAACGCACAGCCCGCCAACAATGACGAATGCGCGGGACTTAAGGGGCGGACGCCGTTCGGACAACCCCCGGATGCCCCTTCTCGAAGAATGGATATTGGCGGGAAATCCGCTATTCTTGTTGGGTCATTTTGGACCGCCGTTCGGCGGGGCCGCCCCAAAACGCAGAACTGCTGACATCGGTATTGATGACCCAAAGCGAGGACGAATTCGAGGACTTGGTCGCGGGGTACCGGAGGTTTCGGTCAGGGCGATTCGTACAGCAGAATGCGCTCTATCAGCGCCTCGCGGATCTGGGCCAGTCGCCGCGAGTGATGATCATCGCCTGCTGCGACTCCAGAGCGGACCCGGCCTTGATCTTCGACACTGCGCCCGGCGAGATTTTCGTCGTCCGCAACGTCGCCAATCTGGTGCCGCCCTATTCGCCCAGCGACAACTTCCACGGCACCTCTGCTGCCCTGGAGTTTGCCGTGACCGGGCTCGAGGTATCGCACATCCTCGTGCTGGGCCATGCCCGCTGCGGGGGTATTGAGGCGAGCCTAACCCAACGCAAAGACAGCTCTTTTATCGGTCGTTGGGTTTCGATATTGGATGACGTCCGGCAGACCATCGATTCTTCAAACCCGCACAACAAGCAGCTTGTGAGCCTCGAGCTTGCGGGTATTGGCCAATCGTTGAAGAACCTCATGACCTTTCCCTTTGTCGCCGACCGGGTCAGCGCGGGCAGGATGTCGTTACACGGTGGCTATTTCGATATCTCGACCGGTGTGCTCCATATGCGCGACCCTGAAACCGGCGTTTTTGCCGAGATCAACTAACGCTTGGCCCAGCATTTACAGCTGGTCCACCCGTTGTTACAGTCCGCGCGCTTCTGACGCCCCTTGGGTTTTTCCATGTCGCCAAGCATCCGGCCAGTGACCCGCCAGCAATGAAAATCATCGCCGGCAACAGCAACAGACCATTGGCCGAGGCGGTCGCCGCCTACCTCAATCTACCGTTGTCCAAGGCCTCGATTCGGCGCTTCGCCGATATGGAGGTTTTTGTCGAGATCCACGAGAACATGCGGGGCGAGGACGTGTTCGTCTTCCAATCGACCTCCTACCCGGCCAATGACAACTTGATGGAATTGCTGGTCATCATCGACGCCGTGCGTCGTGCCTCGGCCCGCCGGATCACCGCTGTGCTTCCCTATTTCGGATATGCCAGACAAGACCGTAAACCCGGACCGCGGACGCCGATATCGGCCAAACTTGTCGCCAACCTCATCACGGAAGCCGGCGCCGACCGGGTCCTTACCCTCGATCTGCATGCCGGCCAGATTCAGGGGTTCTTCGACATTCCGACCGACAACCTTTATGCCGCGCCAATTATGGCCAAGGACATCAAGGATCGGTACGGCAACGACAACTTGATGTTCGTTTCGCCGGACGTCGGCGGTGTTATCCGCACCCGTGCTGTCGCGCGGCGTCTCGATGCGGACCTCGCCATTGTGGATAAACGGCGCGAGCGTGCAGGTGTGTCCGAGGTGATGCACATCATCGGCGACGTCGAAGGCCGGCGGTGCATCTTGATCGACGATATCGTGGATTCTGCCGGGACCCTTTGTAATGCAGCCAATGCCCTCAAGGAGCAGGGTGCCGAATCGGTCATGGCCTACGTAACCCACGGCGTCTTGTCCGGTGGGGCCGTGGCTAGGGTCGCCAGTTCGGCCCTCGAGACCCTAGTCACCACCGACACGATCGTGGCCACGGAGGCGATGCGGGTGTCCGAAAACATCCGCCGCCTCACCACAGCGCCGCTGATGGCCGAGGCGATGCGCCGAATCAGCGATGAATCCTCGGTTTCCAGCCTCTGGGACTAGGAATCGCCCCCAAATAGGTTTAGAAAGCGCCGCTTTAGCGCTGCCGGCACCCCTGGAGGCCGGGGCTTTAGCGGACCTCGGTCCGCCGAAAACATTGGAGAATTGCGATGAGCGACCAAAATGTGATCGCCGCGCAGGTGAGAGAGCGGGCTGGAAAAGGGGCCGCCCGCGCTGCCCGCCGAGCCGGCATGGTTCCCTGCGTCATTTACGGCGCCAAGAAAGATCCCACGATTATTGCGATCGAGCGTCGCAAGCTCGTGCAGGAAATCGAACAAGGTGGTTTTACCAGCCGCCTGCTCGACATCGACCTTGGGGGAAACGGGAAGGAACATGTCCTTCCGCGCGATATTCACTATCACCCGGTGACCGACGTACCGATGCATGTCGATTTTCTGCGGGTCACCGATTCGACGCTCATCAACGTTGAGGTCCCGGTTCAGTTCGTGGGGGAAGAAGAGTGCCCAGGCCTCAAGGTCGGTGGTGTGCTCAACATCGTGCGCCACGCCGTCGAACTGAAATGTCGCGCCGGCGCCATTCCCGAGATTCTGTTGGCGAACCTCGGAGGTTTAGAGATCGGCGACAGCATCCGCATTAGCTCGATCGATCTGCCCGGTGGCGCCAAGCCCGTCATCAGCGATCGCGACTTCACCGTTGCGACGATCGCCGCGCCGACGATTCAGGCCGAGGTCGAAGAAGACGTCGAGGGCGAGGAAGGCGAAGGAGCCGAAGAAGGCGCCGAGGGCGAAGAAGGCGAAGGCGAGAAGAAAGAAGAGGGCGGCGAAGGCTAGGCACCGCGCCGCGCCTTCCCGTTCGGTCTGTCATGGTTCTGCTGGTTGGGCTGGGCAACCCCGGCCAGGACTACGCCAAGAACCGTCACAACATCGGCTTTATGGCGGTCGACGAGATCGCCCGGCGCTACAGCTTCGGGCCTTGGCGTCGCCGCTTTCAGGGCCAGGCCGCCGACGGTCGTTTATCCGGCAAACGTGCCTTTGCGCTCAAACCCGAGACCTACATGAACGAGTCCGGTCGTGCCGTGACGCAAGCCATGCGCTATTACCGGCTCGAACCGGAGGATGTCATCGTTTTGTACGACGAGATCGATCTCGACGCAGGGAAGGTGCGCTGCAAGCAAGGCGGCGGCAATGCCGGACATAACGGCCTCCGCAGCCTTGATTCCCACATCGGCCGCAATTATGTCCGCGTCCGTCTTGGCATCGGGCATCCTGGCGACCGAGACCGCGTATCCAGCCATGTTCTCGGCAATTTTTCCAATGCCGACATGGTGTGGGTCACGAATGTCATCGACGCCGTCAGCGACGCCGTTCCGGCTCTGGCGATCGGCGATATTCCAGGTTTTTCGAATCAGGTCGCGCAACGGCTTTCGCCGGCCAAGTCCGGCCCAAAACCAGGCGCGGCATAACCGCTTATGGGGTTCACCTGCGGCATCGTTGGCCTGCCCAACGTCGGTAAATCGACGATCTTCAACGCGTTGACCAGCACGGCGCAAGCCGAAGCGGCGAATTATCCGTTCTGCACCATCGAACCCAACGTCGGTCGGGTTTCGGTGCCCGACTCCCGACTCGAGAAGATCGCGGCCCTCTCCAAATCGGCCCAAATTATCCCGACCTACCTCGACTTTGCCGACATCGCCGGCCTCGTACGCGGCGCAAGCAAGGGCGAGGGATTGGGCAATCAATTCCTCGGTCACATTCGTGAAGTCGACGCGATCGTTCATGTGTTGCGTTGCTTCGAAGACGAAAACATTACGCACGTCGAGGGGCGCATCGACCCGATCGCCGATGCCGATACCGTCGAGACAGAGCTGATGATCGCCGATCTCGAAAGCCTCGAACGCCGCGCCGACGCATTGGGGAAAAAGGCCAAGGGTGGCGACCGCGACGCCAAGGCGCAGCTCGATCTGATGCAATTGGCGCTGGAGGCCCTGCGCGACGGTCGACCGGCGCGCACCGCCAGCGTGCCGGAAGATCGGATGCAGGACTGGCAGAGCCTGCAACTCCTCACGGCCAAGCCGGTCCTTTATGTGTGCAATGTCGAAGAGGATTCGGCGGCCCAGGGCAACGCGGCTTCCGACGCGGTCGCCGAATGGGCCGCGGCGCAAGGCGCGGGCTGTGTCGTCATTGCGGCGGCTATCGAGGCGGAAGTGGCGCAAATCGAAGATCCCGCAGAACGCCAAGCTTTCCTGACCGAGATGGGCCTGACGGAAACCGGTCTCGCCCGGATCATTCGCGCCGGCTACGACCTTCTATCCCTCATCACGTTCTTCACCTCCGGCCCCAAAGAAACCCGTGCATGGACGGTCCGCCAGGGCGCCAAGGCCCCGGAAGCCGCCGGCGTCATCCATAGCGATTTCGAACGCGGGTTCATCCGGGCCGAGACCATCGCCTACGACGACTACATCGCCTGCGGCGCCGAAGTTGGCGCCAAGGAAGCCGGCAAAATGCGGGCGGAGGGACGCGACTACCTAGTCCGGGACGGCGATATCTTGTTGTTCCGATTCAATGTGTGAGATCCCATGACGCGTTATCTGGAAGACATCACCGTCGGCCATAAAATTTCGTTTGGTTCCTACGAGGTCACCGAGCAAGAGATCATCGAGTTCGCAACCAAATACGACCCGCAACGCATTCACACAGACCCGGCGTTTGCCGCCACGACCGACATGGGCGGCCTGATCGCCAGTGGGTGGCATACCTCAGCCATCTTCATGAAGATGATGGTCGACTCGATCATGGACGAGTCGAGCGGCATGGTGTCGCCCGGCATCGATGAATTGCGCTGGCTAAGGCCGGTCCGCCCCGGCGATTTTTTGCGCGTCGAAGGCGAGATCATCGGGGCGCGGCCCTCGCAGAGCAAGCCAGACCGGGGTATCGTGAAGACGCGCTACCAGGTGCTGAACCAGAAAAACGAGGTGGTGATGGGCCTGACGACCAATAATTTCATGCGACGTCGGCCGGAGGCTGTCGAAAAGGGAGAAGATCATGGGTGAAGACATCACACTGAAAGCCGAAGACGGCTTCGAACTCGACGCCTACCTTGCCTTGCCTGCGGGCGCCCCCAAAGGCGCGGTGGTCGTGATCCAGGAGATCTTCGGCGTGAACAGCCATATCCGAGAGGACGCCGACAAGTTTGCACAAGCCGGTTATGCGGCGATCGCGCCGGCCATGTTCGACCGATTGCAGAAAGGCGTAGACCTCGGCTACGACGCCGATGGCGTCGAGACCGGGCGCGGCTTTGCGATGAAGATCGATTGGGACAACGTCGTCAAAGACCTGCGCGCCGCCTCGGGCGCGGTCAAACAATACGGCAAGGTCGGCTTGGTCGGCTATTGTTGGGGTGGCACCGTGGCGTGGGTCTCGGCGGTGCGCGACAGCGGCGTCGACTGCGCCTCAGGTTATTACGGCGGACGGGTGATCGACTTTATCGACGAATCTCCCAAGGTGCCGGTCGAGCTGCACTTCGGCGACAAGGATCACGGCATCCCGATCGAGACCGTCGAAAAAATCAAAGCCGCCCACCCGGATGTGCCGGTATACCGTTACGCCGAGGCCGAGCACGGCTTCCATTGCGACCAACGCCCGTCGTATCACGCGGAAAGCGACAAACTGTCGACCGAACGCACCATGGCCTTTTTCAAAGAACATATCGGCTAAACGCGATGGTCAGCGGCGACCTCGCCGAAGCGATGTGGTCGGCAACCGCCGCACCGGCGCCCCCGACCGCACCGCTAGATGGTGACCATCGCGTTTCGGTGGCCATCGTCGGGGCCGGCTATACCGGCCTTTCGACAGCCCTACACCTCGCCCAACGCGGCATCGACGCGGTTGTCCTCGAAGCTGACGAAATCGGCGCTGGCGGATCGGGTCGAAACGGGGGCCACCTGACGCCGACTTTTCATTTTCGGCCTGAGTTCTCGCTCGCCAATCTGAAAAAGCGCCTCGGCGCCGACAAAGCCGAGCGGTTGATCGCCCTTCAGACCGGCGCCGCCGATTTGATTTTCGGCCTCGTCGACAAATACAAGATCGAATGCGAGTTAGTGCAGGCCGGTTGCATCCATGCGGCCCATACGCCGAGCATGATGGCGGTCTTGGAAGAAAAATACGCCGACTATCAGTCTCTGGGCCGACCGATGCAGCTGCTCGACCGCGACCAGACGACGGCGTTAACCGGCTCGGACAAGTTCCACGGCGCCTGGGTGTACGAAAATGCGGGCAACATGCAGCCCTTGAGCTATGCCCGCGGGCTCGCCGCCGCGGCGCTTCAGGAAGGCGCTCGCATCTTTACCCAAACTCCGGTGGATCGCCTCGAACGTAGCGGCTCGGCGTGGCGTGTGACGACGCGGCGCGGCACGGTGTCGGCCGACCAGGTGGTCATCGCCACCGGCGCCTACGGCAAAGCGCTGTGGCCCCGCCTGAAACAGACCTACGCGCCGTTTGCGCTCGGGTGCGCCGCGTCGGCCCCTCTAAGCGACGAGGTGCGCCGCACCGTGCTACCCCAGGGCAACCACCTCGTCGACACTCGACGCGATACCTTTGCCCTGATGATCGACACCGGCGGACGCTTGGTGACGGCATTCAATAGCGCGAGTTGGTTCGGGATGAGCCGTCGCGGCATGCAAGACCTCCTCGACCGGCGCTACACCTGGGCATGGCCGCAATTGGCCGGCGTCAAATGGGAGTACTTCTGGACCGGCGCGATCGATCTGCGGGCGGATCTGTTCCCGCGCCTGTTTGAACTTGCCCCCGGACTCATGACCGCCGTCGGGTTTTCCGGGCGCGGTATCCCAACCGGGACGGCGTTGGGCACCGTCCTGGCGGATTTCCTGAGCGGCACCCCAAAAAATCAACTGGCCGCCCCGATCGAGGCACCCAGCTACGTCCCGCCGATGATGCGGCTGGTGGCACGGATGATGGTGCCTCGTTTTCGACGCCAAGACGCCCAAGCGATGCGCAACGACGGCCTCGATCCGCCACGCTTTTGACCGGACAATTGGCCATTTTCTTCGAGTCAACCTAGAACCGGCTGGGAATCCTTCCGCCGCCGTGCATGCCCTTCGTGGTCGCCGAACTTCTGGTTCTCGCTGTGGTCGCGTTGTTCCCCACCATGCGGCGGCGCGGTGTCGTCGTGAAGCCCAGCCGTTGGTAGGTCTCTTTAGCCTTTGTCAGATCGGCGACCGCCAAAACAGCGTGGTCGATCCCATCAATGTGGGCGCTCATGAGGTATTCTAACGCAGCGCAGCGGCGATGTTACCGCCGTCGACGGTCATTACCGCTCCGGTTGATTTTCGCGCTAGGGCGAGGTCGACGAACGCGCGGGCGACATCACCCGCCTTGACCTCGCGGTTCAGCAAATTGCCGCTGCGCAAGTATTGCTCGGGTGTCAGGCCGCGGGCTTGGGCCCGCTGTTCCAACAAGCCGTCGGCGAAAATGCCGGTATTGACCCGGTCGGCGTTGACCGCGCCGGTCCGTATGCCGGCGTCGCCGTAATCCAGGGCATATTGGCGCATCAGAAACAACGTGGCGGCCTTGGGCAGACCATAGGGGCCGAAATCGGGTCCGGGGTTGATTGCCTGCTTCGACGTATTGAACAGCAGGCAACCGCCCGTGCCCTGCGCCAGCATGATGCGCGTGGCTTCTTGCGCGATTCCCTGATGGGCGAAAAAGTTAAGTTCGAAAGAGGCCCGCAGTTCGGCATCGCTGACCTCGCCAATTCGGCCCTGCCAGGCGGCACCGGCGTTCGAAACGACAACATCGACCCCGCCGAACGCGCTGCAGACCTGGGCGAACGCCCTAGAGATCTGTTGAGGATCCACGACATCGCAGCCAAAGCCCAACGCGGCGCCGCCGATTTCGCCCGCGGTGCGGCGCGCGCCGGCATCGTCGCGATCTAAGATCGCGACCTCGGCACCTTGCGCGGCAAACGCTTGCGCCGTCGCCGCACCAATACCGCCGGCTCCGCCCGTGACCACGACGACCTGGCGTGCCAAGGGTTTTTCAATGCCCTTGCCCAGCTTGGCCTGCTCAAGCGACCAGTATTCGACATCGAAGAGATCGGCCTCGGAAACGGGCTGAAATTGCCCGATCGCTTCGGCATCCGTGACAACATCGATCATGTTTTCCGTAATATCGGCGGCGATCGCGGCGGCCTTTGCCGAGGCGCCCATCCCGAATATCCCGACACCGGGAACGAGGGCGACCCGCGGCATGGGATCGAGCTCGGTTTTCTCGCCTCCCCGTTTGCCGTTGTGGCGAACGAAATAGTCGTGGTACGCCGCAACGAAAGCCGACATTGCATCGATCGCGCCTTTTTTGAAGGCGGCTTGGTCCGTGGGTACCGGCATCACCACCGGCCAATTCTTGGTTCGGATCGTATGGTCGGGAGTGACGACGCCCTGTTGGGAGTACCGCGCCACATCTTCGCCATCGACGAAGTTGCGAATCGCCTCGGAGGTACGAAACGCCAAGATCTGCCGCCGCCACACGTCGTCGTTGTCGTTCAAGCACTCGGCTACCGCGCCGCGTAGAATGGGCGCGACCTCTTCCACCGGTAACGTTTTCGGCAGAGCGACCGCCTTAAACGTCATCTTCCCGGCATTCTCGATACGGTCCTCGGCCAACGACACCAGCGCAACCATGCGGCTGTAAGCCTCTTCTGCGGTCTCGCCAAAGCTGAAAATGCCGTGTTTGAGCAAGATTAGCCCCTCGACATCGGGATTTGCGGCCTGAACGTCGGCTGCCAACTTGGCAAGACCAAACCCGGGCATCACGTAGGGAACCAACGCGGCACGACCGCCGTAAACTTCGGCACAAATCGCGTCGCCGTCGGGTTGATCGGTCAGGGCCAATACAGCCGTGGAATGCGTGTGATCGACGAATTTATGCGGCAGGAAAGCGTGCAGCAGGGTCTCGACCGAGGGATTGGGCGATGCGGGGTCAATCAGCGCGGATCGCTGGATCGACACCATATCTTCATCGCTTAAAGTATCGAACGACCTGAGCCGCAGGAGAACATCCATCCGGACCGCAGGCAGCCCCGCGGGCTCGATATGACCCATGTCCCAACCCGATCCTTTTACGCAGAGGACCTCGGTCGGATCGCCCAACTGATCGGGAACCGAGGTTTTGACCGAGGTGTTGCCGCCGCCGTGCAAGACCAGCCGTGGGTCGCTACCCAATAGACGCGTGGTGTAGACACGCAAGGCGACGTCCTCGTTAATGCCTTGATCGAGGTAACGGGCGACATAGTCGCGGGCTTCGGCGTTCTTCCAGCGAGAGTCCATTTAGATCTTTCGTTTCCTTTTCCGCGCAGCAGGAGCTGCTATGCCCGTTCCGGGTAGAGCCCGAGAAGCCCCGCCTCACTTGCCGCACAGGTGCCGCGGTCGGTTATCAGACCCGTGACCAACCGAGCAGGCGTCACGTCAAAGGCATAATTGGCCGCCGGCGTCCCCTCGGGTGCAATGCGCACGCTTTGGACGGTCCCGTCGGCAGCCCGTCCACTTATCGATGTGACCTCGGCGGCGGCACGCTGCTCGATCGGAATGTCCTGACCCGTTGCCAAGTCCCAATCGATGGTCGGCGACGGTAGCGCGACATAAAACGGCACACCATTGTCCTCGGCCGCAAGAGCCTTGAGGTAGGTACCGATCTTGTTGGCCACGTCGCCATTGCGCACCGTCCGATCAGTGCCGGTGATACACAAATCCACCAAGCCCGCCTGCATAAGGTGCCCGCCGGTGTTGTCGGCGATCAACGTGAAGGGCACACCGTGCTTTTGCAGCTCCCACGCAGTCAGTGCCGCTCCTTGATTTCGTGGTCGCGTTTCGTCGACCCACACGTGTACCGGCACGCCTTCGTCGTGGGCAACGTAGATCGCGGAGAGCGCGGTGCCCCAGTCGACCGTGGCAAGCCAGCCCGCATTGCAATGAGTCAGAACGTTGACCGGCTGGGCGCTCGAACCATCCTTCTTCTCGTGCCATAGACGGACGATGTGCTCCGCGCCATGCTCGCCGATCGCCCGATTGATATTGACGTCGGCGTCGCAAATGGCCGCCGCGCGTCCATAGGCCGCGTCGATACGTTCGCTCTCCGGCAAGGACAACAAGGCCGTGCGCATGTCGTCCAGCGCCCAACGCAGATTGACTGCCGTGGGCCGCGTTTTGCTCAACCGCTCGAAGGCGTCACCCAGATTGACGTCACCCGCATTCTCTCGCGCCGCAAGAGCCATGCCATAGGCAGCGGTCGCACCGATCAGGGGTGCGCCGCGGACGTGCATTTCCGAGATGGCGGTCGCGGCCTCCTCCACCGAACGCAACTGCATGACGACAAACTCGTGCGGCAGTTGGGTTTGATCGATGATCTCAACGGTCCGGCCGTCGTCCGCCAGCCAGATCGAGCGATAGGGTTTACCGTCAACATTCATCGCGAGGCCGGCCCCAACTGCTCAATCGCCCTCAAATTCGCACAAGGCATAAAGCGCGTGGCCTTTGTCGCGGATTAGGCGTGCGCCGCCGAGGTCAGGCAAGTCGACAATGAAGGCGCAAGCAACGATGTCGCCGCCGATTTCCTCGACCAACTCGATCGAGGCCATCGCGGTACCACCGGTCGCGATCAGATCGTCGACCAAGAGTACTTTTTCGCCCTCCAAGATCGCATCGTCGTGCACTTCGACCCGATCCGTGCCGTACTCAAGCTGGTAATCGCGACCTACGGTAGTGTTCGGCAGCTTCCCCTTTTTTCGGACGGGCACGAACCCCGCCTCCAGCTTCTCTGCCACGGCGCCACCGACGATGAAGCCCCGTGCTTCGATCGCCGCGACCTTGTCGATCCGTTGCCCAGCAAACGGCTCGACCAAACGCTCGATCGTCAGGCGAAACCCGACAGGGTCCTGGAGGAGCGTGGTGATGTCCCGAAACATGATGCCGGGTTTGGGGTAATCGGGGATGGTCCGAATGCGTGATTTGATCGGCATCGCTTAACTCTCTCCGAATACGCGACCGGCGACCGCATCGAGTTTTGCCAATCGTTCGGGCGATCGCGCCTCGGGCGCCGTGATCAACGCGGTGTCCAGCGACCGATCGCATCCGTGCGGACAAACATTGGGCCGTGCCCCGGCAACGGCCGGTACGACATCCTTAACGAGAGATCGCGCATTGTCGGCGTTTTTCGTCAACACCTTCAGAATATCTGCAACCTCCACATCATCGTGGTGGGGGTGCCAACAATCGAAATCGGTAACCATCGCCACAGTCGCGTAGCACATCTCTGCTTCGCGGGCGAGCTTAGCCTCCGGCATATTGGTCATGCCGATGACATCGCAGTTCCAGCTTCGGTAGAGTTCCGACTCCGCGCGGGTCGAGAATTGCGGCCCCTCCATGCACAGATAGGTCCCGTTGCGCACGACCTTGAGGCCGAGTTCGGTTGCCGCGCCGTGCAATGCGTCGCCAAGCCGCGGACAAACCGGGTCCGCCATGGTGACATGGGCGACTAGGCCGGCGCCAAAGAAGCTTTTCTGGCGCGCAAACGTTCGGTCAATGAACTGGTCGACGATCACGAACGTGCCGGGGTCATAGGCTTCACGGAACGACCCGACCGCGGAAAGCGAGATAACGTCCGTAACCCCGGCCCGCTTGAGAATATCGATATTGGCGCGGTAATTGATATCCGACGGCGCGTAGCGGTGCCCACGACCGTGCCGCGGCAGGAAGACGACCTGAACGCCATTGAGCGTGCCGGTGTAGAGCGCGTCGGACGGCGTTCCCCACGGTGAGGACACCTCGATCCATTGGGTGTCAGCCAGGCCAGCGATTTCGTAAAGGCCGGAACCGCCAAGGACGCCGATCACGGGTTTTGGATGTGTCTCAGTCATGCGAATGCCTCGGTGTCGAAAGGTCGGCGCGAGTGGAGATCATTGCCCGATATGTGCCGACGCTGCAAAAAAAAGAGGCCGCACTAGGCGACCTCTTTTTCTTCAATACGGACCGATCAGTGGTCCAGCTTGCGCCAGACCCGCTGTTTTACGATCAAGAATAGACCGGTCAACAGGATCAGGAAGATCATGACCTGAAAGCCCATCTGATGGCGTCGTTCCAGCTCAGGATTGGCCGCCCAGTGCAGGAATGTCGTCACATCCTCAGCCATCTGCTCGACGGTCGCTTCTGTCCCGTCACCATACTCGACGAGGTCGTCGCTGAGCGGCGGCGCCATCGCGATCTGGTGACCGGAGAAATACTCGTTGTAATTCATACCCGGCGCCATCTCGAAGTCCGCCGGTGCATCCTTGTAGCCGATCAGCAGACCCCGGACATAGTCGGGTCCGTATTCACGCGCCTTAGTCATCAGGGTTAGATCAGGCGGCAGGGCGCCACCGTTCGCTGCACGCGCGGCCTGAGGATTGGGGAACGGATCGGGGAACGTGTCCGACAGCTTTGCCGTCCGCGTCGTCGGATCGCCGAATTCGTCCGGATCGCCGGCCACCTCGAACTCCTCGGCCAACGCCTTGGCTTCCGCCTCGGTAAAGCCTATGTCGACCAGATTTCGGAACGCGATGTACTTCAACCCGTGGCACGCCGCACAAACGTCCTTGTAGACACGATAGCCGCGCTGCAGGGCCGACCGATCGAAGGTGCCGAACAAGCCGTTGAAGGACCATTCGTGCATCGGCGGCTGGGGGCCGCCGCCGGCGGCTTGGGCGGCACCGCCAAGCCCGGTTGCCAAGACGAACGATACTGCTGCGGCCGAGAGTGCGTTTGTGAGCTTGGTCATTCTGCCGCCTCCGCCGCGGGCGTCCCGCTCTTGAGTACCGGTTTGCTAATACTTTCTGGTAACGGCCTTGGTCGCTCAAACCACCCCACAAAGGGCAGAATGATCAGGAAGTGGGCGAAATAGTACGCCGTCGCCAACCGCCCAATGACCAATGCGGGCCCTTCCGGCGGCTGCGCACCGACCCATCCCAACAGGATCACGTTGAGTACGAAGATCCAGAAGAAGTAGCGATAGGTCGGCCGGAACCGGGCCGATCGTACCCGCGAAGTATCCAGCCACGGGATCAAGAACAGGATGGCGATCGAGCCACCGAACATGATCACGCCCCCCAGTTTGTCCGGGATCGAGCGCAAGATCGCGTAGAACGGCAGGAAGTACCATTCCGGTACGATATTCGGCGGCGTCTGCAACGGATCAGCCGGCTTGAACTGGTCGGCATGAGCCAGGAAGTTGGGCTCGTAGAACACCAAGAACGCCAAGATGATCAAGGCAATCCCGATCACCGACATGTACTTGGACGTGTAGTACGGGTGATACGGAATAGTGTCTTGCTTGCTGCGCGCCGAAATCCCGACCGGGTTCGACGAGCCATGGACATGCAACGCCCACACGTGCATCAGCGAAACGCCGAAGATCACGAACGGCAACAGATAGTGCAGGCTAAAGAACCGCTGTAGCGTCGGACTGTCGACCGCAAAACCGCCCCACAGCCAGGTCGTCAGGCTCTCGCCGACCCACGGAATGGCCGAGAAGAGATTGGTGATCACCGTCGCGGCCCAGAAACTCATTTGGCCCCACGGCAGGACGTAACCCATGAATGCCGTGGCCATCATGAGAACCAGGATCGCAACCCCGATAATCCACAGCAATTCGCGCGGCGCCTTGTACGAGCCGTAGTACATGCCACGCAGAATGTGGATGTAGACGGCCGCAAAGAACAGTGACGCACTGTTCGAGTGGATGTATCTCAGCAGCCAGCCATGATTGACGTTGCGCATGATCTGTTCGACCGAGTCGAACGCCATCGCCCCGTTCGGGACGTAATGCATGGCAAGGAAAATGCCTGTGGCGATTTGAATGATCAGCGCCAAGAACAAGACCGACCCGAGAGACCACCAATAATTGAGGTTCTTCGGTGTCGGCATGTCGCGACCGATGGTCGCTTCGACAGCGCTGAAAATGGGCAACCGATACTCGACCCAACGAATCAGGCGGTTGTTGTATTGGCGTGCAGGTCCTCCGGCCATCTACCGTCCCCTAACCAAGCTGGATTGTGGTGTCATTGACGAACGAATAAGGCGGCACCTCAAGATTCGTCGGTGCCGGGCCTTTGCGGATGCGCCCGGACGTATCGTAGTGCGACCCATGGCAGGGGCAGAACCACCCGCCGAAATCGCCAAGGCGTTCGCCGACCCGCTGGCCCTGAGGGATACAACCCAAATGGGTGCAAATCCCGATCATGACCAACCATTCGGGGCGTTGCACCCGGTCGGCGTCGGCTTGCGGGTCCTTGAGGTCGCTCAGCGCCGTATTCTGCGCCTCGGCGATCTTGTCCGGTGCCCGATGGTCGATGAAGACCGGTTTTTTCCGCCAGAGAACCGTGATCCGCTGGCCCTCTTCGATCGGCGACAAGTCGACCTCCAGGGTCGCCTCCGCCAATACGTCTTTCGAGGGATTCATTGAATTTACGAAGGGCCATACCGCTAAGCCCGCGCCCACTGCCGCTGCCGATGTCGCGGCAACGAAAATAAAGTCGCGGCGGGTTGCCCCTTCGCCCGTGTCAGGGGCTGTGGTCGCCATCTACCAACCTCGTCAAAACCAAGGATTTGCGCGCGCCTTTATTCCATCAATTCGAAATAATGTCCACAATCAGCGTATGGGGGGATTGTTGCCCCAACGCAACATATAGTGGCCCTCCCGGCGGCGATCCTCGGGAGATCAAAAAAGAAAGCGCAATGCGCCTCGCCCTTTATCAACCCGACATCCCCCAGAACTTGGGCACGATCCTGCGCCTCGGCGCATGCCTCGACGTGCCGGTGGAGGTGATCGGGCCTGCTGGGTTCCCGTTAGGTGATCGCGGCCTCAAACGGGCCGCCATGGACTACGCCGAATACGCCGCGGTGACCTACCACGATTCTTGGGGGCGCTTCGGTGGATCACGCCCGCCGGGTCGGCTGATTCTGCTCACCACAAAAGCTCAAACGCCCTACCAGGCATTTTCATTTCGTACCGATGATTGTCTCCTTCTCGGAAGCGAAAGTGCCGGCGTCCCGGAAACCGTGCACGCCTCGGTCGACCATCGTGTGTGCATCCCGATGGCGGCGGGCTTGCGTTCCCTCAACGTGGCGGTCGCCGCCGCGATGGTGGTGGGCGAAGCCCTCAGGCAGACTGGTGGCTTACCCTCTGGCCCCGTTTGAAGGAATAGGGATGACCGACGATTTAGAGTCAAAACGAAAGACCGCCGCCGACTGGTTCGAAACGTTGCGCGATCGCATATGTGCGGCCTTCGAGCAGATCGAAGACGAACACGCCGGTCAGAATAGGAACCAAACCGCCGGACGTTTCGAGCGTAAGAAGTGGGATCGCCCGGGCGGAGGCGGTGGCACGATGTCGATCATGCACGGCCGCGTCTTTGAAAAAGTCGGTGTGAACATTTCAACCGTCCACGGCACCTTCTCGGAAGAGTTTCGCAAAAACATTCCAGGCGCCGCCGAGGATGGCCAGTTCTGGGCAAGCGGTATCTCGCTCGTCGCTCATATGTGCTCGCCATTGGTCCCGGCAGTTCACATGAACACGCGCTTCATCACCACCAGCAAAGCGTGGTTCGGCGGTGGGGCGGATTTGACCCCGATGTTTCCGGACGATCAGGACACCGAAACATTCCATGCCGCGTTCCGCGAGGCCTGCGATCGCTTCGATCCGGCCTACTACGACAAGTTCAAGAAGTGGTGCGATGAGTACTTTTTCGTCAAACATCGCGACGAACCGCGTGGCGTGGGCGGTATTTTCTACGACTACGTCGATACGGGGAATTGGGACAACGACTTTGCGTTCACCCGGGCCGTCGGCGAAGCGTTCGAACAAGTCTATCCCACGATCGTTCGGCGGCATTTCGACCAACCGTGGACGGACGAACAACGGGAGCACCAGCTGGTGCGCCGCGGCCGCTACGTCGAGTTCAACCTTGTATACGACCGAGGCACCCAGTTCGGCCTCAAAACCGGCGGCAATGTCGAAGCCATCTTGATGTCGCTGCCACCCGAGGTGAAATGGCCCTAGGCTTGATGCATCCAGACCCATAGGAACCGCCATGAAATTGGCTCTCGCATTGCTCGCCGGACTCTTTGCCGGCATTCCTTCAGCCCTCGCGGCCGGCGAGACAATCGATGATTTTTTTGGCCGCTGGGTCGGCCAGGGCATCGCCGAAACCGAAGTGGGCCAGGACACCGAGCGCCAAGTACGCGGGTTGGAGGTAATCGTTCGGGATCACCCAGCCGGCTTTCAACTGTGTTGGTCGACGACCCGCGTGAAGGTGGGCCGCCCCGATCGGCAAACCTTCGCGATGATGCTCTTCGCGCCCACCGACGCCGCCGGCTCGTGGAAAGCCGTCTTCTCTGCGGACGGCTCCGCCACCGAGGCGAGCGCCCGCGCCGAACTCAGAGATGGGACCTTGCGGGTCTTCAACCGCGCGACGAAAGAAAACGGTGACGCCGAGTTGCAGATCTACGAACGACGGCTTAGTCGTGGCGGCATGGACCTCCACTTCACGCGCTTCGACAACGACGAGCTCGTTCGCGTGGTCCAAGGTCGGTTGGAACGTGTTGAACGCGCGTCCGGAGAGGCCTCCCCTTGGTGCTAGGACGATGGCCCCATGGGTATGCATTCGCTAAGCTTGCAAAGACTGCTCGGGAGATTCAGATGTTACGATTGACCACGTTTTTGGCCACCACCGCCGTTGTTGTGCTCCTCGCGACCTCTTCTTGGGCTCAGTCAACCGTGAAGATCGGCGCTTTCTACGGCAAGTGGTCTGGGAGCGCGATTTCGGAAAGCAACATCAGCGTCAATTTTCGACTGACGGCCCGCGATATGGATGTCGAGATTCGACCAAGCGGGAGCGGGTTCTCGGTGCTTTGGACCACCGTCTTGCGGCAACGCGGCAATCCAAACGACCCGACCCCCGAACGACGCAGCACCGAGTTGCGCTTCGAACCCACCGACAGACCAAACGTCTGGCGGGCGGTGGGCTCCAATGACCCCCTGGTCGACGAACGCTTCGCCTGGGCGCGCCTAGCCCAACAAACACTAACGGTCCATTCGATGGTGATCCGAGATGACGGCGGTTTCGACCTGCAGGTCTACGATCGGACCCTCAAGCCAACCGGTATGGACCTCGAGTTCACGGCGTTCCGCGACGGTGTCCCGCGGCGTACCGCAAAAGGCCGTTTAGTCAAAGTCGCCAACTAGTCCGGCGGCGACGTTCCAACCGCTTGCCGTTCCAAATCGCGAAGCTTTCGGAGACAGGCGCGGCGATCCGCGGAAAAATCGCCGGCGATCCACCACGCTTCGACCTCTGCCAGCAAATCGCCGATTTCAGGGCCTTCGCTGACGCCGAGTTCCTTGACGTCGTCGCCGCGCAATGGGAACGATGGAATATCCCAAGTCGCGGCCAACTGGATATGCGGCATAAAGCTGACCGCGACGCCGAGGCGCGCCCACGTGAGCCAGATCAGATCTGCGAAGGCCGACGGACCTAGTCCGTAAAGCGCGACACGCATCTCTTGGTCGCTCATCTCGGGCTTGACCATCACCGGTGGTGCAAGAAGCCCGGTAAGGCGACGGCGATCGGCATTGGAAAGCCGCAGCCGATCGGAGATCGATTTGGCCGCGACCGCGCCGGCCTTTTCGTCCTCCGACACCATCGCGGCCATGCGCAGCAATGCGTCCGGGTCGAGTTCTGCGGAGGATTCAAGCTCGCGCAACATGTGAAGCGGCTCGAGGCGGGTCGCTTCGGGCAGAACCAGTTGCAGCACCCCCGCTGCGCCCATCATGGAAAGCGCCCCGAGCGGATCGGGCGCCGCCAACAGGCGCATCATTTCATGGGCGACACGTTCGGCCGACAGTGACACCACACGGTCGGCCATCTCCTCGCACGCCGCAAGGGATGCCGTGTCGGGTTGGGTTCGACCGTAGTAAGCGAAGAACCGAAAGAAGCGTAGAATCCGGAGAGAGTCCTCTTCGATCCGTTGCGCCGGCTCGCCGACGAAACGAAGCCGGCCGGCCTTGAGATCCGACAATCCCTCGACCGGGTCGTAGACCGTGCCGTCCGGATCGGCGTAAAGCGCGTTGATCGTAAAGTCGCGCCGGGCGGCATCGGCCGACCAGTCGTCGGTGTATTCCACCACCGCTCGACGGCCGTCCGTTTCGACATCGCGGCGCAAAGTCGTGATTTCGAAGTGGCGTTCCGTGACCGCCGTGATGGTGCCGTGATCGATACCCGTCGGAATCGCTTTGATGCCCTGCTCCTCGAGCAATGCAACGGTGCGTTCCGGTCCGTCCGATGTCGCAAGGTCGACATCCTTGACTGGTCGGTCCAGCAACGCATCACGCACGCAGCCACCGACAAAGCGCACCGTAGCGCCGTCGACGGTCAGCGCGTCGAGGACGGAAGTCGTCTCGGGCGCGGTCATCCACGCAGGCGGGTCGATTGCGATCGCGGGCTTCATTGTCCCTCACTCGGCACGACTTGACCGGGCTGGACACGCCCGCCTTCGAGGCGCGGCGGAACGTAGTCGCCCTCGATCCCGGTCCGCGGCTCCAACGCCCAGAAAGCCAATAGCGCCAGGACCGTCAGAAAAAGTCCGCCGGCAGTAAGCCATAACCAAGGCGCGCCACGCCAGGAGGCATTGCGCCCGCTAGCCCGCGCGACGATCACGTAGATCGCATAGCCGATGAAAGGCAGAAAGAACGGAAGGTATTGGAGAATTTTGCGCAACACGTTCAGGTCAATCTTTCGGTCATACGATGATAGAGGTTCACCAGCATCCCCGCCGTGGCGCCCCAAACCAGATAGTCGTCATACTCCATAGCGTAGTAATGCCGCTCGGTCCCTTTCCATATCCGACTGTGTTTTTGATGGTTGCGCGGATCGAGCACGAACTCGAGCGGTATCTCGAAAGCTTCCGCAACCTCGAATCGGTCGAGCTTCAAATCGAACCCGGGATACACATATCCCACGATGGGGGTTACGCTAAATCCGGTACGGGTCTCGTAGTCGGCGAGCCGCCCGACGATTTCGACGTAGTCGCGCCGAAGCCCGATCTCCTCGTCGGTCTCGCGCAAGGCGGTGTCATTCGGGCCGTCGTCCGCCATCTCGACCCGCCCCCCGGGGAAGCTTACCTGGCCGGCATGGTCCCGCAGGTGGTCCGTCCGTTTGGTCAACAAGATCGTCGGCTCCCCGTCATGCCCCACGATGGGAACAAGCACGGCCGCAGGGGTAAGCGTTTCAGGCGGTGGCGCCTCTTCGCGCATGCCGGGATTGAGGTCGTAGTCGCTGCGCGTTTCCGGCGGTTGCGCAAGTTGCGTTCGCAACAGCGCGACGCGCTGATCGGGGCCCGACTCTCGAAAAGTCGCCACAAGACGGCGGACGCTGTCAGACATCAGCGGGCACGGTACCAATCGAGAAAAACGTGCCCTGGCTCCACACACCGTAGGTCCCGGGCACTTCTTCGGATTCTTCTGCCATCGCGGCCAGTTCGTAGTAGATCGAGCGCGCAATCAATGCGTCCAAATTGTCGCGAACATGGACGTAGGGCGACGGTTCGCCGGTCACTGGATCGTGAACCACTTGGATGGGGTGTTCGTCATTAACTGTTACCACATCATCGACGTTGGTCCTGATATGAAGCGCTTGGTCACGCCCCGCACCGGATTTGGTCATTTCGACCCCAACAAAAGGTGCATCGTCAACTTGAATCCGCCCCTTTTCGACCGGGGTAACGAGGTAGAATTGGCCGTCGGCTTCGCGACGGACCACGGTGGAGAACAACTTGACGAGCCTTTTACGACCGATCGGCGAGCCGTGGTAGAACCAAGTCCCGTCCCGCGCTATGCGTATATCGATGTCGCCGCAAACCAAAGAATCCGGTTCACCTTTAGATGCGGGAACGGCGCTCCGCATGACCGCTTCAAGTTGACCAACGTCTGGTGCCTTGTTCGGCATCAACCGGTATCCAATCCAACATCAGGAGAATTGGTGTGAGTATAACCGAGCCTAGTCCGACTGCCACCGACGGCAGCGCCGATATCTTGCGTGATGCCGAAGCGCTCGTCGAAAAGATGGCCCAGGTTCGCAGCAAGATCGGAGAGTTCATCTTCGGCCAGCAAGAGGTCGTCGACCACACCCTGATTACGCTGTTGGCCGGTGGGCATGCTCTCCTGATCGGCGTTCCGGGCCTTGCCAAGACACGGCTGGTGGAAACGCTCGGCACCGTCATGGGCTTAGAAGACAAGCGCGTTCAGTTCACGCCCGACCTCATGCCGGCCGACATTATCGGATCCGAGGTGCTGGAAGAATCCGAGACCGGCCAACGCGCCTTCCGATTCATCCCCGGACCGGTGTTCTGCCAGCTGCTGATGGCCGACGAGATCAACCGCGCCAGTCCACGCACCCAATCGGCTTTGCTCCAGGCCATGCAGGAACAGCAGGTCTCGGTTGCCGGGACACGCCACCCCTTGCCGCGCCCCTTCCACGTCCTCGCGACCCAAAACCCGATCGAACAAGAAGGCACCTATCCGCTGCCGGAGGCGCAACTCGATCGTTTTCTCATGCAGGTCGACGTCAGCTACCCGGACCTCGACGCCGAACGGCGCATGCTACTGGCGACCACCGGCGCCGCAGAAGGCGCCCCGGTGGCCGTCATGACGGCGGAAGAACTTCTCGCCGCCCAACGGCTGGTCCGCCGCATTCCTGTAGGCGAGAGCGTGGTCGAGGCCATCCTCGGTCTCGTCCGCGCCGGCCGCCCGGAAACGTCCGAACATGCCGAAGTCCGCGAATCGGTGGCGTGGGGCCCGGGCCCGCGCGCCAGCCAGGCCCTGATGCTCACCGTTCGCGTCAAAGCGTTGCTTGAAGGCCGGTTGTCGCCCAGCGTCGACGACGTCGTCGACCTTGCCGGACCGACTCTCCGCCACCGTATGGCGTTGAACTTTGCGGCGCGCGCCGAGGGCGTCACGCTGCCCGGCCTGATCGACCGCCTCTGCGCGCCCTACCGATAGGACGCATGAGCGACCCTTCAACATCGGCCAAAGCACCGGGCGTCCTCGAGACGATGCGCCAGCGTGCGGAGTTGCTCGCCTCGACCCTGCCGCCGATGCTTATCGAGGCCGAGCGCGTGGCCGCCACGGTCGCCCAGGGGGTGCACGGGCGACGCCGCGTCGGCCAAGGGGAGACGTTTTGGCAGTTCCGTCGCTATCGTCCCGGCGACCCCGCGAGCCGGATCGACTGGCGGCGTTCCGGTCGATCGCACCGCACCTATGTCCGCGAAAACGAATGGGAAGCCGCACAAAGCATTTGGCTGTGGCGCGATAGCTCGCCGTCGATGCACTACCGCTCGAACAACAGCCTCGACACCAAGGCCGACCGGGCGACGCTACTCCTTCTCGCTACCGCCTCTCTACTCATGATGGGCGGCGAGCACGTCGCCTTGCTGGGCACCGATCAGGTGGCCCGCACCGGACGAGCCACCCTCTCGGAGATGGCCGTTACGCTCGCGCGGAACGAGCGCGGAAGTGCAAACTTGCCTCGCGTCGACCGGATTCCGCGCCATGCCGAACTTGTTTTGATCGGCGACTTCCTGGCGCCGTTCGATGAAACCGAGGCCCTGGTGAAGCGTTTCGCCGCCGGCGGGATCAACGGGCACCTTGTCCAAATTCTCGACCCCGCCGAAGAGGAACTCCCGTTCAGCGGGCGTACCGTCTTTGAAGGGCTGGAGAATGAAAACACCTTAACCGTCGGCAGAGCGGAAGGCCTGCGCCAAGACTATCAGGCCCGCTTGGCGGCCCTGCGAAGTAGCCTTGCCGACGTGACCCGACGCGCCGGCTGGTCGCTGAACTTCCACCGCACCGATCATCCGGCGCAGCAAGCCTTGCTTCCCTTACACGCGGCCTTCGGTCGCACGACCGGTTAGGCGGGGCCCCCGATGCTGACGCTGGGCAGCCTTGGGATCGCCGCACCATGGATGCTGCTGGGCCTTCTGGCCTTGCCGGTGATTTGGTGGCTGCTTCGCGTCACCCCGCCTGCCCCGCGCCGGGTCATTTTTCCGGCGATTAGACTATTGTTCGGCCTCAAGAAAACCGAGGAAAGCTCTTCCCGCACGCCGTGGTGGCTGATGGCGCTGCGGTTGCTTATCGCGACATTGATCGTCCTCGCGCTGGCCGAGCCGATCCTCAACCCAGGTTCACGCTTGCGCGGTGATGGGCCTCTCTTGCTCGTGGTCGATGACGATTGGTCCGCCGCGACGCACTGGGAGGATCGAATCGCCACCGCACAGGACATCCTCGACCAAGCCGCCCGACAGCGCCGCCCGGTTGCCGTGCTGACCACCGCACCTCACACCAATGGCACCAGACCGCGCATTTCAAGTCTGATGCCTGCCGGCGAGGCCCGTCAGCTGATCGAAGGCCTCGCGCCGAAACCCTGGACGGTCGATCATCGCGCAACGTTGGATTCCCTCATCGAACTGCCGTTCGAAATTCCGGCCGAGGTCATTTGGCTAAGCAATGGAATTGCCGACAGCGAAGACCTCGTCACGCGCGACCTTGCCGAGCGCATGTCGATCATCGGACCGCTCACGGTCATCACCGACGACCCCCCGCGCTTTACGGCAATCCTCGACCCACCCATCGGCCAAGGGGCGGCATTACAGGCACGGATCAGACGCGCCGCCGGGCGCGCCAGCGAAGCACCGGTGCAGTTGTGGGTCCGTGCCACGGGCGACCAAGGGCAACTCCTTCACCGGGTCCCGATCGATATGGCCGCCGGCGAGTCCCAAGGCGTCGGTGATCTCGACCTGCCGCCCGAAACGCGCAACAAAATAGCCCGCTTGGAAATCGAAGGGCAGCGATCGGCCGGCAGCCTCGTCCTGGTCGACGAACGCTGGCGCCGCCGCCCGGTCGGCCTGGTCTCGGGCGGCGCGATCGAATCCCAGCAACCTCTGTTGTCCGACGTTTTTTACCTCGACCGCGCCTTGGAACCGTTCAGCGAGGTCACTCGAGGACAACTCGGCACCCTTCTTGATGAAAGGTTCGCGGTGGTCGCCTTGGCCGATATCGGTCAGGTCGTAGCTGCCGACAGACCGGCCCTCGAATCCTGGCTCGAAAACGGCGGCGTGTTGGTGCGTTTTGCCGGCCCCAAGCTTGCCGAGAGCGCGGACGATCTCTTGCCGGTGCGTCTGCGCAGCGGCTCGCGCTTGTTGGGTGGTGCGCTGACCTGGACGACGCCGGCGAGGCTCGGCGACTTTCCTGATGATAGCCCGTTCGCGGGCCTGACCCTACCGACCGACCTACGGGTGCTGCGCCAAGTCCTTGCAGAACCCGATCTGGAACTTTCCAGCAAGACCTGGGCGCGCCTCGAGGACGGCACGCCGTTGGTCACCGCCGAACGGCGCGGCGCAGGATGGCTGGTTCTGTTCCACGTCACCGCAAACACAGCGTGGTCGGACCTGCCGCTGACCGGCTTGTTCGTCGAAATGCTCCAGAGGCTCGTCGGCCTGAGCCAAGGCATTGCCGAATCGGAGAACACCGCAACGCTGCCGCCCCTGTTGGTACTGGACGGTTTTGGCCAGTTGGCGTCGCCGTCGGCGGGCGTGCTCCCGGCCGGACCTGACGTATTCGACGACGCCCGCGTCGGCCCCTCGAATCCACCTGGATTCTACGGCGTTCAGGAGTCGCGCCGCGCCCTGAACCTTTCTGCCGCACTCGGCGCCTACGCAGCGCTTGATGATCTACCAGGGAACCCCGTCCGCAGCACCTACGCCACCAGCACGGAACTCAACCTCTTGCGATGGCTCCTGCTGGCTGCCACCGTGTTGATCTTGGTGGATATGGTGGCGAGCTTCATCTTGCGCGGACAACTCCGGTTTCGTCGGCTGGCGGCCGGCGCGCTGGTGTTCGGCGTTGCCCTAATTGGGATGGCGGCCGCCGATCCCGCCCTCGCCCAGGACGGCGACGACGTCGCTCTCGCCGCGACGCTGGAAACGCGACTGGCCTATGTCGTGACCGGCAATCCTCAATTGGACACGATCAGCGCCTCGGGCCTTCGCGGCCTTTCCGACGTTCTAAAACGACGTACCGCGATCGAGCCGGGAGAGCCCATCGGCGTCGACATCGAAACAGACGAACTGGTTTTCTTTCCGCTGCTCTATTGGCCCATCGATCCGTCACAGCGGGATCTGAGCGACGAGGCCTTGGCGAAAATCGACTCATTCATGAAGACCGGCGGCACGATCGTGTTCGACACCCGCGATCAGCAAACCGTCGAACTCAACACGACCGTATTCAGTCGCGGTCCGTCGGCCGACGGCCCCGGCGTGCGTCGGCTGCGCGAGGTATTGCGCAAGCTCGACCTTCCGCCGCTGGCCCCCGTGCCGGAGGATCACGTTCTAACCAAGGCCTTCTATCTGATGGCTGATTTCCCTGGCCGCTATTCCGGCGGCACGGTCTGGGTCGAGAACCAAGCCGGCAGCACCAACGACGGCGTTTCGTCGGTTGTGGTCGGCAGCAACGATTGGGCGTCGGCCTGGGCGATCGACCCGCAGGGACGCTACATGGCCTCGCCGGTCCCAGGCGGCACCCAACAACGCGAGATGGCGTATCGCTTTGGCGTCAACTTGGTGATGTACGCCTATACCGGCAACTACAAGGCCGACCAAGTCCATGTCCCCGCCATTCTCGAAAGGTTGGGGCAGTGACGACCTTTGCCGACATCGTCTTCGCCCCGCTCTTTCCGTGGTGGAGCCTGGTCGTCCTTGGCGTCGTCGGCATCGCGCTGACGACCTTCGGCTTGTGGCGACGGGCTATCGGTGTCGCCTGGCGGTTGGTCGCACTTGCGGTGGTGTTGCTCACCTTGTCCAACCCCTCCTTGGTCAGCGAAGAGCGCAACTTCCTGCCCGATGTCGCATTTGTCGTCGTCGACGAAAGCCAAAGCCAAGGCATCGGTGATCGGCGCGCCCAAACCGCGCGCGCACTCGATGATGTTCAGGCTGCGTTGGCGCGCCTGGAAAACATTGATGTCCGCATCGTGTCGACCGGCGCGCGCGAGGCCGATAGCGATGCGGGCACCCGGTTGTTCGAAGCTCTCGGCAATGCCCTTTCGGATGTCCCGCCCGATCAGGTCGCCGGCACGATCATGATCACCGACGGACAGGTTCACGACGTGCCCGACAGCCTCGGCCAATCGGGATTACGTGCGCCACTACATGTTCTCCTAACCGGCACGCAAGACGATGGCGACCGACGCCTCGTGGTCGAGGAAGCGCCAAGTTACGGCATCGTCGGTAGCGAGCTGGAGATCACCGTACGGGTCGTCGACACCGGCCAATCCAGTACGAGCGGTAGGGCGCGCGTCGCCGTCCGCGTCGACGGCGGCCCACCGCAATCCCATCGCGTCCCGATCGGCGAAGCGAGCCAACTCCCGGTCACGCTGGACCACGGCGGCCTGACGATCATCGAGATCGAGGTCGATAAAGCGAACGAAGAATTGACGCTGCAAAACAACCGGGCCGCAGTCAGCGTGTCGGGGGTCCGCGACCGGCTACGCGTCCTGCTGGTCTCGGGGCAGCCCCATGCCGGCGAGCGAATTTGGCGCAATCTCCTCAAGGCCGACCCGTCGGTCGATCTGGTCCATTTCACCATCCTACGCCCGCCCGAAAAACAAGACGGCACCTCGGTTCGCGAATTGTCCCTAATCGCGTTTCCGACTCGCGAGCTGTTCGAAGTAAAGCTCGACGAATTCGACCTGATCATTTTCGACCGCTATCGCCGGCGCGGCGTCCTGCTGCCTACCTATGTCGAGAACATTGCGGAATATGTCCGAGGCGGCGGCGCCCTCCTCGAAGCCGCCGGCCCTGCGTTTGCGACACCCCTCAGCTTGTTCCGCACGCCGCTCGGGCGCGTCCTCCCAGCCGAACCCACCACACGGGTCTACGAGCAAGGCTTCAAACCTCAGTTGACGGATCTCGGCAGCCGCCATCCGGTCACCGCCGACCTACGCGGCGCGGGCGCACCGGGCAGCGATCCAGACTGGGGGCGGTGGTTCCGCATGGTCGAATCGTCGCAAATCAGCGGCGTCTCGCTGATGTCCGGGCCCAACGATAATCCTCTCTTGGTCGTCGACCGTGTCGGCGAAGGCCGAATTGCGCAGCTTCTCTCCGACCACGCCTGGCTTTGGGCCCGCGGTTATGAAGGCGGCGGACCGCAAGCTGAACTCCTGCGGCGGTTAGCCCACTGGTTGATGAAGGAACCCGATCTAGAGGAAGAAGAACTGCGCGCGATCACCGACGGCAACGGCATCCAAATCGAACGGCGCAGCCTGTCGACGGACGGCGGCCCGGTCCGAGTGACCAGCCCATCGGGCGAAACCGAAGAGATCACCTTGCAAGAATCGGCCGGCGGGCGGTTCACCGCGAGTTTCGCCGCAACGGAAACCGGCCTGTACCACTTTGCCGACGACAACCATACGACGGTTGCCGCCGTGGGCGCGATCAACCCACGTGAATTTGCCGACGTACGCGGGACGGCCGATCTTCTGCAGCCGATCGTCAGCGAGAGCGGCGGCCGCGTGACCTGGTTGGCCAACGACGGCACGCCGGATATCCGTCGGGTACGACAGGGCAGTACAGCGGGCGGACGCGATTGGATGGGCCTATACCGCAACGAAAGCTACTTCGTGACCGGCGTGCGCCAGGTATCGTTGCTGCCCGCCGCCGCCGTCCTCATCCTGCTTGTGGGCGGCCTGATGTTCGCGTGGTATCGCGAGGGGCGCTAAGCGACCAGATCGAGCTTCAACTCGTTGGTGGCATTGAAGCCCAGCGCTTCGTAGACCGGACTGCCCATCACCGAGGCATGCAGAAGGACACGGCTGTACCCGAGCCGTCTCATGTCGTCGAGCGACCGCCGCATCAGGGCCGACGCAATTCCTTGGCGCCGATGCGCCGGGCACACGAACACCCCCCAAACATAGGCGTAGCGGCGATACTCGTGCCGGATGACATCCGGATAGAGACCCGCAAACTGCTGCGCGGCCAGCGAGCCGATGATTTCGTCGTCGGACCGCGCAAGGTAGGTCAAAAAGGTGCCCGCAGCCCGCGCATCAGCGATGAACGCCATCGTGCGGTCGAACCAGTCGTCGACCAACGCCGACTCTGGAACGGGACTATGCCGCCACATCTTGCCGAAGTGGTCGGCCACCACCGGGTCGTCCATTTGCTCACCGGCACAGATTTCGTACCCGCCGTTCATGGCGCACCCGTTTCGGTCGCCGGCATGATGGGACCGGTCACGCCGATAACACGGCCCCGCGGTATTTTTCGGATTAGCAACCGATCCATATCGACCGGCCCCGGCATCTCAAGTTTGAACCGCTTGGCGTGAATAAACCCGAAGCGCTTGTAGTAGGCATAGTCGCCCACCAGCACGACCAAATCATGCCCCAAACGGCGCGCCCGGTGGAGACCGTTTCGGACCAGCGCAATGCCGATTGCCTGTCCTCGACCGGCCGGGTCGACGGCCAACGGGCCGAGAAGGAGTGGCGCCCGCGCGCCCTGCACGACGATGGGCCAAAACCGCAGGCTACCTTGAAACGTGCCGTCGATCAGCGCCACGTAGGACAAGCCGCGAACCGGCAAGACGCCATCCCGCAGCCGATAGGTCGTGCGTGACGCCCGATCCGCGCCGAACGCGATATCGAGTAGGGCTTCCCGGGGCGCTTCATCCTGCGGCCGTTCCGGTACGATTTCAAACATGGTGTCTCCGACGACGATGGCCGGACCGGCGCGGTATCACGCTTTTGGTGGGGCCGAATGTTGATTTTGGGGTCGCGCGGTGCGCGCAGGCGGGAAACAGCGCGAATGTCGCGCTGGGGGTCTTATCGTCGTCGGTCCCGCTGGATCATCATGACGCTCAAGTACCACCCTCTGGGACCCCAAGCAAGGTCGCCGGTCGCGAAATCGCGATTCGAAACCGGGGGCGACACCCTGCTAAGGTTTCCGCGCAACGCCGATCAACGGCGCCGAAACGGGTCGGCATAACGGAGAATGCATGGGGCAACTGGTTGAGGGAAAATGGACCGCGGACTGGCAAGTGCCGCGCGGCAAAAGCGGGGAATTCAAACGCGGCGCTAGCGGGATTCGCGACTGGATCACCGCCGACGGCACCTCCGATTTCCCCGCCGAGCCCGGCCGCTATCTCCTCTACGTGTCCTACGCCTGCCCCTGGGCGCACCGAACCCTTCTGTATCTCGCCCTAAAGGGACTCACGGATGCCATCGATGTCGCCGTCGTCGACTGGCACATGACGGACGACGGCTGGCATTTCTCCGATCGCGACGGCGCCACCCCCGACCCGATTTCCGGCCACGCTTATCTACGCGAGGTCTATACCGCGTCAGACCGGAACTTTACCGGGCGGGTCACCGTGCCGGTTCTGTGGGACAAAAAAACAAACCGCATCGTCAACAACGAATCGGCCGAGATTATCAGGATGCTGAATGAGGCGTTCGCGGCGCACGCCAAGAATGCCACCGACTACTACCCGTCGGCATTGCGCGCCGAGATCGACGCGATCAACGAGGTCGTCTACGACACCGTGAACAACGGCGTCTACAAATGCGGTTTCGCCGGCTCACAAGTCGCCTACGAGGCGGCCTTTGATGCGCTTTTCGAAACCCTCGATTCGCTCGAGGAGCGGTTGAGCCGCCAGCGCTATCTCGTTGGCGATCGCTTAACGGAAGCCGACCTTCGGCTATTCCCGACGCTGATCCGGTTCGATGCGGTCTATGTCGCCCACTTCAAGTGCAACAAGCGACGCATCGTCGACTATCCCAACCTGTCGAACTACCTCCGCGAGCTCTACCAACTCCCGGGGGTCGCAGAGACCGTCAACTTCCACCACATCAAATGGCACTACTATCACAGCCACACGTCCATCAACCCTTTAGGGATCGTCCCAAAGGGACCGGAGCTCGACTTCTTGGCGCCGCATGACCGCGACCGCTTTCCCACCTCCGCCCTGGCGGAGGCGAGCTAGGCCCTAGGGCTGCGCCAAAGGGCGGCGCGTCGGGCGTTTCGCCAGACAGATAACCTTGGCGACGGTCAAACTTCGCCGGAGCGCGTTGCCGTAGGCGACCACCTTGCTGGGACTGGGCAAGAAATTGGGGCCTGGCGCCGGGGCAAGGTTCGCGTTGGCTTGCGCGACCACCTCACGCATCGAAACCGGGGCCGCTGTGATGACGGTACCACGGCGTTGCGAGCTTCCGACCGTCACGCCGACAACCCGCCCATCAAGGTCGAGTGCGGGTCCGCCGGATATCCCGCCAAGCTGCGTCAATTGTGCGGGAAACCTACGCGATTCCGACCAAACCACCGCCGGCTCGATGCGTTGGATGGCGCCGCTCACGCGGACCCGTGCACGGCCGATCAGGGAGCTCAGCACGTCGCCCGGTTCGCCGGAGGGAAAGCCGTGATGAAAGCCCGTTTGCCCGACATCCAGCACATTCGTCAGCAGCAACGGTGGTCCGGATCGCTTTGTCCGGAATATGGCGACATCGGCGTTAGGGTGCGCGACCAAATCGAATCCAGGCATAAACCGACCATCGGCCTCGACGAACAGTCGGCGGCAGGAGTCTGTGACATGGTCGGCAGACATCCAGACACCCGGCGCAATCGCGAAGGCCGTACCGGAAACGTCGGTGACTTTGGGGGACATCTCGATTTCGACGGTCGGATCAAGCGCGGTCGGGGGCTCCAACGTCCCCCTCTCCGTCTCCAACACCGGCCGGTCTGGATCGGGACGCCGTTCGTTCGGGCCAATACCGGCGCTGATGGTCGAAATTGCAAGCACCGTCAGGAATACCACCACGACGACAATATCGAGCCGGCGCATCGATTCCGCCTAGGTCAGCGCCGCCGCCATCACCATGGCCACCGCAAGCTTCGCACCCGCGAGAAAGATCGCCGAAGCGACCTCGCCTTGTTCGATGCGCTTGGGCAAACCGCGAAGTAGCGCATCGATGGCAAAGAACGTCGCGAGTTGGATGACCAACGACACCACGCCCCAGATCAAAATGTCGAAAAGCGTGACGCTGTTCGCCATGCTGACCGCCAACGGGAGCCCGAGCCCCAAGAGAACGCCACCCAGCGAGACCGCCGCCGCAGTATTGCCAGCCCGGATCAACCGCATTTCGTGGTGCGGGGTAATCACGACGTAGAGCGCCAACCCGACGCCCAGCAGGGCAACAGTCAGCGCAAAGTGCGCCACAAAGACCGGAAAACCGACGAGAAAGCTCTGAAAGACCGCGTCCACCTATCCTCCTTGGTGGCGCGGGCCACGACCGGAGAACGGAAAGCTGGCTGGGGCGGCAGGGATCGAACCTGCGATCACGGGACCAAAACCCGTTGCCTTACCACTTGGCCACGCCCCAACGGCGGCGCACGATATTGGGAATGACGGCAACCCGCAACACCTCACGATCGATGCGCCGCCAATACCTGGGAAACGATTTGCCCGACTTGATCGCCTTCCAGCGGCTTCATCACGAACGCATCGATCCCCATTTCCTTGGCCTTTTCCGAGTCCATAACCTGGCTATAGCCAGTACATAAGACCACCGGCAAGGCAGGCCGAATGCGCCGCACCTCGCGGATCAAGGCATCGCCGGTGAGCCCGGGCATGGTTTGATCCGTCATCAGAAGATCAAAGGCCTCCGGGTTGGCCCGAAACGTCTCAAGCGCCTCCTCGGCATCGGTCGCGCCGACAACGGTGTAACCAAGCCGGCTCAGCATTTTTTGGCCCATCCGCACAATTAGGTCTTCGTCGTCCACCAACAATATTTGCCCGTTCCCGGTGGGCGCAGGATCATTGGCGGTTGGCGCAGCGGCGGACGCTTCGAGCGAAGTCAGCGGCAGCAGGACATGAAACCGGGCACCCTCACCAGGCGGGCTCTCGACCCGCACCACCCCCCCGTGGTCAGTCACGATTCCGTGCACTACGGCAAGACCCAGCCCCGTTCCCTGACCGCGTTCCTTCGTCGTGAAGAACGGTTCGAACACGCGGTCCAGGACATCCGCCGCGATACCGTCGCCCGTGTCGGCAACATCAAAGTGCCAGTAGGCGCCCGGCGCCACGCCCCAAGCGACCGCCTCCGGTCCATCCAAGTGGGTGTCCGTCAGGGAGACCGTGAGGCGCCCCGGCCCCGAGCCCATCGCGTGAACCGCATTTGTGCAAAGGTTCATGATGATCTGATGGAGCTGCGAAACGTCGCCGACCAATCGCCCCTCATGCGCGGTGATCTCCTGAGAAATGTCGATCGTCGCAGGTACCGTCGAGCGCATGAGCTTCAGAACCTCTTTGACCACCGGCTTGGGGTCGAACGGGGTCTTTGCCTGCTCGTCGCTGTGGCGGCTGAAGGTAAGAATCTGCTCGACCAGTTCGCGAGCGCGTCGCGCCGCCTGAACCACCATGTCGGCGTTTTCCCGTGTTTCGGTGCCCTCGCCCAGATCCTGCTGAATGAGTGCCCCGTATCCCATAATGATCGACAGAATGTTGTTGAAGTCGTGGGCAATGCCACCCGCCAGCGTGCCGATGGCATCCATGCGCTGCGCCTGTTGGAGTTGGCGCGCCAGAGCGCGTTGTTCGGTCACGTCGCGAATGGTTGCGACGTAGGTCTTTCGAGACTGCCGCCGCCGATCCTGCAACGACCATGTGTCCGGTAGCTCACTGATCGCAATATCCAAATTGAGCGCCTCGCCGTCAGCCTTTTGACCGCGGAATTCCCGGATCGATCCCATCGCGTCGGCGTCCAGAAGGTCTGCGAGCGGTACGTCAGGCACCAGGAGGGAGATGGTGTTGCCGATAATCATTTCGGTCGCGCGTCCGAAAATGCCAGCGGCGCGGGCGTTGGCGCTGTCGACGACCCCGTCCGCGCCGATCGTCAAGACCCCGTCAAAGACGCTGTCGAGCATGGCTCGGGCTTTTTGCTCGTTGGTGCTGCTCGCCGCGTCGCGCCGCTCATAGTCGGTGACGTCCAGCAAGGTCATCGCGGTGCTGCGATCGGGCAAGCGACGTTCGTCGACCTCGAACACCCGACCCGTCCTTAGCGTCAGCGTGAAGTGACTGGTATCTGCATCGTGCGCTTTTAGGCGCTCCTCAAGCCAGCCTCCTTCGTCGTGCCGCACGCCATCAATTCGGCCTTTGACCGCCGCTGCCCGAAAAACGACGGCATATTTGGCACCCACCGGAATCGGATCATCGCCTGACTCGAACACCTCCCGGAAGGCGGGATTGCACGACACCAACCGGTCTTCGGGGTCGAAATAGGCGAAACCGGCCGGCACCTCGTCCAACGCGGCGCTGAGCGCATCTAGATTGAGGCCGCCCTCAGAGCCCCCGTCCTTCCCCAGCAACCGCCGACCGAATCCCATCCGTCGATACTCCCGCCACGTACTGATAGCCGCTGGAACTATACCATCATCTTGACGTTCAAGGTATGAACGCTATTGTGTTCATTAACTGAACGACGTTCCGGGCGCCATGGCCGACCCCCTTACAAAACTAGAGCAAGAGGTCACCCTGGACCTGCTGAGCGCTGTCGAGGCCAATGAACAACACTCCCAGCGCAGCCTAGCCCGGGATCTCGGAATCGCCTTGGGTTTGACCAACGCCTATGTCAAACGCTGCATGAAACGGGGCTGGATCAAAGCCACCCAGGCGCCGCCTAATCGATACGCCTACTACCTCACGCCGAAAGGGTTTTCCGAAAAGAGCAGGCTAACCGCGAGGTACTTGAAATCATCTTTCAGCTTTTACCGTCAGGCACGAAACGAACTGGATGAGTTGTTCGAGTTAGCGGAAAAATCCGGCATCAAGCGCGTCGCGCTCGCCGGACGGAGCGAACTTGCCGAGATCGCTTTGTTATGTGCCGGCCAATACCCGCTGGAAATTGCTGCTGTGATCGATACCGGAAACGAACCGAGCTTTTTAGGCATCCCGTTGGTGTCAGACCTCAGCGCGGTATCCGCGGTCGATGGCATCATCGTGACCGACACCCGCACGGGTCAGGAGACCTACGACGCGATCGTCGCCCGCACCGACCAAGTTCCTGTTTTCACACCAAAAATGCTGCGGGTTCAGACCCAAGCGCAAAGCCAAGGAGCCGCGCCTTGAGCTGGTTTGCCGCCTATACCCAGCCCGGCAAAGAACGTTGGGCGCAAAGCAATCTCTGGGAACGCGGTTTCGAAGTCTATCTGCCGCAATACCAGCGCGAGAGGCGGCACGCTCGTCGCACCGATCTCGTGGTTCGACCGCTGTTTCCTCGGTACCTCTTCGTCAGGGCCGCGCCCGGACAGACCTTCGCAGCGACCCACGCCGCAACCGCACAGGGCGTCGTCGATCTGGTTCGGATGGGTCACAGCTACCCCACCGTCCCGAACCACCTCATTGAAGAAATACGTGCGCGCGAGGGCAATAACGGTTATGTCGAGCTTGGCCGCAGTCCCCTCGCCCCCGGTCAATCGGTGCGAATCGTGTCCGGCTCATTGCGGGACCATCTTGGCATCTTCGAATGCCGTGACGATGCCCAGCGGGTGGTCATCCTGATCGATTTACTGGGTCGGAAGGTTCGCACCAAAGTTTCCGCTGCCGACGTCGCACCCGAGCCCGCCTAGAGCTAGGCCTGCTCTCCCCCGGACGCAGGCACCCCGACGCTGCGGTATTTTTGGCTCACGATGAGCGCGTAAACCGTCAGCGCCGCCACGGCTAAACCACCTGTCCATTCAACGTTATAGCGCGCCACCAAACTCGGGACGCCGACCAACGCCAGATACACGGTGAGCGCCCAATGCCACGGCACCAATGACAAAAGGATATGGTGGAGATGCTCGCGATCCGGCGAGAACGGTGAACGGCCCTTGATCCCGCGCGCGACGATCAAGCGCAACGTATCGACGACCGGAATGAGGAACATCAGCGCGACGGCATCGGCAGGAAAGGTCGCAAATCCCACGTTATAGCCGTACAGCGCGAGCATGCCGATGATCACACTCAGTCCGTAGGTGCCAGCATCGCCGAGGAATACCTTGCCCGACAAATTAAAGGCAAGTGCCACCGCCAGCGTCACGGTGAGAGCGATCAAAAAGGGGTCAAGGTGGTCGGGCGCATGAGCAAACAACAAGATCGTCCAGATGAGCGAAATGCCAATGACCAGACCGTTCTTGCCATCCGCCATGTTGGCTGCGTTCTGCAGACCTACCAGGCACAAGATACTGAACGCCATCCCAATCCAAGGTCCCAGAATGACCGGAGGGACCAACTCGCCAAAACTGAAACTCAGGACAGTGATCGACAAACCCGGGACCAACCAAAGAGCCAACCCAACCGCAACCACCGAGATCACGAGACGCAGCACCGCACGGATGTGGCGTCGATCGTCGAGATACCCAAGGGCGACAAAGAACGCCGTCAACGCGGCCAAACAAAGGTAGAGCGGGTACCACGCCGAGCCCACCGACTGAACCACGCCGACAACAACCGGCGGTACCAAGACCGCGATTCCCCCGACTAGTGGGGTCGGCGATGCATGCAGTTTCCGCCGACCGTCAGGCATGTCCATGACGCCGAGGCGTTGCCCGATCGCCGGCCCAAAGGCGCAGACCATTAGCGCAAACAATCCCGCGAGGAGATAGGCGATCACCATGAATTCACCACGCCGACCAGGCCTGCAGATGTTTCACTCACCGGGCCTTCCGAGCAGCTTCAAGCAATGGGTCCAATTGCACCATCGTGCGCGCAAGTGCTTTTCCCCCTGTTGCGCCATAGTTCAATCCCGCGCGCGCCATTTCATCCATCACATCCGGTTGGCCAAGAAGGTCGGTCAAAGCGGTCACGAGTCCTTCCTGGTCGGCAATCCGACGCGCTGCCCCACAGGATAGCAATTCCTCGGAAATTTGCTCGAAATTGGACATTGACGGCCCAAAAATCAGCGCACACCCAAGCCGCGCGGGCTCAAGCGGATTTTGGCCGCCTGTCCCAACCAGCGATTTGCCGACAAAAACGATCGGTGCAAGGCGGTACCAAAGGCCCAGTTCCCCCAAAGTATCCGCCACATAGATCGTCGTGTCGGGGCCCAGGGCATCTCCGGCGCTGCGCCGACCGACAGCAAGTCCGAGCTCCTCGAGCTCGTATTGAATGTCGGCGCCCCGATCGGGGTGGCGCGGCACGATAATCGTCAGCAAGTCCGGAAAACGCGCATGCAGCGCTTGGTGTGTACGAGCGACCGCATCCTCCTCGCCGGAATGCGTGCTCGCCGCAACCCAAAGCGGTCGATCGCCCACCGTCGCGGACAGCGCCTCTAGTTGTTCCGCATCGACCGCAAGCGGTTCGGCGCTATCCTTGATGTTGCCCGTCGCGACCACGTTTGGTGCGCCAAGTTCGCCAAGGAATTGCGCGTCGCGATCCGATTGCGCCAGGCAAAATTCGAACCCTGCCAAGAGCTTTGCAATGATCGGTTGAATGGAGAGCCAGCGGCGATGCGACTCCGGCGATACCCGACCGTTGATCAACACCCGAGGAATGGCCCGACGATCAAGATCAAGCAATATGTTCGGCCAGAACTCGGACTCTAGGAGGAGCGCAAGTTCGGGCCGCCAGTAGTTGAGAAATCGGCGCGTGACCATGGGGATATCGACCGGGGCGTACTGATGGACGGCAAACGACGGCAGTCGTTCCTGCATAATCGTCGCCGAGGTCACAGTGCCGCTCGTCACCAGGAAATCGAACTCGGGATAACGGGCGTGCACCGCATCAATCAACTGCAATGCCGCTAGAGACTCACCGACCGACGCAGCATGAATCCAAATCAAGGGCCCGCTCGGGCGGGGCGCAGAAGCAACCCCAAACCGCTCGCTCAGGCGGGCCGGGTCTTCCTTACCTCTCGCCACTCTGTCCCGCAGTTTGCGCCGGACGATCGGACCGGCCAACAAACCGGCAATGCGGTACGACGCGAACCCGAGCGTGGTGGTCAACGTCATACGAGATCGAGTTCGATTTCCAGTGCGCCGCAGAGCATTTGTCCAACCGCGATATGCATCTCTTGAATGCGGGCAGTGGTTGTCGATGGAATAAGGAGCAACGGGTCGGCCAGCCCGACCATGTCGCCCCCATCTCCACCGCCAAATGCCGCCGGCACGATACCCATGTCCTTCGCCGACCTTAAGGCCGCGATGACATTGGGAGACCGACCCGACGTCGAAATGCCGATCGCCACATCCCCCGCGCGACCGAGCGCCTGAATCTGACGCGCAAATAACTGATCGAAACCAAGGTCGTTGCCGATCGCGGTTAACGCGGAAGTATCTGTCGTCAACGCAATTGCTGCGATGGGCGCACGGTTTTTAATAAAGCGAACGGTGAGTTCGGTCGCGAGATGCTGCGCATCCGCGGCGCTCCCGCCGTTGCCGAACAATATGATCTTGCCGCCGGATCGAATTGCACCGACACAGGCTGCGAGTAGTCGATCGAAGGATGGCATGATGGCCGGTAGCGTTGCCGCCGCCACCTCCTGGTGCTCTTCAAACGCTCGCTCAAGATAGGAGGTCGCCATGACTAGTTCTTCCCCAGATACTTGAACCAGTCTTTGGTGGCCTCGGCAATCGAGTCGGGGTCCCAGACCGGTGCCTCCCGCCAATAGTCGATATGTTCTAGGAGACGACCGACGCCCTCTTCGATACCGACCTTGGGCGACCACCCAAGGAGTGCCCGCACCTTCGAAATATCCGCAAACGTCTGATCCGGTTCGCCCGGGCGCTTTGGCACATAGGTAACCTCGCCCCCCAACAATTCGACCACCCGGTTGACCGACACCGTGGCACCCGACCCGACGTTCATGATCTCGCCGGAAACCTGGCTGGCGGCGGCCGCATAAACGGCCTCCGCAATGTCGGTCACGTAGGTGAAGTCGCGCGTCTGGGTCCCGTCTCCAACAACGGTAAAGGGCTGCTGTGCGAGCTTTTGCGCCAAAAACACGCCGAACATCGCGCCATAGGTACCCGACGTGCGCGATCGGGGGCCATACACATTGAAAAAACGAAGCGACACCGCCGGGATGTCATAGACCTGCGCCCAGTGCATGACCAGTTCCTCGCCGAGGCGCTTCGTCAGCGCGTACGGATACTGCGGCCGCATTTCCGCGGTCTCGGCTGTTGGGTATGAATCGGGAATGCCGTAGCAGGAGGAAGAAGCCGCGTAGACAAACCTCTTTACCCCCGCGGCCCGTGCCGCCTGAAGCACATTGAAAGTGCCGTCGACGTTGGCACGGAAGTAGCCGTCTGGATTTTGGATCGAGGGCACAATGTCGGCGAGGGCGGCAAGGTGGATGACCCAGTCGGCGCCTTCGAACGCACGGACCCAGGATCCTGGCGCCGCGATATCGGCCTCGATGGTCGTGATCCGGTCGGCCACATGCGCGACGTTGTCCGGCCGCCCGGTCGAGAAGTTGTCGATTATCGTCACGGTGTGGCCGGCGTCGATTAAGCGATCTATCACATGACTGCCAATGAACCCGGCACCGCCGGTGACCAGGGTCTTCATCGCGACACCGGTCGGAAGAGACTGGTTATAGGGCCAACAGGAACAATCAATATGGTACACAGTGGTTGGTCATTCGGAAACACCCCCTCCTCGGACAATCTCAATCCTGGGCCGAGTGCGGCTCCGCCGCCCCATCCTTCTCATGTAACTCACCCCGTTCGACTAATCCTCTAAACACGAGCCCGCTCGCCAACTAGGCGTTGTTGGGTCGGGAAACAGATGCCTTCGTCATGATCATGAGCAGAAACTCCAACCGACAGAAATTCCCGAAACGAAGGTTATCAGAAGCCGCTGCAGAAAAGAAAAGGTGTCAGTCCAGCAAACAGTTTCCAGTGGCATTGCCGACCCTGCATGAAACATAGATTAGCATACTGAGAGCGCACCAATTACTGGCTTTGCATGCGCGCGGCATTGCTTAAACCCACCGCCAGTAAGCTACACGCGGACTCACCAATCGGTCATGGGCGATCCCGATTTCCTTTTTGATTTCTTCCTAGTATGTGAATTACGACCTTTCCTTTCAGATATTGCTTTTTCTGGCTTTGCATTGACAATAGAATCCACGATCCGGTCGGCCCTCACACCGTCGACTATCCTTAGCACCCTAATCATTCGTGGAGTCACGTTCGCTATCAGAACGTTCCTGCCTTCGGCCAACGCCCCTTGGTGTGGAAGGTTGAAGAGAACCTGACTCTCAAGGTGCCTCCAGGAGGCCTTAGAGTCGTAACGCGTTCGCACCGTTGCTTTTTTTCGGGCCAGCACACCTCGAATGCCTCCATTGTTTCGGAGGTATTCGACGGCCTCACTGGCGCGCACACCCTCTTTGTTCAGCTTTCTCGCTGCGCTTGCCCTTTTGCTCACCCATTTCTTGTCGACATTAGCTTTATGGGACGCGAGTTTGGCCGCCAAAGAAAACGCATCAGATGCTCGCGTTGTAGAACCCTCTGAACGAGCATTTAGCCAACCGCGAAATGCTCTTCTTTGCCGATTACCCTTTATTGTCTCCGCCAATGCTTGGATTTCTGCGACAACCTCATACTGAAGATCAAGGCCCTTCTGGGCCATCGACTCTTCCCGCATAACTGCTTTACGCGCCTTGGTCAGATGGAATTCAAGCTGGTCATTTGCTCCTTGCTGAGAACGATCATGCAAAGCGGGCAGGCCGTTCCGATTAGAGTAGTCATCCAACAGTTCCCTCCAGGGCACCGTCGGCGGGCGGTTGGCAACTGAACCGCGTTGAGTAGGACGCATTGTCATATCTCTCTCCATAGATAGTTGTTTTGTTCCGCAAGCTTGAAGCTCGTCGATTCTTTTTTGCACAGCCACCCTTTACAGTTCATCGAACAAGCCGGGATACCGATACGAACCCAGGTTTTTTCGCGTGGGGCGACAACGCCAACTGGTCCGCGATTTCTGATAGTAGATCGGTTCCTTAGTAAGGATGAACGAGGATCGGTGACTTGCTAAAGCGATCGAAAGCAAAAACGAACTGGATCGAGTGACACGCATAACCGTGGGAGACCAAGGAACACGCTCTGCCGGCAACCTCAGAAATCAACAAGTTGATGTCCGTAATGTCCTCAATCAAAAGTTAGCTTTGTTCCTGTTTAGGTCCTCTTGGGACCGGGTTGCGAACTGGTGTGGGGTGAGCCCGTCGAGGCTCGTGTGGGGTCGGTTCAGATTGTAGTCGGTCCTCCATACGTCGATAAGTTCCCGGGTCCGACGCAAGGTCGGGAACAGATGCTCGTTGAGGCACTCGTCGCGAAGCTGACCGTTGAACGACTCAACGAACCCGTCCTGCATCGGCTTGCCCGGTGCGATGTAGTGCCATTCAAAACCACGGTCTTGCTGCCACGCGAGGATCGCATTGGCGGTCAGCTCGGTGCCGTTGTCGCTCACCACCATGCAGGGATAACCCCGCCGTTCGGCAATGTTATCCAATTCACAGCCACCCGATCCCCGGTGAGCGACGTATCGACCACTGTCGCCAAGCACTCCCGGCTGAAGTCGTCGATCACGCACAGGATCCGGAAGCGTCTACCCTCGCTCAGCGTGTCGGCCACGAAGTCGCGACTCCAACGCTGGTTGGGGTCCTGCGGGATCGCCATCGGCGCCCTGGTTCCCAGAGCCCGCTTGCGGCCACCCCGCCGGCGCACCGTCAGCCGCTCTTCCTTGTAGAGCCGGTACAGCTTCTTGCGGTTCACAGTTACGCCCTCCCGCTTCAGCAACAGGTGCAGACGCCGGTAGCCGAACCGTCGTCGCTCGGCCGCCAACTCCCGCAATCGCTGCCGCAGCGCGGCATCATCCGGTCGCATCGACCGGTAGCGGTAGACCCGTGGGTCGATCCCCACCAGGCCACAGCCCCGGCGCTGCGAGTATCCTCTGTCATCGATCGCCCAACTCACGGCATGTCTCCTCGAGCCGGGCGTCAGAAGTTTTTTGTCAGCATCTCTTTCAGCGTGGCGTTGTCCATCACCGACTCTGCCAGCAGCTTCTTCAGACGACGGTTCTCGTCCTCAAGCGTCCGAAGCCGCTTTGCTTCGGACGCCTCCAGCCCGCCGTACTTCTTGCGCCAGGTGTAGAACGTCGCATCGCTGATGCCGTGTTTGCGGCACAGCTCGCTCGCCGTTAGTCCGGCGGCGTGCTCCTTCAGGATCCCAATGATCTGTTCTTCTGTGTACCTGCTGCGCTTCATGCCTGTCTCCTCTAAGTGCGGAACAGGCTAACTTCAAACCGGGGGCAATGCAGGGGGCACGTCAAAGTCCATCGCACGCTCAGGCCAACAATCTGAAACAAGCCTGAGAACGCAGGTGCAAAAAAACCTTAGCCGTCGGACGATCAACTGAACAGCTGGAAGCAGGATAACTCCCGTCATAATCACCTATTCGATCGGTGGGTACGGATAGTGATTGCCGCCGGGGAGCGGATTACCCACTTCCCTTCAAATGGTCCACAAGCTGACGCCATCTGTTTTGGTCAGGTGCAGCAACAACACTGTTGCCACGAACGGGACCATACGGCAGAAACGCCGCACCGTCGCGATGCCTGGCAAAGCCGCCCGCCTCGCTATGGATCAGAATTCCCGCAGCATGGTCCCACGGGAAAATGTTGTGAAACAGAGCATAGTCGAGGCGCCCCGATACTAGGTATAGATATGTTTGGGCGGCACTCCGGACCTCAAGTGAGGGCGCCAGATACCGGGAGGCCTCCAAGAGCAACCGGGCATCTGCATCTGTAGCGAAAGGTATGCTCAGTGTTCCGCGCATATCTGACAGTTCGCGCGCACTTGATACACTTAGGCGCCGCCCTCCCATCCAAGCGCCACCTCCAAGTACTGCGACGGCCATATCGTCGAGAATTGGATCGTAGATCCAGCCGTGTGTAACGGTACCCTTCTCTACAAGCGCCACCATAATTCCAAAAAGTGATATTCCGGCAGCGAAGTTAGCTGTGCCATCGATCGGATCGATCAGCCATACGGCGCCAGCAGTCTCCAACGTGTTCCGCCAGTCAGGTTCCGGACCAGCAGTTTCCTCCGCAACAACGACGGAGCCAGGCAACAAGTCCAGCAGACGCGGCTTCAGAAATCCTTCAGTGTCCACGTCGGCGACAGTCACGTAGTCGTTAGGCCCCTTTTTCGCAATATCGACTGTTTGGAGGTTTCTAAACGCAGGGAGGGTAATCCGGCGAGCGCATGTTTTGATGATCGCTGCAACAGAAGCTGGGTCTATGGTCATTTCCACTCCGATGTCCTATTGGCTCGACCTCTCCTATCAGGCCTGTAGCGACCGGAATAGTGGGAGCTTTTAGATTGCGACCATCTTGGCTACTTGCTAATCCGAATGAAGTTGCTATTAGCTGGGCTTCTGGATCACTAGGGTGGATTTCGATTGTTTTGCTGAGATGTGTGGCATAGCAGGTTTCTTGATTAACGCGCGCCTTACCGAGGCTTGGAACGAAGTATTGGCACGCATGACCGACGCTCTCGCGCATCGCGGGCCAGACGGTCGAGGCATGTGGACAAACCCAGACATAGGCGTCGCCCTTGGACATCGTCGCTTAGCGATCGTAGATCTCACTGATGCAGGACACCAGCCCATGGTGTCGAGGGACCAACGTTTTGTTCTGTCGTACAACGGAGAGATCTATAACGCGCCTGAAATTAGGGCTGACCTCGCCTCGAGCGGGCATTTGTTTCGGGGGCACTCGGACACCGAAGTATTCGTTGAAGCAGCATCAGCGTGGGGCGTGCGCAAAACAGTCGACCGACTCACCGGCATGTTCGCGGCTGCGATATGGGACGTCACCGAACGCCGGCTTTACCTTGTGCGGGACCGCATTGGTATCAAGCCGCTCTACTGGGGCTTCATTGGTCCGCAGTTTGTTTTCGGGTCAGAATTAAAGGCCATCGTAGATTTCCCCGGGTTTTCAAGGAAAATCGATACCGCCGCGCTTTGCGACTACTTCCGGTATGGCGTCGTCCATGCACCTAGAAGTATCTACAAAGGCATCCACAAGCTGCGGCCCGGAACGATCCTAGAGTATTCGGGAGCTGGCGCTCCTGCGATCACCACGTATTGGAACCTTAACGACAAAATCAATGAAAACGGAGATCGATGCACCGACGAACTGGATGACCTCCTTCCTATGTTGGTGCGCCAGCACCTAGTGAGCGACGTCCCAATTGGGTCCTTCCTCTCCGGCGGCGTTGATTCGTCTTTGGTAACCAGTCTTGCCAATGTGGCGGTCGAACCCAAGCGCGCAACGAGTTTCACCGCCGGGTTCGGGGAAAAAGAGTTCGATGAATCACACCACGCCCGACTTATCGCTGAGCAAATTGGAACCAACCACGTTGAGCTTCGGGTGGCACCAAACGATGCTTTGGGCCTTATCGAGAGCTTGCCACAGCACTATGACGAGCCATTTGCCGATTCGTCTCAATTACCGACTCTCCTAATCTCAAGGCTCGCGCGCCAACATGTGACGGTCGCCTTAACCGGAGATGGCGGAGACGAGCTATTTGCTGGATACTCCCGATATTTCTGGGCTAATAGAATTGCAGGCCTTGGACCACGAGGATTGCGATCAGTAGTAGGCACCACGCTCCGAAATGCGGTTCAAACAATGGTGCCAACCGGCGCCAATTGGCGGGAAAGGCGCTCTCGCTTCATCCGATTCGCAGAGTTGGTTGTTCTACCGGACGCCATGGCGATGCATGATAATCTCTTGGCTGTTTGTCGGACCGACCTATCGGCCAAGCAAATCCCTTGTCGATACCAGCCTCATCATTCTGGAGAGGCCAGTTCCACAATCGGTAAGATGCAAATGGCCGATACTCTGAGATATCTGCCAGACGATATTCTCACGAAAGTGGACCGAGCATCAATGGCATTTGGGCTAGAAGCGCGAGTTCCCTTTCTTGATCACCGTCTCGTTGAGCTTGCGTTCTCGATTCCAACGGAGCGGCACACCGAACACGGAGTAGGAAAGGCGCTTTTGAAAAAACAGCTGGCAACCCACATCCCGAGCAACCTGTTCGAGCGACCCAAACAGGGTTTTGGAACACCCATAGGACGATGGCTCGACGGCCCTCTCAGGCCTTGGGCGGAAGAACTACTGTCGGAGACGCGGCTGAAACAAACCGGGTTCTTTGACCCGAACGCCGTCGCCAAAACGTGGGCGGAGCATCGAACTGGACGCCGCAACAGACACAGCGAGCTATGGATGGTTCTTTCTTTGCAACAATGGTCGCGACATTGGAGGGCGAGCCTCTGAAACCAACCAGCCACTGAATCAACAAACAGAACGATTCCATGCAGTCCAATCCGGCACAAGGACGACCACGCTCAGGCGATGCACCCCGGTCGTACTGGGCTGAGAAATTGGGGAACCAACAAATTGAGTCGGTCCAACAGAGCTTGGCCAGCCTCCAGATCAAGGGCGGCTGCAAGTCGATGCCCGGTCCGCACAACAACAAAAAATGTGCTAATGGTGCGCTCTTAAGACGGTGTTGGCAGGATCGGGGCCGCGACGTGCGGGTGACTGTAGTGAGATGATTGCAAAGGACGTTGAACTGGGGACTGATGTCGCCATTCCCCAATGACCTGCCCCAGATCAGTGGTCCAGTTTCTATGAGAGAGCCCGGACGGTTTGA
>JAYONB010000012.1:52055-78512 GCA_038121105.1 Alphaproteobacteria bacterium | reverse complement strand
TCTTGGCCTCTTTGTGCGCGCGCGCCTGCTCGCCGGTCGTCCCTCCGGCTATTTCAACTTCTTCTTCGTCCGGCATCGCCATAGCAGTCATTCCTTGCCCACGAGATTGGGCGCTTTACGCAATCCTGGCGGTTGTCTTGCAAATCCCTGTCCAGGCAAACTGCAATGCAAGGCCCAGAATTCTCCCGTTCTCCAGCGGAACGATCGTCTTCTGGCGCCGGGTCGGTGTCTCACTAGGCAAATCTCGCCTATCTTCGAGGTTCCGCGAGCAACCCCGAATGAAGCACCCCTGTGGACCTGGACCTGCCGTTTGTCATCGCCCATCGCGGCGCCAGCGGGCATGCGCCCGAGAATACGCAGGCCGCCGTTAGGGTGGCTCGCGCGCTGGGTTGTCGGTGGGTGGAGGTCGATGTCCAGCTCTCGGCAGATGGTGTGCCGGTCGTGATCCACGACCACACGCTGGATCGCACGACGAACGGCCACGGTCCGGTCGGCGGGGTGACGGCAGGGGATCTCGCGGCACTCGACGCCGGGAGTTGGTTTGCGCCGAACTTTTCGGATGAACGGGTTCCCACCCTAGAGGCGATTCTCCAAACCTGTCGCACCCTGCATCTTGGCCTCAACATCGAGCTCAAACCCGCGCCGAACAGCGAGGACGAAACCGCAGAGGCCGTCGCGGCCGTCGTGGGCGAGGCTTCCCAGCCCTTGTTGCTGAGCAGCTTTTCGCACCAGGCGCTCCACCGACTTCGTGGGCTGGTGCCGCACATGCCCCTCGGCGCGCTGTTTCGTTCGCCGCCCCATGAGGACGAAGTCGCCCAGGTGGGGGTTCCCGTCGTGAGCGTGCATGTCGCCGCGAACCGGCTTAACGATCGCGACGTCGTTCGCTTGGTGGGTGCAGGGTACCGGGTCTTGGCCTATACGGTGAACGATCTCGCGCAAGCCCGCCGGCTACAAGACTGGGGCACTTCGGCAATCTTCTCCGACTTTCCCGAACGGATTCTTGGTCGGGCGCCAGACTAGAACCGCGTTGCTCTCGGTCCCGGCGCGGCGTAGTTTTTTCCGGCCATGCCATCGATGCAGACCTTCGTCAAACTGATCGGCCTGTTGCTGGTTGGGTTGGCATTGATCTTCGTCGGCCTTCGTGTGGCCACCTATGTCGACGAGATTGGCCGCACTCTCGCCGCGCCGGAAACGTGGGGTGCGGTGGCTTTGTCGGCGCTCCTCTACGGCTTGCTAAGCTTTCTGTTGGTCCTCGGGTGGCGCATTATCCTGGGTGGTCTCGGTTCTAGCGGCACGGTCACCTTTCGCGATTCGTTCGAGGTGTATGGACGGTCGCAAATCGCCAAATACGTACCCGGCAACGTCTTTCACTTTTTCGGTCGTCAACTTCTCGGGCGCGATAAGGGGTGGCGCCAAGCCTCGATCGCGGTCGCCTCGGTGATCGAGACCTTGCTTCTCGGTTCAAGCGCCGCGGCGCTGGTGTTGCTTTTGGGGGTCGTCAGCCGCCCGGCGATTTTCGATGTCGTCTCGCCCGCGGTGCTCGCCGCCGGCGGTATGATCGCAGTGTGCGGGCCTTTCCTTCTGTTGCGCTACGGCGCACGGTGGTCGGTATTGCGCCGCGTCGGTCTCGTCGCCGACGCGCACGATTTGGGCCACGGTCCAAGCGTGTGGTCGGGCTTTGCGACCTATACCGTGTTCTTCCTGGCGACCGCCGGCGTCTATTGGTTGTTGATCGACTTGACGCTCGGCAGTGCGCGGATCGATCTCTGGCCAGGCATTGCGACGGCGTTCGTCTCGGGTTGGCTTTTGGGCAACATGACGCCAAGCGCGCCGGGCGGCATCGGCGTGCGCGAAGCCGTCATGTTGCCGCAGCTGTCGATCTTGCTCGGCGAGCCCCAAGCGGCGGTCATCGTGATCATGTTCCGCCTTGTCACCATCGGGGGCGACGTCTTGTTTTTTCTTGCCGCGACGGCGATGGCCGCCCGACAGGCCACGCGGCGGACGCCATGATTCGTTTCATTTACGACGGCTTGCCGCGCTACTGGGGGCAGGTGATCCGCGTGTTGCGGTCGGGCCTGCGAGCGATCGGCGGTCTCGATTGGCTCGAGCGCCGCCGCGACAACCCGGCGCTCTTCTACCTCCGCTGCCTGTTTTGCTTCCACGACATCGAGGACATGGCCCACCTCGATGTCCCGTTCTGGTGCTTTCGTGCGGCATCGCGGGTGGATGAGTTTCTGCACGCGCGCGGCGGCCGGGCTCGCGTATTCGAATACGGTTCCGGTGCCAGTTCGTTGTGGTTGGCGCGGCGTGCGGGCCACGTCACAAGCGTTGACCATGACGCGCGCTGGACCGACATCGTGGGCGGTCTAGCGCGCGATGTCCCGAACCTCGATCTACTGACCTTTCCGCCGACCCCTCGCGACGTCAAGGCGCCTTACCGCTCCGGCGATCCGCTGTGGCGCGGACATGGTTTCGAAGCCTACGTCGACGCGATTGCCGAGGCTGACGGTCCCTTCGATTTGATTGCCATCGATGGGCGCTGTCGGGCCGATTGTTTGACGGTGGCGCTGCCGTTTCTCAAACCGGATGGTCTGATCGTCTTCGACAACGCGTATCGGCCCCGCTATCGCGACGCGATCGACCGGTCGGGGCTGCAGATGCGTCGTTACCGTGGCGCCGTGCCGGGCCTGCCGTTTCCGGAAGGGACCATGCTGCTTGCGGGCGCCGCCGCCGCCAATTGGCTTCGGTAAAAGTCTAGCCGCGCGGCAAGGCCGCTACCGACCTAGCCCTGGAAGAGCGAGAGAATGATGCCCGGCGAGGCGTTGGCGATCGACAGCGACTGAACGCCCAACTGCTGCTGGACCTGTAACGCCGTCAAGCTGGCCGCTTCTTCGGCCATGTCGGCATCGACCAAGTTGCCCAGGCCTGCCGTCAAGATATCGATCAACGATGTCGTGAATTCGGTTTGCACTTCGATCCGATTGGCCGTCGAACCGAGCGACGCCAATTTGTCCGATACGTTGGTGATCGCCGAGTCGATTGACGTTAGGGCGGTCGATGCGCCGGAGCTGGTCGTCAAGTCCACGGACGCGATGCCCAACGTCGAGGTATCCATGCTCTGGGCGCTGACCGTGATGATGCTGCCGTCGACCGTACTCAGGACGCTCGTTGTGGTCGCGCCCGAGGCAATGAGGTTGACCGCGTTGAACTCTGCGGTCGCAACGATGGTCGAAATCTGATCGCGCAGGGCCCGGAAATCGCTGTCCAATGCCGTGCGCGACGCGGAGTCGAGCCCCGCTTGGTTGGCCTGAACGGTCTTGGCCTTCATCTCGATCAGAAGGTCAGCAATCGCTTTGCCCGCCGAGATCGCGACGTTGATGGTGGCTTCGCCGTTGGCCAGCGCCGTCTTGACGGCCTTGGTGCCGGCAATGTCACCGCGCAGACGTTGGGCGATTTGAAAGGTTGCCGCGTCGTCTTTGGGGCCATTGACCTTGAGGCCTGTCGTAATACGCAGCTGTGTGGTTTGCAGACGCTTGTTCGTCGCGTTCAGCTGCTCCAACGCCGTCATCGCGCCGACGTTCGTGAGGATCGAAAGGCCTTGGACCATGGCGTCCACTCATTCCGTTCGAATGTACCGTTGGGCCACGCGGCGTTCTGCTCAGGTCGCAACCCAACGGCGATAATTCTGGACGCAAGAGAGTTAAGAAGCGGTAAACGACGTTGGACGGCCGTCGCGGGCCGTGGCCTGGCCTAGGCGTTGGACCGCCGGGCGTCCCAGGCGGCGACGATCTTCTCGCTATCGACGACCTCACCGAAATAGAGGCCCATGGTTTCAAGCGATGCCGCTTTAAGGTGTTGATGGCGGCCGCGAGAGGCGACGCCGTCGCGCGGGATCACGATGCGGTAGTCCCGCATTTGTCCGTCGCGCACCGTCGACTCGACGCAAGTCTGCGTTGCGGTCCCGGTCACGACGAGGGTGCGAATGTGATTGGTGCGTAACAGGGTTTCCAGGCGGGTGTCGACAAAACCGCTGTAGCGGTGCTTGGTGACGACCTCTTCGTCGGCCCGGGGCGCGAGTTCATCCAGCTGGGCCGCACCCCATGTCCCCGGCTGGGTCAGCCGCATGACCCTCTGTTTTTCGCTCACTAGGCCGCGATGGCCGCTCGCGCGTGCCGCCGCCATGTTCGTGCCCTGGACATGAACGATCAGTGCGCCCGAAGACCGCGCCGCCGCCAAAAGTGCCGCGATCGCATCGATCGCCGGGGGGAAATCGTCGAGATCTTCGCCGGCTTTGCCCATCACGCCGTCGCGGTGACAAAAGTCGTTTTGCATGTCGACGATCACCAGGGCGGTATGGCGGGGGTCGACGACGGCGTCGAAGTCCTGCAGCGCATTGGCGGCTTTTTCAGCGGGCATCCAGTTGCGCGGCCCCTCGGGGTCGGTGTCGGCCCAAATCGACAACACCTCGCCGACCGTCGGCGTTTCGCCGAACAGGCGCCCCATATCGCCGAGCGCTTCGGCATGGCGGTCGGGCGAGGAGTAGGCGGCATCGCGCGGAACCACCACGAAGTAGTTGCGAAAAAAAGCATCGCGGACAGTCGACTCCACGCACACGTCGGTGCTGGTCCCTGTCACGACGATGTTCTCGATCGCGTTGCTGCGCAGATATAGATCGATCGGTGAATCCCAAAACGCGCTATAGCGATGTTTGGTGACGATAATTTCGTTGTCGGCCTCTTGGGGCCGAAGCGCGCCGTACCAATCTGCCCCGAACGTCCCGGCCAGGCAGCTCCCCGACGTTCGACCGGGCCGGTTCAGAACCTCGGCCATCGGCGCGCCCATCACGATGTCGTCGTAATGGGCACGGACCCACAGGATCAGCATATTCTGGTGCCGGGCCTGATCCACCAAGGCTTCTATGCGCGCGGCGACGCTCGGCATGCGCGAAAGATCGGCCCCCCGTTGGCCGAAAAACCCTTCGTCATGGCAAAAATCGTTCTGCATATCGATCACGACCAAAGCTGTGGTGCGCGGATCGACTTTTTCCGCCAGTGGACGCTGGCGTGCTTTGGCAGGGTCGGGCGTGGCCGCCGTCATTCCTCGGCTTCGGCGTTTTCGGCGTCTTCGTTCTCCGGTTCGCCGAAGGCTTGGTCGTACTCGGTGATCTCGTCCTTCTTCTTGGGCTCGAGGATCGTGCCGACCAGATTCGCGCCCTCCAAGTTGACGTCTTGCATCACCGTCCGAAACAAGTCCGCGCCCTCAAGGTCGGCGCCGCTCAAATCGGTTTTGCGCACCTGCCCGGTCTTTTCACCGTCGGGCCCGGTGAGTTCGATGGGGCTGAGATCGGCGTAGGTCAGGACGCACTCTTTGGCCTTCACCCCTTTTAGATTGGCGCCGCGCATGGTCGCCCGTCGGAAATTAGTGCCGTTCAAGGTGGCGTTCGCCAAATCGATCAACTCGACCATACCGTCCGATAGGTCCGCACCCGACAGGTTGCAGTCTCTGAGGTTGGCGCCGCTCAAATAGACGTGGCGTAGGTCTTCGTGGCTCAGGTCGTGGCCGGAAAGGTCGGCGCGCGTCCCTTCTTCGCCGTCCGAGTCGACCCACAGCGCGTGGTCGCGCAACGCTTGCTGCACGTCCACGGCCAACCGGGCGGTGCCGTAGGACAACTTGGCGTCGGTCAGATCAGCCAGGGTCAGGTCCACGCCCGACAGCAGCGCCCCTTGCATGTTGGCGCCTTGAATGCGCGCCTGATCCAAGTTTGCGTTGGCAAGATTGGCGCCGGTCAGGTTGGCGTTCTTGAGTTGCGCGGACGAAAGATTGGCGCCGCTGAGGTCCGCGCCGGTCAAGTCCACTTCGTCCATGCCGACCCGGGTCAAGTTGGCGTTCCTGACGCTCGCCCGCGCCATGCGCGCGCGCTTGAGTTTAGTGTCTTCGAGGTTCGCCTCGTCCAGGTTGGCGTTCGTCAGGTCGACGGCGTCGCCGCGCGTTTCGTTGGCGTCGATCATGGTGCCGGCGCGAAGGTCCGTTTCGAACAAGTTCGCGCGCTGCAGCTTGGCGCCGTGCAGAACCGTGCCGCGCAGGTCGGCGCGCGACAAGTTCGCGCCACGCAAGTCGGCAAACGAAAGGTCGGCACAGAAAAGATCGGCAAAACTCAGATCGGCTTCGGTCAGCACGCAGTAGCTCAGGTCCGCGCCCGCCAAAATCGCGCTCGGCAGGACAATTTTCGGAAGTTTGAGGCCGCGGAGTTGCGCATTCTTGAGTGTCGCTCGCTGACCCAGATTGAAGCGCCCGGCCACGAAATGGTGGTGCTTCTTCAGGATGTCGACGAGTTCTTCTGGGGTCATGGGCTCTCCGCATGCATCAACCATGCCGCACCAATTCCCCAAAACTAGTGCGTCGCAGGCACGTATAACGGATCGGAGCCTACGGGCGACCGGGGTTGTCGGTCAAATGGTGACCGATATCTAGATTTGCCGGGTTGGCGCGCGGGGCGCTACAGCACCTGCTGGGGACGAACGCCGGCTGCCCCTTGATTAACCAAAAAGGCTTCTGCGCGTTCCATGAAGTCCGATACCAAGTGCGCGAACCGCGCCGGCTGGTCGGTCTCAAGGCTGTGGGCGGCGTCATAAACGTAGATCAAATGCGACCGCGGGATGTCGCGCTTTAGAAGCTGAACCGCTTCTTCCGGGACCCGTCCGTCTCTCGTGCCGTGCATGATCATCGTCAGACACTCGATCTTGCCAAGCTGCCCGGCTAGGTCGGCATCGAAACTGGTGTCGCCGTGGTAATGGGCAAGCATTGCGCGGTTTTGGGCCAGCATCTCTTCGGATTTCGTTTCGGCCGGCACCCGATCGGGGTAGGCGTACATCTCTTGTTTGCGGGTTTCCGGGTCCGAACTCGGTGCCGGGACCGAATCGGGCCGAAATCCAGCCGGGTTCTCCAAACAAAGCTGCCCGACTTTGTCGGGGTGGCGTACCGCGACCCAGGCGCCAAGCCAGCCGCCGAAGGAAAGCCCGATGATGTCGGCCGCCTCGCCGATCTCCTTGTCGATGAAGTCGGCCACGAGGTCGGCCAGCGTTTCCATCGAATCGACGCCGTCGATCGTCGACGTGCCGTCGAACCCGGGAAGCACAGGCATATAAAGGGTGACGTTTTTCCCCAGTGCTTCGAGCCCCGGGTTGGGGCGCACACCGCCCGCGCCATGGAGGTGGATGAGGGGACGACCGCTGCCGCCGGTGAGATACTTGAGCGATCCTTTGGCGAGCTTACTGGTCTTTTCGTTGAACATGGGTCCTCCCTGTGGGCGTTTCTATTCTGCGGCCTGCGCGGGGTCGTTATCTTCGCCCAGCGGTCGTACCGCCGGGAACACGACGTCGCGCAAATAGTCGAGTGTTCGGGTGACGTGATGATCGGCGATGTTGCCGATCTTCACGCTCAGGTTCATGCGGCCGTTGCCGAGTTCGCCGTGAATGCGTCGAATTTGATCGATCGCCATCTCCGGCGTGCCGCACACAATCAGGCCACGCTCGACGCGTTCGTCGAACGAGACCTCGCGTTGCACGGCCGTCTTCTTGGCGAACTTTTCCGCTGCGCCGGCGTCTTTGAAATAGCGCGTCTTCTGGACCACCAGTTGCTGCGCCGTCCGAATGCCGCCGCCGAGAACGCCAAAGAAATACTTTTGGCCGTTCTGCAGGATTTCCTTGGCCTCTTCGTAGGTCGGCGCAATGCAGCAGTTCATCCCAATCATCACGTCGTCGGCAGTCGGCGACCAGCCGCATTCCTTGGCGCGGTCGCGGTAGACCTTGATCTGGTTGCGGGCCGAGTCGAAATCGGCGATGCGTAGGAAGCCCGCCGAGGCGCCGACCTCCGCAGCCAGTCGGGCCGACGCGTCGCTGGACGCGGACATCAAGATGCGCGGGTAGGGCTTCTGCACCGGGCGCGGCCAAATCGACACGGCACGGAACTGATAGAACTCGCCTTCCCAACCGAAAGGTTCGGGCGAGGACCACGCTTTCTTGATCAATTCGATCGCTTCGTACATCCGCCCGTAGCTCTCGTCGGGCGAGACGTTGTAGGCGACGTATTCATGTGGGATGCCGCGCATGAAGCCGGCGATCAAACGCCCGCCGCTCATCACGTCGAGCATCGCGTATTCTTCGGCGATGCGAATGGGGTTGCTGATCGGCACGATATTGCCGGATTGAAGAATGCCCGCGCGGCGCGTGCGATTGGCGACAACCGCACCGACCAAGTTCGGGTTGGGCATCATCCCGTACGGACTGAAGTGATGCTCGTTCGATCCGATCCAGTCGAAACCCGCCTGTTCGGCGTAAATTTTGTCCTCGATATAGCGGTCGAACATCTCGACGCCCTTTTCGGCGTCGAACTGCTTGTTCGGCACCGGCCAATCCTGACCGGCGTCCGTCACGCCCGTGTAGGGCATGTGGTGGGTATACGAGAACCGCATGGTCCTGACTCGGGGTCACTGTGCTCTTACTCGGCGGCCTGGGCGGGGTCGTCGGATTCGCCGAGGTGCCGCGTCGCCGGGAACACGATGTCGCGCAAATAGTCTTGCGTGCGGGTGACGTGTTCGTCCGAGATATTGCCGATCTTGATCGACAGTCCCAGGCGATTGTTCCCCAGTTCTTTGTGCAGGCGCGTGATTTGCTCGACGGCCATTTCAGGTGTGCCGCAAATCATCAGGCCCATCTCGACGCGTTCGTCGAACGATCGCGTCTTCATGCCGGACCGCATGTTGACGAACTTGGTCTTCAATTTGTCTGCCTCTTCCGAAGTGCCGTAAAAGCGCGTCTTCTGAACGACCAAATTCTGAGCGGTGCGAATGCCGCCGCCGAGAACGCCGAAGAAATATTCCTGACCTTCTTCGAGGATCTTCTTGGCTTCCTCGTAGGTCGGGGCGATGCAGCAATTGACGCCGACCATGATGTGATCGTTGGTCGGCTCCCAGCCCTCTTCGCGCGAGAACTGTTTGAAGCGGGCGATGTTGGCGCGTCCGTCGTCCATATCGGTCACCGCGAGAATGCCCGCGACCGCACGATGTTTCGCGGCAAGGCGGGTCGAGCGTTCGCTCGTCGCCGACATCACCATCTCGGGGAACGGCTGCTGCACCGGCTTGGGCCAAATAGAGACCGCCCGGTACTGGTAGAATTCACCTTCCCACCCGAAGGGCTCCGGTTCCGACCAAGCCTTCTTGATCAGCGCCATGGCTTCTTCCATGCGCGCATAGGATTCGTCCGGCGAAACGTTATACGCCACGTATTCGTGCGGAATGCCGCGCATAAAGCCGGCGACCAACCGTCCGCCGCTCATGACGTCGAGCATGGCGTATTCCTCGGCCACCCGGATCGGGTTCACGATCGGCACGATGTTGCCTGATTGAAGAATGCCCGCTTTCTTGGTTCGGTTGGCGACGACAGCGCCCACCAGGTTCGGATTGGGCATCAAGCCATAGGGGCTCATGTGATGTTCGTTGCAGCCAATCCAGTCGAACCCGGTTTGCTCCGCATAGACCTTGTCGTCGATATAGCGGTTGAACAGATCCACGCCGACTTGAGGGTCGAACTGCTTGTTGGGGACCGGCCAGTCTTGCCCGGAGCGGTCGATACCGGTGTACGGCATGTGGTGGGTATAGGAATACTTCACTGGCTCAATCCTCCGCACAGAGCGCGCCTGCCGCGCGATTTCCGGCGATGCTAGCATTTGGCGGCTGGCGGGTCAGAGCGGGCTAACCCCTGTTCGCGGTGCGGTCGCTACAGGGCGCCGAGCCGTTTGATGGCGAGGTGCAGCACTTCCGGATAGTAGTTTTTTAGGGGCTGCAAGCGCACCAAGGCTTCGTCGGTGGTTGGCGCCCGGTCCTCCAGCAGTCGGTCGATGGCGTCGATGACGGTCGCGGCCGCTTCGTCCGCGGCGTCCGAGCGGGTGTTGCAGTCTTCGCTCACGGCAACGGTAAACGGAAAGGCGGTCACCGGTCGCAAGTGCGCGTCGACCTCGAAGGTCACCGTCGAACCGCTGTCGCCCAACGACACTTCATATTCGGTGTCGTTGGCGCGCACCGCGGTATCGCGCACCAACAGCAGAAAAAACGACGCTAGAACCTCGGCCGCCGCCCGCGCCTGCGCCAGCTGCTGGACCGCGAAACCGATGTGGACCGGCGTACTTGTCGCCAGGCCGCCGAATTCGATCTCGATATCGGCAGACCCCTTGGTTTGACCCTGTAGCCAAGTCACGTCGGCGGTCGTGGTAACGGTGATTTCTGGACTCATAATTCCCCCAAAAACGACTTTAGGGCTAATTTGACGCGGTCGGCCAGCCGCAAGTCGGGCGGAAAGCCCCAACAACGGTTCTGCGCGTTAACCCTATTTCGACCGCTGAGGGGCGGAACGGCTCACCCCTGACGCACGTTGCCGTGAACGCGGGGTCACGACCGGGATACCGGAAATCGTGTTCCTTGCGCCGTTTTCGCACCTAGCGAATAATGGTCTTGGTCTTTTTGGGTAGCACGCATGATTGTCATCGTCGGTCTTATCGTCGTTTTCGTCGGAATCTTCGGCGGGTATGTCGCTTCGGGCGGTAAGCTTGGGATCATTCTTCACGCACTTCCTTTCGAAGGCATGATGATCGGTGGTGCCGCGGTCGGATCGTTTCTTGCGTCCAATGGGGGCACGGTCGCCGGCAAGGGCCTCAAGGGCATCGGGCGCACCATCAAAGGCTCGAAGTGGAAAAAGCAGGACTATCAGGATTCGTTGAGTCTGCTTTTCGCGATCTCAAAGATGGTACGCACCAAGGGGCCGATTTCGCTCGAAGCCCACATCGAGAATCCTGAGGAAAGCGCGCTCTTCACCGAATACCCAAAGATACTGGGCGATCATTTCGCGGTCGAACTCATTACCGACTACCTTCGCATGACCACCATGAACTTCGACGACGTGCACCAGATCGAAGAGATCATGGAAAAGGAGATGGAAAAGCACCACCACGAGGAGATCAAAGCCTCCGATGCCCTGCAAGGCATGGCGGATGCGCTCCCTGCGCTCGGGATCGTCGCCGCCGTGCTCGGCGTCATCAAGACCATGGCGAGCATCTCCGAGCCGCCCGAGATTCTCGGCTTCCTTATCGGCGGTGCGCTTGTCGGTACGTTCCTCGGTGTGCTGCTTGCCTACGGGGTCGTCGGACCGTTGGCCGCGCGCCTCAAAGGCGTCATCGACGAAGATGCGAACATTTACAAAGTGATTCGCGACGTGATGGTCGCGCATCTTCACGGCAACTCGCCGCAGATTTCTGTCGAGATCGGTCGCCAGGCCGTGCCCAGCAAGCTCAAGCCGAGCTTCTACGAACTCGAAGAAGCGCTCGCCGAGAATCCCGTCACCTAGGCCAACCGGTCTAACGGGCGCGTAAACTCAGAATGTAGGCAATAAGGTCATCGACCTCGTTGTCGGCGAACACGAAGTTGGGCATCACGGGGTGCGGCGTGTCCTGCAAGAATACGCGAATCCGAAACGCGGTCGTGTCCGGCCGCTCGGCGATCGCGGCAAACGCCGGCACGACATCGATCGCGGGTCGTTCTTGATCTTCGGCCACCACGTGGCAGCCCGCGCATAACTCAAGCGCAAGACGTTTCCCCTCGGCGGGGTTCCCGTCTGGCCCCTGCTGTGCGGTGGCGTCCGTTGCAACCATCAAAGCAGCGCCAAACAGTCCGGCAAAAATCAATCTACGCATAACTTCATTCTCGCGTGCGGCAACGACGGGGGCGTTGATTCGGCTCAAGCCTTCCCAGGGATTGGTGAACCGGTTGGTGCGAGGTCGGCCGCCAAGGTCGTTAGCGCCGCTTCGCTCAGCGTTTCCTCGTGCATCAGTTGTTGGGCCGATTTCTCCAACAAGGATCGGTTCCGTACCAGGATCGCGCGCGCGGCCTCGTAACCGGTGGCGAGGATCGCTTTTACCGCTTCGTCGATTTCGCGGGCGGTTTCTTCGCTGAACTGGCGTTCCAGATAGGTCTGCCGTTCGTTCGTGCCTAAGAGCGGCGTCCGATCGGTCTCGTAGGCGACGTTCCCAAGCGTTTCCTCCATCCCGTAGCGCGTCGCCATGCTGCGGGCGATGTCGGTCGCTTTGGCGAGGTCGTCCGCGGCGCCCGTGGACAGCTTGTCGAAGATCAGTCGTTCCGCCGCGCGTCCGCCAAGCAGCACGGTCACCTTGTTGGCCAGTTCTTCCCGGGTCATGAGATAGCGGTCTTCGGTCGGCCTTTGAATCGTATAGCCCAACGACCCGATGCCGCGCGAAATGATCGATACCTTATGTACTTTGTCCGTTCCCGGCAGGCTTAGCGCCACAAGCGCGTGACCCATTTCATGATGGGCGACGATTTCCTTTTCCTTGGGGTTGAGAAGGCGGTTCTTCTTTTCCAAGCCGGCGACGATCCGCTCGATCGCGCGAGAAAAATCATCCGCCGTTACCGAATCGGCATTGCGTCGCGTCGCCAGAAGGGCGGCCTCGTTAACCAGGTTCGCCAAATCGGCGCCGGTAAACCCGGTAGTGAGTTCGGCGATTTCCTCGATCGAAATATCGGGATCAAGGTGAACTTTCTTGATGTGCACGCCGAGGATTTGGGCGCGCCCGATCTTGTCGGGCCGATCGACCAGGATTTGCCGATCGAAACGTCCGGCGCGCAACAGCGCAGGGTCGAGAATTTCCGGCCGATTCGTCGCGGCCAGCAGCACGACCCCCTGGGTGGGGTCGAAGCCGTCGAGCTCGGCCAGCAACTGGTTCAGGGTCTGCTCGCGCTCGTCGTGCCCGCCGCCGGTTACAAAGGCGCCGCGCGCGCGGCCCAGGGCGTCAAGTTCGTCGATGAAGATAATCGCCGGTGCCGCCTGCCGGGCTTTTTCGAACAAGTCGCGCACCCGCGCCGCGCCGACGCCGACGAACATCTCGATGAATTCGGACCCACTGATGGAAAAGAACGGCACGCTTGCCTCGCCGGCGACCGCGCGGGCCAGCAAGGTCTTGCCGGTCCCAGGCGGGCCGACCAACAGAATGCCCTTCGGGATGCGCGCGCCGAGCCGGCCATAGCTGTCGGGCGCGCGCAGGAACGACACGATTTCCTGAAGTTCGCCCTTCGCTTCGTCGACGCCGGCGACATCCTCGAACGTCACGCTGGTGTCCTTCTCCACGTACACCTTCGCGTTGCTCTTGCCGATCGTGGTCAATCCGCCAAAGCCCTGACGGTCGGCGATGCGGCGGAACATGAACATCCAGATCGCAAAGAAAAGCCCGATCGGAATGATCCAGGACAAGATGTCGCGCACCAGGCTGCGGTCGCTCGTGCCGGTGAAGGTTACGCCGCTCCCTGCCAGTTCCTCGGCGAGCGCCGGGTCGACCCGTGTCGTGACGAATCGTGTTTTGCCGTCTTCCGGTTCGGAGAACATGCCGGTGATCCGTGCCGGTCCCACCTTGAGGTCCGTCACGCGGCCCGACTCGACGAGCTCCTGAAACGCGCTATAGGGGATGGTTTCGACGGTTTGGCTTTCCTGCCACCAGGCCTGGAGAATCAGGATCGCGGCGAAGGCGATCACGAAGTACCACAGGTGGAACTCGGTCTTTTTTTCCACGTCTAGTGCCCCAACGTGTTGCGGACCAGGGTTTCAATTTGCCGCTGCACGTCGACGGGTTGATCCAAGACCGCCTCCCCCAATGCACGCAGGCGCGCCCGGGCGTCGTAAAGCTGATCCATCAAGTCGAGGACGACCGCAATCCCCTCTTCGTTCACGGCGAGGTCGTCGCGCATTTCGTAAATCAATTGGACTCGGGCGACATCGACCGCGCGGTACTCGACCTTGTTTCCCTGGCGCGCCGGTTGCACCCAGCCGCGGGCACACCATGCCGTTAAGTCGTCTCGGGAGAGTTGCCGGATCATGGCGATGATTTCTTCTTCGGTCATGGCGTCCGCTCCATGGCCTTTCGAACGTCGTACGGATGGGCCGTCGACCAAGTCTCGACGAAGGTCGCAAGGTCTTTGTCGATCTGCTCCGGCAGCATCACTTGCAAGGTAACGTAAAGATCACCGGCACCGCCGCCGCGGCGATCCGGCACGCCTTTGCCGCGCAACCGCAGCCGCCGCCCGGTGTTGCTTCCCGGCGGAACGGATAGCGATACCGATCCCGTCGGTGTGGGTACGTCGACCTTGGCGCCTTTTACCGCTTCGCCGAGCGTGATCGGCAGATCCAAGGACAGATCCTTGCCATCGCGCCGGAACAAGCGGTGCGGGGAGACCGAAATCGTGATCAGCGCATCGCCTGCGGGTCCGCCTTGGACGCCCGGATGTCCCTTGCCGCGTAGCCGCAAAATCTGTCCGTCGACGGCACCCAACGGAATGGTGATGTCGAGCGCCTTGCCGTCCGGCATCGTGACGCGTTTCTTTGCGCCGTTGACGGCCTCAAGGAAATCCACGTTCATCTGATATTGGACATGCGCGCCCGCGCGCGGGCCATGCCCGCCGGGCTGCGTTCGTTCGCCGAACACGTTGGCGAAAAAGTCCCCGAGGTCTTCGAAGTCTTCCGGCGCGCCGCCTTGGCGAAACGTGTAGTGCCGCGCGCCGTGACCGGCACCATCGGCGAAATCTCGGTAGTACTGCCGAGCCGGCCGTTCCTGGCCGCTGGCATCAATCTCGCCGCGGTCGAACTTGGCGCGCTTCTCGGCATCGCCAAGGATGTCGTAGGCGCTTTGGACCTCTTTGAATTGGGCCTCGGCAGCGGCGTCACCCGGGTTTAGGTCGGGGTGATATTTTTTCGCCAACGCCTGATAGGCGGTGCGAATGTCTTCTTCGCGCGCACCTTTCTTGATGCCTAGAACGTCGTAGGGGTCCCTGGTTGCCATATCTCGTCCAAAGCGGTCGCTGGTTGCAGCGCGCAGCACTGGTCAACGTCAAAATGTCACCTCAAAAGTGGCACGGCGATGATCGGAATCAAGGCCGAGGCCCCTTTGGTGGGCGCACTGAGGGCGCAAATCCGTCTACCCCCTCGGATCCGACGGGGCAAAACGGAATAGGCGGGTCATGCGAGCCGTTTGCCATTTGAACCGAAAGGACCATCGTCCATGAACAGACGTTTCCTTGCGATCATCTTCGCCAGCGCCCTGCTTGGCTCCGGCGTCGCGCAGGCCGGCATTGGAACTAAAGTAACCGCGCGCTACGATCCCTTCGAAGCAGCCAGGGTCGCACGCGTCGGCCTACCGACGATCATCCTCGGTGAAGCCGCGTCGGGGCTGGACGCCGAGGCGATCCACACCCTTCTTCTCGCGCCGGGCTGGCTTGGCGGGGCCGCCTTCGAACCCGCCGTGCCCAGTACATCGGGTGCGCGCCTAGTCGTCGTCTTCAACCCCACCGATCCGGCGGCGGCCAAGCGAGATATCTGTCGCGACGTCGCGGCGCTCGGGCTGGGTCAGCCGGGGCCGCGTCTCGTGATCCGGGCGACGTATTGTATCGACGATGAAATGGTAACGCGGGTGACCGTGGCCGAGCGACCGCTCGACGGACCCGATGATCCGCGTCTTGCCAACCTGATGCGGCGCGTGGTTGAACAGCTCTTCCCGCAAAACAGCCGGTCGCAGTTCGATTCGCCAGGCCTCTAACGGGCGCCCTCTACCGTGGCGCGACGCAAGCGCGGGCGTTCGATCCCCTTCAGCAACGCGGTAGCGACGAACGCGAGGCCGGTGCCCAGGACCCACCAGGTCGGACGGATCATGAACGAAAAATCGAGATTAGCCTGCAAGATGCGTAGCGGGTCGACGCCCGTTGCAGACGCGTACCACACCACTTCCATGGCGGCGGTCAAAACCGCCACCCCGATCGCGATCGCCAAAAGGGTAAGTGGTGTTAGCGCGAATTTCATACGCTTGGCCAACCGATAGGTCATCAGCAAAACGAAGATGCCCGCCATGATGGTGGCCTCGCTGACGTCGATCTTCGACTGAATAAAGAAATGCGCCAGCCCGATGATGGCAATGACATAGACGCCTTTGTGCAACAGCGTCCATTTCTTGCCGAGCTTGCGTATGGCGCCATCGGTAGAGGTGGCCGCCAACATGGCCAGCCCCAAGACGCCGGCAAACCCGATCGTCAGGTAGAAGCGGACCGCAATCTCACTCGCCACCCGCCCGAGGTTGAATTTTTGATCCGCCACATACAGCCCGAGATGGATAAGCGCGTACCCGAACGCGGCCACCCCCAGCATCCGGCGGACGTGAATCAACCGGCGCCATTCGGCGATCCGGCGCAGCGGCGTCACCGCAAGCGTGATCAGCAGGAACCGAATGGTCCATTCGCCGGTTTCATGGGTCGCGGCCTCGATCGGTTTTGCGCCCATCGTTCCGGTCGCTAAGGCGTAGGCGACGTACAGGCCCGGCGCCAGTACGCCGATGAAAACGGCAAGTTTGAAAAACGAGAGGCGGCCGGTTCGATCGTTCCAGGGAATCACACGCTGATCCTTCGCTTTGTCAGTGTGCCTAGGATATGGGCGCCAGACCGCAAGCGCGGAATCAAAGGGCCGAGACCCCGCGGTAGACTTGCGTGAGAACTAGGTCGTGGCCGCGCGGTAAGCGGCCACCAACGGGTCATGGCTCGGTGGTTGTTCGGGAAAAACCAATGTGTCCTTCGGGATGGTGACCCAGGGTTGGGCGCTGCGCGTCCAAATGTGGGCCACCGGCCGGAGCCAGCCCGTATCGTCCAGCGTGCCGGGCTTGATGTTCATCACATCGGGTCGTTGTGACCTCGCGTGGAACAGGCGCGAGCCGCAGTCGGGGCAATAGGTGCATACGACGTGATTGTCGTTACGCGCGGGGCGCTCGAACGAGCTGGGCGTCCCTTGGTTAATGTCGACATCGGCGCGGGCGACCGTCATCGACATCCCGAACGCGCTGGACGATTGTTTTTGGCATTCCGTGCAGTGGCAGATGTAAAGCGTGAGTGGTTCGGCGCGAAGCGTGTATCTGACGGCACCGCACTGGCAGCCGCCCGTATACGGTGCCGACATATTTTTCCCTTCCTAGAAACGACCGCCGCTAAACCGCCCGATCAGTGGTGTTCCCGACAGCAAGGTAATCAGGTGGGCGACCATCAGAACCGCCAAGACCAGCGCGGCGAATTGGATACCACCATAGGGTATCAGGCTCACCTGACCGAGTTCGCGTGGTCGCCGGTGTAGATACAACGCCGCGCCGAACGCGACGATGGATGCACCTAGAATGATCAGCGTTACGGTCAGTCCCATACCGACATTCTACGTGGGTTGTTGCGGCGGCGCGCTCAAGTCTTCGGCTTGCCGCCTGCGTTGCCCGTACGCCGCCTTCGCCCTAGCATACGGACTCTGGGAGGACGCCAATGGACGCTGCCAACGTAGAAGACCGCACGCGCGCGCTTGCCGAATGGGTCGCGGGCCTGACGGTCGCCGATCTCAGCGATGCCGACCGAGCCCAACTCGACAAACTCATCCTCGATCACCTCGGCGTGTGCTACCGCGGCGCCTTTTTGCCCTGGGGCGAGGCATTGCAGCGTTACGCGCAACCCTATGCGGGGACCGGCAGCGCGGTGGTGTTCGGCAGCAAACTCAAGGTCATCCCCGCCGTTGCAGCGCTGGTCAATGCCACCTGCGCGCACGGATTGGAGCACGACGACACCCACGACGAAGGCATGAGCCACCCCGGTGCCATCGTCATCGCGGTGGCTCTCGCCATCGCCAGTGAAAAAGGCCTGACCGGGCAAGACATTCATCCGGCGATCGTCGCCGGCTACGAGGTCATGGCGCGTGCCGGCATGGCTTGTGGTCCCGACATCATGCACCACGGCTTTCATCCGACGGCGCTGTTTGGCGGCTTCGGCGCGGCAACCACGGCTGCCAAGCTATTCGGGTTACCCGCGCAGTCGATTGTCGAAACCTGGGGCCTCATGCTGTCGATGGCGGGCGGTTCGATGCAGTTTTCGCAAGATCCCCACGGCACCGTCGTCAAGCGGTTGCACGGCGGTTACGGCGCGCATAACGGCACCATGGCCGCCCAACTTGCCGCGCTTGGCATCGCCGGGCCGTCGCAAGCCTTCGATGGCACCTACGGCTTGTGCAACTTGTTCTCGGGGTCGCCGAACCCCGATCGTCTGACGCGGCCCGCCGGCGCGCCCTACGAAATCCATCGGATCAGCTTTAAACCGTATCCCTCGTGCCGCTTGTTCCATTCGACGATCGATGCGCTGCGCGAGGTGACCGACGGCTTCGCCGCGGCCAACGACGATATCGAAAAGATCGTGGTCGGCGGCCCGGCGGTGTTCGAAACCCAGCACATGATGTACCGGCCGACCTCGATGATGGCCGCGCAGTACAGTTTGCCGTTCGTCGTCGGTGCGGCGCTCGTTGCCGGCCCCTACACCGAACAGGTCTTCGCCGACGACAATCTCGGCGACCCGCAGGTGCTGGCGATCGGCGATCGCGTCAGCGCGGTCACCGACGACAAACTCGAAAAGGCCTTTCCCGCGCATTTCGGCAGTTGGGTCGAAGTCACGTTCAAGGGCGGCGAAACCCGACAAAAAGAAGTGATGGACTCCTACGGCACGCCGGCCAATCCGATGGATGCCGCGGCCCTTCTCGAAAAGTTCACCGGCCTAGTCACCGGCGCCACACCGAATTTCCCGGTCGCGCAGGTCGATGCGCTGGTGCGCGGCCTTTCCGACGATACCGATGTTTCACACCTCACGGGGTTGTTCGCCCAATGACGCCACTTCACTACCTTTCCATCGCCGAGCTCCAAGAGGCCTATCGCAAAGGCACCTATTCCCCGGTCGAGGTTGCCCAAGCCGCCCTCGAACGCATCGCGGCCCTCAACCCGCAACTCAAGGCCTTTATCACGGTCACCGCAGAAACCGCGCTGCGCCAAGCTCGGCGGGCCGAGGTCGAAATGGCGGGCGGCAATTTCCGCGGACCGCTGCACGGGGTGCCGATCGCCTTGAAGGATCTGTGCGACACCAAGGGGATCGCCACCACCGGCGGCTCGATGGCGCTGAAGGACCGGATCCCCGAGCGCGACGCGACCGTCGTCACCCGCCTTGCCGACGCGGGCGCGGTGCTGCTCGGCAAACTTGCGATGACCGAAGGGGCGTTTATCGAACACGCGCCCGGCATGCCGACCCCGATCAATCCGTGGGGGGCCAACTGCATGACCGGCCTATCGTCGTCGGGGCCGGGGGTCGCGATGGCGGCTGGCCTTGCCTATGCCTCGCTCGGCTCGGACACCGGCGGCTCGATTCGCTTCCCCTCGGCGCTGTGCGGGGTCACCGGTCTCAAACCGACCTGGGGCCGGGTCAGTCGGCACGGCATCCTGGCGCTGGCCGACACCCTCGATCACGTCGGGCCGATGACGCGCTCGGTGGCCGATGCCGCCGCCATGCTCAACGCCATTGCCGGGCATGATCCCAACGATCCGACTTCGTTGATCGATCGCGCGCCGGACTACGTCGCGCGGCTCGAGCGCTCGGTCAAAGGGGTGCGCATCGGGGTCGACGAAGCCTATTGCGGCAACGGCGTCGATCCCGAGTTGCGCGATTCGGTGATCGGCTCGGTCGCGGTCTTTCAAAAGCTCGGCGCCGAAGTCAAACGCATCGAGATGCCGCCGATGAACGACTTCGTGCCGAACTTTTCGGACCTCGTCTCGATCGAAGCCGCGGTCGCCCACGCCGATGCGTTGCTGCCGCACAAAGAAAAGCTCGGTGCGGTCTATCGCGAGGTGCTCGAACGCGGCAGCACCCTCAGCGGACGGCATTACGCGCAACTGAAGATCGCCGGTCTGGCCTTCGCCGGCCGCTTGCGTGGCTTGTTCGAAGAGGTCGACCTGATCTTGTGCCCGTCCTGGCCCACGCCGGCGGTCGAGATCACCGAAGACGCGCTGGGCGATATCGAGGATCAAGGCGATCTGTTGCGCTTCACCGGCCCCTACAACCTCACCGGTAGCCCGACGTTGTCCATTCCTTCGGGCTTTAATGCGGCCGGAATGCCGCTCGGCTTGCAGCTCGTGTCGCGACACCTCGAAGAAGAACTCCTCTGCCGCGTGGGCCACGCCTTCCAGCAAGAAACCGATTGGCATCGCCGGTTCCCGCCGGTCTAAGCGTCATTCGCAACATGCGCCGTTGGAGTCGCAGCCCGGTTCTCCTCGGCATTCTCGCCGCCGCCTGGATTGGCTTATTGGTTGCCGCGCGGTTTGGCGCCTGGGAAGCTGCGCAGACCGTCGTGACCGTGCTGCTTGTGGTGCTCGGCGCGGTCACCGTGGCCGTCTTTCTTCATCGGTGGGGCGATACGCAGGACGCGGTCGTCGCGCGCGATTTCGAACGTGCCCGCATGGCCAAAGAAGTCGACAAGATTCTCGAAGAAGAAGAGAAGGGCCAAGCCAACCCGCCGCCCGAGGATCGCGCGCCGCAATAGGCCTACGACCGGCAGGGACTTAAACCGCTCCCCCTCGACCAGGCGCAAGGGTAGGGTGTCCCAAAATCGCCATTTCTACCACAAGGACACCGCGCGCATGATCGACCTCTACTACTGGCCGACCCCCAACGGTCGCAAAGTCTCCATCATGATGGAAGAAACCGGGCTGCCGCATAAACTGATCCCGCTCGACATCACCAAGGGCGAGCAGTTCGAGCCCGCCTTCCTCAAGATCAGCCCCAACAACAAGGTCCCTGCCATTGTCGATAGCGAAGGGCCCAACAACCAACCGCTCGCGCTATTCGAATCGGGCACCATCCTGGAATACCTCGCGGGCAAATCAGGCAAATTGATGCCCAAGAATGCGCGCGGCATGTGGATCACGCGCCAATGGGTAATGTTCCAGATGGCGAACTTCGGACCGATGTGGGGCCAGCACGGCCACTTCACCCACTACGCGCCCGAGAAGGTGCCCTACGCGATCGAGCGTTACACCCGCGAGGCCCTACGCCTGCTCGACGTCCTCAACTTCCGCCTCAAAGAGGTCGAATACCTCGCGGGCGACGAATACACCATCGCCGATATTGCGACCTATCCGTGGGCCGTGACCTACGAACGTCGTGACATCGACATCTCGGAATATCCCCACGTCGAACGCTGGCTCACCGCGGTCGGCGAACGCGACGCGGTGCAACGCGGCATGACTTGGCTCAGCGAATCGGACCAACGCGACAACCCCAGCAAGGAACATCTGGAGTCCTATTTCGGCAACAAGCAGTACGAACGCCGCAGCTAGGTCCGTGTGCCCGCCGCGGGCGGGACGGGCTAGCTAAGCCGACCGCCGGTACACCCGGAACGCCATTGTCGCGAACATCACCATCACCACGGTGAAGATCAGCAGCAGGCCGGAGTTGATCCACACCGCGCTTTCGTCGGTGCCCAGCACCGCGTGACGCGCGGCGCTCACCGCCCAGTTCACCGGGTTGAACTTGGACGCCGTCTGCATCCATTCCGGCATCAGTTGCGCCGACATGAACGTGGCCGATAGAAACGCAAGCGGCAGGCCGAAGAAGTTGACCACCGCGATCATCGTCTCCTCGCGCCGGGTCAGCAGCGCGATGCCCGTCGACATCGCCGCGAATCCGGCCGTGACCAACGCCGCGGCAAGCAGTACGCCGATCGTGCCGGCGACGCTCGGCCAGCCCGCGCCCAACGCCAGCGCCAACAGCAGCACGATAATCGACTGCACGATCACGGTGATCGACGCGTGGAGAACCCGCGCCGCGATCACGGCGGCCCGGTGCACCGGGGTCGCCAGCATGCGGTCGACCACGTTGTGGTGCAGATCGTCGATCAATCCCATGCCCGACCATGCCCCGCCGAACATCGCGGTCATGATCAGGACGCCGGGCGCGAGGAACTCGATGTAGCTGCCGGTTTCGAAGCCCGGCAAATCGACCACGCGACGAAACAGTTGCCCGAACAAGGTCAACCAAATTACCGGCTGGATCAGCGCCATGGCGATCCAAATCGGTAGCCGGATGGTCGCGCGCAGGTGGCGCAGCATCAAATGCCACGTATCGGCGAGGAAATAGATCATGGCTTGCCTCCCGCGGCGGATGCATTCCCGGCGTCGTAATGGTGTCCGGTATGTTTCAGATAAACGTCGTCGAGCGAGGCGCGCCCCACCGTCATCGTGTGCGCTGAAATCCCCGCTTGGCTTAAGGCGGCAGCGACCACCGGCACGGCGGTGGCGCCGTCGCGTACCCGCACCGTCACCAACGCGCCGTCGGGGATCGCCTCGTTCACGCCGTCGACCGGGGTAAGAATCTCACATGCTTTGGCGGCGGCTTCGCCGACGTCGACCGTGATGGTGTCGCCGGCAATATCTGCTTTGAGCGAATCCGGCGTGCCTTCCACCACAACCCGCCCGTGATCGACGATCGACAAGCGGTCGCACAACGTATCGGCTTCTTCCAAATAGTGCGTGGTCAGCAACACCGTCACGTTGCGTTCGGTGCGCAGCCGCTTCAGGTCGAGCCATAGCGCGCGCCGCGTTTCGGGATCCAGTCCAGTGGTCGGCTCGTCCAGAAACAGCACTTTGGGTTCGTTGACCAACCCCATGGCGATTTCCAACCGCCGCTTCATCCCGCCCGAATAAGTGTTGACCAGTTTGTCCGCCGCCTCGTTCAAGTCGACCCAGGCCAGCATCTCGGCCACCCGATCGCGCAGGATATGGCTGGAAACACGCAACATCTGCGCCTGTAGGGTTAGGTTCTCGCGCCCGGTCGCCCAGCGGTCGACCCCGGTCGATTGCGCGACATAGCCGATGGCGCGGCGCACCGCGGCGGGATCGCGCATCACGTCGTGCCCGGCAATCTCGGCCCGTCCGCCATCGGCCCGGGTCAGCGTGGACAAGATGCGCACCGTCGTGCTTTTGCCCGCGCCGTTGGGGCCCAGCAACCCGAAAATCTCGCCCTGTTCGACGCGAAAGGACACGCCCTGCAGGGCCTTTACGCCGCCCTTGTAGGTCTTGGTCAGGTTCTCGACGAGAATCGCGTCGCTCATGACTGGTATTCCTATGCCCTGGGGCGCTAATATTTTATAAGATGTGTATCTTAGGCTCTAAGATACTAACTCTCTAAGGAGGTCGCTCATCGGTGTCAAGGCCGCAAAATGCTAGCGAACGCGAGGCCCTGTTGGCCGATCTTGGGTTGGCGATGCGCCGTTCCGGGACTCAGGGCTCGCTCCTCAGCAATGCCGTTGCGGCACGGATCGGCATTTCGGCCAACGACTTCGAATGCCTCGACATAGTCAATCTGGAGGGCGCCGTCACCCCAGGTCATCTCGCCGAGGCCACGGGCCTCACCACCGGCGCCATCACCGGCGTAATCGACCGGCTGGAAAATGCGGGTTTCGTACGCCGCGATGCCGATCCCACCGATCGCCGCCGTATCCTGGTCCGCCCCATCGCCGAGAATACCCAAGTCATCGGCGCCTACTACCAGTCGCTGCAAAAACGTTTGTTCGCGTTGCTCGACGATTTGGCGACCCCCGACCTCGCGCGGCTGCTTGCGCTCTACAACAACGTCAACGAGATGTTTGCCGACGAGATTCGCGACCTCAAAGATCGCAACACCCCGCCACCAAAAAAAATACCGCGCCAAGCCGACTAAGGGAGACCCCGCATGAGCCTCGTCATTCACCAAGGCCTGATGGACATCGTCGAACCCGACGGCACCCGCAACGATTACGAACGTTGGACCATCACCCGCAACGTCGACGGCAGCGCCACCATGCGCACGCTGACGCGTTCGCCCAAAGGCGATTTGTTGCGTGACGTGAACCATCTGGATGGGCCCGACTGGCGCCCGATTGAGGCGTTCGGTCGTCTGTTCTTCCATGGCGAACGCGGCGGTTCGATCGTGCGCCGTGTCATCGGCGACAAGATGCATTCATGGGTCTGGAACGGCGACGACGACATGGACTACGCCGTCTTCGACGCACCGCCCAAGATGACCGTCGGCCTGCACCCGATCCAGCACGAAGCCTGGAAAATGAATTTCATCGACCGCAACGCGCCCGGCGAATTCCAGCCTTTGCTGACCCACACCGTTTCCAACACATGGAATGGCCGCTCGATCGGTCACGGCAAAAAGCTCGAAAGCAAGGTCCGCTACGACGGCTTGGAAACCGTCACCGTGCCCGCCGGCACCTTCGACTGCGAACGCTTCACCTGGGATACGCCCTTCGGCAAGGAACTCCACATCTGGTGCCACGGCCCCGAACGCTTCCTCGTCAAAGAAACCGTCGCCAAGGGCGACAAGGAAGGCACGGTCTACGAGCTGGTGGAATACGAAAAGAAAGCGGTGGAGTAGACCGTTACCACTCCACCCCAGACACCCCGCCGCTGTCCTCGACGACCGTGCTGGCCAGCACCCATTCGTCGACTTCCATGTAGCGCGGCGCCAAGAACCGGTAGGTCTTGTCGATCAGTTTGAGGCATTCGGCGGAGCGTTTGATCACCGCGAAATCCCATTCGCCCAACAAATCGTCCCACACCAACATGCGTTGCCACAGATCGTCGCGGGTTTGGCGCAAGGCAACGATGCGTGCTTCGACGTCGCGCAGCGCGCCCAACACGTCGGCGTGGTTGGCGTCGACGGTTTGAAACCGTGCGTGCCATTCTTCGATCCCGGCCTCCAGCAAGGCGCGGCATCGCTCGACGCGCTCGGCTTCCATACGGTCGCTGCGGTCCTTGCCTTCGAGCTCGGTCAGTTTGGCTTTGAGTTTGACGATCTTGGCAAAGCGTTCGCGCACCGCCTCGACGTAGGCCCACTCCGCCGCCAGACGTTCGACGTATTGCACGACCTGTTCGCGCCCGGCCGCCCCTTCGAGGCCTAATTCCTGCGCGGCTTGGTCGAACGCCTCGCTGACCTCTTCTTTGAAGGCCGCGTCGTTCGCCAGGTCTTCCAGCATTTTGGCGTCGGTCACGTCGAACCCGGCGCCGGTGATCCAGCCCATCAACTGTCCGGCCAGTTTGGAATAAGCGATGTGGGTATGGCGCGGCTCGACCTGCCATGACGCCTCGCCGGTGCGCAGTTCCGCCGGGATCGCGTCGCCGATCATCAAGGCTTTGACGAACCGCAAGCCCGCGGCGACCCAATCCAGCATCGCGCCGTCGGGATGATCGTCGAGCTTAAACTCCCGCTTGATCCCCGGCAGGCTCAGGACCACCGGGTTTTCAGACATGCGGAAATACATCCCCGGCCGTTCGGTTTCCGGCGACACGCGAAAATAGGGGTTCTCCATCGACGTGAAGAACTTGTGCTGGAACGCGACCTTCTCGGGCGGATCCCCCGCCGGCCGCCACGGCGCGTCGTTCATACCAGGCGTTCTCGAAACTCCTTCAAAGAGGGGTTTCTCTTAGCACAATTGCCGGGAGGGGGCTTCCCGGACCCGTGGCGGGCTCAGGCGGTCTGGCGCTGGTCCGTGCTCCGTTTGGTGCACGCGTATTTCAGCTTGGCGATTGGCCGGGCGCGCACGTCGAGCGTGCCGCGAGAATGCCGCCGGCAATCCCGTTCGACGCACCGGATAGCGGTGTTATCTTGACCGGCTCCTCATTGGTGGCCGGCGAGCGACGAGACGTGGGCGTCGCCGGACCTGCCGATGCCTTCCGTCAGGGCCGACTCGAGCGTTGCGATCAGCAGGTCGCGCATCATGAGGATATCTTCACCGTCAGGGGTTTTGCCGCCGGTTAAGCGGGTCATCTCGTTCTCGAACCGTGGCAGTCGAAGTGCATGGAGTTTCAGCGCATCGCTGCAAAACAGTTGTCCGATATAGAGATTGGAATGGTCCCACAGCCACTGCAGCGTGGTCTTGAACGAGGGATCGTCCTCGCAGTCTTCGGCGCCACGCAACACTTCCAAGCTGGCGTGGAGGAAGCGTACGGCGTCGTTGCGCCGCGTCAGTCTGTCGGCGCTACTGCGCATCGCGATCCTCCGCCCATACCCAGCGGCCGCCGTCGTCGAGGCAGGCCATATTCGTGAAGGACTGGTGCGCGTCCTCGAACCACAGATCCTCGCGGTAGTCGCGGCAGTAGTAGCCTTGTGAGGTCAGGAACGTGCGCAGCGGCGTGAACGCGCCGCGCATCGGCGTCACGTCGTTGGTCCAGGCAAACGACTCGCCCTCACGGCCGTTCATCAATGCGATCTGCATCGTGCTCACCGCGATCTCCACATCGCTGTCGGCCATCCGCGTATAGAAGGGCGCCTCATCCCGGAACCCGTTCCCAACGCATCCTCCAATTCCGACAGCCAGCACCGGCAGCAACCAGGCTACCTTTGTCGCCAAACGCCTTCGCCGCCACCACCGCGGCCGACGAGGGAGGTAAGGCGTGCTAGCCGTCCGTCGTGTCGTCTCCAGTCGTGTCGTCACCCGTCGTGCTACCCCCCGTTGTATCGTCACCGGTCGTATCGTCACCGGTCGT
>JAYONB010000012.1:0-51955 GCA_038121105.1 Alphaproteobacteria bacterium | reverse complement strand
TCACCGGTCGTGTCGTCACCGGTCGTATCGTCACCGGTCGTATCCCCGGTTCCGCCGTCTTCCTCGTCGTCGCCCGCCGCCGGCGGCGCGGCATTCAGGTCATTGGCATCGACCGTGCCGTCGCCGTTGACGTCGAGATCGACCGTGGCCCAGCCTTCCGGACCGCGTCCGGGTTTCGCCGCATCGACCAGATTTCCGATCTGCGTTTCGAGCGACTCGATTTCTTGTTCGATTGCGGGCCGATCGGCGTCGTCGGCCTCGGCCAACGCGGCGCGCGCCGCATCTAGGTTCTCGGCCAGGTCCTGGATTCCATTTTCCTGCGGCGTACCGAAATTCGCCTGCATCGCGCCGACTGAGGCGGAATGTCCTTGCTCGATCGCGATTTGCACCATGGTTGAGACGCGCGCGCCGTGGCTCTCGAAGTTGCCTTGCAAGTCCGGACGTCCCCAGCCCTGCGAGATCAGCGAGTTGGTCTCGTCGTCGCTCAATTCGATTGTTGGGCGGCCGACGCCGCGCCCGAAGCCGGGCGTCGCATCGCCATCGCCGGCGGTGTCTTGCTGTTCGCTGTAGCGCCCGCGCGCGCCGTCGATCGCCGCGGCGGCCTGCGCGTTGCCGCCGGCGTTCCCGCCACCGTTGCCGCCGGCGTTCCCACCGGCGTTGCCGCTACCGTTCTCGCCGGCGTTGCCACCGGCGTTCCCGCCACCATTGCCGCTGGCGTTACCGCCACCGTTCCCACCGGCGTTCCCGCCACCATTGCCGCTGGCGTTACCGCCACCGTTCCCACCGGCGTTCCCGCCACCATTGCCACCGGCGTTCCCGCCACCGTTGCCACCGGCGTTACCGCCGCCTTGGCCCGGTGCATTGCCGCTGTTGCCCTGTGCCCATGCGACCCCGCCGAGCTCGAGGGGGGTATATTTCGAGCCAGTGAGGATCGGAGCCAGGACCACGGCGGCCGTCAGGGCCGCGGCGGCGGTAAACCTCGGGAGGGGAAGTCGAGCCCGCGATCGGTCCGGGTTTCTTCCTGTGATCATCAGACGTCTGCTTTCCCTATCGTTGGTCGGGCCGACCGGTGTCAGCAATTGGACAACGTCCGACGACGCCATCTATTCGCCGATGGGGCGGAATATTTTGTCAGAATAGATTGAATACTCGCGCGTTTTACCCATGGCAGGGGGGTGGTTTGTTGGCTGTTCGCGATCAGGAAGTAGAAACCGCCCTCATTTCCCTGCTTCCCCGGCTGCGGCGTTTCGCCCGCGGTCTGAGTGCAACGATGGAAGACGCCGATGACCTCGTTCAGGCTGCCTGTGTCCGAGCGTTCGAGAACCTCGACAATTGGGAACGGGGTACGCGTCTCGATTCGTGGATGTTTGCTATTATCCATCGGCTTCGCATCGACGAGGCGCGCCGGGCGAAGACCCGGCGCGACAAGGCGCATTTGGTCGCGGCTGAAGAGCGCCGCGCCGGGGACCTCAGCCGCGAGTTGGAGGAGCGCATGATGTTGCGCAGGGTAGACGCAGAAATGGCGGGCATGGAGCCCGAGCTGCGCTCGTTGCTCATGCTGGTGAGCGTCGAGGGACTGAGTTATCGCGAGGCGGCCGAGGTCACGGGCGTGCCGGTCGGCACGGTGATGAGCCGCCTAAACCGGGCGCGAACGCCGCTCGCCGACCGTGTCGGCGTCGACCGCAAACAGAAAAACACGACGGGGAATCGCTGAGATGCAGGACGAAGACATGACCTTCGACGACGAAATTCTGATGGCCTATACCGACGGCGTGGCGACGCCCGGCCAGGCCGGCGCGATCGAGGCGGCGATGGAAAGCGACGAAACGGTGCGCCGTAAGGTGCTTGCCTTCTTGCGCAGCACCCATCGCCTGCGCGCCGCGTATCAACCGATCGCCGAAGAGGCGGTACCCGAACACCTCGTTGCTGCGGTTCGTGCCGCCGCAGGGAGACGGGGCTTGGTCCAGTTGCCTCCTCGGCAAGCTCTATCGCGCACGTTCTGGCGCATGGCGGCCGGCTTCGTGCTGGCGGCCGTGATCGGCGCCGGTGTCGGTGGGTGGGGCTCGAGCGCTCTCGATAGCACGCGGCAGGTCGCCGACGCTGACGGCTTCCGCGGCGTCTACCAAGCCGCGGTCGATCGAGCCCTCGAAGGCCTGCCAAACGGTCGGACGCTGAAGGTGATGTTCGCCAACGGGACGGATGCCGATCTCAAGCCCGTCTCGACCTACCTCAACGATGTTGGCGAGTTCTGCCGCGAGTTCGAGGCCCGGTTCGTGCAGCCGCAGGGCGCGCGCACCGTCGTCAGCGTCGCCTGCCGCCAAAACGTCGGCAGTTGGCGCATCGATGGCGCATTATCTCGGCGCCGAACCGGCTCAAGACGTCTTTAAGGTCGGCTTCACCCGTTAGGCTCGGCGCGGTGTTGCCGCGCGGGCCGCGCTGGCCCACCATGCGGCGCTATGAGCGCCGTCGATTTCGGCAAGACCGCCAAGGACTATGCCACCCACCGTGCCGGCTTCCCGCCGCATCTGGTCGTGCGCTTGCAGGCGCTCGGCGTCGCCACGCCGGGCCAAGCTGTTCTCGATCTCGGCACCGGGACCGGTACGCTTGCCCGTCAATTCGCGCAACTTGGCGCCGTGGTCACCGGTCTGGACCCCGCCGCCGCCATGCTCGACCAGGCGCGCGCGCTGGATGAGGACGCCGATGTCCGCGTTGACTACCGCGTCGGTCGCGCCGAGGCGACGGGCCTGCCCGCGGCTACCTTCGACGCCGTCACCGCCGGTCAATGCTGGCATTGGTTCGACCGCGCCGCCGCGGCGGCCGAGGTTGCGCGCCTCCTTAAACCCGGCGGTCGCGTGGCGATCTGCCACTTCGATTGGCTGCCGCTACCCGGCAACGTCGTGGCCGCCACCGAAGCGCTGATCCTCAAGCACAATCCGTCCTGGGCGCTGGCTGGCGGCGACGGCACCCACCCGGCATGGTTCGCCGATCTCGCCGGGGCGGGCTTCACCGATCTCGAATCCTTTTCGTTCGATGTCGCGGTGCCCTACAGCCATGCCGATTGGTGCGGTCGCATCCGCGCCAGCGCCGGGGTCGCCGCGAGCCTTACGCCCGAAAGGGTCGAGGCCTTCGATGCCGAGCACGCTGCCTTGTTGGCGCAGCGCTTCCCCGATGATCCCCTTGATGTGCCGCACCGCGCTTGGGCGCTGGTGGGCCGTGCGCCGGACTAACTTGATCGGGCGTTTGGCGGTCCTACCCGAATGTTGCTTCGCCCTGCATGCACAAATGGCCTTGGTCGTTGGCGGCCCACAACGACCAGGTATCGTTGTCGCCGTCCTTCGGCGCGCCGTTGACCGTGAACGGCGCGGTATCGAATAGCGGCGCGACGGCACGAAACGAAAACGTCGCGAGCTTGTCGTCGGGCCGTTCGCGGCGGCACAAATCCATTAGCAACGTGCCGATCAACGGGCCGTGCACGACCAGGCCGGGATACCCCTCTTCGTTCATCGCGTAGGCCCGGTCGTAGTGAATGCGATGCCCGTTGAAGGTCACCGCCGAATACTTGAACAGCATCACCGGGTCGGGATTGATCGTGCGCCGCCACTGCGCCTCGGTCGGCGCGGGCTTGGGCGGGGGTGGGGTATTGGCGCCGTCTTTCGGGGCCTCGCGATAGACGATGTCGTTGTTCTGCACCATGCCGACGCCGCGCGGGCCGGCATAGGTTTCCTTGACGCTGACGAACAACAGTTTGCCGGTCTTGCCTTCTTTGGGCGTGACCGAGGAAATTTCTTGGGTCCGCGTCAGCGTCTCGCCGATCCGGATGTCGCCGACGAACTCCATGTGCGAGCCGGCAAACATGCGCCGCGGCAGCCCCGCCGGGTCGGGCATGAACCCGCCGCGCTTGGGGTGCCCGTCGGGGCCCACCTCGTGCATGGGTACATGGGGATGGAAATAGCACCAGTGCGCGCCGGGCGGCAGCGCGTCGCCGTTTTGCGGGGTGTGGTCGTAATCCAGCGCGTCGTAAAAGCCCCAAACCGGGGCCACCGTCACGTCGTCGCTGCGCTCGTCGCGTCGCCCAATCCACGTGCTGACATCCATTTCCGCTTCGCTCATGCCGCTGTCGTCCTTCTTTTTTGCCAGTGCCGGGCTCGCGCCCTCGTCCGGTGTCGGTGATACCCCGGCGTTCCGCTTCGATAAAGCGCTCTATACTGGTCCGCGCCGAAATCGGCGCAAAATAGTGCCTCAGACGTTCTTCACCCGCCGTGACTCTTTTGTGAGATCGGATCGCTATATGGCAGGGTGGCCCAAAGCCTAGGATTCTGAGCGTATGACCCGTCGCGTCCTTGTCATCGAAGACAGCCAAGACATCGCCGATCTCATCGCGTTGCACCTCAAGGACGAGGATTGCGACGTCACGGTGGTCGGCGACGGCGTGGCCGGGCTGCACAAGGCGCGCGCCGGCGGTTTCGACCTGATCATCCTCGACCTCATGTTGCCGGGCATGGAAGGGCTCGAGCTGTGCCGCCGCTTGCGCGCCGAATCCAACTTCACCCCGATCCTGATGGTCACCGCCAAGTCGGCCGAGGTGGACCGCGTCTTGGGGCTGGAGACCGGTGCCGACGATTACCTCACCAAACCGTTTTCCATTCGCGAATTGCTGGCCCGTGTAAAAGCGATTTTTCGTCGCCGAGAATCTTGGTCGCAAACCGATGAGGAAAACGAAGTCATCACCGCCGGCGACATCGTCATCGAACGCGCCCAACGCAGCGTCACGGTGGCCGGCCGCGCCGTCGACCTCACCGCCCGCGAGTTCGATCTTCTTGTCCAGTTCGCCAAGAACCCCGGGCGCGTCTACACCCGCGCGCAATTGCTCGATCTCGTGTGGGGCTACGGCCACGACGGCTACGAGCACACGGTCAACAGCCACATCAATCGGTTGCGCGGCAAGGTCGAGGCCGACCCCCACAAGCCCGACCACATCCTCACCGTGTGGGGCGTGGGCTACAAGTTCAACGACCGCGCCGCGCGCGACCAGCCCGCGTCGGCCTCGGCCCAAGCCTAGCCATGCTGCGCACCCTCAACGCCAAATTGATCGCCGCGCTGCTGGTCGTCATCGCCTTGTTGGCGGCAACCTATCTCGTCCTCACCATCAGCTTCACGCGGCTGCACTTCGAAGAGGTGAACCAAAAGCTGCACTTCGCGCTCGCCCAAAGCCTGGTCGATCACAGCACGCTATTGCCGGGCGGCGATGTCGATCTCCAGGCGTTCAAATCGGTGTTCCAAAACCTGATGGTCGTGAACCCGGCCATCGAGCTCTACCTCACGGACACCCAGGGCCGCTTGCTTGCCTTTTCGGCGCCCGAGGGGGCGGTCAAGCGCGATCGCATCGATCTCGCGCCGATCCGCGCTTTTCTCGAGGGCAGTCGCAGCCTGCCCATTCGCGGCACCGACCCGCGCGACCTCAGCGGCAACAAGGTCTTCTCCGTCGCGCCGATCAGCGGCGAGGGCGATGCGATGGTCGGCTACCTCTACGTCGTCCTCGGCGGCCAGCTTTACGACTCGGTCGAAAGCATGTTCGAGGGCAGCCTCATCTTGCGCATCGTTACCGGCATCGCAATCGTCGGATTGGTGCTGGCGGCGCTCGCCGGCGTGCTGTCGTTCCGGGCCATCACCGCGCGTCTGCGACGCCTAACGGGTGAGGTCGATCGTTTCCGCCGCGGCGCCTTCGCCGAACGGCTTCCGGCCGGGCATTGGCGCGCCGGCCCCGGTGCCGACGAGATCGATCAACTCGGCCTGACCTTCGAAGAAATGTCGGCCCGCATCACCGAGCAAATCCAAAAGCTCCACGATTCGGACCAAAGCCGCCGCGAACTCATCGCCAACGTCAGCCACGATCTGCGCACCCCGCTTGCCTCGCTCCAGGGCTATCTCGAAACCCTGTTGATGAAACAAGACGCGCTCGATCGCGACGAAAAGGAAAAATACCTCCGCCTCGCGCTCAACCACAGCAGCCGACTGGGGCGCTTGATCAAAGAGCTGTTCGAACTCGCGACCCTCGACAACACCGATTCCGCACCCGCGTTCGAGCCGTTCTCCTTGGCCGAACTCGCCCAAGACGTGACGCAAAAATTCGCGCTCCAAGCCGAGCAAAAGTCGCTCGTTCTGGAAACCGATATTCCGCACGACGCGCCGTTCGTCTCGGGCGACATCGGCCTGATTGAACGGGTGTTGGAAAACCTCATCGAAAACGCGATCAAATACACGCCCGACGGGGGCCGCGTGCGCATCGCGCTCACCCCGCACGGCGAGGCCCTGACCGCTGAAATCGCCGACACTGGGGTCGGCATTCCCGAGGCCGACCTGCCGCGCATTTTCGATCGTTTCTATCGTGTCGAAAGCCACAGGCCCGACGACGTCGAAGGCACCGGCCTCGGCCTCGCCATCGCACGCCGAATCCTGCAGCTTCACGGCGTCGCCATCGACGTCAAAAGCCGCCTCGGCGAAGGCACTCGCTTCACCTTCGACCTCCCGCTCGCCCGCGCCTAGGCCCTCTCCCAAACGTCACGCGCCGGGATTCTTTTGTGATCTTCGCGTGAGGCTTCCGTGAGGCGGCTCAGGCACTCTCGAGGCTGAGCAATCCCGCTCCTCCCAGGATCCAGGAGACTAGCCATGAACAAGTTCGTATCCGCTGCCGTCGTCGCCGCCGGCGCGTTTGCCGGCACGGCCTCGATCGCCGCCGCCGACGGCATGAAGAAAGACGGTTCCTTCCAGGTCGCTGCCGAAATGAAAGACAAAAAAATGGGCAAAGACGCGGCCATGAAGAAAGACGAAATGGCCAAGGACGCCATGGAAAAAGGCAAGAAGATGAAAGACGACCACATGGCCAAAGACGACAAGATGAAGAAGTTCATGAAGAACTAGTTTCTCGGTCTCCTTCGTCCGAATCCGAAGGCCCCGCCCTAGGCGGGGCCTTTTGTTTGTCCGCTGTCTCGCTGGATGCCCGTCGCGATAACTGCGACAATCCCGGCCCCGAGGAGGTATTCGATGCAGGCGAGCGCAGCCGTTCTACGCGATCCCAATGGGCCGTTCGCGATCGAGTCGATCGAGATCGGCGACTTGCGCCCCGACGAGATCGTCGTCCGCATCGTCGCCAGCGGAATTTGCCACACCGATATCAAGTTTCGCGACACGGTTCCCAAGCCCGTCGTGCTGGGTCACGAAGGCGCAGGGATCGTCGAAAAGGTCGGCACCGGGGTCACGCGGGTGGCCGTCGGCGATCCTGTCGTCCTGACTTTCGGCTTTTGCGGCAAATGCCCGTCTTGCGAATCCGGCGCGCCAGCGCAATGCGCCGATCATCATGCGTTGCAGTTCAAAGGTGCGCGCTTGGACGGCACCACGGCGCTCAGCCAGAACGGCGCCCCATTGCATGGCGCGTTCTTCCAGCAGTCCTCTTTCGCGACCCATGCCGTCGCGACCGAGCGCAACGCCATTCCGGTATCGAACGATGCGCCGCTCGATATGTTGGGTCCGCTCGGTTGCGGGGTTCAGACCGGCGCGGGCGCCATTCTCAACTCCTTGAACGTCGCGTCCGGTAGCAAGGTCGCGGTCTTCGGCGCCGGCGCGGTGGGCCTTAGCGCGGTAATGGCGGCCGTGACCGCAGGGGCTGCGCAAATCATCGCGGTCGATGTCGTGCCGACGCGATTGGATCTCGCCCGCGACCTCGGCGCGCACCACGTCATCGATGCCCGGGACGGCGACGTGGCCGCGCGCGTCCGCGAGGTATCGGGCGGTGGCGTTCACTACACGTTGGAAACCGCCGCGGTGGAATCTTCCTTCGCCGCCGCCATCGCCAGCCTGACCCAACGCGGGGTCTGCGGCTTCGTCGCGTCGCCCGTCGGACGCGGCACCACGCCGATCGTACCCTTCGACATGCTGATCAACGGCAAAACCCTGTGCGGGGTCGTCCAAGGCTCCAGCGTGCCCCAGGTCTTCATCCCGCAACTGGTCGACATGATCGCGGCGGGCCGCTTCCCGTTGGAACGATTGGTGTCGTGGTACGATTTCGCCGATATCAACCAGGCGGTCGCGGATGCCGAATCCGGTGCCGCGATCAAACCCATCCTTCGAATGCACTAACCGCAATGGGCGTTCTACTGAAGATACTGCCTCGGCGCCGACTCGCTTTGGTCGCGCCGTTCGTCTTGTTCATCTTGGCCGCCTGTGCGACCCCGCCGCCGTCAACCGACGTAACCGTCGCGTTGGCCGAATCGCCCGAACTTACCCTCCGCATCGTCAACACCCACGAAGAGGCCATTCGCCTAACCGGTCCCGGCGGGCAAACCTTCGACGTATTGGCCGGCGAAGCGGTCGATTTGTGCTTTGTCGTCGTCGCCGTTGCCGACTTCCAAGAATCCTTCTTCCGGCCCTGGCTCGTACCGGCCGGACCGATCGTCTAAAAGATCGTCGAGCTGGACGAACCCGGCTTGATGTCGGTTCGCGGCCTCGACGTGGAAATCCAATTCATCGCGCCGGATAGCAACACCGAAACGATCCGTGCCACCGCGCGCCGGTGCCCAGGGGCAGGCTGGCGGGCGGCGGGCGTCGTCGAGACCGATTTTGTCGTGCGCACCGCTTCGGCATCGGGCGCGCCGATCCCGTTATGTCCGGGAGCCGGCGCCTAGGCCACGAACAAAAAGACGACCGTCGCCACTAACAACAGACCCATCGCGCCGTTGAAGATGCGGTGCGCGCGTGGCGAGGTCAGCAAACGCCCGATCCCAACGCCGAACGCGGTCCAGACAATCACCGCCGGTACCGCGACCACGGCAAACGTCGCGGCCAAAATGCCGGCGGCGACGGTCGCGCTGATGTCGGTCGGCATGAACGTCGAGGCCGCACCGGCCGTGATCGTCCATGCCTTGGGGTTGGCGAATTGAAACCCGAAGGCCGCCAAAAACGACAGCGGACGTCCCTGCGCCACATCGCTATTGCCGGGCACCGCCGTCGCAATCCGCCAGGCGAGATAAAGCAAGAACGCCGCGCCCGCGATCTTGATCGCCAGCTGCAGGGCGGGGAGCGCCGCAAAAATTGCACCCAACCCCAGCGCCACCCCAAACAGAAGCACACTCGCCCCGGTCACCACGCCGAACATATGTTGCGTCGATTGGCGCAGTCCGAAATTGGCGCCCGATGCGGCCAGCATCACGTTGTTCGGTCCGGGCGTCATCGACCCGGCGAAGGTAAAGACCGCCATCGGCGCAACGACCGAAACAAAAACATCCATGGCTGACTTGCCCGCTTCTAGGTCTGCAGGCGGAACCAGGTGCCGTCGCCGCCGCCGACGATATGACCGCAGGTCGGTCCGGGAAAATGCGCCGGCATGATCAGCACGTCGGTGCCCGCATAGCTGTCGACAAAGGTCTTGCGCGTGGCGGCCGAGGCCACGCGATCGACGCAGAACACCGCGCTCCAATCGGGCCGCGCCACCTGAACCCCGAAGTGCATCAGGTCGCCGGTCAAAATCGCTTCGGCGCCGTTCGAGCGCAGCCGCACGCAATAGTGACCCGGCGTATGACCGGGGGTCGGCAGGATCGTCACCGTGTCGTCGATCGAAAAGTCATCGCCTATCATCACCGCTTGACCGGCCTCGACGATCGGCAGCACCGAGTCGCGAAACGCGTTGTGGCTGTGATCGTCGGGCGGCGTGGCCTCGTAATGGTCGTAGTCGGCCTTGGAGAAAACGTATTTGGCGTTCGGAAAGGTCGGCACCCAGCGGCCGTCCAACAGTCGCGTGTTCCAGCCGACATGGTCGGCATGCAGATGCGTACACATCACATAATCGACTTCTTCGGGCGCCACGCCCATGGAGATCATCTGGTCGAGATAAGGCCCGCTGCGGTGATGCCAGATTTCCGACCACGGGCGCTCCTTGTCGTTGCCGATACAGGTATCGACCAAGATCGTGTGGTGGGGCGTGCGTACGATAAAGGTGTGGAACGACAGCAACAGCGTGTCGGCGGCAAAGTCGTAGAGGTGGGGCGCCAGCCACGCGCGGTTCGCCGCAAAGACCGCAGGCTCGGCGTCGGGTAGCCCGGTCATGGTGTCGAACGGGTGGATGTCCTCGATCAACTTCGAGACGACGATGTCGCCGATCATTTGTGGCTTCATGGGCGTGTCCAAATCTCTTTCCACCCCGATCTCAGGGCAGGGTCAACTATAGGCGATGAATGCGGTATCTGCCGTCGTGACGGGGTCACACGGGCAAGAGCCAAAAAGTCCGGGCATTTCCGTTTTAGCTGCCAGCGTCTAGCAATTTGGGCAAACCCCCATAAGATATCGTTCGAATGCTGGCTCTGGAGGAGCCGGCAAACGAACAACGGGAGGATGAGATGCGTGGGATTCTTAGGGCGTCATTAACCGCGGTCGCTTCAGCAGCGGTCTTGCTGTCGGCCGGAAATGTGGGCGCTCAGTCGACAGACAATACAATACGATTTGCGACGGCGAGTATTGCGCCTTCGTTTGGACGACCCGAGCAGGGTACGGCATCGCCGAGCGTCTACACGCTCTGGCCGATGTACGATTCTCTGACCCGTGTGAGCCCTCAAGGCGATGTCTCTGGTTTGCTGGCGTCGAGTTGGAAGAATATTGATGCGTCGACTTGGGAGGTGACGCTCAAGCGAGGCGTGAAATTTCACGACGGCACGGAACTCACCTCAAAACAGGTTGTCGACCAGTTCACCTACCTCGTAAGCAACGAGGAAGCAGCAGGGACGGTCGCCTTTTCGACCAACCAACGCCAGGCTTTCGTTCAGACAGCCGAAGCCGTTGGGGATTACACCATCCGGTTTACAACGACCCAACCCAACCCCGAATTGCCGCGTCAGCTCGCTGGTTTTTGGATACCCGAAACCGGGACGCGTGACGATTTGGGGACGGATGTATTCTCCAAGGAGCCGGTCGGCACCGGACCGTACATGAAGCCGGTTTTCACCGGCGGTGTGGATGGTTTCATCGAACTGGTCGCTTTCGACGACGCATTGCGCAAACCCAATATTCCGAACTTGCGCATTCAAGCGCTCCGAGAAGCCGCGACGCGTGTCACGAGTATCCTCTCCGATGAAATTGATATCGCCCAGGGTGTCCCGTTCGATTCCAAGGCCCAGCTAGAGGGCGGGGGGCATCGCGTTGATATCGCCTCAAGGCCTTCGGCGATGGGCTGGCGTTTTATGTCGGTGAGACAAAACAGTCCGTTTCACGACAAGCGTGTCCGACAGGCCGCCAACTATGCGATTGACCGGCAATCCATTGCCGACGACTTGCTTGGTGGAACGACAGTACCGGCCGGTCAGTGCGCCACCCGCTTTACTTTTGGGTACAACCCGCAAGTCAAGCCGTACCCGTACGACCCCGGCAAAGCCAAGCAGCTTCTAGCTGAAGCAGGTTTTCCCGATGGTTTCGAAACGGAGATCATGGTTATTCCCGGCGCTTTCCCGGCGGATGCCGAGATCTACCAGTTTGCCGCACAACAACTCGGGGCGGTTGGTATTCGGGCCAAACTCACTCAGATCACGTTTGCCCAGTGGCTCGACATGTGGTTCGCCAAAAAGAAGGGGCCAGAAGGTGGTTTGGGATTCTCTGACATTTTTCAGAACTCCTGCCACAACTTCAATGCGATCCCGTTCGACTCCTATCCGAACCTTTCGTGCAAGAAAGATCCGGGGTCGCATTGCGATGCGGCGGAGACGGCAAAGCTTGACGAAGCAATGGGCGAGTTCGACGTCGAGAAACGTCGCAAGTTGGTTCAAGAACTGATGGTATTGAACAACGAAAACGCGCCTAACCTTTTCTTCGTAGAACTCACCGATCTGACCGGCCTCAACAAGCGGGTCAACGGATTCACCAACATCATTCAGCGGTTCAATTTCCATGAAATTACGCTGAACTAAGACCTCGGCAACCGCCGACCTAAGGGCCGTTCGGGCAACCGAGCGGCCCTTTTTCTTTAGCGAGGGCGTAAGCCGTCGAGCATAAGATCGACGATGCGCGCGATTTCCGCCTCGTCGTCCCAGGTCTGCATGGGCAGGACCTCGGTCCGCAGAACGTAATAGCCGACAAAGAGCGAGATCACGCTGCGCAGAAAAAAGGCCGGCTCGACCGGACGAATTTGTCCGTTCGCAATGTAGGGCTGAAGCACGCGATCCGCGGCTTGTTGAAGCGCCGCCGGAAAACTCTCGGCCACTGCTTCCCGTAGCTCGGCATGAAACCGCATCTCCTGAATAAGAATGCGCACCAGCGGCGCAAACCGATCGGCGAAGGCAAGGCGATTGCCAAGAATGGCGCGCATGAACGTGCGCAAATCCCCGCCAGCGCGTTCGGATTCGATCTTCAGTTCTTCGGCCACCAGGGGCACTAGGCCGCGCGCGAACAACGGACGGACCAGACGGACGAGCAAGTCTTTTTTTGTTTCGAAATGCCGAAAGATAGTGCCCTCCGCCACCCCGGCGCGGCGCGCGATAGTGTTGGTCGCGGTGGCGGCATACCCCTTCTCGGCGAAGCAGTGAATCGCGGCTTCGACGATCCGACGTTTTTTGTCGGTCATCGCGCCTTCTTCCTGTTCGAACGCCGCGATGATGGCGTCGATCGCGCCGCCGAGGCTGCCGTTGTTCGGCGGAACCTCGGCGGTCGGTTTGGTAGCGGGCATAAGGTGCCTAGGTTGCTGTTTGACCGTTGGGCCGCATACGCACATGAACCCACGTGCCGACCCAGATCAAGGCCACGCCGACCAACAGCGTGACAAATCCGGTGCCGATCGGCACCGCGCCGTCCGGACCGCCGATCAAGATCGTCCGATAGCCGACGACCAATTCGTGCAGCGGCAAGACATCGCCCAGCCAGCCGATCCAGGTCATGGCGGCCTCCGGCGGCGCTTGCGCGCCAGCTACGGCGGTTTGGTAGAACACCACTGGCAGGGCGATCAAAATGGCCGGGAACTCGACCACGCTAAACAACCCGCCGATTACCAACATGATCGCGGCGGTGGCCAGCCAGGCCATCAACCAAAGCCCGAAGAAGTCGCTCCATAGCGCCGTCGTGCCGGTCACGATGACGGCAAGGCACAAACTCGCGATGCCGGCGACGGCGATCGGCAAGACGGTGCGCAGCATGGCTACCGGCACCACCGCGCCGGGTTCCCGTTCGCCGCGGGTTGCGACGAACAGCATCAAACCTGAAATGAAACTCGCGATCCACGTGGCGAACGCCATCACGAAGGGTGCAAAGAGCGCGTTGGCATTACGCGCGGTGTGCAGGGTTTCGACCTCGACCGCGACGGGCAATTTGCCGGTCGGAAAGCCGCCCTGGGCAAAGGCCAACCGCGCGCCGCTCACCGCGGCCGAGAACGCGGCCTGAACCTGGCCACCAAGACCGGCGCCGATTTGGGTTTCGGAGATACTCAGGTGCTCGGTATTCAGCACTTTGACGGTAATGTCGCCGCCGCCGATGGCAGCCTTGGAAAAATCGTCCGGCACGATGATCGCCGCCGCAATATCGCCGCGGTCGATGGCTAAAGTGGCGGCTGCTTCGTCGTCGAGTTCGACCACGGCAAACGGCAAACTTGAGCGCAGTCCATTGATGATCCCGTCTGAGGCCCTAATAGGCGCGCCGGGCACCCCGGCATCGAGATTGACCACGCCCAGCGTGACGGATCGCGCTACCCGACCGGCGTCCAGGGGGGCCGTCATATTGAAGATCGAAAAGATGATCATGATCGCGATCGGCGCAACGATCGCCGGCCGAAAGGTAGGGTTTTCGCGAATGCGGCGGAGCGTGTCGGACATCGAGCTCTCCCGGGCATGTAATGTGAGTAATCACTTACAAACGTAATTTGACCCTTGCCGATTGTCAACGCGCCGTGGCAAACCCATTTCGCTAGGGGCCGCCGACGTGCGGCGTCCCTGGGCCGCCGAATTGGGCAAAATACGAGGGTTTCTGCGGCTGTTGGCTTTGTTTCGGTGGGGCACTCTTGTCGCACTGTAGCCAGGCTTAGGTGGGTACGAGCCGCGTCCCGACTGCCCGGCGGATCAAAGAAATCGTAGATTTCTGCGGGTGTTGGGTTTGTTTCGGCGGATAGATTTGTCTTTCACGAGGTAAAAATGGCTCAACGGTTGGCCCATCCATTAGCCCCCGGCACTTTGGCCGCGGTCGTCGCTCTCGTGGTTGGCCTGACGGCCGGTCTCCCGGCGCCGCGTTGACGGTCGCAGGGGTCGCCTTCGGTCCCGTCGACGGTCTCGTCCACCCCGTCCAGATTGCCCCCACGGCGACAGAGATCACGGCCTATGACGGCTTGATGGCCGCCGCCGCCGCGGGTGACGCGGACCGGATTCGGGCGCTTGTCGCCGCCGGCGCAAACACCGATGAGCGGGACGCGCGCGGGCGCACCCCTTTGATGGTCGCCATTTACGGACGCCATCACGACGCGGCGAAAACGCTGATCGCATTGGGTGCCGATGACGGCGCGCTCGACAATCAGCGCTACGATGCAGTCACCATCGCCAGCGTCATCGACGATCCGGTGTCCTTGCGCCTGTTGATCGAGGCCGGGGCCGATGCCGGTCTGATAACCAGCCCGTACGACGGGACGGCGCTCATTGCTGCGGCACACCTCGGCCATGTCGCGGTGGTTCGCGAACTCATCGCGGCAGGGGCGCCCTTGGACCACGTCAACAACCTGGGATGGACCGCGCTGATCGAGGCGATTGTGCTTGGCGACGGCGGAGCCGCCCATACCGCCGTCGTGCGCGACTTGATCGAGGCGGGCGCTGATCTCAATTTGCCGGACAGGCGCGGCGTGACGCCCCTCGGGCTGGCGCGTGCGCGTGGCTATGACGCGATGGCGCGTCTCCTCCAAGCCGCCGGCGCCGCCGAGTAACGAGTAAGAAGTCAGTCCTCAGACCATTCGGCCAGCTCGTAGGTCGATTGGTAGATCGGATAGGCGATCTTGATCGGCAGGATGTCCGGTCCGACGCACCAGAGCTCTTCGTTGGCGGGGTGGGGATCGCCCAGAATGAACGCGAAGTGGTCGGCCTCGAACGTGCCCGCAGGCACGGTCACCGATTCGACGCCGTAATACTCGATCGTCAGGTCGTGACACGCCAACATCGGTCCCGACCCGCCGTCGGGTTGTGGCGATGACATCATGATATTCGTCATGGTCTGCCGCTTCGGCCCGGTCTTGTCGAACTGCGAGAGGTGCCACATGTCGCAGATGATCGGATGCGCCCCGAAAGACGGCGGCCGGTGGCCGGCATCGAAGCGCTGGCGCAGTCGTCCTTCGTTGACGGTATAGCCTTCGCATTCCGCGCCTGCGTCGTCGAAGCGGAACCACGACGAGCCGACGAACCGATCGGCTAGAGTCAATCGAACGAAGGCATCTTGAGGTTCCCACTTGGGGCCGACGTTGTAGGTCACGTCACGCAGCAAGTCGTGATCGTCCATCTCGCACATGGCGCGAAAGCCGCGGCTGCCGTCCTGGTGTTTGGTCACCGTGAACCACTCGCGCCCGGTTTCTTCGCCGTTGCGCAAATAGAGAATCTTGCCGCGCGTCGTAGTGTGTTTCATGGCCTTATAAAATCCGCATTTCGGTGTTCAAACTGGTCAACGGTTCGAAGCCGTCCTCGGTCACCCGAAGCGTGTCCTCGATGTGCATCGAGCCCCAGCCGTATTCCTGATAGGGCATGTCGAAATTCAACACCATGTCCTTTTCGATCGTGAAGTCCGGTACCGCGCCCAACCCGTCCGGCCCGATCGGGATGGGATGATCGGTATGCTCAAGACCAACCGTGTGCGCCACGCTGTGGTTGAAAGACGGGAAGCCTTCCTTGCGCATCACCTCCATCACGGCCTTAACGATGTCCGACCCCTTCAATCCGGGCTTCATCATATCGCAGGCCGTTTGCCACCCGATCTGCATGGCCCGGTTGCGCTTCACCGTTTCGGCGTCTGGTTCGCCGATAAAGATCGTCCGTCCGAGATCGCCGTGATAGCGCTTGTAAGTCCCCAAGGCATCGACCAGAAAGGGCTCGCCCCTGACGACCTCGCTCTGACGCATGCCCGGTACCATGCCGAATAGGATGTAAATCCCTTCGCCGTCTTGCTAGGCCATGTCGACCTTGTAGACGCGTTCCAAATCTTCTGCGGTCGCGCCTTCGCCTACCGCGGCAATGGCTTTTTCGACCGCATGTTCGTTTTTTTGCGCGGCTTGCCGCAGCAGGGCGATTTCATCGGCACTTTTGACCATTCGGATCTCGCGAAACACGTTGGTTGCGTCGATCCCAGTTACGTTGTCTAACCCCATCGCGTTGATCCAGCCGATCAGACGCGGGTCGTCGAAACCAAGCCGTGATTTCTCGAGCGCGGCATCGCTCAGGGCACGCTTGAGGCCGAGTGCTGGCGTCCGTTCCAAATAGTCGACCCGCGAGCGTGCCGCGGTGACCCAGTTCCGTTCCCGGTTGCTCAGATGAGCTTCGTCGCCAATCAGAAAGACGCTCAGAGGGTCAAGCCTTTCCTCGCCCGACGAAACATTGGCCGCGGTCGGCGAGGCGCGTCCGGTCACCCCGACAACGTTCTCGATCCAAGTGCCTTCTTCGGCGAGACGGCCGTTCTCGGTCATCCCCATCACCAGCGCGGCCGGCGCGTCCTCGCGGCGCGGCAGAACCGCGAAGGTCGTGAACGTGCGCTCCACCATCAATGTGTGCGACCAAAAGTCGGACAGGTAGTAGATATTCTGTCGGGTTGCCGCGACCAGGCCGTCCAGGCCATGGCGGTCCATAACGTCGTAGGCGCGAGGTTTGTTCACCAACATGTGCAGTGTCTCCACGTCCGGTTGGTCCCGGCGACCGACCGGCAATCAAGTGTCCAATGATGGAACCTCCTCGGCAACCTACTTCAGTGCCGCCGGACCGGGATGCCGCACGGCAGCCGATAACCGGCAATCCCCGGGAACGCGTTAAAGATGTCTCGGTGCCCTGTTTATTGGACCAACGGTCCCTACATGGCTGTCTGTGAAGTACCTTGTTGTTGCTCTCCTCGCCCTGGGCGCGCTGTGGAGCGGGTCGGCGCAAGCGCAGATCGTCGGCCCCGCGGTTGTAGGGCCCGATGCCGCGCTGATCGTGAATGGCCGCCGCCTGGTCCTGGCCGATATCGAGATCATTCCCGCCGGCCGCACCTGCGATTCCAGCATTCGGCCGGCCTTTTGCGGTGCTCCGGCGGCCATCGCCCTGCGAACCAAGATCGTGCACTTCGTCTCGTGCCGCCTTCGGGTGGTTTTGCCTGATCGCGCAGCGGCGGTTTGTCGCCATGGGGCGCTCTATCCCCAAGCGGGCGAGGATCTTGGTGCGTTCCTGATCGCCGAGGGGTGGGCCACCGCAACGCCCACGGCGTCTCCGCTTTACCAAACAATGCAAACCATCGCACGGTCCAACGGGCGTGGCGCTTGGGGCGTCCGCATCGATCAACTGATCAACCCGCCGCTGCAATAGCGCCGCTTGCCCCTGGCCTGCCCGCATGCGAGGAAAGGGCAATTAGAGGAGGCAGCGCATGGACATGTCGTATCGGCGCCTCGGCGCCAGTGGATTGATGGTTTCACCTCTTTGTCTGGGCACCATGATGTTCGGTGCGCAGACCGATGCGGCCGAAGCGGGGCGAATCGTGAACGCCGCGCGGGACGCCGGGGTCAACTTCCTCGACACCGCCAATGTTTACAACAAGGGCGAGTCCGAGCGGGTGACCGGCCAACTGGTTGCCGAGGATCGCGACAAATGGGTCGTCGCAACGAAACTGTCGAATCCGTTCGGGCGCGGCCCTAACCAGCGCGGCAGTGGCCGCAAGGCCGTCATTCAAGCGGTCAACGACAGCTTGGCGCGCCTTGCGATGGATTACGTCGACATCATTTATCTCCATGTCGACGACTACGATACGCCGCTGGACGAGACCGTCAGTGCGTTGGCGCACGTCATTGCCGAGGGCAAGGTGCATTACCTCGGCGTCTCGAATTTTCCGTCGTGGCGAATCGCCGAGATCGTCCACCTTTGCGTCGAAGCGGGTATCCAGCCGCCGATCGTCTGCCAGCCTAACTACAACGCCGTGAGCCGATCCGCAGAAGTAGAGATCATGCCGGCTTGCGCGCATTTCGGTCTTGGCGTCGCCAATTATTCGCCCCTGGCTCGCGGCATCTTGACCGGCAAATACGGCACCGATGGCGCGCCCGATCCGTCAACCCGCGCCGGTCGCAACGATCCTCGCATGATGGAGTCGGAATGGCGGCCCGAGTCGCTCGCAATAGCCGAAAAAATGGTGGCGCGGGCGAAAGAGAGAGGCATGACGCCGGTGCAATTTGCGGTCCTCTGGTGCCTCAACAACGCCATTCTGACGTCGGTGATTGCCGGGCCGCGAACGCTCGCCCAGTGGCAGGACTATCTTGGGATCGCCGACCTCGATTGGCACGAAGACGATGAGGCCTTCGTCGATTCACTCGTCGCACCGGGGTCCATGTCGACCCATGGATTTGTCGATCCGAAGTACCCGGTGACGGGCCGGGAGCCACTGGTCGACTAAATTGTCGGTGTGAACGTCTCGCTGCGCGCCAGCGCCCAGTATTTTCGAAACATTGGGTTGTCGGTACCCGCTAGGAGCTCTCCTTCAGCCAATAAGGGATAGGCCTCGTTGGCCGGGATGACATCACCGGTCTTTTGACGGACCTGGAGCATGTCGGATTTGACCGCGGCCGGGCTATCTAGCCCGGCCGCTGATACAACGTCGGCCAAGGCTTTCAAGGTATTGCGGTGAAACGCGGCGACGCGTTTGGCTTTGTCCTCGACCACCAACGCGCGTTGACGAACAGGATCTTGCGTCGCGATCCCGACCGGGCATCGGTTGGTGTGGCATGCCTGGGCCTGAATGCACCCCAACGCAAACATGAACCCCCGCGCCGAGTTACACCAGTCGGCGCCCAGACCCATCGCCCACACGATATCGAATGCGGTAATCACTTTTCCCGCCGCCCCGATCCGGACGCGGTCGCGCAAACCCGCACCGATCAGGGCGTTGTGCACGAAGTTCAACCCTTCCACCAATGGCGTGCCGACGCGATTGAGGAACTCCAAGGGTGCCGCCCCCGTGCCACCCTCTTTGCCATCCACCACGATGTAGTCAGGCGTTATGCCTGTCTCGACCATTGCCTTCACGATGGCGAGGAATTCCCAGGGATGCCCAACGCACAATTTGAACCCAACCGGCTTGCCGCGCGACAACTCACGCAGCTGTTGAATGAACGCGACGAATTCAAGGGGCGTCGAAAAGGCGTTGTGGCCCGCCGGCGAAATGCACGTCACCCCGATCGGGATGCCGCGGGCTTCGGAGATTTCGCGGGTAACTTTGACGCCGGGTAGAACCCCGCCGTGCCCGGGTTTGGCGCCCTGCGACAGCTTGATTTCGATCATCTTGACCTGGTCGGCGGCGGCCTGATCTTCGTACCGCTTGGGATCGAAGCTCCCCTCGGCGGTTCGACACCCAAAATAGCCCGAGGCGATCTGCCAAATGAGATCACCGCCACCCTCGCGGTGATGTCGGCTGATAGACCCCTCGCCGGTATCGTGGGCGAAGTTGCCCAGCTTGGCGCCCTTATTGAGCGCGCGAATGGCGTTCGCCCCGAGCGACCCGAAGCTCATCGCCGAAATATTGTAGATCGATGCGCTATAAGGGCTCGCGCAATCAGGCCCCCCGATCGAAACGCGAAAGTCATGGTGGGGCGCTGTCTTCGGACGCAACGAATGGGTGATCCAGGAGAACCCGGCGTCATAAACATCGAGCTCGGTACCAAAGGGGACGGAGTCGACCTCGTCCTTGGCCCGCTGATAGACGAGAGATCGTTTCTCGCGGCTGAAGGGTACTGCGTCGAGGTCGCTTTCGACGAGATATTGCCGGATTTCCGGTCGAATACCTTCGAACAACCAACGCAAGTGACCCAGGATCGGGTAATTGCGTAGCAAACTATGTCGACGTTGCGACAAATCCCAGATCCCGAGTGCCAGCAGCGCGCCGAAGGCCGCCGCGGGTATCCAACTCAGGGGAAAGCTGAAGGCCGCAAACAAAATCGATGCCAGCGTTAGGAAGGCCGCAACGATCAGGGTCAGGTATCGTGCCATGGCGTTACTCTACGGTCGGTTCAGCATGTCAGCGTACCGGTCATGACGGTGACGGCTTTGCCGCCCAGTAATACCCGGTCGCCATTCGTTTCAACCCGGAGAACACCGCCACGTCGCGAGGCTTGGTGCGCAAGCATCTGCGTCTTGCCCAGCCGGTCACCCCAAAAGGGCGTGAGGATGCAGTGCGTCGATCCGGTAACGGGATCTTCGTCGATTCGATGGACCGGCGCGAAGAATCGCGACACGAAGTCATAGGGCGCGTCCCCCGGCGCAGTTGCCAAGACCCCTCGTTCTGCAAACGGTAGAAGAGCCGGAAAATCAGGATCGAGATCCCTAATGGCCTGGGCCGACGAGAATTCGACGACGATATCCCAAGTGCTCTGCCAGACCGCTGTCGGCTTCATCCCTAGGGCGTCAGCCAAACCATCCGGTTCGACGGTAGGTTCGGTCGGCAACGCCGGAAAGTCCATAACGATCCAATCGTCCTCCCGAACGCATGTCAGCAGGCCCGACCGGGTTTGAAAACGCGCCGGTGCATCTTGATCCAGTATCGCGAGGCTCCACAGGAAGTGGGCGGATGCCAGGGTCGCATGGCCGCACAGGTCAACTTCGGCACCCGGTGTAAACCACCGTAGCGACCAATCGTCTTTGTCACCGCGCACGACAAAAGCCGTTTCGGACAAGTTCATTTCGCGCGCGACGTCTTGCATCCATTCGGTCTCGGCAGGGCCGTCCAGCAAGCACACCGCTGCGGGATTGCCGCCGAACGCGGTATCGGTAAAGGCGTCGATCTGATGGATGACGATCGTCACGTGGCGCTTTCTCCCGCGACGGTTCGAAGCAGTGCCACCAACGCGTCGTGTCTTGCCAGCCCGCGCAAGAGGCGATTGCCTACCAGGAATGTGGGAACTGCCGTGACCTGCACTTCTTCGTAGGCTTGTCGCAACAGGGTCCGATGTGTGTCGGCATATGTCCCTTCTCGCAACGCGGTGCTGTATGCCGCGGCATCCAGCCCGATCTCTTCCGCAAGCGACGCCAAAACCTCGATGTCGCCGATGTCCTGGCTCTCGCGAAAGAACGCGGTGAACATGCGGCGGGTGTATTCACGGCTGAGCCCATGCGCTTCGGCGAAGAGGTGTCCTTCGAAAGCGAGGCGAGAATAGGGTTGCGGCGAGACGTCCGGGAGTTTGATCTCGATCCCCATTTGCGCCGCCAACGGATAGACCGAATTGGCCCATCCGGTCTGCAAGTAGTCGTCCTCGGGGCGGAGGGTTGGTGTCGGCTCGGGCCGCAGTTCGAAGGGCATCCAGCGAACGTCGGCCTCGACCCCACTTTCCTGGATCGCCTTGGCGAGCGGTTCTTCGGCCAAAAAGCAATAAGGGCATACGTAGTCGGACCAAACGTAAACGGGAACGCGCATGAAGCCTCCGGTATCTGGAGCCGCCAGGGTAGGGCCCGCCCTCAGTCTTGCAAGAACTCTTCTTCCAGGCTTTCGGCTGATTCGGCGTCGATCACGCGGCGTGCGGTGTCGTAGTCGAACCCGGCGCGTGCGACGGCCGCTAGATCGCGGTCTCGGTGCTCCTCCCGCGCGCGTTGTCGGTAGGGGCCGAGGCGTCGGCGTTTGACGTAGCGCAGGGCTGCCGCCCGATCTGGTTTTTGGTGTTCCGTTGACAGGGTCGCAAGGGCTGCATCGATATCTTCAGGGGCGACACCTTTGCTACGGAGTTCGAGCACCATGCGTCGTTGTGATCGTCCTTGTCGAAACATCGTTTGAACGCGGGCTTGCGCGTAGGTGCGATCGTCCAACATGCCGCTCTTCTGGAAGTCGCAAACAATGGTGTCGATCCAACTTGCCGCCTTCTCGCGGTCTGTCTCGTGGTGGCGTTCGGCGCGCCGGACACGCCGGGTCAGGACTTCGCGCAAGTTCTCCGAAGAGGACGCATAGCGCTGAAGGTAATAGAGCGCGGCATTGCGTAATGAGTTGGGCGTAACCTTGCGCGGCTGGCGACGCTTCCGCTGAGAAGCTTGTTTTTGTTCCGTCATCGAAAAGAAAAGGGCTCGGCAACGGTCTGCCGAGCCCAGGGTCTCCGAGAACGCGACCGGTGTCTATGTGCCGCGCTTGGTGAACAGGTAGAGAATGATTGCCAGCGCGATCAGACCGACGAGGCCGTTCGACCCAAGACTGGCGATGAGAGCGGTGAGATTGCCGATGATATCCGTCGGCAGAAAAGCAACGTCACCGCCGAAGATGATCTGAACTACGATTCCGAGGGCGATCAGTCCGATCCCGAGTTCGGTGAGCCGGTAGATCCAGTTTTTTAGAATGTCGACGTATTGAAGCATGGTACCCCGCTTGCCTCAGTTCTTTGGAAGTAAAGGGAAAGAAACGGACTGCCGATTACTAACCAAATACTGACGGCACAAAGAAAGGGCTCAATTGCGCACAGAATGGTAAGCAGCGCGGTCAGACGGAGTCAACCGCGAACCCCCTAGATATGGTGTCGCGACGAGCGGAATTAACAAAATACTGTGGATAAGTTGCCGCGGGCCTGGTCTGTATTTGGGGCGGCGTTCCGGTCATGATTTGGCGCCCGTGGTGACATTTGGTGGATTTCGGTATGGACGAAGAACAGGCCGTGTTGGCGGCGAACAAGGCCTTCTATGACGCGTTCGAGGCGGGCGATGCGACCGCTATGGCGGCGGTATGGTCGATCGGCCCCCATGTGGCATGCACGCATCCCGGCTGGCCGGCGCTCTCGGGCCGAGATGACGTTCTCGAGAGCTGGGCCGGAATACTGGAGGGGAGCGGCGGACGTGTGGCTTGCCTCGACCCAAGAGCACATGTCGTGGGCGACGCCGCGTTCGTGACCTGTGGCGAATCGGTCGGTAACAACCTTCTCGCGGCGACAAACTTCTTTATTCGCGAGGATGGTCGCTGGCGACTGGTCCACCACCATGCCTCGCCGGTGGCGCGCGCTTATGTGAAAGAGGGGCCGCAAGCCGGCGACCCCGTTCACTAGGTCTAGATCAGGCGGCGCGAATCTTCGCCGACACGTCGTCCAACTCGGGCAGACCAAGCGCGGCATTGGTCTCGTCGAGCGAGGCCATGCGATCCAGCCAACTCCGCGAATCGCCTGTTTCGCGTAACATCGCCATGAACTGCGAAAGCTGGCGCACCATGATCCGGGTCATACTGGATGGGAAGATCACGATCTTGTAGCCGAGCGCTTCGAGCTCGTCCGCGGACATCAGGGGCGTCTTGCCGGTTTCCGACATATTCACCATGTGCGGGCCGGGCAGTTCGGTCGTCTGACGCTTCATCTCTTCGGGGGATTCGATCGCGTCCATGAACAAGACGTCGGCGCCGGCCTCCTTATAGATTTTGAGGCGGCGCATGGCCTCTTCCATGCCGAGCGGTGCGCGCGCATCGGTGCGCGCGATGATCTTGAAGTCTGGAGACCTGCGGCCTGCGACCGCGGCCCGAATGCGTTCGGCGGCCTTTTCGACCGGCTCAATGATCTTGCCTTCCATGTGTCCGCATTTTTTGGGCCAGGTCTGATCTTCGAACTGCGCCGCTCCCGCGCCAAGTGCCTCTAAGCCGCGAACCGTGCGAATGACGTTGGCGACGTCGCCGTAGCCGGTATCGCAATCGACGATCAGGGGGATCGAGGTCACCGAGCGGATCGCCCGCACGTTGGCTTCGACTTCGTTGAATGCGATGAGGCCGACGTCGGGGACGCCATAGACGGCCGCAGCGGTCGCATAGCCCGATACGTAGCCCGCCTGGAACCCTGCGAGTTCCGCGAGCCGAAGTTCCAGGGCGGTACCGCCCCCGGGGACAACGACGATGCCGTCACCGGCCAATAGCTGCGAGAGTGTCTTGCCGCTCATTTTTCTTGCCTTTCTCTAACCGTCCGACCAGGGCGACGGTTGTTTCGGAATTTCCTGCCCGTCGACGGCAATCGCGTCGACCTTTTCGTTATAGAAGCACAGGAGGTCTTTGATCTTCGGAATCTCCGGGATCGGATCGGGGTAGTACCACACGATATCCTCGTGGGTCTTCCCCCGGACATCGACATTGAAGTAATGCGCGACCCCTTTGTAGGGGCAGGCTGTTTGGGTGTCCGAGGGGGTCAGGGTGCCGCTGACATCCTTCTTGGGGATGTAGTAGCGGGTCGGCAGGCCCGTTTCGAACAAGAAGACGGCATTGGTGGTGTCGGCGAAGACCGTGCCGTCGAGGGTGACCGTAACGCGGCGCGACGACGTGATGGTGTCGATCCGCTTATAGGGGTCGCGCGGGTGTACGAATATCTCTTCGTCCTCTTCGAACCACTGGTCCATGCGGTTCCAATAGAACGCGACCAAGCCTTTCAATCCGGGCTGGATGGGGAGCGGATCTTCGTAGCCCCAAACCGCATTCTCCGCTTCGCGGTCGCCGACGCGAACGGTCCAATAGGACGCATCGCCTTTGTGCGGGCAATGCGTCGAATGCGCGGTCTTTTCGAGCAGGTCCATGCGGACATCCGCCATCGGAAAGTAATAGATCGGTAGATGGCCATCCTCGTGCAATAGCTGCATGTTGCTCGAATCCGCGATGGTTTCGCCGTTAAACTTCACCCGGACCCGGCGTGGACTCGGCTCCAAAATAACGGCGTGCGCGCTTCCTTGACGGTCGGCGTGGGCGACCTTCAAGCCTTTGATGCGTTTGTTGGCCGGCGATTCAGCGAGTGCCATGGTCCCAAGCCTTTATGCGTTTGGATTAGGACCGCATCATAGGGAGCCGCTTGTGAGCCGCCAAATTGTAGCAAGAGCCATTGCCCACCCTGCGCGGGCTTCATAGGTTACGGCGTCATAAATCGCGGCATACACAATGGGGTGAACGCCAATGCATGAGTCGATCAAAGATAAGGTTGTGGTCATCACCGGAGGTGGTCGCGGGCTGGGACGTGCCATGGCGCTAGGCCTTGCCGAGGCCGGAGCAAAGGTGGCGATCACCGCGGCGCGTGAGGGCGGCGAACTTCAGCAAACCGCCGCAGATTGTGCCGCCATCGGCGGAGACGATTGTGTCTTGGCGCTACAAGCCGATGTGACCAAGGTCGACGATTGTGAGCGGGTGATGCAGGACGCCAAAGACAAGTGGGGTCATCTCCATGTCGTGGTGAACAATGCGGGCCGTGGCATGACTTATGTCGACGAGGATTTCGTCAAGAAACGACCGGCGTTCTGGTCCATCCCCGACGAGACGTGGGGCATGATGATCGACACCAACATTAACGGTGTCTTCAACATGGCCAAGGCCGCCGTGCCGCACCTTCAAGCGGAGGGTTGGGGGCGGATCGTCAATGTGTCGACCAGCCTGATTACCATGCAGCGGCGGGGCTACGCGCCCTATGGCGCATCGAAATGGGCGGTCGAGGGCCTGACCATGATCATGGCACAGGACCTCGAGGACACCGATATTACGGTGAATGCTTTATTGCCGGGCGGTGCGACCGACACGGCGATGATCCCCGGGAAGGTGGGTGACAAGTCGCGGGCCGGCGCGGACGGAAATCTTTTCGAGCCGGTGATCATGGTGCCGCCCATTCAGTACTTGGTCTCCGATCTTTCCAATGGACGACGCGGCGACCGATATGTCGCCAAGCTTTGGGACCTCGATCTGCCGCCGGAAGAAGCGGCCGCCAAAGTGCGCTTTCCCATCAAACGCGATCGCCAATACTAAGGGAGGCTCGTCGTGGCATCCGATCCTTACGCCAAGATCGCCGATACCGATCCCGAAGTTGTGCGCACGATCGCTGACCGGCTTGAGGTGCGTGCGGCGCATCCCGACCAACGCGCGATGCTCGACACCTATCTGGGCGACATCGACTGGCCAACAGATGCGCAGGTGGTCGAAATCGGGTGCGGCACCGGTCCGGTAGCGCGCGTCCTCGCGGCGCTTGATGCGCCTGCTTCCGTGCTTGGTCTGGACCCCTCACCGATCTTGATCGAGCGGGCGCGCGAGATCGCGCCGGACGATCCGAAACTTTCCTTCGAGGTCGGCGATGCCCGTAACCTTGCTTTCGGTGACGGGACGTTCGATGTGGTCGTTCTCCATACTGCGCTGTGCCATATCCCCGAACCGCAAAGCGCCCTTACGGAAGCCTATCGGGTTCTAAAGCCCGGCGGGTGGATAGCGATCTTCGACGGTGACTATGCGTCGGCAACCGTTGCGTTGGCCGAACATGATCCGCTCCAGGCGTGCTCGCGCGCGGTGACCGAACACAATGTTATGGATCGCTGGATCGTGCGGCGGCTGCCTGAAATGGCGAAAGCCGCGGGGTTTGAGATTCAGCGTTTCCGCAGCCATGGTTACGCCGAGGTCGTCGATCCCGCTTATATGCTCGGGCACGCAGAGCGAGGCGCAGAGGTTCTCGCCGCGCAAGGGGTCATCGGGGACGATCTTGCAAACGCACTGAAGGCCGAAGCGCGGCGCCGGGCCGCCGATGGTTCGTTCTTCGGCCACATCGCCTACGCCAGTTTGGTCGCGCGAAAGCCCTAAAGAATTTTGGTCTTATCTTTGTAGGACTTGAACTCGAGATAGTTACCAGCTGGGTCGGCGACGAACATATTGCCCACGGTCCCGATATCCGGGTGATCCTTGACGTTCGGCTTGATTCGAAAGTCGACGTTCTTGGCGCGCAGTTCGTCCGCCAAGTCGTTCCAGTCTTCCCAATCCATGATCAGCCCGAAGTGCTTGTAGGGCTCCACGGACGGATCGGCCTTGCTCGGTTCAACCTCATCGGGTGCTTCTATCAAGACCATCTGCGCGCCGAAAAAATTGATCACCGCGTAGCTCTTGCCGCTGGTGTCGGTGCGCTCTTTGCAGCCCAGCGTGCTGATGTAGAAATCGCGTGCCGTCGAGAGATCGTCGACGGCAAAGGCAACATGGAATATCGGATCCTGCATCGGTTTCTCCCCGTTTCGGTCGAGCCTAGGGGCGCAGGGCGGTGTCATCAACCGACCAGAGTTTGACCTGCGGCAGAGCTCGGCGCTGTAATGGCCTTATGCCTGGACCTCACGACCTCGGCGGCCGCGATTTCGGCCCCATTGATCGGGCCGACCACGTGCGCAGCTTGCGAGACAAACGGGTCGATGCGATGCAATACACGCTAAGAGATCGCGGTTATTGGTCCGTCGATGAAGTGCGGCGCGCGATCGAGTCGCTGCCGCCCCGGGATTATCTATCGTTCACCTTCTACCAAAAGTGGCTCGCTGCACTTCATCTGCTGACGATCGAGAAGGGTCTCTTTAGCGAGGCCGAGATCGAGAAACGCATCGCGGACCTTCGGGCGCAGCCTACCCGCCGTTGAGGTGCGCAAAGACATCCAACCCGCCGTCCCAGATCATGCGTACGGCGACGATAAGAATGACGATGAGCCCGACATAGGCGATCCACCTGAAGCGGTCGAGCAGCTTGGCGATCACGACAGCCGCCGCCCCCATCAAGGCCACCGAGAGAATCAAGCCCAGCGCGAGAATTCGCGGGTGTTCGTGCGCCGCGCCGGCGACGGCCAGAACGTTGTCGAGCGACATCGATACATCCGCCGCGATTATTTGAACCGTGGCCTGACCGAACGTCTTGGTCGGTGCGTCGGACGTTGGCGCACCCTCCAGAACGAGTTCGCCCTCGTGCTCCGCGGCGCGGCCGCTGGCATGCAACTCACGCCATAGTTTCCACGACACCCAGAGAAGCAATATTCCGCCGGCGAGCAACAGGCCGATGATCGCCATCAGCTGGCTGGCAATAAGGGCAAAGCCGATGCGCAAAATGGTCGCCGCGGCGATACCGACCAGGATTACTTTGCCGCGCTGCGACGCCGGCAGTCCGTTCGCCGCCATCCCCACCGCGATCGCATTGTCGCCGGCGAGAACGATGTCGATCAGAATGACGCTTGTCAGTGCCGTGATCGCATCAAGAGAAATGTCAAACAACCAAAGTCCCCCTTTAGGGTTTCAAAGTTTTACCATGTGAGCCCGCAGGGGGCTGCAGCCAAAGACAAGGCGTCAAACAATTGACGTTTGCGCTGCGAACCCCTGTAATGCACCGTATGCCAGGACCTCATGATTTGGGCGGGAAGGACTTCGGTCCGATTGACCAACGCGATCACGACCGTACCGATTGGGACAATCGCGTAGACGCCGTTCTCAAGCTGATGCTCGACGGCCGTCGGTTTCGCGTCGACGAATTGCGCCGGGCCATCGAGTCGCTGCCGGAAAAGGATTACATGTCGTTCAGCTACTACCAGAAGTGGCTAGCGGCCATTCGCATCTTGATCGTCGAAAAAGGCATGTTGTCCGAGGACGAAATCGCTACTCGCCTGGCCCAGCTACGAGAGAGGGCGGCAGGATGAATGCGACCTTCAAGGTGGGCCAACGAGTCCTCGTCAAAGAAGGCGACCCGCCGGGACATATTCGGACGCCGTTTTTCCTTCGGGGCAAACCAGGCGTTATCGAGTCCATTCATGGCGAATTCCGCAATCCGGAAGAATTGGCCTACGGCAAGGAAGGTTTGCCGAAAAAACCGCTCTATCTCGTGCGGTTCCTCCAAAAAGACGTGTGGCCCGACTACCGCGGACCCGCTGCCGATACCGTGTGTGCGGACATTTACGAACACTGGCTCGACGCCGACTAGCGAGGACTCATGGCCCATCACCACGATCACGACCACGACGACCACGCGCCGATCGAAGAGGGAAAAGCGCCGACGGAATTCGACCTTCTCGAGCAGGCGATCCGCGAGTTGTTGATCGAGAAGAACATCTTTTCGGCGGATGATCTTCGTCGCCAGGTCGACAAGACCGACAGTGTCAGCCCGGCGGACGGCGCCAAGGTTGTCGCCAGGGCCTGGGTCGATCCCGCATTCAAAGCCCAACTCCTGGCCGATCCAAAAACTGCCATCGAGGCGTTGGGCTATGACGTGGGCCCGGCGCCGAACCTCGTCGTCCTCGAGAATACCGACACGCTACACCACGTCGTGGTTTGTACGTTGTGCTCGTGCTATCCGCGGGTTCTGCTCGGCCCGCCGCCGGATTGGTACAAAAGCAAGGAATATCGCGGCCGGGTGGTGATCGATCCCCGTGGTGTGCTGGATGAATTCGGCACCCAGCTAGACGATTCGGTCGAGATCAAGGTCGTCGATTCGACCGCCGACATGCGCTACCTCGTGTTGCCGCCACGTCCCGCCGGGACCGAGGGAATGACCGAAGAGCAGCTCGCCGCCCTGGTTACCCGCGACTGCATGGTAGGCGTGACCTTCCCCGACACACCCGTCAACTAGGGGTCCACCGTGGACAGCGACGACGTCCGCGTCCGTGTGGGCGATGGCGCCGAAATGTCGGCGTTGTTTAGCGCCGCAACGAAAGAGCCGGCGCCGGGTGTACTGATTCTCCACGAGATTTTTGGGATGACGGACTTCATCCGGTCCCGCTTGCCGTTGTTCAACGCGCGCGGTTACGCGGCGATGGCGCCCGACCTCTATCACCGGATCAACCCCGGCGCGTCATTCGATTACGCGGGCGAGGATTGGGAGCGTGCCTTCGCGACTCGTAACGCTCTCGATGACGACCTTGCGATGGAGGATATCGGGTCGTGCATCGAGGCGCTTGCCGCGCATCCCCAATGCAACGGGACGGTCGTCGTGGTCGGCTACTGCCTTGGTGGGCTTCTCGCTTTCCTGTCCGCCGCGCGGTTGCCCGCCGCCGGTAACATTTGCTTTCACGGCGTGCGTCTGGAGCAGCACCTCTCGGAAGCCGCAAATATTCGCAAACCCTTCCAAATCCATTTCCCCAGTCTCGATAAGTACGCGCCGCCGGAAATTGTCGCCCGTGTCAAAGCCGCCCTGCCAAAGGATGGCGATATCGAATGCCACGACTACCCGGGCGCGGACCATGGCTTCTCGCGTGAGGGACAGCCGGTCTACGACGCCAAAACCACCGAGCAGGCCCATGCGGCCATGTTCGGTTTCATCGACCGCGTTACGCGCCAAGGAGAAAGCCCGTGATCCCAGACCCTGCAACGATTGATTTCGGCCGACTGGGCCCGGCACCCGATGCGCGGGTTGTCGTTGCCGGTGGGTGCGGCGGCATTGGTCGTGCGGTAGTGAACGCATGCGTGGCGACAGGCGCGAGAACGACCGTTCTTGACCTCAAAGCCTCGCATGATCGCCACCCCACGCCGAACGAGGCGGATTTTGTCGCGATTGACGCGCACAGCGATGCGTCGGTCCAGGATGCGTTCGAGCGCGTGCGCGAGGCCGGCGAAATCGATGCGCTGATCAATCTCGTGGGGTACCGAGACGACTTAACGCCCGTCGCCGAGCGTGATGCGGCGTCCTGGGACGATATTGTGTCCGGCAATCTGCGTTCGGCGTTTCTGATTTGTCGATACGCGTTGCCGCACATGGCAGAGGGCAGCGCGATGGTGAACGTTGCCTCAGGCCTTGCGGTGCGAGTGCTCCCCGGTTACGCCCCCTATTCGGCCTCAAAAGCTGGTGTCATTGCCCTCACGAAGGGCATTGCGGTCGAAAATGCTCCACGTGTGCGCGCCAATGCCGTCGCGCCGGGTGCAGTGAAAACCGCATTCCTGGCGGGTGGCACGGGGCGTGTCGATGCCGAGGACGGCGATTGGGACGCCCAGTTCAGCGGCTATATCAATGTGACCCCATTGGGCCGACTGGCTGTCGCGGAAGACATTGTCGGCCCCATTCTCTTCCTCGCAGGCCCGGCGTCTTGCTTCATGACCGGCCAGGTCCTCTATGTGAACGGCGGCGGGTTGACGCCGTAGCGCTGCGTGTAAGCCGCTGTTTTTTAACAGCTTTTTAGTTGCAAGAACTTGGCCGAATGAAACGTCGGTCGCGCCAAAGACAAACCGATCGTCGGTCCACTTGCGACTAATGACACCGTACAGAACAACTTCGTGCCGATGGTTGCGGCAAGTCTTGGCGTCCGCCCGAGTCGTTCGCGGACAATCGAATCAATCAAGAACGGACAATGAAACGCCGACTCCAAGTTACGAATTTCTTGGATCGGTATGACTCGACTAAGGCGTTAAGGACTCGCCTCGCGCCGCTGCTTAACGAGTCCTTGGCGCGATTTCTTTTTTGCAGTGACTATGAAATGAAAATTTTGTACGATCCCGCGGACTTGCACGTAGTTTTGTCAGTCTCGTGTGAAGAAACTTGTCTTTATTAAGGACCATATTGGAGGGTTCTAATGGCGAAAGTCGCAGCCCTGGCAGCTAAAAGGAAATCCGCTAAGCGGAAACCTGCTGCCAAGAAGAAGACCGCAGCCCGGAAAAAACCGGCGGCTAAAAAGCCAGCGGCACGGAGGAAAACTCGGAAAGCGGCAGCCAAAAAGACAGCTAAGCGGAAGGCCCCAAAGAAGAAGGCCGCCAAAAAGAAGGCCGCTAAGAAAAAAGTAGCTAAGAAAAAAGTAGCTAAGAAAAAAGCCGCAAAGCGGAAAGCGCCTAAGCGTAAGGCCGCGAAGCGGAAAGCACCAAAGCGCAAGGCCGCGACGAAAAAGGCGGCTAAGCGGAAAGCACCGAAGCGCAAAGCCGCCAAGAAAAAGGCCGCCAAGCGTAAGGCGCCGAAGAGAAAAGCCGCCGCGACCGCGCCAAAGCGTAAGGCGCGCCGGAAAGCAAAAAAAAAGAGCTAGGTAAATCTACAACGCTGCGCGCGGCGCCCTCCGATATTGTCGTTTATGACAGGTTCGGACGGCGGCGCGGTAGCAACTGAGCTATCGCAGCACGGCTGCGACAAAGGGCGGTCCCAAGGGCCGCCCTTGTTTTTTGCCCTGCTTTCAGAAGCGGCGCACCATAAACACACCAGCAATCAGGAGGGCGATGCCGGCGGCACGGCCGAGCGTGACCGGTTGGCTCTGCAATCCTAAGAGACCGAAGTGGTCCATCGTCACCGACGCCACCAGTTGCCCAGCCAAGACACCGGCGAGGAGCGCCGTGACGCCGATTCGCGGCGCGACGAACAATGACGTGAAGACGAAGAACGCACCGGCTAATCCCCCACCCACCCAGTAATACCAAGGCAAGGGGCCAATGTTCCCGAGTTGCGGCAGGGGGACCCGCAACGCCGTTGCCAAGGCGGCCAACCCGATCAGGCCGACAATGAAGTTGATCATGGCCGCACTGAGCGGGTGCCCAAGACTACGGCCGACGGCGGCGTTCAAGACGGCTTGGATCGGCAACAGAGCGCCTGCGATCGCGGCCTGGGCGACGAGGATATTGTTCAACATGGAAAACTCGCTTTGCGGGCGGGATTGTGGACGTTGGCTAGGGCATAGCAGACACTGAACGGGTGGCCCATCGTTTCAGCGAGGCATTCCGATGATCCCGGTTGATTTATTCTGGTCGTTCCGCAGCCCGTATTGTTACTTGGCTTTGAAGCGTCTTCAGGCAATGCAAGAAGAGTTCGATGTCCAGTTGCACCTACGCGTGGTAATGCCCCTTGCGGTGCGCGATCCCGATTACTTCGAATCCATGCCCAAGGCGCGCGGCGCCTATAACGCGATGGATGCCAAGCGGACCGCCGATTTCTTAGGTGTGCCCTTCGCGCGCCCCCAGCCTGATCCCGTGGTATTCGAAACCGATCGGCCCCGACCGACGCAAGACCAGCCCTATATCTACCGTTTGTCCCGGCTCGGGGCCTTGGCCGGCGAAACCGGCAAAGGCATGGCTTTTATCGGTACCGTCGCACCGATGATGTGGAGTGGGGCCGACGTCGGCTGGGATCAAGGGTCGCACCTGGCCGACGCGGTCGCCAAGGCAGGTCTCGACTTAGCCGAAATGGATCGGGAAATCTCGACCCGGCCCGCCAAATACGACGAGGTCATTACCGCCAACGAGCGGCGGCTTGCCGATGTCGGGCACTGGGGGGTTCCCACGCTTGCGGTCGAAGGTGAAGCCTTCTTTGGTCAGGATCGTCTGGACGTTGTGACCTGGCGCCTGGAGAAATTGGGTGCACGGCGGTCCTAACCGGCTACCGGCCTGGGCTGGACCGGTCCGCCGCCCATGCACTACGCTTTCCCCACACGGTAAGGAGTGATCCCATGACTGCACGGAACGCGGAAAGCTGGCGGACGCTGCCTGAAATCCCTGAGACCCATGTCGTCAGCGGCGCCGTTTATACCGATCCAACGATCTTCGCCGACGAAAAGAAACGCGTTTTCGAGCGCTGCTGGCACTTGGCTTGCCACGAAAGCGAATTGGCGAACCCCTTCGATTTCCGGACCTTCGACTATGTCGGGATGCCGTTGATTGCGATTCGCGGTCGGGACGGGGTGATCCGCACGTTCATGAACGTGTGTTCCCATCGCGGGGCGAAGATCATTCACGAACCGGCCGGCAACGCCGAGCGTTTGACCTGTTTCTATCATCTCTGGAGTTATGACGATCGCGGTGCTTGCGTCGATATCCCGCGGCCCGAAGCCTACCAGTCTGCAGGTTTGACCAAAGACGATTGCGGTCTCTTCGAGATCCGCACCGAGACGAACCTTGGGTTGGTATTTATCAACCTGGATGACCAAGCGCCGGCGGTGACCGAATATATCGGCGAAGCTCTGGCGCCCTTCGAGGCGTCTTTAGGTTCGGGCGAGCTCGAAGTCTTCCACTACAACCGATCGGTCCTGCATGCGAACTGGAAGGCTTGGCAGGAAACCAATCTCGACCTGTACCACGAGTGGATGCACGTGCTTCTGCGTCGCACCCAGATGACGGCCGCGAGCATGGATAGTCGAGTCGTTAAAGCCTTCAAGAACGGCCACACCATGGGTGGCGGACTCAAGGCGGCATACGACAAATACAAAGGGATGGCGTCTCGCGATTCGGACATGGCATTGCCCGGATTGACGCCCGACGATTTCTTCTTCGTCGATCTTTGGCCGAATGCGGCATTGCTTGCGCGAGGCACGGCGATCCGAATCGATGTCGTCACGCCGATCGACGAAAAGACCATGTTGGTCGAGTGGCGCGGGCTTGGTCGCAAAGGCGATTCGCCCGAGGTTCGTCGCACCCGCATGAAGCACCACAACCAATATTGGGGCCCTCTAGGCCGCAACGTGCCCGAGGATGCGTTCGCCGCCGAGGCCTGCGAAGCGGGTTTTCGAAATGGCGCCGCCGTCTATCAGGTTCTTGCGCGGGAAGAAAACGGCAAAGGCCAAGACGACGGTATGATGCGCACCTGGTATGCCGAATGGGCGCGCCGTATGGAGCGTTCTCCGGCAGATCCGCTCAGGTCGGCGGCGGCAGAATAAATGGCCGCCCGCAGGTTCGCCGATCGCGACAATCCGCCTGACCTGAATCCGCGGGATTACGTCAGCGGCGAGGTCTACCGCGACGCCGGGCTTTTTCAGGCCGAGCTTGATCAGGTGCTGGGCAAGGTGTGGCATTTTGCGTGTCACGAAAGCGAAATAGCCGGCGCTGGCGACTACCGAACGTTCCAACACGCCACCCAACCCCTCTTTGTAATCCGGGGTGAGGACGGCGCGGTGCGATGCTTTTTCAACGTGTGCTCGCACCGGGGGGCTCGCTTGCTGGGCGACGTCGCCGGAACGGCATCCCGCCTCACCTGCTTTTATCATTTGTGGACCTACGATACGTGCGGTCGCTGCGTCGACATTCCCCGCGAGGAAGCCTACGCGACGACCGGGGTGGAGAAATCGACGCTGGGATTGCGCGAAGTGCGGACCGCGACTAGGTCGGGCCTCGTCTTTGTCACCCTGGACGACGCCGCGCCGCCGTTGGACGAATTCCTGGGCGACTCCTTGGAGATATTTGACGACGTGTTCGGCGACCCCTCGGTCGAGTACGAGGTCTTTCATTTCCATCGCGGCACCGTCGAAGCGAACTGGAAAGCATGGCAAGAGACGATCGTCGATCTCTATCACGAGTTCATGCATGTGGTGCTACGCACCACCCAGATGACCGCGGCCCCCATGACCGAGCGCGATATGCGGACCTACCCAGGTGGGCATCTCGCGATCGGTGGCCTCAAGGCGGATTATCACAACTACAAAGCCTATGGCGCGCGCGAGGATTCCAAGGCCTTCCCCGGGCTGACGGTCGACGACGCACGCTTTACGCCGCTGTTTCCCGACACGACGATCATCACCCGGGGCACGGTGATGCGGATCGACACGGTCACCCCGATTGACGCGCATCGCACGGTCGTCGAATCGCGCGGCCTCGGCATCAAAGGTGAGCCGGAGGCCGATCGGCGCATGCGCATGCAGCACCACAACGATTATTGGGGGCCCTTTGGGCGCAATGTGCCGGAGGATGCGTTTGCCGCCGAGGCTTGCGAAAAAGCGTTCGGTTCGGGGGCGGCGCGGTACCAAATCATCGCCCGCGACGAAGAGGGGCAGGGCCAAGACGACTTAATGCTACGCGCATACTACAAGGCGTGGAGCGATATGACGGGGCACCCATCACATAATCCTAAAAACCAATGAGTGAGTGAGATGTCGTCCGATCAAGCCATCCGAGAAGTGGTCTACAGAACCTGCACAGCCCTCGACGCCGAGGACTTTGACGCCTTCATGGACCTATGCGCGCCTGATCTCGATTATCGAGTGACGGCCTTCAGTCCCGAGATCCGCAAGGAAATGACCTGGCTTGACCAGGACTACGACGGCATGCGTGCGCTATTGGACATGGTGCCGCAACACCTCAAAAGGCTGGGGACTCTAAAGCGTCACGTCTCGATCTACTTTATGGAGGACGACGCAAGCGCCAAGACGGCGGCGATTACAAGCTCGTTCATCGTGACTCACACCGATCCCGAAGGGCGTTCGCAACTTTTTGTTGCCGGCACGTATTTCGACGAGGTCGACTACAGCGGCGACCGTCCCCTCTTAAAGAAGCGTAAGGCCCACCTGGAGACGCGCGATCTGGGCATTGGCTCGCACATTCCGATCTAGTCGGCCTGCTGATGCATATAGAGATTACCGGTCGAGACCGATCGGCGAGCTTTGACTGCCCGGACGACCAAGAGATTCTGTTCGCCGGCTTGGCGGCTGGACTAGGGCTGCCCTACGAGTGCGGCACGGGGACCTGTGCCAGCTGCAAGGCCACCTTGGAGGCGGGCACCGTCGATCCGGGCTGGACGGAGGCGCCGGCGCGACGCCACGTGTCCGACGAGAAAAATGAAATCCTCATGTGCCAGGCGCGCCCACAAGAAGATTGCCGCATCACCATTCGTGGCAAGCTTCAAGAACCAAGCGCTCACTTGCCGCGGCTTGCCGCCGGGGTGATCGAAGCGGTCGCCCCGCTGAATCATAATGTTCTAAGGCTCGTTATCCGGCCCGATGCAGCCATTCCCTATGACGCCGGGCAGTTCATGTTGGTCGATGTGCCCGATGTGCCGGGCTATCGCGGTTGGTCGATGGCGGAATACGACCCGACCGGCGAGACCCTGACGTTCACCGTCAAATTGATGCCGGGCGGCGCCGTGTCGGGGTGGCTATCTGGCGCGGACCGCACCGGGGTGCCGGTCACGTTGTTCGGCCCGTTGGGCAAAGCCTCGTTCCAACCGGCACGCGATGCGGCCGATCTTGTCTGCGTGGCGGGAGGGTCCGGTTTGGCGCCGATTCTATCGATTCTCGACCGGGCGGCCGGGGCCGGCCATTTTGCGCAACATCGCGCAGACGTCTTTTTTGGTGTGCGAGCCTTTGAAGACCTTTACGAGATGGACCGGCTGCTTGCGATCGCTGCCGCGTATCCGGGTCGCGTGTCTCTAACCTTGGCGTTCTCGGACGAACGACCGAGCGACGCCGAACAAAAATCGTTGTTGCCCGCCGTTCTTGCGGAAGGGTTCGTCCACGAGGTTATGGGGGGCGAGATGGCGGGCAAGCTTGAGGGCGTCCTTGCCTATCTCGCGGGGCCGCCCCAAATGGTCGAGGCGGCGATGCGACTGTTGGTTTTGCAGGGTAAGGTGCCGCCGGCGCGCATCCGCTATGACAAATTCAGTTAGGGAGAAACGAGCGTAATGAGTGATTGGAAACGGGTCTGTGCGGTCGGCGATTTGGTCGACAACGAACTGAAGGAGTTCGAAATCGACGGCAAGAAAATCGTTGTCGCGAAAACCGGCAGCGAGACCTACGTCTATCCGCTGCGCTGCCCTCACATGGACGAACCGCTATCGACCGGTATGTGCGACGGGGCGACGGTGACCTGTTCGTTCCACCTTTGGCAATGGGACATGCGTACCGGCGAATCGTCCGGCGAGGCCGAGATCGATCTCTTGCTCTATCCCACCAAGGAAGAGGATGGCGCCCTGTTCGTCGACCTTGCGCAAGAACTGACTTACGACTGACCGGGCATCGCGATTTGGATGCGCGTATCCATTCGTTTCTCCAAATCGATGAAATTGAGGTCGTCTTCGGCGACGCTTTCGCGCACCAAAATGATGAAGTCGCTGCGCACGTCGAGCGGGAACGGCGTCCAGTGCCAGGTGCCGGGATGCAAGTTGACACCCATGCTGCCATCGAGGACGAACGCGCGTACCTCGTCTAACTTTGGAACCGCCGCTGGATCGTCGGCGTCGTAAGGCGGGGCGACGGCGATCACGCTGCGCGCGCCGTTCAGCGGCACAAAGGTCTGAGTCCCTTTGAGATGGCGCTCAAACCATGAGAACGCCAACGGCCGTTTCTTGGGCCGCAGGTACCCAAGACGCATGGCCTCGCGCGAGATCGTCGCAATGCCGCCCCAGTAATCCAGTACGTCGAAATCGTCGAGCCGGTCGTCGTCGACGTCGTCGGACATTCTGGCGTAGCCCATTGAAAGCAAGTCGCGGTTGTCCAGCCCGCCGTCGCCTGGTGCGAGGACATCGCCAAAGAGGGCGAAGGTATCTTGCGCCAGAGGTTCGCTGGTGACCTCTTTGATCGTGACGGGCATGGATTGTCTCCGTTTGGTTGAATTCTCGCGTCGCACTCTAGCGCAGAAATCCGGTCATTTTTCTTGACTTGGGGGAAGGTTATGGGAGAGTCCCCCACCGTCGGGCGAAAAGCGGCAGAAAAGTCGCACGTCGGCGTCGTATTGCGGGACCCGCACGGGTTCGACCGGGGATTTGGGAGGCGACATGGTCTGGCGATTTATCGCGAAAAGGGTGGCGATTGCGGTCTTGCAATTGATCGGCATTTCGCTCGTCGTATTCTTTTTGATCCGCGGTTTGGACGCGGACCCCGTCGCGCGCATTGTCGGGCTGAATGCAACCGAAGAGGCGGTGAAGCAAGCAACGGAATCGTTGGGGCTTCACGAACACCAACTTCAGCAGCTCGGAAATTACTTGGGGATTTTTTCGTCCACGGGCGACCCCGGGATCGTGCAAGGAACCCTTGGCGAGTCGTGGGTGACGGGTTCGCCGATCCTTGAAGAGGTCACGCGGTTTCTTCCCATTACGCTTGAACTCATTACGTACGCGCTCATCATTGCCTTCTTGCTGGCAATGCCACTGGGGATGTCTAGTGGGACGCGGCCTGGAGGTGCCGCGGATCGCTTTACCTTCGTCTGGGGATTGTTCGCGGGCTCTCAACCAGAATTCTGGTGGGGCCTGATGTTCGTGTTCGTTTTCTTTTTCGTCTTCCAGCAGGCCGGGTGGCCATCGGCGCCGGCACCGCTCGGACGGCTCAATCCCTTCCTGACCGCGCCTGATCCGATTACCGGGTTCATCATGATCGATTCGCTGCTTCGCGGCCGGTTCGACGTGTGGATCGACGCGGGCAAGCACTTGATGCTGCCGGTCTTCACACTCGTCTTCGTGGTGTCGGGCCCGATCGTGAAAATGGTGCGTCAGAACATGCTGCGGGTGCTGCGCTCGGACTACATCCTCTATGCCCGTAGCGCCGGTCTGCCCCGGAAGAAGGTCGCGCGCTACGCGCTTCGGGCGGCGCTTGCGCCGGCGATGACCCTCACGGCCATCATCTACGGGTTCCTACTGGGCGGCGCCGTGCCCGTGGAATTGATTTATTCGCTCGGTGGCATCGGGGAATACTCGATCCGCTCCATCCTCAATCTCGATTTTCCCGCCATCCAAGGAACCGTTTTGGTGATCGCGATGGTGTCGTTGGTGATTTACCTCGCCATCGACATCTTGCATGCCTTCCTTGATCCGCGGATTGCGTTCTAGGTCAGGTCAGATGAACGAGCCAGCCAACCCGCAGGGGCACATCGAAACGCCCGAAGACATTGATCAGCATGTCGAACCTCATATGGTCGTCGAGACGGTGCCGACCAAGCGTCGTCAGATCGATCTGGTTAAGAAGTTCAAGGAGGAAAAGCTTTTCGCCTTTGGCGTGATCATTGTTTTCCTCTCGATCTTCTTGGCATTCTTTGGGCCTATCATTGCGCCTTACGATCCGAACTTTGCCACCGGCAACGTATCGGTCGGTCCGCCGAACCTGTTGGATTGGCCCGGTTTGTTTATCGACACGGTGTTCCTTGGGGCTGATCCGCCCCATTGGTTCGGCACCGATAACTCGGGTCTCGATATTTTTTCGCGGACGATCTCCGCGCCTCGGACGGATCTGCAGATCGCGTTGATCGCCGCGCTGCTTTCGATGGTGATCGGCACGACGCTGGGCCTGTTGGCCGGGTTCTTCCGCCACTTCTCCACTGAAATCCTGATGCGGATTTCCGACCTGCTTCAAGCCTTCCCGGTGTTCATCACGGCGATGATCCTGGTAGCGCTTTCCGGTCGCAGCACGGTGAACATCGTCATCGCGCTCACGATCGTTTACTTGCCGATCTTCATTCGCCTCACGCGGGCCGAGGTGTTAGGTCAGATGCCGCGCGGGTATGTCGAGGCGGCGCGCGCCGTCGGCAACTCCGAATTCAAAGTGGCGTTCAAACACGTCTTGCCGAACTCGCTTGTGCCTTCGCTGATCCAACTTTCGACGACGGTTGGTTTCGCCATTCTACTGACATCTGGCCTCAGCTTCGTTGGCGCAGGCGTCCGCCCGCCGACGGCAGAGTGGGGCCTCATGATTGCGCTGGGTGCGCCGCAGATCATTCTCGGCGAATGGTGGCAGTCGATTTTTCCTGGTGTAGCGATCTCGCTCACCATCTTTGGCTATGCCGCTGTCGGGCACGGCCTTGAAGAAGATTACCGGTAGGAATGACCATGGTCGCTGAAACAAACGAATCAACGGTCGCCGGGTCGTCGTCCGGGAACATCCTCGAGGTGAAAGATCTCTCCGTCCGTTTTCCCATCGTGGAGGGCCCGGATGTCTTCGCCGTTCGCGATTTCAACCTGACGGTGAAGCCAGGTGAATTCGTCGGTCTGATGGGCGAACCCGGTTGCGGTAAGTCGACGGCCGCGATGTCTTTCCTGGGCCTCGTGCGTCCCCCGGGCGTCATCGAAACGGGCCAGGTCAACTTCTCCGGTGACGATATCCTCAAGATGGACGAGGAAACCGTGCGTCAAATGCGTGGGCGCGATATCGGCATGATCGTCCAAAACCCGCGTTACTCGCTTCATCCGATGATGCGGGTGGGAGACCAGATCGCCAACGTCTATCGCGCCCATAACGACGTCGGCAAACGCGAAGCATGGGATCACGCGGTCAGCATGTTGCGCATGGTCGGGATCAACGACCCCGAACGACGCGTCAAAGCCTACGCCCACGAACTGTCGAGCGGCATGGCGCAGCGCGTGTTGATCGCGATCGCGTTGAGTTCCAAGCCCAAGCTGCTGATCGCCGACGAACCGACGTCGGGTCTCGACGTGACCATTCAGGCCCAGTTCCTCGATCAGATGTGGGATAGCTGCCGCCAAACCAATTCCGCCGTGGTGCTCGTCACGCAGGATTTGGGCATCGTCGCCAACTATTGCGACCGTGTCGTGATCATGCATGAGGGGACGATCGTCGAAGATGCCGACGTCTATACCTTCTTCAAATCGCCCCAGCATGAGTACAGTCGGCGAATCCTTCAGCTGCAGCGCGAGGCGCAAGAGGCGGGCGAGTCGGTGCTCGGCAAGATCGATCGGACAGCGCCGCCAATTCTCGAAGTTAAAGACCTGAGCAAACTGTTCCCGATCCGAGGCTCGGATTCGAAGGTTCATGCCGCCGAACATGTTGATTTTGAACTACGGCCCGGCGAATGCTTGGGCCTAGTCGGTGAGTCCGGATCCGGCAAGACCACGATCGGTCGCTGCGTCTTGCGGCTCGTCGAGCCCACGCAGGGTGAAATTCTCTTCCAAGAGAAAAACCTCGCCGATATTCGGTCCAACGAATTCCGCAAATTCCGCGGCGATCTTCAGATCGTTTTCCAAGATCCGTTGGATTCGCTGAACCCGCGTTGGACCGTTCATCAGGTGTTGAGCGAGCCTCTCAAGCTACACACCAATTTGTCGCCCGAGGAAAAAGAGCAGCGCATCACCGAATTGCTGACCCTCGTCGGGCTGGAGCCCTCTATGCGTTTCGCGCTGCCGCGCGAGATGAGCGCAGGCCGGCAGCAACGCGCATCGATCGCCCGCGCGATCGCTTCCAACCCCGATTTCATCGTGCTCGACGAGCCGACCTCCGCGCTCACGCCGGAAACCACGGCAGAAATCATCCAGCTGCTGATGGATTTGTCGGCCAAACTGGGTATCTCCTACCTGTTCATCTCGCACGATCTGACGACGGTGAAATACATCTGCCACCGCGTCGTCGTTCTTTACCTCGGTCAAGTCGTCGAGGTCGGCACCAAAGACCAGGTGTTCAATCGCCCGCGCCATCCCTATTCGCGCGCGTTGCTGTCGTCGCATCTGTTTCCCGACACGGCCAACCGCCGAGTCGATCGCGAGGTGCGCGAGACGCTGGAGGGCGAAATCCCGAGCCCGATTACCGAGAATCTGCCGAAAGGTTGCTACCTCTACGGTCGTTGCCCGTCGCAGGTCGACAAGTGTCGCGACTTGCCGCAGGAATTGACCAAGCTCGACGACGGGCGCAGCGTCCGCTGCTGGCGCGTGGCCGAGGGCGATCTGCCCGACGAACCCGCCGCGCACTAACCGCCAGGCTGAGCGCACCATGACGACCTACGACTTTATTGTTGTGGGCGCGGGCTCGGCCGGTTGCGTGCTGGCCAACCGGCTTTCCGAAGACCCGAACAATCGGGTGCTGCTTTTGGAGGCCGGCGGGCGCGACCTCAATCCGATGATCCATATTCCGTTGCTGTGCGGCGTTCTCTATCCGTCGAAGATGAGCAACTGGTTCTACAACTCCGAGCCTGATCCCAATCTGAACGATCGCGAGATCTTTATACCGCGCGGCAAGACATTGGGTGGATCGTCGTCGATCAACGGCATGGTCTACATTCGCGGGCACGCGCGCGATTACGATCTTTGGCGCCAATCCGGGTGCGAAGGCTGGGCCTACGACGACGTGCTGCCGTATTTCCGCCGCTCCGAACGGCACCTCGATCGTCATAACGGCTTCCACGGCGATGACGGCGAGGTCAGGGTTGGGCGCGGCACGATGAAGAACCCGCTCTTCGACGCATTCGTCGAGGCCGGACAAGCTGCGGGCTACCCGTTTACCGATGATTTCAACGGGGCCCAGCAGGAGGGCTTCGGCCGCTACGACTTCACTATTGCGAACGGGCGTCGCCAAAGCACGGCGGTTTCGTTTCTACGCTCGGCCAAGAAACGGCCCAACCTGGATATTGTCACCCACGCCCATACGACCCGGGTGTTGTTCGAGGGTCGTCGCGCGATCGGGGTCGAGTACGAGCGGACCGGTGAACGCATTCAAGCGCAGGCGTCTCGCGAGGTCGTACTCAGCGCAGGGGCGATCAATTCCCCCGCCATTCTTCAGCTATCGGGCATCGGGCGTTCAGAGGATTTGGCCGACATTGGCGTCCCGGTGGTGGCAGAGAGCAAAGGCGTGGGTCAGAACCTGCAGGACCACGTGGCGGTCTATGTGCAGCATCTGTGCACCCAGCCCATTACGTTCCTCAGCATGTTCAAGCCCCATGTCGCACCGTTTGCTCTGCTCCAAGCGGCGCTGTTCGGCACCGGGCCGGCGGCAGGATTTCCACTCGAGGCCGGGGGCTTTGTCAGGACGCGGCCCGAACTCGATATGCCGGATATCCAATTTCATTTTCTACCGGGGCTGGGGCCCGATATGGGCGGTCTGCACACCCATGGGTTCTTTTCCAATATTTGCTGCCTACGGCCGGAAAGCCGCGGCTGGGTGCGTGCCCATTCCACAAATCCCCAAGCGCCGCCCGCCATCCACACTAATTTCCTTTCAGCACCCAACGACATTCAAACGATTCGCGATGGCGTGAAAATTTTGCGCAAGGTTTTCGCTCAAAAGGCGTTCGATGCCTTGCGCGGCGACGAGCAGACGCCCGGGCCGGATATCACCACCGACGACCAGATTGACGCCTGGATTCGCGAAACCGCCCAAACGATCTACCACCCCGTCGGGACCTGCAAAATGGGGACGGACGATCACGCGGTCGTCGATCCACAGTTGCGGGTGCGTGGCGTCGAGGGGCTCCGGGTCGCGGATGCGTCGATCATGCCGACGCTGGTTGGGGGCAATACCAATGCGCCTTCGATCATGATCGGCGAGAAGGCCAGCGATCTCATCCTTGGCAAGCCGGGACCGGTTGCTTAGCGCCAAGGCTGGCCACGCCGCCCGTCGCATCTATAATCGCGGGCAAGGTGATCTAAGCACCACCCGATGACGAAACGGATCAGACGCACGGTGTCCTGGGGAGGATCAGATGGCGATCAAGAGAAAGAAAGCAGCAAAATCAAAGGCCGCGAAAAAGCCGGCGCGCAAGGCGACGCGGAAACCCAAAGCCAAGGCGACGCGTAGAGCCGCGCCGAAAAAAGCCAAGAAGAAGGTTGCCAAGCGGCGTCCCGCCGCCAAAAAGGCGCGGCGCAAAGCGGCGCCGACCAAAGCCCGCACGCTCATCGTGCTGTTCAACTTGCGGCGTGGCGTAAAGCCCGCGGCCTACGAAAGATGGGCGCAAAAGACCGACGTGCCGATCGCCGGCGGGCTCAAATCCGTCAAGGATTTCAAAGTGTTTCGTGCGGAAGGGATCTTCGGGTCCAAGAAGAAGCCGCCTTACAAGTATTTCGAGATTCTTCATGTCACCGGCCTGGATGCGCTGGTCGGCGATATCGGCAAAGAACCCCGGATGCAGAAGGTGGCGGCCGATTTCCAAAAGTATGCGGACAATCCCATCTTTATCGTGACCGAGAAATTCGCCGGCTAGGCGGATGTCGGATCGTCACAGCGGCAAGACGGCCGTCGTTACCGGCGGTGCCAACGGCATCGGGCGGGGTATTGTCGAGCGCCTTCATGCCGACGGCGCTAATGTCGTCATCGCCGATATCGACATGGCGAGTGCCACGGCGCTGGCCGACACGCTCGGCGCCAATGCCCAGGCGATCGAAACGGACGTCCGGGAAGAAGCCGCCCTGTCATCGTGCGTCACCCAAGCCGTCGAGCAATTCGGCGACCTGAACATCATGGTCAACAACGCGGGCTACATTATGTTCTCGCCGATCGTCGAGACCGCGGCGGAGGATTGGCGGCGCATGATGGACGTAAACATCAACGGCATCTTTCTCGGCACCAAGGTGGGGGCGCAGCATATGATTGCCCAGGGCAAGGGCGGGATCATCGTCAACGCCTCTTCCGGCGGTGGTCGCAAAGGCGTGCCGAATTTTGCCCACTACTGCGCGACCAAGGCTGCCATTATCATGATGAGCCAGGCGGCGGCAGGCGAACTCGCGCCGCATCGCATTCGGGTCAATTGCTACACGCCCGGTCACGTCGAAACGCCGATGATGAGCGGTCTCCTCGATAAGATCGCCGGCGCGCAAGATCTGACCCGGGACGATGCCTATCAGGCCTTGAAGGACGAGGTGCCCTGGGGCCGCTGGGGCAAGGTTGAAGACGTCGCCGCCGCGGTTTCGTGGTTGGCGTGCGACGATGCGGAATACATCACCGGACAGTGCATCGCCATGAACGGCGGGCAGCTGCCGTGGTGATCAAGGAATAGGGAGGCGAAAATGTACGCACTCGATGGCAAAGTTGCGTTGGTGACCGGCGCCGGACGCCATCGCGGGTTGGGCGAAGCCATGGCGAAGCGGCTCGCCTCCGAAGGCGCGAAGGTCGTAATCACCGATATCGGTGCCGAGAAAGGCGCGCAGTTCGCCGCCGAACACATCGGCACCACCGCCGAAATGGATGAAATCGCCGCCGAGATCAAGCAGGCCGGCGGGGAAGCGACGCCGCACATTTGCGATGTCCTGGACGAAGACCAAGTGGCGGCCGCCGTGAAAAAAGCGGTGGATACCTACGGTAGCCTCGACATCATGATCAACAACGCCGGGATCGGTTACTTGATGACCGACATCCTCAATCTCGAGCAAAAAGACTGGGATGCCGTCCTTAACGTCAATCTTCGGGGCGTCTTCTTTGGCATCAAACATGCGGCCGAGCAGATGATCGCGCAAGGCAACGGCGGCTCGATCATCAATATCGCCTCCCAAGCGGCGAAACGCGGATTCGCCGGTGCGGCGGCCTATGTGTCGTCTAAGCACGGTGTCGTCGGCCTCACCAGGACGGCAGCGCTAGAATTCGGGCCGCATAACATCCGGGTCAATTCGATCTGTCCCAACCACGTCACGACCGGGCTTGGTGCCTGGCAAAACGAGCACTTCAGTGCCGCAGGGGGGCAAAGCGAAGATGACTACATGGCGGCAATGCAATCACGCATACCGCTCGGCCGCGTCGGCCTGACGAGCGATATCGCGTCGACCGCGGCCTTCCTGTGCTCGGACCAGGCGCCATACATTACGGGGCAGAACCTAGATGTCTCCGGCGGCGAGGAGATGCACTAGGGATGTACGACCTCAACGGCAAGGTAGCGGTCGTTACCGGCGCTGGCCGGAACGGCGGCATTGGCGAAGCCGTGGCGCACCGGTTCGTTGCCGAAGGCGCCAAGGTGGTGCTGACCGATATTGGGGCGCCGAAAGGGGAACGGTTCGGCGCGGAGCACATCGGCACCGCCGCGGAACTACAGTCGATCGTTGACGATATCAACGCCGGGGGCGGTCAAGCGGTTGCCGCGGTGTGCGACGTTCGCGATGAAACGCAGGTACAAGGCGCGATCGAGACCGCCGTCAAAGAATTCGGTGCATTGGACATCATGGTGAACAACGCCGGTGTCGGTTACATCATGAACTCGACCCTCAAGCTGACCCAAGAGGACTGGGATGCTGTCTTGGAGGTCAACCTGCGCGGCGCCTTCTTCGGGATCAAACACGCAGCCAAGCAAATGATTGCGCAGGGCGGTGGCGGGCGAATCATTTCGATCGCATCCCAGGCGGCCAAGCGAGGTTTTCCCGACCTTGCGGCCTATGTTTCCTCGAAGCATGCCTTGGTCGGCCTCACCCGTACCGCGGCACTGGAGTTCGGCGGCCACAACATCACGGTGAATACGGTGTGCCCGAACCACATCACGACAGGATTGGGCGCGCGCCAAAACGAGTTTCGCGCCAAGTCTCTGGGCATCACGGTGGAGGAATTGCTGGCCACGCGTGCCCAGCAAATTCCCTTGGGTCGTGTTGGCAAAACCACCGACATTGCCGCGACCTGCGCCTATCTGTGTTCCTCCGAAGCCGACTACGTCACCGGGCAGAACCTCGATGTCTCCGGTGGTCAAGAGATGCATTAGGGAGGCCTCATGAGCGAAATTCTTGCGGTCCGCGAATACATTAAGGAGACGGCCCCACCCGCCGACGCGACGCGGGAGGAAATTCGGCAGCTTCGCGAAGCCTTGACGAGCCGCCGCCCGATCGCCGAGGGAGTCAATTTCGCGAGGATCGATATGGGCGGGGTCGCCGCCGAACGATTGACGGTGGCCGATGCCGATACCAGTCGCGCGATCGTGCACTTGCATGGCGGTGGCTACGTATTCGGCTCGCCGACGACGCATCGCACGATCGGGGCCTATCTCGCGGCCGAGGCCAAGGTGCCGGTCTACATGGTCGATTACCGCCTCGCGCCCGAACATCCCTGTCCTGCAGCGCTGGATGACGCGTTGGTCGCCTTCGACTGGCTTGAGGGCGAGGGCCTAACGGCGTCAGCCATTGCCGTGAGTGGCGATTCCGCAGGTGGCGGCCTAGCGCTTTCTCTCAGTCTGACCCGTGCGGAACGCAAACAATCCTTGCCGGCATCGCTTTTGTTGCAATCGCCGTGGACAGATCTGAGTTGTTCGTTCGATACCTACGACATGCTGGACGGCGTCGACCCCACCGCGACACGCGAGCGATTGCTCGGGATGGCGAAATTGTACGTGGGCGAAGATGGCGACCTTCGGGCGCCGATGGTGTCGCCATGTTTCGCCGATTTGACGGGGATGCCGCCGATGCTGATCCAAGTCGGCGGCAGCGAGGCGATGATGGGGGATTCCATTGCCCTTTATGGTCAGGCCAAACGGCACGGCGCGCAGGTTGATCTCGAAGTGTGGCCGGAGATGATCCATGTCTGGCATCAATATACCGACATGCTGGAGGATGCCCGTCGCGCGCTATCGCGCGCGGTCCAGTATGCCCAACAACATTGGACCGCGGCCGCCCGAGCGGCCGCCGAGTAGGGAGCGCAGCGCGTGAGTACAAAAGTCATGAAGTGGCCCGGCAATGCCAAGATCGCCTTGTCGGTCGTCGTTAACGTCGAAGAAGGGGCCGAAGGCAACATTCTCGACGGCGACAAGGGAATGGAGCCGGTTGACGAACTCGGGGTCTTCGTCCGCGGGCCGTTGCGCAACTTCGGCAACGAATCGAACTACCAATTCGGCATCAAGGCCGGGTTCCCGCGCGTTGCCAAGCTGCTCGACAAATACGACATCAAGGCGACGTGGACAACGTGTGCACTAGCGCTCGAAAGGGCGCCGCAGATCGGTGACTACATTCGCGACCGGGGTCACGAGGCGTGTTCGCACGGTTGGCGTTGGCAGGCCCAGCACCGCATGGACGAAGATCAAGAGCGCGAGTACATCCGTAAAGCGGTGACCTCGATCGAGAAAACCACCGGGACACGACCTTACGGATGGTTGTCGCGATACCTGCATACCGAGGACACGCGGCGGCTGCTCGCCGAAGAAGGCTTCACCTACCATATGGATGACTTCTCGGACGACGTGCCGTTCTGGGAGGATGTTGCCGGCAAGCCGTTCATCATCATGCCTTATGCCGTCGATTCGAACGACATGAAGTTCTGGACCGACCCCGCGCTCACGCCCGACCAATGGCTGAAATACGCAACGGACACCTTCGATTGGTTGTACGACGAAGGTGTCGCGGGCGAGCCCAAGATCATGTCGCTGGGGCTGCACTTGCGGATCATCGGGCGTCCCGGGCGGATCGGCGCGTTCGAGTCCTTTCTGAAACACGTGCGCGCGCGCGAGGACGTTTGGATTGCCACGCGGTTGGAGATGGCGCAGTCCTTCGCCGAGCAATACCCCGCCGGTGCGGCGTGACGACCGAAACGGTCACCACTGCCGCGCAAGCGTGGGATCCATTCGTCAAAGTCCTGGCGGACGGCCTCGTTGCGGCGGGGCCCGAAGCTGCCCTTCTTGTGGTAACGGCATGCGTTGCGGACCTCTTGGGTGACAAGACGGCACACCTAAAACCGGGCGGCCTCAAAGAAGGGGAAACGCAATACACCGTTGCGGCGACCGTGATGATCGCCCCCGACCGCAAACACAACGTGTTCGTGGGTCAAAGCGGCTTTCCGCCGGAACAGATTCACATGCAGATCGACATCGAGCATGGCCATCCCGGTCGCGTTGTCCGGGAAAAAGAACCTTTATTGCTTGCCAACACCGATGAGCATGCCGACTTTCAACAAATCCTCAAAACTTCGCGCATGGGGTCATCGTTATACGTGCCGATGTTCTGGCAAGGCGAGATGTTCGGCCAGCTGATTGCCGGATCGCAAGCGCGTTATAGCTATCGGCCGGTCGATCTTGAGTTGATGTGTCGCTTTGCAGATGTCGCGAGCTTGTTGTGGCATGCCCATGATGGGCCCAACCAACTGGCGCAAATTATCGCTTCCTAGAACGCTAGCGCCCTATCGCACGGTTCAGCACCATCGAGTAGCGAAAGCGGCTCGCCGGGTGCACGTTTACCGCCACTGCCAGCACCGATCCATCCTTGCTCAGATAGCGTCGGATGACGCGGAGACCCGGTTGGCCTGCGGCGATTTGCAGTTTTTCCGCCATGCGTCCGGTGATTAGCGTGGCATTGATTTCTTGTTCGACTTGATCGACCGTTTGGTCGAACAATTCTTCGATCAAGCGATAGACCGGTACCGTCTTGTTGTCCAAGTGGTCTTCAACCGCCCGAAAGCGTGGGTTGATATAGATATCGGTCCACGCAATGGGAGAGGTCTGGCGCCCAATCGTATGGCGCCGGCCGCTAACATGGAGCCACCCCGACCCGACCTCGCTCCCGATCATATGGGCGGTCCGCGCGCCGGCCTTTTCAAGCCGCACCCGGTCGACCGTCAGCACAGTGTCCTTGGCGTATTGCATCAATTCGTCGAGCGACCCCATCGACTGGGCGTAGGACACTTGCGGTTCGGTGGCGCGGACCACCGACCCTGACCCTTGCCTGCGTTCGATCATGCCCAGTTTGGTAAGGCGCCCCAGCGCCTGCCGTACGGTGTATCGGCTGGCGCCATAGGCCGCGCACAGCGCGGCCTCGGTGGGCAGGCTCGCCCCAAGGGGGTAGTCGTCTCGATGAATCGCGGCTTGGAGTTGCTCGGCGATGTCGGTGGCGGTGATCGCTCCGGGACCGTCCGCGGGAAACGGCTGATTTCCCGAAGATTCGGCGCTACTGATACGATTTTTCTCGATCATGACGGTCATGGGATAAAAATTTGTTCGAACAAATCTTGCATTTCGGGCCGGGATCGGTCAATAGTCTGCACAGCTAACACACTGTTTCTGGGAGGAATTAATGGTCGTCGTTGCCAAAGAAATCGGAGAAAAGCGGTATCGCGAATCCGCCGGTCGTTACCTTGAGGATTTTGAAGTCGGCGCGGTCTACGAGCACCGCCCCGGTCGGACGATTACCGAATCCGACAACACGTGGTTCACGCTCCTGACGATGAACCAGCACCCAATGCATTTCGACAAAGAGTTCGCCAAAGAAAGCGAATTCGGTCGCTGCATTGTCGCCAGCCCGTTGACCGTGGCGATCGCCGTGGGTCAAAGCGTCGCTGACACCTCGGGGAAGGCCATCGCGAACCTTGGTTGGAACGACATCAAACTGACGGCTCCGATGTTTGTCGGCGACACGATGTACTCGGAATCGGAAGTCCTTTCCGTCCGCGAGTCGAAGTCCCGCCCCAATCAGGGTATCGTGACGATCAAAACCATCAGCAAGAACCAAGATGGCGTAGTCGTTTGCTCCTACGAACGGTCGATGTTGATCCCCAAGAGGGGGCATGCCGTAGACGACTAATCGTTAGCGAAGGGCTGAAGCAACTAACGCACATCCGCTCGCGCGGATGGATGGAGGAACCAGAAATGAGCGCTGCAGAACAAATCGAAGAAGAAGGCCTGACGGCTGAAGAAGAGAGCCAGATTTTCGACACGATCGACAAATGGCTCGAACGAGATGTGCGACCCGTAGTCAAGAAGTTCGATCATGCGGACGAGTATCCCTACGAAATCGTCGAGCAGATGAAAGAGATGGGGCTTTTTGGCGCCATCATCGAGCAGCGCTATGGCGGCCTCGGCATGTCGGCCTCGACCTATGCCAAGGTGGTTATCAAGATCACCGAGGTTTGGATGGCGCTGACCGGCATCTTCAACTCGCATCTCATCATGGCGACGCTGGTGCAGCGGTTCGGCACCGAGGAACAAAAGCAAAATTTCTTGCCACGCTTCGCCACCGGAGAACTGCGTGGTGGCCTCGGCCTCACCGAACCGAACGCCGGAACCGATCTTCAGGGTATCCGTACGCGCGCCGACAAAGACGGCGACAACTACATCATCAACGGCGGCAAGACCTGGATCACCAACGGGATCGAAGGCACCTGCTATGCCCTGCTCACCAAGACGGATACGCAGGTCACGCCGGCGCACAAGGGCATGAGCTTTTTCATCGTGGAAAAAGGCGATGGTTTCACGGTGTCGCGTCGCCTCGAAAAACTCGGCTACAAGTCGATCGACTCCGCGGAACTGGTTTTCGAAGACTTCAAGGTTCCGGCATCTAACTTAGTCGGCGGTGTCGAGGGCCAAGGGTTCTACCAGGCCGCGGGCGGCCTTGAGATTGGGCGCATCAACGTAGCGGCGCGTGGCGTTGGCCTGGCCAGTGCCGCGTTGAAGGACGCCACTCGATACTCGCAAGAACGTGAGACCTTCGGAAAGCCGATCTGCAAACACCAAGCGATCCAGCTCAAGCTCGGTGAGATGGCAACCAAGGTCGAAGCCGCGCGATTGCTCGTCGAGAATGCCGCGCAGGCGTACGACCGCGGCGAGCGCTGCGACATGGAAGCCGGGATGGCGAAATACTTCGCCTCCGAGACCGCCGTCGAGGTGTCGCTCGAAGCCATGCGCATCCATGGCGGCTACGGTTACTCGAAGGAGTTCGACATCGAGCGCTACTATCGCGACGCGCCGCTGATGACGATCGGCGAGGGTACCAACGAGATGCAGCGCATTATCATCGCCAAACAACTGATTGCGCGTAA
>JAYONB010000011.1:0-110037 GCA_038121105.1 Alphaproteobacteria bacterium | reverse complement strand
TGAAGGGGGCCGTACCGTCGGCGCCGGCGTCGTTGCTGCAATCATCGAATAGAGAAGAAGCGCAGTTGGTCCGCAGAGGAAATCATGGCGATCGATAGTCAAAATATTCGGATTCGCCTTAAGGCGTTCGACCACCGCGTCCTCGATCAGTCGACGAACGAAATCGTGTCGACTGCCAAGAGGACCGGGGCCAGCGTTCGTGGACCGATTCCGCTTCCCAACAAGATCGAGAAGTACACGGTGCTTCGTTCGCCGCATATCGACAAGAAGTCGCGCGAGCAGTTCGAAATCCGCACTCACCGTCGCCTACTCGATATCGTCGATCCGACCCCGCAAACGGTTGATGCGCTGATGAAGCTCGACCTTGCTGCGGGTGTCGACGTGGAGATCAAACTTTAGGTTGGCCATGCGTACCGGTCTTATTGCAAAAAAAGTCGGCATGACCCGCGTCTTTACGGACGATGGGCGACATCTGCCGGTCACCGTCCTTAAGGTGGACAATCTGCAGGTTGTCGATCAGCGGACCCAGGACAAGCACGGCTATACAGCCGTTCAGCTTGGGGCGGGAACGGCTAAGGTGAAGAACGTATCGGGCGCGATGCGCGGCCACTTTGCCAAGGCAAAGGTCGAGCCCAAGCGCCGCCTAGCCGAGTTTCGCGTTGCCGAAGATGGGTTGATCGATGTGGGTGCCGAATTGTCGGCCGCACATTTCGTTTCGGGCCAGCATGTCGATGTGTCGGCAACCTCGATCGGTAAGGGATTTGCCGGCGCCATGAAGCGCCACAACTTTGCCGGTCTCCGGGCGTCGCATGGCGTATCGATCTCGCACCGCTCGCACGGATCGACCGGTCAGTGTCAGGATCCCGGAAAGGTCTTCAAGGGCAAGAAGATGGCGGGTCATATGGGCGACGAGCGTGTCACCCTTCAAAACTTGGAGATTGTCAGTACTGACGACTCCGAGGGCCTGATTTTTATCAAGGGCGGCGTCCCTGGCGCCGCTGGTGGTTGGGTGTTGATCCAAGATGCGGCCAAGCGCGCGCGGCCCGACGATGCGCCCTATCCGGCACAGTTGCGTGGGTCTTCGACGGCCGAGGATACCGCTGAAGCCACGCCGGCAGATGCCACCGAGGCACCGGCGCCCGCCGAAGAAGCTGCGATCGCCGACGAACCTGCGGCCGACGCCGATACTGAGAAGAAGGACTAGGCTCATGAAAGCCAAAGTCACCACGATCGACAACAAAGCCGCCGGCGACATCGACCTCGATGATGCCGTTTTCGGCTTGCCCTCGCGGCCCGACCTCATCCACCGCATGGTGCGCTGGCAGTTGGCCAAGCGCCGTGCGGGGACCCATAAGGTCAAGTTGGTCGGCGAGATCAGCGGCACGACGGCTAAACCCTTTAAGCAAAAGGGAACCGGCCGGGCGCGGGCAGGAACCACCCGGGCGACCCAAATGCGTGGCGGTGCGACGCCGCACGGTCCCATTCCCCGCGATCATGGCCACGCGCTACCGAAAAAAGTGCGCAAACTGGCGCTCAAGACCGCGCTCTCGGCGAAGCAGGCCGAAGGCAAGTTGGTCATCCTGGATGATGCCAAATTGCCTGAGATGCGGACCGCTCAGTTCATGACCCAGCTCAAGGCGCTGGGTTGGGAGTCGGCGCTCATCATCGACGGTACAGATCTCGATCCCAATTTCACGTGGGCCACACGTAATGTGCCGCGGTTCGATGTGTTGCCGCAGGAAGGCGCAAACGTTTACGACATCATGCGGCGGGATACCCTTGTGCTGACGAAAGCCGCAGTCGAAGCCCTGCAAGGGAGGCTCGCATGAGGGGTTGTGAGGTCAGCCGCGAGCGGATGTACGAAATTGTTCGTGGCCCGGTCATTACCGAGAAGGCCACGATGGCATCGGAGCACAATCAAGTTGTGTTTCGCGTAGCGCTCGATGCCAGTAAGCCGGAAATCAAGACGGCGATCGAAGGGTTGTTCAAGGTCAAGGTGAAGGCCGTGAATACCTTGCGAACGAACGGCAAGATCAAGCGGTTCCGCGGCACCATCGGGCGGCGTCCTGAAACGAAAAAAGCGATCGTGACCCTCGAAGAGGGCCAATCGATCGACGTGACGACGGGGGTCTAAGGCGATGGCGCTCAAGACATTTAATCCGACCACACCGTCGCGTCGCGGCTTGGTGCTGGTTAACCGCTCGGATCTCTGGAAGGGCCGTCCGGTCAAAAAGCTGACCGAGGGCAAGACCAAGAAAGGCGGCCGCAACAACACCGGTCGAATTACCGCGCGTCGGATTGGTGGCGGTCATAAGCAGCGCTACCGCAAGATCGATTTCAAGCGTGGAAAAACCGGCGTCAACGCTACCGTGGAGCGCCTGGAATACGACCCGAACCGCACTGCGTTTATCGCTCTTGTTGCTTATGACGATGGCGAGCAGGCTTACATTTTGGCGCCCCAACGGTTGCGCGTGGGCGACAAGGTTCGCGCCGGCGAAGATGCCGACATCAAGCCTGGCAACGCGTTGCCGCTGAAAAGCATTCCCGTCGGGACGATTATCCACAATGTCGAGCTTAAGCCCGGTAAGGGTGGGCAGATTGCGCGATCGGCCGGCACCTACGTGCAACTGGTCGGCAAAGACGCAGGCTACGCATTGATCAGGTTGTCCTCGGGCGAGCAGCGCATGGTACGTGGCGAGTGCATGGCCACGGTGGGCGCTGTTTCAAATCCCGATCAACAGAACATCAAGCTCGGCCATGCTGGTCGCAAGCGCTGGAAGGGCAAGCGGCCTTCGGTGCGCGGCGTGGCGATGAACCCGATCGACCATCCGCATGGCGGTGGTGAGGGCAGGACATCAGGTGGTCGGCATCCCGTTACGCCGTGGGGCAAACCGACCAAGGGCGCCAAGACGCGAAACAACAAGGCAACCGATCGCTTCATTTTGCGACGGCGCCGTAAGAAGAAGTAGGAGGCAGCGTGGCTCGCTCCGTTTGGAAGGGTCCGTTTGTTGACGGATACCTGTTGAAAAAGGCCGAGACGGCTCGTTCGTCTGGTCGTAAGGAGGTGATCAAGATTTGGTCGCGCCGGTCGACCATTCTGCCGCAGTTCGTCGGGCTGACCTTTGGTGTCTACAACGGTCGGAAGTTCATTCCTGTTTTGGTGACGGAAAGCATGGTGGGGCACAAGTTCGGTGAATTCTCGCCGACCCGCACTTTTTCGGGCCATAGCGCCGATAAGAAAGCGTCGAGAGGCTAAGTCGATCGATGGGTAAATCATCTGCACCCCGCCGTTTGGGCGACAACGAAGCGAGCGCAACGTTGACTTCAGTTCGGATCAGCCCGCAAAAGCTGAACCTCGTGGCGTCGTCCATTCGAGGCAAGAGCGCGGAGTCGGCGTTGTCGACCTTGACGTTCTCGCCGCGCCGGGTTTCGAACGATGTGAAGAAACTGCTGCAGTCGGCAATTGCCAACGCCGAAAACAACCATCAACTCGATGTCGATCGATTGGTGGTTTCGGAGGCTACGGTAGGCAAAGCGTTCGTCATGCGGCGGTGGCGGGCACGAGCACGTGGTCGTGTTGGCCGCATCGAGAAGCCGTATAGCAACATTACAATTGTCGTGCGCGAGCGCGAGGGGGACTGATGGGCCAGAAGGTCAATCCAATCGGGCTACGCCTCGGGATCAATCGGACCTGGGACTCGCGGTGGTTTGCGAACGACGCCGAGTACGGGAGTTTGCTCCACGAAGATCTCCGGATTCGCAAATACATTACCGATCGACTTTCCCAGGCGGGCGTCAGCAAGGTCATTATCGAGCGGCCGGCCAAGAAGGCGCGTATCACGATTCATACGGCACGCCCCGGCGTCGTCATTGGCAAAAAGGGTGCGGACATCGAACGTCTGCGCACCGACATCGCCAAGATCACGAACTCCGAACTGCACCTCAATATCGTCGAGATTCGTAAGCCTGAAATCGATGCCAAACTCGTTGCTGACAATATCTCGCAACAGCTGGAGCGTCGTGTCGCTTTCCGGCGCGCCATGAAGCGCGCGGTGCAGTCCGCGATGCGGCTGGGCGCACAAGGCATTCGGATCAACTGCGGGGGGCGCCTCGGTGGTGCCGAGATCGCGCGGACGGAATGGTATCGCGAGGGTCGCGTGCCGCTTCACACCCTGCGCGCCGATATCGATTACGGCGAATCGACCGCCAAGACGGCCTATGGAACCTGCGGCGTGAAGGTCTGGGTCTTTACCGGCGAGATCATGACCCATGATCCGATGGCCAAGGACAAGCGCCTGTCAGAACAACAACAGCAAGGCGGCGGTGCGCCGGCGCGTTCTTGAGGTAGGTCATGCTTAGTCCAAAACGTACGAAATACCGCAAGGCTCACAAGGGCCGCATCCATGGCAATGCCAAGGGCGGGACGACGCTGGCATTTGGCGCTTATGGTCTCAAGGCGATCGGCCCGGGCCGGGTCAATGCGCGTGAGATCGAAGCGGCACGACGTGCGATTACCCGCGAGATGAAACGCGCCGGTCGCGTTTGGATCAGAATTTTCCCAGATGTCCCGGTCTCTTCGAAGCCAACCGAGGTGCGGATGGGCAAGGGCAAAGGGTCGCCTGAGTACTGGATGTGCCGGGTAAAGCCGGGTCGAATCATGTTCGAGGTCGACGGCGTACCCGAAGCGGTCGCGCAGAGCGCTTTCGCCCTGGGTGCCGCTAAGTTGTCCGTGCGTACCAAAGTCGTGGCGCGCCTGGGTGAGGGAGGGCAATAGATGAAAGCCGAAGAACTCCTGGGCAAAAGCGCCGACGAGCTCAAGGACGAGCTTCTAGGTCTCCGTAAGGAGGCCTTTAACCTTCGGTTTCAGCGCGCCAGCGGGCAGCTCGAGAACACTGCGCGGATTCGTCAGGTCCGCAGAGATATTGCGCGGATCAAGACGGTCCTCAAGAACCAGCAGCCAGCGACGTAGAGCGGAAAGAAAACGATGCCAAGAAGAAACCTGACCGGAACGGTCGTGAGCAAATCAGGCGACAAGACGGTTGTCGTCCGGGTTGAGCGTCGCGTTCAGCATCCGCTCTACAAGAAGTTCATTCGGCGGTCGAAGAAGTATCACGCCCACGACGCCGGCAATCAGTATCAGGTCGGAGATTTTGTGCGCATACAAGAATGCGCCCCGATTTCCAAAATGAAGACTTGGGAAGTGGTGGAGCAGGTCGCGCGCGGCTAGCCGCGCGTCCGGTACAGGTTCAGACAATGATTCAAGTCGAAACAAATCTCGAAATTGCCGACAACTCCGGCGCTCGTCGTGTCCAATGCATCAAGGTGCTGGGCGGCAGCAAGCGCAAGACGGCGTCGGTTGGCGATACCATCGTGGTATCGGTTAAAGAAGCCATTCCGCGTGGCCGCGTGAAGAAGGGCGAGATCCATCGCGCCGTAATCGTCCGCACCGCAAAGGAAATCCGCCGCCAAGACGGTAGCGCCATTCGGTTCGACAAGAATGCTGCTGTGCTGATCTCCAAAGAGAACGAACCCATCGGCACGCGGATCTTCGGGCCGGTGACACGCGAACTTCGGGATCGCCAGTACATGAAGATCATCTCGCTCGCGCCGGAGGTGTTGTAATGGCCGCAAAAATCAAAAAGGGCGACAACGTCATCGTCTTGAACGGTCGCGAAAAGGGCAAGAAAGGCAGCGTGGTGCGGGTCGACACCGGCCGCGATCGAGCCTTCGTCCAGGGCGTCAACATGATGAAGCGTCACCAGGCACCGGGTGCCGGCGACCCTGGTGGAATCAAGGAAATGGAAGCGTCGATTGATTTGTCGAATTTGGCGATCGAGGACCCGAAGGACGGGCAGCCGACTCGCGTGGGTTTCAAGACCCTCGAGGACGGTCGCAAGGTTCGCTACGCCAAACGATCCGGCGAAGTGATTGACAGGTAGGCAGTCATGGCGACTCGGTTAAAGCAAGTTTACGACAAAGACATCAAACCCGCTTTGGTGGAACGGTTCGGCTATGCCAACACGATGGCGGTGCCGCGGATCGAAAAGATCGTTCTCAATATGGGTGTGGGTGATGCTGTTGCGGATGGAAAAAAGGTCAACGCGGCGGCGGAAGACTTAACCCTTATCGCGGGTCAAAAGGCCGTCATTACAAAGTCAAAGAAATCCATCGCGAACTTCAAGCTACGCGAGAACATGGGGATCGGCTGCAAGGTGACGTTGCGTCGGGATCGTATGTACGAATTTCTCGATCGTCTGATCACCATCGCTCTGCCGCGCGTGCGGGATTTTCGCGGCGTGTCCGGGCGCAGTTTCGATGGTCGGGGCAACTACGCCATGGGCATCAAAGAGCACATCGTTTTCCCTGAAATCGATTACGACAAGGCCGAAACTATTCGCGGCTTGGATGTGATCATTGTTACGTCGGCTGACAGCGATGACGAGGCGCGCGAATTGTTGCGCGGTTTCGGCATGCCGTTCGCCGCCTAAGCGAAGATTGGAATAGGGGTCAAATGGCAAAGAAAAGCGCCATCGAGAAGAACAATCGTCGTCGTCAATTGGCGGCGCGGTATGCGGCTAAGCGCGCGCGCCTTAAGGCGACTGCCAAAGACGAATCTCTTCCGCAGGAAGAACGGTTCGCGGCGCGCCTGAAGCTTGCCGAAATGCCGCGGAATTCTTCGAAGACGCGGGTACGCAACCGTTGCGAGATCAGCGGCCGTCCTCGCGGTGTCTACCGGAAGCTGCGCCTATCGCGAATTGCGCTGCGTGATCTGGCCTCGGTTGGCCAGATTCCCGGAATGGTTAAGTCGAGCTGGTAGGAAGACGCCGATGACGATGACCGATCCTTTGGGCGATATGCTCACCCGCATTAGAAACGGGCAGCGTGCGCGTCTTTCTGAAATCTCGAGCCCTGCTTCGCGGCTCCGTTCGAACGTGCTTGAAGTCCTCAAGACCGAGGGCTACATCCGCGACTTCGAGCGTTTGGAGATTGAAGTTGGCAAGCCCGAGCTGAAAATTCACCTCAAATACTATGAGGGGGAGCCCGTTATTAAGACGATCCAACGCATTTCGACACCTGGTCGGCGGGTTTATTCGTCTATTCGCGACCTGCCAACCGTGTGTAACGGGTTGGGGATTGCCATTCTTTCGACGCCGCGCGGCGTGATGTCGGACTCGCAAGCACGCGAGGCCAACGTCGGCGGTGAAGTTCTGTGCAACGTGATCTAGAGATTCGTCATGTCTCGTATCGGTAAAAACCCAGTTGTCGTGCCTAAAGGCGTAGAGGTCACCCTCTCCGGACAGGACATCTCCGCCAAGGGTCCGAAGGGGACTTTGGCCATGACGCTGGTCGACGATGTCGTCGCGACCCAAGAGGACGATACGATCCGGGTGGCGCCGCGCAACGAGACAAAGCGCGCGCGTACCATGTGGGGCATGCAGCGGTCGCTCGTCGATAACCTTGTTGTCGGGGTTTCGACCGGTTTCACAAAGGAATTGGAAATCGTCGGCGTTGGGTACCGTGCCCAAACCCAAGGCAAAGATCTCGTCTTGGCCCTTGGATTCAGTCACGAGGTGCGTCACCCGATCCCCGAAGGCATCACGATCGAATGTCCCTCGCCGACGCAAATAAAGATCTCCGGTGCTGACCGACAACGTGTCGGGCAGACCGCCGCGGAAATTCGCGCCTACCGCAAGCCTGAGCCGTTCAAGGGCAAAGGCGTGAAGTACGTCGGTGAGTACATTTTCCGCAAAGAAGGTAAGAAAAAGTAGGTCGGGATATGACGCAGAAGTCACTCAAGCGGCGCACACGGGTACGCACCAAACTGCGCCGGAAATCTACGGGGCGTCCGCGGTTGTCTGTGTTCCGGTCGCACCAGAATATCTACGCCCAGGTTATCGATGACACGAAGGGGGCGACCCTGGCCGCCGCGTCGACCTTGGAGAAAGATATTGCCGGCGGCAAAGGCAGTAACAAAGACGCCGCTGCGGCGGTCGGCAAGGCGATTGCCGAGCGCGCCAAGGCCGCCGGTGTTGTCGAGGTCGTGTTCGATCGCGGCGACTATATGTTTCATGGTCGCGTTAAAGCGCTGGCCGATGCCGCACGTGAAGGCGGCTTGTCGTTCTAAGAGGATAGTCAATTATGGCGCGTCAGAATTTCGGAGATCGCCAAGATTCGGACTTGGTTGACAAGCTCGTCGGAATCAACCGGGTGGCGAAAGTGGTCAAAGGCGGCCGTCGGTTTGGCTTTGCCGCACTTGTCATCGTCGGCGATCAAAAGGGCCGTGTTGGTTGGGGTAAAGGTAAGGCCCGCGAGGTGCCCGAGGCCATTCGCAAAGCCACAGAATCCGCCAAGCGCAACATGATCCGTGTACCCCTTCGTGAGGGCCGCACGCTGCATCATGATGCAACCGGCCGATTTGGTGCTGGCCGTGTCGTGCTGCGCGCCGCACCGCCGGGGACGGGCGTGATTGCCGGTGGTCCGATGCGCGCAATCTTCGAGACGCTCGGCGTTCAAGATATCGTGACAAAATCGATCGGTACCGCCAATCCGCACAATATGATCAAAGCGACGTTCGACGCGCTAGAAAATTTGATGTCGCCGCGGCACGTCGCGGCCAAGCGTAACAAGAAAGTCGGCGACATTATCGGTCGGCGGCGCGATACAGAGGCTGCCGAAGCGCAGGCGTAGGTATGGCAGGGAAAAAGCAAACGGTGCGTGTCACCCAGACTGGCAGTTCGATCGGTCGCCCTAAAGACCAGCGTGCGACGTTGGTCGGGCTCGGCTTGAACAAGATGAACCGTACGCGCGAACTTGAAGATACGCCGGCAGTACGCGGCATGATCGACAAGGTGCATCATTTGGTGCGGGTCGAGACCGCGGAGTAGGGACGGATATGCAGCTCAACGACATCGCCGATAAGGCAGGCTCGCGCAAACCGCGAAAACGAGTGGGCCGTGGCATTGGATCGGGTACCGGCAAGACCTCGGGCAAAGGTCACAAGGGTGCCAAGTCGCGTTCCGGCGTCGCGATCAAGGGCTTCGAAGGCGGCCAGATGCCGATCTACCGGCGGCTGCCGAAACGCGGTTTCAATAACGTGTTCCGTAAAGATTTTCAGGCCGTCAATATCGGTCGGCTCCAGCAAGCCATCGATGCGGGTCGTTTAGACGCAGGCAAACCGGTCGACGCCGCGGCGCTGCTCGCCGCAGGCGTTATTCGTCGGCCGCGAGATGGAGTCCGGTTGCTCGCCAAAGGCGAACTGAAAGCCAGCCTGACGATCGAGGTCGCGGGTGCATCGGTTGCTGCGGTTGCCGCGGTTGAAAAAGCCGGCGGCAAAGTGACCCAAACGGTGGTGCGGGACGAAGCCGCCATTGCCGCAAAAGCCGACAAGCGCCGAGCAAGAGGTAAGGGCAAGAGCGCGGCCGCAGACGCTTAAAGGGCGTGACGAACGACGCAGGCGCGTTCGCACCCGAGGGATAGAAGAGCGATGGCATCAGCCGCAGAACAACTAGCTGCCAACATTAATTTGGGCGCCTTTTCCAAGGCCACCGAACTAAAAAAACGGCTGTGGTTCACGCTTGGCGCCCTTATCGTTTACCGCCTCGGTACGTTCATCCCCATTCCGGGTGTCGATCCCGTCGTGATGCAGGACATCTTTCAGCAAAATGCTGGAGGTATTCTGGGCATGTTCGACATGTTCGCCGGCGGGGCGCTCGGTCGGATGACGATTTTTGCGCTCAATATACTGCCCTACATCTCGGCCTCTATCATCATGCAACTCATGACGGCGGTGTCGCCGCGTTTTGAGGCGATGAAGAAAGAGGGGGAACAAGGCCGCAAGAAAATCAACCAATACACACGCTATGGCACGGTGCTTTTGGCGGCGTTGCAGGCCTATGGCATTTCGGTCGGTCTTGAGAGCATGACGAGTTCGGCGGGCGGTGCGGTCATCGATCCTGGGGCGTTCTTTCGCATCACCACGGTCATTACCTTAACCTGCGGCACCGTGTTCTTGATGTGGCTGGGCGAGCAAGTAACCGCGCGGGGCGTGGGCAACGGGATTTCGCTGATCATCTTTGCCGGCATCGTGGCCAACCTCCCGGCCGCGCTGGTCGGGACCTTGGAACTTGGCCGCACAGGCGCGTTGTCGGCCGGTTTCATCCTAATCCTGATCGTCATGATGTTCGCCGTCATCGCCTTCGTGGTGTTCATCGAGCGGGCTCAGCGGCGGATCGTGGTTCAGTACCCGAAGCGCCAAATGGGGAACAAGATGATGGGAGGCGAAAGCTCCCACATTCCCCTCAAACTCAACACCTCGGGTGTCATTCCGGTGATCTTCGCATCGTCACTGCTGTTGTTGCCGATCACGCTGGCTAATTTCACGGCAGGCGGCGGGCCGGAATGGCTGTTGACGATTTCCGCGTTGTTGGGCCGCGGGCAGCCGCTCTATCTCATTCTGTACGCATCCGGTATCGCCTTCTTTGCGTTCTTCTATACGGCGATTGTGTTCAATCCGTCGGACACCGCAGACAACCTGAAAAAATACGGCGGCTTCGTGCCGGGGATCCGCCCGGGCAAAAATACTGCCGACTACCTCGACTTCGTCCTTACGCGGCTCACCGTCGTCGGTGCGACCTATCTCGTCGCGGTTGCCATCTTGCCGGAGATATTGATCTCGCGCTTCTCGGTTCCGTTCTTCTTTGGCGGCACATCGCTTCTCATCGTGGTCACGGTATCGATGGACACCGTGGCGCAAATTCAATCCCACCTGTTGGCCCACCAATATGAAGGACTGATCAAGAAGTCCAAGCTTCGGGGGCGGAACCGGTGAACCTCATCATCCTAGGCCCGCCCGGCGCAGGTAAAGGCACCCAAGCGCAATTGCTCGAGCGCGACCGCGGGTTCATCCAGCTTTCGACTGGGGATATGCTGCGGGCCGCCGTTAGCGAGGGGACCGAGGTCGGTCAAAAGGCCAAGGCCATCATGGATCGCGGCGAGTTGGTGCCCGACGACGTGATGGTGCAGATCATTGCGGACAAGCTCGACGAAATCGGCGATCAACAGTTCATTTTGGACGGATTTCCCCGCACCCAAGGTCAAGCCGAGGCGCTTGACCGGTTATTGACGGAAAAGCAAAAGGCGCTGAGCTTTGTTATTGAGCTGAAGATCGACGATGCTATTCTCGTAGAGCGTGTGGTCGGGCGGTTTACCTGTGCCAGTTGCGGTGAGGGGTACCACGACACCTTCAAGCTGCCGGCCTCGGACGGGGTCTGCGATCGCTGCGGGGGGACCGAGTTCAAACGACGCTCTGACGACAACGAAGAGGCGATGCGGGCGCGGCTTGAGGCCTATCACGCCTTGACCGCGCCGCTGATCGACTACTACGCCGGCGAGGGCATTCTCAAGAGCGTGGACGGCGCGGCGGCATTTGATGCCGTGACCGGCCAAATCGCCGCGATTCTGGACGAAAAATAGGGGTGGATTGTTGACTTTGACCGGTCCTGAAACAATAATCCGCCCGCCTTTTGGGCAGGACACATTCGACATTCAGAACCAACGCACCGGGACCATGGAACGGTTACGGTCGGCGTTTTTCTGTGCAGGAGATCAACCGTGGCGCGTATAGCCGGCGTAAATATTCCAAGCAACAAGCGCGTCGAGATCGCGTTGACCTACATCTTCGGGATCGGACGCACCAAGGCTCGCCAGATTCGCGAGCAGGCCGGTTTGGCGGCGGAACGTCGCGTTAACGAACTGACCGACGCTGAGGTCATCCAGATTCGCGAAATCATCGACAACGACTTCGTGGTCGAAGGTGATTTGCGCCGCGAGGTGTCGATGAACATCAAGCGACTGATGGATCTGGGTTGCTACCGCGGATTGCGCCACCGTCGGCGCCTCCCGGTTCGCGGCCAGCGGACTCACACGAACGCACGGACCCGTAAAGGTCCGGCCCGGCCGATTGCCGGCAAGAAGAAAGCTTAGGAACGAACGATGGCTAAGGATGTCACTCGCGTTAGGCGTCGCGAGAGGAAAAACATTACCTCTGGTGTTGCGCACGTAAACGCGTCTTTCAACAACACCATGATCACGATCACGGATGCCCAGGGTAACGCGATCGCTTGGTCGTCTGCCGGCGCTAACGGATTTAAAGGCTCACGCAAGTCCACGCCTTATGCGGCGCAAATCGCTGCGACCGAGGCCGGCAAGAAGGCCCAGGATCATGGCATGAAGACTCTTGAGGTGCAGGTTCGTGGTCCGGGTTCGGGTCGTGAGTCCGCTTTACGCGCGCTTCAGGCTGTCGGGTTCACGATTACGTCCATTCGCGACGTAACGCCGATCCCGCATAACGGCTGCCGGCCGCCGAAACGGCGTCGGGTCTAGTTACCCTACGACCCCAATCGTAAACGGAATGGCCGGTCTTGAGCCGGCGAGCAATACGAGGATGTGGACGTGATTCAGAAGAATTGGACCGAGCTGATCAAACCGAACAAGCTCGCCATCGAACCGGGGGAAGACCCCAGTCGCATAGCGACGCTGACGGCAGAACCGCTGGAGCGCGGTTTCGGCTTGACGCTCGGCAATGCGTTGCGCCGTGTTTTGCTGTCGTCGCTCCAGGGTGCGGCCGTCACCTCGGTACAGATCGAAGGTGTGCTACACGAATTCTCTTCGATCCCTGGTGTGCGCGAGGACGTCACCGATATTGTATTGAATATCAAGACATTGGCGCTGCGCATGCATGGCGATGGACCCCGTCGCGTCACCTTGCGCAAGACCGGGCCGGGTGAAGTCACCGGCGCCGATATTCAGCTGGGACACGATCTCGAGGTGATGAACCCCGACCTCGTTATCTGTACGCTCGACGAAGGCGCTCAGATTTCGATGGAAATGACCGTCGAAACCGGCAAGGGCTATGTTGCCGCCGAAGTTTCCAAAGAAGACGACAAGCCGATTGGGCTCATCCCAGTAGACGCGGGCTACAGCCCGATCCGTCGGGTGTCCTACAAGGTCGACAACACGCGCGAAGGTCAAAAGCTTGACTACGACAAACTGACGATGCGCATCGAAACTAATGGCGCCGTGACACCTGAAGATGCCGTGGCCTATGCCGCGCGCATTCTCCAACACCAGTTCCAACTCTTCATCAACTTCGAAGAGCCGCGCCCCGAAGCCAAAGTCGAGACCAGGCACGAGCCCGAGTTCAACCCGAACCTCCTACGCAAGGTTGATGAGCTGGAGCTGTCGGTCCGTTCGGCGAACTGCCTTAAGAACGACAATATCGTTTACATCGGCGATCTCCTTCAGAAGACCGAAGCCGAGATGCTGCGGACCCCGAATTTTGGCCGCAAGTCGCTGAACGAAATCAAAGAAGTCTTGGCACAGATGGGCCTTCATCTTGGTATGGAAGTCCCCAACTGGCCGCCGGACAACATCGAAGAGCTCGCCAAGCGGCTCGACGAGAACTTCTGATCCAGGAGAGATCCAATGCGTCACCGTAGACGAGTTCGCCGCTTCAAGCGCTCCAGCGCTCATCGTCAGGCAATGTTTGCGAACATGGCCTCGGCGCTAATCAAGCACGAGCAGATCCGGACGACCCTGCCCAAGGCAAAAGAGCTGCGGCCCATCGTCGAGCGGCTCATCACGTTGGGGAAGCGCGGAGACTTACACGCTAGGCGCCAAGCCCTGTCCCAAATTGGCGACAAGGCCCAAGTCTCCAAACTCTTCGACGTTTTGGCCGCACGTTATGCCGACCGCAGTGGCGGCTATTCCCGTGTGCTCAAGGCCGGTTTCCGCTACGGCGATTCCGCGCCGATGGGCGTCATCGAACTGGTCGACCGAGACGCCGATGCCAAGGGGCAGGATTCAGGCCCCGTCGATATGGACGACGATGACGACGAGGCCGCTGCCGCCTAACGGCCAGCCCGAGAGCGGTTTTCAAGGGGGCGGTTCCGCAGGGGCTGCCCCTTTTTCGTGCGGACGTTACACTAAGAGGATCATGACCCGACGCACCTCTCAATGGCTCGCTTTTTGCGCGTTGCTGTTGGTCACCCTCGACGCTTGGGCGGGCGACGCGATGGCCCAGACCCGGAGCGTTCCCGAAACCCGCGAGCAGATTCAGTTGTCCTTCGCGCCGCTGGTGAAGCAAGTTGCACCTGCGGTCGTCAACATCTTCACCCGCAAGCAGGTGCAAGAACGTACAGCGTCGCCGCTGTTCGATGACCCGTTGTTTCGCCGTTTCTTCGGTGACGAATTTCTACCGTTTGGCCAGCCGAGAGAGCGGATGGAGAGTTCTCTAGGGTCCGGCGTGATCGTGCGCCCGGATGGCCTCGTCGTCACCAATAATCACGTCATCAAGAGTGCTTCTCAGATCATTGTCGCGTTGACCGACCGCCGGGAATTCGAAGCCGAAGTTGTTCTCGCCGACGAACGTACGGACCTGGCGATCCTAAAGATCGACGTGGGCGAAGAGACGTTGCCGGCGTTGGACCTCTTGAACTCCGATGATCTCGAAGTCGGCGATTTGGTGTTGGCCCTCGGCAACCCGTTTGGGGTTGGCCAGACGGTGACAAGCGGCATCGTTTCGGCCCTGGCGCGCACAAAGGTCGGCGTGTCCGACTTTCAGTTCTTCATTCAAACCGACGCAGCCATCAATCCAGGAAACTCCGGCGGTGCGTTGGTTACGATGGATGGCCGGCTCGCCGGCATAAATACGGCCATCTTTTCCCGCTCGGGTGGCTCTATCGGCATCGGGTTTGCCATTCCCTCGAATATGGTCGGCTCAGTGGTCAACGCGGCGGTCAGCGGCGTTGAGATTCAGCGGCCCTGGCTCGGTGCGGCTGGGCAGTTGGTCACAGCGGCCCTTGCGGAGTCCCTCGACCTCGAAAGGCCGGGGGGCGTTGTGGTGACGGATATTCATCCCGATGGCCCTGCGGATCGCGCCGGGCTGAAGACTGGAGACATCATTACAGGGATTGATGGTCGGCCCGTAGACGATCCTCAAAGCCTCCTCTATCGCATTGCTATTCGGCCGGTCGGAGAAACGGCGATGTTGGACGTCTTCCGGTCGGGCGAGAGCCTTCAGCTACCCATCGAGCTCCAGGTGGCACCGGAAATTCCGCCCCGCAACGTCACCGATATTGGCGGTCGTAACCCCCTAACAGGGGCGCGGATCGCCAACCTTTCGCCCGCCCTTGCAGGGGAACTTGGATTCGATGCCTTCGCCTACAACCAGGGCGTCATCGTCCTGGCCATTGCACGCTTCAGTCCCGCCCAACAATCGCGCGTGCGTCCGGGCGACATTGTTCTGGATGTCAACGGGTCGCCGGTGGAGCGTGTCGAAGACCTTATCCGCCTTCTGAACGCTACCCAACAGTGGCGAATCACTCTTCGACGTGGCGACAAGAAGTTGACGATCGCAGCGCGAATATGACCACGCTCTTTGACTCGGCTGGCCTGTCGGACGGAACGCCTCACCCTCTGGCAGATCGCTTGCGTCCCAAAACGCTTGCGGACGTGCTGGGACAGGACCACATCCTCGGCGCTGATGGACCGCTACGCCGGATGCTCGAAGCGGGCCGTTTACCATCGCTTGTCCTTTGGGGACCCCCGGGCACCGGCAAAACGACGATCGCTCGGCTCTTGGCGGATCAAGTGGGGTTAGATTTCATTCAGCTTTCCGCTGTTTTCTCTGGGGTCGCCGATCTACGAAAAGCGATCGACGCTGCGAGAGAACGGCGTCAAATGGGGCGCGGTACGCTTCTTTTCGTCGATGAAATCCACCGTTTCAATCGGGCCCAACAAGACGGGTTCTTGCCCGTGGTCGAGGACGGTACCATCGTGTTGGTCGGCGCGACGACGGAAAATCCATCATTCGAACTCAACGCCGCGCTCCTTTCCCGTTGCCAGGTACTGGTTCTCAATCGGTTGGAAGACACCGATCTCGAGGAACTGCTCCACCGTGCCGAGGCGGTCGAGGGAAGCGCGCTGCCGCTTACCCCTGAGGCACGCGAAGCTCTGCGGGGAATGTCGGATGGGGACGGGCGCTACCTCTTGAACCTCGCAGAAGATCTATTCGCGGTCGGCGGCGACACGCTCGACACCGAAGCCCTCGTCAAGGCGGTCCAAAAACGCGCCCCGATTTACGACAAGTCACGAGACGAGCATTTCAACCTCATCAGTGCTCTCCACAAGAGCTTGCGCGGTTCGGACGCCGATGCGGCGCTTTACTGGTTGGCACGTATGTTGGTCGGGGGCGAGGCTCCTCTCTATATCGCGCGCCGCCTCGTGCGGTTTGCGGTCGAAGATATCGGTTTGGCCGATCCCGACGCGATTCACCAAGCGCTGGCGGCGAAAGACACTTACGACTTTCTCGGGTCGCCAGAGGGCGAACTCGCGATCGCACAGGCCGTTATCTATCTCGCGACCGCGCCGAAATCGAACGCAGCCTACAAAGCGCTCGGTCAGGCGACCAAGGCGGCGCGCGAAACCGGATCCCTTGCGCCTCCGAAACATATTCTAAATGCGCCCACGCGGATGATGAAGGACCTGGGGTACGGCAAGGACTACGCGTACGACCACGATACGACCGAGGCGTTTTCAGGCCAGAACTACTTTCCGGAGGATATGCCTCGCGCGACCTACTACGCGCCCACCGAGTTCGGTTTTGAGCGGGAGGTAGCCAAGCGGCTCGCCTATTGGCGCACGTTGCGGGGAAAAGCCAGCGACGCATCGGATGACGTTTGACACATTTGTCGGCGTGGACTGGTCTGGGGCTAAAGGATCCCGTCATCGCTCCATTCAAGTTGCGATGTGCGAACCGGGCGACGGTTCGCCGCACTTGGTGCCGCCGCCGGGTGGTGCCTGGAGCCGGCGTGCGGTCTTGGATTGGATCATCGACGCCCGGCGACGTAGCCGGGTTCTCGCGGGGTTCGATTTCTCGTTCACGGTGCCGTTCGTCGATCGCGGTGCCTATTTCCCAAGCAGTCGACGGCAGTTGTCAAAGGCCGAAGACCTTTGGGCGGAGGTCGACCGGGTAGCGGCAGATGGCGGCGATTTCTACGCCGGGGCGTTTGTCGAGACCACGCCGTTTGCGGCGCATTTTCGTACGCCTCGTGAAATAGGCGCTCGGTTTTCCCGCCGCCACAAGGTAGTTGAGCGGGCCTGCGTTACCCAAGGTCTCGGTTGGCCAGAAACCGTTTTCCATTTGATTGGGCCTAAGCAGGTGGGGCTAGGATCCTTGGCGGGTATGCGATTACTGGCCGCGCTTCGACGGGAGGCGCCGGAGATCTGCGTTTGGCCCTTCGACCCTCTTCAAGAGGGACGATCCACGATCGTCGAGGTTTTTCCACGGGCTTTTTTGGCCGCCGGCGGGGAGGGCACCGCGAAAGTGCGCTCAAGTCGGTCCCTCAACAACGTTCTGGCCAGCTATGGCACACGTTTCGTGGCGCCTCCCGGATTGCTGGACGACAACGTGACCGATGCGGTCATCACCGCCGCGGTGCTAAGAGCGTGGACGGACATCGCTGCACTCTGGCGGCCACCCGCGATGGACGCTACGGTGCGGCGGACCGAGGGATGGATATTCGGCATACGGTAAGTCAGTGAAGATTATTGCGGCAATTGCGATCGGTGGCGCGGTCGGTGCGGTGGCGCGACATCTTGTCGGCGCCCAGATGCTCCGCCTGCTCGGTAGCGGCTTCCCTTGGGGCACGTTGACCGTCAACGTCGTCGGTTCTTTTGCGATGGGTGCCCTAGTGGAACTGATGGCCGTTCGTTGGAACGTTGGGCCGGAGCTACGGGCCTTTATGACGGTCGGCGTCTTAGGCGCCTTCACAACCTTCAGCACGTTCTCGCTCGATGTTGCCGTCTTAGGCGAGCGTGGGGCGCTATTGCCCGCCGCACTTTATGTCTTGGTCTCGGTAGGGCTTTCGATTGCAGCCTTGTTCTTCGGGCTGTGGCTGTTCCGCCAAATTTTGACGTGAGCGTCCAAAAGATCACCGTTTCGACAGTTGAGGCGGGATTGCGCCTCGACCGTTGGTTCCGGTCGAAGTTTCCCCAGGTAACGCACGGTCGCCTCGAAAAGCTGCTGCGCAAGGGCGAGATTCGGGTGGATGGCGGACGTGTACGTGCAAACCTCCGGCTCGTCGCCGGTATGGTCGTGCGGGTGCCGCCGCTCCCAGAACCTGAACCGGTCAATGCGGTGGCGAACGCGCCTGTTTCGCCGGCTGATGTGGCGGCGTTGCGCGACCGTATTCTGTATCGCGACGACGCCCTTATCGTGATCGACAAGCCCTCCGGACTGGCTGTACAAGGCGGCAGCGGCATGGCACGGCACCTCGACGGCATGCTCGACGCATTGCAGTTCGATGCGACCGAACGTCCCCGTCTCGTGCACCGCTTAGATAAAGATACCAGCGGAGTTCTCGTGCTCGCCCGAACGCGGTCCGCGGCGACAGCCGCAACGGCGGCGTTCGCGGATCGCACGACCGAGAAGACCTACTGGGCTTTGGTAAGCGGGGGGCCGGATGCAGAGGAAGGACGACTGGACTCGAACCTCATCAAGGTCGCGACAGGGGGAGGGCGCGAACAAATGGCATCGGACTCGTCGGGAAAATCGGCGGTGACGCTTTTTCGGTGTCTCGCCCGCGGCGAACCGCATGTTACATGGCTTGCTCTGACGCCGTTGACCGGACGGACCCATCAGCTTCGAGTCCAAACGGCCGAGGCGGGGTTTCCCATTGTCGGCGACCGACGGTACGGGCAATCGCAAGCCATCAAGAAGGACAATGCTTTTGGTCGAGGTCTACACCTCCATGCGCGCCAGTTGGTGATCCCCCATCCCAAAGGCGGCCTGCTGTCGGTAGCAGCACCCCTGCCGCCACATATGGCGCGGAGTTGGGGTTATTTGGGGTGGGAAGAACCTCCAGCGCCGCCGGCGCAAAGGTGGTCCCCGTGACCCAGCCTGATCTCCGTCTCGCAATCTTTGATTGCGACGGCACGCTGGTCGATAGCTTCGTCGCAATCCATGCGGCAATGGTAGCAGCGTTTCGTGACCACGGCATGGCAGCGCCATCCAAGGCTAAGTTGCGTGGGATGATCGGTCTTTCCGTCGCTGAGCAGATCGCGGTGCTTGCACCGGATGCCCCAAGGGACATTCGAATCGCCCTAGAAGACGGGTACCGTTTTCATCGGCTAGGCCGCAAAGACTCGCCGGAGCCAATGTTCCCCGGCGCCTGCGATTGTCTGGAAAGGCTCGATCGTGTGGGCATTCTCATGTCCATCGCCACGGCCAAGAGCAGCAAGGGTCTTTTCGCGACGCTGGAGCGGCACGACCTGCGCCGATATTTCGTCAATTTGCAGACCGGCGACCGTCACCCCGGCAAGCCTAACCCTGCCATGGTTCTAACGAGTCTTGCCGAGGCCGGCGTGGACGCCGAAAACGCGGTCGTTGTCGGGGACACTCGATTCGATATGGAAATGGCAGTGAACGCAGGAGTGACTCCCATTGGGGTCGCATGGGGGTATCATGAGCCCCAGAGTCTCCTAGGCGCCGGCGCCCAGGAAATCGCCACCGATTTTCCGGCTCTGTCCCGATTGATTTTGGATAGGTTCTGTTTGGGATGAAGCGTCTTCGGTTATTCCTCTATGGCGTTCTTACGCTTTTCGTCCTCGGCGTCATTGGGGCTGGATTGGTTTCGCTGTTTTTCGACCTAAACAGCTTGAAACCTACCCTTGCCGAGGCTGCATTCGAAGCGACGGGCCGGCAACTCACCATTGACGGCGATATCGAGCTCTCGCTCTTCCCGCGCCCGCGCGCGACGGCGACGGGTGTTCACCTATCCAACGTGACCGGCGGCTCGGAGCCGGACGTCGTGACCATTGATGTCGCGTCGGCCCAGGTTGCGTGGCTGCCGTTGCTGAGCGGGACCGTTGACGTGCGGCAAATCCAAGCCAGCGGTGTGCGGGTGCTGGTAGAGGAAGGAGCCGAGCAAACCGCCTCGCTCGCGTTCACGCCCCCTGAAAGTACGGCAGAATCGGACGACTCGGCCGAGGTGTCGTTGCCCGATCTCATTCGAATTGCCGATATTTCGGTTGTACGCCGCGACGACTCAGGTGACCAAGTACTTGATATCTCGAGCCTCACCGTCCGGCCGGCTGGGCCTGCGGAAACTCGGATCGACCTGACAATGATCCGAAACGGCGAGCGAGTGTCGGCCAGCGCCCGTGTTGGTGGCCTTCTAGCGTTTACCGACGCCGAGCCCTTTCCCGTCGACCTGACCGTCGAGGCTGGAACGAGTACCCTCCAGGTCAAAGGTGCCATCCGTGATCCTGGTGGGGAACCAGCGCTCGACCTGGCGCTCTCGGCGCAGGGCACTTCGATTGCAGCCCTATCGGGCATCGTCGGCGCGCCGTTGTCGATGAACGCACCCTTCACGTTTGCTGCGCAGCTCAATGGTTCGGTCGACGCTCTCGCGTTGCAAAATATCGCTATTTCCGTGGGGCCAACCCAGGTGACGGGACAGGCGATCCTCGACCTCACTGGCGCTCGTCCACATCTATCGGCGCAGCTTCGATCACCGCGCCTTGAGGTTTCGCAAGTCGCCGGTGAGGGGGTGCCAGCCGATGAGAACGATTCTGCATCGAGCAAGGGCCCGATCTTAACGGATACGCCCCTACCGTTTGGGGCGTTGCAGGTTTTCGACGCTGACATCTCGATCGAGGTGACGACAGCGGAAGCGTTTGGGCTGCAGTTCAATAACCTCGCCCTTGGCGTTAAGAGCGCCGGTGGCCTAGCGACGATCGAGAAGCTAAGTGCGACCACCGATTCAGGGGCCTTCTCGGCCTCGGGCCAGCTGGACGCCAGGACGGATCAGGCAGCCCTTTTTCTCAACACGCAAGTTAGTGGGTTGGAAGTCTCTAGGGTATTGAAAACATTCAATATTCCCGGGACTTCGACGCAACGGGCCGGGGCAAGTCTCGAACTCAACACCCGCGGCCAAACTACCCGAAACTTTGTCGACAACATCACTGCATCGATCCGACTGGCGGATATATCGGTGGCGTTTGACGACGCCGCCACGCTGGTTCTAGAGGCTGCAACGGCGCGATTTGGCGGTCGTGATCTGCCGATCGACGTGACCGCCGAGGGCGGTATTCGCGGCCAAACGATAACGATCGATGGTCGGCTCGATCCGCTTTCCGCCTACCAGCCTGGCGAGCCTTATACGTTCGAATTTACGGTTAGCGGCGCCGGCGCGACAGCTGAAATTCAAACCGATATGCGCGCCGCGATGGTCGACGGTTTGAGCCTTCGCGTCGCCATTCGCGGCTCGCGGCTTTCCGATCTATCCCAAATGATCGGATCAAGCCTCCCGCCGGTCGGTCCCTATGATGTCCAGGGAGTTGTTTCTTTCGATGAAACGACCGCCGGCCTACGAGATGCAATCATTCGTGTCGGCGATAGCGATTTGCAGGGCGAGGTGTCGCTGTCGTTCGCGGCCGATCGGCTTGCGGCGGTCGCGGATTTTCGTGCCGAGTTTATCGATCTTACAGCCCTGAGTGCTGAACCTGAGGGCGTGACGCCGTCTCCCGATCCGGTTTCCCCGGCGGTGCCGAATAATACGCCGCTCGATGTTTCACCGTTCTTGTCAATCGATTCGGAAATCAACATCACCGCCGATGCCGTAGCGTTGTCGGCCTTCCAATTCGACGATGTTTCGGTCGCTATCAAAACCGACGCCGATGCGATCCACGTCGAACGCTTCGCCGCAAATCTCGACGGCAGGGGTATTGCGGTCTCCGGAAGTGCCCGGCAAACCTCGGGGGGGCTTGCCGTATCGACAACTGGCGAGATCAACGGGGTCGATGTCATGGCGCTGCTCGCGGCGTCGAACTTTGCCGATCGTGTCAACGTCGGGGACCTGACGATTGATGCGGATGTTTCGAGCGTCGGGCGCACTCTTCTCGAACTCGTTGACGCCCTGAAGGGCGAAATTGTGGCGCGGGACTTTCGCCTTGCCTTCAAGTCCAGCGATGGGTTGGTTCACGACCCGATTACGCTTGACACTCTTCGTGTAGCGACGACCGGCGAGGGACAGCCGGTAACCCTCGAATCAAAAGGCATGCTCGGTGGCGAGGCGCTGGAGGTTAAAGGAACTCTCGCGCCTTTGGCGGAGTTGCGATTGATGCAACCGGTGGCGCTCGATTTGGCGCTGGAGACAGCTTCCTCTTGGGTCAAGATCGTGGGTACGGCGCCAGAGCGCGGTCGCCCGCGAGACCTACGTTTCTCCGTCGATGCCGAAGGGCTGATCGTTCGCGAAGCGGCTTATGTCGCTGGCTTGGCACTCGATCCCGACGGGCCTTGGCAGGTGCGCGGGGCATTTGAAACAAGCGAAAAGTCGATCGACGTGACCAATCTCGACATTGCGGTCGGTGGCTCCGATCTCACCGGAGAGCTCTCCGTGTCCATGAGCGAGGTAGATCGCCGTATTGCCGGCCGGATCAAGTCGCAAACATTTGCCTTGGCCGATTTTATCCGTGTCGATGACGCGGATCCGGGTCAAGAACCGACAAGTACGCCGCCGCCGTCGACCCCTGCCGAAGGCCCCGTGTTCTCGACGACCCCTTTGGATTTTGCGGCGCTGCGGGGTCTTGAATTGGATATCGGGATTGCGGTCGACTCGTTCTCTGGGCGCAGCATTTCCGGCAAGAACCTCGATATCGCATTTTCGGGTGGGGACGGCCTTCTGGTGCTTGAGCGGTTGGCGGCAACCGTGGAGGGGCGGCCCCTAACGGGGCAGGCGCGCATTGACCTACGTGGGGATAAGCCGGCCATGTCGGCCTCGATCACGGGTGGGCCGATCGACGCAAGCCGTCTTGCGGCAGAGATGACCGGGTCCGGCGACCTGGCGCGCCGCGTCAGTATACCTATTGAGATGGATATCCAGTTGCAAGGAAGCGGGCTATCGCCCCACGAAATCGCATCGACGGCGACGGGCGTGGTGAGTGTGACCGGGGGAAAGGGGTTCGTTCGGCAAAAGGGATTTCGGTTTATCGACCAAGGATTGTTGCGGCAGCTAACGCCATGGGCGAAGGAGGCCGGCGACCGGACGAACATCAATTGTTTCGTCACCCGTTTAGACATTGACGAGGGCATCGCAACGTCGCGGGCGATGCTCTTGGATGCCGAGTTCCTCAGTATTGCGGGTAAGGGCACGATCGACCTTGGCGAAGAAACGTTGGACCTGACGCTTACACCACGACCCAAAGAGGTGCGCCTTCTTGATCTCGCAGTACCGATTTCCGTGACCGGTCCGCTCCACGCACCGACGGCGCTGCCGACCGCCGGCGGGACGGCGAAAAAAGTGGTAACGACGTTGGGCATCTTCGTGAATCCGCTTGTGCTGTTGGTGCCGGTGATTGAAGGCGTGACGGCCGACAAGAACCCCTGTCTTGTCGCCATTGAGAAAGCCGAGTCGGGGGAGACCCAACCGACGGGTCCGGTCGAAGGCGTCATTCGTGGCGTGGGACGAGGCATCGGCCGCCTTCTCGGTAGCGATCCCGAATGAAGCGCTTTTATGAAAAAGCCGCCGTCGCGCCGCGTGACGACGGCTTTACCATTCGACTCGACGGTCGAGCCATGCTGACCCCAGCCAAGAACCCGCTGAGGCTGCCGTCGTCGGCACTCGCAGTGGCCGTCGCGTCGGAGTGGGCCGCGCAGGCTGAGGAGATCGATAAAACGACCATGCCGCTCACCCGGCATGCCTACACGGCGATCGACGGCGTTCGCCGAAGTTTCGATCACGTCGTCGAAGAGATTGCCCGATACGCCGAAACAGACCTGACCTGCTACTGGGCCGAAGCCCCGCAAACGCTGGTCGCTAAACAAGCCGCCGCCTGGCAGCCCTTGCTGGATTGGGCCGAAGAAACCTACGGGGCGCGGTTAGAGGTGGCGGCGGGGATCATGCCCGTTCAGCAGCCGCCCGAAAGTCTTGCGGCGCTCAGGGCTGCGGTTGCGGCACATGATTCGTTCGCCCTGGCGGCACTGCACACGCTGGTCAGCATCAGCGGCTCCCTCGTGATCGGCCTGGCGGTCAGCGCCGGGCGTCTCGATGCGTCGGGTGCCTGGAAAGTCGGTAGGATCGACCACGACTTTCAAGCCAGCCAGTGGGGCGAAGACCCCGAGGCCGCCATGGAGGCCGCCCGCGCGAGAGCCGACCTAGAGGCCTCGGCACTATTTCTGTCACTGGTGCGCGCCGAATAATCCCCGAGCGGATTGCCCTTACGTGGTGCCGGATCTGAACCGGGCGGTTATGATGCCGGGCACAAATAGCGTTCTGGGGTTTTCATGCACGACATCATCCGGCAACTCGAAGCCAAGAGGGAGGCGGCTAGGCTAGGCGGTGGCGAGCGCCGAATCAAAGCGCAACACGCAAAGGGCAAGCTCACCGCGCGCGAACGCCTCGAGGTGTTGCTGGATGAGGGCACGTTCGAAGAGTTCGACATGTTCGTCGAACATCGCGAAACCGAATTCGGCATGGCCGATCAAAAGGTGCCGGGAGACGGCGTGGTCATCGGCTACGGCAAGATAAACGGCCGCTTGGTCTTTGTGTTCAGCCAGGATTTCACCGTTTTCGGTGGATCTCTTTCGGAAACGCACGCCGAGAAGATCTGCAAGATCATGGACCAGGCGATGAAGGTCGGTGCGCCGGTTATCGGCCTGAATGATTCGGGAGGTGCGCGCATCCAAGAAGGCGTTGCCTCGCTTGGCGGCTACGCCGACGTCTTTCAGAAAACTATTCTCGCATCCGGCGTAGTCCCACAGATTTCCGTGATCATGGGACCCTGCGCCGGCGGTGCCGTGTACGCGCCGGCGATGACCGATTTTATTTTTATGGTCAAAGACACGTCCTACATGTTCGTCACGGGGCCCGATGTCGTGAAAACCGTGACGCATGAAGTGGTGACTCAGGAGCAACTCGGCGGCGCGGTGACGCATACCACAAAATCCTCGGTGGCCGATCTGGCGCTTGAGAACGACATCGAGACGCTGATACAGACGCGCCGGATTTACGATTTCTTGCCGCTGTCGAACCGCGAAGACCCGCCGATCCGTGAGACAGACGATCCCATCGATCGTGTCGAGATGTCGTTGGATACTCTCGTGCCGACCGATCCGTCGAAGCCATACGACATCAAGGAACTCATCGAAAAGGTTGTCGACGAGCGGGACTTCTTCGAAATCCAGTCGGATTTCGCGCGCAATATTGTCGTTGGGTTTGGCCGCATTGGCGGTCAGACCGTTGGGGTCGTGGCCAACCAGCCCATGGTTCTCGCCGGTTGTCTGGATATCAACTCGTCACGCAAAGGGGCACGCTTCGTCCGGTTTTGCGACTGCTTCAACATTCCTATCGTGACGTTCGTCGATGTCCCGGGCTTTCTTCCTGGGACGGATCAAGAATACGGCGGGATCATCAAACACGGGGCCAAGCTGCTCTTTGCCTACGGCGAAGCTACCGTTCCCAAGGTCACCTGCATCACTCGCAAAGCCTACGGTGGCGCCTACGATGTTATGGCGTCGAAACACCTGCGCGGCGACATAAACTATGCCTGGCCGACAGCCGAAATCGCGGTGATGGGTCCGAAGGGTGCGGTCGAAATCATCTTTCGCGACCAAGCGGGCGACGCGGACAAGGTCGACGAGCTGACCGGGGAGTACCGGACGCGTTTTGCCAACCCGTTAATTGCATCTCACCGAGGGTTTCTCGATGACGTGATCATGCCGCACAACTCGCGTCTCCGGATCGCGCGTGCGCTCGACATGCTCAGGACGAAAGAACTCGAGAACCCCTGGAAGAAGCACGACAACATTCCGCTATAGATTTCGAAGCGGTCGAGGCAACCGACGAAAGTCTATAAAGTACTGAAAAGAAACGGTTTTTCATGTTGAAGAAAATACTTGTCGCCAACCGCGGTGAAATTGCGTGTCGGGTTATTCGATCGGCTCGGCGGATGGGGATAGCGACCGTCGCGGTGTATTCCGACGCCGATGTCGGCACCCCCCATACTCAATTGGCCGATGAGGCAATCCGGATCGGTCCGGCACCGGCGGCAGAGAGCTACCTGGTCGTCGACGCCATTCTCGCAGCAATCAAGGAAACCGGCGCCGATGCAGTCCATCCGGGCTATGGCTTCCTTTCTGAAAACGCCGATTTCGTGAATGCGTTGGACAAAGAGGGCGTCACTTTTATTGGACCCAAAGCCGATGCAATTGCCGCGATGGGCGACAAGATCGAATCGAAAAAACTGGCCGACAAAGCGGATGTGTCGACGGTACCGGGTTTCCTGGGCGAGGTGCCAGATGGCGAGGCTGCGGTAAAGATAGCGCGCGATGTTGGGTATCCCGTCATGATCAAGGCGTCCGCCGGCGGAGGCGGCAAGGGGATGCGCATCGCCCGCGATGACGACTCAGTGCGCGAAGGCTTCGAGCGCGCCGTGAGCGAGGCTAAGTCGTCGTTTGGGGATGACCGCGTCTTTATCGAGCGCTATGTCGAAAACCCCCGCCACATCGAAATTCAGGTCCTCGCAGATACGCACGGGAACGTGCTGTATCTCGGCGAGCGAGAATGCTCCATTCAGCGGCGGCACCAAAAGGTCATTGAAGAGGCTCCCAGCCCGTTTCTCGATGAAACGACGCGTCGGGCTATGGGCGAACAGGCGGTCGCTCTCTCCAGGGCGGTCGGTTATGTCTCTGCCGGCACCGTCGAGTTCATCGTCGATCCGGAGCGAAACTTCTTCTTTCTGGAAATGAACACGCGCCTCCAGGTCGAACATCCGGTAACCGAATGCGTCACGGGTCTCGATCTCGTCGAGCAAATGATCCGGATTGCTGCCGGCGAGAAACTCCAGCTCACGCAAGACGACATTCAACTCAAGGGATGGGCGATCGAGTCGCGGATCTACGCAGAGGATCCGTTGCGCGGCTTTCTGCCGTCGATCGGACGGCTGACCGGCTATGACGTGCCGGAAGAACGCGATGGCGTACGTGTCGACACGGGAGTTGAAGAGGGCAGCGAAATATCCCGGTTCTACGATCCGATGATTGCCAAGCTCGTCGCTTCCGGCGCGGACCGGGCCGAGGCCACCGCTCGAATGGCGACGGCGTTGGATCGGTTTTATGTTCGCGGCATCGCGCACAATGTGCGGTTTCTGCGCGATGTTGTGGAGCGTCCCGCGTTCCGTGAGGGGGCGCTGTCCACCAGCTTCATCGATCAAACTTGGCCCGACGGCTACGTCCAGCCCGAGGCCAGCGAGAGTCAGATCGCCACCGCAGCGGCAATCGGGGCGCTCACCCATTTTCGGCGCTCGATTCGGGGCGCGTCGGGACCTGCTGGATACTGGGTCGCGATCGTCGAGGCGACGCAACTTCCGTTGACGATTGTCGGCATCGAGGGCGGCGTCGCCCTAACGGTCGACGGCAGGGAGATCGATGTCGTATCTGACTGGAGGCCGGGCGATGCCCTATTCACTGGTTCGGTTGCCGGCGATGCGGTGGTAGCGCAAATCGACACGCTGAGTGAGGGCGTTCGCCTCACGCTGGGGCCGGTTTCTGTCCCGGTCGTCCTGCGCAGCGAGAGGGTCGCGGCGCTGATGAGCCTGATGCCGGTCAAAGAACCACCCGATATGAGCAAGTACCTCCTTTCGCCAATGCCGGGAATGGTGGTGTCGATCAACGTCGAAGTGGGGCAGGCGGTCGAGGCTGGGACGGCTCTGGCTGTTGTCGACGCCATGAAGATGGAAAACGTGCTGACCGCGGAACGCGACGGCACGGTCAAGGAACTGCACGCCGTAGCTGGAGATAGCTTGGCGGTAGATCAGATCATTCTTGAGTTCGAATGAGCCAAGCCAACGACGCGACGACTAGGCTGATTCAGATCACCGGCACCGTCCAAGGTGTGTGGTTTCGCGGTTGGACGGTCAAGACGGCGCGTTCGCTGGGGCTTTCCGGTTGGGTCCGAAACCGACGAGACGGTTCGGTTGAAGCGCTCCTTCACGGACCGATGGCGGCCGTTGACGAGATGATCGTCGCCTGTCGTAAAGGACCGCCCGCGGCGCGGGTGGAAGAGGTGGTTGTCGCCGACGCGCCCCTGCCCAAGGAAGATGTCACTGGCGGGTTCACGCAACGTCCTACCGTATAGGAAATACAGTCAATGCTCGGCGCCCGCGAACCGGTCGAATGCCGTCGGGGGTGGTGCCGCGGTCTCGGGCGAAAATATGGTGTCGAAACAATACCTCAGCGCGGCGTCGACCTCCGCCATCGTCGCGGTGACGCCGAGATCGAGCAGCGACGTCACAGCCGCATCGTCGATACCACAGGGCACGATGCCGTCGTAGTGGCTCAGGTCGGGGTCGACGTTGAGCGAGATTCCGTGAAAGGTCACCCAATGCCGAATGCGCACGCCAACCGCGGCAATTTTGCCGATGCCGCGCCCTTGACCCCGGTCGACCCATACGCCTATGCGGCCGTCTTCGCGTTTTCCTTCGACCCCGAACCCGGCGAGGGTGGCAATGACCCATTCTTCGAGATTGCGCACGAAGCACCGCACGTCACGGTCGCGCCGCCGCAAATCCAACATGACATAGGCGATGCGTTGGCCAGGCCCGTGATAGGTGTACTGGCCGCCGCGTCCGGCATGGAATACGGGAAATCGGTTTTCCTCGAGCAAATCGGTCGCCCGCGCGCTTGTGCCGGCGGTATAGAGCGCCGGGTGCTCCAGAAGCCAAACCTGTTCCGGGGCGGCGTCCGCGCGAATCTGCGCGACACGGCGCTCCATGGTTGCCACGGCATCGGGGTATTCGACCGCCGTTTCGCTGATCTGCCACTCGATATCGGTCATCGGGGCACCTTACCACGGGGCTTTCTTAACCATTCTTTGAGGAATAGCATCTAATTGTCGGTCCATACGGAAACAGGCCTTTGGCCAGGATTGAATTATGGCGCGTGCCGTCAATAACGTCAGTGTGGAACTATCGGTCGTTCTCGGCCGATCCAACATGCCCATTAATCAACTTCTCAAGATGGGCCGCGGCGCGGTTATCGAATTGGACACAACGGTGAACGATCCTGCGCTAATCCTCGCCAATGATCGGGTTATCGCCCGCGGCGAGGTGATGATCGTCGATGATCATGTTGCCATAACGATCACCGACACCGTCGGCATCAACGAAATTCTTTAACCGAACAAAACCCCCGAAAACCAAGGATGTCTGGGCGGTACCGCTTGATGCGGTGAACCAGATTTGCTATTCGGCTGCCACCGAGCGGTCGTGGCGGAATTGGTAGACGCGCAGCGTTGAGGTCGCTGTGGGAGTTAATCCCGTGGAAGTTCGAGTCTTCTCGACCGCACCACCACTCAAAGCCCGCTGGGGAAGCCCCGCGGGCTTTGGTGTTTCTTGGACCCAGCAAAGGCTCTAGGGTCGCACTTTAGCTGGCCGGTCGGGGCGGCGGATTAGACAAATAAGAGGTTACGGATATGGCGGACGAACTGGACCAAATGGCCCTGGAGTATCACCGCTGGCCAACACCCGGAAAAATCAGCGTCACTCCCACCAAGAACCTGGCGAACCAGCGCGATTTGTCGTTGGCCTATTCCCCCGGCGTGGCGGCCGCATGCAACGAGATCGTCGCCAATCCGGCCGCGGCCGCCGACTACACCGTGCGCGGCAATCTGGTTGGCGTGATCTCGAACGGCACCGCAGTACTTGGGCTCGGCAATATCGGGCCGCTCGCCTCTAAACCGGTTATGGAGGGGAAGGGGGTCTTGTTCAAAAAGTTTGCCGATATCGATGTCTTCGATATCGAAGTCGACCAAAGCGATCCCCAGAAGTTCATCGAAGCGGTAGCCGCGCTGGAACCGACCTTCGGCGGCATCAACCTTGAAGACATCAAGGCGCCCGAGTGCTTCGTGATCGAGAAAGCGCTGCGCGAACGCATGAACATTCCTGTGTTCCACGACGACCAGCATGGAACGGCGATTTGCGTCGCCGCCGCGCTCTACAACGGTCTGCGCGTCGTCGGCAAGGAAATCGACAAGACCAAGCTCGTGTGTTCGGGCGCAGGCGCGGCGGCGCTCGCATGCCTCGACCTGATGGTCAGCATGGGCATGAAGCCCGACAACATTCTCGTCGTCGATCGAAAGGGCGTTGTCTATCACGGTCGCGAAGAGACGCTAGACCCTTACAAAGGCCGTTACGCGGCCAACACCAACGCGCGCACGCTTGCCGATGCTGTGGACGGTGCCGACATCTTTCTTGGCGTGTCGGGCCCGGGCGTTTTGTCCAAAGATATGGTCAAGACGATGGGCGAGAAGCCGCTGATCTTGGCACTGGCCAACCCGACGCCGGAGATCAAACCAGAGGATGCAAAAGAAGTACGTCCGGACGCGGTCATCGCCACCGGGCGGTCGGACTACCCGAACCAGGTCAATAACGTGCTTTGCTTTCCGTTTATCTTCCGGGGCGCGCTTGATGTCGGCGCCACGGAGATCAACGAAGAAATGAAACTCGCTGCGGTGAAGGCGATCGCAGATTTGGCGATGGCAGAGGCAACCGATGTTGTGGCCAAGGCCTATGCTGGGCAGTCGCTCGATTTTGGACCCGAATACCTAATCCCCAAGCCGTTCGATCCACGCCTCATTGTCGAAGTGGCGCCCGCCGTTGCAAAGGCGGCGATGGAGTCCGGCGTCGCCACCCGTCCGATTGAGGACTTCCAGGCCTATCGCGATAAACTCGCCCGCACGGTCTATCGCACCAGTTTTGTTATGAAGCCCGTGTTCGATCGCGCGCGGGACGAGCCGCTACGCCTCGCGTATGCCGAGGGTGAGGAAGAAAGCGTCTTGCGGGCGGTGCAGATCGTGATCGATGACGGTCTTGCTAAGCCGATCCTCATTGGGCGCCGATTCGTGATCGAGATGCGGCACGAGAAAATGGGACTGCGGTTCGATCTCGACAAAGATGTGGAACTCATCGACCCGCAGGGCGATCCGCGATTCCGCGACTACTGGACCGAGTACCACACCGTGATGCGGCGAAAAGGCGTTTCGCCTGATACCGCGCAGGCAACGGTTCGAACGCGCAATTCGGTGATCGGGGCCTTGGCGGTCCGCCGGGGCGACGCCGATGCGCTTATCTGCGGTGTCATCGGGCGCTATGCCCGCCAGCTTCAGTACGTCGAAGACATCATCGGTCGGCGCGAGGGCGTTGCGAACTTGTGTGCCATCCAGGTACTCGTCGCGCCGCGCGGCACGGTGTTCTTCGCCGATACCAACGTCAACTACGACCCAACGGCGGCCCAGATCGCGGAGACGGCGATCCTGTCGGCCTCGGCGGTCCAAAGATTTGGGCTGGTGCCCAAGATAGCGCTCTTGTCGCATTCGAACTTCGGGACCCATCACAACCCCTCCGCGGACAAGATGCGCGAGGCGCTCGCATTGATCCATGAACGCGCACCTGAACTCGAGGTTGAGGGCGAAATGCAGGGCGATGCCGCACTGTCCGAAGTCGTTCGCGACCGCGTGTTTCCCGGCTCGGACCTCAAAGGAGAAGCAAATCTCCTCATCTTCCCCAATGTCGATGCGGCCAATATTGCTTTCACCGTCGCTCGGTCGATGACGGACGGCCTTTCCGTCGGTCCAATTTTGGCCGGTCTCGACCGCTCGGCACACATCGTGACGCCGTCTATTTCGGTTCGCGGCTTGGTCAACATGAGCGCGCTCGCCGTTGTCCAAGCGCAAGGCGCTGCATCGCGCACCGCCGGCTGATCTCTTCATGACCCAGACACCCCATGATCCGGACAAAGGCGAACCGGCCGGGGTGATTGACACCGTCGAGCCGCCGGTCGGACTACCTCTCGAGGTCGTCAATGCCGTAGAAGACGCGCTGGAGGCGGGCGAGATAGATGCCGCTGCAGATGTCGTTTCAGACCTTCACGCGGCCGATGTTGCGGACCTCATTGAAACCATCGACCCGGCCCACCGCTCCGCGCTCATCGATGCGATCCAAGAGACCCTCGACCCTGAAGTTCTCACCGAACTCAACGACACCGTCCTTGAGGACGTGGTCGACCGCCTCGGGAGCGAGAGCACGGCGGCGGCAGTTTCTGAACTCGAGACAGATGACGCTCTTGAGGTGCTCGATGACCTCGACGCTCACTTACAGCGCGAGGTTCTCGACCAGCTCGACGAAACGGATCGCGCGGAAATCGAACAAGCCCTCTCCTATCCGGAGCATTCCGCCGGGCGATTGATGCAGCGCGATCTGATTGCCGTGCCGTCTTATTGGAATGTCGGCCAGGTAATCGACTACTTGCGCGAGACCGAAGATTTGCCGGAGGACTTTTACCAGCTGATTCTTATCGACGCCGATCATCACCCGATCGGGACGCTGCCGTTAAATACTTTGCTGCGCACGCGCCGTCCGGTGCCGATCGACGACATCATGGACGGCGATATTCGCGTTCTGCCGGTCGACATGGATCAAGAAGAGGTGGCCTATTTGTTCCAGCAATACGACTGGGCCTCCGCGCCGGTTGTCGATCCGTCGGGCCGATTGGTCGGTGTCATCATGCACGACGATATCGCCGACGTGATCCAAGAAGAGGCCGAAGAGGATCTCCGCCGTCTCACGCGTGCAGGTGGGGCCGGAATCCACGACGGTGTCGTCGATATCGTCCGCGGCCGTTCGGTTTGGCTTTTGGTCAATCTATTGACGGCGGTGATTGCATCGCTGGTGATTTCAGTGTTTGGCGGCACGATCGAGCAGATCGTGGCGCTAGCGATCCTCATGCCGATCGTTGCGTCGATGGGCGGCAACGCCGGCACGCAGGCCTTGACGGTCACCGTACGCGCGTTGGCCATGCGCGATATCACCGGTTCGAACGCCCTCCGTCTGGTCAACAAAGAGCTCATCGTGAGCTTCATCAACGGCGTGGCCTTCGCTGTCTTGTGCGGTATTGGTGCGTATTTTTGGTTTGGCGATCTCGGTCTGGCGTTGGTTATTCTGGCGGCCATGATCATCAACATGATGGCGGCGGGGTTTTCGGGAATCTTGATCCCGTTGGGGCTTAATCGAATCGGAGTGGACCCTGCGCTTGCCGCCACGGTTTTTGTGACCACAGTAACTGACGTCGTCGGGTTCTTTGCGTTTCTCGGCCTTGCGGCCTGGTTTTTGCTCTAGGAGGGTGAATGAGCGATTTGACGACTGCAGAAGGTTTCAACGCAGCTGCCAAGGAACATTTTCCGGGTTATCTCAGCATCGCCATGACCCATGTCGAGCATGGCAAGGCCGAAGGCGAGATGCGAGTGGGCCCGCAGCACCTTACGCCGACCGGTTACCTGCATGGCGCAGCAGTGGTTGGCCTTGCGGATACCGTGTGTGGTTCGGGGTGCCAGGGATCAAAACCAGAGGGTGCCGTGGGCTTCACGACCATCGAGCTTAAATGCAATTACATGGGCACAGCGACCTCGGGGACCGTCACCTGTTCGGCACGCATGATCCACGGTGGTCGTACCACGCAGGTATGGGATGCCGATGTGGCCCGCCAAGACGGCAAGGTGATCGCCAGTTTCCGGTGCACCCAAATGGTTCTGCGGCACAAGCCGTAGCCCGGTTATTCTGTCGGCGATGATTCTCAACCAGCTGCCTTCCTTCGATTTCGACCTCGGCGATACCGCCGACATGCTGCGTGATACGGTCATGTCCTTCGCTGCCGATCATGTGGCCCCCATCGCGAGCGAAATGGACCAAACCAACGCCTGGCCCGAGGGCCTGTGGCGCAAGATGGGTGAGGCTGGACTCCTCGGCGTAACCGTTGAGGAAGAATACGGCGGGGCGGGCATGGGCTATCTCGAACATCTCGTCGCCATGGAAGAGCTCAGCCGAGGGTCGGCGGCGGTGGGGCTTTCTTACGGTGCCCACTCGAACCTATGCGTCAACCAGCTGCGCCTGAACGGATCGGAAGACCAAAAAAGACGCTACCTGCCGAAGCTCATCTCGGGCGAGCATGTCGGGGCGCTTGCGATGAGCGAGGCCGGTGCAGGCTCCGATGTCGTCTCCATGAAGCTTCGGGCCCAACGCAAGGGTGATCGCTACATTCTGAATGGTAGCAAGTTTTGGATTACCAACGGCCCCGTCGCCGATACCCTCGTGGTCTATGCCAAGACGGACCCCGATGCGGGTTCGCGTGGGATCACGGCTTTCATCATTGAGCGCGGGTTCAAGGGGTTCTCGACAGCGCAGAAACTCGACAAGCTCGGCATGCGTGGGTCCGACACCGGCGAACTCGTTTTCGAGGACTGCGAAGTGCCGGCGGAAAACATACTCGGCGAAGAAGGGCAAGGCGTCCGCGTCTTGATGAGCGGCCTGGACTACGAACGTGCGGTGCTCTCCGGCGGTCCCTTAGGGATCATGCAGGCCTGCCTCGACACGGTGGTGCCCTACGTTCACGAACGCGAACAGTTCGGGCAGCCCATCGGCATGTTCCAGCTCATGCAGGGCAAACTAGCCGACATGTACACCACGACGAACGCTTGCAAGGCCTACGTCTACACGGTCGCGCGCGCGTGCGACAAAGGTCGCGTCACCCGTAAAGATGCAGCTGGGGCTATCCTCTATGCGGCCGAAAAAGCCACGCAGGTGGCGCTCGACGCGGTCCAATGCCTGGGCGGCAACGGCTACGTCAACGACTACCCCACAGGCCGGTACGTGCGTGACGCCAAGCTCTACGAGATCGGTGCCGGCACGTCGGAAATCCGCCGCATGCTCATTGGGCGCGAGATATTCCAAGAGACGACCTAGTTACGACTCAAGTCAGAACGTCCGTATTCAAGGGAGGACCAATAAATGTCGCACGTCATCAAAAACCCAAAGGATGTTACGCCTGCCATCGGGACGGGATACCCCCCGCCGCACGATGAAATCTGCAACAAGCGCGAGAAACACCGGCTTGGCGACGCCGTGGGACTGAAAAATTATGGGGTGAACTATGTTGTCCTACCGCCTGGACAGGCCTCCGCACAGCGTCATTGGCACGAGGTACAGGACGAATTCGTCTGGGTGCTGGAGGGCGAATTGGTTTTGGTCACCGATGCCGGGGAGGAACTTCTAACCCCGGGGATGTCGGCCGGGTTCCCGGGAGGAGAGCCCGATGGGCATCACCTCGTCAATCGGACCGACAAGCCGGCGGCCTACCTTGAGATCGGCGATCGCATGCCCGGCGATGCCGGGGCCTATCCCGATATCGACATGAGGTTCCAGTTCGACGCCGACGGCAAGCCCCAGTTCCTGCACAAAGACGGCACGCCCTACTAGGCGGCGCCTAACGGCTTTCACGGCGGATCGAATAATAGTTGCCGACGAAGATCAATCCGGCGCCGACCAGCACCAAAATGTCGACCCCTTCGCCGTAGGCGAGAAACCCGACAACCGCGATCAGTGGGAGGCGCAAAAAGTCGACAGGATTAACCAGCGATACGTCGGCGAGGGTCAGCGCTTTGGCGAACGAATAATGCGCCGCCAACCCGCTAACCCCAATCACCATGAGCCAGGGGATTTCTTCGACGATCGGCGGGGTCCACTCGAAGGACGCGCCGATCAGGGCCATCGTGCCCTGGAGCATCGACATCCATAAGAGCAAGGTGAGGACGCTATCAGTGCGGGTCAGCCCCTTGGTGCAGGCATTGGCCACCGCAAAGCCGAACGCCGTCGCAACCATCAGCCAGGTGCCGGCGCCGACGTCTGTGAATCCCGGGCGCAGAATCACCAAGATGCCGGCGATTCCGAGAACGAGCGCGACAACGCGCCCGACATTCATCCTTTCGCCCAGGAATAAGACTGCCAGCAGCGCCACCCACACCGGCGTGGTAAATTCGATCGCGAACACCTCGGCCAAAGGCAGAAGCGTCACCGAGATGTACCAACCCACGGTCGCCGCGAAGTGCGACACGTTGCGGAATAGCTGAAGCTTGAGGTTGGTGGTTCGGAGCGGACGAAACCCGGCGCGAATGACGAAAGGCAGAAGGATCAGGAGGCTCATGCCGTGCCGGACAACCTGAAGTTCCATCGGGTTATGCCGTGGCGCGAGTTCGCGGGCCGCAATCGCCAGCAAAGACAGCGAAACGACCATCCCGAACATCCACAGGGCGCCACGCAGGTTGTCAGTCATAAAAGGGGCTCAAGCGTCATAGGCGCACACTAGCCGTTTAGGGGGCGCTAGGGCGAACCGGTCGGGCTCTGGCATAATGTCGGCCAAGGGGAGGTTCCACCATGAGCGACGATCCAAAGACCCGCTATCCGCATCTTTTGTCTCCGATCAAGATCGGCCCGATGACCCTCAAGCATCGCGCGACCATGAGCGCGCATGGCATGGGGCTCAACGACCGCAGCGGTGGCGTGAGCGACCGCCTCCACAACTACGTCGTAACGCGCGCCCAGGGGGGCGCGGCCATGCTGGGGACCGAATCGGCGCCGATCCATCGGTCGACGGGCAACCGCTTTCTCAATGTGCGCCTTTATTCCGACGACGTGGTGCCCAGTTTGCGAAAGTTGAGCGACGCGGTGCATGAGGCCGACGCGAAGCTGTCGATCACGTTGTGGCACGGAGGTCACAATGTAACCTACATCGAAGGTCAGGCGGCGGTGTCGTCCTCGCCGATTCCCAGCATTACCCGCGAAACGCCCCGCGCGATCACGACCGCCGAGATTCGCGAATTGATCGCCGCTTACGGTGAGGCGACCCGGCGGTGCCGCGAGGCGGGGCTCGATGCCGTGGAGGTGCAAACCGCGACGAGCTACCTTTTGGGGTCGTTTTTGTCGCCCGCCATGAACCACCGCACCGACGCCTACGGCGGTTCGTTCGAGAACCGAACCCGTATCGTGCGCGAGATCTGCGAAGAAGTGCGCAACGCCGCGGGGCCCGATATGGCTGTCGGCGTGCGGACTTCGACGTCGCATCACATCCCCTACGCCCCGGTCGACTACAAACTCGAAGAATCGGTCGCCGCCATGAAGATGCTGGCCGACGCCGGGTTGGTCGACTGGGTTAGCGTTATTTCAGGATCGCGTTGGGCGGGACACGAAACCATCCCGCCTATGAATATGCGCCGCAATCAATTGGCCGACGAAGCCAAGCAATTCAAGGCGGCCTTCGATGTGCCGGTCATCGTCGCAGGGCGCATTCGGTCTGCCGCCGATGCCGAGGAAATGATCGCCAGCGGCTGTGCCGATGTCGTGGCGATGGCGCGCACGTGGGTCGCCGAGCCCGAATGGGCCAACAAGATCATCGAGAATCGTGAAGACATGATCCGACCTTGCATGTCGTGCAACCAAGCCTGTGCCGGGTTTGTCTTCAGGGGTATTCCGGGATCCTGCGTGCTCAATCCAACCGCGGGGCGGGAAGGCGAATTGTCGCTCAATCCGGAACCGGCGGCGGCACCCAAAAGGGTTGCCGTAGTAGGCGGGGGGCCGGCGGGGATGGAGGCGGCGCGGGTCGCGGCGGCCCGGGGCCACCGGGTCACGCTGTACGAGAGCCAAAACCAACTCGGCGGCCAAATGCGGCTTGCCGCCCAGGCGCCACATCGTGAGGAAATGCGCGAGGCGCTAGCCTGGTGGGAAACCGAACTGCGGCAGCGCCAAGTCGAGATTAAACTCGGCACCATGGTTGCCTCAGCCGCCGACTTGGATGCCGATGAGGTCGTCTGGGCCCTGGGGGCCGAACCGGGCCCTACGGCGGTCTGGAGGCTGCGTCCGTGGCTCCATGACGGCATCCCGGGCGGTGCTGGTCTCCCCCATGGCCGCGAAGTCCTGCGGGGCGAAAAAACGGTATCTGGGAGCGTCCTGATCATCGACGAGGAAGGTGGGTGGAGCGCGATCTCCCTCGCCGAAACGCTTGCGGCCCAACCCGACGTCTCCAAGGTCACGGTGGCCACGACCGAGATCACCTGGGGCGAAGCCGACCTCACGTTTACCCGCGAATTGCCGGCCATCACGGGGCGCATCCAGGCTGCGGGTATCGAAGTTATTGGCGGCGCCGTGATCGAAGAGATCACGGACGGCTCGGTGAAAGCACGTGACGGACGAACGTTTGGGCCCTACGACTCTATCGTGCTGGCTACGGGCACAGTTGCCGCGGCGTTCCCCGAAGGCGCCAATGCGGTGGGTGATTGCGTGTCGCCCCGCGGCATTTGGGCCGCAACCCATGATGCGGCCAAGCTTGCGCGCGCCCTTTAGACCGCGGCGCTGCGGTGCTCGTGGCGCACGTTGTAGTACAGCCCCGCGAAAATAATCGCGGCGCCGACAATGACCCAACCGTCGATCGCTTCGCCAAACACAAAGAGGCTGACGACGGCGATCAGCGGAATGCGCAGGAAATCCATCGGCACGACAACGCTGGCATCGGCCAAACTAAGGGCACGCGTGAGGCAGAAGTGGGCGCTGACGGCGCTCGCCCCGACTGCGGCGGCCCAGAACAACGCGATGCCTTCGATCGGCGTCCAGACCGCAATGGCGGGCCCGATCCCCATCGGAAACTGCATGAGCGCCATCCAGAACAGCACCTTCAAGACGGAGTTATTGCGGGTCAGGCCTTTCGTTGCGACGTGTGCGCAGGCAAAGCCCAGGGCACTCGCCAATACCACCAAAGAAGCCACGCTGAACGACTCGAGGCCTGGTCGTAGGATGATCAGCACGCCGATCAGTCCGGCGCCGATCGCCGCGCTCCGGGCCCAGTTCAGTTTCTCGCCCAGGATGATCACAGCGAGGACCGCCACCCAGACCGGCGCGGTAAATTCGATGGCAAAGACGCTCGCCAGGGGCAGCACGGCAATTCCGAAATACCACGCGTAACTTGCGCCGAAATGCAGGGTGTTGCGGATGGCGTGCAGCCGCCAATGCCGAGTGCTGACGGTGTGCCATCCGCCCCACATCACGATCGGCGTCAAGATAATCAGCCCGACGGCGGCGCGTAGGAACAGAATTTGAAAGACCGGAAGCCCACCGTCGGTAAGGTGTCGCGTCGCCACGCCCACCATGGAAAAGGACACCAACGTGCCCATCATCCATAACGCGGCACGCAAGACAGGGGAGAGCGTCAAACCGATCTCAAATTTCGTGGCGGGAAGTTTTCTCGCCCGAACGTGTTATTTGCCAAGGCCGAGTGATCCCGGATTGACGACGCCGTCGGGATCCAACAACTGCTTGATGCCCTCGATCACTTTCCACGTTTCCGGATCGCGGCTTTCCTTGAAGCGATACATCTTACCGATTTGCAGATGGGTGCCCCCGTGTTCGGCAAAGAGATCGGCGAGATCGTTTCGGATCTTCGCCATTGCGTTGCGCGCGGTGAGGTTCTCGGGGAATTGTTTGAGCTTGGCGTAGTGCCCGTCTTCGATATACCGCTCGTGGATTTGATAATGCGAGTCCGGCCAGAAGAACGTCGGTTCGATCAAGGTGGCGGTGGTGCCGATGGTCGACGTGAGGTAGCCCCACTGAATGCCGTTGTCTTCCACCAATTGAGCATTAGCGTTGAAATAGGCGTCGAGCGCTTCAAGAAGGCCGGTGACCCGTGAATGGGGCAGAATCACGTGGATCGGCACCCAGCGTTCGCCTTCCGGGCCAAGCAGCCGGTTGGTGGGCAGGAAAGGATTGGCCCGCACCAGCTTGGGTAAGCTGTTCTCGATCTCGCCACCACCATTCGCCTTGGCGATTTCGCGAACCCGCCGCAACGCGCTTTCGGCATCGTCGGTATCACGCCCCTCGACCACGATGTGCATTCCGTAGGCGACACCTTCCATAAAGCGGCGCCCGGCCACTGCGATCTTGGCGGCTTCCTTTAACCCGCCAATCAGCGACTTGCCCGACCGGGCGACCGACGCGAGCGCCTTGACGTCTTGCGCAAGCCCTTCGAACTTCAGTCGAAGGCCGAGCAAAAAGGGGTCGAACCCATAGCATTCTTCCGCCAGGCGTTCCCGCGCGACTTGGCTCATCGCGGCAAACATCTCACGATCGGTATCGAAAGAGAACGACGCGAAGCGCTGCTCCTTGGCAAGCGGAATCAGACGTAACGTCGCCTGCATCTTGAACCCGAGCGCGCCGGTGTCGCCGAGGAATAACCCGGCAAGGTCGGGGCCATAAGTCCGGAAAAACGGGGAGGGGTTCTTCGCCGCACCACCGGAGCCGGTCTTCACGACGGTTCCGTCGGCCAGGGCGACTTCCAGCGATAACACCGCGTCAGCGGCGGTTCCATGGATGCTCGAACCGAAGAAAATGCTGTTCTGCGACAGCGCACCGCCCACCGTGGCGTACATGCCCGAAAACGGACCGAAGTAGGGCGTGCGCAAACCCTTATCCTTCAACGCCTCGTAGAGTTGTTTCCACGTCACGCCACACTCGACTGTGACGTACATGTCCTCTTCGTTGATCTCGACGATTCGGTCGAGCCGCCGCGTATCGACGATCACCGCGTCTCCCCGCGTGGGGCGGTAGCCGCCGGTATAGGACATGCCCCCGCCGCGCGGCACCACCGTCAGGCCGGCGGCCGTGACGGCGCGTACGCCTTCGGCCAGTTGTTCTTTGGTGCCGGGCGCGATGACCAATTCTGCAACGTTGTCGGCTTTGTAGAAAATATCCGTCGAGAAGAACTCGCGCTCTTTTTCGTCGGTGATGACGTGTTCATCTCCCATCAACGACTTTAGATCGTTGATCAGACCATCCAAATTGCCGCCCATTTCGGCTTGTGCCATGGTGCCCTCCCTTTCTTCTCGGTTACATGGATCATACCATTGGTCTTCACGCTTCGGGGGGCGGTATGACGGACTATTCCCAACTTTTCCGGCCGTTGGAATTGGGCCCGATTCGGCTCAAGAACCGCGTTGTCATGAGCGGGCACCACATGGGCCTGGGCGACGGGCAGGGCGGTATCGGGCCCCGGCTCCATGCCTATATGGTTGCGCGCGCCCATGGCGGGGCGGCGATGGTCGGCCTCGAATCGTCGCCAGTGCATTCGTCCTCTGTCAAAGGCGTGCGGCCACATTTGTTTGACGATGCGCTGGCACCGGGCCTGAAGGCGCTCGCCGACGACGTGCACGCCGCGGGATCCAGGCTCTCGGTTATTCTTTGGCATGGCGGACATAACATGACGCACCTTGGCGCCGGTCCGGCTTGGTCGCCGTCTGTCGTCCCGTCAGCGCAGTTTGCCGAGTTGCCCAAGGCGATGACCCTGGAGGACATCGACGAACTCGTCGACGCCTATGTCGGCGCCACCCGGCGGTGTCGGACGGCGGGCCTTGATGCGGTCGAGATTCAGACATCGTCGGATTACCTGCTGGGATCTTTCCTCAATCCGCTTTTCAACCGGCGCACCGACGCGTACGGCGGTTCGCTGGAAAACCGAATGCGGTTGATCGTTCGCGTTGCCGAGGCGGTGCGCGCCGAGGCCGGTGTCGACATGGCCGTCGGTGTGCGAACTTCCATTGCTCACAACGTGCCAGGCGATGCGAACGGTTACGGGCAAGAAGACTCATTGGCCGCCATGCGCATTTTAGTCGACAGCCGTCTCGTCGACTACGTCAGCCTCATTACGGGCTCGCATTTCGCATTGGCCGACCTAATGCCGACAATGACCGCGCCGCCGGCGCATCTCAGCGACGCGGCAGCGCGTTTCCGGGCGGCGCTCGGAGTGCCTATTTTTGTGGCCGGCAGCCTGCGAACTCCGGACGAAGCGGCGGCCGTTATCGAAGGAGGTTGCGCCGATGTCGTGGCGATGGCGCGCCCCTGGATTGCCGATCCGGAATGGTTGGTAAAGGTCCGTAACGGCGATGCTGTCGGCATCACACCCTGCGTGTCGTGCAACCAAGCCTGCACGTTCGCTCAGCGCAACATCGGGCCCGCGACGTGCGTGGTGAACCCGCGCGCGGGTCGCGAGTTCGCGCAGCCTCGATCCAAACGAGGAGCGAGCGAAAGAAAGCTGACGGTCGTTGGTGGTGGGCCTGCGGGCCTCGAGGCTGCGCGTCGGGCCGCCGTTCGCGGATTACGCGTCACACTCTATGAAGCCGGGTCTCAGTTGGGCGGTGCGATGCGACAAGCGGGGGAGGCGCCCCACCGGGCCCCGCTCCTGGGCGCGATCGAATGGTGGTCGCGCATGTTGGAGCGCCTGGATGTTCGGGTCGTCTACGACGAGACAATCGGCGCCGACGATCTACCGCAGGGCGAGAAAACGATCTGGGCGGTCGGCGCCGACCCGGCACAGAGCGCAGTTTGGCGCCGTCGGCCCCACCTGGTCGGAGGGATTCCGGGGGCCGAGACATTGATACATGGACGCACCGTTTTGGCCGGCACTGCTGCTGTTTCCGGTCGCGTACTCATCATCGACGAGGAAAACGGGTGGCCGACGATTTCGTTGGCTGAAACGTTGGCGGCGGATCGGGCTGTTGAGGCCGTGACCGTGGCGACCCCTGTGTCGCACCCCGCGCTTCCGGAACTGCTCTTCTCCGTGGAGGCCGAGGAAGTGATGCGACGTCTCGGCAAAGCGGGGATCGCTGTAAAGGGTGGTGCAACCGTAAAGGCGGTCGACCGCAATCAGGCGGTGCTGGCCTCGGGGGAGGTGCTAGGGCCGTTCGAGACGATCGTCCTTTCGACCGGCACGTTACCCAGATCGGTGCCCGAAGGGGTGCTGGCCATTGGCGACTGTGTCGCACCCCGCGGGTTCTGGGCCGCGACGAATGACGCGATGCGTTTGATAGATTCGCTCTAGGCGGCGTAAGGCCGGTCGCCCTTTACCGTCGTGCGGTGCATGTGGCGCGTGTACTGCGTGTCGTACGTCGTCGCGTGATGCATGGTGCACCGATTGTCCCAGAACACAAGGTCGTGCGGTTGCCAGACATGGCGGAATTGAAACTCGGGCCGGCTCGCGTGAACCAAGAGTTCGTCCAAAAGCGCGGCACCTTCATCTTCAGGAAGGCCGACCAAACGGACAGTAAAGCCTGGATTCACGTAGAGCGCTTTGCGGCCGGTCTCGGGGTGGGTGCGCACTACTGGATGTGTCACTTCGGCGAGTTGGGCTTTTTGCTCTTCGGTCAGCGTATCGCGCGCATAGCCGGACTTGGTCTTGCCCTCGAAGCTTGCGAGGTACGAGTGCGCAGCCTGCAGGCCCACCAGTCGCTGCTTCGTCGCGTCGGGGAGTTCCTCGTAGGCCAAATACATATTGCAGTAGAGCGTGTCGCCCTTTTCCGGCGGAATCTCAATGGCGTGGAGTAAAGAGCCCAACGGTGGTTCTTCGACGTACGACATATCGGAATGCCAGTAACGTCCCGCGTCTTCAAAACCCATTGGCCGTCCGTCGGGATGTTTCTTGTTGGACAAGACCAGGACCTCTGGCTGATCGGGCAACAGGTATTCGGCTTTGACATGGACCATGAGCTCGCCGAACCGCTCACTGAACGCGACGTGTTCTGCGGGCGTCAGGCGCTGATTGCGAAATACAAGAACGAGGTGATCCAAAAGCGCCTGGTGGATCGCGGCGAATGTTGCATCGTCGGGCATCGTCGATAGGTCGATGTCGGTGACTTCGGCGCCCATGACAGGCGACAGGGGCTGGACCTTCATGGTTGCCTCGCTTCTCGAGTCACGGTCATTTTTGGGCCAGCAGAACCCACCATTTCATCCCATAGGCGTGGGTCTTGCCGTACAGATTAGTTCGCGAATAGCCCGCTTTGCCGAAGGCACTGGGCACGAGGTCTTCGACGATTGACTCCGAACGAAAGCCCGCTTCGCGCGCCAGCGCAGGCATGTCCATTTCGCGCATCTTGCTGCGAAAGGGTTCGGCGTTGAAGTGGGTCGTCCAGTCGCGTTGGAACTGGTCGTAGGGGTCGGGCCAATACTTGTTGAATTCAGGAACGTCGCCGTGAACCATATACCCACCCGGTTTCAATAGCCGGTAGCATTCGTTGATAATGTTGGGGATCGCTTTTTGCGAAGTTTCGTGGAACAAAATCATCGACGTGATCAGATCGAAGCTCTCGTCCGGGTAATCCGTTTTTTCGGCGTTCTGCTGAGAAAAGTGCACGGTCTTGCCGAGCGATTCGGCACGGGCATGCGCGTAGCGAACCATCGGCGCGCCGAGATCAAAAGCGTGAATTTCAGCTTTCGGGAAGGCGTCGGCGAGTCCTAACGTTTGGTGCCCGACACCGCACCCCATATCCAGAATACGCGCCGGTTTGAACCCAGGCATGTTCTCGCGAAAGTAAGCCCCTACCGTGACCCCGACATCGTCGGTCATCGGCCCTTGGCCGCCCATCCCGTATTGGTAGGCCCCAACGTCGTAGAGCGCCCCGGCGAAGATATCGTCCTCCGCCAGTTCGACGTGGTAGCCCCCGGGCTGGCAATGAATGTGAATTTCGCTGTTGTAGCGCGGGATTTCGAGCGACGGGTCAAGCCGTAGCGTTCCCTTCGTCTTTTGCGCGGCGGTCGCCTTAACGCGTGCCGCGATGGCGTCGCGTTGGCGACCGGTGCGCTCGCCCAGGCCCTCCCACATCAACTCCTGGCCCGAGCGGTTGAGGGAACTCCAGGTTTGCCAAAACGGATCTTTGCGCATCACCCGTGCAACGTCGCGCGGCGATTTTGGCGCGTGGCCCTGCGCCTGCTTAAAAGCCTTCGCCCCGCGAGCCTCGAAGGCCTTTTTGTTGCCCGGGCCTAGATCGGTCAGTACGTGCACCTTGAGGCTGGTGACGAAATCGAGCCGTGCCGCCTCGTCGTGGGTTTCGTCCGGCAATACTCCGTGTTGCGCTTGCCCTCTCATGGATCGTTTCCTCCCGCTGTGATGGCCTAGTCTAGCACTGCGGCCGCCCTGTATCATGACTAAGCTCAAGGGGCGCTCTGCACCCCTGTTCGGCGCAGATTTTCGTGGCCGCGCCGGTCCCGCTTTTCGGCGCCGAGTGTTTCCTCTACCGTGCGGACCGGTTCGCATCTTGGACATGAGGAAAAAAATGAAAAATGCACAGGATCCCGTGGTGATCGTCGGCTTGGCGCGCACCCCTATCGGCAACTTTCAGGGAGCCCTGTCGTCTGTCGGCGCGCCGAAACTCGGCGGCGCTGCGATCAAGGCCGCCCTCGATCAAGCTGGGGTCGCACCCGATACGGTCGACGACGTGATCATGGGCTGCGTCTTACCGGCGGGCATGGGGCAGGCGCCCGCCCGCCAGGCGGCGCTTGCCGGCGGTATTCCGATCAGCGTTGGGGCGACCACCATCAACAAGATGTGCGGGTCAGGTATGCGCGCCACCATGATGGCGGCGGATCAAGTGGCCGCGGGATCGGCGTCGATCATGGTGGCTGGGGGCCTCGAGAGCATGTCCAACACCCCTTATCTGCTCGACAAAGCGCGCGGTGGCTATCGCCTGGGCAACGGCAAGATCTACGACCACATGTTCGTCGACGGTCTGGAAGACACGATCGATCAGCCCGGTAAGCTGATGGGCTCTTTCGCCGAAGACACGGCTGAGAAATACCAGTTTACCCGTGAGCAGCAAGACGACTTCGCGCTGACCTCGCTCGAAAGGGCAAAGAAAGCCAACGAGGATGGGTCGTTTGACGACGAAATCACGCCGGTCACGGTGAAGACCCGGGCCGGTGAGACCACGGTGAGCCAGGACGAGCTGCCGTTTACCGCCAAGATCGAAAAAATTCCGCAGCTCAAGCCTGCCTTCCGCGAAGGCGGGACGGTCACGGCAGCCAATTCTTCGGCCATCTCCGATGGCGCGGCTGCTCTAGTGCTGATGCGCGAATCGGAAGCCGAGAAACGGGGCCTTACGCCGTTGGCGCGGATTGTCGACTACACGACCCATAGCCAAGAATCGTCGTGGTTCACGACCGCCCCGATCGGCGCCATCAACAAGCTTTTTGAAAAGACCGGTTGGTCGCGCGACGACGTTGACCTTTTTGAAGTCAACGAAGCGTTCGCCGTCGTCACGATGGCCGCGATGAAAGACATCGGGATTGACCATGACAGGATGAACGTGCACGGCGGTGCCTGTGCGCTGGGACATCCCGTTGGCGCATCGGGCGCGCGGATTATCGCTACGCTGCATTACGCCCTAGCCAAGAACGGTCTGAACCGAGGCGTTGCCAGCCTCTGCATTGGCGGCGGCGAGGCAACGGCCATCGGGATCGAACGCATCGCGGCTTAGCGGAGGGCCCGGACCTTGGCGCCCCGCCGGTTCAGTACCGGAAGTCAATGGGAGCAGAAATACGGCTATTCCCGCGTGGTCGTCGATGGCGACTGGGTCTTCGTGTCGGGGACCACAGGCACCGACTATGCGACCGGCGATGTGGTCGAGAGCGCGGAGGGACAGGTATCGAAAGCCTTCGAAAACATTCGTGCGGCGCTTGAACAGGCGGGGGCGGCGCTGAGCGATGTTGTGCAGGCCCGGTACTGCATCGCGCGACGCGCCGATATCGACCCGGTTCTAACCGCCATTGGCATCCATTTTGCCGATATCCGCCCGACCGCTACGGCCGTCGTTGCCGAGCTCATCGATCCGAAGATGCGCGTTGAAATCGAAGTCGTAGCGCGGACCCGATGACCCTCGATCCAATCATTTTCTACCCTGCGTTCGGGTCGCCGTATTCCTATGTCGCAGCGCAGCTGATCGACGACGTTGGGCTGCGTCACGGGCGCGAGGTGCGATGGCGACCCGTTCGCCTGGGTACCGTGCTCAGCCAGGGCCGAGACGGCTCCCGACCGACGATTCCAGAACAGAAACTGGCCTATTGGCGGCACGATGTAGAGCGGATTTGCCGGCTCCGCGGCCTGCCGTTTGTGCGACCGGAGGGAGAGGCGCCGCCGTTCGACTGTGACGAGCTCTACAACGCCTGCTACGCCCTGGCGGACGGCAACGAAGCGCAACTGCGGACGATTACCCTGGCGGTGCTGTCGATCATTTGGGCGCAAGGCAAAGCGCTCAAAAATGTCGATGCGGTGGTATCGGGCCTACGCCGTTTTCACCTTTCCAGTGCGCTGATGAAGCAGTATGCGACCAGCGGCGCAGGGCAGGCCGCCCACGAAGCCGTGGTCGAGGAAGCTGTGGCGTCGGGTATGATCGGGGCGCCGTGGCTTGCTGTCGGCGATGAGACCTTTTGGGGCCATGACCGGATCCCTTACCTCGATCAGTGGCTGGGCGCGGAAGTGGTGGCGCTGCGGTAGCGTCCGGATGACAGGCCTAGCCTTGTAGCCGCGGTGTGGGCCATGGCCTAGAATGGGCCCATGCCTCAAGCCGTTGATTTCTATTTCGATTTCGCGTCGCCCTATGGCTATCTCGCGAACATTCAAATCGATGCCTGGGCGCGTGATCATGATTGTACCGTGGTCTGGCGCCCCATCATGTTGGGTGCGGCATTCAAGACGGTCGGCACCGGTCCCCTTCTGAGCTACCCCCTCAAAGGGGAATACGCGACCCGGGACATCATGCGAACGGCGCGCGCGCTCGGCGTCGCATGCGTCCTTCCCGAAGGATTCCCGCACGGTACCCTCGCCGCGGCGCGCGGGTTCTACTGGCTAGCGGACCAGAACGACGATACGGCGAAGGATTTCGCACGCGCCTTCTACCACGGCTACTTTGGCGAAGGTCGCGATATCAGTCCCGCCGAGGCGACTGCCGACATTGCCGCCGGTTTGGGCGTTGATCGCGCGGCGTTTCTCGCCGCCGTCCAAGAGCCGGCCATCAAGGTGCGCTTGAAGGACGAAACGGCTTCTGCCCTGGCGCGCGGCGTGTTCGGCTCGCCGTTCTTTTTCGTCGGGGACGAACCGTTCTGGGGCTCGGACCGATTCGAGCAGATGGCCCGCTGGATGGCGACAGGCGGCTGGTAGTCTGATGAAAGCCCTAGAGACCGCCTTCAAGCGGAAAGACGACGCGTTCCGCGCGAACGCCGCCCACATGCAGGGGCTTGTCGATGATCTCCGTCGGATCACATCGACCGTTGCTGAAGGTGGCGGCGAGCGGTCTCGTGCCCGTCACCTCGAGCGCGGCAAGATGCCGGTACGTGACCGTATCACGACCCTATGCGATACGGGCGCCCCATTTCTCGAACTCTCGGCGCTCGCGGCGCACGGCGTGTACGAAGAGGCGGTGCCCGCCGCTGGGATCGTGACCGGCATCGGTCGCATCATGGGCCAGGAGTGCATGATTGTGGCGAACGATGCCACGGTCAAAGGCGGAACCTACTATCCGCTGACGGTCAAAAAACACCTTCGCGCTCAGCAGATAGCCTTTGAGAATCATCTGCCTTGCGTATACCTCGTGGACTCGGGTGGTGCGAACTTGCCCAATCAGGACGAGGTCTTTCCCGACCGCGAGCATTTCGGTCGGATCTTCTTCAACCAGGCGCGGATGTCGGCCGTGGGCATCCCGCAGATTGCCGCCGTCATGGGGTCGTGCACCGCAGGTGGCGCCTATGTCCCGGCGATGGCCGACGAAAGCGTCATCGTCAAAGGGACCGGCACGATCTTTCTGGGCGGACCGCCGCTCGTCAAAGCCGCCACCGGCGAAGTGGTCAGTGCCGAAGAGCTCGGCGGCGCAGAGGTTCACGCGCGCCAATCCGGCGTTGCCGATCACTACGCAGAGAATGACGGCCACGCACTCGGCATCGTCCGGCGGATCGTCGCCAACCTGAACAGGCAAAAGACCCCGCCACCCACCTCGGAAGTGGAAGAGCCGCACTATGATGCCGCGGAACTCTATGGGGTCGTACCCGCGGACCCGCAACAAACCTTTGATGTGCGCGAGGTCATCGCAAGGGTATTCGACGGCAGTGCGTTCGATGAGTTCAAGCCGCTCTACGGGTCCACACTTGTTGCCGGCTTTGCGCGCCTCTATGGCCGCCAAGTCGGCATCCTCGGCAACAATGGAATCTTGTTTTCCGAATCGGCGCTCAAAGGGGCGCATTTCATTGAGCTGTGTTGTCAGCGTCGCATTCCGTTGATTTTTTTGCAGAACATCACCGGCTTCATGGTGGGGCGCAAATACGAAGCAGGCGGCATCGCCAAAGACGGTGCGAAGATGGTGATGGCCGTTGCCAATGCGCAGGTGCCGAAGATCACGCTGGTAATCGGGGGCTCCTTTGGTGCGGGCAATTACGGCATGTGCGGGCGCGCATACGATCCGCGGTTTCTCTGGATGTGGCCCAATGCGCGGATTTCGGTCATGGGCGGCGCGCAAGCCGCCAGCGTGCTCACACAGGTACGCAGGGATTCCCAGGAGGCTAAGGGGGGGGCCGTGGATGCCGCAGAGGAGGCGGCTCTTGCTTCCGAGATTCGAGCACAGTACGAAACCCAGGGGCACCCCTACTATGCCAGTGCGCGCCTATGGGACGACGGCGTGATCGATCCGGTTGATACCCGCTTGGTCCTCGGGTTGTCGCTTTCGACAGCACTGAATGCGCCGATCGGGGACACCCAGTTCGGCGTTTTCCGGATGTAGCCGTGGACGTCGAGCAACTCCTCGTCGATATCGCGCCTAGTGGCGTGGCCACGCTCACGTTTAACCGACCTGATCGCCACAACGCGTTCGACGACGCGATGATCCGAGAAACGGCCCGAGCATTGGCGGATATTGGCGGCAATCGTGACGTCAGAGTTTTGATCCTGGCCGGTCAGGGAAAATCGTTCAGTGCCGGCGCCGACCTCAATTACATGCGGCGTGCGGCTGGGTATTCGAGAGACGAAAACGTAGAAGACGCCATGCGCCTCGGGCGTATGCTGCTGACGCTGCGCACCATGCCGATCCCGACGATCGCGGTGGTCCAGGGCGCCGCATACGGCGGCGGCGTCGGTCTCGTTGCGGCGTGCGACATCGTGGTGGCGTCGTCCTCGACGACGTTTGCGCTGACGGAAGTGAAATTGGGTCTCGTACCGGCGATGATTTCGCCGTTCGTCATCGACGCGATCGGCGCGCGGCAGGCTGGCCGCTATTTCCAAACTGCAGAGCGTTTCGACGCCGTTGAGGCGTCGAGGATCGGTTTGGTGCACGAGGTTGTCGTCGATGAAGTGGCGCTCGGCGGCCGTCGCGATGCGTTGGTCCGGTGCATCCTCGAGGGCGGACCTGAAGCCGTTCGTCATGCCAAAAAACTTGCCGCCGATGCCGGCGGTTTCGGTATCGACGAGACGTTGCTCCTTGACCTTGCCGGTCGCATTGCGGACCGTCGCGCCGCCCCGGAAGGATTGGAGGGAATGTCGGCCTTTCTCGAACGTCGACGCCCCTCTTGGGCACCCGACTAGGCCGAAGATGATCAAAACGCTTCTCATCGCCAACCGGGGCGAGATTGCATGCCGTGTCATTGCGACCGCGCACCGTATGGGCATCCGCACGGTGGCGGTGCATTCCGAGGCGGATGCAAATTCCCGACACGTCAGATTGGCGGACGAAGCCCATTGCATCGGCCCGGCTCCTGCCCCCGAAAGTTATTTGCGGGGCGACAAGGTCATTGCCGTGGCCGTTCAGGCAGGCGCCGACGCGATCCATCCAGGTTACGGATTTCTGTCGGAGAACGCGGACTTCGCTCAGGCTTGTCGTGATGCTGGCTTGATCTTCGTTGGCCCGTCGCCCGAGGCCATTCGCGCCATGGGGTCAAAGCGCGTTGCGAAGGACATGATGCAAGCGGCAGGCGTGCCCGTGATTCCGGATTACCGCGGCGCAGATCAGTCCGATGCCGCCTTTCTACGTGCCGCTACGAATTTGGGCTTTCCGGTCATGCTGAAACCGGCTTTGGGGGGCGGCGGAAAAGGCATGCGCCGGGTCGACCGGGAGCGTGATTTGCCGGATGCCCTGGCGGCGGCAAAAAGGGAAGCCAAGGCAGCCTTTAGCGATGACGAGATCATTGCCGAGAAGTACGTCACCTCTCCCCGCCACATAGAGGTCCAGATCTTTGGTGATGCGGGCGGGAGTTTCGTTCATCTGTTTGAACGGGACTGTACCCTCCAGCGCCGTCACCAAAAGGTGATCGAAGAGGCGCCGGCGACCCTCGTTTCCAGGCCCGTTCGCGAAGCGTTGCGTGCTGCGGCGCTCCGTGCGGCCGAAGCCGTTTCCTACGCCGGTGCCGGAACAGTTGAGTTCCTGGTGGATGAATCGGGCGCGTTCTACTTCATGGAAATGAATACCCGCCTGCAAGTGGAACACCCGGTCACCGAGGCCATCACCGGTCTGGATTTGGTGGAATGGCAGTTGCGAATCGCCGCTGGCGAATCCCTACCGCTCGAAAAATCTGCCATTCAGATGAACGGCCACGCCATGGAGGCCAGGGTTTACGCTGAATCGCCTCACGCGGGTTTTCTCCCCGCGCCTGGGCGTGTGACGGGTCTCGTCATTCCCGAGAGATCGGGTATCCGGGTTGATCGCGGCGTGGATGCGGGCGACGAGGTATCGCCCCATTACGATCCGATGGTTGCAAAGGTCGTTGCCCATGGCTGCGATCGGGAAGGGGCACGCAAGGCCCTGCTTCAGGCCGTGTTGGAGGCACGATTGGGCGGGCCCGAGGACAACTTTGCGTTCTTGGCGGCGTTGCTGGCCGATGGTGCCTTCAAGTCGGGCGCTATAGATGTTCAGTTCGTCGATCGTTCGCTCGCTCGACTTGTTGCGTCCAACGCGCCGCCCTCGATTGAGTCTGTCGCCGCAGCGGTGGTAATCGATCAACGATCACGCGCCGCTTCGCGCGCGGCGGCCGACCCTTGGTCGGACTGGCGGGGTTGGCAACCGAACCTGCCGGCACGGGTGTTGCTTCATATCGAAACGCCCGAAGGGCTCGAAACGGCCGCGCTAACGGATGATTCGCGGCAAACTGTTTCCTGGAGTGGGCAAACCGTTGTCCTAGAAGATGTCGCCACGGACGGTTACGCCGTGGCTCTTTCCGTCGGCGGGCAGCGTTATCAGATGATCGTGGTTGCGGCCGAAAATACCTACCACGTGATCTCGAAAACTGGCGTTGATCGCCTGGTCGTCGGTGATCCATTTGCCGCCAACCAGAGCCGGTCAACTGAACCCTCGGTTGTCGCCCCCATGCCGGGCAAGGTGACCCAAGTGCACGTGTCGGCAGGCCAGTCGGTCGAGGCTGGCACCCGCCTGGCCACTCTAGAAGCCATGAAAATGGAACACGTGCTGCGTGCGCCCCAGGATGGCATCGTCGCTCAAGTGCAGGTTGCTGCCGGCGACTTTGTCGACGAAGGGACCGCCGTCGTGATCTTTGAAACGGCGGTCTAATAGTCGGTCAGCAGAGGCCCGTAACCACCCACCCTGTCGGTGATGCCGCTTTCACGCAGTGCATGCCAATAGCAGGCGGTGTTGATCGCAATGACCGGTTTCTTCAGCCATTGCCACGCCTCTCCCGCGACCTTGGCGTTGGCCAAACCGGTGCCGACCTGGACGATTGCATCGGGCTCGCTGGCCGCAACTTTCATGGTCGCATCGCGCAACGCTTCGGCGCTGACATGACAGATTTCGGCCGGCATGTTGACGTTGAAGCTGTGCAAATCGGTAATTTCGTAGCCGGCTTCATTGAAAAACCGCCGCACCCGATCGTCGCCGAGGGGTTTGTGGGGGGTGATAAGGGCTATCTTTTTGATACCACCGACTTTTTTTAGTGCGGCCAGGATTGCATTGTTTCCCATCGACATCTTAATCGAGAACTTTTTTTCCAACCGCTCCAGCATGTCCAAGCTTCCCTGAAGCCCGTCCCAGAACGCCTCCAGCGATAGCCCGTTGATGATGTAGTCGGGATGACACGTCATGACGCGTTCGATTGACTCGTCGATACCAGAGCGCATGCGCTCAATGTGGGCAATGAAATCGTCGTCGGAGCCGAGCTTTACATCGGGAATTGCGATGCGCGAGACGTGGTTGGTCACACCCGGAGGCTGCATGTCGGCGAACTCGGTCTGCACAACGGTGTTGGTCGACGGAACGATCACGCCAATCTTCAGTCGATGGCCAAGTGAGTCAGGCATTCGTGTCCTCTTTGTCTAAGTGAGTTTCGGGGGTGAACCCTGTCTTGCCCCTATTGGATGGATCGTTCGCGCTCGACCGATTTGAACATCGCGGTGCGCAAAAGAAATTCGCGTGCAGCTTCGGGATTGTCGGCGGTCTCGCGCCATTCCTTTTGTCTTTGTGCGCGGCTCTCCGGGTCGCTCTCCTCAAGGTCTCGCTTGTTCTGTGCGGTCTGGGCAAGCAAATACTCTTCCGCAACAGTCCGGCGTTGCCGATCGTACAGCGCGAAGATGTCGTCCGAAGCCTCGCCTCGGTAAACAGCGACCATTTTCTCCGTGAGATTGAGCGCGTCATGGATGCCGAAGTTTAAGCCCATGCCGCCAAGCGGGTTATTGATATGTGCCGCGTCGCCGGCAAGGAACACGTTCCCGACCGCAAAGCGTCCAGCGATACGTTGGTGTACTTGGTAAATGTTCTTGTGGATGATCGGGAACGTCCCGCCGTCCGGGTGGGGCATGACCGCCTGAATGCGCTCTTGGCAGGCATCGTCGTCAAAGGCATCCGCTTCGTCCACAGTGGGCTCGACGGGCGAGACGACGCGCCAACGCCCCGGCGGACCTTCGGCAGGTACCTTAAACATCGAGTACCAGCGATCCGGGTCGGCGATGTAGCAGGTGCCTCGGAATCCGTGATCGGTGTAGTCGAACGGTGTTGTCAGCACTAAGAAACGTTCTTCGAAGGTCAGCCCCTCAAAGCTGACCCCCATCGCATGTCGAACAACGCTTTTGCCACCGTCGCAACCGATCAAATAGCGGCCGGTTACTTTTTCCGGGCCGTTCGGTCCGTCGACGGTCACGGAGACGCCGTTTTCTTCGCTCCGCGCGCCGGTGACGGTGCGGCTCTTAAGGATTTCGCAGCCGTCCATTTTCTCGACCTTGCTCAACAGCATCCGCGCGTACTTGTGCTGCTCGCAATGGAGTCTGAAGGGATAGCGGGTGATGTCGCCCAGAATCGAGAGGTCGAATTCGGCAACGAGCCCTTTCTTGAGGTCGCGAAACTGCCACTTCGGCACCTCAATACCCATACCGTGTAGTTCCTCGGCAACATCCAGGCTTTCAAGGCGCTCCATCGTCGGGGGATGGAAGGTCGAGGCGCGGGGTTCGGTCGGGAGGTCGGCGTAGGATTCCAGTAGGAGGACGGGAATGCCTTGTCGCAATAGGGCATAGGCTGCGGTCACGCCAACCGGTCCAGCACCGGCAATGACGACTCGGTCGTTTTTCGTGCTATTCGCGCTCAATGGGGTCTCCCGGCTCTTTTTTTTGGGATTATGGACGATTTGATGGGCCTCTCCACATACCATCTGGACTTGCCCGCTCCGCGCGCATCGGTACCCTAAAGCGCGATGGCCCTGAATATCCTGAAGCTATGCGTTGGAGTCGACGATGTGGATCAACTCCGCAGGATTCAAGCCAGCCGCTTGAGAGAGCAGGGGACGCTTCTTCATTTCACCCGGCACCGGCCCCGACGGGCAGATGAGATCGTTGGCGCAGGATCGCTCTTCTGGATCATTCGAGGGTACGTCCAGGTCCGCCAGGTGATCGTCGACATCCAGTCAGTGAGTAATCAAGAGGGCAAAAGATGCGCCTTCGTGCTGGAACCGCAGCTGGTTCTGACCGAGCATCAACCCCGTCGCCCGCATCAAGGTTGGCGTTACCTCGAAGCGGCGGACGCGCCGCCCGATCTGCCAAATGGAGAGGGTGCCGGTCCCGCCGATCTCCCAGCGCCACTCGCACGCACGCTCAAGGAAATAGGTGCCTGGTAGCTAGAAACGATAGCCAAAAATCGTGCCGAAGAAATATTGACCGTCTGACTGAGAGATTGGGCTGTCTGCCGCGTCGCCGATCAACAGGGTGCCGCGTAATACACCTGAGATAAATACGCGATCACTGAAATTGTAAACCAGGGTCGCGTAGCCGCCGATATCCGAAAAACCGCCACCATCGGTCAGAAACACTGGGCGCCCGGTTCCGGCAACGCTCGAGTCGAAATAGGACTTCATGTAGTCCTTGCTCGTGTAGTGGGTCGTTCCACCCAGGATAAGATTGGCGCGATCACTGAGACGGCCACCGAGCGCAAGATCGAGCGACACGACAAGGCCTTCGTGGCCCCCGAGAGCCTTGCGTATGTCGCTTTTGAAGCGCCAAGGCCCGTTCAAGGTCTCGAGAAACGCCCCGATCTCGATGCCGGCATCGACGTCAGGGAGGCCGCGGAGAAACGTGTTCTCCGACGATTCTCTTCCGCGGTCGTAAGTGAATCGGGGGCCGGCCTTCAGGCCCGGATTGCGAATCATATTTAGACCGACACCCCGTTGCGTGCTGGCGAAGTAAGCCCCGCGCCATTCCACGTCGAACAACGGGAGCCCACTGACTTCGTAGTCGTCGGATCCGATGAACTCCGGATTCAAACCAATGCCGCCACCAATGATCCCCGACCACTCATTCTCGCGCGAAAAATCAATCGCGGTATCGGTTGCCCCTGCGAGCTGGCTCTCATAACTCCGCGTGCCGCCGACATTTGCAGCAAACGCCGTCGAGGTGGTCAAGGCCAAGCAAAGCGCGGCAAAAATCGGTTTCAGCATGTTTGGGGTCCAGGAATGTTTCGGCGTTAACCTAGCGGTTTCGGGGATACCCGACAAGAATCCAACAGTGCAAGGTCGTATCAGCGAAGGAGCTTTGCGACAGCCCGTCCGATGGCCAACGAGGACGTCAGTCCGGGCGACTCGATGCCGAATAAATGGATCAAACCGTCGAGGCCATGCGTGGTAGGCCCTTGAATCAGAAAATCTCCAGCCGGTGCGCCGGGCGGAACAATTTTTGGCCGGATGCCAGCATATCCGGGGTGCAAACTGCCGGACTTGAGCGCGGGAAAATAGCGCCGGATGCTGGCTTCGAACTTTCGCGCTCGGTTACCGTCGACCTCATAATCGATGGTATCGATCCATTCGACATCGGGACCGAAGCGGGCTTGACCGCCGAGATCGACGGAATAGTGCAGTCCAAGGCTCGCCGCGGTTGGTAGCGGGTAGACGAGGCGCTGAAAAGGGGCGGCGCCGGAGAGCGTGAAGTAGACCCCCTTCGCCAAGTACCGAGCCGGAATCATCTCCGATGGCATGTTCTCGACCGACCCCGCCACCGTTTGGGCATGAAGTCCGGCGGCATTGACGAGCCACCGACACGTCAGCAGCGCTTCTGTTCCGTCTCCCGATTGCGCTTCGACGGTGAACCCTTGGGCCGACTGTCGGCCACCGAGGAACATCGTTTGGAGGGCAATCATGCCCCCCGCCGCGCCGATGTCTCCCTCTAGCGCGAGCATGTACTGATGGCTGTCCACGATGCCGGTCGAGGGTGAGTGAAGGGCAGCCACGCATTCCAGATTCGGCTCAAGCGCTTTCGCGGCATCTGCATCGATCATAACGAGATCATCGACACCGCTCGCAATGCCGTTGGTTCGAATTTTTTGAAGGCTGCTTATTTCGTCGTCGTCGGCTGCGACGATCAATTTTCCGCACCGCCTGTGCGGAATGCCGCGCTCGGCACAGTAGCTATAGAGAGCTTCCTTTCCCTCAATACACAGCGCGGCTTTTTTGGAGTCCGGCGGGTAATAGAGACCCGCATGGATGACTTCGCTGTTGCGGGCGCTGGTTTCGCTGCCGATCCATTTCTCTTTCTCGAGGACGAGAACCTCGCGACCTGATTCGGCGAGGCACTTCGCAATGGCTAGGCCGACGACTCCAGCGCCCACGACGACGATTTCGACGGAATCAGCCATTCCCATGTGCCCCGAAGCGTATAGGGCGATTTGCCACCGACAATGTCACGAAAGCTTGACCCCCTTTGACTTGAGCCGTTGGAACAGGCGGTCAATGTATGGGATGCAAGCCGCCACGAAAACAGGATTGGTTGATGATCTCCACCATGCTTAAGACAGCGGTCGCGTTCGCGTTCGGGTCAGTTATTCTTACTGGCGCCGCCTCGGCAAACCCCTCGGTGTGGAAATACGAATGGCCCACGACGGACTTCGAAAAGTCCTCGGTCGAATTTGACGAAATACTATCTGGTGGGCCGCCAAAAGATGGCATCCCGGCAATCGACCGGCCTCGCCACATCGGGCTGGATGAAGTCGACGGGTACGGCGAATTTGAGATTGAGGCGACCGAACCAGTCGTCGGAATCGTCATCAATGGCGAGATGCGGGCGTACCCGCTTTCAATCCTCATGTGGCACGAGATCGTCAACGACGAACTCGGTGGCGTGCCGATCTCGGTGACGTTCTGCCCGCTGTGTAATGCTGCGGTGGTTTTTGATCGGCGCCTTGATGGCCGGGTGTTGGATTTCGGCACCACCGGAAAGCTACGGAACTCCGATCTCGTCATGTATGACCGCCAGACCGAAAGTTGGTGGCAGCAATTCCTCGGCGAAGCGATCATCGGCGAAATGCTCGGCAAGCGCCTCGCGGTGTTGCCCTCGCGCTTAGAATCCTGGGCCAACTTCAAAGCTCGCGCCAACGATAGCGCAAGCCTTCTGGTGCCGACCAACGCACGTCTCCGGCGCTACGGTGCCAATCCTTACAACGGCTACGACTCGCTCTCCACCCCGTTCCTCTACCAGGGTGAGGCGCTTCAGCCTCTCAAGGAAGTAAATGTCGCGCCGTTGGCGAGGGTCATTACGATCGATCGGTCCGGCGATGGCCAAAAAGAGGCGTGGGCTCTGGACCTCCTTCGTGAGCGCGGTCGAATAGAAACAGCCGATGGGTTCGTCATCACATGGGAACCCGGCCAAAATTCTGCACTTGATTCTTCGGCAATTTCACGTGGGGTAGATGTCGGAAATGTCGTTGTGCAACAGCGGACGGATCGAGGTGAACTCGTCGACCATCCCTACGGGATCGACTTCGCGTTTGCCTACAAGGCGTTTTTTCCGGATGGGGAGATTGTCGTCCAATAATCCCGCGATTGAGCCGCTCGTTGCGGTGCCGCTCCTTCTGGAACGGTATAGGCCACCCTATATACTGGCGCCGAGAATGATGGCGCCATGGCAAAACGACCGCGACATACGCCCGCAAAGACCGACCCCAGCAACGTCCAGGCGTTCCTGAGCAAGGTTGCCGCTACCCCGCCGTCAAGACGCGTCGGCGAGCGGGGACGTTTGTTGTTCGCGCTTGATGCGACGGCCAGCCGCGAGCCGACCTGGGACCGGGCGTGTCATATTCAGGCCGAAATGTTCCGCGAAACCGCGAGCCTCGGCGGCCTTGAGATTCAGCTCGCCTATTATCGAGGGTTCGAGGAGTTTGCGGCGACTCCGTGGATATCGAACTCCGCAGATCTCATTCGGCGGATGACGGGCGTCTCGTGCCTGGGGGGGCATACCCAAATCCTAAAAGTCTTGAACCATGCGCTCGCGGAAGCACGACAGGGGCGCGTCAACGCCCTCGTTTTTGTCGGGGATTGCGTTGAAGAAAGCGTCGACGACCTCTGTAACGTCGCTGGAAAGCTCGGTGTCTTAGGCATCCCCGCCTTCCTGTTCCAGGAGGGCTCGGAGCCGGTGGCCGAAATGGCCTTTCGTCAGATCGCGCGGCTGACCGGCGGCGCGCATTGTCGTTTCGACGGCACCAGTGCGACGCAACTGCGCGAACTCCTCAAGGCGGTCGCGGTCTTTGCGGCTGGCGGCCGACGCGCGCTCGCTGATTACAGCAGGGGTCGTGGCACGACTGTCCGACAACTAACCAGTCAGCTGAGGTAGCTGAATGACCTGGCTTCTCATCGGCCTTGCCGTCGTAGGCGTGTTCATTCTGGCCGGTCGTTGGTTCGTGAGTGCCGATCCTGCCGAGATCGTCAGGGTCCTCCGTTGGCTGAGCATTTTGCTGGGCATCCTGGTGGTTGGGTTCCTTGCCGCCCGGGGACTGTGGGGCGCGCTTTTCCCGTTGCTCTTCTTCGGCCTGATGTACCTCCGGCGCCGGGCGCAGCGCGCGGCATTCTCTCGCCGTCCTTATCCCGCCGATCGAACGTCGGGCCAAAGCTCCGAGGTGCGGACCAAACTGTTACGGATGAGACTGGATCACGACACCGGAGATCTCGACGGCGAAGTCATGCAGGGATCCTTTTCAGGCCGAGCGCTCGACACGTTGACTGAGGACGATCTGCGCAGCTTGCGTGAGGAAAGTCTTCGCTACGATGACGAGTCGACACAGTTGCTGGAGGCATATCTTGATCGGCGGTTTGGTCCGGATTGGCGCTCCGACGAGCAGGAATCTGCGCGTGAAAGGTCCACCGGATCGACAGGCGCCATGTCACGCGAAGAAGCGTTTTCCGTGCTGGGCTTGGAGCCCGGGGCAAGTGATTCGGAAATTCGCGACGCGCATCACCGTCTGATGAAGAGGGTCCATCCCGACCAAGGCGGATCCACATTTTTGGCCACAAAGATCAATCAGGCGAAGGACCTACTCCTCGGCAACGCATGATCTTGCCTACGGCAAGGGGGCATGGCACAAGAACTCGCTTGTTCCCTCCGGAGATTCCGATACATGACCGCACCCGTCCGAAAGGCAGTTTTTCCCGTTGGCGGATTGGGAACGCGGTTCCTACCGGCTACCAAGGCGCTGCCCAAGGAAATGCTCCCGATCGTCGACAAGCCGTTGATTCACTATGCCGTGGAAGAGGCGCGAGCGGCCGGGATCGAGGAATTCATTTTCGTGACGGGCAAGGGAAAGAGCGCGATAGAGGATCATTTTGATCATTCCAGCGAGCTCGAGTCCCTGCTGCGGTCGCGCGGGAAGTCGGAAGAGGCCGAAAACCTGACGAGCTGGCTGCCGGCCCCGGGAAAAGTCGCCTACACCCGGCAGCAGGAGCCGCTAGGCCTGGGCCACGCCGTTTGGTGTGCTCGGCACTTCATCGGTGATGAGCCCTTTGCGGTGCTGTTGCCCGACGACGTTTTCCTCGCCGCCGTGCCGTGCCTCAAACAGATGGTTGATGCCTACTCGGGCCGGGGCGGGATGGTCGCTGCCGAAACCATTTCGGGACCCGATATCTCAAATTATGGCGTGCTGGATGTGTCGAACGATAACGGCGCGGTAGTCGAAGTTCGAGGGCTGGTCGAAAAGCCAAAGCCGGCGGACGCGCCTTCCGACTTGGCGGTCGTGGGTCGCTACATCATGACGCCCAGGGTTTTCGAGTATCTCGATCGTCAAGAGACCGGTGCCGGTGGGGAAATCCAACTCACCGACGCATTGTCCTGGCTCGCAGCGGAAGAGGCGTTCGCGGGTATTCGAATCGACGGCGAGCGGTTTGATTGCGGCACGCGGGCGGGTTACTTGCGCGCCAATATCGCGTTCGCGTTACAGCGCGACGATTTGCGCAACGAACTAACAAGTTACATTCAGTCCCTTGGTCTCGGAGCCCCTTCATGAAAGTTGTGGTGATCGGAACCGGTTACGTCGGTTTGGTCTCGGGTGCTTGTTTCGCTGACATCGGGCATGACGTCACGTGTGTCGACAAGAACCCAATAGTTCTCGACCGGCTCAACCGCGGCGAAATACCGTTCTACGAACCCGGGCTTGATGCCGTTGTTGCGCGCGGCGTCGCGGTGGGCCGCCTGAACTTCGCGGAGTCGCCCGTCGACGCGGCGGCCGACGCCGATGTCGTTTTTCTTGCCGTCGGGACTCCGCCGGACGCTCAGGGGAACGCCGACCTTTCTTTCGTTTTTGCTGCGGCGCGCGAACTTGCCCCTTGTCTAGCGGGATATACGGTACTTGCCACAAAGTCGACCGTGCCGGTCGGCACTGGTCGTGCAGTTGCCGAGATCATCAAAGAGGCCGCGCCCGATGCCGATGTCGACATCGCTTCGGTGCCTGAGTTTCTACGCGAGGGAAGCGCTGTTGCGGATTTCGCAAGACCTGATCGCATCGTTGTGGGAACAGACACCGATCGTGCCGCCAAAACGTTGAGGGAACTTCATGCGCCTCTCCTTGAGGGGCGTGTCGATTGTTTTGTGTCGACGGCCATCGAAACCTCGGAATTGATAAAGTACAGCGCCAACGCGTTTCTTGCAGTGAAGATCACTTTCATCAATGAGATTGCTGATCTTTGCGAGCGAGTTGGGGCTAATGTCGAGGATGTGGCCAGGGGCATGGGGCTCGATACGCGGATAGGGCGTTGGGGCCTCAGCGCAGGGCCGGGCTACGGCGGCTCGTGTTTTCCAAAGGATACATCGGCACTCGCCAATAGCGCAGCGGCGGTGCAATCGCCGATACGGCTCGTGGAAACAGCGATCGAGATCAACACCGCCAGAAAAAAGGTGCTCGCCGACCGCGTCGCAACAGCGCTGGGCGGGAGTCTGGTTGGTCGTACCGTTGCCGTCCTTGGCATTACGTTCAAGGCCAACACCGACGATGTTCGTGACAGCCCGGGCGTCGACCTCGTGAAGGGCCTTCTGGCAGAGAGTGCCACCGTACGGGTCTTCGACCCGGAGGGTGCCGAGGAAGCGCGGCACCAGCTTGCTGGTGTGACTTGGTGTGCCGATCCGATCGAGGCCGCGCAGGGCGCCGATGCGACGGCTATCGTAACGGAGTGGGATCAATTTGGACCGGGCCGCCTCGATCTTCCGGCGCTGAAGGCGGCGATGGTGGGCACCACTCTCGTTGACTTCCGCAATCTGTTCGATCCCGAGGACGTCGCCCGATTGGGCCTCAATTATCACAGTATCGGCCGCCAACCGGCGGCGCCGCGGTAGCATGACCGGTCATAGGTTCGATCCTTCGATTCTGCGCGCCTATGATATCCGGGGCGTGCTTGAAAAGACCCTTGGGCCTTCGGATGCGTTGGCGATCGGACAAGCGTTCGGCACGATCATCCGTCGTCGAGGCGGTCGTACCGTCAATGTCGGTTATGACGGACGACACAGTTCGCCCGATCTTGCAGATCATCTGATCCGAGGGTTGGTGTCGACAGGTGTGACGGTTCGACAAATCGGCCTTGGGCCGACCCCTATGCTTTACTATAGCGTCTACGAGCTTGGCGCCGACGGCGGCATCATGGTGACGGGATCGCACAACCCGCCGGACCACAATGGGTTCAAGTTCATGCTCGACCGGAAGGGGTTCTTCGGCGACGACATCCAGGCCCTTGGTCAACTTGCCGCGGCGGGCGATTTCGAAATCGGTGTCGGCAGCATCGAAACGGTCGACATCGCGGATCGTTACGTCGAACGCCTGATGATGGATGCCGACTTGCCCCGTGATATCACGGCGGTTTGGGACCCCGGAAACGGCGCGGCCGGTGCTGTGCTACGTAACTTGACCGAGCGGTTGCCGGGTCGCCACGTGCTGATCAACGACGCCGTCGACGGAAATTTCCCGAATCATCACCCGGATCCGACGATTCCCGAAAATCTCGAGCAACTCCGTGTCGCGGTAGAAAAGGCGGGCGCGGATATCGGGCTCGCATTCGACGGCGATGGTGATCGCATCGGCGTTATCGATGCCGCAGGGCGCATCGTCTGGGGCGATCAACTGCTTGCCCTGCTGGCCCGCGATGTGTTGTCGGCCAATCCGGGCGCGACGATCATTGGCGACGTAAAGTGTAGCGTTGCGTTGTTCGATGAGGTGCGCCGTCTGGGGGGTGCCCCGATCATGTGGGCGGCCGGTCATTCCTTGGTCAAATCCAAAATGGCCGAGACCGGGGCGTTGCTCGCCGGCGAGATGAGCGCCCACATTTTCTTTGCCGATACCTTCTACGGCTTCGACGACGGACTTTACGCCGCGGTGCGGACCCTTCAACTCGTTCATCGCAGTGGGCGGTCGATCGGCGACCTGCTCGACGATCTGCCCGTTTACGTCAACACGCCGGAGCTTCGTTTCGACTGCGCCGAAGCGCGCAAGTTCAACATTGCCGCCGAAGTGGCAACGCGTATGCGCAACGCCGATGCCGACGTCGTCGATATCGATGGCGTGCGCGTAACCACGGAAGACGGATGGTGGTTGTTGCGCGCATCCAACACGCAAGCTGTGCTTGTGGCGCGCATTGAAGCCCGCGATCAAGCGGGATTGGATCGTCTCAAGGCGCAACTGTTTGGCGAACTGGCCGCATCGGGGGTCGAACCGCCGTCGATCTAGCGTCGGCTATTTCTGCGCCGCGATGGCAAACCAAACCGCGGTCCGCTTGAAGTCTTGCCCGCCGTCGATTTGATCCTGCAAAAGATCGGCAGCAACCACGTTTGGCGCCATGTGTTGAACCACGTGGGTCGGCGCGAACCCCGCCTCGGCGGCGACAGCCGCAAGGTCGGTATCGTGGAGCGTACCCCAGAACGGCTCGTGGTTATTCAGTGTATCCCAGTCGTAGTAGAACTGCTCGAACGGTTCCATGTCGTAGTGCTGTCGTTGTTCGACATGCAGCATCAGCCCACCGGGCTCGAGAAGGCGATAGCACTCTGCAAAGATATTGCGGAGGGCGCTCCTCGACGTCTCATGCAAAACGATGTGGGAGACGGTGAGGTCGAACGTTTCGTCCGCGAAATCGGTCTTTTCGCCGTTTTGCTGCGAAAAATGAATGTCGTAACCCATCGAGGCGGCACGCGCGTGACCGTAGCGAAGCATCGGTGCGGACAGGTCGATCGCATCGATCCGTGCTTCGGGAAAGGAGTCTGCGTAGGGCAGGGTGCTGTGCCCCACGGCGCAGCCGATATCCAGAATGCGTTTCGGCGAGAAGTCGGGGTAACGATGGCGGAGGAAGTTGATCGCCGATGCGCCGGCCGCCTCGCAATAGGGGCCCATGAAGCCTTTGGTGAGGACGAAGACGCCAGGATCGTAGATAGCTGCCGGCGTCGAGTCTTCGGCGCATCGTTCTTGATAGTAGCCACCGGGCTGTCCGTGGAAGTCCACCTCGGCGACGTAGCGGGGTAGGTCGATCTTCTCGTTGAGACGGAGCGAGCCACGACTGCCACTGTTCAACGTCGCAACAGTTTCATTGATCCCGTCCGTTTGCCGGTGGACCAGTTCCTCGCCGGTGGCTTGTTTGATTTCTTGTGTGGTGCGACGCAAGCTGCTCCACCATTGGAACAGCGGTTGGTCCGCCATGGCGCGGCGGATTTCGTGTCGATCGCTTGGTGCACGCCCGTGTTCGCGCTCGAACCTCGGCAGGGCGTCTTTTTCGTACGCCAGCTTGTTGCCCGGGAAGATGTCCGCCTGGACGGCGAAATACATCGACGCGACGAAATCTTCGCGGGCCGCTTCATCGTGATTGATCGACGCGATAGCTGCGTGTTGACCAATTTTACGAATACCAACCGGATCCATAGCTGATCTACTTCGTCGCCGAATAGAAAAACCAGGGAGGTGTTTTTTCTTCGCCTGGTTTGTCGACGTTATAAACTTGGCCGCGTTCCTCGTCGCCCCACTCCATGGACTGGCGCACTTTTTCACGTTCGAACCCGGCGTCGACGGCGATTTCCTCGAGATCGAGATCGTGGAGCGTGCCCCAGAACGGTTCGTTGTTACCAAAGGTGTCCCAGTCGCGCATGAATTGGTCGTAGGGGTCCATCCCCTCGTACTGGGGTTGCTCGATGTGGATCATTACCCCACCCGGCTTCAGGACACGCCGGCATTCGCGAATGATGTTGCGGATACCGGCGGTGGACAGTTCGTGGAGGGTCGCACCCGAGACGACGAAGTCGAAGGTATCGTCGTCGTAGGTCATGTGTTCCGCGCTTTGTTGCGCAAAGTGGACGGGCACGTCCATGCTTTCGGCACGCGCATGAGCATAACGCAGCATGGGTGCTCCCACGTCGATCGCGTGAATTTCCGCATCGGGCAGGGTCTCGGCCAGTGCGACCGAGCCATGACCGACGGCACAACCGACATCCAAAACTTTACCGGTCCGGAAGTTCGGGTAGTTGCGCTTGATATAGGCGGTCGCGGACCGACCGAAGCCATCAACCTTTGGCCCCAAGAACCCTTGGGTGATCGAATAGACCCCGCGGTCGTAGAGCGCCCCCGCATAGACATCGCCGTTGGTCGCTTCGCTGCAATATCCGCCGGGCATGCAGTGGATATCCACCGCGGTAATATACCTCGGAAGGTCGAGGGCGGGGTTTAGTTCCAACGAGCCGAGCTTTCTTCCTTTGGGCCGAGCGCGCTCGTGAAGTTCGTCATAGGTGCGGTGGAGGCAGGTGTCCGTCGCAACCCACATCATTTCTTGCGTCGTGCGCCGCAGTGCGCTCCAGGTCTGATGGTAGGGATCTTCCCGCATCTCGGCACGTACCTCGCGCCGCGACTCTGGTGTTCGTCCTTTGCGCTTCTTGAACGCGGGCAGCACGCGGTGCTCGTAGACATCCTTATTGCCGGGCATAAGGTGGGCGAAAACCTCGTAGTGCATCGCCTGCGCGAAGTTTTCCATGGCGAGTTCGTCATGACTCGCGTCAACGATCGCACCGTGACGGTTCATGCGTTCAAAAGGCGTAGGTCCGTTCATCGTGGCCTCCGGCGGCTGGCGTTCGGTCGGAATTCGATGCTGGAGTATAGGGGGGCCGCCGTCTGGCGGCTATCCGCGGGCTAACCGTCGGTCGGGTTGAGAGCGACGCAATCTATTCTGCGTTTCTCCAAAGCGCGACAGGCCGAGAACGCGTTTTGGCGGGAAATCCCAACGATTCGTGCCCGGTAGAGCGCTTTGCCGCTGCGTGAGGGGGCCTCACTGACGGTGACCCTGGCATCTTCAAGATAGCGTGCAGCAACCTCGGAGGCCTGTCGAATGCCTCTGAACGCCGCGTCTTTGTCGGCGAAGGCGCCGACCTGAATAAGCCAACTACGACCGGGTATTGTTGGGGTTGGGGGCGCGGCGATGCGTGCGCCTTGGGGGATAACGGAATGAATGTCATCCGAGGTCGACCCTTGCTCCGGTGCCGGTGCTTCTGCCGGTGCGTCGGCGGCAAGCTGTGGCGTGGCGACAGCTGGAGGCCGTGGCTTGATGGCCGGGCGGGGAATGTTCCGTGCTTCGATAATGCTGAAGGCGCGATCGAACAGCGATCGCGCGTGACTGTCCCGGGATTTGGCGCTCTTGCCGCCAAACACGATCCCGATCAGTCTTTTGTCGCCCCGTTTGACCGAGGCCACGACATTGAAGCCCGAGGCGCGGATGTATCCCGTCTTAATCCCGTCGGCACCTTCGTAGGTTCGAAGCAAGCGGTTGTGATTGCTATAGGTGCGACCGCCGTACTTGAACTCCGTCGTCGAAAAATAGTGGTAGCGATCGGCGTGATTGCGCAAGAGGGCGGTGGCCAACAGCGACATGTCGCGGGCCGTCGTCCGCTGGTGCCGGTTTGGCAGGCCCGAAGCATTCTTGAACGTCGTGCGGCGCATGCCGAGTTCTCGCGCCTTGGCGGTCATGATCTCGGCGAACTTAACCTCGGTGCCGCCGATCGCCTCCGCGACGACGGTTGCCGCGTCGTTTGCCGACTTCGTCACCATCGCGAGTATGGCGTCGCGGGTGGTGATTGTGCTCCCGGCGCGGAGCCCAAGGCGCGACGGCGTTTGACCGGCGGCGCGTTTTGAAACCTTGAGTTTTTTGTTGAGGGTCAGTGTGCCTTGATCAAGCGCTTCAAAGGCAAGATAGAGCGTCATCATCTTGGTCAAGGAGGCGGGGTAGCGAATGGCTTGCCCGTTCCGCGAAAACAATACTTCGCCGGTGTCGGCGTCGACGACCATCGCTGCGTAACGTGCTTCGGCAGGTGCCGCCCACAAGCTTGAACCCAATACGGCGGTAAGAACGCCGAGCGCGACAAACCGTCCAAGCCTGACTAATGTTCCCCGTAGCCGCACGTGCTCTCGCTCAATCGCTAGTTCGTCGTCTGGCGGTCCAAAAGGACCGAACCGCCAAAGATGATAGAAGAGGCGACGGTTGGATGTCTATTCATATATTTCAACTAGTTGTGGGTGGTTCTTGAGAGTGAATCTAGCCAGATTGCCGAGGTTGGTCGTACTCGCTTTGCTGTCCCTTCCGGTGGCCGGCTGCGTTGGGCCGAACGACGGGCTCATTGGCGGTCGTTTGTCGTGGTTCCAGTACGTCAGCGGGCATGACATGGCGCGATCCTGTGCGCGATCCTCCCTCGAACGGTACCGCCTAATTTTTAACGCCGAGTATACGAAGCAGGTCCGAACCTATGACATCCTGCAAAACGGCGCAGGGGCGCGCCTTAATGCCCGTGTCTTTCGCGGTAGTGTGACCGTGGATGCGGCGTTTTCATCGGCGGTCCAGGGCCTTGTCGGGCGTGGCGGCGCACGTGAACTGGATGGCCCGGACTACGCTGCTTTTAAGCGCACGATTGCCTCGGCTGAGCCCTATTTGGGGGATGAACCGGTGTTTTTACGCTCGGACTCCTACTATTGGGTGGTCCTCAAATGCGATGCTGGGAGGCTCGTCGCGCGCGCTTTTACGGGTCCACCTGCAGCTCTAGAAGGTCTCGCCTTCCGTCGATTTCTGCTGGATAGGGATCCCACCGGCGTCCCGGTTCGGGTTCAGCGCCCGGTCCCGGCGGACGAACTCACCTGCTTTGGCCGGGTATATTCCGCGATCGAAGCCGAGACCGTTGACCGGGCCGAAGGCCGGGGCGGGCCGCTTTTCCAGTTTCGCTACCAAGACGGCCAAGTTGGTGTCCTTGGCGGCTGATGCTGCGCTGCACAAAACAGCTTGACATTGGCGCAGCCTGTACTATTTTCCTCATATTGCGGTGCAATATCGCACCTGCGAAACGATTTCACTAAGAGGACGGTATGGCGACGAAAAAAGCGACGGGTGAGAACTTCAAAGCCCAGGAAACTGCGACCCAAACCATTGATGCTGCCCTGAAAGCGGGCAAGGAAAGCGTCGACGTTTTGATGAAAGAAGGCACCGAAGCCGCCACCAAGGGCTTCGAGCAGGTGGTTTCGATGTCGCGTGAGGCGGCGGGTACTGCTGCGCGCCAGTTCGACGACGTCTCGGCCGCCGGCAAGGCCGGCATCGAAGCGACGATTGCTTCGAACGATGCTTGGTTGAACGGCATCGAGAAACTTTCCTCCTACGCCACCAAAGCTACCCAGGATCTGATGAACGAAGGCATTCAGGCCAGTCAGGCCATCATGGGTGCGAAGAATCCGCAGGAAGCTGCACAGCTCCAGGCTGAATACTTCCAAAAGGGTTGGTCGCGGATTTTGGATGAATCGACCAAAATCGGGGAGCTTTCGGTCCAAGCGACCAACGGCATGTTCGGCCCGATCAACAGCCAGATCGGCGCGATGATGGATCGTTGGACGAAGTCCGCCGCGTAATTCCTCTTCGACGACGAAAAGCCCGGCCTTTCGGCCGGGCTTTTTTTGCCCTGACAGCATTGTGACCCGCCTTTTATTCACGGTCTTCGATGGCATATTAGGGGGCGGCGCGTTGCGCCACGCCATCGCCGACGGGCGCCCTGTCCTTCATAGGTGTTTATGAGCGAACGAGATTCAGATCGTGACGATGGCGGCCTCGATACCGGGGTCGTCACCAAAACGGCCACCAAGACCAAGAAACCACCGATGTACAAGGTCTTGATGTTGAACGACGACTACACACCTATGGAATTCGTGGTCTACGTTCTTGAACGCTTCTTTCACAAAAATCGTCAGCAGGCGACGCAGATCATGCTTCACATCCACCGCAAGGGTGTGGGCATTTGCGGTGTCTTTACCTACGAGGTCGCGGAGACCAAGGTTAATCAAGTTGTAGACTTTGCCCGCCAGAATCAGCACCCTCTTCAGTGCACCATGGAAAAAGACTAGTGCCCGGATTTTCGCCGAACCTTGAGCAATCTCTTCATCGCGCATTGGCCTTGGCCAACGAGCGCCGGCACGAATACGCCACGCTTGAGCATTTGTTGCTCGCGTTGATGGAAGATCCCGATGCAGCGGCTGTGATGAAAGCATGTGCTGTTCGAGTTGAGGAACTGACTGAAACGCTGGTTCATTACCTCGACGAAGAACTCAAGAACCTGGTTCACGACAGCGACGACGATGCGAAACCGACCGCCGGTTTTCAGCGTGTCATTCAACGCGCCTTAATTCATGTGCAGTCGTCCGGGCGCGAGGATGTGACCGGTGCGAATGTTCTGGTCGCAATCTTCTCGGAACGCGAGTCGCATGCCGCTTACTTCCTGCAGCAGCAAGACATGACTCGCCTCGACGTCGTTAGCTACATCTCCCATGGCATTGCCAAGGCGCCCGGCCAGTCCGAAGATCGGACCGTCGACGGCGCCGAGGACGAGGCCGACGCCGAATCCGCGGTGCGCAAGGGCAGCGAGGCGCTTGATGCCTATTGCGTCAATCTCAATGAAAAAGCGCAGTCCGGGAAAATCGATCCGTTGATCGGGCGCGATCTTGAGATCGAACGGACGATCCAGATCCTTTGCCGCCGCGCCAAGAACAATCCTCTATTTGTGGGCGACCCCGGGGTCGGAAAGACGGCGATCGCTGAGGGTTTGGCTCGGAGGATCGTCAACAAAGAGGTCCCCGAGGTTCTTCAGGACGCGACCATTTTCTCGCTCGATATGGGCACGTTGTTGGCCGGTACCCGGTACCGTGGCGATTTCGAAGAGCGAGTGAAGGCGGTCCTGACCGAGCTCGAAAACTACGACGGGGCCATCCTCTTTATTGACGAAATTCACACCGTCATCGGTGCCGGTGCGACCTCGGGCGGGGCGATGGATGCCTCTAACTTGCTCAAACCAGCACTGGCCAGTGGCGCCATCCGGTGCATGGGCTCAACGACCTACAAGGAATTCCGCAACTACTTCGAGAAGGATCGCGCGCTATTGCGTCGTTTCCAGAAAATCGACGTCAACGAGCCGTCCGTGGCGGATGCCATCAAGATCCTGAAGGGCCTGAAGCCCTACTACGAAGAGTTCCATGGCATTCACTACACCGCGGATGCGCTTAAGACCGCGGTGGAACTCTCTGACCGGTACATCAACGATCGCAAGCTGCCCGACAAGGCCATCGACGTTATCGACGAGGTCGGCGCGGCGCAGATGCTGCTGCCGGCCAGCCGTCGGCGGAAAACGGTAAGCGCCAAAGACGTCGAAGCCATCGTGGCCAAGATCGCGCGCATCCCGCCGAAGCGCGTTTCCAAGGACGATCGCGAGAGCCTGAAAAACTTGGAAGCCGAGCTCAAAGCCGTGGTCTACGGGCAAGACAAAGCCATCGCCGCGCTTTCCTCCGCGATGAAGCTGGCTCGTGCGGGCCTTCGCGAGCCCGAAAAACCGATCGGATCGTTTCTTTTCTCGGGGCCGACGGGTGTCGGCAAGACCGAGGTTGCGCGCCAGTTGGCGGCCATTCTCGGAGTCGAACTGATTCGCTTCGATATGTCGGAGTACATGGAACGTCATACTGTGTCGCGGTTGATTGGGGCGCCGCCCGGTTATGTTGGTTTCGATCAAGGCGGATTGCTAACGGACGGGATCGATCAACACCCGCATGCGGTCTTGTTGCTCGACGAAATCGAGAAAGCGCATCCGGATTTGTTCAGCATCCTGCTGCAGGTGATGGATCACGGGAAACTCACCGACCACAACGGTAAGGCCGTCGATTTCCGTAACGTCGTGCTAATCATGACGACCAATGCCGGCGCCGCCGAAATGAGCAAGCAGGCGATCGGATTCGGTCGCGGTTTGCGCGAAGACGAGGACAGCGAAGCGATCAAGCGAATGTTCACGCCGGAATTTCGCAATCGCCTCGATTCGGTGATTCACTTCTCCGGTCTTGATCTTGAGATCGTCGAGCGCGTCGTCGACAAGTTCGTGGCCCAGCTTGAAACTCAACTCGCCGACCGTAAGGTCGATATCGTGCTCAGCGATGAGGCGCGCAAATGGTTGGCCGGCAAGGGTTACGACCGATTGATGGGCGCGCGGCCCCTGGCCCGGTATATCCAGGAGCACGTGAAGAAACCACTCGCCGAGGAACTGCTGTTTGGCAAGCTCGAAAAAGGCGGCACTGTCAAAGTCGTCCTCGTGGATGGCGCCCTGTCGTTCGAGTTCCTAGGTCCGACAAAAAGCGGGCCCAAAGCCCTGCCGGCGGGAGCCGAGCCAAAGCGTCTGTCGAAACCCTCCGATAAGCCCGATGACGACCAGGGTGGCGACGACCCGGCCGGGGACGACGGCAAGGTCCCGGAGTTCGTTCATTAACCTCGCCTAGGCGCCCAAAGCCGCACGTTGCGGGTCGTCGATTCGCCGACGTCGGTGTCCAACGAGGATCGCAGCAATTAAGGCGCCGGTGAGGGGGGCGATTGCCCCCACGCTCTCCACCCAGCTCACCGCGCGGATCACCGATTCGACGCTGATACCGTCACCCAGCCCGCCGAGATTGGCGACCAAGCCCGCAGACGCCGCAGCGACCGCGATACCGAGGGATCGCACGGTGTGAATTGAGCCGGCGGTGATCGATTCTTCTCCCGGTGCCGCTAAGGTCATCGTCCAATTCATCAGATGCGACATCGACATGCCGATCCCCAGCCCGGCAAGGAGCTGAAAGGCGGTCACGACTTGCCAAGCCAGGCTCCCGACGCTGACACCGATCCCGAGGATACCGAAACCGGCCAAAGCGGGCCCGATGACGATGAAGATGCGCTGCCATTTCAGGTTGGCGCCGGCGGTGAGAATACCCGAGGCTGACCAGGCCAGCGCCAAGGAAGCGCCGAGGTAGCCGGAAGCCAACGGCGAGAGGCCGTAAACGACCCGGTAGGTCAGGGGCATAAAGGTGCCCACGCAAACCGGAGCCACCACGATCAAGACGAAGACCCAATAGGCAGGCCCAATCGCGCCGACGAAGGAGAACGGTTTTGAGGGAAAGATTTTGTTGGTGGCATTTCGGTCGGATCGAAAGCTCGACCAAATGATGGCGAGGCCCGCAACCAACGCCAGAATGCGTAGAGGCACGGCGTCAACCACCCCCGATATCGCCACGACCAACACGCCCGCGCCCAAAACGGTGACGCGCCCAACCGGGAACCGTCGACGGTTGGCGTCTTGCCCGCCTTCCGGGATGGCACGGGCGGCAACCAGGGTGAACCCCAGAATGATAGGGATGGCGAACCAGAACGCACCGCGCCACATCCCGAGTTGATCGAACAAGCCCCCGACGGTGGGGCCGAACACGGCTGCCGCGGCCCAGACCATCCCATTCATCGCGATCATGCGGGTACGCAAGTTCCCCGGGAAAAGCTCACTGATGAGTGCGGTGTTTTGCGAAACGATGAGACCGGCACCAAGCCCTTGCACGACGCGCGCAACAAGCAATGTCCCCATATTGGCGGCAAGGCTCGCCAAGATCGTGCCGGCAAGGAAAACAAGTCCCGCGGCCACGTAACCTTTGCGGGTGCCCAGGATGAGCCGAACCGGCGCACCGCTGGCTGCCCCGACGATTGAAGCGGTCATGTAGAGCATGACCACCCAAGTGTAAAACTGGGCGCCGCCGATTTCGCGCACCACGGACGGCATCACGGTCGAAACTATGAAGGCGTCCATCGCATGCAGCGATACTGCGAGCGTAAGCGAGATCGTGTAGACCGCACGGCCTTCGCGGAACAAATCGGCCCAGGTGTATTTCTTGGTGTCCATGCGTGAAAGGGCTGTGGGTGCCTAGGTGGTTTTAGTCGTGGCTTCGTTTGAACGGCGAATAGCTATCCAATGCGGCAATTTCTTCGTCCACGGCAGCGCGTTCTTGCGACAGGTAGTGTTCGACCGCGCGGCGAAAGCCGGGGTCGGCGATCCAATGCGCGCTGTAGGTATGAATCGGGAGGTACCCGCGGCTCAACTTGTGCTGTCCCTGCGCGCCGGCCTCGACACGGTCCAAGCCATGCGCGATCGCAAAGTCGATCGCCTGATAATAGCAAAGTTCGAAATGCAGGAAGGCATGGTCCTCCACGCACCCCCAATACCGCCCGTAAAGCGTGTCGCCGCCGATGAAATTCAGCGCACCGGCGATGTATCGATCTTCACGTTTGGCAAGTACCAGCAAGGTGCGCTCACCCATGGTCTCGCTGATCAGGCTGAAAAACGGGCGGGTCAAATAGGGCCGGCCCCATTTGCGCGCACCTGTGTCCATATAGAACTCGAAGAACGCATCCCAATGTTCCTCTCGGAGGTCCGGCCCGCTCAGGCATTCGATCTGGATGTCGTTCTCCACGGCGCCGCGCCGTTCTTTCTTGATCGCCTTGCGTTTGCGTGACGACAGCGCCGCAAGGAAGTCGTCGAACGATTCATAGCCGTCGTTTTGCCAGTGAAACTGCTCGCCGGTGCGTTGAAGGAATCCGGCCTCGCCGAGTCGTTGCCATTCGCCTTCAGTGGGAAAGTTTACGTTGACGGAGGAGATGTCGTGTTTTCGCGCGACCTGGATCGCGCCGGCGATCAAGGCCTGTTCCATGTTGCTGCGGTCTGCGTCGCCGCGCACCAAGAGGCGGGGACCGGTCGCCGGCGTAAACGGCACGGCGATAAGTAGTTTGGGATAGTAGCTTCCGCCGGCCCGCTCGAAGGCCTGGGCCCAGCCGTGATCGAATACATATTCGCCTTGCGAATGGCCTTTGACGTACATCGGGGCGCAGGCGGCAATGCCCCGATCGTCCTCGACCACCAGATGAAAGGGCGCCCAGCCAGTATCGGCCGTCGCGCTGTCGCTCTCTTCGAGGGCCGCGAGGAAAGCATGCTGGACGAAGGGGTTGTTATCGCCGGCGCAATCATTCCATTGATCGGCCGGTAGCCGACGGATATCGCCGACCACTTTGATCGTGACCTCTTGTGGTTCGATGTCGCCCATTCGTCGTTAGCGGATCTCAAACACGGCGTCGATTTCTACCGAGGCACCTAACGGTAACGACGGTGCGCCTACCGCAAAGCGGGCGTGGGCGGCTTTGTCGGCGAACACGGCGGCGATCAGGTCGGATGCACCGTTGATCACCTTGGGGTGGTCCGTGAAGGAGGGGTCGCATGCGACGAAACCGCCGAGCTTGACGCAGCGGACGACCCGTTCCAGATCACCGTTGCACGCGGCATTGAGCTGCGTGATCAGGTTGATTGCGCACAACCGCGCGCAGTCCTGGGCCTCTTCCAAAGTAACCGTGTCGGGAACCCGACCTGGATATTGCAGCGTGCCGTCGACGAGAGCGATTTGCCCGGCGAGGAATACGAGGTTGCCGGTCACCACGTAGGGCACGTAGTTGCCTTGGGCTGCGGGGGCGGGGGGCAAGACAATACCCAGCTTCTCCAAACGGGCGGCAATTTTGTCGGTCATCTCGGCATTGGCTCCCTAGTGATTGTGGCAATGATGATACATTCTCGGGTCGGGGCGGCAATCGTAGGGCACACTTGCCCTCACCTGCATCGCGCCTACATAGCATGTTCTGGAGGGCAGGTTTGTCAGACCGCGATATGGACGAAATCTCGAACTGGATCATCGAGAGTGGCCTCAGGGGCCGGCCGGAAACCGATATTATCGAAGGGGTTTGCCAGCGTTTGTAATGACGCCGGGACCAAAGTCATGCGTGTTCAGGTCGGGCAGCGCGTCCTTCATCCGGTGTATGCGGCGATCGGCTTTTCCTGGGTGCGTGGAAAAGGAACCGAAAAAAGCGACTGGTCGCGCGAAGACGATGCCAATGGCGACGACACCATGGCTACGAGCCCTTTCGGCAAGCTGTTCCGCGAGCAACTGGAAAACTGGCGCTTCAAGATCGAAGGCACGAACGAAGAATTGCCCTATCCGATCCTTGAAGAGCTACGCGATCAAGGTGCCGCCGACTACTCGGTCTATGCGACCGGGTTTTCGACCGAGACCATTAGCGACGCCAGCATTTACAAATACTCGGAGGGGATGGTGTCCTCGTGGACGGTGGACCAACCGGGTGGCTACACCGATGAGCAGCTGGCGCATCTCAAACGCATCGTCAGGACGCTAGGGCTCGCTATCAAAAGCGAGCGCAACCAGGGGATGGCGCGGACGCTCCTGGAAGTTTATCTCGGCAAGGACGCTGGGCGTCGCGTGCTCTCGGGCGATATCGAACGCGGTATGGTGCGCTCGATCTCGGCCGTGCTTTGGTACTGCGACCTCCAGGGGTTCACCAAGATTGCCGACACCGCACCTCCCGACGAACTCATCAAACTACTCAACGACTATTTCGAGAACATGGTCGAGCCGATCCATGACGCGGGTGGCCAGGTATTGAAGTTTATGGGCGACGGCCTGATGGCGATTTTCGAGCTCGACAACTTGGATAACGCGGACGTCTGCCGCATCGCGTTGGACACCGTCGAAGAAACGCGCCGCCGGATCGATATCGTCAATCAAGAACGTACCGCCGCCGGGCGACCGACCACCGATTTCTATGTGGCCATGCATCTCGGGGATGTGCAGTACGGCAATATCGGTTCCAAGGAACGTCTGGATTTCACCGTGATCGGACCCGCGGTCAACGAAGTGAGTCGGATCGAAGCGATGTGCCGGCCGCTCGACCAAGAGGTGATCGTCTCGTCGGCCTTCTCGAAGGCCGCGGAGAAGTGCCAAGATCGCTTGGTCTCGTTGGGCCGCTATGCGTTGCGCGGTGTGGGCCGGCCCGAAGAACTCTTCACTTTGATGCCGACCGACGCCGAATAAAAAACCCCCGGCCGCGGCCGAGGGTTTTTCTGAGAGAGGTCGTATCTAGCTCGCAAGCGCCCCCCTGGCGTTCGCTTTGTCCCAGTCGCCGTGCAGTTTTCGACGACCTTTGTCGGTATACATGCCAGCATCGGCCCGGCGCATGACGGCGCGTGGATCGCTACCGGGGCTGAACGGCGCAACGCCCATGCTGGCCTGCACCGAGATCAAGTTTCCCTCAAACGTTAGGTGCGACGCGTTCATCAGTAATTGCAGCGTTCGCGCCCGCCGCTCGCCCTCTTGCGGCGAGGTCTGCACCATCAGAATGGCAAATTCGTCACCGCCCAGGCGGGCCACCGTATCGGTTTGTCGAATGCTGTTCTTGAGGAAGTCGGCAACATAGATCAGCACGGCGTCGCCGGCATCGTGGCCCATCAAGTCGTTAATCGGTTTGAACCCGTCAAGGTCGATATAGGCAAGAACCCCCGTTTCCTCGAAACGGCTGGCACCCGCGATCGCGCGCCGGACTTGCTCTTCGAACGCCCGGCGGTTTGCCAGACCGGTGAGGGGGTCGGTCATGGCTTGGGATTTGAGGGATGCGATCACGCTGTCTTTTTGCGACAGCAATTGTTCGCTCTCCGCAATCCGGTGCAGGGCTTGAACCAGCAGGCGCATCAGGCGTGGTCGGTCGGCATGGACCTCGGTTCCCAACGCGGTACCCACATCGACCATCACAGGTTCGAGACCCATTCGGTCTTGGTCCAGCGAGATTAACTGTGGAGGCGCCATGGCGTTCATTCCCAACCTGAGTACTCAATACAAAGCCAAACTCTTAGCTCTCTCTTGGCAATGCCCGTGCCATTTCCGAGGTGGCGCACTGCCTATTTATCCATGGTTAAGATTTAGCGGCAGGCAACTTCGGCCCGTCCGGGCGGCAAGGCTTGCCGCGCAGGGTGCAGGTATTGGCCAGTGACAAAAGTCCGCGCGTTCAATAACGTTTTGACATGATCGTTCGAAGGCGCGTGATTTTCGCTCGCATAGGCATGGCCTGTGTTGCCGGTGCCGTATGGTTGGGCGGCGCCGACGCGGCATCGCTGCAATCGCACATCGGCGTTTACGAGCTGACGATGTCGAAAAACCGAAGCGACAGCGGGATCGCGGGCGTTAGCGGACGCCTGGTGCTGCAGGTCACGGATTCGTGTGATGGTTTTACGCAATCCCAACGCATGGTGCTGCTGACCACCAGCGCCGACGGCGAACAGATCCTACGGGATTTCAACTTCCAGTCCTGGGAGTCGGGCGACGGCACAGAAATTCGTTTTGATAGTCGCGACACCTCCAACGGTGCTGAACAAAGCCGCCATTCGGGGCACGCCGACCTATTGACCGAGGGGGGCGAGGGCAAGGTGGTGTTCACGCGGCCCGAACCGGGAGAGTTGCCCCTCGAGGCCGGCACGGTCTTTCCTACCGAGCATTTCAAGGTATTGATTGAGGCGGCCCAAAAGGGTCGCCAAAGCGTCGAGCGTCGGGTGTACGACGGGTCGGGCCCAGATGGGCTCTACGATGCCGTGGCGTGGATTTCCAAACCCGCCACGCCGACACGCGACACCGAGGTGGCCGCCCGGTTGGATGACGGTGCGGCCTGGAACGTTCAGCTCGCCTACTTCAAACCGGCGACGGATAGCGCCCTCCCGGAGTACGAGATCGCGTTTCGACTCCATGAAAACGGGGTTGCGAGCGATCTCGTGCTTGATTACGGCAGCTTCGCGCTCAACGCACGGCTCAAGCGGCTGGACTATTTTCCGCCTGACTGTAACGCCTCACGGCCATAACCGGGCAGCGCCCCGCACGCCGCTCGAGTCGCCGTGCTTGGCCCTCAAGAGCGGTGTCGACACTTCGTCAGAAAATACATAGCGGCCCCATCGAGTGGGAACCTGCCTGTAGAGCGCGGCGATGTTCGAGAGGCCGCCACCAACGACAATGGCATCCGGGTCAACAATGTTGATGACATGCGCCAGCGCCCGGGCCAAGCGGTTGGCATAGCGATCGAGTGTTTCCAGGCTCGCCGGGTCGCCCTGCTCGGCATGATCGACGATCTCTTCCGGGCTCAGTGCATCGCCGACCCTGGCGCGATGATCGGCCGTCAGACCGGGCCCGGACAAAAACGTCTCGATGCAGCCCTGTCGACTGCAATAGCATGGGGGCCCCGGCCGCTCGTCGTCGGCCGGCCAGGGGAGCGGGTTGTGTCCCCATTCGCCGGCAATGGCGTTGCGCCCCGTGATCGCGCGATCGCTCCAGACCATTCCGGCGCCGACGCCCGTCCCGAGGATGATGCCGAAAACGGCGTTGTAGTCTGCGGCGGCGCCGTCTAGGGCTTCGGACAACGCAAAGCAATTGGCGTCGTTGGCGATGCGGACGGGGCGGTCGAGCGCATCCTCCAGATCACGGTTAAACGGATGGCCAATCAGCCACGTCGAGTTGGCGTTTTTGACGAGGCCGGTCGCGGGTGAGATCGCGCCGGGAATGCCGATGCCGACCGGTCTTGCGCACGGCGTGGCGATCGCGATGTCGTCGACCAAGGTCGCAATCGCGGCCACCGTATCGAGGTAATTGTCACGCGGTGCGTCGATACGGATTCGCGCGGCCTCTTCCCCGTTTTCGGCGAGCGCGACGCCTTCGATCTTGGTGCCGCCTAGATCGATGCCGATGCGGCAGAGGCCGGTCGAGGTCACGCCGTTTTCACGCCTAGTATTTTGCGAATCGTGCGCTCGGCGTCGGGCCACGTTTCCGTTCGGTGGTGGCTATGACGTGCTTTGCCCACAAGGTTTTCCAGCCGCGGATCTTCGATGAATTGAATCCGATGCACGTCGGGCGCATGTAGCGCCACCGATTCGTGATGCTCCGGCAAGTCGTCGATGAAGATCGTCACGGCCTCGGTTTGCTGGGCCAAATCGCGCACCGCATGTCCTTTGCCGCCGACATTGGTGACGACGGGGTGGTCGATGCCCAGGCGGCGTAAGCTATCGCGCCGAGCCTGGCGGGCCGAATGCGAAATATTCGTCAACACGACGATTTGCGCGTAGGCCGACAACCGCGACAAAGCCTCGGCAGCGCCGGGGACCTCCGGTAGGTCGTGGATGCATTCATCGAGGAATCGCTCGCGCACTTCAGCGACCTCGTGATTGGGGATCGCTTGGTCGTCGGCCACGCGGCGAATCGTACCTTCGAAGTGAAATGCGGTCCAATCGTAGTAAAGGCCCTGCGCGGTTAGGAACGCCTCCATCCCGTCGCCAAAACGAACCAACACTTCGTCGGCATCGGTCACGATGAGCGGTTGCGTTTGGTCCAACTCGAGGGCCTCAAGCTGGAGGGCGACATCTTTGATGAGTTGATCAGGCATGGCGCGTTACGAGGTTCATGTGAGGGACTATACTGCGCCGGTGTCGCAGAAGACGATCATCGTTGTGGAAGACGATGCCCTTACCGCCGGGCTCGTTGCCGACGTCGTTCAAACCATGGGTCATGCCGTGGAAACCGTCGCGTCGGTTCAACCTGCGCTGCAGCTGGCGCAATCTCGTCGGCCTGCCACGATTTTGGTGGACGTAAATTTGGGCGCCGAGTCGGGCCTGGATTTGATGGCCCAACTTGCTGGTGATCCCCGCACCGCGTCCATTCCGGTTGTCGCGATGACGGCGCCTGACGGACCGGAATCCAGCGCCGCCCTTGAGCGGGCCGGCGCGGTGGCGCTGCTGGAAAAACCGTTTTCGGCGGAAGACATCGTTGCCCTCGTCGCGGCAGTGATCGCGGTGGGCCCCAAATAGAAAGGCCGCCCAAAGGCGGCCCTAATCGTCGATCGATAGCGCAGACTATTTGATACGCGCTTCTTTAAACTCGACATGTTTGCGCGCGACCGGATCGTACTTCTTGAGCACCATTTTCTCGGTGATATTGCGCGGATTCTTCTTGGTCACGTAGTAGTACCCGGTGCCGGCGGTACTCTCGAGCTTGATCTTGACGACGGCGGGTTTTGCCATTTCTTGTCTCCATGCTGCCCACTGGGGCGCGATTGGGGCCGGACGATAGTCCGTCCCGCGCCGGTGTCAAGCGGTGCAACGACCGGGCGCGTCTGGCTAGCCTTTGGGCGCAGAAATCAAGCGATTACGAGGGCCAGAGGCGGTAGGGGGCGGGTCGACGCCTCAAATGGCCCATAGCCGGGGCTTGGGCCCGGCTCACGATCCGTCGTCGACCGCCGATTCAAAGAGTCCCCGCACGATACGACCATCGGCCATTTCGTATCGAATGACGCGCTTGCCCATCCGGCGGGTGATAAAGGGAATGCCCTGCTGTGCATCCTCTTCAGGCTGCAAGGACAGGGCCGTCGCAACTTCGTTGACGACCAGTTCGGTGACGCTGGCTGTCGGCAGGCGGTCGATCTCGTTGATCGGCACCCAGGTCAGGTCCAGCAGTTCGTCGTTCTCCCGAAGCGTACCGTGCAGGTGACGCGCATCGGCGACGAAAAAGCGGGCATGGAATCGCCGTGGGGGACCCTTCGGCGTAATCGCCCGCGCAACGAACCCCAGCGCTCCAAGCGCTGGTTTGATTTGGGCTTCTGCAAAGGCGGCCCAGCCGGTCGGTGCTTTGCCGGAAAACGCCTGATCTCGGACGCCAAAAAACAATCCGGTTTCTTCGTAGGTTTCGCGGATCGCCGCAAGACCGAGGGCGCGTGCGCGGTGAAGCGTGCAATGTCGCGTCAGCGCCTGTTGGACGGAGGGATGGTAGTCGTTCGCGATCTCCGCAAAGCCGTCCCGTCGGTCGACCGCGCCGCCGGGGAAAACGTAGACATCGGGCATGAATGCCTGTCGCTGCGGTCGCCGGCCCATCAGGATTTCTGGATTGCCGTCAGAATGGCGCACGAGAATCAGGCTTGCCGCATCTCGAGGATAGCGCGCCTTAGGGTGCATGTTGGTCATCCCGATGTTCTACCCGAGAAACGCGTGAGGTAGAACACCGCACGGATGTCCTAGCGCCCTCTTTGGTTGCGGCGCCGCCCGGTGGGCTGCCGTCGGGGGCCGCGACGCTTGCCGGGTTGGCTGCGCGTCGGCGCCTCGCTGACGATTTCGAGGCGCAAACGCCCGCCGATGGGGTCGGCGTCGAGCAGTTTCACCTTTACCTCATCGCCCAATCGCCATGTCTTTCCGCTCTTTTCGCCGATCAGGGCGTGCTGTGCCTCGTCGTGCTGGAAGAACTCATCTCCGAGCGAGCGGATCGGGGCAAGGCCGTCGGCACCGCTTTCGTCGAGCGTCACGAACAACCCGAATCGTGAGACACCACTGATACGACCGCGAAACAGCGCGCCGACTTTTTCGCTCAGGAACAGCGCGGTAAATCGGTCCACGGCGTCGCGTTCGGCAACCATGGCACGGCGTTCGGCCTGCGAGATCTGTTCTCCAATCTGGTGCCAGTCGGTCCCATCGTCCTTCGCAAGACCGTCGTTGCCGAGCCGGCACGCCGTGATCAAACCGCGATGAACCAGCAAATCGGCATAGCGGCGGATCGGCGAGGTGAAGTGCGCATAGCGCGCCAACGCAAGCCCGAAATGGCCGATGTTGTCAGGGCTGTAGACCGCTTGCGCTTGAGCGCGCAGCACGACCTGATGGATCAAGTGTTCGGCCGGGGATCCCGTAGCTTTGGCCAAGATGGCGTTGAACGCCTTGGGCTGTAGGACCTGCCCTGGTGCGAGGTTCAAATCGAGCGTTTTCAGAAAATCGCGCAGCGCCGACAATTTTTCCCGATCGGGTTCGTCGTGCACGCGGTACATGCAGGGTAGGTGCTTTTCCTCCAGCGTTTCGGCCGCGCACACGTTGGCGAGAATCATGAAATCTTCAACCAACTGATGGCTTCGTAATGTCACACGCGGCTCGATCGAGACGATATCGCCGTCCGACGAAAGCCGCACGATGCGCTCCGGTAGATCCAGAGCGAGCGGACCTCGCGCATCGCGCGCTTTCCTCAGGGCGTCGTGGGCGCCATAGAGCGGCACGATGAGATCGCGCCGCGTGGGGTCCGTGATGTCGTCGTTGTCGTAGAGCGCCTGCGCTTCGGCATACGTGAAGCGACGGGCCGAGCGCATTAGGCCTCGTACAAACCGGTGGTGGCGCTTGTTACCCTCGCGATCGATCCAAACCTCGACCGCCATGCAGGCGCGAACTTCGTCGGGTCGCAACGAACACACGCCACTCGACAGGGCGTCGGGCAACATCGGCACAACTCGGTCCGGGAAATAGGCCGAGTTCCCGCGTTTGGCTGCGTCAGCATCCAAGGCGGTGCCGCTTCGGACGTAATGAGCGACGTCGGCAATTGCGATCAATAGATGCCAGCCACCGGCATTTCTCGGGTCGGGGTCCGGTTCGGCCCATATCGCATCGTCGAAGTCGCGCGCATCTTCGGGATCGATGGTGACCAGTGGGATATCCCTCAGGTCGGTCCGTTTGCCGAGTTTGGGGACGGTGGCACGTTCGGCCGCTTCCACGGAGTCCGGGCGGAATCGTGTCGGTAGGTCGTGTGTATGGATCGAGATCAGGCTCAGCGCCCGCGCGTCGTTCTTGCTGCCGATCCGTTCGACGACGCGGCCCTGCTGCAATCCCAGACGACGCGCGGGAAGAACTTCTGCGTGAACCAAGTCGCCCGGCTGCGCGCCGCCGCTATCCGGTCCGGCGACCCACAGGTCGCGACCGGTTCGATCCGTGGGATGAATGCGACCCTGGCCACCGACTAAATCGAACACCCCCACCATGCGATCGGGGCCGCGCCCGATAACTCGCATCACGCGCGCTTGGTAGTGGCCATTTTCTTCTTGGATGCGCGCAAGGACGCGGTCGCCGATACCGAGAGCCGGACCCGTTCTTTGCCTAGAATCCGGGATGAGAAGGACACGCGGCGCTTCTGTGTCGGTGGTCCACTGGAGTGGGCGACACCACAATTCGCCGTCGACATCGATATCGCTCACCTCGAGGGGTGTAACGTTGGGTAGTTTGGCGGGATCGCCGACCCGTCGGCCAAGGCGTCGTTCGAGCGTGCCGTCGTCGAACATCTCGCGCAGAAGACGCTTCAGTTCCTTGCGGGCATCGCCCTTGATGCCGAAGGCTCGGGCGATCTCACGCTTGCTGGCGCGGTCGGGGTTGTCTTGGACGTACCGAAGGATCTCGTCTCGGGTCGGGAAGGGTGCCTTACGCCCGCTGCGGGCCATATCGGCTAGTCGTCAGCCGAGGGCGCCGGCTCGGTATTTGTTGCATCGCTGTTAGCCGGCTTTGCGGCCTTGGTCTTTTTGGTGGCCTTCGTTTTTGTCTTCTTGGCCTTCGATTTCTTTGCCTTGGTCTTTTTCGCCTTGGGCTTCGTCGCCGTTTTCTTGGTTTTCTTCGTGGTTCCAGCTTTCTTTTCGCGCTCGGCAAGAAGGCCGAGGGCGACCTCGAGGGTCATTTCTTCGGGCTCCGTCCCGCCGGGCAGCGTTGCGTTGGTCTTTCCGTGATTGACGTAGGGGCCATAGCGTCCATCCAGAACCGCGACAGGCTTGGAGTCCACGGGGTGTTCGCCGAGCGCCTTCAAGACCTTCGGGCCACGGCGCCGCTTGGGTTCGGCCAACAGCGCCACGGCGCGGTTGAGTCCCACCGTAAGGACATCCTCGTCGTCCCCCAACGATCGGTATTCGCCGTCATGCCGGATGAAGGGCCCGAACCGACCGATCCCGGCGCTGATCTTTTTCCCCGTTTCAGGGTGTTTCCCGACTTCGCGTGGCAACGACAGGTACCGGGCGGCCTCTTCAAGTTCGATCTCGTGCGGATCGGATCCTTTCGGGATGGCAACCCGTTTGGGTTTCTTGTCACCCTCGGCCTCGCCACGCTGGATGTAAAACCCGTACGGGCCTTTGCGTACCGTCACGGGCTCGTCGGTCGCCGGGTCGATCCCAAGTTCCCGCGGCCCGGCCCCGGCGTTGCTGGCGTCGCCCGAATCCCCTAGGGCGCGGGTAAACTTGCAGTCCGGGTAGTTGGAACAGCCGACAAAAGCGCCGAACTTACCGACCTTGATACTCAGCGTACCTTCGTCGCACGACGGACACTTGCGCGGATCGCCTCCGTCCTCGGGCGGATGAAACACGTGGTCGGCGAGAATTTCATTGAGCGAGTCGAGAACCTCGCGTACCCGCAAATCTTTCGTGCCGTCAACGGCGACGGCGAAGTCGTTCCAGAAAGCCTCAAGTACTTTCTTCCAATTGACCTGGCCCGCCGAAATCTCGTCGAGTTGGTTTTCTAGGTCGGCCGTGAAGTCGTACTCGACGTAGCGTTCGAAAAAACTGACGAGGAAGGCGGTGACGAGTTGGCCCCGGTCGTCGGCAAAAAAGCGAGATTTCTCCAGCCGGACGTAATTGCGATCTTGCAGGACCGATAGGATCGACGCGTAGGTCGAAGGCCGGCCGATCCCGAGTTCTTCGAGGCGCTTGACGAGCGTGGCCTCGGTGTAGCGGGGCGGCGGTTCGGTGAAGTGTTGTGATGGTTTGACGTCGCCGTGCTCGAGCGGGTCCTTGACGGCGACCTTGGGCAACGCCCGGTTGTCGTCGGCGGCCGCGTCCTCTTTGGACACGTCGTCACGGCCTTCCTGATAAAGCTTGAGAAAGCCGTCGAACAAAATGATCTGCCCGGTGGCGCGAAAACGGCTGTTGTTGTCGTTCGCGGCGATGTCGATGCTGGCGTTTTCCAGCTTCGCGCTGGCCATCTGGCTGGCGATCGTCCGCTTCCAGATCAACTCATAGAGTTGCGCCTGTTCGGGTGACAGGTGTTTTGCCATGTCTTCCGGCAACCGGCTCAGATCGGTGGGCCGGATCGCCTCATGCGCCTCTTGGGCATTCTTGGCTTTAGTCTTATAGGCCCGTGGACTTTCGGGCACATATTTTTGCCCGTACTCGTTGGCGATCACTTGGCGGCAGCCGGCAATGGCCTCGTTGGCGATTTGCACGCCGTCGGTCCGCATATAGGTGATGAGGCCCGTCACCTCGCCGCCCAGATTGATGCCTTCGTAAAGCCGCTGCGCCACCTGCATGGTCCGCCGTGCGGCAAAACGGAGCTTGCGCGAGGCTTCTTGCTGCAAGGTCGAGGTTGTGAACGGCGGCGGCGGATGTCGGGAGGTCTCTTTTGCCGAAACGTCGGCCACCGCGAAGCCTGGCGAGGCTTGAATAAGCGCCAACGCGGCCTGCGCCTCCGCCTCCGTCTTCAACGAGAACTTTTCGAGTTTTTCACCGCGCAGCTGGATCAACCGCGCAGGTAGGATGGCACCCTCCGCGGTCCGGAAGTCCGCCGCAATCGTCCAATATTCCTGCGGGATGAACTTGTCGATTTCGAGTTCGCGTTCGCAGATCAACCGCAAAGCGACCGATTGCACGCGGCCGGCCGAGCGGGCGCCGGGTAGTTTGCGCCAAAGCACCGGCGACAAGGTAAAGCCGACGAGGTAGTCTAGCGCGCGGCGCGCTTGTTGGGCGTTGACGAGATCCATGTCGATCTCGCGCGGGTGTTGCATCGCTTCTTGGACGGCGCTCTTGGTGATTTCGTTGAACACCACACGTTTGACGTCGACGCCGTTGCACGCCTTCATCTCGGACAGTGCGCCCAGGACGTGCCAGGCAATCGCTTCGCCCTCGCGATCCGGATCGGTTGCGAGATAAAGCCGCTCCGAGCCCTTCAGCGCTTTGGCAATGTCTTTTAAGTGACCGGCAGAGCGCGGGTCTGTCTCGTAGGTCATCTCGAAATCGTTGTCGGGGTCGACCGAGCCGTTCTTCGACGGCAAGTCGCGCACGTGGCCATAGCTGGCCAGCACGACATAGTCTTTGCCAAGGTACTTATTGATCGTTTTTGCCTTGGCGGGTGATTCGACGACGACGACGTTCATAAGGTGCGCAGCGCTGTTTTCACTTGTCGTTGATACTCGATGGTGCCTTGACCGGATGTCGAGCGGCCAGCACTTAGTCCGAAAGCGCGAGCTGTGTCAAATGCCGGGCACCGGTACGTGAACCCACGCTAGTTGGCGAAAAATGAAACAATCGTTAGCGTTCCCGCAGTTTATCGGCGGCCCCAAACGCAAAAGGTCTCTAGCCGACGCGGGGTTCCCGTCCCGCTCAACCCGCTTCGCGGTGGCGCGATCCCGACGATTTGATGTCGGATATCCGTGACGTCTTTTGTCTGTGTTTTGGACCCTAGGCCGCCAATTGAACGCGGTGGCCGGGAAGGCGATGGACTCGGCCGGCGAGCTCCAACTCGAGAAGCGTGGCGTTGACCACGGTCGCTGACATCGTGCAATGCCGTGCCAGCTCGTCGATGCCGATCGGGGCCACGCTAAGGCGTTCGAGCATGATACGTCGGGCATCGTCGGTCACGCCTTCATCGAGGTCACCTGCGTGCGGCGGTTCGACCACCTTGGGTGCGGCAAATTGCCGAGGCAGGCTGAGGGCGGCGAGGACGTCGTCGACATCTTCGCAAATCGCGGCGCCCTGGCGGAGCAACGCGTTGGTTCCACGCGCCCGCGGATCGCGTGGCGAGCCCGGCACCGCTAGAACGTCACGGCCTTGTTCGCCGGCCAGGCGCGCGGTGATGAGCGAACCCGAGCGGGCCGCGCCTTCGACCACGACGACAGCCCGCGATACCCCCGACACGATCCGATTGCGGCGCGGGAAATGGCGGGCTTGGGCAACCGTGCCGGGCGCCATTTCCGAAAGCACGCAGCCCGCATCGCTGATCTGCCGGAAGAGGTCTTCATTCTCGGGCGGGTAGATGTGATCCAACCCGCCCGCAACCACCGCAACGGTCCCCTGGTCGAGCGCGCCGCGGTGGGCCGCTGCGTCGATGCCCCGGGCCAAGCCCGACGCGACGACCAGATTGTGGCGTCCCAAGTCGGCCGCGAGGTCCGAGGCGAACCGCAACCCCACGGCCGAGGCGTTGCGGGCACCGACGATCCCCACCATGTCGCGCGCAAGGAGGTCGACGCGCCCTAGCGCATAGAGGATCGGTGGTGCGTCCGGTATCGCGACAAGGGCCGCCGGGTATCGCGAATCCGTATGATCGATCGCGACGGCGCCGAGGTCGGCGGCCGCGGCAAGCTCGTCTTCGGCCTCGCACTGGCTGCAAAGCCGAAGTGGCACGCGACGACCGCCGCGCCGCGCTAAGTCTTGAAGGGACTGCAGTGCACGACCAGCATCGCCGAAACGGCTTAGGAGGGCGTGGTAGGTGACCGGTCCAACGGACTGGCTGCGGATCAGCCGCAGCCGATCGACAATCTCCTGGGGTGCGGTAGCGACGTTCCTATTCGCCACCTTCCGGCGTGGTTTTCCCGATCTTTGGTTCATGCCCGGTGAGGAGCCTGCCAATGTTGTCGGCATGGCGGATCAAAACGACCACAGCCACGAAGACGGCGAACTCGACGCGCTGGGGATCGGACCAATAAGCACCGCCGATCGGCGTACCGGCGAGGATCGCCGCACCGATCGCCGCTACCACGAACGCGCCCATGCCCGCCAAAGAGGAATATCGAAAGATCAGGGCCAGAATCAGCCAGCTCGCACAACCAATCACGCCGACCCAGAAGTTGATCGCGAGCAAGACGCCAAGACCGGTCGCCACACCACGCCCGCCCCAAGCGAAAATCGTGCTTGAGATGAGAAGAAGGGCTCCCACCACGCTCACGAGGCCCTTGCCCAGCAGCATGATGCCTAGACCCACCCCGAGCAGCAGCGCCTCGCGCAGCGCAAACCGAATGCCGTGTTTGCTGGACGTCATCAACCAGATCGGCAGCATGTGGCCGATCAGTGCGCCGGCGCCGGCAACGACGGCTTGATCGCGGAATAAGAAGTAGTCAGCAAGAAGAACTGGGACGATGCCTTTTGCGGCATCCAAGATCAGCGTAGCTACCGCCAACGCGCGCCGGCCGGTGCGGAGCACGTTGGTCGCCCCGATGTTGCCTGAGCCGATTTGGCGAAGGTCTCCCGCCCCCCCGAGGCGCGTGAGAATCAGCCCGAACGGAACCGAACCGATCAGGTACGCCATCACGAAAACAACGAAGAAAGGCCAGACGAAACTCAGATCGCCGATTGGATCGGGCATGCCTAAGCCACCTCAAAGACCGCCGCGCCGGCCACGACGGTTCGCAGAACCTCGCCCTGAATGGGGCGTTGGTCGAAGGGCGTGTTTTTGGACTTACTCTGAAAAGCGGCGGCATCGATCCGTGCCGGTGTGTCCGGATTGAAGATCACCAAATCGGCCGGTGCGCCTCGCGCCAATCGGCCCTGCGGCAGCGACAAAATATCGGCCGGACCCACCGTGTACCTTGCCAATAGGTCCAGCAGCGGTACTTGTCCTTTATGGTGTAGCTCCAGGCCGATCAGAAAAGAGGTTTCTAGTCCTACCGCCCCATAGGCTGCTTGCGCGAAGGGAAGGCGCTTCGCCTCGGGGTCTTCAGGTCGATGGTGGCTAGCAATGACGTCGATGGTGCCGTCGGCGAGGCCTGCCACGATCGCCTCTCGGTCGGTTTCGCTGCGCAGGGGGGGGCTCACTTTGGCGAAGGTCTTGTAATGGCCCACTTCGTTCTCGTTCAGGGAAAAATGATAGGGCGCAACGCCGCAGGTCACGCGCAGTCCTTTGTCCTTCGCGCGCCGCACGGCGTCGACCGACGCTGCCGTCGAAATCGACGCCGCGTGGTAGCGGCCGCCGGTGAGCTCGGCAATACGCAGGTCGCGTTCCAGCATGATGGTTTCGGCCGCCGCGGGGATTCCGCCCAACCCCAGTCGGGTTGCCGTTTCGCTGTCGTTCATCACGCCGTCGCCGACAAGCTCGGGGACTTCAGTGTGATGCGCAATCAAGGCGTCGAACGTCGAAGCATAGGACAGTGCGCGGCGTAACACCTGGGCATTGGTGATGCTCCGGTAGCCATCCGTGAATAAGGCGGCGCCCGCTTCGGCGAGTAGCCCCATTTCGGTCATCTCCTGGCCCGCCATGCCCCTGGTGATGGTGGCCGCCGGCAGGACTCGGACGACGCCGGATTTTTGCGCTTGCCGCGCGAGGAACTCGACCAGCGCGATTTCGTCCATGATCGGCCGTGTATCGGGCGAGGCGATAACCGTCGTGATGCCTCCGGCGGCGGCTGCGCGCGTGCCTGTCGCGATGGTTTCCTTGTGTTCGCGACCGGGTTCTCCCAACGCCGCCATCATGTCGATCAGTCCCGGCGCCAAGCAATTCCCTGCGCAGTCGACGACCCTACAGTCGTCCGGCACCCCGTCTACGAACAAACGACCGACATCGGCGATCGTCTCGTCGATCGTCAATACACCGCCCTGGGCGTCAGTACCGCTTGCCGGATCGAGCAAACGGGCATTGGTATAGGCAACCTTTTGGGTCACGGCGTGGCCACCTTGGCAGGTCGTTCGATCGTTTGGTGAACCAGCGCATCGAGGCAGGCCATGCGGACGGCGACACCCATCTCCACTTGTTCTCGAATGACGCTGCGATTGATGTCGTCGGCAACTTCGGTGTCGATCTCGACGCCGCGATTCATGGGGCCCGGATGCATGATCAGGGCGTCGGGTTTGGCATGGGCGAGCTTGTCACGATCTAGCCCGTAATAGCGAAAGTACTCTCGGATCGACGGCACGAACGCGCCCTTCATCCGCTCCGACTGAAGACGCAGCATCATCACGATATCGGCGTTTCTTAGCCCCGACACCATGTCGTGATGAACCTCAACGCCGAGGCGCTCCACTGCAACGGGCAGAAGGGTCGGGGGCGCCACCACACGGACCAGCGCACCCATCTTTCCGAGGAGCTGAATATTCGATCGAGCTACGCGGCTATGCAGAATGTCGCCGCAAATCGCGACTGTCAGTCCGTGCAGGTGGCCCAAGCGCCGGCGGATGGTGAGCGCATCAAGGAGCGCCTGAGTCGGGTGGGCATGGCTGCCGTCGCCGGCATTGATCACCGAACCGTTCACCTTTTGCGACAGCAGATCGGCGGCGCCGCTATCCGAATGGCGGATGACCATCGCATCGGGCTGCATGGCGTTCAGGGTCATCGCCGTGTCGATCAAGGTCTCGCCCTTTTTGATCGCCGACCCTTCGACCGACATATTGATGACGTCCGCACCCAGCCGCTTTCCGGCCAACTCGAACGATGTCTTGGTGCGGGTCGAGGTCTCGAAGAACAGATTGATCTGCGTCCGGCCCCGCAGGCGAGCGAGTTTCTTTTCGGGCCGACGATTCAAGTCGACATAGGTGTCCGACAGATCGAGGAGGGCCCTGATCTCGTCCGGCGATAGGTGCTCGATGCCCAATAAGTGGCGGTGAGGGAACGGCGTCGCGGCGGATGATGTCATTAAAGCTTCACTATAAGTTTCGCCTTCCGAGACGACAACTAGGTGAGCAGCCAAAGCGCCACCGGAACCGTCAAAGCGGAGGCCAGCGTAGCCATAGTCGCAACGCCGGGCAGAATGCTCTGGGCATCCTTGCCCAACACGCTAAAGCGTGGCACGACGCAAGGCAGTGCGGCGATCAGTACCACTGAGATCGCGGCGGGTCCTTCCAGGTTCAGGGTCAAAGCCAATACACCGGCCCCAAGGGGCAGGACCAAAAGGTTTAAGGCGAGGCTACCCATCGCAGCCCCTCGCGCGGCGTCGAGAGCGTTCTGCGCTGCGGCGATATTAAGCGCCGCGCCCGCGCCGAGAAGGCCCACGGGCACCGCGGCGTACCCGAAGACCTGCACCATCGCCGCAACGCCGCTGACCAGCGGGATATTGGCAACGTTCAGAGCGATCCCCACCCCGGCGCCCCAAATGATGGGGTTTGTCGCGAGCAATCGGAACGCCGACGCCAGTGCATATTCCTGCTCGGCTTCGGGGTCGAGATCTTGTCGCCCGACGAAATGGTTGAACAGGCCGCCCGCTAGGATCGCCGTGGGTAGGTAGGTAGCCGCAGCGACCAAAAACAAGGCTAGTCCTTCCGTTCCGCCAAGTGCCAAGGCGATGCCCATCCCGTAAGGCACGTTGCCACGGATCGATGCTTCAAGAATCTGGGGGCCCAGCTTGGCGGCCCTCGTAGACCGCGATCGCCATACCCAGACCACTGCGGCTGCTGCCCCAAGTGTGGCGGCAACGGTCACCACGATTCGCAGCAGGGGCGCATCCGAAAAATCCGCGACGCTTAGGTCGGAAAGGAATAGCGCCGGAATGAACGCGTAGTAGTTTAGTTTTTGAAACTGTGCCCACGTGCCGGGGGGCACGTATTGGCGATAAGCCAAGCCGCCGCCCAACAAGATCACTAGGAAGACGGGTATCGTGGCGGCAAACGTTTCGCCCATGCCTAAGCTTCCTTCGCCATGGTCTGGAGCCGGTCGAGCGCACCTTGCAGAATGAAGGCTGCGGCATGGGCATCGACTACCGCGTCGCGCCGCTTCCGAGAAACATCGAGATCGATCAGCGTTCGTTCGACGGCCACCGTCGATAACCGCTCATCCCAAAACACCATCGGCAGGTCGATCGATGGCGCGATGTTGGCCGCAAACTGGCGCACCGATTGGCAACGCGGCCCTTCGCTGCCGTCCATGTTCATCGGCAGGCCGATAATCAGCCCGCCGATATCGCGATCTTCGACGACGCGAGTCAGCGCGGCGACATCGTCTTTGAGTTTTTTCCGCTTGATTGTTTCGACCGGGGTCGCCATGCCCAGACGAGCGTCCGAAACTGCGATGCCGATCGTCTTAGCGCCGACGTCAAGGCCGAGCAGACGGGCGCCCGGACGCATCTGCTGGGTGAGCTGTGCGAGATCGCTAGTCTTGCCTGGACACATGACGAGTGTTAGGGTCCGCTCGATTTTGCCCGGAATTCTGCGCTTTTTGACCCGGCCAAAGCGCATTACCAGAACGTGCCATATGTCGCTAGATAAAGCCACCGTCGCCCGCATCGCGCGGCTCGCAAGGATTTCCTTGCCGGAACAAGACCTCGAGCCCATGGCAGCCGAGCTATCGGGCATTCTTACTTGGATCGAGCAACTCGGCGAGGTCGACACCGACGGTGTCGCGCCGATGACCAGTGTGGTCGGACATGCCCTGCATCATCGCGAGGACAAGGTGACGGACGGCGATCGCCGCGACGATGTCCTGGCCAACGCCCCAGAAAGTACGGACGGCTATTTCGTCGTTCCCAAGGTGGTCGAGTGAGTCTCGGCCTGACCGAATTCACGCTTGCCGAGGCGCGCGACAAGCTGCGCGCACGCGAGGTTTCGGCACAAGAACTCGCCGAAGCGCACCTCTCAGCGATCGGGTCGGCGAAAGCGCTCAACGCCTTCGTGGTCGAGACCGCGGAACGCGCTCGTGCCGATGCGGCACGGTCGGATGCACGCCTTGCCAAAGGCGAGGGCGGCATCCTCGAAGGCATACCGGTCGCCATGAAGGACCTGTTCTGCACGGAAGGCGTCGTCTCGACCGCAGGATCTCATATTCTTGACGGTTTCCGTCCGACCTATGAATCGACGGTGTCAGCCAACATGTGGCGCGAGGGCGCAGTGATGTTGGGCAAGACGAACATGGACGAATTCGCCATGGGCTCGTCCAATGAAACCAGTCACTACGGCCCGGTGCGCAATCCGTGGCGGGCCGACGGCGATAACCGTGACTTGGTGCCTGGCGGATCGAGCGGCGGGTCGGCGGCCGCAGTCGCGGCGGCGCTTTGCTTGGGGGCAACTGGGACCGATACCGGCGGTTCGATCCGTCAGCCCGCAGCATTCACCGGCACGGTCGGGTTGAAACCCACGTACGGTCGGTGCTCCAGGTGGGGGATTGTTGCGTTTGCTTCCAGCCTCGATCAAGCCGGACCGATGACGCGGTCGGTGCGCGATTCGGCGATCATGCTGCGTGCGATGGCCGGATACGATCAAAAAGACTCGACCTCAGTCGATGTCGCGGTGCCGGACTACGAGGCGGCGCTTGACCGCAGCGTCAAAGGTCTACGTATCGGGATTCCGACCGAGTACAGGGTAGACGGCACGCCGGCTGAAATCGCCGCGTTGTGGGACCAAGGCATCGCGTGGCTCAAAGACGCCGGCGCGGAGATCGTCGAGGTCAGTCTGCCCCACACCAAGTATGCCCTGCCTGCGTATTACATCGTCGCGCCGGCCGAGGCGTCGTCCAACCTCGCGCGGTACGACGGCGTGCGTTACGGGTTTCGGGAAGACCGAGACGATCTTACCGAAATGTACGAGGCCACTCGCGCGGCAGGGTTCGGCGCCGAAGTTAAGCGCCGGATACTAATCGGCACGTACGTGCTTTCGGCGGGGTATTACGATGCCTATTACTTGCAGGCGCAAAAAGTACGCACGCTGATCGCGGAAGATTTCAAGAACGCTTGGGATCGCGTCGACGCGCTGCTGACCCCGACAACGCCCGAGGCCGCTTTTGGGATCGGCGAAAAGAGCGACGATCCGGTGGCGATGTATCTCAACGACATTCTCACCGTGCCGGCCAACATGGCGGGGTTGCCGGCTATGTCCGTACCGGCCGGTCTTTCCGCGCGCGGCCTTCCCTTAGGGCTTCAGGTCGTGGGGCGGGCGTTCGACGAAGAAACCGTTCTCCAGGTCGGTCGGACGCTGGAGCGTGCCGCGGGGTTCGATCACCGCCCGACGCCGTGGTGGCGGGACCAGCCATGAGCGGCGTCATTCAAGGGGCGACCGGACCGTGGGAAATGGTCATCGGGCTTGAGGTCCATGCCCAGGTTTCGTCCGCTTCAAAGTTGTTCTCGGGTGCCGCCACGGCCTTCGGTGCCGCGCCGAACACCCAGGTCAGCCTTGTCGACGCGGCGATGCCCGGCATGCTGCCCGTCATCAATAAAGTTTGCGTGGAGCAGGCGGTCCGGACCGGATTGGGCCTGAAGGCCAAGATCAACCTGCGCTCGGTGTTCGACCGCAAAAACTACTTCTATCCCGATCTACCCCAGGGCTACCAAATCTCCCAATACCTACAACCCGTCGTTGGCGCGGGGACGCTGGTCTTGGACATGGAGGACGGCACGTCGCGTGAGATCGGCATCACCCGACTGCACCTCGAGCAAGATGCCGGCAAGAGCGTCCACGATATGCACCCCGACCGTACCTACGTCGACCTTAACCGGTCCGGGGTTGCCCTAATGGAGATCGTTTCCGAGCCCGACCTACGCTCGCCAGAGGAGGCCGGGGCCTATCTGCGCAAGATGCGCTCGATCTTGCGCTACCTCGGCACCTGCGACGGCAACATGGAAGAGGGCAGTATGCGGGCCGACGTAAACGTGTCGGTGCGGCGCCCGGGCGCCGACTATGGCACGCGTTGCGAAATCAAGAATGTCAACTCGGTCCGCTTCGTTCAGCAGGCGATCGAGGTTGAGGCGCGGCGCCAAGTCGACGTGCTCGAGGATGGCGGCGAAATCCTCCAAGAAACGCGACTGTTCGATTCGCGGAAAAACGAAACCCGTTCGATGCGTTCAAAGGAAGAAGCGCACGACTACCGTTATTTTCCCGATCCCGACCTGCTGCCGCTGGAATTCGAGCAAGCTTGGGTTGACGAAATCGCCGCCTCTTTGCCCGAATTGCCCGACGATCGCAAAGCGCGATTCATCGATGAACTCGGGCTCTCGCCATACGATGCCGGCGTCTTGGTGGCCGAGAAAGAGGTCGCCGACTACTTCGAGACCGTTGCCGGTGGACGCGATGCCAAGGTGGCAGCAAATTGGATCACTGGTGATCTATTTGGCGCCTTGAACAAAGCCGGTCTGGAGATTGCGAGCGCGCCGGTCGCGGCAAAAGATCTAGGCGCGCTCATCGACTTGATCGCCGACGACACGATTTCGGGTCGGATCGCTAAAGGTGTATTCGACGCGATGTTCAAGACCGGTAGACCGCCCGGCGAGATCGTCGAGGAAAAAGGCCTGCGCCAAGTGACCGATAGCGGCGCAATCGAAGCCATTGTCGATACGGTGTTGGAGGCCAACCAGCACAAAGTCGAAGAATATCGCGGCGGCAAAGAGAAGCTGCTCGGCTTCTTCGTCGGTCAGGTGATGAAACAGTCGCAAGGCAAGGCGAATCCAAAAATCGTCAACGACCTATTGAAGCAAAAGCTCGGCAACCCGGGGGCCTGATGAACCCGGGCCGCCATTATCCGCGCGACGCCATGGGGCAGGCCCATGCGCAAGTCGACCCGGGCGAGGCGCGGATCGTCTCTTTGGTGTCAAGCATCACGGAACTTCTGTTCGACCTGAACCTTGGCGGTCGTACCGTCGCTCGGACGCAGTTTTGCGTGCACCCCGAAGGGAAGGTCGATGCGCTGCCCAGTATCGGCGGCACAAAAAAGATCAACCTGGCGCGCTTGCGCGAGCTGAAGCCAACTCACGTCATCCTCAATGTCGACGAAAACACCAAGGAGCTTGCCGAGGCATTGCGGGAGTTCGTGCCCAATCTCATTGTCACTCACCCGCTCCAGCCCCGCGACAATCTCGATCTGTTCCGAATGTTGGGTGGAATTTTCGACCGATCCGAGCGCGCCGAAGCCCTGTGTCAGGACTTCGAGATCGCCTTGCGATCGGTGATGACCTTTGCGCCCCGCCTGTCCGACCGCCGCGTGCTCTACTTGATCTGGAAAGACCCATGGATGACGGTGTCGCCCAACACCTACGTCGCGCGCATGCTGGAACTTGTCCGCTGGCGCACGGTCGCGACCGATACCCGGGTGCGCTATCCCACCGTCCAACTCACTCCAAAGCTCCTTGAGAGTGTGGACATCGTTTTGTTTTCGACCGAGCCGTTCAAGTTCACGGAGGACCATATCGCTGCGTTCCGCGAACAGAACAAACTACCGCGCAAGACCATGCGCATAATCGATGGCGAGATGGTATCTTGGTATGGCAGTCGGGCCATCCAAGGTTTGAACTATCTGCGCCAGGCCGCAACCGAAACCAAATAATTGCCGCCCGACGAACTAAGGAAGTTAGGCATGATCGACCTCTACACCTGGCCGACGCCCAATGGGCACAAGGTTCACATCCTGCTCGAAGAACTCAAGCTGCCCTACAACGTGAAGCCCATCAATATCGGCAAAGGCGATCAGTTCAAGCCGTCGTTCTTGAAAATCAGTCCGAACAACAAAATGCCCGCGATCGTCGACCGGAAAGGGCCAGGCGGGAAGCCCATCTCGATTTTTGAATCCGGCGCCATCCTCATGTATCTCGCCGAGAAAGAGGGCAAGTTCCTGCCCAAAGCGACGCGTGCGAAATACCAGGTTATTCAGTGGCTGATGTTTCAGATGGCGAGCGTCGGCCCGATGCTGGGACAGGCCCATCATTTCCGCAACTACGCGCCCAAGCGCATCCAATACGCCTACGACCGCTACACCAACGAGGCAACGCGGATCTACGGCGTGATCGATCGACAGTTGCGGAGATCGAAGTTCATCGCCAACGACCGGTATTCCATTGCCGATATGGCGATCTTTCCCTGGCTGCGCTCGCACGCCAACCAGGGGCAGAAACTCGAAGATTACCGCTACCTCAAGCGCTGGTATGACGTGATCGATGCTCGGCCCGCGGTGCAGCGCGGGCTTCAAGTTCTGGCCGACCAGCGGCGTCCCGGGCCGATGACCAAAGCCACCAAGGCGATGCTCTTCGGGGCCGCTCAATACAAGCGTCGCTAGGAGGATTGACCATGATTCGTTGCTACTCCTGGCCCACGCCGAACGGCATTAAAGTTCACACGATGCTCGAAGAAACGCGCCTCGATTACAAAGTGATCGGGATCGATATCACCAGCGGTGATCAATTCAAGCCGTCGTTCCTGAAGATCAGCCCCAACAACAAAATGCCTGCGATCGTCGACGAAAAAGGGCCCGGCAACAAACCGATTGCGGTGTTCGAGTCCGGCGCGATCCTCATGTACCTCGCCGAGAAGACGGGCAAGTTCATGCCCAAACGAACGCGCGAGCGCTACGAGGTCATCCAATGGCTGATGTTTCAGATGGGTGGCGTGGGGCCGATGCTCGGTCAGGCGAATTTCTTTCGCAAGTATTGCCCCGAGAAAATACCGTATGCCCTCAAGCGCTACACGAACGAAGCCGGCCGGCTTTACAATGTCCTAGACAATCGCCTCAAACGGCATCAATACCTTGCCAACGACAAGTACTCGATCGCCGACATGGCGGTATGGCCTTGGATTATTCCGTATTTCCAAGGCGTCAAACTCGGCGACTACAAACACCTCCAACGTTGGTACCTCGAGATCGAAAAGCGCCCGGCCGTTCAGCGTGGCCTGAAAGTGCTGGCGGACCGTCAAGCGCCGGGCGAAGAGATCAAGATGGACAAAACCGCAAAAGAGCGTCTCTACGGTAAGACCCAGCGCGATGCCGGCAAACGCCGGGTTGCGTCCTAGGGCAGGCATTTTGTCCGCTCTGTCGCGCGAGTCCGTACAGCGCGTACGGGACGCCCTCGCGCAAGCAGGGTCCACCGCGGAGGTCATCGAACTGGCCGACACCGCGCGCACCGCGCAAGACGCAGCCTCGTCGCTGGGCTGTCCGCTCGGCGCCATCGTCAAGTCGCTCGCTTTTCAGTGTGGCGACGAGATCGTCATGGCGCTGGTCGCGGGCGATCGCAAATGCAACCCGGAAGAATTGCGTGCGGCGCTCGGGCGCACCGGTCCAATCAAGATTGCAAAACCGGACGATGTCCGGGCGGCAACCGGGTTTTCCATCGGCGGTGTTGCGCCTTTAGGGCATCCGAGAACGATCGCCATGGCGATCGATGATAGTTTGCGCCGTTTTGAGGTCGTTTATGCAGCGGCTGGTCACCCGCATTGCGTGTTTGCAACCTCGGTCGACGAGCTGGTTGCCGTGACGGGCGCGCGCATTGCGGCGCGCATTTCAGGTTAGCGATCAGCCCTCGTCGTCGATCCAGCGGTGCATCTTCATGACGTCCTCCGCACGACCCCGCTCCCAGTTGGTCGCAACCGCAATCGGCGGCACCGCATCGACGCTGCCTTGCCCGACGGTAAGCTCGTAGACCGGATATTCGTTGCTGTTGGGATTTTCGCGCCTCAGCATGTCCTGCGCCCAGGCTTCGGCTTCCCCGCGGTCGGCGAACGCGCCCAGCACGTTGTACGACTCGCGCCGTGACAAGTGTGGCTGTGCGAACACCCGTTCGCACACGAGATAGATTTTGTCGCTCATTATTGAACCGCCCCAGTCGGCTCGCCCTGGAAACAAAGACTCTACGCGCTTCGCCCGGCGTCGTCTTCGGGAAAGAAGCGGCGGCCTAACCGCTTGATTTGTCGCTATTTAAGGCCACCGCCCGCTGGCGTCTGGCGAGCTTCATGGGCAGTTTGACAGGTTCCGGAGCCCAAACTACAACGCAGACTCAGGAGAGATGGCCGAGTGGCTTAAGGCGGCGGTTTGCTAAACCGTTGTACGGGGATTTCCCGTACCGAGGGTTCGAATCCCTCTCTCTCCGCCACCCAGTCGCGCGGGTCTCCGCAGTGCGTTTTGTCTTGGGCGAATGTCGCGCAGAACTGCGGCGGTTCAGGTTTAGCCAACCAAGTCGTGCCGCACACTTGTTGCAACAACCAGCCCGAAATAGGCCAAAGTCTCTGCGGCGAAGAATGAACTGCGGGTTGGCGAGCTTGGGACTAAAGCCCTAGCCGTGTGTCTTGCCAATTGAGTGGGACGTCGCGCCGGATCAAATAGGCGAGATCGATGTGGGCAGGCTGCCGACCCTCGACGAGTTTTTGGGTGATCACTGGCGAGAGGAACGTCAGCCGAACGAGACTCGCGACATAGCGTTCTGCAATCCCTTCATTGCGGCCCAACGCCTCAAAGGACTTGAACTCACCAGCTTCCAACAACTGACGCCACCGCCAGCCTCGCGCCAACGCTTTGATGAGTGTCTGGTCAGGCCGTGGTTCCAGTGAGCTGACCTGTGGGGTCTGTAAATAGGTCTGGCCTCGAACCGTCGTGATCTCCGTGGAGATCATGCGTCGAAGTTCATCGCGTTCGACGGTCAACCAGTCGGATGACTTAATTGAAGTGGTTGGCCGCAATCGGTGCTTTCGGAGTGCCGGTCGCGAAAGGTGGATCTCAAGGCCTGCACGGCTCACTTCGATGCGGCTCAGAATCTCCCGGAGTACCGGCCAGTCGAGCTGATCTGCCTCCTCGCGTCCGAACCACCCGGACACCTCGCTACGAACCAGGTCCTCCAGCGCCTGGGCCGGTAGCCGCCCGACTCCACCGGGTTCGCCGCGACCCCGATCGAGGATCGCCGCGCTGACGTAGTACCGGTATCGCTTTGCCGATGTCTTCTGCGTGTAGGTCGGACTCATCGGATGACCCTGGTCGTCAAAGAGAAGACCGACGAGAGGCGAGGTATTCGAGACTGCCTCCTTCCGGCCAAGTTCTTGGAGCCGGTTTTCCGCGAGCTTCGTCTGGACCGCCTCCCATAGCGCGGGTGGCACAATAGGCTCATGGTTGCCGGGATACGAAGACCCCTTGTGCGCGATCTCGCCCAGGTAGATGCGGTTGTGCAGGAGGTCGTAGAGAGCCCCGCGCATGAACGGTTTGCCACCCAGGACGCGGCCCGTCTGGGTCGTCCACCGCTTGCTGTGAGTCCCGCTAGCACGTAGGTCCTTCATCAGGGCCGCGACTGAGCCAACGTCGAGATAGCGCCGGAAGATGTGGCGAACCTTCTCAGCTTCCTCCTTGTTGACCAGCAACTGCCGGTCCTTTGCGTCGTAGCCAAGGGGCGGGTTGCCGCCCATCCAAATACCCTTCTTCTTCGAAGCGGCGATCTTGTCCCTGATGCGCTCTCCGGTGACCTCGCGCTCGAACTGCGCGAAGGACAGCAGCACGTTCAGGGTCAGCCGTCCCATCGAGGTCGTAGTGTTGAACTGCTGGGTGACGGAGACAAAGGAAACGCCCTTGGCGTCCAGCACTTCGACGATCTTGGCGAAGTCGGCGAGGGAGCGGGTCAGCCGGTCGACCTTGTAGACCACGATCACATCGACCTTGCCGCTCTCGATATCCGACAGAAGTGCCTGCAGAGCCGGACGATTCATGGTGCCACCGGAGAATCCGCCATCGTCATAGGCGGTCTTCATAACGGCCCAGCCCTCATGCTTCTGGCTCTGGATGTAGGCCTCACAGGCCTCGCGCTGGGCATCCAGGGAGTTGAAGGATTGTTCCAGGCCTTCGTCCGAGGACTTGCGGGTGTAGATGGCGCAGCGCTTCGCTGTCGGTCTATTCGCCATTTGGCGCCCCTCGCATTGAATCGGACGTCGGTCTTCGGAGGCCGAAGAAGCGTGGGCCGTTCCAGCGGGTGCCCGTGATGTGCCGTGCGACCTCTGACAAGTACGCGAAATTATCGCCGTCGTACAGGTAACCCTCCCGCGTGACCGTCACATCGTGACGAATGCCTTTCCAGCGTCGACCCAGGACCGTACCAGGCTTGAGTTTTGGTGAAGGGGTGCGGCGTGCATCCTTCGCGTAGGCGCGACCAAGGTCGGATAGCTGCCTAGCGACATGTCGATCGAGTCCGCCAGAAGCGCGTTCCTGAAGCCTCCAGGCCAGCAGCCTGCGAATGAAATCAGGACTGCGTATCGGTGGGGCTTCGCTACCTAACTCGTCGCGCCAAAGATCGCGGAGCTCCTTGAGGGTCAGGCAGTGAAGCCGTCCGATGAGTCGATCGAGTGAGGGTATTTGGTCGGGCTGTGTTGCCTTTGCGTCCATTGATCCTCCGCGTTCTCTTGAACTGCGGCATGGACGCTCGGTTCAGCGCGGAAGGCCAGTCGAAACACGAGCCGCACGTCAGGTGTGCGGGAGTACCTCCGAGATGGACCGCATAATTACCATTCGGACAATCTTGGGCGTTGGCAGTGAGAGTCAGCGGGAGGCGTTCCTTAGCTGACCCTTGTCTGCCTCCGGAAAATTGTCCAGCCTGGATGCAATGCCGTGATCCGTCGATAGCCATAGCGGCCATACTTGGATGCCAGCGTAACGATCGCAGCCGTCAGGGCCGCTTCGTCATCACGCAGGGTCGGACGCAGACGTTGCGTCGAACGATGTTGGCCAATCACCTGGCACGCCCGACGCTGCGATACGTCGAGCCGGACCTGTATGTGATCAACCGCATCCCGGCGGCGGGCGGGGCTTAGAAGTTTCCCTCGGCAACTTCCTTCAGGATCAGCTTGTCCAGCGTCAGATCGGAGACCGCCCGTCTGAGCCGGGCATTCTCCTTCTCCAAGTCCCTCAGGCGCTTCGCCTGGTCGACCTTCAGGCCGCCATACTCGCGACGCCAGCGATAGTAGCTCTGCTCCGATAACCCCAGCGCACGGCAGATCACGCCGATCTTCTCGCCCTGCGACAGCCGAACCTCGGCTTCACGCAGCTTCCCGATAATCTCTTTTGGTTTGTAACGTTTCCGGCTCACCTCTTCCTCCTCGCAAGGTCAGATTGGCCGAACTCTCCCTATTCGTTGCTGGGCCAGTTGGCCGAACTTGAGAACAGGGACGAAATTGACTATTCGCCGTTTCCGGTAAACGGAAAGGTTCTGGAGGTAGCTCACGAACGTGTCAGTCTATTCCTGATGGACGCTGGTGGAGCGAGTCCCCGGGTTGTGATTGATTTCATAGTCCCAAAAGACTGGTCCGAGTTTCCAAACCGGAATCGAACTTGTTCGCAAGCTTGTAACCGGCAGGGAGAAAAGAACATTCCGAAAGTGCTTCAGGCGTACGGCGGCCACGAAGAAAGAGGTGAGACCGAGTATTACTGTAGGTATCTTTGGGGGCTTGTAGGTCGTGAGTTTATTCTGGAGAATAAGTTGCGAGTTGTTCTGGCCGGAAGCAAGAAGCTTCTAACTTCCTTAGGGAGTGAGAAATGAGCACCTTTTTTGGGGCCGGGGTTCTCATTGTGGATGGCCGCCAGGCGGCGAGCGAGGGAGTTCTAATCGACGACATCGATGTAGCCAAAGCGATAGACAAGATCAGTATCGACGAGATTGCGCGAGCTGCCCAACAAATCGCCAAAATCGGCGGGCAGCTTGTTTCCGAGAATCAGAGGGGTGGCTCCATCGGTACGCGACTTCTTCGGCGGCCAAGACCGTATAGCGAGCCTGCTCATGTTTCCTGCCATTACCGATCGTAAGTCAACCCGCTACCCAAACATCGCTGGGCACCGCCACACCCTGGCTGATAAGGTACTGTCCCTTGTCAGTCGAGGTGCTTTGTAATGCGAAGTGATGATCAATCGAGATGAGTTGCCCATCATTTGCGCCGCCGGCGCCGCAACCGGATCACAAGATTCGATGGTCGGTGGAAGCACCTCTAGGAAAGTTGGCTTCCCTCGCATACGTAACAAAAGACTATTCTTGGCTCATGCAGTTCGGTGGCGCCTGTTTGCGGCGAGATCTCCTCTCAGACACAGGGGCTTCCTGAGTGGCTGATGAGGTCTCAAAAAACCTAGTGGACCGAACGGACGTGGAAAACCGCGGCGACGATGTTGAAGTATCGGTGGTGATCCCGCTGTTCAACGAGGAACAGGTTATCGACGAGGTCCTAGGGGAGTTGCTTCGCTTTCTCACCGAATACGGACGCCTCTCGGAGGTCGTATGCGTCGACGACGGCAGCACGGATGCAACCGTCGAACGTGTCGGGCGGTTCATCGCGGAAGACCCACGCGTTTGCTGCATTCGGCTGAGCCGGAACTACGGTCAGACCGCTGCATTGATGGCCGGGGTCGCCCAGTCCAGCGGAAAGGTGATTGTCACCATGGACGGCGATGGCCAATACGATCCCAGCGACATCGGCATTCTCATGGAGAAAATCGATGAAGGATTTGATGTGGTTTCCGGTTGGCGCCGGAAGCGCAACGACTCGCTCCCACGCGTACTTCTGAGCCGGATCGCTAATGGAATAGCTTCTCGTGTCGCTGGCGTTCGGCTGCACGACTTCGGCTGCACGCTCAAAGCATATCGTCGGGACGTCGTGGCTGAGTTGCGCCTGTACGGTGAGCTTCATCGGTTTGTGCCAATTTTCTCAAGCTGGCATGGTGGCAAGGTAGTGGAACTCGCCGTCAATCATCGTCGGAGATCCGCAGGACAGTCAAAGTACGGTTATGGACGCATCTTCAGGGTTCTCCTCGACCTAATCCTCATCCGTTATCTCCACATGTACATGCACCGTCCGATACATGTCTTCGGCGGCATTGGGCTGTTATTCATGCTTGGCGGGTTTGGCTGCGGTTGCTATGCGGTCTGGCTGAAGTTCGTCGAAGGCATTTCGTTCATCCTTACACCTCTCCCACTGCTGACCGTGACGCTCATCGGCATTGGGACTACGAGCGTTATGGCGGGTTTGCTTGCGGAGGTTGTTGTCCGGACCTACTACGAAAGTCAGGGACGCCGGCCATTCATCGTGAAGGAAGTTCTGACGTTTGAGGCTTTCGAGTGAGTGGCCCTCCGATGAGGACCTTCGACCTCCGAAATGGTGTGGCCCGAGTGGTGGCGGACTCGACTAGCCTGGCGTGGAACCTTTACGTCGCGCGACGGTATCCGGTGAGCATCATTCACTTCGTCACCAACCGCTGCAACGCGCGTTGCGCGTTTTGCTTCATCGATTTCGACTCACCCGACGCGTTCAAGGGTGAGCTCACCATCGAAGAAATTGATAAGTTCTCGAGGACGCTTGGCCCACAACTCAAGAACGTCAATCTTACCGGCGGAGAGCCTTTCGCGCGCAAAGACATCCTTGACATCGCTCGTCTCTATTACCGAAACACCGATATCGAATCCATCTTCATCACGAGCAACGGCAGTTTGCCGGACCGTGTTAGCCGCTTCAGCGATCAAATTGGCGCAGAATTTCCTGACCGGAAATTGATATTCTCTTTCTCGATCGATGCCCGGGCGGAAGAACATGATCGCATTCGACACATTCCGGGCCTGTTCGAAAAATGTCTAGAGTCCTACCGAGCCGTCCGGGATGGCCCGTCGAATGTCGCGGCCAATATTGCCATTACCGTTTCCCATTCAAATCATAGAGGCGTCTTCGACCTCTACGATCACCTTGTACTGGACCAGGGCGTGTCATCGATTACCTGCACCGCCGTCCGGGATGAAGGGGTGTACAGAATTCCCGAGGCGCAAAAGAAGCAAATCCACGACGCATATTCCGCGTTGTCGTTGGTGATTGAAGCGGATATCAAGTCCGGGCGGCTTGAGGGCTACGACCCGTCGACCATTCAGGGCCGGATGATGAATCGGAAGAACAGCTTGATGACCGAGATTATTCGGGACATCTACATGGACAACCACTTCGTGGCACAATGCCAGGCAGGATCTCTGCTCGGTATCGTAGACGCAAATGGACTCATCCGACCGTGCGAGACGCTCGACGTCGACTTCGGCAACCTGCGCGACAATGACCTCGACTTCATGCGGATCTGGTCGAGTGGAGAAGCACGCGAGATGCGCCGATGGCGACGCGAGACCGAATGCACCTGCACCTACGAGTGTGCTTGGAGCTACAACATTCTGGGCAACGCCAAGTTTGCACCCGATATGGTCGGTGCTGCCCTAGGTCTCGGTAAGAGCTCCCCGCGGCAATCGAGCCAGGTCAAGCCCTAGCAAGATGCTAGACTGCTCAGTCATAATCCCCTGCGTTCGCGTGAACAGGCTGCTGCATGAGTGCGTTGATGGCTGCCTCAAGCACTTCCCCACCGCCAAGGTGGTCGTCCTGCTGGATGACCCCGACACCGAAGACTTGCTGACCGGGGTCGAAACGATCGTCACAGGTCCGGTGACCATTGCGCGCAAACGGAACTTGGGCGCCGATAGCGTCTCCACCACCTACATTGCCTTCATTGACAGCGATGCGGTACCGGACATTGGATGGTTGCCAAACGCAATCGAGATTCTTGAAGCAAACATCGCAGTCACCATTGCGGGTGGGCCTGACTTACCGCCGCCGGATGAAGTTGGGTGGCCGAGGCTTGTAGGGCTCGCATCGAAGAGCGTTGTCGTTTCCGGGGGTAACAACATACGGAAGTTTCGCGCCTTGCCGAGGCCGCGGGAGGCCTTGCCCTCATGCAACATGGTGCTGCGCCGGGCTGACTATCTGGACCTCGGCGGCATGGACGAGAACCTTCTGACTGGCGAGGATATCGAGTTCTGCTTCAGGGTCAGGGAACGGGGCGGCGTGATCCAGTACTCCCCTGAGGTCGCGGTCTTTCACCGAGACCGGGAACTATGGTCCTACGTGATGCAGAGGGTAACTTATGGCGCCAGCGTTCCGAAACTCTTTGCCCGGACGCCATCGCTCCGGAAAGCCTATTTGCTCGGTCCGGCTTTCATCATTCTCTACCTAGCCTCAGGTCTTCTCGCGTTGGTCGTGCCCGGATACATCTGGCCCTGTCTTGCTGGCGTGATTGCGTTGTCGCTCGCGTTGGCAGTGGAGGCTTTCCGCCACGCGGAGAGGTTGATTGACGCGCCCGGCGTTTTCAGTCTGCTTGCTATCGGCCTTCTGATGCCGGGAATAGGGACTATTCTTTCGGCGTTGGGCGTCTTGCCCGACGTGCGACGCTTCTACAGCAATATCCCATCCGAAGAAGGCTAGCGGTTTGCGCATGGCGGCCGACCTGAGGGGTGACAAGGGCGACCCTGGGCCACATGGTCGCTCGGTCAACAACCTGGGACTGCAGCTTACCTTGGCAATTGCCGCCATTGCGCTGGTGCCGCGAATTCTCTTTGCTCTCCTCTATCCGGAAGCAATAGGCGACGCGAAAGTCTACCTGAGGATTGCGCAAAACATCTATCTAAATGGATGTGTATCGCTGTCCGATCCTTCAGGCGGAGTATGCATTCCACATTGGGGTGGTAACAATCTTCCGGGCTACCCTGCATTCATCGCCGGCGTCGCCGCGTTTACGGGTGAGAGTCTCGGTGCTGTTCGGATTCTCCAGGCGGCAATAGCCTCACTAGCGATCGTCTACTTAGCGCAGGCGGTCTGCGCGCTCACCGGGAGCCGCTGGGCCGCATTCGCGGCTGGCCTCCTGCTCGCTCTGTCGCCTTCTGCGATGGGCTGGCCCCGTCACATATTCACGGAATCGCTGGCTATTGCCGGGACCAACTGGGTCCTTGCAGAGATTGCCTTCTCGCTCGCCGAGCGGCGCCTAAGGGCCATCCGTCTCGGGCTTGCTCTCGCGGTAGTAGCCTTCATAAGGGTGGATCTGCTGACACTGGCACTGCCGATCGCGTTTGCTGCATTCTTCTTACACAGGCCCGCCACAGCGTTCCGCCGGGGCATAGTCATAGCTATCATTGCGGCTCTTCCCTTAGCGGCCTGGAGTGCTCGTAGCGCCGCCGTCGGCTTGTCGCCCTTTCCCAACGTCTACACGATGCCTGGCGGAGGGCCTACCCCGGACGGTCTGTTTGCCTGGGGCACGACATGGTCGGAGCACGAATACGACATGGCCTTATGGGCTTTTCCCGCGTTCACGCTGGCCTACGACAAGATCGTCGTGCCTGACAAAGCCTTCCGCAGCGAAGACGAGCGGCTAGCGGTGGAGGCGCTGCTGTCCGATCTTGCTGCCTACAGGGGGCAGCCAATCCCACCGGCGATAGACCGCGCGTTCGCGAAGCTCGCCGCGAAGCGGCGTTCGGAGGCACCCGTCGAGCATTTCGTTTGGCTACCGCTTCGTCGGGCCGGTTTGATGTGGACCAACGTACTTTCCAGCACGGGCCTGCCCTCGGCAGCCGAATTGGGAAACGTCGACATTCGCGCGGAGCTACCCCAACACATGGAAAACGGGATCGGTGGCCTGCTGAAGTTCGGTTGGGAGTACCCACAGCTCGTCATATTTAAGGGGGTGTCGGCCGCTCACCGCATTCTCCTTCTACTGGTGCTCCCAATTCTTATCGTGTTGGCAATTCGCGTCCGAACCCCCCCAGGGGTATCCGAGTTCATCTTGATCACTATTTTGTTTTTCGCGGTGCGGACTCTGACCTTTGTTTTCGACTTCTCCGTTTCGACTCGATACCTGGTGGAGCCGATTGTGGGACTTGAAGTTGCGCTTGTAATGTCCGCTTGGTTCCTCGTGCGACGCCGCGACCTATGAAGCCGTGTCAGAGCGCTCGCTCTGCCCAGCGATCAAGGCAAAGCCAGGCCCAGAGCATCCCGCGATGGTCGTTGCGCCGTTCGCCGTGTTCTGACCACGCGCCTGCGAGCATTCCCGAGTTGAGTCCCAAAGCGTCAGATGTCGCCAGGGAGGGTTGCTCCATGCCACGGAGCCACGATGACACTGGCATCCCGAAACCTTTTTTTGGCCGGTTGAGCACTTCCGGTGGAAGTAGATCGGCCGCCACGTCGCGCAGGAGACGTTTGCGAACGCCCCCGTGACCGTACTTCGCGTGGTAAGGGAGCGTCGCACAAAACTCAACGAGATCGCGATCGAGAAACGGCATTCGAAGTTCAAGAGAGCAGAGCATGCTGCTGCGATCAGTCTTCGGAATAATATCCGACTGCAGATAGAACTCAGTATAGTATTCCAACGAACGATCCCGTCGATTCGCGGCCTGGGAACCCTCCCAGTGCTCGATCACGGGCGCATACACATCCTCGATCGTGATGTCCTGGCCCAACAGCTTCGATAGCTCGTCAGTGTCGACGGGTGCGAGCCATGCTGCGTGCCAGACCGGCGCGGGGTACCTGAGCCCCCGCAGTGCCCTCCGCAGCTTAAAGTCCAGACTCAGATTTCGATCGCGCTTAGGAAGGCAGCCGGCAGCCGCTTCTATGATCCTATGCGCGGCACGTGGTACGACCGTCGAATAGAACTCAGCCAGCGGTAGTGCGGCAAAGGTGTCGTAGCCAGCAAACATCTCGTCCGCACCATCTCCCGTAAGCGCAACGGTCACTTCTTGGCGGGCAAAGCGACAAGCCAAGTATGTCGGAATCAACGACGGGTCCGCGAGCGGTTCGTCCATTCGGGGCAGCACATCATCGATAACGCTGGCAACGTCGCTCTGCGCCAGCATTTGTGTCCGGTGCTTCAGGCCGATGGCATCGGCCGTCGCTCGCGCCCAATTGGTTTCGTCGTAGCTCTGCTCCTGAAAGCCGATAGTGTAGGAATACAGGTCGTCGTCCCGGCGCTGCTTTTTTGCGAGAGCGGCGATCACCGCAGAGTCAATGCCACCTGATAACAGGAAGCCCAAAGGCACGTCGGCCTCAAGACGCCGTGCCACAGAGGTCTCGAGATGCACTCGAAGCGCTTCCTTCCACTCGGACCAGTCTCCTGCGCGCGGTTGAGCGCTGATCCGGAACTGCCAGTAGCGCTCCAGCGTCAGGCCGCCTTGCGGCGCCTCGAAGCGCAAGATGCGACCGGCTCCTAGTTTCGACACCCCCTTCAGCATCGTCTCGGGTTCAGGGATGAAGCCAAAGGCGAAATAGCGCGCTAGTGCCAACCGGCTAACTTCCTTGCTGACAGCTTGGTGGGCAGCAATCGCTCGCAGCTCCGAGGCGAAGACGAACCCATTTCTTAGACGGGCGTAGTAAAAGGGTTTCTTTCCAACGGGATCGGTCGCAGCTATCAGAGTCGCTTTGCGCGCGTCCCAAAGGGCGAAGGCAAACATGCCCCTCACGCGGCTGAGAAGATTCTCACCCCACTCCATGTAGGCATTAAGCAAGACCTCAGTATCCGAGTGGTCGCTGACAAATCGGTGGCCGCGGTGTTCGAGTTGTTTCCGAAGCGTCCGGTGATTGTAGATCTCTCCGTTAAAGACGAGTGTGACCGATCCGTCTTTGCTCGAGGTCGGTTGAGTCCCGCCCTCGGGGTCCAAGACGGTGAGGCGACGAAAGCCAAATCCGACATTGAACGGAGACGTCGACGTCCAGAATTGTTCGTCGTCAGGACCCCGATGTCGCATCTCGGCGGCCATTGCCGCGAGGTCGACATCATCACCAATCCCAACAAAACCACTGATGCCGCACATCTAGGTCAGCTGTAAACGGGAAGGCACGGCACCCGTGAGACTTCAACGGCGTTTTGCCGGTATCGCCTGGTCATTCGGTGTTTTCTCACAAGTTCCCATCCCCGCGGACGGTCCCGCAAGGCCCGCGGCGTCGATACAGCATTTCAACGGTCAAGCGCGTGGTGACCGCAATACTAGCGGGTACAGAACAAAGACCAAACCCAAAAGGCTGTCGCGAGGAATGCTCGATCTGGCTTTGAACGTGGTCATCCAAAGCTTCTGACCGGATCGATTGACCGCTGCAGGAGGATTTTCCTTCTTGCGCCGCTTTGGCGCAGGTGTAATAGCGATACCGCCCGCCCTTTCCTGCGCGGATCGTGAGGCCGCTGCTAAATGGATTATGTGGATCAAAACTGGGACGAAATTCCGAAAACCATCACCGAACATATTTTGCTCGCCTCCATCCGTCGACGCTGTGTTGGGTGGATATTCACGTGCGGGTAGCGAAGATTGAGGCCTAGCGCTGCGCGTTCGCCTGCTGGTTGGTGAGGGCGTCGGCGTAATCGGGGCGGTAGCGCGAGAGCGCCGCGCTGCACCGGCTGGGATTTGAGCTCTAAGGGACTGTTGCTGATTTCATATGTGGTTCAGAGTATTCCAGAGTAGCGCCGTATATGCCTAGGTTGATATCGTTTCCACTCCCGAAACGTGACGTGGCCCGAGCCGCATTTTGGGCTGCGTCCTCGGTCGCCGAAGGTATTACTTTCTTTCTGCGGTAGAAGGCAGAATAACCGCAAATGCCCACCGCCCAGATTCATCCCACTCGGCCCGCCATTACTTTGCCCAACAAAGTTGTTGACGCTTTTCGGGTCGGGATAATGGTGGGCATCCCCCTCGTCGGACGAGGTATATTCCAATGCCCATATCTGCTGCTTGGATGTAGCCGGTTGGGGGATTGAAGTTTTCCAGGCGCGGAACCAGGTACCACTTACCTGACAACCATTTGGCGACAATTTTCCCATATCCGCCGCAGGCGAAAGCAAATCGCCCTTCAATTTGATGCCAAATCGCAGTTTAGCGAGTTGGAGGAGAGTTGCCTGCCTTCATATCTTCACCCGAACCCGGTCTCTGCTTATGCCGCGTGGTGGCGATTGTTCGCTGCAGAGCGACTGGTCCAGGTATGTGACGAATCTGTTCCGCTTCTCGACTTCGGAGCGTCGTCAGGAGAATTCGGACATCTAGTTGCACACGGGCGGTATCACTTTGTCGAATCAAACAATGCCCTTGACCTGCGCCCCGAAAACTGGTCCAGGCTGAATGAGAGAGTCCGGCTAATCTG
>JAYONB010000010.1:0-143955 GCA_038121105.1 Alphaproteobacteria bacterium | reverse complement strand
GACCGCGGTGTCGGCCGCCGCATCGAACGTCGCAATGACGGCGTGGGCCACGTCAGTAGGGGTCCGGCCCCTGGTAGGGCGCCGCCGCATGATGGGCCAAGGACGGCGGTAGGGTCGGGTTGTAGGTCGGCTCGAACGGACGCGGTTGTTCGTCTGCCGACCAATCGGTCAGGAACGGGCCCTCGCGCGAGCGAAAGAGGCCGAGGAAACCGGTGAGCGAGGCGCCCGGACCGTGACTGATCCCCGGCGGTCGCCAGAAATACGCACCGGGGCGCATCAATCCTTGCGGCCACCCCAGGGTGCCTTCGAGAAGAAAGAATTCTTCGACGCACGGATGGGTTTCGGTTTTACCCGTCGGCGGCAAGTCTTCGCGCCGATCGCCCGCTCTTCTCAGAAGCCAAGTGCGCTCGCCGCTTTCTTCATCGTGGCGCAGGAACTTGATCGCGATACCCGAGCCGGCAAGACCATGCTTGAAATCGGTGATCCACGGTATTTGATCGCTGTCGGTCAACACGATCGCGCCCGTCGTCCCCACCGTGCCAGCACCCGGGACCCGGCGCGGGGTGCCGTTGAAAAAAGTCAGCACGGCAGCGCCGTTTGGGGCCGCCATACGGCGGCGCGTGGCGCCTGCCGGCAAAAACCCGTAGCCGTAGGGCGCGAACGTGTGGTCGTCGATCGTCAGACCACCTTCGAGGACGAAGAACTCTTCCTCGCCGACGACGTGATGCACCTCGTCCAGCGCCCATCCCGGCGGGTAACGAATGATGGCGCTGCCCTCGGCGGTCTCGTCGTCGTGGGAAAGAACCTTGATCATCGCGCCGGGTCGGGTCGACTCGGCGTCGAGTTCGAACCACGGCAGGACTTGGGTTTGAATGTATTCGATGTGCGGTCGGGTCATGTCAGCTCAATAGGGATCGTCGCCCTGATAGGGCGCATCGGCGTATTCGGCGAGTGCCTCCGGAAGCGTCGGGCGATAGGGCGCATCCCACAGAATGGATTCGGTATGCGACGTCCAGTCCGTCGAGAACGGACCTTCTTTGCAACGAAAGAAGCATGCGCATCCGGGCCGCGTGCCGACCGGTCCATGCTGGATGCCGCCTGGCCGCCAGAAGTAGGCGCCTTGCTTGAGGACGCCTTGGGGCATGGATATCTCGCCGTCCAGAAGGAACAGCTCTTCGACGTGCGGGTGGGTCTCCAGCGGCGCAACCGTTGCCTCGGGCGCCGCCGCCATGGTCAGGAGCCATGTTTGTTCGCCCGTCCGCTCGTCGAGCCGCAGCATGAGTTTTTGGAGCCCCGCGCCCACAACGTTGGGATCGACGCGATCGCCCCAGGATTGCCGGTCCACCGCGATATGCTCGATCAGTTTGCGGCGATCGAAGGTCTTTTCGCCTCCAAAAACGTTTTGGTGGGGCCCTTCGAAAAAGGTCAGGACGGCGGCACCGTTGGGCGTGCGCATCGGTCCCCGCGGGTAACCGTCGGGGAGGTAGGCATAGGCGCGCGGCCCGTAGACGGTTTCGCCGAGGTGCACCTCGCCCTCGAGAACGAAGAACTCCTCGTCGTTGTCGAGGTAATGCGCCGCAGCGATCTCGAAGCCCGCGGGATACCGGAGAATCACGCTCACGGCGCCGGAATCCACGTCGCGTGAAAGGATTTTGCAGGCCACGCCGGGGCGGGCCGCCGTCTCGGGCAGGGTGATCCAGGGCAAGGCTTGGGCCTGGATGAATTCGAGGTGGTCTCGGGCCATTTCGTCCCCCTTGCCCACCAGTATCGCGCGCGGCGCGGGACGCGGCAATCGGCGACGGATTCCGGGCGCCAATCCCGTGTAAGGTACAGAAACGGCTGTTTTCGACTGAATTGGATCTCCGGATGCTCCGAACACTTGGATTGGCCGCGCTTGGCTTGCTGGTGTTTTCCGGCCTTGCCTCGGCGCAAAACGTGGATCGCGAACGCGCGTTTCGCGCCGCGCGTTTCGTCGAATTGTTGGATATCGACCGCAACGGCACCGTTAGCTTGGACGAAATATTGGCCGAACACGGTCGCCTTTTCGCGGCCGCCGATCTCGATCGAGACGGCGCATTGTCGGTCGACGAGTTCCGGCGCCGAGGGCGTTTGTTCCAGAGCCTTGGCACCGCCACGTTGTTCGACATGCTCGACACCGACGGCGACCAGATGCTGTCGCCGCACGAGATCAATCAGCCGTCGCAGCGCTGGTTCTCGCGTTACGACCTCAACGGCGACGGCGCGATGGCGGCGGGCGAATTGTCCCAGGGGGGCCAAACCGGTGGCTCCAGGCATCGCCGCTAGCCAGGCGATCTGGATGAGCGCGGGCGAGCGCACGCGTTCGGATCAGGTCGACGACGCCGCCGACCTCACCGACGATGCACTCATCGCGCGGATCGCCGACGGCGATCAAAGAGCGTGGGCCGAAATCACGCGGCGGCACCTTGGCGCGCTGGTCGGCTACGCCTGGCACATGCTGCGCGACCGCGCCGAAGCCGAAGACGTCGCGCAAGAAACCATGGTTCGTCTCATGCGTAAGGCCGAAACCTGGGAGACCGGCGGCGCCAAAGTAAAGACATGGCTTTTCCGCGTGGCGATCAACCTGTGCATCGATCGGCAGCGGGCGCGACGGACCACCTCGCTTGATGTTCTTGCCGAACAGAGCGATCCCGATACCGGAGGCACGTCCGTTGCGCGCGACCATGCCTTGAAGCGCACCGTGGGCGGCGCCGTCGATGGCTTGCCGCCGCGACAAAAACAGGCGCTGACGCTGGTGCACTATCAAGGCTTTAGCCAACAAGAAGCCGCGAACGTGTTGGACGTTTCGGTGGAAGCTATCGAGTCCCTTTTGGCGCGGGCACGCCGCACGTTGAAGGCGCAACTGAAAGATATCGCCGGCGATTTGCTGGAGGAGTGGTGATGGACAACGACACGTCGATGACGTTGGGCGATTTCGAATTGCTGCTGGATCAGTACGGAACGAACCTCGCCGATTGGCCGGTCGATCGTCGTGAGGCGGCCGAGGACCTCTTGGCGCGATCGCCCGACGCGCAAGACGAGATGCGCCGTGCGATCGGCCTCGCGCTGCTGCTGGATCTCATTCCCGCCCCGGCGCCGAGCGCCGCACTCGAGGCACGGGTCGCGGCACTCCCTCAGGCGGAAACAGCGCATTGGATTTGGATGGTCGTCGCGCGACCGGTATGGCGGCCGGCCATGTTGGCCGCCGCTATGCTTGGCGGGATTTACCTCGGCGGCGCCGCGCTGCCGACAAGTACCGCCTATGGCGACAGCGTCTTCGATCTGAACAGCATTGCCGGGGGTGGCGAAACCCTCGGCGTTATCGAATCCTTGGAGGAATAAATGGGACGTCGCCGCGTCTTCGGCATATTGCTGACCGTCTCCCTCGCCCTGAACCTGTTCGCGATCGGAATATTTATCGGCGTGGTTGCGATCGGCGGCGGTCCGTGGGCGCATCGGGGTTTGGACCCTTGGTCCGGCGGGTTTCAGGCATCGCCTGCGTTGATGGCGCTGGAACCCGAATCACGACAGCTGGCTATCGAGCGTTTTCAGGAAAACGAAGGGGCGTTGCGCGATCAAACGCGCGCCTTGCGCCGGGCGCAGCGGGAGGTGGTCCGCGCCATGACAGCCGACCCGTTCGATCCGGTCGCAGCCGGGGAGGCGCTGCAACAGCTCAGAGGGCAGACAGATGCGATTCAAACCCTCATCCACAACTACTTGGTCGATCTGAGTCGCAATTTGACGCCTGACGAACGCGAGCGGCTGGGTCGTTCGATTTTTCGCGGGCCGGCCTATCGCACGCCGCTCGCCAGTCACCCGCTCGGCGGGTTCGTTCCGGCGGGCTAGTACATGCTGAGTTCGAGTCGGGGCAGATGGATCGCTGCCGGTGCGGTGGCGACCATCATTGTCGTCTTTGGCGTGTTCGCGTTGGGGGGCGGCGAGGACGGCGCGGTCGAATATCGCTTCGGCGTGGTCGACCGGGGTGAAGTCGTCAGCACCATCTCGACATCGGGCACGCTGGGCGCCGTCGTCACGGTCGATGTCGGCACGCAGGTTTCCGGTCAGGTTGCCGAGCTACATGCCGACTTCAACACCGAGGTCAAAGAGGGGCAGCTGATCGCGCGGATCGATCCCCAGACGTTCGAGGCGCGGCTGCGCCAGGCCAAAGCCGATCTCGCGATCGCAAAGGCCAACGTCTCCATGCAGGTGGCGGCGAAGGCGCGGGCCGAAGCGGACCTTGCCAGTGCGCAAGCCAATCTCGAGAACCGGCGCGCGACCGACGCCGAAGCGGCCCGCGAGCTCACCCGCAAAGAGGCGCTGTTGGCCCGCGGCGTAGCGTCCAACCGCGACGTCACTCAAGCCAAGGCGCAGGCCGAAAGCGCCGCAGCACAAACGCGGGCGGCGGCGGCGGCGCTGCGATCTGCCGAGGCGCAAATCTTGGTCTCGCAGGCGCAGATCGAGAACGCGCGGGCCCAGGTGCAGCAGCGCGAGGCCAGCGTCGAGCAAGCGTTGATCGATCTGGAGCGCACGTTCATCCGCGCACCGGTCAACGGCGTGGTGATCAACCGGCAAGTCAGCCTGGGCCAAACGGTGGCGGCCAGCTTGAACGCGCCGGTCTTATTCACCATCGCACAGGACCTGCGACAAATGCAGGTCGAAGCCAATGTCGACGAGGCCGACATCGGCCAAATCCAAACCGGACAAGAGGTCGAGTTCACGGTCGATGCCCATGCCGGACGCACCTTTCGCGGTCGGATCCAACAGGTCCGCCAAGCGCCCGAGGTCGTCCAAAACGTGGTGACCTATACGGTGATCGTTACCGCCAACAACGCCCAGCAATTGTTGCTGCCGGGCATGACGGCCAACGTGAACGTCGTGCTGAATCGGCGTGAAGATACCTTGCGGGTGCCCAACGCGGCACTGCGCTTTCGGCCCGCCAACGCGGCGGCTTCATCGGGCGAGCCCCCTTCGCCGGGGAGCGAGGCGCCGCCCGGCGGGGGACCGGCCAGCGCACAACGCGGGGCGCCGGGAGAGTTGTTTGCGCAACTGGTGGAGGCCTTGTCGCTGACCGAGGCGCAGCAAGAGCAGGCGCGGGCCTTCGGGCAAGAGATGGCGCGGTCGCTGCAGAACGTGCGCGCGCAAGGCGGGGGCCGTGAAGAGTTCATCCAAGCCGCTCGCGAAGGGCGCGCGCGCTTCAGTGAACAACTGCTGACGATCCTGACCGCGGATCAGCGGACACGCTATGCGGCGTTGATCGCCGAACGCCAAGCCACCCGGAACCAGGCCGTCCGCCAGGGCCGAATCTGGATATTAGGCGAGGACGGCAACCCCAAGGCGGTGACCATTCGTTACGGCATCACCAACGGCAGTTTGACCGAAGTTGTGGAGGGCGAAATCACTGCCGGTGCGCGCGTCATCGTCGGCGCGATAGCGCCGAGCCAAGGGCGCGGCCTGACCGGCATTCGTTTCTAGGTGCGCCATGGTCGACGCACTGATCCAGGTCGAAGATTTAAGCCGCATTTACCAACTGGGCGACAACGTCGTCCCGGCATTGCGCGGGGTGTCTTTGTCGATTGCGGCCGGGGAATTCGTGGCCGTAATGGGGCCGTCGGGATCGGGCAAGTCGACTTTTATGAATCTAATCGGATGCCTGGATCGCCCGACCGGCGGTGCCTATTGGCTGGATGACGAAAACGTCGCCGACCTCGACAGCGATGCGCTGGCGGCGATTCGTAACAGCAAGATCGGCTTCGTCTTCCAGACCTTCAATTTGCTGGCACGGACCTCGGCGTTGCAGAACGTCGAAATGCCCCTGCTCTATAGCGGCGTCAACGCGGCGACCCGGCGCGAAGCGGCGGTTGCGCGGCTGACCGAAGTTGGATTGGCCGAACGGATGGACCACACGCCGAGCCAGTTATCCGGCGGCCAGCAACAACGAGTGGCGATCGCACGCGCGTTGGTCAACAACCCCGTGCTTGTGTTGGCCGACGAACCGACCGGCGCGCTGGACAGCCGCACCGGGGTCGAGATCATGGCAATCTTCCAGGCGCTGAATGCAGCAGGGATCACGATCGTCATCGTGACGCATGAACCGGATATCGCCCGCTATGCCAATCGTATCGTGACCTTTCGCGACGGCCTCGTGACCGAAGACGAACGGGTCACCGATCGATTGTCGGCCCGCGACATTCTTGAGAACTGGGACGCCGCCTCCGAGGCCGCGCAATGAACCTGCTGGCCACTATCGCCGTGGCGTTGCGCGCGCTGCGGGTCAACGCTTTGCGCAGCGGGTTGACGATGCTGGGTATCATTATCGGCGTGGCCGCGGTGATCGCGATGGTGGCGGTCGGGGCCGGCGCACAGGAACGCGTCAACGCGCAGATCGAAAGCCTGGGCGCCAACCTGTTGATCATCTTCAACGCCTCGAGCCGGCAAGGCGGTGCGCGACAAGGCGCAGGATCGCGCCTGAGCCTGACACTTGACGATGCGCTGGCCATCCAGGAGATCGACTCGGTCGCGCTCGCGTCGCCGACCGTGGCCGGCCGCACGCAACTGATTTTCGGCAACCTCAACTGGTCGGCGACGACGCAAGGCACCACGCCCGAGTATTTCCCCTTGCGCGAGTGGCAGGTGGTCGACGGTCGTATCTTCGGCCCAGAAGAAGTGCGCCGCGCGGCCAAGGTCGCGGTGCTCGGCCAGACCGTGGTGGAGAACCTGTTCGTCGACCAAGATCCGGTCGGCGAGACCATTCGCATCAAGAAGGTGCCGTTCGAGGTGATCGGCGTCCTGGACAAAAAAGGCCAGAACTCGTTCGGACAAGATCAAGACGATGTCGTGCTGATCCCGATCAGCACCGCCCGAAAGCGGGTGCTGGGGACAAGCGCGCGAGCGCGGCCGGATTCGGTCAGCATCATCATGGTCAAAGCAGTAAGCGCGGCGCGCCTGAAAGAAGCCGAAGACGCGGTCAACGATGTGCTGCGGGCGCGGCACCGGATCGGCCCTGGCGAAGAAGACGATTTTCGGTTGCGCAACCTTGCCGAGATCACCGATGCGCGGGCCGAAAGCCAACGCATCTTGACGCTGCTGTTGTCGGCGGTGGCGTCGATCGCGCTGCTGGTCGGCGGGATCGGGATCATGAACATCATGCTGGTGTCGGTCACCGAACGGACCCGCGAGATCGGCCTACGCATGGCGGTAGGTGCCCGGCGCAAGGACATCTTGGTGCAGTTTTTGGTGGAAGCCGTGACGTTATCGCTGATCGGCGGCTTTATCGGTGTGATCGCCGGGCTGGGCGGGGCGGCCTTGATCGGCAATCTCGCGGACTGGCCGGTGTTGATCGAGCCCTTGGCCCTAGTGATCGCGGTGGCGTTTTCGGCCGCGGTGGGCGTGTTCTTCGGCTATTACCCCGCCCGCAAGGCGGCCCGGCTCGATCCGATCGACGCGCTGCGATACGAGTAGGCGGACCGCTCAATCCTCCAGGACGATGAGCAGGTCCTTGGTGTCAACACGGGTGCCGGCGGGGGTGACGATGTCGGCGACCTTGCCGGGCCGATCGGTGTAGACGGCGGTTTCCATCTTCATGGCTTCGATGGTGAGCAAGCGATCGCCGGCAGACACGGTTTCACCTTTGGAGACGGCAATGCTGACGACGAGACCCGGCATCGGCGCCGCGATGTGGAGCGGGTTGCCGTCGTCCGCTTTGAGATGTTGGTGGGCGTCGGCGGCCAACGAGTCGTCGGCCACCTTGACGGTACGCGGCTGGCCGTTGAGCTCGAAGAAGACGTTGCGTTCGCCTTCTTCGTTGGCTTCGCCCACGGCGAGCAAACGTACGACGAGCGATTTGCCGCGTTCGATGTCGATATAAAGCTCGTCGCCCTCTTCCGGGCCGTAGAAGAACGCTGGGGTGGGGATGGAGCTGACGTCGGCATATTGGCGCCGGTGGTCGGCGTAGTCGGTGAACACCCGCGGGTACATTAGGTAAGAGGCGAGTTCGCGATCGTCGATGTGGCGGTGGACCTTCTTTTCCGCCTCCTTGCGCGAGACCTCGATATCGATCGGCTCGAGCACCTCGCCCGGTCGCACGGTAAGTGGCTCCCGCCCTTTGAGGATCTTTTTCTGCAGTGCGGCCGGGAACCCGCCGTGGGGCTGCCCGAGGTCGCCGTGGAAAAGTTCGACCACCGATTCGGGGAACGCGATCTCGCGGTCGGGATCGAGAACTTCTGCCGGGGTCAGTTCGTTGGTGACCATGTAGATCGCCATATCGCCGACTACCTTCGAGGTCGGCGTGACCTTGACGATATCGCCGAACATCTCGTTGACCTCGGCGTAGGCATGAGCGACTTCCGGCCAGCGCCACGCGTCGATGCCGACGGCGCGCGCTTGTTCGCGCAAATTGGTGTACTGCCCGCCGGGCATCGCATGCTCGTAGACTTCGGCCATCCCGGAGCGCAAATCGCTTTCGAACGCCGCGTAGTAGCGACGCACGCCCTCCCAATAGCTGGCCAAGCCGCGCAGCGTGCCGCGATCGAGCCCGGGGTCGCGGTAGGTGCCTTTCAGGGCCTCGCAAATCGCGCCGAGGTTGGGTTGCGAGGTCAAACCCGACATCGAATCCATCGCGGCGTCCGCGGCGTCGACGCCCGCTTCGGCGGCGGCCAGCACGCTGGCCGCGGCAATGCCGGAGGTATCGTGGGTATGGAAGTGGATCGGCAGGCCGACCTCTTGCTTCAGCGCCGTCACAAGCTGGCGGGCGGCAGCGGGCTTACATAAGCCCGCCATGTCCTTGATGCCGAGGATATGGGCGCCGGCCTTCTCAAGCTCCTTCGCCATCGAGACGTAGTATTGCAGCGTGTATTTCTCTTCGTCGGGATTGGCGAGATCGCCGCTGTAGCAAATGGCCGCTTCGCACAGGCGGCCGGTTTTGCCGACCTCGTCGATCGCGACGCGCATGTTCTCGACCCAGTTGAGGCAATCGAAAACGCGAAAAACATCGATGCCCGCATCGGCGGCTTGCTGAATGAAGTAGCGCACGACGTTGTCGGGGTAATTGGTGTAGCCCACGGCGTTCGCCGAGCGCAGCAGCATCTGCGTCATCAGGTTGGGCATCGCCTCGCGCAGCTTGGCCAGACGGTCCCAGGGATCTTCCTTGAGGAAGCGCATCGCGACGTCGAAGGTCGCGCCGCCCCAGCATTCGACGGACAGAAGTTCGGGCAGCGCACGGGCGTAGACCGGCGCGATCTTGGTCATGTCGTGGGTACGGAACCGCGTCGCGAGCAAGGACTGATGCGCATCGCGGAACGTGGTGTCGGTGATCAGCAATTGCTTCTGCGCCAACATCCATTGGGCGAAGCCTTCGGGGCCGAGTTCGTCCAGGCGGTTGCGCGATCCTGCGGGCGGATCGATATCCGGCGCCGAAGGCATGTGCGGCGGCGGGAAACTTTCGGGACGGAGCCGCCCGGCGACCTCCGGATTGCCGTTGACCAGCACGTTGCCGAGGAACGATAGCAACCGCGTGGCGCGGTCGCGGCGGGGCTTGAAGGCAAACAGCGACGGCGTTTCGTCGATAAAGCGCGTCGTATAGTCCCAGGCAGTGAAGCGCGGGTTACCGACGAGTTCTTCGAGGAAGACGAGGTTGGTTTTGACGCCACGAATGCGGAACTCGCGCAACGCGCGGTCCATGCGGCGCGCGGCCTCCTCGGCAGACGGCGCCCATGCCGTGACCTTTTCCAACATCGAATCGTAGTACGGCGTGATGACCGCGCCGGAATAGGCCGTGCCGCCATCCAAACGAATACCGAACCCGTTGGCACCACGGTAGGCCGTGATCCGGCCGTAGTCGGGAATGAACTGGTTCTCGGGATCTTCAGTCGTAATGCGACATTGAAGCGCATGACCGTGAAGCGCGATGTCGTCTTGGGCCGGCAAACCGACGGTCATGTCGCCAAGGCGGTGGCCTTCGGTGACTTTGATCTGCGCTTTGATCAAATCGACGCCGGTGACCTCTTCGGTGACGGTGTGTTCGACTTGGATGCGCGGGTTGACCTCGATGAAATAGAAATCGCCGGTCTTGGAATCCATCAGGAATTCGACAGTGCCGGCGCAGGCGTAGCCAACCGTGTGCGCGAGCCGCAGGGCCGCGGCGGTGAGATCGGCACGTTGTTGGTCGGTCAGATAGGCCGCTGGGGCCCGCTCGATGACTTTTTGGTTGCGACGTTGCAGGGAACAGTCGCGTTCGAAGAGATGGACGATGTTGCCGTGCAAATCGCCGAGGATCTGCACTTCGACATGACGCGCCCCCTCGACGAACTTCTCGAGAAACACCTCGTCGTTGCCGAAAGCCGCGTTGGCCTCGCGTCGCCCGGCGGCGACTTGTTCGAGCAGTTCGCTTTCTTCGCGAATGAGCCGCATGCCGCGACCGCCCCCTCCCCAACTCGCCTTGAGCATGACCGGATAACCGACCTCGGCCGCCAAGCGCCGCACCTCGGCATCGTCGCCGGGTAACGCCGACGTGGCGGGGACCATGGGCACGTCCGATTGCGCGGCCAGAGCGCGGGCCTGCACTTTGTTGCCGAGCGCCCGCATGACGTCGGGCGACGGGCCGACGAATCTGATGCCGGCCTCGGCGCAGGCTTCGGCAAAATCCGGATTCTCGGAGAGAAAGCCGTAGCCGGGATGGATCGCATCGACGCCGGCCTCGCGGGCGATCCGGATCACGCTGGGGATGTCTAGATAGGCCTGGACCGGCCCTTTGCCTTCACCGACCAAATAGGCCTCGTCGGCCTTGAAACGATGAAGCGCGAAGCGATCTTCGCGCGAATACATGGCCACGGTGCGCAGACCCAGCTCGGTTGCGGCGCGGAGGACGCGAATCGCGATTTCGCCGCGATTGGCCACCATGATCTTGCGGATTTTCTTGCTCTGTGTGGGATTCATGGGCGCGACCTTAGGACCGGTATCGCGACCTGTCTATCGTCGCGCCGCCCGCCTTTCGGCTTGCGGGCAACGGCCTGGCTCCCCATCTTTGGGCCCTGCCGCATCTAGGCGGCGAAGAAAGAAAACGCATGATTCAAGCTGCGGCGAACGCCCACGAAACGGCTGATCGGCTTGCCGATTGGGTCGCCCGAAAAGGGGTTTATCGACAGACCATCGGCTCGTTGGTCGAGGGATTCGCCCGACGCTTGATCGAAGTGGGCATTCCCCTTTGGCGGATGAATTACATGGTGCAAACCATTCATCCACAGAGCCGGGTTGCCTTTTGGGTCTGGCGTGAAGACGAGGAGTTGTTTTCGTTTCGTCCACCCCGCGATCAAACGTCAGACGAGCGATTCGGCAACAGCCCTTTCCGCGTCGTATTCAAGACCGGCGAACCCATTCGTCGACGTTTGACCGGTGAGAATGTCGTGCTCGACTTTCCGGTACTTCAAGACCTCATAGACGGCGGCGGAACCGACTATCTTGTCCTCCCCGTCCGGTTCAGCGACGGCCAGATTAATGGACTGGCGTTCACAACCCGAGCACCTGGTGGGTTCACCGACGAGCAGGTCGAGGTTCTCTCACGGGCTGCCAAATTCCTCGCCAGCCCGTTCGAGATCATGCAGATGCGCGATCTTGCGACCACGTTGCTCGAAACCTACGTCGGTCGACACGCGGGCGCGCGCGTCCTGGATGGCGCGATCACACGCGGTTCGGGCGAAAGCATCGGAGCCGCCATCTGGTACTGCGATCTGCGCGATTTCACGCCGTTATCCGAACAGCTCGAGATGGGTGCGTTGATCGACCTCCTAAATGCCTACTTCGAAGCGGTGGGCGGGGCAATTGAGAACAACGGGGGCGAGATCCTGAAGTTCGTCGGGGACGCCATATTGGCGATCTGGCCTTTAGAAAAACCGACCGATGCGTCATCAGCGGCGGCCTCGGCTCTCGCGGCATGGCGCGAGGCCCGCGACGCGATGAAGGCGGCGAACGATCAACGTCCGGCGGAGGGCCTGCCGACGCTAGACTTCGGCACAACCTTGCACATCGGCGACGTGATCTACGGCAATATCGGGGCTCCCGACCGGCTCGATTTCACGGTCATTGGCCCGGCAGTCAACCTTGTTTCGCGCATGGAAGACTTGACGAAGAAACTCGGACAGCCCGTGTTACTTTCGAAACCCTTTGCCGATGCGTGCGGAGAACCAACCAGGGCGCTCGGCAATTTCGAATTCAAGGGAATCGAAAAGGCCCAAGCGGTCTACGGATTGGCGTAAACCGGCAGGTCCGACCCTAAGAACGATCGAAGAAACGCGCGACCATGCGGCCGACCGCGACGCCGAGAAACTGCGCAATGAGACCCGCTACGGGGATGCCGATCCACGGAGGGAAAGACACCGCCCCGAGAACCGTCGCCCACTGAGCCACCGGGAGCGAGCCGACGAAGCCGACGATCACGCCCCAACGCTGGGCCCGGCTTTCTTCGCGCCGCAATGCGTAGTTCAGAAAGGTGCCGGACAGGAACCCGAAGAAGACATACGGCGCGATCTCGTCCTGGACGTTGACCAGGGCGTCGTCGCCGAAGCGCAGGAAAAGAATGAGAAGTTGAAGGAGCGGCCAACCGATCGTTAGACCGGCGACCATTATCGCGCGCCACGCCATTATGAATCCGTTAGCGGGCCGGTGGGGTCGCGCGCGACCCGGTCGGCAACCTCTTCGCAGGTGCGCGCGTTTTCTTCCATTTCGTCGGCGACCTCGGGGTTTTCCGATCCGATGAGGCGGTAGTGGGCCGCCACATCCCGCAAGAGGCGGGCGGCGAGATCGGCATTGGTCGGGGGCGACTTGGGCATCGCGCTGACGTTACCGTGCCTTCAGGCGGTCGGCGAAATGTTTGCGGACCTTCGCGACCTTCGGCATCGAGATATGGGCGATGTAGGGCTGTTCGGGATTCCGCGCGGCATAGTCTTGATGATAGTCCTCTGCCTCGTAGAACGCCTCCAGCGGTTCCAACGTCGTCACGATCTCGTCGTCATAGACCTTGGCGGCCGCCAGTTGATCGATATAGGCCTGGGCGACGCGGCGCTGGTCGGCATCGGCGACAAAGATGGCCGAGCGGTATTGCGGACCAAAGTCGTTGCCCTGCCGGTTCAGTTGGGTCGGATCGTGGGCGACCGAGAAAAAAACTTTGAGAATCTGACCGAAGGTGATCCGCGCAGGATCAAACCGGATCATCACGACCTCGGCATGACCTGTGGTGCCGGAACACACCGTTCGGTAATCGGCCGTTTCGGCGGTCCCCCCGGCGTAGCCGGCGACGACTTGGAGCACGCCCTCAAGCTGCCGGTATACCGCATCGACGCACCAGAAGCACCCGCCGGCCAGAACGGCGACACCTTCGGCATCTCCAGCAAGGTCGTCAGCCGGTTCGGGAAAGTCTTCCGGCGCAATCCGGGGCACGGCGCACAGATCCATGGCTTACCTCATTTCATTGACGGGAAGGTGTACTCGGCACCCGAACGAATGCCGGTGGGCCAACGCGAGGTAACGGTCTTGAGCTTGGTATAGAAGTGTACGCCGTCCGGCCCGTGGATCGAGTGAGCGCCGAAGAGCGAGCGCTTCCAGCCGCCGAAGGAATGAAACGCCATGGGCACCGGAATCGGCACGTTGATCCCCACCATGCCGGCTTGCACCGTGGACGAGAACTCGCGTGCGGCATCGCCATCGCGCGTGAAGATCGCCGCGCCGTTGCCGTATTCGTGGGCGTCGACCAGCTTCTTGGCGTTGTCGAAGTCCGGCGCCCGCACCACCGAAAGGACCGGGCCGAAAATTTCTTCGCGATAGATGCTCATGTCCGGCGTGACGTTGTCGAATAGCGTGCCGCCCACGAAATAGCCGTCTTCGTAGCCCTGCAATTTGAGGTCGCGCCCGTCGACCAAGAGATCCGCGCCTTCTTTCTCGCCTGCATCGATATAGCCGCGCACCTTTTCGAAGTGCTGTTTGGTGACCAGCGGACCCATTTCCGAATCCGGATCGGTGCCGGGACCGACCTTGAGCGCGGCGATTTTGGGCGTCAGTCGTTCGATCAACGCATCGCCCGCACTGCCGACGGCGACCGCGACCGAGACCGCCATGCAGCGCTCGCCCGCCGACCCGAAGGCCGCGCCCATTAGCGCGTCGGTGGCCTGATCCATGTCGGCATCCGGCATCACCACCATATGATTTTTCGCCCCGCCCAACGCCTGGACGCGCTTCCCGGCAGCCGAGCCGGTGCGATAGATGTGTTCGGCGACCGCCGTCGAGCCGACAAAACTGATGGCGGCAATCCGGGGGTCGTCGAGCAACGTCTCGACCGATTCGCGGTCGCCGTTGACGAGGTTGAAAACACCGTCAGGTAAACCTGCTTCTTTAAGCAAATCCGCCATGAACAACGGGGCCGAAGGATCTTTTTCGGAAGGCTTGAGAACGAACGTATTGCCGCACGCGATGGCGATCGGAAACATCCACATCGGCACCATGGCGGGGAAGTTGAACGGCGTGATCCCCGCACAGACGCCGACCGGCTGGCGTGACGACCACGAATCGACATTGGTGCCGACGTTTTCGGAAAACTCGCCCTTCAGAAGGTGCGGAATGCCGCAGGCAAACTCGACGACCTCGAGACCGCGCGCGATCGAGCCGCCCGCATCGGGCAGCGTTTTTCCGTGTTCGGCCGTCACCAGGGCGGCCATTTCGTCTTTGTGCCGCTCCATGAGTTCCTTGAACCGGAACATCACGCGCGCACGTTGCACCGGCGGCACCGCGGCCCAAGCCGGTAGGGCATCGTGCGCGATGCCGATCGCGGCACGGGTTTCGTCGGCGCTCGCAAAAGGCACTGTGGCGGTTTGCTCGCCGGTGGCTGGATTGAAGACCTCGCCGAACCGACCGCTGGTACCCTCGACCTGTTGACCGTTCACAAAATGATGCAGCGTTTTCATGCCCGCCTTCCCTCGATGTCAATTGGGCGCGCGAGGCGCCAAGTCTGTCGTGCCTGAAAAGCGTGGATCGTGCAACATAACCCGGCGTGGCCGGGCAGGCGTGCACCTATTCGGCGGTTCGGCGCTGTTCGGCCTCGATGTATTGCGCCTGAGTGATGATCTTGCGCAGGAGGTCGAGCTGCTCTCCCGCACGCTGGTGACCCTGGGCCGCAGATCGGGCAAACCAAATATGAGATTGGATGAGATCGCGCGTCACCCCGTTGCCGTCGAGGTAAAGGCCGGCGATGAAGAACTGCGCGTCGGCATTACCGCGCGTCGCGGCGGGCAGCCAGAAACCGATCGCTTTTTCGTAGTCGCGACCCAAATAGGCGGCCACCCCGGCATTCACCGCTTGGCGATCGGTGGCCGTCTGCGCAGGGCGCTGTGCGGGTGCCGCGGCGGGGGTTTGACCCGTCTCGGGCCGCGTCGCAACGCGCGCCGAGCCCGCTTCGCCGGTGCCCGGGACGACGGGCTTTGCCGCGCTGGACGCCGCTTCTTCGTTAAGGAAGGGCAGGACCGGTTGGGCGGCGCGGGTGGCTTCCGCCACAAGGAGATCGGGGACGGGTTGAATGGGTGCGCCCGGATTTTCCCGAGGCGCGTGGCGCAGGAACGGTAGCGGTGCGGGATCATCCTCGGCCTTTTCAAGCTCCGTGAGCAGCGCGGCCCGTTCTCTGTAGTAGCGCGGAATTGCGCTTCGCGCGCCCTCTTTTGCCGCGGCATCGGCGTTGTCCAAGAGTGAAGAGACCCGTTTCGCCCGACCGACCGGGTCGCCGGTATAGGGCGTGTCGGTGAGCGCCAAAGCGCCGGTTTGAGCTTCTGCGCGCAGGAACGGCGGGACGTCGACCGCTGTCGCCGACGGTAGTTGGGGCTTGGTTGCTTGGGGAACCGCCACGGCCCCGGGCGTTTCGTCGGAGTTCGGCGCGGGACCCCTCTCGGGCGGGATTGCCGCCTCGCGACGCAACAGCGCCGGGACGGCTTCGTCTTCCAAGAATTCAGGGACCGGTTTCGGACGGACGGCAACGCTCGGTACCGGAGCCGGCGCGTTTGCTTCTTCTTCCAAAAAGCGCGGCGGTGTCGCGACCGGGACCAATTGGACAACTTGTTCTTCGCTATCGTCGTGCTCGCCGGCCGCTTCGCGTTGCAAGAACGCCGGCACCGGCTTGGCGCCAGGGGGCGTCTTGTCGTTCGCCAGCATCGGCGGGAGGTCCGGCAGCGCTGCGGGCGGCACCGCCAAGGAGGCCACACGGACGGGCTGCGGTTCGGCCGACAACACATAGCCAATTCGGCCTGCGGCCAAAGCTTCGGCGCCCTGGCGCAGGTAGTACACCGGGATGCGCGGGCCTGTCGTTAACGTGACTGGTTCATCACGCGGGGGCGGCGCGGGATGGCGTGGCGCTTCGGGCAGGGCCGCTACTTGAACCGGTAGGTCGCGCTGGGGCGGCACCGGTTTCTCCAGCGGTTTCGGCACCAGCGATTCGCGGACCAAGAAGGCCGGGAGGTCGGGCTTTTCGGACGGACGGTCTCGTTGATCGCCGAGCGGTAGGGCAAGTTGGGTCCCTGGCGGTTCCTTTTCCGGCGCGCGCGGGGGCGGTCCGTCGGGCACCGCCGCGATCTTCAGATCGGGGGGCACTTGGCGGGGGGCAAGATAGCTTTGCGGGCCAAAGCGCGGCGCCAATACCAAATCGGGCGGTGGCGTCATCGCCTCGCGCGCCAGGAAGGCGGGGACCGGTTTGGCAACCTCAACCGGTTGCTTGGGCACCACGAGCGCGGCGGGCACGGGATCGCGCCGGGCAACCACGGGTGCCGCCGGCGGCGTCACCGCGGCGACCTGAACCGGTGCGACCGGGACCGCCGGGGGCGAGGCTTCGGCAGGCGCCTTCTTGGCCTCGGCTTTAAGGAAAGCAGCGGGAGGTTTGGCGACAGGGGGCGACGGTTGGCGCGCCGCCGCGGCTTCCGCTTTCAGGAAGGGTGCAACGGGCACCTCGATAATCGGGCGCACCGTGGAGGATCGCGCCGAGGGCGCGGCCCGTGCCGGGGACGGCGGCGCAACGGACCGCCTGGCCTCGGGCGCACGCCCAAGGGCAGCCTGGACCGGGGCATCTTCGCGCACGGCTTTCTTGCGTTCCTGAAGGAAGGCGGGACGGCGCAGGCCGCTCGCCTCGGGCGCGGTCTCGGGCAGGGTGGCAACCCGCGTGGGCGGTGCGGCGGCGGGACGCACCGCAAAACGTGCGGCCGGGGTGCCGGCGATGTCCGCCGGCGACGGCGGGGCCGTGAGAACTTCGGTGAGCCGGTCGGTGCCGGTTTCGGCGGGGCCATCCGTCGCCGAAGATTCGGCCGAAGCCACCTGCGGCCCGGCGGGGGTCGGAGCGGGGTTTTGTCGATTGAGAATGCGGGTCGGCAGATAGTCTTGCGCACGTGCGGTTTGAATCGGCGCCGCCGGTTTCACGGCGGGCACCGCGGGGCCGCCCGCCGCCGGCGCAACCGATTCCGAAAGGATGGCGGCCAATCGGTCGCCAGCTTTATCGTGTCCGCCCTCCGAGGCCTCGGCAAACCACTTGGCAGCTTCGCGAAGATTGCGCGTCACGCCGTAGCCCTGTTCGAGCATCAGCGCCAAGTTGTATTGCGAAATGACGTGACCTTGATCGGCCGCTTTGCCGAACCAATCGGCGGCTTTGACGGGATCGCGTTCGACCCCCTCGCCACGCAGATACATCACGCCGAGGTTGGCCTGTGCGCGCGACAGCCCTTGGTCCGCGGCAAGGCGATACCAATTCGCGGCGACCTTGAGATCTTTGGGAACGCCAAGACCGAGGCGGTATAGCTGGCCGATATTGCGTTGCGCGGCGGCGTTGCCGGCGCGCGCAAGCGGCAGCCATTCGTTATAGGCGCGTTCGTAGTCGCCTTCTTGATAGGCGAGCGTACCGTCGGCGAATTCGGCATGCGCCGGTTGCCCGGCAAAACCGACGCCGGTCGCGATCAAGAAGAGCGCAGTGGTGCCCAGCAGCGCGTGTCGGCGCAGCGTATTTCGGCCTGGGGGCGGCGAATACATCAGTCGTCAGCCAACTTCCATGTGCCGTCGGTTTCGCGACAGGCGGTGCCCAACGCTTCCTCCGTCACATTACCCGCTACGAGAGTCTGAGTGAACTCCCGACAATAGGTGCCGCTGACTTTTTGAAAGGTACGGCGGGGCGCGATGACCCCGTGGCTGCCGGATTGCGGATTGCGCCAGACGCTCTCGTTGCCGATCGGCACGGTCTCGAGCGTGGTTTGGGTGGTGCGTTCCAGCGCCAGTTGATCGGCGGCGGTAATCGCCTGGCCGGCGGCGCTCTCGAGCAAAGCGGTCAAAATGAGAGTGCTTTCGGGGCGCGGGGCTGCAGCAGACGATTCGTCTGCGTTGGCCACGGTCGCGGTTTCGGGCTCCTTATCACCACCGATGAGGTCGCCCAGCCGGGATCGCTCATCGCGATTGGCGCATCCGGCCACGACAAGCACTGTCATCGCTAGAATTATCAAGCGCACGGGTTTCATTCTTGGCCCTCGATCACGAGCGGTTCGGTCCCTGTCGGCGGCGCCCGGCGTATGAGAGGCAAGCTCTACTCCAAGGTTAACCGCAGCCCCTAGGGCCTTATTATGACAGAATATTTGTCCGGTCGGCAAACCGGACCAATAGTTAGGCCATGCCCAGAAGTTGGCGGGTTTCTGCGGGTGTCGTGGGTTCGCGTCCAAAGCCCCGCGCGAGACGCGCAAACTCGCGAATAACCTCGCCGTTGGTCGGCTGGCCAAGCTCGAGGTAGGCGTAGTCGCCCAAGCCGACCGCGATATTGCCGCCCTGCTCGCAGGCGAGGGCCGCCGGGCCGAACAAGTTGCCGATCTTGTTGGACGCCGACCAGACGATATTGCGATCGCGCGGCAGGAAATCGAGGTGCGCCTGGAGCCCGCGAATGGTGCCCGGATGGCCGCCGTAAATGCCGCTGTCGGTGAGGGAGAACAGGAGATAGACCGGCTCCTCGACAAGCTCCATGTCGAGAAAGGCCTCGATCGTGCGGGTGAACGGGACCGTCCAAGATACCAATTCCGACTTCACGCCAAGCTCGCGCATGCGCCGCGCAAAGAACTGCAAAGTGCCGATCGTATTGACGTAGGCCAAGTTATCCGAGGTGTAGGACTTGGCGACCGGGTCGTAGCGGTCGACGTTCGTCGAGCCCATGTCGATGGGTGCGATTTCGGGTTTTAGAATCGGATCGTTTTGCGTCTCGACGATGTGGCGTAGTCGGGCCTCATCGCCCTTGATGGTGACTTGCCCGAGCGTGGGGTGCACCAGGATGTCACAGGCCTCGCGGATGCGCCGCAAGGCATCGTTGTACATTTCCGGATCGTGACACGGCGTGCCGTCGGGATTGCGCACGTGATAGTGGACGATCGACGCGCCTTCAGCCCGGCAATCGGCCGCAGCTTTGGCGATCTCTTCGGGCGTCCACGGCACGTGGGGGTTTTCGTCGCGCATCATGTATTCGTTGATTCGCGCCTCGATGATGATCTTCTGGGGCATCTGACCTCTCGCGTTCGTGAAGCCATCATAGCGAACCGGGATGACTCGGTCTCCCGACCCTTCTTAGATTTGCGGTGATCTGATCGGGAAGGAGTAGGTGTGATGACCTTTCTACGGAAATCGTTTTTTGTGCGAAGCGTCGTCGGCGCGGCCGTCGCCGTCGCATCGATCGCGCTGATGGACCGGCACGACGCCCATGCAGACGTCGCAAAGCATCCCGTGGTGCTTGAGCTCTTCACCTCGCAAGGTTGCTACTCATGCCCGGCCGCCGAAGCTTTTTTGGGCGAATTGATCGAAGAACGCGACGACATCATCGCGCTCGAATGGCACGTCGATTACTGGGACCGGCTGGTCTATCGCGGCAGTTCGTGGAAAGACCCCTTCTCCGATGCGTCGTTCACAGCGCGCCAGCAGACCTACGCGTCGAAGCTTAGGGGTCGTGGTTACGGCTACACGCCGCAAATGGTGATCGATGGCCAGCGCGAGGCTGTCGGATCGAACCGAGGCGATGTCCTAGCCGCGATGAAAGGTTCGGAGAGCCGGGCCAAGGCGGCGGTCGCCGCGCATGGGCAGCGCGCCGGCGACCTCACGATTTCTATCGAAGGCGAGGCAAATGGTAGCGCCGCGATTTGGGTTGTCACCTACCTCAAGTCGCACGTCACCGAAGTCCGAGGTGGCGAAAACAAAGGAAAAACACTGGCCAACCACAACATCGTTCGGGCGGTCCAACGCGTCGGCGAGTGGACCGGTGGGACCCTTACGGTCACCGCGCCGATAGACCTCGACGCCAATCAAGGCTGCGTGGTGCTGATTCAAGCCGACCATCAAGGTCCGATTCTCGGCGCCGCCGGTTGTCGGCTCGACGACGAGGGGCCAGCGCGATCCTGACCCGCGACCGAAGGCGGCGAATGCGATAGGCTCCGCCGTCTTTTTCTAACGACGGATGGCAAGCGTGGCGGCGACGGCACTGATTTTCGATCTCGATGGCGTCTTGGTCGACAGCGAGCTTTTGATCGGACAGGCCGTCAGCGCCGCGTTGCGCGAACATGGCATCGCGCTTGACGCCGTCGACTACCACACACGCTTTCACTATGTCCGTCTCGAAAAAATGGCCGAGGCGGTAGCGGCGGAGCACGGCATCGCACTGCCCGCCGATTTCGTACCCGAGCTTCGGCGACGGTTGAATGTGTCGTATGCGACGGAACTGCGTGCCGTCCCCGGCGTTGAAGATATGTTGCGCGCGGTCACGCAGCCCCTTGCCGTGGCGTCGGGCAGCGTGCCGGACGGCATCGACCTGAAACTCAAGACGACCGGCCTGTACGAATTTTTCGCGCCGCACATCTACAGCGTCTTTGAGGTCGGGGCGCGACGCAAACCGGCGCCCGATGTGTTCCTGCATACCGCCAAACAGATGAATCTCACGCCCGACGATTGTGTTGTCGTCGAAGACGCCGCACCGGGGGTCGCGGCGGGTGTGGCGGCGGGAATGCGCGTTCTCGGATTTACCGGAGGGGGCCACGCCTACCCGGGGCTAGCCGAGAAATTGCACGACGCCGGCGCCGCGGTCGTTTTCGACCGGATGGAAGAACTCGTCGGCCTTCTGTGATAGCCGCGTCGCGTTTCTAGAATTCGACGCCTTTTTCCTTGAGCAAGGCGAAGAGCGCGGGGTCGACGTTCTTTTCGTGAGCGTCCTTCAACTGAATCAACGAGGCCAGCGGCGCTTCGATGTGGTGGAACAGACGCCAACCGTCTTTCTTCTGGCGCAGCAACGTGGTGGCGCGCACCGTCCCGCCGATCGGTTTCGGATAAAGCCGGTTGTTATAGATGAACACGTTCCAACTCAGGGTGTAGAACGCGTGCGCGACCCCCGGCGCGATATCGCGAACCAACAGGTCCGACAGTCTAATGAAATGTTCCGATCGTCGCGGTTCGCTAACCTGCCAATAGCGATCGAGGGCCGCCCATCCAATGTGCGCCGGCGCTTCTTCGGCGACGTAGATCGGTTCGGGCTCGTCGGCATCCCATAACGCCTTAACCGCCTCCATTTCCCAGTCGTTCCAATGGGCGACGTAGCGCTCGAGGACGTCGGCGATTTCGGCGTGAAGGTCGGACATGACGACTCCTGTTGTCGGCCACCGGCTCACGGTTGCGTGAGGCGGGACGAAATGGAAACATACCCGCACCGTAACGGTTCGAGCGGCTTTGTGTTCTTCACCTATCTTCGCCCGTTTTTCGCAGCGTTTGCCATCGTTGTCCCGCTTGTGCTGACGAGCGGTGCGAACGCCCAGCAAAACCCCTCGCAGTTCATCGGCGACCTCGGCCAGCAAGCCATCGTCGTCTTGCAGTCGACATCGGGGAGCCTGGAGCAGCGCGAGCAGCAATTCCGTCAGATCCTTGCCCAGAATTTCGACGTGCCGTTCATCGGACGGTTCGTCCTCGGTCGCAGCTGGCGTACCGCGACGCCGCAACAACAGGCCGACTATCTGGCGCTGTTCGAGGATTTTTTGGTGCTGACCTATTCGCGGCGCCTTGGGGGCTATACCGGCGAACGGCTGACCGTCGTGACCGAACGCGCCGCCAACGAACGCGATACCGTCGTCCGCACCCGTATCGACCGACCGAGCGGCCCGCCCATCGATGCCGATTGGCGGGTGCGCGCCACCCCGGCGGGATACAAGATCATCGACATCGAAGTTGCCGGCGTGAGCATGGCCCTGACGCAGCGGTCGGAATTCGCCTCCGTGGTGGGACGGAACGGGTTGAACGGCCTCATTCAGGTGTTACGCGCACGAGCGGCAAAGCTCTCCGCAACGGCGACGCGGAGCTAGGATGGCGACCATGAAACAACACCTAAAGCGAACCGTCGCGGCGACGATGCTGGCCGGTGGCGTTCTTTTTCTTGGAAGCCCGGCGAGCGCCGACGTACAGCCCGGATGGGAGGCCTATCAGCGCGGCGATTTCGGCACCGCGATCGCCTTGTGGCGTGACCTCGCAAATAGCGGCGACGCCCGCGCGCAATACAACCTTGGGATCATGTACGACCAAGGCAAAGGCGTGGCCCGCGATGCCGGCGAGGCGGTGCGGTGGTGGCGACGCGCCGCCGAGACCGGCTATGCGCCCGCCATTCATAATCTCGCCAATAGCCTGATTGCCGGCGACGGCGTTGCACAAGATTACGAGGAAGCCGTTCTTTGGCTGGAACGCGGTGCCGACAAGGGATTCGCGCGATCGGTCTACACGCTGGGCAAGATGTACAGCTACGGCCTGGGCGTCGCGACCGACGACACGCGGGCTTTCGATCTGTTTGAACGTGCGGCGCACCTCGGTAATCCGCGCGCGCAATACAATCTCGCACGTGCCTATCGCGACGGCACAGGCGTCACCCAAAGTTTTGCGCGCGCCGCGCAATGGTACCGCCGCGCGGCGCGACGCGGCGATGCACAGGCGCAGGCCGCACTCGGTCAGCGTTACGCCAAAGGCGAAGGCGTTTCCCGAAACATGACGATGGCGATCTACTGGACGACACTCGCCGCCAACCAAGGATTGAGCCGAGCCGCAACGGCCCGCGAGGAATTGCTCCGCGCCGTCGAGCCCCGCGTCGTCGAACAAGCCGATCGATTGGTGTCGCGCTTCCGACCACTTGCGACCGATCAATAGGTCGGACGGTGCGACGTTTCCTTCTTGCGTCTCTTTTTCTTGCGCTGAGTGCGAGTAGCGCCTGGGCGCAGAGTTCCACCGCCCAGCAGGTTGCGAGCCAGATATCCCAGATTATGGCCCAGTCGGCGACATCGGGCGCCCGCAGCAGTTCGATGGCGCAGGACCTGCGCGACCGACAAGGCGGCGCCCTCGCCGTTCAAAAATCTGACGAAGTCGCGAAGCTGACCATCGTTTCGCTGGTGGTGGGTGCGATCGCCGCAGACGCCGCGAACACCGCCGATATCGTGCGCGCCGCGGTCACCACAGCCCCTGCCTTGCGCGACGACATCGTGACGGCGGCCGCGACAAGTTACCCGGCGTTTGCGCCCACGATTTACGGCGCGGTCGGTGGCGCGCCCCAGACGCGTATACCCCCGCGCGGGCCACAAGAAGCGACGGCCGCGCCGAGACCTATCGACGTCGCGGCACCGGCGAACGACGATGCCTTCTCGAACGAGGCCTTTTCGGATCAGGAAACTTCCGATGTCGCGACCTTCAACGATCCCCTGGAAACGATCAATCGCGGGATATTCGCCTTCAATGACGTGTTGGACCGGTTCCTCATCCGACCGATCGCTTTGGGGTACGGGACGATTACCCCGGATCCCGTGAAACGGTCAGTCAGAAATTTCTTCAGCAACCTCCGTGCGCCCATCCGGTTCGCCAACGACGTTCTGCAAATCGACGGGCCCGGGGCGGCCAATACCGGCGGGCGGTTCTTGATCAACACGACCGTCGGTGTGTTGGGCTTTTTCGACGTCGCCGACCGGTTTGGCATGGCCCACCAGCCGGCCGACTTCGGACAGACGCTCCATCGCTATAGCGTTGGGAGTGGCCCCTATATCGTGATCCCGGTCTTGGGGCCCAGCACCGTGCGAGACGGCTTCGGGACGGCGGTCGATACTTTCCTCGACCCGCTGACCTATGTGCTGGACACCTACCCCCGGGTCGCCGTCGCGGCGACCGAGGCGATCGTACGCCGCGAAACCTTGATCGAACCGCTTGACGAGTTACGGGCCGGATCCGTGGACTATTACGCCGCGTTGCGGGCGGCCTATTTCCAAGACCGCGCCGTCGTTCTTTCCAAGGACGAAGCGACGACCCAAAGCGCGGCGGATGACGCATTCGATGCATTCGAGTAACGTGCGCCGATGGGCATTCGGCATTTCTTGATCATCGGCGCGCTCGCGGTCGGCGGATGTACGGCCCTCCAACATCCGCTGGAGGAAGCCAAACCGATCGAGTCGATCCGGCTCTCGGGGAATTTTGCCGATGTCGGTCGGTGCCTCGAACACACGCTGCATGAACGCGACCCGAACGGGCATTACAAATTCGTCACCGAAGGCGCCGAGGGCACCCTCGAGGGCAACGGCGCATGGGCGGTGATTCTGCGACAGGAAACGCCAACCTTGTTGCGGGCCGCCATCAAGACCGAACTAACCAATGCCGGAGCCCCCAAACGGCCCGCGGGTTTGACGCTGATGATCGCAACCTGCGCCGGGGACTCGTGACCCGCTAGGCTTCGGCCAAGAACGCCTCGATTGCCGAAACCGCTTCGGGTTCCGACAGCGACGGGCAGTGACCCCGTCCCGGCACGATCGCTTTCTTCATATCCGGTTTGCGGGCCGCCATCTCGGCTAAGACGTCTTCGTCCAAGATGTCCGACACCGCGCCGTGGACGACCAACACGGGCTTGTCTTTCATCGCGTCCCAACTGTCCCACCAGTCGGGTGGTCTTTTGCGGGCGCGAAAGACCTTGCCGTAAACCGGATCCATATCCGGCACTACTTTACCGTCGCGGTTTTTGTAGATGCGTTTCGTGCGGTCGAGCCACTCCGCATCGGTCAGCGTGATCCCGGCCTCGGCGCGATCCTTCTGCGCCGCAGCGGCCTCTTCGAAACTATCGAACACCATCGGCTTGCCCATATTGTCGTGCAAGCGTTGCCGACCGGCCGCGCCAATGACCGGACCGACATCGTTCATCACGACGCCGGCAATCGCGTCGGGGCGTTCGAGCGCGATGTGCATGGTGACGATGCCGCCAAGCGAGGTGCCAATGATCACGACACGGTCGAGGCTCTCGTGGGCGAGCAGGTCGAGCACGTCGTCGCGGTCGACAAAGTAAGAATAGTGCTCCCAGTTCGGGTCGTAGTCGGACTGACCGTGGCCGCGCCAATCCATACACAACACCCGACGGTCCGCCCTGAGCCGCGTCGCCAACTCGAGATATTGTTTTGAATTGCCCGTCGTGCCCGACAGACATAGCACCGGCGTCTTCCCCGCCGGACCCTCGAAATCCCTGTAATAGAGACTAAGACCGTCTCGGGTGGTGAAACGCTTCTCGACGAAATCGGGCATCATGGCCTCCCTGTTCTGGCGTTGGGATTGGTGTTGCAACCGACCCCAGCCCCGTCGTTGGCCTCTTTGCGGCGCGACGTCATGAGGACATCAAGGGCAGAAGTTCACGCCGGACATAGATATCGAAGGTGTTGGGCGGACGGCCCAGGAGCCAGCGCAACACGTTGCCGTTGCCGGACAGACCGTTGTGATCGTAGTGATCGAACATTCGCGCGCGCGTCTCGATGATATGCGCGGGCATGCCGGCGGCCTGCGCCTTGGCGCGAAAGGCGTCGAGCGAGTCCTGGCCGGCCCGGACCGGATGGCCCAAGACGTCGCTCAATATTCGCGCCTTGTCTTCGCACGACAACATCGCCGGGCCGCCTAACTCGTAGATGGCATAAAAGTGGTCCGGGTTGCCCAATACGATCGCGGCGGCGGCACCGATATCTTCGAGATCGACCAACGATAACTTGGCTTTGGGAGAGAACGCCAAGGTGTGCACGCCCCGCTGCGAAATCCCCTCCCAGTCGCCGGCCACCATCTGCATGTACGACGTGGGTTGCAGGATGGTGTAGGTCAGCCCCGATTCGATCACCGCTTCCTCGACGAACACTTTGTTCCAGTGATGGGTCAGACCCTGCACTTGGGGGTGCAGCACCGAATGGTAGACAAAGTGTTTGACGCCGGCGGCCTGGGCCGCCGCGATGATGCGCTTGCCGAACGCAATTTCGTCCGGGTTCATGTTGGGCGAAATATGATAGACGGCCTCGGCGTCGGCCATCGCGCGGGCGACCTCTTCGTCGTTGCCGAGATCTGCGGTTATCGGAGATGCGCCATCATATTGCGACAGCGGCCCGTCGTAGTTTGCTTGTCGGGTAACGAAGCGGACGCGGTGCCCCGCCCCGACCAGCGCCGGCACAATGTATTGGCCGGTTCGCCCGCCCGCACCGGTGACTAGAACGTCCATAAGCCTCTCCCCGTCCTCTAAAGCGACATCGAACCACAGCCGCAATCTGCCGCCCACCGGCAGAGTGCGACTGTCCGCACCACGTGCTAAGGGAAGACATGGCTTTCGACAATCTGAGGCCCCAAGCCCCGCGCACGCCGGAGAATACCCGGGTGCCGGAACGCGCCATCGCCTACGGCGAAACCGCGTTGGCGCGGTCGCAGGCGGCGGCCGCAACGGTGTCGCCCGCAATGGACGTCGCGTTCGGTCCGGACCCTGACCAGCAGCTCGATATCTACCGGCCCGCCGGGACCGAGCGGGCACCCGTCATGGTGTTCTTCCACGGTGGGGCGTGGGTACATGGGTACAAGGAATGGAATGGGTTCATGGCGCCGGCGCTGATCGACGTACCGGCGGTGTTTGTTTCAGTCGGGTATCGATTGGTGCCCGAGCACAAATGGCCCGCACAGCTGGACGACGCCTTTGCCGCGCTAGGTTGGGTCTATAACAATATTGCGCGCTATGGCGGCGATCCGCGGCGCATCCACGTCGCAGGTTGGTCGGCCGGCGGCACGTTGGCGGCCCTTCTGGCGCTTCGCACCGACCTTTACCCGACGTATAACCTGCCGACCGACGTCGCGCGCAGCTGCATGGTGACCAGTACGTCGTTCCAATTTCGCAGCACCGACCCTGCACCGGGAAACCGGGGGATCACCTATCGCGAGTTCCTTTTTTCGACGGACGACGATGAAGTCGCGGCGAGCCCCATCGCACACGTCGACGGAAACGCACCACCGTTCCTGATCGCCCACGGTGAAAAGGATTTTGCGCACGTCCTTACGACCGGCGATCAAATGGTGTCGTTGCTCGAAGCAAACGGCGCGACGGTCGAGCGGCGCGTCTATTCGGGGCTTGATCACTACGACATGAACCTCGCCCAGGGCGATCCGGCGCACGACTGGGTAAAGACGGCGCGCTCGTGGCTTTCCTCACGTTGAGAGCGGTCTTGGCCTTTCCGTTCCGACGATACCGAGACCGGCAGGCCGCAACCGAAGCGACGGCCGCTGGATAATGCGATTGTACCAAGTCTCCAGAACAGGGTGACCTTCACGCCAGTCGAAGCCACCGTCGGTTTCTTCGATCAGGAGTTTGGCGAGCGGGCGCCGGAGATCGAGGAAGGATAACCCACCGGCAAAACAGATATGTCCGATATGAAAAACGTCGTCTGAAAACGCGGCGGCGGCGCGCTCCATTTCGTCGAGGGAGCCGACGATCCGGCGGCGATGGCGCTTCATAGCGGCGGCGATCCGGTCTTGCGGCGCTTTCAGGGCTTCGATCGAGAGCGCCGAGACCGCATCGAACAAGCCATCGCCCAGCACCATCTCGCTAAGCGCCCGCCACCGGGTGTCGTCGCGAGGGAACAAATATGGGCCGGGCCCAAGGGAATCGAGATATTCGCAGGCCAGGAGCCCGCTGTAGAGCGTCAGGCCGTCATCAAGGACCAACACCGGATGTTTGCCGAGTGGGGTATAGCCCCAAATGATCTCGTCGGGGCCGATCGGGTTGTTGACCACGAACTCCAGCTGGTCGAGGACGCCGGCCTCAAAAGCGACGACCAACACCTTGTGAATGTAGTCGTTGCCGCTGAACAGCAGTTTCATGTCTAGGCGATGGTTTCGCCGTCGATGAGGGCGACGACATCGATTTCGATCATCGCTTCTTTGCTGCCCAGTCGGCTGATTTCGACGAAGGTTCCGGCCGGGTAGGGAAACGAGAAATACTGCTTCTTCAAACCGAGCCATTCCTTACGCGCCGACTCGATGTCGGTCACGTAGGTCGTGGTGTGGACGATCTTATCGAGGCTTGAACCGCCCGCTTCGAGGATGCGTTTGATGTTGGCCATGGTCTGATGGACTTGCGCCGTGAAGTCCCCGGGGCCGACGATCTCTCGGTCTTCATTCACCGCGACCTGACCCGAGATATAGATCAGGTTGCCGACCCGAAAGCCCGCAGAGAGCAGCGAGCGTTCGTGAATTTGGTCGTCGTCTAAATGAATGCGATGCGCGTTGTTGTCGGTCATGGCGGGCCCCTCTTGGTGTGACGGCCATGGTAGCGCGGCCCGCCCGGTTGTGGCGGCAAAAGCGCCTAGCGGCTGGCCAGCATCGCGGGACGGTCGTGATAGAAGCGATGCGCCCCAATGGTTACCGTGTGGGTCAGGTCACTGGCCCAAGCCGGATCGACCGAGGTGGCATGGTAGTGCGTCGCACGACCGGTTAGGTCGGGCACGAACCCGGCGAGGGCTCGCCCGGCCATCTGCAAGGACCCGCTCCAGACGCGCCCCTGCCGCGCGTAATCCGAAAGACCGTCACAGGCGAAGGAAAACTGGCAGGCGTTGCGCCGCGCCGATCCTTGAAACACAACCTCGCACACGGTGTCGGGGTAGGCCGGATGGGCAACTCGGTAGAGAACGACCGAAGCGACGCCGTACTGCCCGGACCGCGGTTCGCCCCGCGCCTCGAAATAGATCGCTTGTGCCAAACAAATCTGGGCCGGGGACGCCTGTGAAACGGGCGCGGTCGCCAAGGCCGCAAGACCACCAGCGAGGAACAAGATGGTGATGGCGGCGAAACCCAGGCGCGTCTTGAACGAGAAGTGATCCATTCACGCCATTCAATCCTCCGAATGTGGCGAATTTTGGTTGCCGTCAGGCCGCGAACTTGCGCGAATCGTCCCGAGCCGCGCGAATGATCGAGCTAGGGGGAACCGATGAGCGATCTCAGTGAGGCGGACTGCCGGCATCCCGCCGGTACGTTTGCCCCCGCCGTCGACACGTTGCGATGCGAAGGCAAGGAACGATGCGCCGATGTGTGCCCGTACGGCGTGTTTGAGATTCGAAAGCTGACCGGTCCGGAACGCGCCGCACTGCCGTTTCTAACGCGGCTGAGGGTCGCCGCGCACGGCGGCAAACAATCCTTCGCGACGTTGGCCGCCGAATGCCACGCTTGTGGCCGGTGCGTGACGGCCTGTCCGGAAAAAGCCGTAACGCTCGTGAAGGTGTCTTAGACTTCTCCGTCGATCACAATGACATGCGCCTCACCGGCATTTTCTCGCAGCTTGCGCACCTCGGCATATTCCGGTGAGTGCCACAATTCTTTGATCTTCTCGACCGACGGGTATTCGGCGATCAGTGTGCCCTCGCTAGTGTCGAACTCGCCCTCCAGAACGGCCGCGACCTTGCCTCGGGCCAAATATTTGCCGCCGAACTTGGGCACCAGTTTTTCGATCGCTTTACCGTATTCGGCAAAGCGTTTGGGGTCGGTCACTTTGACGCGAACAAACATATAGGCGGGCATCGTCTTCTCCGTTGTTGCCGTGCTCAGGATCGCAATTGGGCGCGCAGCGCTTTATCGCGTTTGAGGTGCCACTCGCGGCTCATGGCCTCTCCGCGGTTCTGATACCGCTCAACGTATACCAGTTCCCATGTCCGCCCACGTGTCGACCGGGCGCCGGTGCCGTCGTTGTGGGTTCGTAGCCTTTTGTCGAGATCGTTGGTCCAACCGACATAAGTCTTGATGGGCCCCGCATCGGCACTGCGGAGGACGTAGACGAAACAGCTCACCCCTTGGGATAGACACAGACGAACCTCTCGACCACCACCGGCATATCGGGCTCGACCTTTTTGCCGTGCGGTTCGAGAAGACCGTTCCAATGTTTGGTATGCACGCCCTGCCAGACCTCAAGATCGCGCACTGCCGGGCCATCAAGAGCGGTATAGGTCGCGTCGATGCCTTTGTACGTCAACAATTCCAGTCCGACCGTGCGCAGCAAGGCTTTGGGCGACCCATCGAACGTCGTCTGGATGATGTACTCGCCTATCTCGGGCTTCAGGTCGGGGTTCGTCGCGTGGAGCCAGGGCAAAGAGAACGTCCCGACTTTTTCGCCGGCAATAACCAGCTGGACGATCGTCTCGGAGGTTTCCTGATCCCACCCGATGCACCTAATACGTTGCGAAGGACCGGCATCGAGCCCGGGGATGGCGGCGGCGCAGACATCGAGAAATTCCTTGCGTTGAGCGGCTGTCGGCTCTGCGGCGGGCATGGCGGTGTCCTCACTGAATGAATGTCGTGCAGCGAAGTATGGCGGATCACCAGGGCGATCCGCCACCCTAGATGGGGCGCAAAAAAAGGCCGGTCTAGCCGTTCGGAAGCGGGATGACGTCGTCGTCGCCGGGGACCGAGGGGAATCGGCCTTCGGCCCAGTCGGACTTGGCCTGCTCGATTCGCGCCTTTGAGCTCGAAACGAAATTCCACCAGATGTGTCGCGGGCCATCTATTGGGGCACCGCCGAGAACCATTGCGCGTGCCGGTTTGGTGGCCGCAATCGTTGCCGGCACGCCGTCGGTCAAGACCGCCATCGAACCTTGATTGACGGTTTGACCGTCGATTTCGACCGAGCCATCGACTACGTAGACGGCGCGTTCGCCGAGATCGGGCGTCAGCGCCAACGACCCGCCAGGCGCCAACAACGCGTCACCGTAAAAGAGATCGGAAAGCGTGCGTACGGGCGAGCGAACGCCGGCGATGTCGCCTGCGAGCACCGTGAGATCCACCCCGACTTGGCGTGTCTTGGGCAAGGCAGAACGCGCGTAGTGGTCGAACGACGGATCGATTTCCTCGTGTGCCTTCGGGAGCGCCACCCACAATTGCAGGCCGTGTATTGGCCCGCCCCGTTTTCGGCGGCCCGGATCCGCGCGTTCAGAATGCACGATGCCGCGACCGGCGGTCATCCAATTGACGTCGCCGGCTTGGATTTTCTGCACCGATCCCAAGCTGTCGCGGTGGACGACCTCGCCCGCGAAAAGATAGGTGACCGTCGCCAAGCCAATATGCGGATGCGGGCCGATGTCGAAACCGTGGCCCGGCTCCAATTGCGCCGGCCCCATGTGATCGAAGAACGTGAAGGGACCGACCGTCCGGCGTTTGGCGGTCGGCAAGGTCCGCCGAACCAAGAAACCGCCGATATCGCTTTCGCGAGACGGGATGATCAAATCGATCGCGTTGTTCATGTCGGCCTTGGCGAGCTTTTAGCCGGGGATGTCGTTGTTCCCGATCGAGATCATGACCACGCTGTCTTCGAGCGCGCACTCTTCGTGCTCTTCACCAGGTGCGGTGATCGCGACATCGCCGGGGCCGAGTTCTTTATCCCCCATCTGCCACCGACCACTCAGGACGGTGAGGTGCTCCCATCCTGGATGGGCGTGGGGTCGAAACGCCGTTCCCGCCTTGACCCGGAACGCGGCAAAGTAGGCGTTCTCGCCCCCGCGCCAAACCTCGTACTTTTCCGCACCGGGCGTGGCGGTGGGCTGCCAGTCAAAATTTTCGATGGCGCAGAATTGCATCCGATCCTCCTCGTCGCGCTTTGCCCGCGGAAGCGGACGATCACTGCTACAGGTAAATTGGAGAAGTGGTGCCGCCTGCGTGACTCGAACACGCGACCCCCGCATTACGAATGCGATGCTCTACCAGCTGAGCTAAGGCGGCACGGGATCCTTGATCCGGCGCAAACCTACGCCGCGCCGGCGCAAGGCGTCAACGTCAGCCCGCGGCGCGGAGCGGCGGCTCGGAGTCCGCCCCCTCGGCCGGCGTCTGAGAGGCATGCAGTATGGCAATACCGGGACTTTCGGCTTGGGCCACGACGTCGTCGACCGGCGGCAGATGAGCGCCTGGAAGCGGATTATCAAGGTCGATGACCGCTTCCGGCGACCCCCAGCGTAGCGAATCGAAAGTGGCGCAGTGGTCGCAATGGGCGACCCAAGCCTCATGGGTATGGCCGCAGACATTGCACGTCCAGCCCGGTTCGGGGGCCGTAGCGATCCGTTCCAACCACGGGCGCGCCGCTGCGGGACCATGGGCGCGCTTTTCGATTTCTGCTTTGAGACGAAGGGTCGGCTTCCCAGCCTGGGCGTGATCCGCCAGATCGCCGATAATTTTTGCCGCGCGCTCGGTCTGACCCGCCGCTAGCGCCGCCGCGGCCAACGCCATGCGGCCTTCATCGCCTTCCGGCGGCGCCCCGACGAATTGCTCGAGGTGAGTCAGGTAGGTCGATGCATCGTCACCGCTAAAGAGCGCGTGGTGGGCCGCAGCGAGTTGTGCGTGGGGCGCGAACTGCCAAGCCTGTTCGAGGAGGTGCAATGCCCGGCGGCGTTTGCCGGCGGCGCCGAGGAGCTCGACGGCGAACAACGTCGCCGGCAAGAAGCGCGGATCGAGCGTGTGAGCCCGAAGCACTGTTTTTCGGGCGCCGTTGGCATCTCCGGTATCGCGAAGCTCGCGTGCGAGGTGGAACGCGGCGATGGCTTGACGTCGGCGACCGTCGTTCTCGCTGAGTGCCCGCGCGGCAACGGCCCGGGTCGCAACGCGTTCGGCTTCGCGCCAATTGCCGGCGCGCGCCTCGAGATCGAAGAGCGCAAACAGAACCCAAGGCGCTTGGGGATTCAGTTCGTAGGCGCGCCGCGCCATGGTAAGCGCACCCGCGCGATCACCGGTACGGTTCGCCTGACCGACCAACCCGCGCAAGCCGAGGAATTCGAGCTCGGGCCGTTTCAGCATTGCCGAGAAATAGCGGCGAGAGGCTTTGTCGTCTCCACTGAGCTGCGCAGCCTGGGCGGCGAGCAGCATCGTGAGGGGCGTTTCCGTGAGATAGCGTTCGGCTTCGCGCGAGTATCGAAGCGCCGCAGCGCGATCCCCAGCCGCGACGGCGACCATCCCGCGGGTCAACGCAAGCTGACCACGGTCCCGGCGGCGGCGCGCCCGCGCTTGGGCCAATTCGGTCGGGCCCTGCCGAACCCACCGCCAAATCTGGTAGAGGAGTGCCGCCGCCGTCATTAGAACAACTGCCGCACCGATGCCGAGCCCGACCGGCATCTCGATCCGATAGCCGCGCCAGTCCATGCCAAGCTGCCCCGGCTGATCGGCAAGCCAGGCAGCCAGGCCGCCGACGACGATCAGAAATACGAAAGCGGCCACCGCGCGCGCCATGCGCTATCCCGCCCCGCCGATAGAAAGGACTAGGCGACTGAGATCGTCGAGTGCCCGTTCCGCATCCAGACGCACGTGCGCGCGTTGAAGCCAGGCGTCGACCTCTGGCGACTGACCGGCAAGGCCATCGGCTTCCGCGACGGCGCGGCTGAGGTCGCCTTCTTGCAGCAAACCTTCGGTGCGCGCGACGATCGCTTCGGCCGAATCGCCGGCCAGCTGGCCGGTACGCCTCACGGTCACTAGGGATGTCACGCGATCGACTGTCAGGCCGACCCATGTGTCGTCATCGGCGCCGGCACCCCGCGATGCCCGACCGGCGAGCGCGCCGAACGAACGTTGCAAGCCGACCAACGTCGGGAGGCCGGTCTCCGCTATCCCGCTCAATCGCTCGAGCGGGTCGATCAACTGCGGCGCCTCAAGGCTTACCGACAAGGCCCGCACGGTTTGCAGTTCGGTGCCGAACGGGCGCCCGCTCTGCGCAGCAGCGCGCAAGCCGCCTAGAGACACGACCAGGGCCGACCGGCCGACCGACTTGTCGAGTGCGGCTTCAAGGGCGCTTGTCCGCGATTGCAGGCCCTCGACCGTGCCTTCGAGCGCGCCGTCTTGGGTACGCGTCCGTTCGAGGGCCGCCAGGCGCTCCTCGACCAAAGCAATGGCGGCCTTCAGGTCCTGCGCGAGTTTCACCTGGAGCGAATCGACCGTATCGGCCAATTGGGCGCTTTCTGCACGCACAGCAGCAAGCGTTTCATCAACACTGGCGAGGCGATCGGACATCGCAGCGATGTCGCCAGGTTGATCACGTTGCTGCGCTTCTAACGTCGAAAGGCGTGCTTCCAATGTGGACAGGTTTGCGCTGCTGCTTTCGAGCGATGCCGTGCGCTCGGTTAGCGCGCTGAGTCCTTTGAGGTCCTCGCGCAAAAGACCGACCTCGTTCTCCAGCGCGGCCACGCGCGCATCGTCAGGGCCCTCGGCACGCGCCACCGATTCGATGGCGTTGCTCAGCTGTTCGGTTCTCTGCTCGACATCGCGCAAGCGCGAGAAATCGATCGGATCGCCGCGCCCCGTGGCAAGATCGGCGATGCCCGATAGCTCGGCCAATCGGGGGCCGAGATAATATTGCGCAAAAGGCGCCGCAAAGAGACCGGCAACGAAAACCACGATCAGGCCGGCAAGAAGAGCCGAACGCGACAGACCGGGTCGACGCGGCGGTCGCTGCGCCGGACGGCGGTGGCGCGCTGGGCGCTCTGGCCGTACCTGCGGCGGCTCGGCTTGTTGCCGGGCTCGGGCACGCATTTGGCGAGGGGTTTGCGTCATTGGGTGTTTCTTGTCTGCGCGTCCATCTGGTCGACCAAATCGAGCAAGACGGTGCGGTCGGTTCGCCCGGCGATTTCCATACCGTTCCACCGGATACCGGAAAGGGCCGCGGCGACGGCGGGGCTAAGGCAAAAAGCCGTTACCGTTTGCGTCGCATCTGACAAGCCCGCCATGATCAGAATCCTAACAAACGATTGCGCCGTGCGGGGCGAGAAAAACAGCGCCCCGTCGATTTCGTGGCCTTGCAGCGCCGCGACGCCCTCGGAGGGCAGAACGGTTACCGGACGCGCCTCGTAAAGAACGTGGCGGACGACCTGATACCCCGCTGCGCGTAGATCGGCACGCAGATCGCCGCGCACGTTTTTTCCGGTTATCCACAGGAGACGGCCAGCCTCGGGGCGAAGGGTCTCGCGAACCAACGCCCCCAGCGCCCCGACGTCGCCCGCCGCCGCCAGGGTCGAAAACCCAGCGGCCTGGGCTTCTTTGGCGCTGCCGGGGCCAACGGCAAGGAGCGGGATATCGCGTCGATCGATCGCGGCACTAAGAGCCCGCACGCCATTGCGGCTGGTCACCAAAAGCGCCTGTACGCTCGACAGATCGATGTCGGCGTCGCAGGGCAGAATTTCCAGGACCGGGGCGATGACGCAAGCATGCCCCCGCGCGGTCAGGTCAGCGGCAAGTTCGTCGGCATCCGGTTGAGGTCGGGTGATCAGCAATCTCATGATAGCGACGCCAGTATATCGCTCGCCTTGGACAGAAGTTCCTGTCCAAGGTCGGTACCTAGGGCGGCCGCATCGCCGGTTGGACCGCGACGCGCGCCGGCAACGGCTTTGGCGCCGTCAGGGGCGACGACCAGACCACGCAACCACAGCCCGCCATCGTCGTGAACCGCGTACCCCGCGATCGGCGTGCGACACGATCCGTCGAGTTCGCGCAGGAGGGCCCGCTCCGCATCGGCGCTTTGTTGGGTCGCGGCATCGCCGAGCGGGGCCACGAGGGCAAGGGTCTCGGCATCGTTTTCGCGGCACTCGACGGTCACGATGCCTTGTGCGACGGCGGGCAAAAAATCCTCGGGCGCAAGGAGGTCGCCGAGGATATCGGTGCGGCCCAATCTATTGAGGCCGGCGCGGGCGAGAATCGTCGCCGCAGCCACCCCGTCATGGAGTTTTTTCAACCGGGTATCGACGTTGCCGCGAAAATCGACGATTCGTAGATCCGGGCGACGATGCAGCAGTTGCGCCCTGCGGCGCAAAGAGGATGTGCCAACGATCGTGCCCTGCGGCAATGACGAGAGGCTTGTTGCTTCGGTTGAGATCAACACATCGCGCGCATCTTCACGCGGCAACACGACCGCAAGACACAATCCCGGCGGCAGGACCGTCGGCATGTCTTTCATCGAGTGCACCGCAAGATCGACACGGCCGTCCAACAGGGCTTCTTCAATTTCTTTTGTGAACAGGCCTTTGCCGCCGATCTCGGCAAGATTGCGGTCTTGGATGCGATCGCCACTGGTCTTGATCACCTCGATCGCGACACCGCGTTCGGACAAGTGAGGTGAATGGGCGAGCAGCCGGTCGCGCACGTCGTGCGCCTGAACGAGTGCCAAGGGCGACCCGCGTGTTCCAATCCGAAGAGGTGAGGCACCTTGCCGCGTCACGAACACGGGTGTAGAGCACTTCAGCCGTTCTTTGTAGGGAAATCGACCTGCTGTGCCTGTTCTCGGAATTGAAACGAGCTGCGACGAAACGGCCGCGGCAGTTGTTGGTGCGGACGGCACAATCCTATCCGACATCGTGTTGTCGCAGCTCGACGACCACCGGCCCTACGGGGGTGTCGTCCCCGAGATTGCGGCGCGTGCCCATGTCGACCACCTCGACGCGATCGTGTCGCGCGCCATGACGGAATCCGGCCTCGACTATGGCGATTTGGACGGCATCGCGGCGACCGCGGGTCCCGGCCTGATCGGCGGCGTCATGGTCGGCTTGATGACCGGCAAGGCAATTGCGCTAGCCCGCAACAAGCCGTTCCTCGCGATCAATCACCTCGAAGGGCACGCGCTAACCGCGCGCCTGACCGACCGAGTCGAATTCCCCTACCTGTTACTGTTGATTTCCGGTGGTCATTGCCAACTGCTGGAGGTGACCGGCGTCGGGGGGTATCGCCGTATCGGCACAACGATCGATGACGCGGTGGGCGAGGCCTTCGACAAAACCGCCAAGCTGTTGGGACTTGGATTTCCCGGCGGCCCCGCCGTGGAAGCCGCCGCCGCACAGGGCGACCCAACCGCCGTTGCGCTGCCGCGACCGCTGGCCGGCACCGAGACCTGCGATTTTTCGTTTTCCGGGCTTAAGACAGCGGTTCTTCATGCGGTCGGCGACCCCGACGCGCTGACCGATACGCGGCGGGCCGATGTGGCCGCATCCTTCCAGGCCGCGGTAGCCGATGTGTTGGCGGATCGTGCCAGCCGCGCAATGAAGCGGTTTGCACAGCGCCATTCTAAGGCACGCACCTTTGTGGTGGCTGGCGGCGTCGCCGCCAACCAAGCGTTGCGCGCCCGGCTCGCAACCGAGGCCGCGGCCCAAGACTTCACGTTGGTGGTGCCCCCTGTGCGACTGTGCACCGACAATGCGGTCATGATCGCCTGGGCCGGGCTAGAACGTCTAAGCCTGGGACAGACCGACGACTTCGCTACGCCGCCCCGAGCGCGCTGGCCGCTCGACGCCACGGCTGCAGCGCCGGGCGCAAAAGCCTAGGCTAGAGGGGACCGGACGCGGATAAGGAGAGTTTCATGTTGAGCGAAGAGCAAATGCCCGAACGGGTGGAAGTACGAAACGCCTTCCCCACGCCCATCGCGATGGCGATGCTGCCGGATGCAGACAAGCTCAACAAGAAACTCAAGAAGATGATTCTGGCGCGCGAAAAGAAAGAGGCGCCGCGCGACACCTATGACAGCAATATCGGCGGCTGGCATTCCGACCGCGATCTACCCAAGTGGGGTGGCAGCGGCGCGGAACAAATCATCGAAAGCGCGCGGATGTTGGCCGATCGCATGACCGCGAGCCGCAGCGGACGACCTTCCGATGTCGAGTGGCAGGTCAACGCGTGGGCCAATATCAATCGCGCCGGGCACAGCAACGAGTTTCACGTTCATCCCGGTTGTTTCTGGTCTGGCGTTTATTACGTCGACGACGGCGGCATCGCGGAGGACAAATCCCTGGGCGGCGAGTTCGTTATTATGGATCCACGTGGTGCGGGCCCTTCGATGTATGCCCCCACTTTGTGTTTTCATGGACCGGGCGGAAATTCGGTGGGCGCCACGGAACTGCTAAGCCCGCGCGCCGGCGTGATGCTGATGTTTCCCTCTTGGCTGTCGCATGGCGTGCGGCCGTACCACGGCGACGGCGACCGCATTTCTATCGCCTTCAATCTCGCCGTGGCGGCCTAAACGATGGCAATCCGCAAATTCGGCGTAATCGGGGCGGGCGCATGGGGTACCGCGCTTGCCAATGTCGTCGCCGCAAACGGCAAGGCCTGCGTGCTGTGGGCACGCGAAGAAGAAGTCGTCACGGCGGTCAATACAACGCACCGCAATCCGATCTATCTGCCCGATGTCGAGATCAACCCGCATGTTCGAGCCACCAACGACATCGCTGTGGCGTGCGACGCGGAAGCTCTCTTGTTCGTCGCGCCAACGCAGCACTTTCGCTCGGTTGCCGAAGACGCCGCACCTCATATTCGCGAGGGGTTGCCGGTTCTTTTGTGCGCGAAGGGCATCGAACTCGAAACCAATGCCCTCCTCAGCGACGTCCTGCATGAGACGGTGCCGCATGCCCTCCCCGCGGTGCTGTCGGGCCCAACCTTTGCCGACGAGGTGGCGCGCGGTTTGCCGACCGGCGTGACGTTGGCCTGCGGCGACGAAGACGTCGGCACCGACTTGGCGGAAAGCCTCGGCAGCCCGACGTTTCGTCCCTACCTCTCGGACGATGTGATCGGTGCACAGATCGGGGGAGCCCTCAAGAACGTGCTGGCCATTGCCGCGGGCATCGTCGCGGGTCGCGAATTGGGCGAGAACGCCAAAGCCGCGGTCATCACGCGGGGCTTGGCGGAGATGTTGCGCTTCGGCGAAGCGCTGGGCGGCAAGGGGATCACGCTGATGGGCTTAAGCGGGCTGGGCGACTTGGTTCTCACCTGTGGCTCGTCCAAATCGCGCAACCACTCGCTTGGTCTCGCGTTGGCGCACGGGGAGGCAGCTAAGGAGTTCCTGGGGGCTCGCAAGTCGGTTGCCGAAGGTGCCTACACCGCCGCTGCCGCCGTCGCGATCGCCACCGCCAAGAAAATCGATTTACCTATTTGCGGCGCGGTCGATGCGGTTATCAACAAAGGAACCGGGATCGACGACGCCATCGAAGCTTTGCTGAACCGACCGTTCCGCGCGGAAACCGGTTAGCCCGACGGATTGCGGCCGGGCCGGTCCCTGGCCGTTGGACACCCATTTCCGCTACATTGGCGTCATCCAAAAACTCGGGAGGACAACAAATGGCTTATTACGCAATCTATTGCGCCGACAGCGCCGACGGCACGCGTTTACGCAAAGAAAACCACGAAGCCCACATGGGCCATATCGGCAAATTCATGGACAAGCTTATGCTCGCTGGCCCCTGCCCGCCGATGGCCGGCGAAGACCGCGAAGCGAGTTTCTTGGTTGTCGAAGCCGACAATGCAGACGCCGCAAAGGCGATGGTGGAAAGCGATCCGTTTCATGCCGCGGGTGTCTGGGACAGCGTCGTAGTGCGCGAGTTCAAACCGGTGGTCGGCGCCTGGGCCCCGAAGGGCTAGATGACGCTTTTCGCGATTTTTTGCCTGGATCGGCCCGACCGCGGGGCGGTACGCAAGGAAAAGTTGGACGAACACCGCACTCATTTTCGGAAGGCCGGCGGCGCCGTGCGTGCCGCCGGCCCAATGACGACCGATTCCGGCGATGCCCAATGCGGCAGCCTGATCGTTTACGAAGCCGATACGATTGACGCCGCGCGCGCGTTCATCGAGGCCGATCCCTACACGCGTGCCGGACTGTTCGAACAGATTACGGTGCGTCGCTGGCAGTGGATGTCCGGCGCGGACAAACCGGAGAGCTAGATGGCCTATTGGTTGATCAAGAGCGAGCCCGAGACATGGTCTTGGGACGACCAGGTGAAGAAGGATGTCGAACACTGGGACGGGGTTCGCAACTTCACCGCACGCGCCAACCTCAGTGCGATGAAGAAGGGCGATAAGTGCTTCTTCTATCACTCCGGCGGCGAGCGGCAGATTGTCGGGATCGTGACCGTCGCGAAAGAGGCCTACCCCGACTTCACCGACGAAAGCGGTCGCTTTGTGATGGTCGACGTAAAGACCGAACAACCGATGAAAACGCCGGTAACGTTGAAGCAGGTTAAAGAAGAACCAAAACTTGCCGACATGGAGTTGGTCCGGCTGTCGCGGCTTTCGGTACAGAAGGTCGATGCCAAGTCCTGGAAACTGATCTGCAAGATGGGTGGCGTGAAATCCTGAACACGCCGTTCGATTATCGTCTGTTTCCCGGCGCACCCGAGGGCCGCGTCGACCTTTGCCCGGCAAGCGAGATTGCGGTGGGCACCAGCCGGGTGTTTTCGTTCGGGTCGGGCGCCAATTCGTTCGAGATGTTCGTTATGCGACCGCCGGCCGGTGGCCCGCAAGGACCGGTTGACGCTGACGGACTGGTGGCGTACGCCAACGTGTGTCCGCACGCCTGGGCGCCGATGGATTGGACGCCAGGCGAATTTCTCGACTACGAGCGGCGCTACATTCATTGCACTACCCACGGTGCGAAGTTTCGGATCGACGATGGTGTGTGCATTCACGGTCCGTGCTTGGGCAAACCCCTAACGCCGATCCCTATTGTCGTCGAAGACGGGACGGTGCGGATCGACCCGCCGACCGATCCGGTCGGCTAGCGCGCCACGAATTCCCGGTAGTGTTCGGCGATGTCGTCAACCGCCGAAGCGATCAAAGCCCGGCCGGCCTCGGGCGTGGCGAGCGCCGGGTCCGACCCCATGCGTCCATCCGGATAGGTCGCACGATAGGTTTCCGCAGTGCCGATGGTTTTTGCGGTTGAGGCCGGATCGAGGCGGCGGACCGGTTTGGTTGCGTTCGGGAAGACCGCTTGCGTAACGGCGATCTCGCTGGGCGTAGCATGCAGCCCCTCTCCCTCGCCGTACCACGCCGCACGCAGCTTTTTCGTGCGCGGCCCGGCCCACCAATTGACGAAGGTATAGGCGGCGTCCGGCGCGGCTTTGTTGCCGTTCATGTTCTTCAGCGTCGCATTCAGCGTCGCGATATTACCGCCGTGCCCGTTGACGAAATAAAACCGACGAAATCCGTGCCGGTAGAGCGACGTCGTGTAGTCCTCGATGAGCGCGACAAACGTCTCTTTGCGCAAGGTCATCGACCCCGCGAACGCCATGTGATGTTCGGCCAGTCCGACGGGAATCGGCGCCGCCACCAGAGCGTCGAGGGCGGTACCGGCGGCGGCGGCAATCGCTTCAGCACAGATCGTGTCGGTCCCTATCAACGCGGTGGGTCCGTGCTGCTCGATCGACCCCACCGGGATCAGCACGCCCGTGCTGCGCTCTAGATAGCGCTCCACATCGGGCCAAGTGCAATGGGCTAGCTGCATGGCGTGAACATATAGAGCGCATCTCGCCGCGCCTACCCGGTGGGGCTTCTTGTGCTGACGCAATGACACCCTGATAATTCCGCCCCACAATGACCGGATAACGGCAAATCGGGAGACCAGCATGAGCGAGGTTCACCTTCATCCTGTCCCAGAGGCATGGAAGACGCGCGCTTGGTGCGACGCGGCGCGCTACGAGGAGATGTACCAACGATCGATCAGCGATCCCGAAGGCTTTTGGGGAGATGAAGCCAAGCGCCTAGACTGGATCACACCGTGGCAGCGTGTAAAGAACACGTCGTTCGACGCACCGGTCTCGATCAAGTGGTACGAAGGCGGCCAGCTCAACGTCTCGACAAATTGCATCGATCGCCATTTGGAAACGCGCGGCGATCAGGTAGCGATTATCTGGGAAGGCGACGACCCGAGCGTCTCCAAAGAGATCACCTACCGCGAACTGCACGAAGAGGTTTGCCGGTTCGCCAACGTCTTGAAGGCGCGCGGCGTCAAAAAGGGCGATCGCGTTACGATCTACATGCCAATGATCCCGGAGGCAGCCTACGCAATGCTCGCATGCACGCGGATCGGCGCGATTCATTCCGTGGTCTTTGGCGGGTTTTCGCCAGACTCGCTAGCCGGGCGAATCCACGATTGCGATTCGACCTGCGTCATCACCGCCGACGAGGGCGTGCGCGGCGGCAAGCCGATCCCCCTCAAAACCAATACCGACAAGGCGTTGGAGAAATGCCCGACCGTCGACACGGTGATCGTTGTCGAGCGTACCGGCGCGGACGTGCCCTACATCGAGGGCCGCGACGTGCGCTACACCGAGGCGCGGGCAGTCACCGCGACAACCTGCAAAGCCGAAGTGATGGACGCGGAAGACCCGCTGTTCATCCTTTATACGTCCGGATCAACCGGCAAACCCAAAGGCGTGCTGCATACCACGGGTGGGTACTTGGTCTTTGCCGCCATGACGCATCAGTACGTGTTCGATTATCACGACGGCGACATCTATTGGTGCACCGCCGATGTCGGCTGGGTGACGGGCCACAGCTATATTGTCTATGGCCCGCTGGCGAACGGGGCCACCACCTTGATGTTCGAAGGCGTGCCGAACTACCCCGATTCGTCGCGGTTCTGGCAAGTCGTCGACAAGCACAAGGTCAACATTTTTTACACCGCCCCGACGGCAATCCGCGCGTTGATGCGCGAGGGCGACGAACCGGTCACCAAGACCGATCGTTCCTCGCTGCGCCTCTTGGGGTCGGTCGGCGAACCGATCAACCCGGAAGCCTGGGAATGGTATTACCGCGTGGTCGGCGACAGCCGGTGTCCGATCGTCGACACCTGGTGGCAGACCGAAACGGGCGGGATTCTCATCACGCCGTTGCCGGGCGCGACCGATTTGAAGCCGGGCTCGGGCACCAAACCTTTCTTCGGCATCCAGCCTGCCTTGTTGAATCACGAGGGCAAGATCCTCGATGGCGAAGCGGTCGGTAACCTGTGCATGCTGGACTCTTGGCCCGGCCAAATGCGCACCGTCTACGGCGACCACAAGCGTTTCGAAGAAACGTACTTTTCGCAATTCCCCGGGCGGTATTTTTCCGGGGATGGATGTCGGCGCGATGCCGACGGCTACTACTGGATCACCGGCCGCGTCGACGACGTGATCAACGTATCGGGCCACCGCATGGGCACGGCGGAAGTCGAAAGCGCTTTGGTGGCGCATCCCGTGGTAGCCGAAGCGGCCGTCGTCGGCTATCCGCACGACATCAAGGGTCAGGGCATCTACGCCTATGTCACGCTGACCGTGGGCACCGAGGCGACCGAGGCGTTGCGCAAGGAGTTGCTGCAATGGGTGCGCAAGGAGATCGGCCCGATTGCGACACCCGATCTATTGCAGTGGGCGCCGAGCTTACCGAAGACCCGTTCGGGGAAGATCATGCGCCGCATTCTGCGAAAAATTGCGGCCAATGAGCATGATCAGTTGGGGGACACCTCGACGCTGGCCGAGCCGGCGGTGGTCGACGACTTGATCGACAATCGGATGAACCGCTGACCGGTTAGAAGTCGACGGCGATGCCCTTGCGTTCCCAGTCACCGTAGCGCGTCGGCTCCAAGCCCTTGGGGCCGCCATGCTCGGGGGGTTTGGCAGTTGTTTTCGCGGCGTTGGACCCGCTCTTGTCCTGCTTGGACCCGGTATCTTCCGGCGTCTTCGCAGCTTTGGTTTTTTCCACGGCTGTCGCCTCGCGTCTCGGAGGTCTGTAGTATCGGGGTTTGGCCGCCGGTCGGAAACCGAAAAGGCGACAAATCGAGAACATGAACTACGCACGTACCGCAACGCTGCTTTCAGGCGCCATCGCGATGACCCTTACCGCGGGGCCGGCCAATATCGGTGTGCCTTGGCTCCAGACATTGACCGTCACGCTTGTGGCGGTCGTTGCCATCGGCCTGGCCCTCGAGTGGCGGATGGCCGACGCACGGCTCGCCCGCCAAAGATTGAGCGGGTGGCCGAAACTGCCGATCCGAACCATCGCCCGGACGATAGCGATGCGGGCAGGGGTGCCGACGCCGAACCTTTTTCTCGTCGATTCGGAGGCCCCGAACGCTTTTACATCGGGACGTGATCGCCCAGTCGCGACCGTTGCGTTGTCCTCGGGCCTTCTCGCGTCGCTCTCGGAACGCGAGATATACGGCGTTCTTGCACACGAGATCGCCCACATCGTGCAGCGCGATGGCCGGTTTTTGACCGCGATCGCCGTAGGGATGGGTGTTGGCTTCGGGACATTGGGCGCTGGAGCCGTCGCGATCTGGGCCGGGACCCATGGGGGGCTTGTCACGCTACCGATCATGACGATCTTTGCGACTTTTGCGGCGCTGGGCCAAATGGCCGTCTGCAGGTCGCGCGAATTCGGTGCCGACCGCCTTGGCGCCAAGCTATGCGGTAATCCGCTTTGGATAGCCAACGCCTTGGAGCGAATCGACTCGCTTGATCTCGGGAAATCGACGCCCGCACCTCGAACGTGGGCATTCGAGACCTATCGGTTCGGCCCTCGGCGCGACCGGGTCCTTGGTTTGCTTTCGACCCACCCGCCGAGCAGCGCGCGCATTCTCCGATTGCGCCGGTTGGCCGGTCTGTCGGACCCCTGGGAATAGGTGGCGCCCTCGACCCGGCACGCCCGGTCAAAAACCGCCGGCCTCCCGACACGCGATGTCGCGCTCGACCTCCTTCGTGGGGTTCTGGACGACGGTCGGTCGCTGACCGACATCCTGGAGGACGCCACCGGGCGACACAGCAAACTGGCCATGGCGGATCGCGCCTTTGGCCGACTTATCGCGATGACGACGCTGCGCCGCCTGGGCGAGATCGACGCCATGATCGGCAAACTGCTGCAACGCCCGTTGCCGCGTAGGGCGCTCGAGGTGCAGCACATCTTGCGTCTCGCAGCGGCGCAGATAGCGTTCTTGGGGACGGCCAGCCACGCCGTGGTCAATTGCGCCGTCGAACAAGCCAAGCGGTGCCCCGGACGCTTCGGGCCCTTGGTGAATGCCGTCACTCGAAAAATGGCACCGCAGCCTGAAGATGCGGTGACGGCACCGGGCGTCAATGTCCCGGACTGGCTTTGGGAGTCGTGGCTGCAACACTACGGCCCGGAAACAGCAGCCGAAATTGCCGCGGCCCATCTGACCGAGCCACCGCTGGATTTGACGATCGCCAAACCTAACGAAACCACGCTTTGGGCGGAGAGGCTGGAGGGGCAGACCCTCGTTCCCGGCACGGTGCGCCTTGCGCGAGCCCACAACGTGCCGATCTTGGATGGTTTCGAAGAAGGTGCATGGTGGGTTCAGGATGTCGCGGCGTCACTGCCGGCGCGTGTTCTTCTTTCGATGCTCGCCGACCCAAGCAGCGCCCAGATCGCCGACCTTTGTGCAGCACCCGGCGGCAAGACCGCACAACTGGCGAGCGTTGGCGCGACCGTCACCGCCGTCGAGGTCGATGGCGCCCGTCTCAAGCGCGTGCAGGAAAACCTCACCCGGCTGGAGCTGGACGCGACGCTGGTTACCGCCGACGCTCGGACGTGGCGGCCACAAGGCGGAACACTTTTCGATGCCATCCTGCTGGATGCGCCGTGTACCGCCACCGGCAATATCCGACGACACCCCGATATTCCTTGGCTCAAGCGCGCAACCGATGTGGCGCAGGCTGCGAAACTGCAAGGCGAACTGCTGGCCGCGGCGTGGCGCCTTCTACGCCCGGGCGGGCACTTGGTTTATGCCGTGTGTTCGCTGCAACCCGAGGAGGGAAAGCAGCGCATCAAGACTTTCGTCGACCAGAACGAGGCCGAACGGGCGCCGATCTCGGCGACCGAGATACAAGGGCTTTGTGCGCCCGATCCGGATGGCGATTTGCAAACGCTGCCCTTCCTGGATCGCGATCGCGGCGGCATGGATGGTTTTTTTGTCTCGCGCTTACGCAAGCCCGGATGATCTCGTTGCAGCCGAGTCGGGAAGTTGTTACAGAAAGCCATGTCTCAGACCGTCCGGGTCGCACCTTCCATCCTCGCCGCTGACTTTGCGCGCCTTGCCGACGAGGTGCGTGCGATCGAAGCAGGCGGCGCCGACCTTGTCCATATCGACGTGATGGACGGTCATTTCGTACCGAATCTGACGATCGGGCCGAACGTTGTGGCGGCGCTACGGCCGCATACGAAACTGCCCTTCGACGTTCATTTGATGATTTCGCCGGTCGATCCGATGGTGACAGCCTTCGCCGAAGCAGGTGCGGACATTATCACCGTTCACCCCGAAGCGGGCCCCCACGTGCACCGCACGGTGCAGCTCATTAAATCGCTGGGCAAAAAGGCGGGCGTCGCCCTGAACCCGGGGACACCGGTCGATGCGATCGACAACGTCCTCGACGATGTCGATTTGGTGCTTGTGATGTCGGTGAACCCCGGCTTCGGCGGACAGAAATTTATCGCCTCGCAAGTCGACAAGATTGCGCGGATTCGTGAACTGATCGACGCCCGAGGACGTCCCATAGACCTCGAAGTCGACGGCGGCATCACGTCGGAAACGGCGCCCGGTGCTATTGCCGCCGGCGCCAATATTCTTGTCGCCGGGACGGCTGTCTTTTCGGGCGGCCCCGACGCCTACGCCCGAAACATTGCTGCGCTGAGGTCCAGCACCTCGTGACAGTCGACGTCGAGGCCGAGACCTCTTCGCCAATATCGGCAACGAGCGGACCCGCGCCAAAGGTACCGCGATGGCGGCGCCACCTCGCATCGACGGTCTTTCGCACCAATGTCTACCATGCATCGCTGCGTCGTGGGGGCGACCCGAAAATCGTCTGGACACCGCATTCGGTCGTTCCTGGATCGGCAACCAAGGCCAACGCGATGTTCCAAGGCCGCTATACGTTCGGTGGCCACACCGTCGAGAACGCCACAGAGGCGCCGTGGCGCCAAACCGACCTTGCGCCATCGTGGATGCGTCATTGCCACGAATTCGCCTGGCTCGCCGATTTCGCAACGGCGGACGGGGCGACCGCGCGGCGGCAAACGCGGGAATTGATCCGCCGATGGGCTTTGGATTTTGGGCGCTGGACCCCGGCAGCGTGGCGACCCGATATTTTGGGACTCAGGCTCGTGTCTTGGTTGACGCATGCCGATTTCTTGCTGATCGACGCCGAGCCGGACTTCGGTGAAACGTTCATGCGCCTGATTGGCGAACACTATCGCCATCTCGGGCACGCCCAAGGGCTTGCGGAAAGCGCACCCCAGCGCTGCATTGCGCGGGCGAGTTTTCTAACGGCAAGCTTCGCCCTAGGCCGCCGCTTGGCGACCTACGATCGGCAAATAGATCGACTGATCACCGAGGCGCGACCGATTGCGGAGGGCCACGCGACACGATCGCCGTCCCAGTGGCTCCGCATCTTGCCGTCGCTCCTGGTGGCGCGCGACGCACTCCGCGACGCAGGAAAACCTCATGTTGCCTTGCTAAACGACAGTATCGACCGGTTAGGCGCCGCATTGAGATTGGTCACGCACGGCGACGGCGGCCTCGCGGTGTTTCACGGCGGGAACGAAGAGGACCCCGAGGTCGTGGCGACGGTCGTCGCACGCACCAAAAAGACCACATCGAGCGATGCCTCGGGATATACCCGATTGCAACAGGGTCGACTGCGTTTGATCGCCGAAACGACTGGGCCGGTTCTTCTGGATGACGAGGGTTTCGCGTCCACCCTGGCGATCGAAGTTTCGATCGGGCGCGAGCGATTGTTCGTCAACTGTGGTTGCCCCGACGATGTGCGGGGCGCATGGCGCGACGCATCGCGTGCGACCGCGGCGCATTCGGCTCTCGTGATCGACGATCGCAATCAAGAAAGGACCGGTGCAACGGCGACCGGACCGAACGTGCTTCGCGGGGACGAAGGCGACAACACTTGGTTGGAAATCGCGACGAGCAGTTATGCAAACGTCTTTGGCTTGCGGACCACCCGGCGATTCCACATCGCCAAGGACGGGCACGAACTGGTCGGCGAAGAACGCGTCCATGAGACCGGCTCTGCGTCGACCGGTGCGACGCCGCAAAATCTCGTCGGGCGATACCACCTTCATCCCAACGTCACCGCGACCCGGCTTGGCGATGGACGGCAAATTCTCTTGAGGCTCGGCAACGGCACGGGGTGGATTTTCGAGGCCGCCGAAGGCGCCACGGAAATCGAAGAGAGCATCTATTTCGGGGAGGGCGGCAAGCCGCGCCGAACGAAACAGATCGTCGTCACACGCCCCTTCGAAAATAAGAACAGCCGATTCGTTTGGCATCTCATGCGCATGGACGGACGTACGTAGGTCGGGCGCTACAACTGCCAGCGCCGAACGCCTGCGATCCGACGCTCGCGCCAAATCCCTTTGATATCGGCCAAGATACCGTTGTCGGTAAGAAGGCCGGCAAGTTCCTGATCCGACATCTTCACATAAGCCTCATGCGCGACGGCGCCGACCGCAGCGTCGAATGGCCCCACCATGCCGTCGGCAAGGTCGATGCCATAGAACTGCTGCGCTTCAGCAGGATCGGCAATCGGATCGTGCACCGTAACCTGATGGCCAAGTTCCTGTAGACGCGCGACGATATCGACGACCCGGGTGTTGCGCAGATCCGGGACGTTCTCTTTGAACGTCAGCCCCATGACCAGCACACGCGCAGGCGTAGCGAGATCGGCGGCAACCGAGTCGGCGATGAAGGCGCCCATCCCATCGTTGGTGCTTCGTCCAGCCAAGATCACTTTAGGATCATGTCCGACCGCCACCGCCTTGGCGGCAAGGTAATAGGGGTCGACCCCGATACAGTGACCGCCCACAAGGCCCGGCCTGAAGTCGAGGAAGTTCCACTTGGTGCGCGCGGCGTCGAGGACGTCATGGATCGACAAATCCATCTTGTGAAAAACCGCTGTGATCTCGTTGACGAACGCGATGTTGATGTCGCGCTGCGCATTCTCAATCACCTTTGCGGCCTCGGCCGTCCGGATGTCGCGCGCCCGAAACACGCCGCCGGTCGTTACCGCGCCATAAACCTCGGCAAGTTTTTCGGTCACCGCGGGGGTTTGCCCGGCGATCACCTTGGTGATGCGGTCCACCGTATGCTCGCGGTCGCCCGGATTGATTCGCTCGGGCGAGTAGCCCAGGAAAAAGTCTGTGCCGCAGACCAATCCGGACTCCTTTTCGAGAATCGGGCCGCAGATTTCCTCCGTCACGCCTGGGTAAACGGTGCTTTCATAGACGACGATGGCGCCCCTGGCGATATGTCGGCCGACCGTGCGCGAGGCGGCCTCTACGGCTCGTAGGTCAGGCTGGTTAGCCGCATCCACCGGCGTGGGAACCGTGACGATGACGACGTCGGCCGCAAGGCCAGCCTCATCAGAAGTGAAGATGGCGGCGCAGTTCCGCAAGGCGGCCTCGTCTAGTTCACCCGTTCGGTCATGCCCAGCGTCGATTTCAGCAATGCGCGCCTCGTCGATATCAAAACCGACGACTTTGAACTTTCTTGCAAGGGCGACACAGAGCGGCAGGCCGACATAGCCCAGCCCAACAACAGCAATCTTCATTGGTTTGGATTCCTTCGTCGAATCGGCGCGTCTCGTACGATGGCGGTCATTGCCTGTCAACAACAGCTGGTCGCATCATAGATAATCTATTGGGTGCAGTTCGCCGTTACGCATTTCGTATCGAACGTCGGCGAGTGCGAGCAGCGTGGGTTCGTGACTAATGACGATGATCGCTGTCTTATTCTTTAGTTCCGTCAGGTTGGTAACGACCCGTTTCGCGGTTGATGCGTCAAGAGCGCTGGTTGCTTCGTCGAGAATGAGCAAACGGGGCTGGCGGTAGAGCGCGCGCGCCAGTGCGATCCTCTGGCGTTGTCCGCCGGACAGCATATTGCCGCGTTCCCCGACCATCGTGTCGATCCCGAACGGCAAGTCGCTCACGAAGTCCGTGGCATCGGCGAGTCGCATCGCCTCGGCGAGACGCGAGGCGTCTTTCCCGCCCTCACCCTCGCCTAGGGTTATGTTCTCGCCGATCGTCCCGTGAAAAAGCGGCGCATCTTGCGGTACGAAGCCGATCATGCGTTGCCACGCAGCAAGATCGATCTCGCTCAAGGAGGTCCCGTCGAGCAACACGCGACCGGAATCGAGCGCGATCAGCCCGGCGATGACGTCAATGAGCGTGCTTTTGCCGTGCCCGGATGGACCGCTTATCGCAATCGCGCTGTTCGCAGGGACGGTGAGATTGATGTCCTGCAATCCGTGGATGCGGCCAATTTGTGCTTCCGCACCTTCGTCGAGGCCGGATCTGCCTTGATAGCGAAATGCACCGTCAACGATTTTGAGATCGGTCGAATAGTACGGCGGCTTCGTTCCCGTCGTCGCGGCGCGATTTGCTTCGTAATCTCTAAGGCGCTCCAACCATTCTTGCACCCAAGCCGCATGATTGGCCGCCCTGAATAGGCCGGACTGGACCGTCACGATTTTCGGCGCCAAGCGATAGAACACCGCGAGAAATACAAGACCGAGGCTGATCGGCAAATCGCCGGTCCCCATTGCGATCAGCAATAGAATGCCGAGAACAAACAGAACGGCGACGAGTTCGAAAGAAAGCCGCGATGATTCGACGAGAATGTCCTGGCGAAGGCGCGCGCCTCGATAGCGATCCACGATCGTACGATAGCGTCCGGTAACAAAACCACGCAGGCCCTGGGCGAATAAAAGTTTGGCGTTGCCGACGCTTTCTTGGGCATGACCGAGCACAGAGGACTCTAGTTGGCTCGCCTCCTGGCTGGCGCGGCGCCCGCGCGACACGAGCCACAGGTAGACCGGCAAAACGACGATCGCGAACGCCAAACTGAGAAGAGTGAGCCGCCAAGAAAGAATGAGAGCGATCACCAGATAGGCACATCCCGCAATCGCGTTGGTCCCGGCCAGCAGGAGGTTGTGCAATCCGATGCCCGCTTGAATGGGATCGGCATTGAGCGCCTTGACGATGTTGCCGGACTTTTCCGCTGCAAGGCGGGGCCACGCCAACCCCATAACGCCGTCGAAAAGCAGGCGGCGCATGCGCGCGTCGGTTCCCGTCACCAACATGTGGATCGCAACGGTCGACAGCCAAATGAGGACCGCCGACACGATCGCCAAGACGCCGAAACAAACCGCAAGATTGGTAATCGACGACTCAATGCCGACGGCCGTGAGAACCGACAGCACAATACGAACGGCAAGCCCGCCACTGGCGACGCCTCCACCGCCCTCGATGATGGGGACAAGTAAAACCAGCGCGCTCCCTTCGAGTAATGCCGCAATTCCCGAAAGAAAGAACAATGGGATTAGGCGGCCAGCGCCGCCTGGGACGGCCTGAAAATAGACCGCGAGCCGCCCGATCACGGAGCAGACCTAGCGGCGTAAAGAACATAGGCCTGGTTGCGAAAGATCTCTTGCAGCCCCGTCATATCGTAGTCCGTGCCCGCAGAGGCGACGAACCGGTCCCGACCGCGTCGGTTTTCCAAAACATGCGTCACATCGCCTTCTTCGATGAGGTCCTTCAGAGACCTCGGATCGACATAGGGATAGCGCCAGAAGAACCGAGCGATAAACCGACCCGCGTCGCCGAAGGCTGTGAGGTCTCCATTGTACTTGGCCAGCCTAGCGTCGGTTGCAGCGAGGAAATAGTAGCTTTCGGGATCATGGAGACAAAGCAGCGTCACGTCGCGCTCTCGGGCTAACACTTGGGCGACCTCCCCCTCCGCGTCGCTTCCGAATCCCCGATGCGTACGGGACATGAAGACCACCGTCGCGACATACCCGCCAAGGCACGCCAACGAAACGACCACGATAACCAGCGGACTCGGATGGGTAAACCACAACAGCATCCACCCCGCCGGTGCGGCGAACTCAAGATAGCGTTCGCTTTCACCAAGAATGCGCGCAGGACCAAATGCCGTGAGAAACCACGGGACGAGCGCCACCCATGACAGCGCGAATGCTAACGCCAGCTCATAGTTCCCGGGGCTCGACCAGGCCAATCCAATCGCCAAGATCAATGGAAAGTGACGCACGAGACCGGAAACGAGTGGGTTGTGCCAAAGGCTTTCTACCAAGAGACGACGCAGGTTTGCCGCGCGCAGTGCATCCACTAATGCTCGCCAGTTGTTGCGGTGAGCAACCATTCCCTGGTTGCGCCGGAAATACCAGGTGAGATGGCCTAGCTGGCCCACCAGTTGACGGACGAACATCGCGCGAAAAAGCACGAGCGCCAGCACCGCTGCCGCAATGGCGACGAGAGCAATCTCGTACCGTCCGGTAACGACTGCCACGACCGGCGTGATGAACACCAAGTTCTGCACCGCAAATTTCGACGTCAGAAGCATCAGGGCCAGCGGCAACACAGACAACGCCCAAGCTTGCGGAACGGTTTCCGCCACCAACCAGCAGACGACCGCCAACGCGTAGAACGCTTGCCCCCAAACACGCGGGGTCAACGTAAAAGCGCGTGGACCGATGTGCGGCAGGACCAATCCGGGAAGGAAAAGGTAGAGCCCCGCCACGGCGAACGCCTGGCCAAGGTCGGCGGCGCCATGAACGTACAAGACCGCGGATGTCGCAACCGCAACAATGAGATCACCGAGGGCACCGCCGAACCCATCAAACCAGCGCACCTGGCCCGGATTGAAAAATGACAACGCCCAATGAAAGAGGGCCGGATAAGCGTGACGTCCCGGTCCGGTGATGCGGGGGTTTTGCTGCGGAAGACGATGCCCCGTCTCTCGGATAAGACGGATGTAGGCTTGGTGATAGTAGGCATCGGTGCCGTGATACCTCGGCCATACCAAACGTGGCAAAACGCGCAACACGATGGCAATTGCGAGCGCGACCATGCCGAGCCAGAGCGGCACCACCGCAGCACTCACGCGGCGGGCGCCCTTACCAATGACGAATAGATGCGACGTTCATTTGCGCGTAACCGATCCGGATCGAACATCCGGTCGGCCACCACGCGGCATGCCCGCGCCATCCGCTTTGCCTCGTCAGGGTTGTCTAGAGCCGCCGTCAACTGCGCCGCCATATGGTGGGCATCGGGGAAATCGGCGAGAAAACCCGTCTCCCCCGGTCGCACGAGTTCCGCGTGCCACTCCACGTCGAAAGCGACGACCGGCAGATCGAGTAAAATGGCCTCGACCAGTGAACTCCCGCCGTAGGGCACCAAAGCCACGTCGGCATAGGCCGCTGCAGATCGAATAAACGCCCGGTCGCGGAACCCTAGAAAGGCAACCCTGTCCGCCACTCCGGCGGCGCGTGATCGCGCTTCGAGCGATTCGCGCAATGGCCCGTCGCCGACGATGACGAAGGCGACATCGGCATGTGTCGCGGCAAGGGCAATGAACGCCTCAAGGGCCTCCGCAACGTATTTTTCCGGCCCCAATCGAGACCACAGCAAGATCACGCGCCCACTTTGTGGAAACCCCGGTAGATCGGTGCGCGGCCGCACAGGCGCATCCATAATGGTCTGGTCGATTGAAATGCGCGCCAGACGACTTTTGGTTGGGTCCGCCCCATTCGAAATCGCGCTTTGCAGGTTGTTGAGGTTGTAACCGACAACAAGATCGCAGCGCCGATAGAAGCCTTCTGCAATCAATCGATGAACCGCGCCGGCGAACAACCGTGGGAGCAACCAGCGGGTCCGAATGCGGCAGTAAAAGTAGGTGCCGAGAGAATGCGTCAGGAGATCGATGTTGCCGCGCACCTGGGTGGTGAGCCGGCAGCCCGTCAGCAGTTGGATGAGTAGGGCGCGTGGCACCATCGCGCTGGGTGACATGACCTCCAGAACATCGGATCCCAACCGGCGCATTAACCGAATCGTTGCCGGAATACTCGAAATCTCGAGCCACATCCGGGTCGTTAGCGGGACGAGGCGCTCGACGAACTGCGGCAAGCACATCGGGAGTTCCACACCGATGATGCCCGGAGCGAGCCTTCTCGCCCCGCCCGACCGGTCGCCAGTGTGAACGACATACGTGCGAACGAACGGATCCCGCCCATAGAACTGAGCAAGCGTATCAGGCGTATTGAGCCGCGATGTGTCCGCAATCGAGTCGGCCGTTAGCGAGACGATCGTGCTGCGCGTTGCAGGTTCAAGGCGGCGAACGATGAGGAGCGCCAACAGGAAGATGGGCGCCGCAAGAATGACGATAATTACGGCAAGGAGGGCGTCGACTAGGCGCATTTCCGAAGACGCCGTGACGGCCTAGTCATATCGGAGGGCAATGCTGCCGTCTGCGCCGACATCGACCATACCGATAGGTTTGGCGGGTGTTCCGCCGACGATCGTGCGATCGGCCACATTCCGATTTACGAAACTGTTGGCGGCAACGACACATTGCATCCCGATGGTCACCCCGCACGCGATGACGACCTGGCTACCGACATAAGTGCAGTCGCCGATCGAAACCGCGCCGATTCGCTTGTCCGATATGCCGCCCGAAAGGGACCAGAGAACCGTATCGTGGGTATAGATCTGGACACCGGCCGAGATCGAGCAGTGGTGGCCGATGGTCAGACCGCCTTGGGAACCGTCCAGCAATGTATAGGGCCCGATCCAGCTTGCCTCGCCGACGCGAACATCACCGTAGACGAGGCTTGAATTGTAGATGCTGACGTCCTTGGCGAAGCCAAGTCGTTCGGCACGTTCCCAACGATCGAACATGCCGTCTTGGAAAGGAAGACTCCGATCAAACCTTTCGCGCAGATCCTCGTCCGTACGCTCGTGAAGCAACTGGATGGCCTTGCGCAGATCCTCGTCCGTCATGCCAGGCCCTCCCAACGGCCATGCGCAAAAATATCGAGCCAGTTCTCGACGCACAGCAGCGACCAGATCAGTAGTCGCCGATTCTCCCGACCCTCAAGGTGATCGTTAACAAGCTCGGTCACTGTCTTTCGATCCAGAACATCGTAGATACGCGCGCGTGGCGACATCAACAGGTCGCGCACGTAATCGATGCTCTCGCCACGGAACCAACTGGCATCGGGCCCCGAGAACCCTTGCTTTTGACGCTCGGAAATATCCGTCGGGACATGGCGGGCCATCGCCTTGCGCAACAGCTTTTTGCCGTCTTTCGTGCGGGCAAAGTACTTGTTCAGTTTGCCAGGATCGTTTTCGTTCATCCGCACAACGTCCTGCAGATTGTCGAGCTTCATCGCCGTTGGGAGCGCCATCGCGAAATCGACAAGATCGTTATCCAGGAACGGCACACGGGTTTCGAGGCTATGCGCCATCGACAGTTTATCGTCGACAGTCAGTAGACCGTGCAAAAAGGTCTTTGCCTCGAAATACATCGAATGATTGATGTAATCCTCGGGCCGCGTGAGAGACGATGCGTGCTCTTGAAAGACATCGTGAAAAATCTGTCTCGGGTCCACGGCCGCCGCGGCGGCGCCTAGCGGTGCAAGCATTGCGTTTCTTGATTCCGACGGCACGAGGCGCTGCCAGAAGTCATAGTAGTTCGCGGCATATTCCTCAAAGCTCGTCGCCACAGCGCCCCGGTAATAACGCCACGGATAACCGCCGAACATCTCATCGCCGCCGGTGCCAGCCAGAACGACTTTGGCGAACCGGCTCGCCAGTCGTGCCGCGTAGTAGTTCGGATAGCTTTGACCCACGCGCGGCTCTTCGATGTGCCACACGACCTGCCGCATGGCGCGCTCCATATCGCCGGCCTTCAGCACCATCTCGTACTGCTGGGTACGAAACAGGTAGGACATATGCTCGGCACTTGCCCGTTCATCGAAGGCGAGCTCGATACCGGACGCCGAATTAAGATCGAATCCGACCGTGAACGTACTCATTAGCGGAAGCTGCTGCGCTGCGACCGCCGTGATCGAACCGGAGTCAATGCCCCCGCTCAAATAAGCACCGACCGGTACATCGCTGACAAGCTGCCGACTGACCGCTTGGGTAAAGAGCCGGTCGAGCTCCTCCGTCAGTTCGGCTTCGCTGGCGTGGCTTTCGGGTTCCACGAAAGCGTAGTCCCAGTAGCGCCGCACCTGCGGCGTTTCGGCACCCTCCGCGAACGTCATGATCGTTCCGGGTTCCACGACGCGAACGCCGTTTAGGATGGTGTTGTCGGTGAAGCAGTTCTGAAACGTCAGATACTCGACCAACCCGGCCGTCCCGACTTGCGGCGAAAAATCGGGATGAGCCAAGAAAGCTTTCGACTCCGAGCCGATCAGCAGGGTGCGACCTGCAAGCGTGTAGTAGAGCGGCTTGATGCCGTAACGATCGCGGACAAGATGAAGGCGCCGTTCCACCGTGTCCCAGAGAGCCAGAGCGAACATCCCGTTGAAACGCTCGACTGCGCCAAGGCCCCAATGCGCGAACGCGTAGAGAACGACCTCACTATCGGTGCGCGAGCGAAACCTAAACCCCGCACTTTCAAGTTCGGTTCGCAGTTCGGCAAAGTTGTAGACCTCACCGTTGTAAGAAAGCACGAAGCGCCCATCGGGCGTCGCGATCGGCTGATGCCCAGCTGCGGTCAGATCGATGATCGACAGACGACGATGGCCTAGACCGAGCGCACCATCGACATGCACCCCACGATCGTCCGGCCCGCGGTGGGTCAGCATGTCGGTCATGCGGCCCAACACGACCGGCGACACCGGGGCGCCATCCAAGTTGAAGATGCCCGCTACGCCACACATAAAGCGCTAGATCCCGTGAAGCGTTTCGGAAACGTAGGCGTAGTCCTCGGCTGTCATCCGATTGTGCAGCGGCAGGGCGAGGGTTTGCCGTTCAAGCCGACTTGCCACCACAAACTGCCCGGTCTGTAGGCCCAATCGATCCTTGTAGTACCCCAGCTCGGTGACGGCATGGGTCCCCGGGCGGGTACTGATCCCCGCTTCTTGAAGCTTTTCCATGATGTCGTTGCGCGCCATTGGTGCGGTGTCTTCGTCGACAACGGTCACGAATGCTTGCCAAGCGTGCGTGTAGCCCGCCGGGATCGTCGGCATGCGCAACCACGCGATATCAGCCAGGGACTCGCAATACCATTGCGCCCATGTCTCGCGTTCCGCGATGAAGCCATCCAGCTTGCCGAGTTGCACCAGCCCCAAGGCCCCTTGCAAATCGGTCATGCGATAGTTGAACCCGAGTACATCGAAGTCCGGCAGAAGATACGGCTTCGGGCCATGATGGCGAATCTCTTCCGAAACACTCGCGCCGTGATTACGCAACCGGTCGGCAGCCTCGGCAAGGGCCTCGTCGTCGGTGGTTAACATGCCGCCTTCGCCGGTGGTGATCGACTTGCGCGGATGAAAACTGAAACAGGCCATGGTCCCGAGACCCCCAGCCGGTCGCCCATCGAGGGTTGCACCGGCAGCGCAGGCGGCGTCTTCGATCACAGCGACACCTGGCGGAAGGACATCGCGCAGGGCAGTCATGTCGGCACATAACCCAAAAAGATGCACGGGAATCACGGCTTTGGTACGCGCCGTCAGGGCCGCTTCGACCTTGGCCATGTCCATATTGTAGGTATGCGGATCGACATCGACGAAGATCGGGGTTGCGCCGCAATAAACAGCGACATTGGCCGTCGCGACCCACGTAAAGGCGGGCACGATGACTTCGTCGCCCGGACCCACGCCCACAGCGGCAAGCGCAAGGTGAAGTGCGGTGGTGCAGCTTGTCGTTGCGAGCGCACGCGCAACTTGATGTCGCGCCGCAAACGCTTCTTCAAAAGCTTTAACCTTGGGGCCTTGGCTCAACCAGCCGCTTTCGATCGACTCGCGCAGCGCGAGCCACTCTTCCTCTCCGGTGCTTGGTAGAGCGATCGCGATATTGCGGCGCGCCGATTCGGTCACAGGCTAGCCCGCAGCGGCCCGTCGGGCGTCGACCGCTTCTTTGTGGGCGTTGCGCCAGGTGATCAGTTCGCGAAGGCCGGTTTCCAATTCGACGTTCGCATTGAAGCCGATGTCGTTCGAGGCATTCTCCGTCGCGCCGATCCGGTTGCGAACGAACGTTTGCCCTTCGGGCACGTATTCGATGCCCCCAGGATTGTTGGTGAGGCGATTGACCATTTCGGCCAGTTCCTTGATCGAGGTGCGCTTGCCGGTACCGACATTGTAAAAGCGATCGTCGACCGATGCCTTCATCGCGCAAAGATTGGCGCGCCCACAATCACCGACGTAGACGAAGTCATAGGCTTGGCTGCCATCGCCGTAGACCTTCAGCGGTTCACCGCGGTCGACGGCGTCGAGCATCTTCATGATGACCGCGATATAAGCGCCCCGATAATCCTGGCGCGGCCCGTAGACGTTCATATATCGCAGCCCGGCATAGGAAAGGCCGTAGCGATGATGATAGGCCCGCGCCATCGCCTCGCCGGCGATCTTCGTCGCCCCGTAGAAGTTCTGATTGTTGAACGGATGATCTTCCGACATCGGCTCTTCCACCGCATCGCCATAGACCGACGCCGAGGACGAGTAGACCAAGCGTTTCACACCTTGCTGAACGCAAGCTTCCAGCACATTAAAAGTGCCGCCGATGTTCACGTCGAACGCAGACCGGGGGAATTCGTGACATTGCAACAGCCACAACGCCGCAAAATGAAAAACACCGTCTGCACCTTTGAGCGCCGCGTTCAACAGATCGGTTTGGGTGATGTCGCCGCCGACATCGAAGATGGAAACGCGCGGATCGGTCAGCACCTTTTCAAGGTTCTCATGCGTGCCGCGAACGAAGTTGTCGTAGATGACCACCTCGCCGACATCTTCCTCCACAAGGCATTCCACAGCGTGCGACCCGATCAGGCCTGCGCCGCCGATAACAACAAATTTCTTTCCGCGCACATCCATTAGGCTGTCACCACGCTGCGTAATCCTTCGAGAATGCGTTGCTGCACCGGTTCTTCGAGATACGGGTGCATGGGGAGACTGAGCACTTCGCCGGACAACCGCTCGGAAACCGGCAGCTCACCTCCCACGACCGGATAGTTGCGGTACGCCTGCTGCTGGTGGAGCGGTTTCGGGTAATAGACTGCAGTGGGAATGCTGCGCGTTTTCAACTGCGCCGCGACCGCATCACGATCGGCCACCCGAAGGGTGTACTGCGCCCAAGCCGACACTGCGTCGTTGAAGATCCGCGGCGGGGTCACCGCTTCGGGCACGGCATTATTGTATCGCGCCGCTACCTTGCCCCGCGCCACGATCTCATCCGCCAAAATAGTGAGTTTGCACGACAAGATGGCCGCTTGAATGGTATCCAGGCGGCTGTTCACGCCGATGCGGACATTGTCGTACTTGTCTTTGCCTCCGCCATGCGCGCGTAGCGAACGCAGTTGATCGGCGAGGTCGTCATCGTCGGTCAGAATGGCGCCACCGTCGCCGTAGCAGCCCAGCGGTTTGGACGGGAAAAAGCTGGTGCTGGTCACCTTCGCGAGGCCGCCAACCGGCCGGTCGCCCCGACTCCCGCCAAAACTTTGCGCCGCGTCGGCGATCACCAGCATGTCCTCTGCATCGGCGAGGGTGTTGAGGGCGTCGTAATCGGCGGGTAATCCAAACAGGTCGACGGGTATCATCGCGCGCGGTCGCAGGCCTTGGCGGCGGGCTTCCGCGACACCCTCTTGCATCGTTTCGACCGACGCGTTGAACGTGTCGACATCGACATCCACAAAAATCGGCGTCGCCCCGGTCAACACAACCACTTCGGCCGTAGCCACGAAGGTAAACGATGGGACCAAGACTGCGTCGCCGGCGCCGATGCCGTGCGCAAGCAAAGGGAGAAAAAGCGCGTCGGTGCCGTTGCCGCACCCGATGGCGTGGGCAACCCCCGCAAACTCGGCAAGGTCGCGTTCGAACTCTTTTACTTCGGGGCCGTTGATGAACGCGCCATGCGCGATCACGGTCGAAATGGCTTCATCAAGGCCGGGCTGCAGCCGGTCGCGCTGCGCCGCAAGGTCGATGAACGGGATCTTTGGGGCGGGGTTGTCGTTCAAACCGCTGCTGCCTTTGTTTCGATTTCTTGCAAGGTATCGGTGCTCGTTTCCTGATAGCGACGGCCTGTCCGTGGACAGACCAAATCCTCGCCGAGGCGTTCGCCACTATGGCTCACCCAACCGATGCGCCGGGCAGGCACACCCGCCATCAATGCAAACGGCGGTACGTCATGGGTCACCACGGCGCCGGCGCCAATCATGCAATAGGCGCCTAGTTCGACCCCGCATACGATTGTTGCATTGGCGCCGATCGTCGCACCGCGCCGAACGGTGGTGTTGCTGAACTCGTCGCGCCGGTTCACCTCGGCGCGCGGGTTCCGCACGTTGGTGAAAACACAACTCGGTCCACAAAACACGCCATCCTCGAGCGTCACACCCTTGTAGACCGAGACGTTGTTTTGAATCTTGCAGCCGTCCCCAATCCTTACGTCGGGCCCGATCGATACGTTCTGCCCGACAACACAGTCGGACCCTAGCGTCGATCCCGACAGCACATGGCTGTAGTGCCAAACTTTGGTGCCGGCGCCGAGTGTCGCTGGCTGATCGACCCGAGCCGTCTCATGAACGAATACCTCGCCTGCCGCACAAGCGAGCGAAACGGGTCGGCCGGTGGTCATGGAGCGTTCGGAGGCATCGAGCACCTGCAGCACGGCAAGACCTTCGGCCCCGTCGGTGCGCGGGGTGCGACGGGTCTCCATGCATTCCAGGAAGTGCGCGCATTCGAGTTTGAGCGGCTCGTCCTCGGCCAGCGGGACCGGCTCGCGGTCGGCTTTCTCCGGGATCGGCATGCCTTCGCGCCACTCGATGCGATGGGGGTAGAGCGACAGCTTGCTGTCCCAGGACTCCCCGTCGTCGAACACCGCCATCCCCTGGTCACCAACGACGACAAGTTTTTGTTCCTTGAAGGGGTGCAACCACGAAACAAAGACGTGCGCGCTTTCGCCACCGGGAAAGGACAGGTGCGTCGTCGTCACATCGGCGATGGTTTTGTGTAGGTAGTAACTGCCCGTGGCATTGACGCGCGCCGGCGGCGTTCCGACCAGCGACAGGATCATCGACAAATCGTGGGGCGCGAAGCTCCATAGGATGTTTTCCTCGCGGCGCACCTTTCCAAGATTGAGGCGATTCGAATAGATGTACTGCAAGCGCCCCAGGCGACCCTCGCTGACAAAGGCGCGGAGCTGCAAGAAAGCTGGATGGTATTGCAGCAGGTGCCCGACCATGAGAATGCGGCCGGCATCTCGCGCCATCGCTACCAATGCCTCGGCATCCGCCACTTGAAGGGCGAGAGGTTTTTCGACGAAAACGTCCTTCCCCGCCAGCAATGCCTCGCGGGTTAGAGTGGCATGCTGCTCAGCCGGCGCGGCGATGACCACGCCACCAACCGCCGGGTCGGCAAGGACCTCGACAAACCCCCGCACCGGCACGTCGTGCGCAGCCGCCAAACCCGCCGCGCGGTCCGGATCGACATCGCAAATTGCCGCTAGAGCGCCTAAGTCTTTGAAATTCCTGACAAGATTCTTGCCCCAGTAGCCACATCCGACAACGGCCACGTTTGATACAGCGGCTGTCATTGGGGGTTATGCACAGTTGGGAACATGAACAAGTGTCTGAATTACCACCGACAATTCGGCGGGCGCCCATTTATGCCCCCGACGCCGGGCCGCAGCAAGGAGGTTTTCTGTTCGCCGCCGGGACCTAGCGTCACAAATCTCGAACCCCAGACGGGATCAGGTCTGTATGTTGGCGGCCAATGGGACATGAATATCAATGATGACCGAATCGCCCCGTCTTCTAACCACCCGTGCCGTAGCGGTCGGCATCCTGGTTTTGCTGCTGGGACTGGTAATGCCGTTGGCCCCCAATGGCACCGTGGCAGCGCTGTTATTGCTGGGTCTTGCGACCCTATCGGTATCGACCATCCGCCAGGTGACGACGAGCCTTCCGATAGAACTCGGGATCGGTCTGGTCGTCCTGGCGGCTTGGACGGTGGCCTCGGCGTATTGGTCGCCTCTCGCAGACCCGGGCAAGGCACTCCGCACGGTGGCGCTCGGCGTGCCCGGCCTCGTGCTCTTCGCTTGGCTCGGAGACAACGCACCACGGTCCCGAACGCTTCGTCGTGCCCTGCTCGTCGCATTGACCGTCGCCGCAGCCATCTTCCTATTCGAAGGATTGAGCGGCGCCGCACTGATGCGCGCCCTTCGTGGCGAAGACGCCGACACCGCCGCCAATAATCTCGAACGCGTCGGACGCGGCGTTGTCTTGTTCTCGATCTTGCTGTGGCCGACGGCGATCGCACTTGGTCGAAAGCGGCTGGCGATCGGTGGTCTCTTTTTTGTCGGCGGCGCGTTTGCGATCGTCCTATTGCCGATGAACGCCGCGACTGTCGGTTTGTTGCTGGGGACCGTGATGTTCGTTGCGGTCCGTATGGCTCCGCGGGCAGCGCTCACCGTGCTGGCAATCGCATTCTGTCTCTACGCCGCTTTTGCGCCGTGGATATCGCGCGACATCGTCACCATCCCGGCGTTGATAGACCGACACATCGAACTCCCAACGCCGTGGGCTCACCGCATCGGCATTTGGAACTTTGCCGCCGGCGAAGCTGCCGACGCAGCGCCGCTCGGCGCGGGATTTGATGCCGCGCGCGCGATTGGCGCCCAAGGCGATGTCATCGAGTCGCTACGGCCACAGTTCGGTTATGCGCCGGCCGCCCTGCCGCTACATCCCCACAATGCCGTCCTCCAGGTTTGGCTTGAGCTAGGCGTCGTCGGCGTCATCGGGCTCGCGCTCGTCTTCGTCGGCCTGTTGCGGGGGCTTTGGCGATCGGGCCTGACCCCTTGGGGGCGGGCAGCAGCCGCGGCCGCCGTGGTCACGGCGCTTCCGCCGTTCGTCCTCAACTTCGGTATCTGGCAGGCTTGGTGGCTGGCGACCTTGTGGCTCGCCGCCGCGATTGCCGCCGGGCTTCTGACCCAAGGCGACCCTCACGAGGCCTGAACCGTTCTTGTTTTGCGGGCGGTGGGCGGCCATAAGTTTGCCATGACATCGAGCGCCACAGCGGTTCGTCCATGTGCGGCATAGCCGGGTTCTTGCAGCTGAAGGCTGAAATCGATCAGCCGCTGGCGCAGGTTGCTCAGACAATGGCCGATACCTTGACCCATCGGGGTCCGGATGATTCAGGGGCATGGGCGGACGAGGCGGCCGGGATCGCCCTGGGGCATCGGCGCTTGTCCATCATCGATCTGTCGGCGGCCGGCCATCAACCGATGCTGTCGGCCAATGGTCGCTTCGTCGTGAGCTACAATGGCGAGATTTACAACCACGGCGACCTTCGAAAAGAACTGGAGGCGCAAGGCGCGGCATTTCGTGGGCATTCCGATACGGAGGTCATTGTCGAAGGTTTCGCGCGATGGGGCATCGCCGAAACATTGGCGCGCCTTATCGGAATGTTTGCCATGGCGGTTTGGGATCGCGAGACCCGATCGTTGACGTTGATCCGCGACCGTATCGGGATCAAACCGCTTTACTGGGGGCGGTTCGGCCAAACCATCGCATTTGGCTCCGAGCTTCGCGCGATCCGCGCCCACCCGCGCGTTCGCCCGACGATCAATCGTGCCGCGGTCGCCGATCTCGTGCGCCACGGATACGTCACCGGAGAGCATTCGATCTATCAGGAGATCCGGCGTATTCCGCCCGGTGGATCGGTGACCTTCGACGCAAACGGCACGACGACCGAGACACGTTATTGGAGGATCCAGGCCGATACCGCCCACCATCATGAAGCGCCGGCGGCGGCCCGCGAACGCATCGAGGCTTTGCTGGGCGACGCGGTGAAACGCCGGATGGTGGCCGATGTCCCGCTTGGCGCCTTTCTTTCGGGCGGCGTCGACTCGTCGGCCGTCACAGCGTTGATGCAGACGCAGAGCAGCCGGCCCATCAAGACCTTCACGGTCGGTTTCGGCCAACAGGATTATGACGAGGCGGCGCACGCCCGTGCGGTCAGCGACCGGCTCGGCACCGAACATACCGAGATCCGATTCGACGCTGACGAAGGGGCGGAACTCATTCCCAGATTGCCGGAAATGTATGACGAGCCCTTCGCGGATTCGTCGCAAATCCCCACCTTTCTGGTTTCCCAGGTCGCGCGCCGCGACGTGATCGTCGCGCTCTCGGGGGACGGTGGCGATGAAGTTTTTGCCGGCTACACCCGTCACCAGTTGGCGGCACGGTGGGGCCGGCTCGGCGGCATGCCCGTCGCGCTACGCCGGATGATCGGCGGCGCTTTGCGGTCAACCTCCCCCGACACCTTGGATCGCCTGACGCGGTTGTTACCGGCAAACCGTCGGCCACCACAGGCCGGCATGCGGCTGCATAAACTGGGTGCGGTGCTGTCGGCGCGATCGCTGCATTCCGTTTACGACACCCTGACGCGATACGGGGATTCCTTCGTCCTTGGCGTTGACGAACCTGCATCAAGCGCCGGGGGGGCAGAAGGCGACGACCCTGTCCTGTGGATGCAGACCCAAGACCTCAACGGCTATCTGCCTGACGACGTTTTGACCAAAGTCGATCGTGCCAGCATGGCTGTCGGTTTGGAGGTACGCGTGCCGATCCTCGATCACCGAGTAGTCGAAGCGATGTGGGCGTTGCCCAGCGACCTCAAAATTCGCGGCGGAACGTCGAAGTGGTTGCTGCGCGAAATTCTCTATCGGCACGTACCTCGCGACGTGTTCGACCGACCCAAACAAGGATTTGCCGTGCCCGTGACACGGTGGCTTCGCGGCCCCTTGCGCGACTGGGCGGAAACGTTGCTCGCGGAGAGCCGTTTGACGCAGGAGGGCATGTTCGATTCCGCGGTCGTGCGGCGCCTTTGGACTGCCCATTTGGACGGCCGCGCCGATCACTCGGGCGCGTTATGGGCCACATTGATGTTCCAGGCTTGGCACGAACACATGCACGCGCCCGGATGACCAAACCGCGTCTCCTCATGGTGCTGAACGATGCACCATTCTTTATTACGCACCGCTTGCCGGTGGCCCTTGCGGCCCGTGACGCGGGCTTTGAGGTGCACGTCGCAGTGCCCCATGACGATGGGCCCGTCGCCTTGATGCGCCAAAAAGGCCTACAGCATCACGACATCCCGCTGAAGCGCGGGGCGCGACACGTCGGCGGCGAACTCGCCCTAATACTTAGACTGTGGCGGATCATCGGATCAGTAAGACCAGACGTGCTGCATGCGGTTACGATGAAGCCCGTGCTATACGCGGGCCTCGTGGCGCGCCTTCGCCGCGTCCCGGCCGTGGTTCACGCCATTACCGGTTTGGGGTACCTGTTTTTGATCGACGGTCTTGCCGCGCGGCTCCAACGCGCGTTCGTCAAGCGGCTCTACCGGTTTGCTCTGAGCCATCGAAACGCTGTCGCGATCTTTCAAAATCCGGACGACCTTCAGCTCTTTCGCGACAATCGGTTGGTCGACCCCGCGATCACGGTCATGATTCGCGGTTGCGGCGTCGACATGACGCGGTTCGCACGCCGTCCGGAACCCCGCGGCAAACCGGTGGTGGTGTTCCCGGCGCGCATTCTTGGGGACAAGGGTGTGCACGAATTCGTAGCTGCGGCGCGTCGACTGCACGACCGCGCCACGTTCCTTCTTGTCGGACGCACGGACCCGGATAACCCGACCGACGTCGGCGATGCCGGCATCCGCGCCTGGGAGCGCGAAGGCATCCTTACCTGGCAAGGCTTCGCCAACGACATGCCCGCCGCGTTGGCCCAGGCCAATATTGTGTGCATGCCGTCATACCGCGAAGGTTTGCCGCGGGTCTTGATCGAGGCCGCGGCGATCGGAAGGGCGATCGTGACGACCGATGTGCCGGGCTGCCGCGAGATCGTGCGCCACGAAGAGAACGGCCTTCTCGTGCCGGCACGCGACGAAACGGCCACCGCTGCCGCCGTCCAGCGCTTGATCGAGGACCCGGCACTGCGCCACCGTCTTGCGGACGAAGGCCGTGCCCGCGCAGAAACCGAGTTTTCGGTGGAGCTTTTCGTCGACCAATCGCTTGATGCTTATCGGCGTGTTTCGCCGTCGTCGTTCGCGACGACCAAGGACGCGCGGGCAAGCCGTTTCTGATCTGATATAAGCGGCCATGGTCGTCACCATGATCGTCATCGCGGCAACCGCCTTCGCCGCGTCTTTCCTAGGCACCCAGCTGCTGCAACGTAGCTTGCAAGCCCGCGCGATCCTCGATCATCCCAACGAACGCTCTAGCCACGCCGTGCCGACCCCGGTGGGCGGCGGGATCGTGGTGATGGCAGTGATCGCCGTGGAATGGTTGCTGATCTGGGCCCTCGGCGCCACGCAAGACGGCGGACACTTCACTTTCCCGCTCCCCTTGTTGGTCGGTCTCGCGGTCGTCTTGGCCGTCATGTCTTGGCGGGACGATCGCCAACCGCTGTCCCCTGTTTTGCGGCTTGTTGTCCAGGCCATCGTGGTCTTGATCGGTATCGCCACGTTGTCGGCGCATGGCCGGATCTTTCAGACGGTGCTGCCCTACGGGCTCGACATCGCGATCACCGCATGGCTGTGGTTGTGGCTGATCAACCTGACCAACTTCATGGACGGCATCGATGGCATCACCAGCATCGAAGGCAGCAGCATCGGGGTTGGCGTTGCCCTTCTCGCCCCCCTCGCCGCGGCCCTAGGCCTCGCGATCGGGATCGACGTTCAATCCAATCTCGCGCTTTTTGCGATCGTGCTCGCAGCGGCTCTTCTCGGGTTCCTGCGATGGAATTGGCATCCGGCGCGAATCTTTCTCGGAGACGTCGGCGCTGTCCCCTTGGGCTTCCTGTTCGGCTGGATGTTGTTGGAGCTTGCCGGGTCGGGATTGTGGGCCGCCGCGCTGCTGCTGCCACTCTACTATCTGATGGACGCCACGCTAACCCTGATGCGCCGCGTCCGACGCGGCGAGCACCTGCTGAAAGCACATCGGGGCCATTACTATCAAAGGGCAGCACGGCGATTCGGATCCCACACGCGAGTGGTGCAGATCATTTTGGCGCTCAATATCTCGCTCGTGGCGCTTGCCTATGTCAGCGCGATACAACCCGAGCGACAAGCCCTTTGGCTTTTGATCGGTGTGGTACTGACGGGCGGTGTGCTGTGGTACTTTGCCCGCGACCCCGCACCAACCGCATGACCGCATGACCGCCAGCAATCCTCGTCCCTTTCTTAGCCTGTCGCGCGTCAGCGTCGTTGCGCTCCACGACCTCATTCAAGCGACGATTGCCTTCGAGCTTGCGGTGTGGATCCGGCACCAGACGTTGGGCAACGATCAAGCGTTCTTTTTCGACTGGCCGAACACCCTGACCTTCGTCGTGGTGTGCGCGATCGTATTCTGGCGCGCCGGGCTGTACCGAGGGATTTGGCATTACGCCTCGTTCACCGATCTGGTGACCATCGCCAAAGGCGTTACGCTAAGCATTCTGATTTTTCTGCCGGCGCTGTTCCTGGTCACTAGGCTGGAGAACTTTCCGCGTACCGCGTTGATCCTGGTCTGGCCACTTCTCGCGCTGCAGCTCAGCCTGCCACGACTGGCCTACCGTCTGATCAAGGACGGCAATCTGCGCGCGGTGTTTGAACGAATCCACGACGATCGCATTCCGGTGTTGTTGGTCGGTGCCGGCGGCAGCGCCGAGGTCTTCATCCGCGAAATGGCTCGGCCGGGGGCACCCTATCGTGTGGTGGGCATTGTCGACGACAAGCCGAGCCGAATCGGGCGCGACATTCGCGGTATTCGGGTCATCGACAGTGTCGACAATCTGCCCGACGTCGTCGCCCGCCTCGATCGCAAGGGACGGCGCCCACAGAGGGTGCTGCTCGCGACGGAAAGAATCACCGGTGACGGACTGTTGCGTCTCCTCTCCCGCGCCGACGAACTCGGCATGAGCATGGCCCGCCTTCCCCGTTTGACCGATTTTCGTGGTGACGCCGGCGATGTCGCGGTCCGCCCCCTCGCCATGGAAGACCTTCTGGGTCGGCCGCAGAAGGTGCTCGATCGGGACGCGATGCAGCGCCTGGTCAAAGGACGACGCGTCATGGTAACCGGCGCCGGCGGCACGATCGGCAGCGAGCTCGTACGCCAAATCGCACGCTTAGGGCCCAGCCACATCACGTTGTTGGATAACGGCGAGCATGCGCTGTACCAGATCGACCTCGAACTCGCCACGACCCTCCCCGAAGTAAGCCGGCGTGCCATTCTTGCCGATATCCGCAACGAGGATCGTGTAACACACGTCTTCAAAGAAGAGACGCCAGACCTTGTTTTTCACGCTGCGGCGTTCAAGCACGTCCCGCTGTCCGAACAGAATCCACATGAGGCCGTGCTGACCAACGTGATCGGATCGCGCAATATCGCGCGCGCTTGCCGCCGCCACGACGTCAAAACCATGGTGCTGATTTCCACTGACAAAGCGGTGAACCCGACAAGCGTAATGGGCGTTAGTAAGCGGCTCGCCGAAATGTACTGCCAAGCCTTAGGGCACGAGGAAGAGGCCGGCAACACGCGCATCGTTGCCGTGCGGTTCGGTAATGTCTTGGGGTCGACCGGATCGGTGGTCCCCTTGTTTCAAAAGCAAATCGCAGCCGGTGGCCCGGTGACCGTGACCGACCGCGACACGACGCGGTTCTTCATGACCACGCGGGAAGCGGTCGAGCTCGTCCTTCAGGCCTCTGCGATGGACGCCGGCGACCACGTGCCCGGCACGGTGTTCGTGTTGGACATGGGAGAGCCTGTGAGGATCGAAGACTTGGCGCGCCAAATGATCCGACTCGTCGGCCTTCAGCCCGACAAGGACATCGAGATCCGGTTTACAGGTTTGCGCCCCGGCGAAAAACTGCACGAAGAACTGTCGCACCAAGCTGAAGGACTGACGCCGACCGCCCAGGAAGGCATTCTGCGCGCCGCGCCGCGCACCCTGGCGCTCGCCGACCTTGACCGCGAATTCGACGCGCTGCGCGACGCCGCGCGACGCGAGGACCTGGGCGCTGTGATCGGCCTGATCGGGCAGATCGTGCCCGAGTTTAGCCACCACGCCATCGACCGACCCGCCGTCGCCCAATAAGAAACGACTGAATGGAGATTCGACCCGCATGAGTACGCCGCAACCCATCAAACGCGCTTTGCTATCGGTTTCAGACAAAACCGGATTGGTCGACTTCGCCAAGTTCCTTGCCGACCAAGGCGTCGAAATCCTGTCGACCGGTGGGTCGGCCAAAGCGATTGCCGATGCCGGCATCGCCGTGACCGAAGTTTCGAACCACACCGGGTTTCCGGAGATTATGGACGGCCGGGTCAAGACGCTGCACCCTAAGGTGCATGGCGGCCTTTTGGCGATCCGCGACGATGCGGCCCACAAGAAGGCGATGACCGACCACGACATCACGCCGATAGATCTTGTCGCGATCAATCTCTATCCGTTTGAGGAAACCGTCGCCGCAGGCGCGGACTTCGCGACGACGATTGAGAACATCGATATCGGGGGGCCGTCGATGATCCGGTCGGCCGCCAAGAACCATGCTTTCGTGACGGTCCTCACCGATCCGACCGACTACGGCACCGTCACCGAGGAGATGCGCGCAAACGACAACAGCGTGACGGCCGATACCCGACAGGCCCTCGCCGCCAAGGCCTTTGCGCGTACCGCCAGTTACGACGCGGCGATTGCGACCTGGTTCTCCGGACAGCGCGACGAACCATTCCCCCCGCGCCTGATCGCCGCCGCGCAGCGACGACAGGTTCTGCGTTATGGCGAAAACCCACATCAGACCGCAGCGTTCTATACAGACGGCTCCAACCGCCCTGGCGTCGCCACCGCGCAACAAGTGCAGGGCAAGGAGTTGAGCTACAACAACATCAACGACACCGATGCGGCGGTCGAATTGGTCGCCGAACTGAGCGAGGCCGGCGCTCGCCCGGCGGTGGCGATCATCAAACACGCCAATCCCTGTGGCGCCGCGATCGGCAACGATCTTATTGATGCCTACGAAAAAGCGTTGCGGTGCGATCCGGTCAGCGCCTTCGGCGGCATTGTCGCGCTTGGCGGCGCGATCGACGGAGCATTGGCCAAACGCATCACCGAAGTCTTTACCGAGGTTGTCATTGCCCCCGGCGCCGACGACGACGCCAAGGCGATCTTCGCCAAGAAAAAGAACTTGCGGCTATTGCTCACGGACGGCCTCCCCGACCCCACCATGGCGGGCATGACGATTCGCACGGTTGCCGGCGGTTATCTACTGCAAGACCGCGACTCCGGCGTCGTGACCGCGAGCGATCTCAAGGTCGTTACCAAACGCCAACCGACCGAAAGCGAACTGGCCGATCTGTTGTTCGCATTTGCGGTCGCCAAACACGTCAAATCGAACGCAATTATCTACGCCCGCGACGGCGCCACTGTCGGCATCGGCGCGGGGCAAATGAGCCGCGTCGATTCGGCGCGAATCGCGGCACGAAAATCGGCCGACGCCGCCGAGGCGGCAGGCATGGACGAGCCCCTGGCAAAAGGGTCTGTCGTCGCATCGGACGCCTTCTTTCCCTTTGCCGACGGCCTGTTGACGGCTGCCGAAGCCGGGGTGACCGCCGTGATTCAGCCAGGCGGATCCATGCGCGACGACGAGGTCATTGCTGCCGCCGACGAGGCCGGATTGGCCATGGTGATGACCGGGATGCGGCATTTCCGGCACTAATTGCCAGATTCCTAAAGACCTATCGGGCCGCATCTGTATCATTGCCGGATTGGCAGCCTGGCTGAGGCTGCAAAGAAAATTTGGAGAGGGAGCACCTAGATGGCCGTATCGGACCACGTCAATCTCGAACAATTCATGGAAGGGGTGAAAAAGCGCAACCCCGGGGAAACCGAGTTTCACCAGGCCGTTTACGAGGTCGCGCAATATGTCTTCGACTACATCAAAGACAAAGAGATCTATCACGAGAAACAGATCCTGCGGCGCATTGCCGAACCGGATCGCGTTGTCAGCTTTCGCGTCTGCTGGGAAGACGACAGCGGCAACATCCGCGTGCAGCGCGGTTACCGCGTGCAGAACAACAATGCGATCGGCCCTTATAAGGGTGGGCTTCGGTTTCATCCCAGCGTCAACCAAAGCATCCTGAAATTCCTCGCGTTCGAGCAAACGTTCAAGAACAGCCTGACCGGGTTGCCGATGGGCGGCGGTAAAGGCGGATCCGACTTCAACCCCAAAGGCAAATCCGAATCCGAGATCATGCGGTTTTGCCAATCCTTCATGACCGAGCTGTTTCGTCATGTCGGCGCAGATGTCGACGTGCCGGCCGGAGACATCGGCGTGGGCGCGCGTGAAATCGGGTTCATGTTCGGCCAGTACAAACGCATCACCAACCAATACACCGGCGTGTTGACCGGCAAGGGACTCGAATACGGCGGGAGCTTGGTGCGCACCGAGGCGACCGGCTACGGCACGGTGTATTTCCTCGAAGACATGCTGAAAAAAGCGGGCTCGGCGATCGAAGGCAAAACCGCAATCATTTCGGGGTCCGGTAACGTGGCGACCCACGCTGCGGAGAAAATCCTCCATCGTGGCGGGATACCGCTGACGCTCTCCGATTCCGGCGGCTTCATACACGACCCCGACGGCCTGACCCAAGAGAAGATCGACTGGGTCAAGGAACACAAGACCCACCGGCGCGGCCGCATCGAGGACTACGTTAAGGAGTTCAAGAACGCGAGCTTCCACGGCGGGCAACGTCCTTGGATCGTCGAGGCCGATCTCGCCCTGCCGTGCGCCACGCAAAACGAAATCAGTACCGACGAAGCCAATCTGATGATCAAGAACGGCATCAAGGCGGTGTCGGAGGGCGCCAACATGCCGACCGAGCAAAACGGCATTCACGCCTTCCTCGCCGCCAAGGTTCTGTTCGGGCCGTCCAAAGCTGCCAACGCCGGCGGCGTTGCGGTTTCCGGGTTGGAGATCAGTCAGAACCAGCAACGCCTGTCGTGGGAAGCAGATGATCTGCAAAAGCAACTACGCTCGATCATGAACAACATCCACGAAAAGTGCGTGCGGTACGGCGATACCGACGACCCGAACTACATCGACTACGTGAAAGGCGCCAATATTGCGGGCTTCACCAAGGTCGCCGACGCCATGCTGGCCTACGGCGTCGTCTAGGCGTATCCAATTACTCGGAAAAAGGGCGTACCGCGGTGCGCCCTTTTTTGTTTGTCCGGACTTTTCTTGACCCTGGGGTCACCCCGCACCCAAAGTTTGCCCTTGGGGCCGTCTTGGCCGCCAGGGAGGAAGACATGAAATCAATCGGCACAATTCTCGGACTTGCGCTGTCCGCCTCGATCGCGTTCGGCGCGAGTGCGAAAGAAGCGCTCATCTTGACGGGTGACGTCCCGCCGGGGCTCGACTACGACGGCCCGACGGCGGCATCGCCGGTCACGCAGACCGGGCTCGCGAACTTGCTTGAGCCGCTGGTCTATTACCCGTTCAGCCACACCAACGACGAAGGCGTCCGCATCCTGGATTTCCAAGATTTCGAAGGCCGGCTCGCCGAGTCGTGGTCTTTCGATGCCTCGACGCTGACCTGGACGTTCAACCTGCGGCGCGGCGTCAAGGGGTGTAACGGCGCCGAGTTCAACGCCGACGATGTTCTTTACACCTTCACACGGGCAAAAAGCGTGAGCGGGAGCGCGCCCATTAGTTGGTTTCTTTCAAACGTCGCGTCGATCGCCGGGTTTACGCCCGCGGTGTTCGGCGACGACGCTGCCAAAAAGCTCGGCGAAGAAGTCAAAAAAATCGACGACTACACCGTACAGATCAAACAGGGCGCGCCGAACAAGCTCATGCTGCCGGTCCTCACAATTTTCGGCATCCAAATGCTCGACAAGCAAATCATGGAGGCTAACGCCACCGCCGACGATCCATGGGCGCACAAATACAACAACGAAGTGAACGCTCCTGGCTTTGGCGCATACTGTCTTGATACCTGGAAAAAGTCCGAGGAGTTCGTCACCACCGCCAACCCGGACTATTACCGCGGCAAAGCCGACATCGACCGCATCGTCCTTCGTCGGGTGCCGCAAAGCTCGACCCGCACCATCGTGGTACGTAGCGGGCAGGCCGACGTCGCAGAACTTTTGACGCCCAAGGAGTACGAGAACTTGCGACTGGCCCGCGGTGTCAATGTCGTCGGTGCCTGGGGCAACAAGAACATCGCCGTCGCGATGAACTTCAAGGCGGAGCCGTGGAACAACACGAAACTCCGGCAGGCCATCGCCCATGCGATCCCGTACGACCGGGTCATCGAGAACGCTTTTTTCGGCGAGGCAAGACGCTGGGAAAGCATCGTCCCGACCACCTATCCCGGGTTCTCGAAGACCGAGACCCAGTTCTCGTTCGATCTCGACAAGGCAAGGCAGCTTCTTAGCGAAGCGGGATTCCCGGACGGAAAAGGCCTCGATGCCTTTCCCGCAGAATCGTTTCTGCTGACCTATCCGCAAGAGCGGGACTCGTGGCTGCAACCGATCGGCACCGCCATTCGATCGGCGTTGCGTGAAGTCGGCGTCAACATTCAGCTCAACCCGATTCCGGAGTCGCAATACGTCGATCGGCAGCTGGTCAAGAAGGACCTGCAAATGACCCTGATCGACAGCATCACACCCTTCGGCGTCGATGCGGGTTATGCCGTTCAGTTGTTCTTTGTTTCTCCGGACAAAGGCGGCATCAACAACATCATCAACTACTCGAGCGAAGATCTCGACGGGATCTACTACGGTCGCATCTTCAACGAGTCCGACGACGACAAACGCAACAAAGCCCTTGCCGAAGCCCAAGACAGGGTGATGGCAGACGTCGCTTGGGCGCCTGTTGTCGAGTACAAGTCGTTCGTCGCAACGCGCGATACGATTTCCGGAGTCACCTACCATCCGGACAACCAACTGCGTTGGTTCGAGCTCAAAAAATCGGAATAGCCAACCGGTCGGCCGTCGCGTCGTATGATGCGGCGGCCGTTTCCTTTACGAGCACATCATGACCGTCACGACGATGATCTATCACTCCGTCGAGGGACACACGCGCACGATCGGCGACTGCATCCTCGACGGCCTGAAGGGGGTGCCCGATAGCGATGTCGACATGGTGGCGGTCGACGCCGTCGAGACCGCATGGGATCGGCTCCACGCTTCCGACCTCTTGATTTTCGGCTGCCCCACCCACATCGGTGGCGTGTCGACCGAGATGCAGGCTTTCATCGAAAAAACCTCCGGGCCCGTCTGGCTCGACCGCATGTGGACCGGAAAATTGGCGGCCGGCTTCACCTGTTCGGCGGGGCGCGGCGGGGACAAGTTTCATACCTTGCAGCGATTGGTCGTATTTGCCGCGCAGATGGGCATGACGTGGGTCCCGCTGCATCTGCTGGGGGGCCACTTCTCCAGCGAGGGGAGCGAGAACGACCTGAACCGTCTCGCCGGCTACCTCGGTCTGATGAGCCAGGCCAATATCGACGAACCGCCCGATCGCACACCGCCCGAAACGGATCGCGAAACGGCCCGGTTGTTCGGTCGCTATCTCGGCGAGGTTGCGGCCCGCTGGCGCACCGGGTGCGATGCCCTTGGGCCGGTGCCGGTGCCCGGTCATGGGACGAAACGCCCCAACCTTTGAGCACGCCCTTTGGCGGCCTAGCTCGCGCTATAGAACTGCATGAGCGCGCCCGACCCCGGATTGCGCACCAACATGCATTGCCGCCGCCCCAGCCCCGGCAAATCGATTTCATCGGGCGGCGAATAGACCTCGACACCGGTTTCGCCACAATAGGTCTGGACGGCATCGATGCTCGGCACCTCAAAGGCTTGGGCGAGGTAACCGATATTCGGCGCCGTTGCGAACGGCGTCAGGTCTTCCGCTTGATAGTTCAACGGTTGGCCCAACGCGATCTTGCCGAAATGATGATCACCTTGAAGGAAAGTCCAATGGGTTCTTTCCTCGGCGGCACCCAACGGTTCGTCGATGACGACCTCAAGCACAAGAAGGTCGCGATAAATAGGCAACGCCTTGTCGCGGGAATGAACCCCATGTGCCGACGTGACGACGGGCGAATAGCCCGTTCGCGTTGCCCCATGCGCCGTGAAGTACTTGCGCATCCGGCCGATCCGCGTCGATTCGTCGGTCGAGTCGAGTTGGACCAAGTTGACGATGACCCCGTCCGGCCCCTCGAGCAACGCCCCCGTCTCTTGCCCGACGCCGGCGCTTAGTTTGTGTTGTTTCGGCGGCCACCAGAACTCGTAACCTTTTGCCGCGAGATCACGGTACGCCGCTTGAATATCGGCCACATAGAAATTCAAGTTCATCAAACCGATCATGCGGCGTTCGCGGCGGGCGCGAATGCGTTCTCGTCGCGGGTCGACGAAGGCCAGCAGCATGATCCGACCAACCGGGTGATCTTTGGCTTGAAGCAACACCGACTGAACACGGGTTTCCGGTGGCATTCTCCAATGCCCCGCAAACCGCAACCCCCGAAGCGTACCCTCGCCGATCACGTCCATGCCGACGATCCCTTGGTAGAACCCGAGGGACTCGGCCATGTTGTCGACACCGATCACGGCAATGCTCAGGGGGCTACCACCCGCACCTGGTGTAGCCATGCTCAACCCGTTCAAACTCCCCACGAAGCGGTGACCCGCCCCAACGCCCCGCTACTTTGGATCGAAAGTCTGGGCCGATGCAACCTTGAGATGAGCGGGGCGGGCCGTGCCTAATCGTCGAGGAACGGCAAGAACGCCGCCGCCCAGTCGGCCATGTCCGGCGGCAACTCGCGCCACTGCGTGTTGGGATGGTCGGCGTGCGCCGCCTCGCCATGAGGATGATTGGGATCCCAAATCGGCGATCCCAGCAGCGTCGGGCGGGCATTCTTCCCCAACATCTCGCCGGTCGGGTAGGAGAAATGCGCACGGTACGCATGACGCCACATGTTGCCGGCCTTGAGCATCGAGACCACGCGGTTATGTACCATCTCGGTATCGACAAAGGGTTCTTGGCGGATCACACCCTCGCGCGTGCGCCGATACCACGGCCAGAACAAGCCCTGGTCGCGCATCGCGATCCAACACTTGACGAGATGTCCGCCGAACCAATCGATCTCGATGGGAAAGGTATAGTTCTCGTAGTAGTCCGCCGCGTCTTCCGCCGAGAAGTACAGCACGTTGGACATCACCAAGCGATTGATGCGATCAGGGGTGCGAACGGCGAGATCGAGCCCCGGCAACCCACCGCCCCACATGCCGTAATAGTCGACCGTCCCAAGGCCCAGCGCATCGATCGCTTGGGTCAAAACATCTGCATGACGCGCGACCGTGACGTCTTCGCCGATCGTGTTGTCGGATTCGCCGTTGCCGGGTAGATCGAAGGCGAACGCCGGACGCTTGCCGGCGAGCGACTGCGTCACCCGATGGACAATACGGTTGTCGCTGGCCGCGTCGTGTTGAACCAGCAAAGGCCGGCCCGGCCCCTCGGTGCGCCGGACATGCAACTGACCACCCTCGACATCGGCAAAATCTTGCCACGTGCCATCGGCCATCGCGGTCGGCGCAACCGGCGCCGGGGCGATACCCTTTGCGTGATCGGCCAACACCTCTGCGACCCAGGAATAAACCGCTTCGCCACGCCGATCGCCGAGGCGCTCGACTCGGATGCCGTCCGGCATCGTCTCGGGCAAGCGATCGAGGTAGTTCGAGGTCGGGTCCCAGTCGGAGGCGCATATGATCGCCGGGCTTTTCATGGCGGCGACCATCGCCGCGCCGTCGAGTTTGAACGCCGCCCCATAGGGCCCGCGATAGTGGTCGCCCGAACGTAAGAATTCGAGAACGCCATCATGTAAGACCTCGGGCGCCGGCACCGGCCCGTGCATCCGGCCTGCGAGCGAGGGTCGGTACCAGGGAAAAAAGATCGTCTGTTCGCGCAAACGCGCCCACAACCACGTCAGGTGGCTGCCGTCCCACTGCGGTTCGAACGGCGTTAGATAGTTGGCCAGGATGTCGGCGCGTTCCTCGGCGTTGAGCGTGACCAAGCCGTTGAGGACGGCGATGTGCACCCGGTTGGGATGCCGCGCCGCAAAGGCCGCCCCCACTGAGGCGCCGGTGTGAAATCCGTAGACCGCGATCTTGTCGATTCCCAACGCATCGAGAAACGCGGCGACATTGTCGCCGTAATCCGCCATATCGGGGTCGGACAGCGACAGCGGATCGGAATTGCCGTTGCCCGGCGTGTCCGGCGAAATGCAGGTGAAGCGATCCATCAGGTGTTGCATCAACGGAAGGTGTTCGCGTGACGACTTGGGCGATTGGTGCAACAGCAACACGGGCGGCCCCTTGCCGGCGCGGCGGTAGTGAATCTGGCGCGTCCCGTCGATCGTCACGAAATGCCGCCGCACACCGGCGACTGGAGCGTCGATGCCCATGTCTAACTCTCCAAGAACGGCAACAACGCGCCCGACCAAGCCGTCATGTCGGTCGTGATCGTCGCGTGTTGCAGGGCGCTGTGGTCCCTGAGCGCCTCGGCGGTGCCGGGATGATCGGGCGCCGACGCTAACGCCACCGGGATCGGCGCGTTGCCCAATTCGGTATGGGCATCGTACTTCCAATGCGCACCGTAGTGCGCTTGCCACATGTTCCAGCACTTGAGGAGAGAGACCACGCGGCGGTGCACCATCGCGGTATCGACATAAGGCTCGCGCGGCAGCACGCCCTCGCGCGTCCGGTTGTACCAGGGCCAGAACAGGCCCTGGTCGCGCATCGCGTGCCACGCCATCAAGAGATAGCCGCCCCACCAGTCGGTCTCGAGCTTCGGCGTGTAATGGGCCAGCAGCTCGCGGCGCAACGATTCGGGGTGATATATGGGATGGGCGACGACCAAGTGTTCAACCAACCCCGGTTGCATCTTCGCCAACTCCAAGCCGGTAAACCCAGACCCCCAAGTCCCGACGTAATCCACCGAGTCGAGCCCCATCGACGCTAGGGCTTGGCGCGAAACCTCGGCGTAGGTCGTGCAGGTGATCGCGTCTTTGTCGGTGCCGATGGTGTTGTCGGATTCGCCGTTGCCGGGCAGATCGAAGGCGATCACCGGGCGTTTACCAACGAAGCCTTCCGCCGCCATTCGGACCACGTTGTTGTCGCTGGCGGCATCATGCTGCACGAGCACCGGTCGTCCGGCCCCCCCGCTGCGCCGCATGTGCAATTGCCCGCCGTCGACGCTTGCATAGTCTTGCCACGTTAGGCCCGCCGTCGGCTTGGGCGCCTCGGGTCCGCCAAGTGTCGGTTGTCCCGGATATTGCCGTAGTACCTCGACCGCGCGGTCGAGAAGTTCGCGACGGCTGTTGCCAAAGCGTTCGACTTTGATGTTGTCGGGCAGCGGCGGCAACCGATCGAAGTGTTCGAACAACACGTCGGGGGCGATCGCCATCAAATGCGCGGGGCAAGTCAGGGCCGGGATCGACTCCTCTCCCTTGAAGATGAACGCCGCCTTGTAGGGTTTACGGTATTCGTCGCCGGCGCGGAGGAACTCGAGCAATCCCTGGTGAAGGCGATCGGGCGACGGCACGTCGTAATCCATACGCGCCGCCAAGGTTTTGGCGTACCAAGGAAAGAAGATGGTTTGTTCGCGCATCCGCGACCACAACCAGGTGAGGTGACCACCATCCCAACGCGGCGCAAAGGGTGTGAAATAATTCTCCAACGCATCGGCGCGTTCGGCTTCGGTCCAACACGTGATTCCGTCGACGATCACCACGCTGGCGCGGTCTGGATACAAACGCCCGAACTCGGTGGCGGTCACGCCGCCGGTGTGGGTTCCGAAAATCCCGCAGCGCTCGATGCCGAGCGCATCCAGCGTTTGCGCCAGCGCATGGGCATACTCTTCGGCCAGCGGTTGTTCGCCAGGTAAAGGATCGGACAATCCGTTGCCCGGCGTGTCCGGTGCGATCACCGTGAACTCGCCCATCAAACGTTCGATAAGCGGAACATGTTCCCGGCTCGATGTCGGCGACTGATGCAATAGGACGACGACGGGGCCTTTCCCGGCGCGCCGATAGTGCACTTGCCGTTCGCCGTTCACCGTCACGAAGTGGCGTCGAATCGTCGGATGCGCGGGTTCGATCCCCATGCCGACCTCCCCTTATCTTGTTTGGCCGCTACGCTATCAGCCTGCGGCCTTGCGGACCAAACTTTTGCCCGGAAGCTGGTATCGTACCAGCGGTCCTTTTTGACGGTCAGGGGAGGATGACGACGTGCCTTATGCCCAAGCAAGAAACGCGTCGATCTACTACGAAATCAGCGGTGCAGGACCGGCGGTCACGCTGTTGCATGGCGCCGGCGGCAACGGGGCTATCTGGTTTCAACAGGTCGCCCACTTACGCGAAAAGCGGCGCGCCCTACAAGAAGACCGAAATGGTGCGCAGCAGCGCAGCGGCATTCGGTCCCGATGCCATCGAGTGCGTCACGGTTACGGCCGATTACATCTACGAGACGTTTGGCCGATTCCCAGGGACGGTCCCTGCCATCTTCACGCTAATGTACCTGCAAGCCCACAAGCTCGATACCGGGTTCTACGACACGCATTTCGCCCCGGGTGCCTATCTGCGCACCCATACTGAGAACGCGCGCAACTGGGAATGATGTCGATAGGCCGTCGGCGGGGGCCATCGATCTTGGACGTGCCCATGCCGGTTCCTCGCGTCGGGGGCCGGCGGCGACAGAGCGGCAACCTCGCGGACGCCTGATCGCTCGCACGGTTTCCAGAAAAAGCGAAAGCCCGCGGGGTGCCGCGGGCTTTCTGCATCTTGAAACTGGAGCGGGCGATGAGATTCGAACTCACGACTTCAACCTTGGCAAGGTTGCGCTCTACCCCTGAGCTACGCCCGCGTGAGGAAGGGACACATAGCGCGACCTCCGGGTTTTGGCAAGAAGGGCGAGGCGGCCAAGCCAGTACGGGGTGCCCGCGCCTGGGAACGACCCCGCCTGAGTGCAGGAGCCCTTGCGCCCCTGTCATTGGCGAGTATCGTTGCGCCCTATGCGGCACGCCAGCGAAAACGACCTCTTCGAGCGGTTGCAATCCCTTGGGATCGAAAGCACCACCCATCGCCACCCCGCGGTATTCACGGTCGAGGAAAACCGCCTGTTGCGCGGGCAACTCCCCGGGGCGCACTGCAAATCCCTTTTCTTGAAGGACAAGAAAGACCAGCTCTGGTTGCTCGTCGCCCTTGAGGATCGGCCGGTCGACCTCAAGACGCTGCCTAAGAACATCGGCGCCGCCCGCCTTTCCTTCGGCAAACCCGAGCTTTTGCTTGAAGTCCTTGGGGTTGAACCCGGTTCGGTCACGCCATTTGCCTTGATCAACGATCCGCAGGGCCGCGTCCGTGTTGTCCTGGACAAAGGCATGCTGGACCACGAATTGCTCAATTATCACCCTCTCACCAACACCGCGACGACCGCGATCTCGGCCGCGGATTTGGTGAGATTTATCCGCTCCTGCGGCCACGATCCGGTGATTTTGGACTTCGACGACCTGATCTAGCCGTCATGTGGCAATTGCCGAGAGCAGTGCTTATGTTGGGACCAACGCGTGGCGGGATGCCCGTCTCGCACTGACACCCAACACTCGGATACACCATGGTTGAACCCTTGATCGGCGCTGCCGCCGCCGCCCCTGATCTCATTAAAGACAGCGATAGCCAGAACTTCATGGCCGACGTCATCGAGGCCTCGCAGGAAGTACCGGTCATCGTCGATTTCTGGGCACCGTGGTGTGGCCCCTGCAAACAGTTGGGACCGACCATCGAAAAGGTCGTCAAGGCCGCCCAAGGCAAAGTCAAACTGGTCAAAATCAACATCGACGACAGCCCGGAAATTGCGCAACAACTGCGCATTCAATCGATTCCCGCGGTTTTCGCCTTCCACCAGGGACAGCCCGTCGATGCCTTTGTCGGCGCGCAGCCCGAAAGCCAGGTCAGAGCGTTCGTCGAAAAGCTCGCCGGTGGCATCGGACCGTCGCCGGTCGACGAAGCGCTCGAAGCCGCCCAAGCCGCATTGGATGGCAGCGAGGTCGCCGCGGCGGGCAATCTTTTCGGCCAAGTGGTCCAGGCCGACCCCGGCAACCCCGAAGCCATCGGCGGATTGGCGCGCTGCTACATCCTGAACCACGACCTCGACCATGCACGGCAAACCCTCGACCTAGTGCCGGAAGAACACAAAGAACATGCCGCCGTCGTGGCGGCCCAATCGGCGCTGGCGTTGGCCGAACAGGCCAGCAACGCAGGCGATCCCACGGAACTGCGCCAAGCCGTAGAAGCCGACCCAACCAACCACCAGGCCCGCTACGACCTCGCAATCGCCCTGATGGGTAACGGCGACAACGAAGGTGCGATCGACCAGCTGTTGGAAATCTTGAAGAAAGGCGCCGATTGGAACGAAGGTGCGGCAAAAACGCAGCTGCTTAAGATCTTCGAAGCCCTCGGTCCGACCAACGATCTGACGAAAAGCGGTCGTCGGCGCTTGTCCGCCATCTTGTTTTCGTGACCCACTTCGTCGAAACACCGGCGTTCGCGGACCTGCCGCGCGACATTCCGGTTTTCCCGTTGCCCGGTTTGCTCCTGTTGCCGGGCGGCCAGCTGCCGCTGCACCTGTTCGAAGAACGCTACCGCGATCTGATCCGCGACGCCCTAAAGGCGGACCGCATGATCGGCATCATGCAGCCGCGCGATCCCAACAACAACGAATGGGCACCCGCGCTCTACAGCGTCGGTTGTCTCGGCCGCATCGTCTCGTTTCGCGAGTCGGAAGACGGGCGTTTCTACGTCACCCTCACCGGCGTGTGCCGTTTCGACGTGACCAACGAGGTGACGTCGACCGCACAATACCGCCGCGTGAACGTCGATTACGGCCGTTATGCCGCCGATATGGCGGAGGATCGAGATGACGCTCAAGGGCTGGTCGACCGCCCCACCTTCATGCCGGCCCTCAAGACTTTCCTCACCCAGTTCGAGGTTAATGTGGATTGGGCGGCGCTGGAAAAAGTCGAAGACGCGCCCTTGCTTCGATCGCTCGCGATGACCTGCCCCTTCGAGCCCAGCGAGAAACAAGCGATCCTCGAGGCCGAAACCCCAGCCGACCGTGGCCGTTTGATTGCCGCGTTGATACAGATGGCGGCTGCGGATGTCGGCGACGATGAGGACCGTAAGCTGCAATAAAGGAGCCTACGATGAACGGTACCGCCGAAGTCGACCCCCGCTTATTGGAAATTTTGGTTTGCCCGTTGACCAAACAACCGTTGCGCTACGACCGTGCGCAGCAGGAGCTGATCAGCGATGCCGCGCAGCTCGCCTTCCCTGTCCGTGACGGTATCCCGATCATGTTGGTCGACGAAGCGCGCCGGTTGGATGACGACAACAGATAAGGCGCCGCCGCGGCCGACCGAGATAAAACTTCGAAAAGCCGACAAGACCCTGACGGTTTCTTTCGAGAACGGCGAGACGTTTTCATTGCCCGCAGAGTACCTGCGCGTCGAAAGCCCATCGGCCGAAGTGCAGGGCCATGCCCCCGATCAAAAAGTACTGGTGCCGGGCAAACTCTATGTCGGCATCGAGACCGTCGAACCGGTTGGGCACTACGCTGTACGCCTCTTGTTCAACGACGGACACGACACCGGCATCTATAGCTGGGCCTATCTTTACCAACTGGGGCACGAGTTCGAGGCGCGTTGGGAACGCTACTTGGCGCAAATGGACGACCAGGGTCTTTCGCGCGAACTTGGCTAGATCGGTCGGCCTTCGAGAAGTTTCGGTTTGGCGCCCACGGTACCGCGGGCATGCGACATGAAAAACTTCTTCACCGGTGGCAGCCGGTCCACCGTCGCAAGCCCAACCCCGCGTGCGAACTTTAAAGGCTTGAAATCGTTGGAGAACAGCCGGTTGAGCGTGTCCGTGACCGCCAACATCGTCAGGTTGTCGAAACGCCGCCAGGACTCATATCGGCGCAGCACATCGACCTGCCCGATATCGAGACCGAGGCGGGCGGTCTCGGTTAGAACCTCGACCAGCGCCGCCACATCGCGATAGCTGAGATTGAGGTTTTGTCCCGCCAAGGGGTGCATCGCGTGGGCGGCATCGCCGACCAGCGCCAGCCGCGGCGCGACATAACGATGCGCGATCGAGACGCGCAGCGGGTAACTCCAGCGGCGCCCGGCAGCGCTGATCTCGCCCATGAAATCGCCGTAGCGGCGACGCATCTCGGCTTCGAAGTCGCTGCGTTCGAGCCTCATGAGGCGGTCCGCATCAACGGTCTTTTCCGTCCAAACGAGCGAGGAACGATTGCCTTTGAGCGGAAGGATCGCGAACGGCCCCGGCGCCAGAAAATGTTCGTGCGCGATCCCGCGGTGTGGTCTTTCGTGATCGACCGTCGCGATGATGGCCTTTTGGTCGTAGGCCCACTGTTTGGTTTCGATCCCGGCCTCGCGGCGCAACTGCGAACGCGCCCCGTCGGCCGCGATCACGAGGTTGGCCTCGACGGTTTGCCCATCGGCGAGTGACGCCCGCGCAAGACCCTGTGTCCGCTCGACCGACTCGACCGCATTGCGCGGCAGCAGGGTCAGATTCGGCGTCCGTTGCACGGCGGCGTAAAGCGCCTGCAACGTATGGCGGTTCTCCAACATCCAACCCAGCGGCGCCTCGCCGAGGTCGGCGTGGTGGTAGTGCAAGAAGAACGGCGACCCGCCCTCCGAAACCCGGATCTCCTTGATCGGCTGGGCATGCGGCGCCATCTCCGGCCATAGACCGGTGGTCTCCAACATGCGCTGCGAGGCATAGGCGATCGCCGAGGCCCGGCCGTCGAACGGTGCGCTGGTCAGAACCGCCGGATCTTCGCGGTCGACCATCGCCACCTGAAAGCCCATCGAGGCGAGAATCGGCGCCACGGCGGCGCCCACCATGCCGCCGCCAACGACGAGAATGTCGCAACGGTGGGTTTTCGGATTTGCGGTTGCCATGTGGTCGATCATAAGCCCCGTGCGGCCCGCGCGAAACGCCTGCGCCGACGCTTTCTTGCTAGCGTTTGGTTGGCAATTTCTCTTTTTATTTGTATATGTTACGAACGATTCTTAAGATGGCGCCACGATGATAAACCCGCGCTTCGATGCCCTCGGCGAAAGCCCTTTCGAGCGCCTCAACCGGCTCATCGACGGGATAGAACCCGGTCAGCCGCCGATTTTCATGTCGCTCGGCGAACCGCAACATCCCTATCCCGACTGGGTCGGCGAGGTCCTTTACGAACACCGCGGCGATTATGGCGCCTATCCCGCGTTGCGCGGGAACGAGAACTTCCTCAGCGCGGTGGCCGATTGGCTGACGCAGCGTTTCGCGTTGCCCGACGGGTTTATCACCAGGGACCGACACATCGTGCCGCTATCGGGCACACGGGAGGGGTTGTACTTCGCCCCGCAAATCGTCGTGCCGCGCCGCAAAAACGACCGACAGCCGGCAGTCCTGATTCCCAACCCCTTTTACCACGCCTATGCCGGTGCGGCAGTCGCGGTCGGCGCCGAACCGGTTTACCTGCCCGCCACGCGCGACACCGGGTTCATGCCCGATCTGGATTCGCTCGACGACGCGCTTCTTGCCCGCACGGCGGCCTTTTACATTTGTTCGCCGGTCAACCCGCAAGGCACCGTCGCCAGCCCCGCGTATCTCGAGCGGCTGATCGAACTGGCGCGGCGTTTCGATTTCGTCGTGCTGGGCGACGAATGCTATTCCGAGATCTACGCCGGCGCGCCGCCCACCGGCATGCTCCAGGCCGCCGCCGACTCCGGCAGCCTCGACAACGTCTTGGTCTTTAACTCGCTGTCCAAACGCTCCAGCGTTCCCGGTTTGCGATCGGGTTTTCTAGCCGGCGATCCCGAGATCGTGCGCCGCATCCGAACCTTGCGTAGCTATGGCGGCGCTTTGCCGTCCGAACCCGTTCTTGCCGCATCCGCTGCGTTGTGGCGCGACGAAGGCCACGTCGTCGAGAACCGCGCGCGCTATGCCCGTAAATTCGACATCGCCGAACGCATCATCGGGAACCGATTCGGGTTTTACCGTCCCGACGGCGGGTTCTTTTTGTGGCTCGAGGTCGGCGATAGCGAGGCGACGACCGCCACACTTTGGCGCGAAGCCGGCCTCAAAGTACTCCCCGGCGGGTATGTCGCCCGCGACGTGCCTGGCGCGCCGAATCCTGGTGCGCCCTATATCCGACTTGCCCTGGTGCATGACGAACCGACGACCGAAGACGCCCTTACCCGATTGAGCAGTGTGTTGCCCTCATGACCACAAGCCACAGCACGACCTTTCTTCCCGCTGGCGCGACCGCGTTTTTCCGGCGCCGCCTGATCGAACTTTGCGGTTTGGCGCTGTTCGCCGGTGCGGGCCTTTTCGCCGCGGCACTTGTTACATTTTCGGCCGACGACCCGAGCTTCAACAACGTATCGACCGCAGCGACTACCAATATCCTCGGTCCGGTCGGCGCTCACCTTGCCGATCTGAGTCTGCAGCTCATCGGCGCCGCCTCGACCATCGTTGTGCTGACCTTGGCGGCCTGGGCCTGGCGTCTGTCGAGCCATCGCGGCTTGCCGTTCGGTTGGATCCACATCGCCCTGTTGCCCGTTGCGACCGTCCTCGCCGCAGGCGCACTCAGCGGCCTCACCCCTGTCATGGAATGGGGCGTCGCCGCCGGCGTCGGTGGCGTCACAGGCTTGCTCCTGCAAACCGGTCTAACCGAAGCGGGTAGGTTGATCGGGATCGGCGCGAACGGCTGGCTCGCCCCGGTCGTCCTGGGCGTTTTGGCGGTACCCGCCGCGCTATTCGCATTGGGCCTTTCGCCTCAGGAATGGCGCGCGATGTTCGCCCGGCTGGGATGGGTTGGCCGCGGGATCGCACGCGGTGGCGCCTGGACGTTCCGGCATATCCGAAGCGCTTTGGCGGTGCGGCCCTTCCGAGCACCGGCCGAGCGTCGCGAGCCCGTGCTTCATGGCGGTCGCACCGAACCGGCCTTGCTGCACCGACCGCCCATGGATGACCTGCAAGAGGAGACGCCGGAACCGGCGGCGCCCCTAGTACGGACAAGCACACTGGACGAGGCGCCACAGGTTTCCGCGCCGGTCACCCGTGTCGCAAAAAAAATGCCGCGGCTACGCAAAGGCAAGCGCGCAGCTGCCGAAGCCCAGGCCACGCTCGATCTCGGCGCCGCCAACGAGGTCGATCTGCCGGCGCTCAACTTGCTCGCAGAATCGAAAGTCAGTCGCGCCGCGATCAGCGAAGACGCGCTGGAACAAAACGCGCGGATGCTCGAGGGCGTTCTGGAGGATTTCGGCGTGCGCGGCGAGATCACCAAGGTCCATCCCGGGCCCGTCGTCACGCTCTACGAGCTGGAGCCGGCTCGCGGTACCAAGGCCAGTCGGGTAATCGGCCTGGCCGACGATATCGCGCGTTCGATGAGCGCGATCTCAGCGCGCGTCGCGACCATTCCCGGCCACAACGCGATCGGTATCGAACTCCCCAACGCGCGGCGCGAAACGGTGTACCTGCGCGAGCTGATCTCGAGCGCCGAGTACGAAAACAAGAACTCCGCGCTTACGTTGGCATTGGGCAAAGACATCGGGGGCGATCCTGTTTTTGCCGACCTTGCACGTATGCCGCATTTGCTGGTTGCCGGCACCACCGGGTCGGGAAAATCGGTGGCGGTCAATTCGATGATCCTGTCGCTGCTCTACCGTTTGAAGCCCGAGCAATGCCGGCTGATCTTGATCGATCCGAAGATGCTGGAATTGTCGGTCTACGACGACATCCCGCATTTGCTGGCACCGGTCGTCACCGAGCCCGGCAAGGCCGTGATCGCCCTGAAATGGGCGGTGCGCGAAATGGAACAGCGCTACCGTGCGATGTCGCATCTCGGGGTGCGCAACATTGCGGGCTACAACCAACGCCTGGCGGACGCCAAGAAGAAGGGCGAAAACCTCAACCGGACTGTGCAGACCGGTTTCGACGAGGAAACCGGCGAGCCGGTTTTCGAGGAACAACCGCTCGATCTCGAGCCGATGCCGTTTATCGTTGTCGTCGTCGACGAGATGGCCGACCTCATGCTGATCGCCGGCAAGGAGATCGAAGCCTCGGTTCAGCGTCTCGCACAAATGGCGCGTGCCGCCGGGATTCACCTCATCATGGCGACGCAACGCCCCTCGGTTGATGTCATTACCGGGACCATCAAAGCCAACTTCCCGACCCGCATCAGCTTTCAGGTGACGTCCAAGATCGACAGCCGCACAATTCTCGGTGAACCGGGCGCGGAAACGCTGCTCGGTTCGGGCGACATGCTCTACATGTTGGCGGGCGGCAAGATCAGCCGCGTGCATGGCCCGTTCGTCAGCGACGGCGAAGTCGAAAAGGTCGTCAATCACCTTCGCAGCCAAGCGGCGCCCGCGTATATCGAATCGATTACCGAGGAACCCGACGCGCCGGCCACCGCCGGCGGCAGCAGCGGCAACGAAAAAGAAGACGAAATGTATGATCGCGCCGTCGATTTGATCTGCCGCGAGGGCAAGGCCTCGACCAGCTTCGTCCAGCGTCACCTGCAAATCGGCTACAACCGCGCGGCGCGCATTATCGAGCGGATGGAGGCCGAAGGGGTCGTCAGCCAAGCCAATCATGTCGGCAAGCGCGAAGTGCTTGCCCGAGTGATCCCTCGCGAAGAACAATAGGGGCATGATCCGATTTTTGCGGCGCTGGGCCCTCCCGGCGCTCCTCTTAACGTGCCTATCGATTGGGGTCGCGACCGCCGCCGTCGAACCGACGGATGCGGAACGCGAAGCGCTGGCCCGTATCGAGGACCACCTGAACGAAATTCGGTCGATGCATGCCCGATTCGTGCAGTTCGACGAGGCCGGCGGGGTGGTCTCGGGCGAGTTCTATTTGCGCCGACCGGGCCAATTGCGGTTCGAATACACCCCGCCCTCGCCCATCCTAATCGTCGCAACGGGGCGCCAGCTCATTTTCTACGACGCCGAGCTTGAACAGGTGACCTACCTACCGCTATCGGCGACGCCACTTGCCTTTTTAGTTGCCGACCGGTTCTCTTTTTCCCGCGACGACATCGAGATCACCCGCATTCAGCACGACCCCGGCGTGATCAGTGTGGCCATTGTCGACCCCGACAATCCCGGCGAAGGTGAAATAACCCTTATTTTCAGCAATGCGCCGCTTGCTTTGCGGCAGTGGCGCGTGATCGACGCGCAAGGCCGCAAGACAACCGTCGCACTATCGGAGGTTCGGACGAACGTCGCGCTGGACGATGAGCTTTTCCGATTCGTCGATCCCAACCCGTTCCGCCATTTCGATAGGGGCGGCGACACACCTTGAAAGCGGCGTCGGAATGCCTTTGTATCGGGGGCTTCCGGATTACGTTTTCGTTTCACCCCTCTACCGTCGGCAGGAAATGCGATGACTGCACGTAAACCCGTCGTGGGGATCCCCGCCAGCGTGTTCAACGTGCGGCAATTCCCCTTGCACGCCATCGGTCACCTGAACGCGACGGCGACGGCACGGGTGGCACAATGCCACCCTGTGGTGATCCCGGCGCTGGGCGAGGACATCGACGCGGCGGATATTGTCGGCCATCTAGACGGCCTACTGCTGACCGGCGGGGCATCCAACATCGAACCGCACCACTACGAAGGTCCGCCCGCCCGAGAGGGCGACATGCACGACCCGCACCGCGATTCGACGACCTTGCCCCTGATCCGCGCGGCGATCGATACCGGGGTCCCGGTGTTTGCCATCTGCCGAGGTTTTCAGGAATTCAACGTGGCGTTGGGCGGCACCTTGCATCAGTTCCTGCACGAGATCCCCGGTCGATTCGATCACCGCCGGGATCGGACCAAACCGATGGAAGCCCAGATGGGCGTTTGCCATGACATTTCGCTGCGCCCGGATGGACCGTTATCCGAGATGGCAGGCGGAGAGACGACCGGCGTGAACTCGTTGCACGGCCAGGGGATCGACAAAGCCGCACCCGGCACCACGGTGGAAGCGACCGCGCCAGATTCGACGATCGAATCACTCAGCGTTAATGGGGCGGCCGCATTTGCCGTGGGCGTGCAATGGCACCCGGAATTCGACGCAGAGGGCAACGCGTTCTATCGGGCCTTGTTTGAGGCGTTCGGGGCCGCCGCACGTCAACGCATGCAGCAACGCCGGGGCAACACGACATGAGCGACGACATCGACGACGACGACGAAGAGGTCTATGACGAAGTTCTCGACCAGCAGGTCCAGCGCCTGACGATCATGGCGCGCTTCGGCCGGACCGTGATCGACACGCCTTGGTTCAGTCGCATCGGCACGCCGCTAACCGCCGACGACACCGCCATCGCAACCGCCTACCTCAGTGCCGCCGGCTTTCCCGATGCTGCGGTCGCGCCGGTCGAAAGCTGGGACGACGCCGTTACGGTCGCGGAAAACCCTAACTGGAATAGCGATTGGTGGGAAACCGAGGAGCAGCTCAAGGCCGCGCTGATCGCCCGCTCGCTAGATCACGTGCACGAAGCCGAATTGACCAATGCCTTGAATCATGTGTCCGCGCAGTGTGCCGGCGTCGCCGTCGAAGCAATCAGTAACGCCGCGATCGACGCGGGCTTCCAACCTGAATCCGACGAAGAGTCGTTTCTCAACGCGGCCGCCGGTTGGGCAGTTGCTGGCGCCTACCAAGCAACGCTCGTCCTCGCTGCCGGCGCCGAAGGCGACCACCCGTTTGCGCTGAAGTTCCGCCTGTTCGAAAGCGGACGTCTGCCGTTCGGCGTTGTCGGCACCACGTTCTCGATCTTTTGAGCCCGCATGGCGCTCCGTGTTGCCAGTTGGAACATCAACTCTGTGCGCCACCGCTTGGCTTTGGCGCGCCGGTTCGCGCGAACATGGCAACCCGACGTTCTCTGCCTGCAAGAAACAAAGGTGGTGAACGAGAAATTCCCGCGCGCCGGTTTTGAAGACCTTGGCTATACCCATTTCGCGATCCACGGACAAAAGGGCTATCACGGCGTCGCCATCGTCTCGCGCGTGCCCCTAAAAGCCGTTGGGACGAAACAATGGTGCGGTAGCGCCGATACCCGGCATGTCTTTGCAACGCTGCCGGGCGGAATCGAATTGCATAATTTCTACATCCCGGCCGGGGGCGACGTTGCCGACCCGGCGACCAACCCCAAGTTCAAAGAAAAGCTGCAATTCTACCGAGAGCTCGAGTCGTGGGGCCGCGACCTAAACGCCAAACCGCGCGTCTTGGTGGGCGATCTCAACGTGGCCCCGCTTGAGACCGACGTGTGGTCGCACAAACAGCTGCTGCGCGTGGTGTCCCATACACCGATCGAAGTCGAGCATTACGACCGCGCTTTCGCGGCACACGACTGGATCGACGCGATGCGCGAAGTCGTACCGCCGGAGAATCAGCTTTATACCTGGTGGAGCTATCGTGCGCCCAATTGGCGCCAAGCCAACAAGGGCCGGCGCCTAGATCACGTCTGGATCAACCAGGCGCTCCGCCCGCGCCTGAGCGCCATAGAGGTCGCCGAACGCGTACGTGGCTGGAAGAACCCGTCCGACCACGCCCCGGTTCTCTTAGAACTTGCCGACTAGGACGAGTTAGCTCGTCGCCCGACCGAGCGCACGGGCGAGCTGCGAGTTGGTGCGCTCCACGCGGGCGGCCAGTTCGCGCATGATCTGCACAGCCATTTCCGGGAACTCGCGCACGAGGCGGAAAAACAGTTCCTTAGAAATGCGCAGCGTCGTCACATCGGTCAGCGCACGAACCGTCGCCGTCCGTGGGACATCGCACAGGATCGCGATCTCGCCGACAAAGTCGTGCTTCTTGGCCTTCGCCACCGACATCATGACGTCATCGGCAGTGGAAATCAGAATGTCGCATTCACCCTCGATAATGATGAACGCGGCATCCCCCATATCGCCCTCGGTGCAGAGGTCTTGGTCTTTGCGAAACGTCAGCCTTTCGCTGGTGAAGGCCAACAGTTTGAGTTTGGAGGGTTCGAGATTCGCGAACAGCGGAACGTTCCGCAGGAGTTCGACTTCTTCATTCAAGCTCACGCGTTTCTCCCCTAAGAAACTTTGTCTTCGATTAGCTTCGCCAATCCGTCGCCGGCGTTTAGTTCTTCATAGGTACCGGACTTCACCATCTTACCGCTTCTCATCACTACCACACGATCGAACAGGGCGGCGAGATCGGGTTGTTGCAACAACCAAATGAGGCTGCGGCCTTCGAACTCCGCGACCAAACGCTCCGCCAAACGGCCCAATGTCGAGGGATCCAGCGCCGAAAGTCCATCGGAAACAATCAGCAAATCGGGGTGCTTGATGACGGATCGCGCGAGAATGAGTTTTTGCCGCTGGGCCGGCGTCAGACGCGTACCGGCGATGCCGACGTGGAAGTTGAGACCGACTCGCACCACCGTTTCGTGGAGATCGGTTTCGTCGATGACCTCGGACAGCAATTGGCCGACCCGTGCCGCCGCCTCGGCTTCGCCGTACGAGACCTTGCCGAACAAAATGTTGTCCTGAAGGTTGCTCGCCCCGATGTAATTGTCGGGATCGTAAATCTGGATCGCCCCGCTCAACTCGTCCGGCAGGTTGTCGGCGAAGACCCGCCGCGCCTCGAGAATCTGCGCTTGGAATTCTTCGGTCACGATTCCCAAGCGATGCCGCGCCGGGATAATCAGGAACGGCAATGACATCAGCCGGCCCCGCTCGTCGGGCTTGAGTTGATCTAGGTTGTCTTTGCCGACGCGGCCCAAAATCGCTTGGTACTGCGGCAAATCTTCGGAGGAAATAAAGCTGAACTGCTGGAAGAACTCGTGGTCCGGCGGCAAGTCGGCAAACAACTCGACCATCGTCGCCGCCACCTGATGGCCGGTTTGCAACATCGTTTCGGTCAAGCCGGCTTTGTCCAGCACCTCAAGCACATAGGCATTCTCGCCTAGCTTGTCCATGTTGAAGGCATCGCCGACCGGGTTGCCGAACAACAGGTTCTCGCCGACCGTTGCGTTGGTGTTGTAATGCGCCGGATCGAAGCGTTCGACCAAATGGCCGGCCGATTCGTCCGCATCCAGGCGTTCGCGCAAGCGCATCCGCGCCCGCAATACCGCCGCCGCAATGTCTGGCTCCGCCTCGGGGTCGATCGTTCCCCGCAGCCCGAACTGATAAACGTCCGCCGTCAGTTCGACCATATCGAGGACCGCCAGCGCGCGGGCCGCCAAAGCTTCGGGCCCGTCGGTGCCGGCGGCAGCATAGTCTGTCCACTCACCCCCAACGTCATCGGTCGAGTTGCCGGCGGCCTCGGCCTCGCTCACGGTGGCTTTGTGTTCGGCGGCAGCTTCTTCGTCGTCGTTCGGTGCGATCTGTTTATGCCGCAAGCCGTAGTAAAGATTGTCGCCGATCGTGGCGGCAAAAACGAAACCGCCAGGCCCGACATACGACATTCGGCGACCAATAATAGATTCGGGCGCCGTCGCCAGATCGACCCCGCCAACCGTGATCGACCCCGCCGACGGGCGCACCAAGCGCGCGAGCAACATCGCAACATCTTCGCGACCGCTACCGGGCGAACCGACAAGCCCGATCCGCTGATCGAGTGGAAACTCTATGTTGGCGCTATCGACTACTGCCGTTTCTTGTTCGTCGTACAGCGTTACGTTGACCATCGCCGCAGCGCCTTCTAGCGGCTTAGACGTCTCCGGTTCGAAGTCCTGCGCCTCCGAATCCAGAATGCCCGCCGGTTCGAATTGCGAGACCACGACCTCGTACTTGATCCGCGCGTCGGCTTGTTGCTGGTAGTAATTGAGGAGCTCTTTCCACGGCGCCGCCAAATCCTTATGCGCGGTAATCGCCGCCACAAGCGTCCCGACTTCGAGCTGGCCCTGTATCGCGAGATAGCCGCCGATCGAATAGAAGAAGAACGGACCGAGTTGCTGGATGAAGTTGTTGAGAAACTTGATGACGAATTTCTGGCGGTAAATTTTGTAGCGTACGCCGAAGATCGTGCCCAAGCGCCGGGCGAACTCGGCGCGTTCGCGACGCGAGGCATCATGGACGTGGACTTCCTCGACCCCGTTGACCGTTTCGCCGATGCGATCCGATAGCTGCCGCACCAAGCGTACCCGCTCCTTGCCCAGCAAGTTCACCCGACGTTGCAGTTTGGGGATGATGTAAAGCTGAATCGGATAGAGCGCGACGGCCGCGGCCGCCATGCGCCAATCCTGCGCAAACAGAAAACCCAGAATGACGAGCAGCTGCCCGCCCTGAAATGCCGGCTGCGAATAGGCGTCACCGATAAACCCGCCCAGCGGCTCCACCTCGGCGGTGATCATCGGGATGATCTCGCCCTGGGACATGTTGCGGAACGTGCTTTTGGGAAAACGCAGCACGCGGCTGTAGAGGTCGAACCGGAGCCGCCGCAGCATCCGCTCGCCGGTTAGCCCCTTGTAGACGTTGATCGTATATTTGAAGCCCTGGTTGATGATGACCAAGGCCAGGAACAGGCCGCACAACGCGAAAAGCCACGGCAGCTGCCCGACCTCCGGCACGCCGATCGCACTGAGGTCGACCCCGAAAATCTCGAATTCCCGCGGAAAATCCTCAGGATTGGCCTGGATCGCGCTGTTGATGATGAGCTTGGGCAGCTCGTAGAAGGCGTAAACGAAGGGAAATGACGCCGCAGCCATGATCGTCAAGTTGATCTGCTGCCGCGCACTGAAGCGCAGGATGTACTTGAAAATACTATGTTCCATAAAGGCGCCCCGCCCACCGGCGTCGCCCCCACTGCGAACACCGTCCCAACGCTGTCTAAGGTACCGCAGCATAGACAAAATTTGCGTTTGGGCCAGCCTAAGCGGCTATGCCATAGTCCCGGCCATGGCGAAGGAAATGAAGCCAACGCGCAAGCGCGAGGCGAACGCCCGGGTCTTGATCTACAGCCACGACACGATGGGTCTCGGCCATTTGCGGCGCTGCCGCGCGATCGCGCACTCGTTGGTGCGCCGATACGAGAACCTGTCGGTTCTCATCCTGTCGGGCTCGCCGATCATCGGCAGTTTCGACTTTCGAGCTCGGGTGGACTTCATTCGCGTTCCCGGCGTCATCAAGCTGCGGAACGGCGAATACACGACCCTTAACCTGGATATCGACCTCGAAAAGACCCTGTCGATGCGCTCGTCGATCATTCGACACACCGCCGACATCTTCGACCCCGACGTTTTCATCGTCGATAAAGAGCCGCTCGGGCTGCGGGGCGAAGTGACCGACACGCTGGAAATGCTCAAGGAGCGCGGCACCCGTCTGGTGCTGGGCCTGCGCGACGTGATGGATTCGCCAACCTTGCTCGCGCCGGAGTGGCAACGCAAAAACGCCATGCCGGCGTTGCGACGGCTCTATGACGAGATTTGGATTTACGGCTTGCCGCAAATCTGCGAGCCACTGGCCGATCTGCCGATGCCACGCAGCGTCGCCGATAAAATGACCTATACCGGCTACCTGCGGCGCAACGTGCCGCAATCGGCTTTGCCGCGCGCGGCCCCTGAAGTCACCAGGGAGCCTTACCTCTTGGTCACCCCTGGCGGCGGTGGCGACGGTGAGGAGCTGATCGAATGGGTGATCAGCGCCTACGAGAGCGAGCCCTTGCTCCCCTATCCGGCGCTGCTTGTTCTCGGGCCCTTCATGCAACCCGAACGCCAAGACGAGTTCAAGCGCCGGGCGGCCAAACTCAAGCGCGTCGAAGCCATCACCTTCGACCCGCAAATGGAATCGCTCGAGGCCAACGCGGCCGGGATCATCGCGATGGGCGGCTACAACACCTTTTGCGAAATCCTTTCGCTGGACAAGCGTGCGATCGTGGTGCCCCGAACCGAACCTCGCTTGGAGCAGTACATCCGCGCCTCACGCGCGCAGGAACTCGGTCTAATCCGTATGCTGGAAGCAACAGGATCGTTGGATGCCAGCGTGATGGCCAACGCGATACGCGAACTTCCGCAGCAAAAGTGCCCGTCCGAAGTCGTGGTACCGGGGCTTCTGGAAGGTCTGGAAAACGTCAACCGCCTGATCCAACCGTGGATCACCGACGTCGCCCAAGCAGCCAACGACGACCAGATTACCCGCCAGGCATGATCTTTTGCCCGTGGTGACTGGCCCGGTCGCATTCGTCCTCAAAGGCTACCCCCGGCTCTCCGAAACGTTCATCGCCCAAGAGATTCGTGCCCTCGAGGAACTGGGTCTCGATATCCGAATCGTCTCGCTTCGCCATCCGACCGATCCGGCGACGCACCCGGTGCATCGCGAAATTCGCGCACCGGTGCTGTACCTGCCGGAATATCTCCACCAAGAACCGAAGCGCGTGCTACGGGGGTGGCGCATTGCGCGCCGCCTACCGGGCTACCGCGCGGCGCGGCGCCTTTGGCTCAAAGATCTCGCCCGCGACATCACCCCCAACCGCATCCGGCGTTTCGGCCAAGCCGTCGTGTTGGCGGCCGAAGCGCCCGAAACCATCACCCGGTTTCATGCCCATTTCATGCACACCCCCGGATCGGTGGCGCGCTACGCCGCCATCATGCGCGGTCGCCCGTTCTCGATGTCGGCCCACGCCAAAGACATTTGGACGATCCCGACTTGGGAAAAAGAAGAAAAGTTGGCCGACGCGGACTGGACGGTCACCTGCACCGCCGGTCACCGCGAGCACCTTGCCGGTCTCACCGAGCCCGACAAAGTGGCGCTGTCCTACCACGGATTGAACCTCGACCGTTTTTCCCCTCGGCCCGGCGCCCGCGCGGACAAAGACGGTCGCGATACCTTCAACCCCGTCGTTATTCTGTCGGTCGGGCGCGCCGTCGAAAAGAAGGGCTACGACGTCTTGTTGCGCGCGCTCGCGCGTATTCCGAGCACGGTCCATTGGCGCTTCATTCATGTCGGGGGCGGCGCCTTGGCGACCAAACTGCATAGCTTCGCGAAGGACCTGCATATTGGCGATCACGTCGACTTTCGCGGCGCCTTGGCACAGGAATCGGTCCTCGAACTGTATCGCGAAGCGGACCTGTTCGTGCTCGCCAGTCGGGTTGCCGACAGCGGCGACCGCGACGGCTTGCCTAACGTTTTGATGGAAGCGCAAAGCCAAGGGCTCGCTTGCATCGCCACGGACACCGCCGCGATCACGGAACTCATCGTCGATCGCGAAACCGGGCGGCTGGTTCCGCCCGATCATCCCCAAGCCCTCGCCGATGCGATCGTCGAACTCTGCGGCGATCCGGCGCTGCGCGCCCAATTCGGCGCAGCGGGCGAGCGGCGGGTGCGCCAGCAATTCGGTATGGATGCTGGCCTTGCGGTCCTCGCAGAGCGGTTCGGCATTCGTCGGCGACCGGCGGTCTAGACGTGCGTGCTGCGTTTTATGCGCCCATGAAACCGCCCGACCATGCGGTGCCGTCAGGCGATCGAAGTATTGCGCGCCTATTCATGGCCGCCCTGCGCGCGGCGGGTTATGCACCAGAGGTCGTCTCGGCGCTGCGCACATGGTGCCGCACCCCGGACGGGCTGGCCGAACGAAAGCGAGAAGCCGACGCCGAAGCGGCCCGGCTTGTCGCGACATGGCGAGAGGCGCCACCCGACATCTGGCTGACCTACCACGTCTATTACAAAGCGCCGGATTGGATCGGCCCGGCGGTCTGCCGTGCCTTGAAAATCCCCTATGTCATCGCCGAGGCATCCTACGCCCCCAAACGCGCGGGCGGTCCCTGGGCGCTTGGGCACGAGGCGACCGGCGACGCCATTCAAACCGCCGATCTTATCCTCAGCCCCACCAAGCTCGATATGAACTGCATCGCGCCTCTCATCCAGTCGCCCCAACGCAACGTCTTTTTCCCCCCGTTCCTCGACCACACGCCCTATGCCGCGGCGGCGGCGGACCGGGATGCGCAGCGCACCCGCCTGGCCACGCTGTACGGCCTGGACCCGGACGCGCCGTGGCTCCTGACGGTCGCCATGATGCGGGACGACGCCAAACGAGAGTCCTATGCCGTTATCGCCGAGATCATGGCGGCGCTCGACCGGTCGGACTTTCAGTTCCTAATCGTGGGCGACGGACCGGCAGCGGCCGAAATCAAGCAAACGCTGCGCCCGTGGCACGATCGCCTTCGTTTCGTTGGCGCCGTCGCGCCCGACGCCCTCCCCGACTTTTATGCCGCGGCCGATCTCTATGTGTGGCCGGCGGTCGAGGAGGCCTTCGGCATGGCGTTCCTGGAAGCCCAGGCCGCCGGTTGCCCGGTCGTGGCAGGCAACGACCGGGGCGTGCCGGATGTCGTCCAAGACGGCACCACCGGGTTGCTGGCCCCGCCACGCGCCGCCAAAGCGCTTGCCCTCATGGTCGCGAAACTGCTCGACGACGCCGCGCTGCGCGCGACGATGGGCCGGCATGCCGCGGCTTTTGTCGCGCAGGATCGCTCGCTGGCCGGCGCGGCGCCGCGGCTCAGCGCGCTCCTCGCCCCTTTGATCCAGCCTGCGGCATGACCCTGCTCGCTCTCATTCGGCACGGCCCGACGGCGTGGAATGCGGAAAAACGCGCCCAAGGCCGCACCGATGTCCCGCTGAGCGCCGAGGGACGCGCGAAGGTCGCCACCTGGCGCGCACCAGAGATTCTGACCGGTCTCCCCGTCGTCGCCAGTCCGTTGGGACGCGCCCAAGAGACCGCGCAACTCCTGTTCGGTGACGCCGCGACCGAGCCCCGCCTGGTGGAAATGGCCTGGGGAAAATGGGAGGGCCGCACGATCGGCGAATTGCGCGACACGCTGGGTGAGGCGATGACGCAAAACGAAGAGCTCGGATTCGACTTTCGGCCCGAGGACGGCGAATCGCCGCGCGACGTCCTCGACCGGGTCAGACCCTGGATCGAGGAAGTCGCCGCGCGCGGCCAGGACACCGTCGGGGTCACCCATCTCGGCGTTATTCGCGTGGTCATGGCGACCGCCTTCGCCTGGAACATGCTCGGCAAGCCACCGGTCAAGATCCGACCCGCGACGGCACATCTCTTCGACATCGCGCCTGGAACAATTAGGGTGCGCGAAATGAACGTTTCTCTAGAAGGTGACGACTAGTGCGGCGGCGGGTTCTCTTTTACGTCCAGCATTTGCTGGGAATCGGTCACTTGAAACGCGCCGCAACGCTGGCGCGGGCGATGGCCGAGCGGGGGCTCGCGGTCACCATCGTATCGGGGGGTCACGACATCCCCGGGCTCGATATCGGCGACGCCGACTTTATCCAGTTGCCCTCGACCCGGGCGACCGACCTTTTCTTCAAGGAACTTGTTGACGAAGACGATCGGCCCATCGACGGTGAGTGGAAGGAACGCCGCGCCCGGGCGCTTTTCGACGCCTATCGCGCCACCGCTGCGCATCTTCTGATGTTCGAGTTGTTTCCTTTTGGGCGCCGACAAATGCGGTTCGAAATCGAGCCGGTCTTGCAGGACGCCGTCGGGCGCAGCCAGCGACCGGTAATCGTTTCCTCGGTGCGCGACATTCTCGTGGCGCAAAACAAGCCGGAGCGTAACGAAGAAATGTTGGAGCGGGTCGAAAACTACTTCGACCATGTCTTGATCCACGGCGACGACGCGCTGATTCCGTTCGATCGCACCTTTCCTTTGGCGGAACGGATCCGCAACAAACTCCACTACACCGGGTATGTCGTCGATCGTTCCGGTCGTGGCGCGATCAACTCCGGACAAGGTACCGATGAAGTAATCGTATCGGCGGGCGGTGGCGCCGTTGGGGCCGATCTATTGAAAACCGCGATCGCCGCCCGGGCGCTCAGCAAACTCAGCGACCGCACCTGGCGCGTCCTGGTCGGGGTAACCGTGGACCAGACCACGTTCGACGACCTCGCCGCCTTGTCCGGCCCCGGCATCGTTGTGGAGCGCAGCCGACCGGACTTTACCGCGCTGGTCACCAATGCCGCCTTGTCGATCAGCCAGGGTGGCTACAACACGGTGATGGAGGTGCTGGAGGCCGGCACCCGGGCCGTCATCGTGCCCTATGCCGGGGGCGCCGAAACCGAACAGACGATGCGCGCGCAAGAACTCGCGCGCCACACCCCCATTGAAGTGCTCGACGAAGCCGCGCTCTCGCCGCAGGCCCTGGCCGCCGCCGTCGATGCGGCGTGGGACCGCGAAGCGCCGGCAAACGGTATGCTCAACACCGATGGGGCCGCCAACAGTGCGACCCTGGTCGCCGATTGGGCCGACGCGGTGCCCTGGACGTGAGCGACCCCTGGCAAGCACTGGAGGACGAGATCGGACGATGGCCGTCGCCCCCGCCCCTGTGGCTTCGCGACGACGACGCCACCGGCCCTGCCCCAGCCCTCGCAACGTTGCTCGAGATCTGCGCCACCCACGACGTCCCGGTCTGCCTGGCGGCCATTCCGACCGCGCTCGACCCGGATTTTGGGGCGTGGCTGGCCCAGCACACCGCCAACTCCCTTGTCGTGCCGCATGGCTACGCGCATGCCAATCACGCGCCGCCCGAGGAAAAAAAGGCCGAATTCGGCGATCATCGCCCGGCGACCGATATGGCCCGCGAGCTTGGCGAAGGTCTGCGCCAGGTCCAGAAGGGGTTAGGCGACCGATCCCGCCCGGTATTTGTGCCGCCATGGAATCGACTGGGCGCGACCGCCGCCGCCGCACTGGCCCAGGCGGGGTACACGGCCCTTTCGGGCAAAGCGACGCAGCCAACCGTGACCGGCGTCACTGTCATTGACGTACATATCGACATAATCGATTGGCGCGGTACGCGCGGCTATGGCGGAGATCTGCCGATTCTCGGCGGATTGTGCGATCGCTTGGCCGCGTTGCGTTCGGCGGGAAAGGAGGGGGAACCGACCGGGATATTGACCCATCATGCGGTACACGACCCTGCGGCGTGGGGCTTCTTGGAGACGCTTTTCGAGCGGCTCAGGTCCCAGGTGCGTTGGCTCGCGGTCGACGACGTCATTCTAGCGATCCGGTGAGACAGTTCCGATACCCGATTCGGGCGCTTTTGTTCGATGACATCAAAGCGGTCGTTGGGCTGATTATTTCGGCAGGACCGCTATTCCTGGATGATCTTTCCCGATTCTGGCTCTATGTTTTTTCGGTATTTACAGGGTTGTTTTTGGTTTTTGCGATAAGGACGGCAATCCGTCACACACGGGTGTTAGAACTGTCCGAAAAAAGCATTCGAATGCACGGCATCCTGGGCCGCGGGTTCGATTGGGAGGCATTGGAGAGCGTTCAACTTCGATACTATTCGACGCGTCGTGACCACGAACGCGGCTGGATGAGCCTAAAGCTTAGGGGTGATGGCTCGACGGTTGCGGTGGATTCTTCGATTGCTGGGTTTGAAGACATCGCGCGCCATGTCGCAGATGTGGCGCGGCAACGCGAGATCGAACTTAGCCCGTCGAGTTGGACCAACTTCAACGCGATGGGCATTGGCGATACGGAATGAAACGGTAATCGAGACCCGATGGGAAACGTATTAATCGTCCGCAATTTGAACGTCGACTTCATGGCGCCGGAGGGGCGCATCGAAGCCGTTCGCGGCGTGTCGTTCCGAGTGCCCCAAGGCAAAACCGTCGCGCTTGTCGGCGAATCGGGTTCGGGCAAGTCGGTCGTGTCGCAATCGATCATGGGCATTTTGCCCAAAGCCGGTCGCATCTCGGACGGGGAGATTATTTTCTTCGATCCCGACAAGCCGCAGAACTTCGTCGACATCGTCAAAATCAAAGAGCCTGAAATGCGGCGCCTGCGCGGCGGCCGTATCTCGATCATCTTCCAAGAACCCATGACGTCGCTCTCGCCGCTGCACACGGTCGGCGACCAAATCAGTGAAGCTTTCCTGTTGCACAACGACGCAACCAAGGCCGAGGGCATCGACGCGACGCGGGAAATGCTCGACATGGTCGGCTTTCCCAATGCCAACCAAGCGGTCAAAACCTATCCCTTCGAACTATCGGGCGGTCTGCGCCAACGCGCCATGATTGCGATGGCGCTGGTCTGCCGGCCCGCGATGCTGATCGCGGACGAACCGACGACCGCGCTCGACGTTACGATTCAGGCCCAGATCCTTCAGCTCATGAAAGATCTACAAAGCCAACTACAAATGGCGATCTTGATGATCACCCACGATCTCGGCGTCGTTGCCAATATGGCCGACGAGATCGTCGTCATGTACCACGGCAAGGTGATGGAACAGGGCACGCTCGATCACATCTTCCGCCACGCCGAACATCCCTACCTGCAGGCATTGCTGAAAGCCGTGCCGCGTTTCGGCATGAAAGACGACGAGCGCCTGGTGCCAATTCGCGAGATCAAAACCGAGGCCGGTAGCCTACTCAAAACGCGGGACCCGTGGCCCGAGGGCAGCGCGACCGACAAGCCGCTGCTTAGCGTGCGCAACCTCAGTAAAGAGTTTCAGATTCGCAAGAGCGGCCTGTTCGGCGGCAAGAGCGGTGGCGCGGTGAAAGCCGTCGACAATGTGAGCTTCGATGTACCCCTCGGCACCTGCGTCGGCTTGGTCGGCGAATCGGGTTGCGGCAAGACCACGACCAGCAAGATGGTCATGCGCGCGCTAATGGCCGACTCGGGCGAGATCATGTTCAACAACCGCGGCAGCGAGGTCGACGTCCTCAAGCTTCGCGGCGCCGACCTGCTGAAATACCGCCGCCGCGTTCAGTATATCTTCCAAGATCCCTACGGTTCGTTGAACCCGCGCATGACGGTGTTCGACATCATCAGCGAACCGTTAGTCATCCACGAAATCGGTGATGCCGAAGAACGCATGGAGCGTGTGCGCGAACTAATGACGCTGGTCGGCTTGCCGGTGCCTTACTTGCGCCGCTATCCCCATTCGTTCTCGGGCGGACAGCGCCAGCGCATCGGCATTGCGCGCGCGCTTGCGCTGCAGCCCGACCTGATTATTTGCGACGAGCCGGTTTCTGCGCTCGATGTGTCGATCCAGGCGCAGGTGCTGAATCTGCTCAAAGACCTTCAGCAGGAACTTGGGCTGACCTATTTGTTCATCTCGCACAATCTGGCGGTGATCGATTACATCGCCGACCACGTCGTGGTGATGTGCGCGGGTCGCGTCGTGGAAAGCGCGCCGCGCGATAGATTCTTCGACAACCCAGTCCATCCCTATACCAAGGCGCTTCTATCGGCTGTCCCGGACCCCAATCCGGACCGGCGGCTCGACTTCCAGGCGCTGCGGGAAGGCAAAGCGTCAACCCCCGAAGCGTGGCCGAAACCCTACGCCTTGAACGGGTCCGACCCCTCTCATATGGTCGATTTAGGCGATGGGCATTTTGTCCGCGCCGTCGGCGAAAACCTCGCAATGGAGGACTTGCGCGCATGAGCCGAAACCCTGGCCTTATCCGCCCCATCATTGGCGCCGTCTCGGGCCTTCTCCTGGCCGTCGGGGCGCTGCAGACGCCGGTAGGCGCGGCAAATTTGGTTGAAACGCCGATGTTCCGCGACGCCGTTCGCGACGGGACGCTGCCGGCGGTCGAGGACCGCGTGCCGGCCGAAGCTTCGGTCGTCACGCTAGAGGGCGACAAACGGATCGGCCGTCACGGGGGGACGATCAAAACCCTGATCGGGCGCGCCCGCGATGTTCGCCTGCTCGTTGTCTATGGCTATGCCCGCTTGGTCGGATACAACGAACAACTGGAAATCGAGCCCGATCTGCTCAAAGCGGTCGACAACGAAGACGATCGCGTATTCACGCTTCATCTGCGCGAAGGTCATAAATGGTCGGACGGCGCGCCGTTCACGTCCGAAGACTTCCGCTATTGGTGGGAAGACATCGCGAACAATCCGAACCTGTCGCCCACCGGACCGCCGGTCGATATGCTGGTCAACGGGCAACCGCCGACCTTCGAAGTGATCGACGAAACGACCGTCCGCTATAGCTGGTCGGCCCCGAATTCGTCGTTTCTGGAGCGTCTAGCCGGCGCGTCGCCCCTTTTCATCTATCGCCCCGCGCATTTCCTAAAGAAGTTTCATATCGACCACGCCACCGAGGAAGAGCTTCAGTCCAACGCCGGTGGGTCGCGCAGTTGGGCCGCCCGGCACAACCGCGTCGACAACCTCTACAAGTTCGACAATCCCGACCTTCCGACGCTGCAGCCTTGGATGAACGTCACCCGGCCCCCGGCCAACCGGTTTGAAGCGGTGCGCAACCCCTACTACCACCGCATCGACGAAGCGGGCCGTCAGTTGCCCTATATCGATCGCATTTTTATGAGCCAGGCGTCGGCGCAACTCATTCCGGCGAAGGCCGGATCGGGCGAAGTGGATATGCAGGCGCGCGCGATCTTCTTCAACAACTTCCCGTTCCTAAAGCAGGGCGAGGAGCGTAACGACTACACCACGCACCTTTGGCGCGAGGCTAAGGGGTCGCACATTGCGCTCTACCCCAACCTCAACATCGACGATCCGGGTTGGCGGGCGCTGTTCCGCGACGTGCGCTTTCGGCGCGCGCTATCGATGGCGATCGACCGAAGCCTGATCAACGAAGCGCTGTATTTCGGGTTGGCGATCGAGGGCAACAACACGGTGCTGCCCGACAGTCCGTTGTTCAAAGACGAGTATCAGCTCAAATGGGCGACCTTCGATCCCGACGAGTCCAACGACATGCTCGACGCGATGGGCCTAACCGAGCGTAACGACGAAGGCACGCGCTTGATGCCCGACGGTCGCCCGATCGAAATCGTTATCGAGACCGCCGGCGAAAGCACCGAAGAAACCGACGTGCTGCAACTCATCACCGAATCCTGGGCGGAGATCGGCGTCAAAATCTTCAGCAAACCGTCGCAACGCGAAGTGTTCCGTAATCGGATTTTTGCCGGGCAAACCCAAATGGCGGTTTGGACGGGCTGGGAAAACGGCGTTCCCACCGCACGCCGTCAACCGAAAGAGCTCGCCGTCACGTCGCAGCATCAATACCAGTGGCCGCAATGGGGCCAGCACTACGAGACCAAGGGCAAGAGCGGCGAGCCGGTCGACATGCCCGAGGCGCAGCGGCTCAACGCGCTTTACACAGAATGGCTGGCCTCGAACTCGACCGATGAGCGCGAAGAAATTTGGCATAAGATGCTGGCCATTCATGCCGATCAAGTGTTTTCGATCGGTATTGTCTCAGGTGTGATGCAACCGATCGTCATCCGCAAGGGCCTGCGGAATGTGCCTAAAGAAGGGATCTACAACTGGGACCCCGGCGCGCATTTCGGCATCTACCGGCCCGACACGTTCTGGTTCGACCGCTAGACCGGCGCCGACGGAAAGTTCCCGATGTTCAACTATTTGATCCAGCGTTTGCTGATCATGATCCCCACCCTGCTGGTGATCAGCTTGCTGGTGTTCATCATCATCCAGCTGCCGCCGGGGGATTTTCTGTCCAATCGGCTGGCCGAACTGCAGTCGCAGGGGGACAGCGCCGCGACCGAGCGGATCGAGTTCCTCCGCGCGCAATACGGTCTCGACCGACCGTTTTTCGAGCAATACGCGGTGTGGCTCGGCGTATGGCCGGGTCCCGATGGGTTTTCGGGCATGCTGCAGGGCGACATGGGGCATTCGTTCGAGTTCGATCTGCCCGTCACCCAGGTGGTCGGCGACCGGATCTGGTTGTCGGTCATCGTATCGTTCGCGACCATCATCTTCACCTGGCTGGTGTCGTTCCCGATCGGCGTTTATTCGGCGACGCATCAATATAGCTGGGGCGATCATAGCCTCACCTTCATCGGCTTCTTGGGCCTCGCCACCCCGAACTTCCTCCTGGCGCTGGTCTTGCTGTATCTCGCGAACGTATGGTTCGGCACCGAGATCGGCGGCCTGATGGACGACCAGTACCTCGATCAGCCGTGGAGTTTCGGCAAACTGGTGTCGGTTCTGGAGCACCTTTGGGTACCGGTCGTGGTGATCGGCACCTCCGGCACGGCCGGAATGATTCGCCGATTGCGCGCCAATCTCTTGGACGAGCTTCAAAAACAATACGTGACGACGGGACGCGCCAAGGGTCTGGGTCGGTTCCGCCTGCTGATGAAGTACCCGCTGCGGATGTCGCTGAATCCGTTCATCGCCGACATCGGTAACCTTTTGCCGCAAGTCGTATCCGGCGCCGCGATCGTCTCAGTCGTGCTGTCGCTGCCCACCACAGGCCCGATGTTGCTGCAGGCGCTCGAATCGCAAGACCAGTTCCTTGCCGGCTCCTTCCTGATGGGGCTCGCGCTGCTGACTGTCGTCGGCATGTTTCTTTCGGATGTGGCGCTGGCCTTGCTCGATCCTCGCATTCGCCTCGGCGCGAGCGGAACACGATGACCGATCGTTCGACAGAAAAGCCGCTCGAGCACTTCGTCAGCCAGGAGCCCTTCGACCCCTATTCCATCGAGACCATGACGCCCGAGCAGGAGCGCTTCTTCATGGCCTCGCAATGGAAAATGATGTGGTGGAAACTGCTGCGCCACAAACTTGCGGTGATTTCGGGCGTCATCCTGTTGGTGCTATATGGGTCGATCCTGATCAGCGAGTTTCTGGCGCCCTACGACCTAAACTTCCGCGACCGACGCAGCATCTTCGCGCCGCCGCAGGGCATCCACCTGTTTCACGAAGGTAAATTCGTTGGGCCCTTCGTCTACGGCTACGACCAAAAGCTTAATCTCGAGACGCTCCAACGCGAATACACGCCCAACCCCGACAAGGTCTACAAGCTTCGCTTTTTCTGTCGCGGCGACGAGTACAAATTCTGGGGCCAGATTGAGGGCCGTTTCCATTTCGTGTGCCCGGCGGAAGGCGGGACGTTCTATCTCCTCGGCACGGACCGGTTGGGACGCGACATGCTGTCGCGCATTATCTACGGCACCCGAATATCGCTGACCGTCGGCTTGGTCGGCATCACGATCAGTTTCCTCCTCGGCATCGTGCTGGGTGGCCTCGCCGGATATTACGGCGGGTGGGTCGACAGCCTGGTTCAGCGCACGATCGAGATCATTCGCTCCTTCCCGGAACTACCCTTGTGGATGGCGCTGTCTGCCGCGTTACCGGTCACCTGGAGTCCGATTCTGATCTACTTCGGAATCACCATCATTCTCGGGCTGATCGACTGGACGGGTCTTGCACGCGCGGTCCGCTCGAAGCTCCTCGCGCTGCGCGAGGAAGACTTTGCCACCGCGGCGGTGTTGTTGGGTGCCAGTCCGCGGCGGGTTATCGGGCGCCATCTGCTGCCCAGTTTCATGAGCCATTTGATCGCCTCGGCGACGCTGTCGATCCCCTCGATGATCCTCGGCGAAACCGCGCTGTCGTTTTTGGGACTCGGATTGCGTCCGCCGATCACCAGTTGGGGCGTATTGCTCAACGAAGCGCAAAATATCAATGTCGTCGCGCTCCACCCATGGCTGATGATTCCGGTGATCCCGGTCATCATCACCGTGTTAGCGCTGAATTTCTTCGGCGACGGGCTGCGTGACGCGGCCGACCCCTACAAGTAAGCCGCTATAGCTTCTGCAGCCAAAGGCTGCTTTCGAGAGCCCCGTTCGGCAGCGGCAGGCGCGCGAGGACGCTGCGGGAAACCTGCTCTTTCATGCGGGTCAGAACGTAGCGGCTGGACCACAGCGGCGCGAACCCGCCAGCCTGGAGCAACGCCGCAACGGCGAGCTGTTCGTTATAGCCGCGCCAAGACCAAGCCGCCGGGTAGTCGTCCGGCAAAAAGATATCGTGAATGTGGACGAACACACCGGCCTGCAGCCGCGGGAGGATGCGATTGAACAGCACGTCGACATCGGTGCCGGGCATCAGCAGATGGGACGAATCGACAAACAGAACGTCGCCCGCCGTCAGAGTCGAAAAGACCTCGCCGCCCACCTGCTGCACCGATTGACGGATGATTTTTACCGGCAGCGCATCGATCGACGCGCGCGGCGCCGGGTCGATCGCCGTAATCGCGCACGAATAGTTCTGATCGGCGACCGCTTGCGCCATGAAGCGCGTCGAATGGCCGGAGCCAACCTCCACCACCCGCGCCGGTTGGTGATGGCGCACCATGGTGTAGGCGGCCGCGCCATCGGCCCGTGGGAACCAATCTTGCGCCCAACGCGGTGCAGGGGGCGACCCGGAAAGCGCCTCTAACGGCGCCGCAAAGCCGTCAATCAAGGCAAGCGTCTGTTCGAACGCCGGCGCGTGTTTTTCGAGAAGGGCCTCGATCTCGGCATACACCGGTTGCCGGTCGGCGATACCGCCTGCGTAGCGATAGGGGATGAAAAAGCCGCGCCGCGCCAAGCCGGTGACGGTCAGCAGGCCAAGCCGCAGTCGGCGCCAGTTCATGATTGAGTTAGGGTGCGCATCGCGCGCGAACCGCGCCGTCTAGGCGAAGCTGGGTTCCGGATTTCCGGGACGCAGGATCATACCCTCTTGGGCAACGAGCGACCCGGGTCGCATTTCGTCGACCTGCTTGGCGACCCCGTCCATGTATTCGTCGCTATGATCTGGGTCGTGATGAAAGACGACGTACTGTTTGGCCTTGGCAAGGTCGCATAGCCGCGCGCCCTCCTGCCAAGTCGAATGTCCCCAACCGACCCGGTTCTTGTATTCGTCGTCGGTGTACATCCCGTCGTAAATGACGATGTCGGCGCCTTCGATCATTTGCAGGATGTTTTGATCGGGCTGACCGGGGGTATGTTCGGTATCCGTCAGATAGCAAATCGATTTGCCCTGATAGTTAACCCGATACCCGGTCGCCCCATTGGGGTGATTAAGGACGCAGGTTTTTACCTCGACGTCCGGGTAGGGGTTGAGCGTCGCCCCGGCCTCGAAGTCGTGGAACGACAGCTTGCACTGGAAAATCTCGAGCGGTACCGGAAAGAGCGGCGCCATCATCAATTCCGTCAGCGCATAGCGGATGGTGTGTTTGGGCTGAAGGTGGCCGGCCCAAATCTGAAACTCGTTGGTCGGGAAAAAGGCCGGCCGGAAAAACGGCAGGCCGCACACATGATCGAAATGGGTGTGGGTGAGGTAAAGGTTCGCCTTGAGATCCTTTTTGGTGACCAACTCGTTGCCGAGATAGCGCAAACCGGTGCCGGCATCGAACACCAATAGGTGATCGCCGCACCAAATCTCTAAGGTCGAGGTATTCCCGCCATACTTGACGATATCGGGTGCAGAGCAAGCGACACTGCCGCGTACACCCCAAAACCGGACGTAAAAATCGTTGCCAGACAAAATCGGCGACTCCCGAAAAACGTCCGGCATTCTCGCTTACGGGCCTGTGAATGAAAAGACCCAACTGGGCCGCGCCCGATCGGCGCGACCCTATAACAGACTGATATATAAGGTGGATTAGGCGTTGAGTCGGTAACCGCCGGGCTCGGTTACAAGCAGCACCGCGTTCGACGGGTCGGCTTCGATCTTTTGCCGCAGGCGATAAATGTGAGTCTCGAGCGTGTGGGTCGTCACGCCGGCGTTGTAGCCCCATACCTCCGATAGCAGAACATCCCGGGGCACCACCTTATTGCCGATCCGGCAGAGGTATTTGAGGATCGAGGTTTCCTTTTCGGTGAGCCGCACCTTGGTTTTCTTTTCGTCATCCAATAGCAGCATTTTGGCCGCGGGCCGGAAGCTGTACGGGCCGATGCCGAACGTTGCGTCTTCGCTTTGCTCATGCTGGCGGAGTTGGGCGCGCATGCGGGCGAGCAAGATCCCGAGCCGAAACGGTTTGGTGACGTAATCGTTGGCCCCGGAATCGAGACCGAGAATCTGGTCCGAATCGCTATCCGCACCAGTCAGCATTATGACCGGCACATTGACGTTGGCCCGCCGGAGCAAGCGACAGACCTCGCGACCGTCAATGTCCGGCAACCCGACATCGAGGAGCACCATATCGAAGGTCTCTTCCTTGGCCTTTTCCATGGCGTCTTGGCCGGTGCCGCTGGCGATCACTTCGAACTCTTCATGAAGTGCCAGTTGTTCGGCCAAGGCGTCCCGCAGCGACTCGTCATCGTCGACCAACAGGATGCGCTTGCTTACCGACATCGTTTTCATCCCCGCAACAGACCGTGACTCTTCAAATCCTAGCATTCCGAATCCCCTTAAAAAAACGGGCGTTCAATGGGACTTAGGCCTTATCGTAGGCCGGTTCCAGCGTTGAGCGCCGCGTCACACGACTTGTTTACCGGCGCTTTACCTGGGGCCGTTGCCCGAACCATGGGCGGTTTGGCCGCAAACGCCGTCAGTCTTGCGCCAGACGTGTAGGATGCCGCGGCATTGCGGGAGTTAGGCACCTTTGAGTCAAAAACGATCTAAACCGGGATCCGCCATACGAGGCGTTATTCGCGCGATCGCCGAGTTGCGGCGCGGGACGCCCGTGGTCGTTCGAAAGGGCGACCGTGCGATTGCCGTCCTCGCGACGGAATTTGCCGAGGAAGGCTTGCGCCCGTTGACCGAGCTCGGCCTTAAGCCCGAACATCTCGCCATTACCGGACCGCGGGCGGCGGTGCTCAATATCCCGCCGACCGGGACGGAAGCCGTGGTGATCGCCTTATCACCCCATATCGACGCCGCGACCATCTGCAGCCTCGCCGACCCCACCAGCGATCTCGACCGTCCGATGCGGGGTCCGTTTCGGGTCGCCCCGCGCGATCCCGGTGCGGCGACCGAAGCGCTGACGTTGTGCAAACGCGCGCGCCTCTTGCCTGCCGTCGTGTTTGCCGACCTCCCGGACCAGGAAGACCCTTTGGCGTGGGCGGCACGTCACGACCTTTTGGTCGCCGAGGCGGAGGCCATTGCCGGGTTCGAACTGGAGAGCGCCCGCACGTTGACGCCGATTTCGGGGGCGCACGTGCCGTTGGAAGACGCCGAGGATACCCGCATTGTCGCTTTCCGCCCGGCCGACGCCGGCATCGAACATGTCGCCGTCATCGTCGGCACGCCCCATGCCGATACGCCCGTGCTTGTCCGGCTCCATTCCGAATGTTTTACCGGCGACTTGTTGGCCAGTTTGCGGTGCGATTGCGGCGACCAGTTGCGCGGCTCGATCCGACTCATGCGCGAGGCCGGCGCCGGTGTTCTGCTCTATCTGGCGCAGGAAGGGCGCGGCATCGGCCTGATCAACAAGCTGCGTGCCTATACGCTCCAGGATCAAGGCTACGACACGATGGAAGCCAACCGGCGATTGGGTTTTGAAGACGACGAACGTATTTTCTTGCCGGCGGCGGAAATGTTGCGGCACCTGGGCTTCACCCGCGTCCGGTTGTTGACCAACAATCCGGACAAGGTGGCAGGGCTCGCCCGGCTGGGGATCGATGTCGTCGAGCGGGTGCCGCACGCGTTCCCCCCGAACAACCACAACCAGCGATACCTCGACACCAAGGCACGCCACGGCCACCAGTTGTAGGCCGCCGCATCAGATCGAAAAACCGCGTTAAACCCTCGTAAACCCTCAGCAACCGGCCCGGCAATTCTGGCGGGCGGGGCACGGTATTTTGTGCCTTAGGGGCGCAATGCGTGCCAAACGGACGCGCAGAACGCCCAGAAAACGGGGCTTTGCCATGGCGCGGAGATTGCTTGGGTGGAGGGACCATGACGCTTTCTCCCGACATCTCCGTCCCGACCTTCGAAACAGACCCCTGCTTCGCGGATCCGATCGCCGATATGCCGTCGGTGAATCAGGGCAAGCCATTTTGGGGCGACGACGGTCTTCGGTTCGGTGACGTGCTCGATGCCATCAACCCCCTTCAGCACATCCCGGTGGTGTCGACTATCTACCGGAACCTGACCGGCGACGATATTTCGCCGGGCGCTCGGATCGCCGGCGGCTCGTTGTTCGGCGGGCCGATCGGGTTCATTTCAGGACTGTTCAACAGCGCCGTCGAGGCGGCGACCGGGCAGGACGTCGGTGGGCAGGTCCTCGCGTTGTTGCCGGGCAATGCCCCACCCGCGCCGGCGGCAGGCCTCGAAGTCGCCGCGGCCACGCCAACGCCGCCGCCCACGACCCAAACGACCGCGGAGGAGACCACGCGCCAAGCGAGCGCCGCCCCTCCGGCGACAAACAGCAACGCATTGGCGCTAGCCGCTTTGCAACGAGACTTACGTCTGTCCGGTGGCAACCCGGCGCGTGAGGCGACGGTACGGCCCAGCCTCGCGCCACAGGTCGTCGCGACCGACGCATTGGCGCCAGTCACCGAGGTCGCGCCGCCAACACCGGCGCCGCGCAATATCTTTGCCGTGCCACTGCCGCCCGGCGCGGGCGCCGCTTCGGGGGCGACCCAGCCCGACGGACGCAAACCGGGCGAGTACTCGGCCGCCGAACTCGCCAACATCTTGCGTGCTTACAAGCGCGCCGCCGAAGCCCCCGGCGCCCGTCAAGCCACTCGTATCCCCCGTGCGGAGGACTAAACTTGGTCGTTACCGTTTCGCCCCCCGTGGCAGCACTGCGTCCGACACCGCCGGTCTTTTCCTCAACGGTCCGTAGCATGGGTTTTTCGAATATCATTTCAGTATCGCCCCCCGACCGGCTCAAATGGCGCGGGCAGACCTATCGGTGTGCCATCGGGCGCGCCGGCATTGTGGCGACCAAACGCGAGGGCGACCACGCATCGCCGTTGGGCTGCTTTGCCTTGCGGCGTGTTCTTTATCGCGCGGACCGCCTTGCGGCGCCACAGACCACTCTGCCCGTGACCGCCCTTAGACCCGACGATGGGTGGTGCGACGCACCGGAGGACGTCGCCTATAACCAGCCGGTGACGTTGCCTTATCGCGCGAGCGCCGAAACGCTTTGGCGCGAAGACCATCTCTATGACGTGATCGTCGTTCTTGGACACAACGACTCGCCGGTCGTCGCCGGCTGCGGTAGCGCCATCTTCTTGCACATCGCCCTGGCGGACTACGGTCCGACCGAGGGCTGCGTCGCACTGGCGCTAGAAGATCTGTTGGAGGTCTTGAGCGACTGCGATCTGCAGACGCAAATCTGCATCATGGCTTAGGCGGGCGAATCGCCCCGCGCGGCGCGCGGTCCGAAGATTGCGGTACCGACCCGCACATCCGTCGCCCCGAATGCGATCGCGGTTTCGAAGTCCGCGCTCATGCCCATCGAAAGCCGAGGCAAGTCGTGACGGGCGGCGAGGTCCGCCAACAACGCAAAGTGCAACGACGGTTCTTCGTTTTGCGGCGGGATGCACATCAAACCGACCACGTTGAGACCCTCCATGCCGCGACATTCTTCGATGAACGCAGGTGCCTCTTGTGGGGGGATGCCGGCCTTTTGCGGCTCTTCGCCCGTGTTGACCTGAATGAAACATGCCACGTTACGTTCGGCCCGGCGGCAGGCCTCGGCAATGGCGCGGGCCAGTTTAGGGCGATCGACGGTTTCGATCACGTCGAACAGGGCGACAGCATCGCGCACCTTGTTGGTTTGCAACGGGCCGATCAGGTGGAGCCGGCAATCGAGATGGGCGGCTTGAAGGGCGGGCCATTTTCGCTGGGCTTCCTGGACGCGGTTTTCACCGAAGACGAGGTGCCCGGCGTTGATCGCCGGCGTGATGCGGCTGGCGTCATGGGTTTTTGAGACGGCCACAAGCGAGACCTCCGCCGGATCTCGCGCGGCAGCAACTGCGGCCGCGGTGATTCGGTCGCCCACCGCACGAAGATTGGCGGCGACGTCGAAGTCGGTCGTCGTGGCGGAGGGGGATGCGGTCACGCTAAGGTCTTTCGCAATGCCTTCGACCCTAGCAGAGCATGCCACTCGCCTCAATTTGGCCGCGCCACATGCCGGACGGTTGCCACCGCTGATCATGGTCACCGACGAAAGGCGGCTGCCCGATCCGGTACCAGCCGTGGCGCAATTGCGGGCGGGCGATGCCATCCTCTTGCGGCACTACGACACGCCCAACCGGCAAGACCTCGCCGTTGCGTTGGCCCGTGCTTGTCGGGCGGCGTGCGTCAAACTGATCGTGGCGGCGGATCTCAACTTAGCCCGCACGGTCGGCGCCGACGGCGTGCATTATCCGGAGAACCTGATACCGCGTGGTACGCGGCCGCCAGCCACTGCAAATATGTTGCTGACCGTGGCCGCCCATAACGCGCGGGCCCTTAATGCGGCGGCGCGTGTGGGGGCAGACGCGGCGCTGCTTTCGCCGGTCTTTCCGACAGAAAGCCATCCTAGCAGCGCCGTGCTGGGAATTTCCCGGTTTGCGGCGTTGGTGCGGTCCAGTCCTGTGCCAGTCTATGCGATGGGCGGGGTGAGCGAATCGAATGCCCAGCGCCTAAACGGTAGCGGTGCGATCGGCATCGCCGCGATCGGTGCGTTTCAAAAGTAGCGCGGTAGATCGACAGCAGACAAAAAGAAAGGGCGGACCGAAGTCCGCCCTTTCCCATCTCGTAAGTCAGCTCAATTAGAAGCTGATTTCCGTGACGAAGAAGAACTCAGTCGCGTCGTTTTCACCCGCGGCTGCATTCGCATCGTCCTGCCAGTCCCAGATGTGAACACCGATACCGGCAGAGACGCCCGCACCGAGGTTCCGCTTGGCACCAACACCCCAAACTTCGGCCTCATCAGACGCCGTCGCGGTGATGTCGATCTCACGATTGAAGTACTCAGCACCGAGCACCCAAGCACCGGTCGCGTAAGACAGACCAACACGCCACGAAATGTCATCACGCTGCGTGTTCGTTGCCGTCACCGCACCGCCATTGGTTTCGTCGTTCTGGTACTGGGCACCGAGCGACCAGCCATTCATCGAGATGGTGGTCGCAAGGGTCCACTTGTCGCGATCGTTGCTAAGCTGACCTTCGGCGTCCGCCGAGGCGTAACCTGCAGAGGCACGCACCGAGGCATCACCAAAGTTGCCGTTCCAGTTGGCGCCAATCTCCATGAATTCGCCGAGCTCACCGGCAGTAGCGTCATCACCAGTAATTTCCGTCCCGAAGGCCGAACCAAGATTTTCAGCTTGGTCCGGCGTGTAGGAAACACCCAACTGGATACCCGAGAAACGCGGCGTGTAGTAGGTCAACTTGGTGGAGTCGCCCGAAAGGCCCGGAACGATACAGTTGACGGCAGCCGAGTTCGCCGGCGGATTGACCAGGCGGATTGTCTTACAGCCAACGATGGCCGAACCGAAGACGAACGGCGCAAGCACGTTCATCTTGTTGTCGGCGCCGTCGCGATCACCCATCTCGATGCGACCCCAGACGTCGGTGTTCTCGAGCCAAACATAATGCTCGTCGATCTGATCGCCCGTGGTCTGAGCTTCAAGATCAACACGAACACCGACTTCGATGCCGTTGTCGAGCGTGGTCCTGCCCGAGAAGTTGATTTGGCCGTCCGCACCGATACCGTGGTTGCGGGAGCCGTTAGCGGACTGACCCGTGCCATCGTCCTGGTTCACGAAACCGCCCAGGACACGGTAGTTGCCGCCGACACCCAGCGAAATTTTGTCGGCAGCGCTAGCGCCTTGCGCCGTCAGGAGACCAACGGCGATAAGCGCCGAGGTTCCGATAAGTACCTTTTTCATTAGTTACCTCTCTCAGAGACGCCTAGCGGGGTCACCGCCGGGCGTATTGTTGTCGTTACGTACTTGGACCGGCGCAGTTTGGCCAAAGGCCGGGCCACCTGCAACATTTGAAATGAATCTCTGTGGCTTTATTCGCGCACTGTGGCGTCAAGAACACACCGTGAAATTGTCGTTTAATTGCGTATGGTTGTAGGACTTTGCGAAGATATGGTCGCAGGACAACCTATGCGCGCTATAATGGGCTCAATGTGCGTCGGGTTCATGCATTAGTTGTGTTGGTATCGAGGAACATGTTCCAAGCAATGGTGATGCGCTCTCCCTCCCCTACGAACGGGTGGACCATGTGGCGCAGCCAACTCGGGAAGACCACCATCATACCGGGCTCCGGGTCGATCAACACCGGTTGCCCGAAAGGGGTCTCCGGCAACGCCATCATTTCGACCGCCGTGCGCGGATCGTAAAGTTCTAGCCGCCCCGCGGTCGGATGATCCGGATCGGGTTTTCCGGTCTCGATGTAGTACACCCCGGACCAAACGCAGCCGGGATGGGTATGCATACGATGGTATCCGCCCGGACGCAGAATGTTGGCCCACGCCGAGATCGTGCCCGCAGCGCCGGTCGCGTCGGCGGCTTTGCCAGTCGTCGGCAGCATGAGGGCCTTGACCGCTTCCACGATCCAATCGCGCAACTGGCCGATCTCCGGTTCCGGCCAAGCCATCACGTCCTCGCGCGAATGCCAGCCCCCGACCACGCTTTTGCCGATGCCGACATCGTCGGTTTCGCGCCGATGAATGATATCGACCAGGGCCGGGTTGAGGGCGTCCGCGCCGTCGAAACGACGCTGCAATACCGGGGTCGACCATAACAGCCTGACCCCGCCATCCAGTTCGACCTTGATGCGCATATAATTCGCCGTCTTGCGCGGCTATGCCGCAGTTCGCTGATGCCCTATTAATGCCATCGTTGTACCATGAACTCGGGGTCGTCGCGCGACACCAAGTCACGGAGCTAGCATTAAAGACATGACGCACACGATTTTTCGCCGACCGCGCCTCAAGCCCACCGTTCTGGTTGCGTTGCTCGCCCTCGCCGCCTGCGCCAATGTCCAACGCGACGAGAGCGAGGACTATGTCGAGGTCGGGCGCGGCGCCGCGGTACCGGAAAGCGTGGCGAACGCGCAAACCGGCGGGAGTCTCTTCGGACCGGACGGCTTAACGATCCTGGGCGGCGGTAATGATGCGCAAGGCGGCGGCGGCATTGGCGTCAACAGCTTCCTGTGGCGCGCCTCGCTCGACACCATTTCGTTCATGCCGTTGGCCTCGGCCGATCCGTTCGGCGGCGTGATCATTACCGATTGGTTCAGCCCGCCGGAAACCCCGACCGAGCGCTTTAAGATGACGGTCTATATTCTGGACAAGCGCCTACGCGCCGACGGCGTTCGCGTGGCGCTGTTCAAGCAGCAACGTGACGGCAACCGCGAATGGGCCGATGTCCGCCCCGCGGCGGAGACCTCCGTGACGTTGGAAAATGCAATCCTGACCCGCGCCCGCCAGTTGCGAATCAACTCGACCTTCACCGGCGGCTAGGCAACGTCGCCAGCCCCGCCGTCAACAAGCCGAGCCCCACCGCGTTCCGACAGATCATTGAGAACGCGAAGCCGTTGCGCTAAGGAAGCCGCCCCGACACGCAGGAACCGTTGACGACATGACCGCCGAGATCGAGCGCTACAACGCCAAAGAAGCCGAGAGCCGCTGGCAAAAGGTCTGGGACGATCGCAAGGTCTTCGAGGCCGCCGCCGATCCGACCCGACCGAAATATTACGTTCTTGAGATGTTTCCCTATCCGTCGGGGCGCATCCATATGGGGCATGTTCGCAATTATACGCTGGGCGATGTCGTCGCGCGCTACAAGCGCGGGCGGGGGTTCAACGTGCTGCACCCGATGGGCTGGGACGCCTTCGGCTTGCCGGCCGAAAATGCGGCGCGGGACATGGGCGTGCACCCTGCCGAATGGACCTACAGCAACATCGACGCGATGCGCGCCGAGCTCAAGAGCATGGGCCTATCGCTCGATTGGTCGCGTGAAATCGCGACTTGCCATCCCGGCTATTACCGCCACCAACAACAACTCTTCCTGGAGATGCTCAAGGAAGATCTGGTTTACCGCCGCGAGTCTGTCGTGAACTGGGACCCCGTCGACAACACCGTCCTGGCCAACGAACAAGTCATTGACGGCCGTGGTTGGCGGTCGGGCGCGTTGGTCGAAAAGCGCGAACTCAGCCAATGGTTCTTCCGGATCACCGCCTTCAACGACGACCTCCTCGCCTCGTTGAAGACGCTCGATCGTTGGCCCGAACGCGTCCGCTTGATGCAGGAAAACTGGATCGGTCGATCGGAAGGCGTACGGCTAACGTTCGATTTGAAAGACCGGGACGACGGCCTAGAGGTCTACACGACGCGGCACGATACCTTGTTCGGGGCGACCTTTTGCGCGTTGGCGCCGGATCATCCGCTTTCCAAGCAAATCGCCGAGGGCAATCCGAAAGCCGCCGCGTTCGTTGCTGAATGCAACCGGATGGGGACCAGCGAAGCCGTGATCGAACGCGCCGAGAAAAAGGGGTTCGACACCGGCCTACGCGCGATTCATCCGTTCGACGGACGCGAGCTGCCGGTCTTCATCGCCAACTTCGTACTAATGGAATACGGCACCGGTGCGATTTTCGGTTGCCCGGCGCACGATCAGCGAGACTTGGACTTCGCCCGCAAGCTCGGGCTCGACGTCATCCCGGTGGTCGCCCCAAAGGATGCCGACCCCACAACTTTTTCCGTGGGGAACGAGGCCTTCGTCGAAGACGGGCGGCTGATCAATTCGGATTTTCTCGACGGCATGACGGTGCCGGACGCCAAGGCCGAAATGGCGAAACGTCTAGCTGCGCTGGGATGCGGCGTCACCACGGTCAATTTCCGATTGCGCGATTGGGGTGCTTCGCGACAACGCTACTGGGGCTGCCCTGTCCCAGTGATCCATTGTCCAGATTGCGGGGTCGTGCCGGTACCCGTGGAAGACCTGCCGGTTGAACTGCCCGACGACGTGACCTTCGACAAACCGGGGAACCCGCTCGACCATCATCCAACCTGGAAGCATGTCGCCTGCCCGAGTTGTGGCACCGCGGCGGTACGCGAAACCGATACGCTGGATACCTTCGTCGATTCGTCGTGGTACTTCGCGCGCTTTTGCTCGCCACGCGCGGACGCGCCGGTGGAAAAAGGTGCGGTCGATTATTGGCTGCCGGTCGATCAGTACATCGGCGGGATCGAACACGCGATTTTGCACCTCCTTTATTCCAGGTTTTTCGTACGCGCGATGCGGCGATGCGGGCACGTGGCGCTGGACGAACCGTTCGCCGGATTGTTTACGCAAGGCATGGTTTGCCACGAGACCTACAAAAGCTCCGAGGGCAAGTGGCTCTATCCGGAAGAACTGACGTTCCACGATAACGGACCACCGACCAAAACCGACGACGGCACACCGGTGACCGTCGGCCGCTCGGAGTCGATGTCGAAGTCGAAAAAGAACGTCGTCGACCCTGGATCGATCATCGATCAATACGGCGCCGATACCGCGCGTTGGTTCATGTTGTCCGATAGCCCACCCGAGCGCGACCTGGAATGGACCGAAGCCGGCGTCCAAGGGGCCTGGCGGTTTACCAATCGTTTGTGGCGACTGGTACTTGGGGCGCTTGGTGAAATAGGTGCCGGCGGCAGCGAGGCGGCAGCGGAAGAGGGCGACGACACGCTCCGCCGTGCCGTGCACAAAACAATTATTGCCGTCAGCGAAGATCTCGATGCGTTACGCTTCAACCGCGCCGTCGCACGAATTTACGAACTAACCAACACGCTAACCGACCGCGAGAACGTCAGTGAGCCGGTGGTGCGCGAATGCGTGGAAACTTTAGTACGGTTGGTGGCCCCCATGATGCCGCATCTCGCGGAAGAACTTTGGCAGCGCCTAGGCCATACCACCCTATTGGCCGAAGAAGCCTGGCCGGAGGCCGACCCCTCGCTTGCCGCCGATGACAACGTGACCATTGCGGTTCAGGTCAAGGGGAAGCTCCGCGGAACGTTGGAGGTTCCTGTGGACATGGACAAAAGCGTGCTTGAGGTTGCAGCACTTGAACTTGAGAATGTGCGACGGGCCATGGACGGCAAACCAGCGCGCAAGGTGATTGTTGTGCCGAACAAGATCGTGAATATCGTTGTCTAAAAGGTTTGCCGCGCTGGTGGTGGTTGCGGCATTGATCTCCGCATGCGGGTTCCAACCAATTTACGGCGAACGAACCGGCGGCGCTTCGGTTCGGCAAGACCTCGGCGCGATCTTGATCGCGCCGATCGCCGATCGTGTCGGGCAACTCGTACGCAATCAGCTTATTGATGCCCTGACACCGCAAGGACAGCCCGCCAACCCGGCCTATACCCTGTCCGTCGCCCTGACCCAGACCAAAGAAGGGGTCGCGTTCCAAAGCGATGAACAGGCGACGCGTTTCAACGTGTCGCTTGAAGCGGTTTTCGTGCTGCGCCGACGCACGGACGACACGGTGGTGGCGCAGGGCCAAACTCGGTCCGTCGCCGCCTTCAACATCGTACGGTCGGAATTTGCCAATATTACTGCTGAAGCGGATGCCCAACGGCGCGCCGCGCGACAGGTCGCCGACAGCATCGCGCTGCGCCTTGGCGTGTTTTTCAGCGAGACGCCCGGGTAGCGACCTTGACCGATGAAGATTGCCGCACGCCAAGCTGACGGATTCGTCCGCAAGCCGCCCAAGAATGTGGTGGCGATCCTGGTTTATGGACCGGACGGCGGTCTGGTACGCGAACGCGGTCGCGCCCTCGTGAAAGCGGCGCTGGGAGGAAGCGACGATCCGTTTCGATTCGTTGAACTCGATGCCGGCGCCCTTACCGAAGATCCGGCCCGCATTCTAGATGAATCAGCATCGATAAGTTTTTCCGGGGAGAGTCGTGTCGTTTTGGTGCGCCAGCCCGACGATAAATCCGTGAAAGCCTTTGAGCCGGTGCTCGACCTTGAGCGTAGCGAGGCGCTATTCATCGTCGAGGCTGGCGATCTCGGGCCCAGGTCGAGCCTCAGAAAAGCATTTGAGGCCGCAAAAAATGCGGCAGCGGTACCCTGTTACGTCGACGACGTCGAAAGCATTACAACCTTGGTGCGGCAGGCCGTGAAAGATGCCGGGTTACAGATCGAAAGCGGCGCGGTAGACGATCTTATCGGTCGTCTAGGCAGCGATCGGTTGGTCACGCGAGGTGAAATCGAAAAACTGATTCTGTTCAAGGGTCCGGACGGCGGCACAATTACGGCCGACGATGTGGAGAAGTCCGTGGGAGATGTCGGGGCGGTGTCGACCGACGAGGTGGTCTACGCAACGGCCGGAGGCAACGCCGCGCGACTAGATGAAGCGTTGCAACGGGCCTTTCGTGAAGGCGTTGCGCCGATCGTGCTGATCCGGGCGGTCGGGCGGCACCTTCAGCGGTTGATGCTGGCGGCCGCGGACTATCAGAACGGCGTTGCGCCCAAGGCCGCAATGGCGAAACTTCGGCCCCCGGTGTTTTTTAAGCAGCAGTATGAGTTTTCCGCCCAAATGCAAAGATGGACACCGGCTGATCTCGGGCGCGCGCTCGAGATCGTTACGGAAGCGGAACAAGAGTGCAAAACGACGGGGCTGCCGGAGGGTCCGGTCCTGGAACGGGCGCTCATTCGGATCGCGTCGGCGGCGCGATCGGCAGGAACCTAACAGCGTTGTTGTTGCCCGACGTTGGGGTCCAGAGCCGTAAGTCGTTTCGGGAACGAAATGACTTGTGCAATTGGTTTTTCCTTTGGGTCTAGACCTGCGTGTCGTCGGACGGGACGTGGTGGAGAAGGCGCTGGCATAAGTCGTCGAGCTGCTCCAGCGTCTTGTAGTCGATCCTAAGAGACCCGCCCTTTTTCTCGCCCTTGAAGTCGACGCTAACGTGAAGGCCGAGAGCCGTGGAGAGGTCGCGCTCTAAGGCCAGGGTGTCGGCATCTTTGGTGGCGCGCTTGGGCGGGTTCTTTTTCTTGGAAGCGCGGGCCTCGGCGGCACGCACGTTTAGGCCGTCGGCGACGATTTGCTTGGCGGCGGCGACCGGATTGGGATCGTTCAACAACGCACGGCCGTGGCCTGCGGTGAGCAAACCGGTGTGCAACATCTCGCGCACCTCGATCGGCAGGTTCAACAGCCGTAGCGTATTGGCGATGTGGCTGCGGCTACGCCCGATCAACTTGGAGACCTGTTCCTGGGTATGATCGAACTCGTCGATAAGACGTTGATAGCCCTGGGCCTCTTCGATCGGGGTAAGGTCCTCGCGCTGGACGTTTTCGATGAGCGCGACCTCGAGCGCCTCTTCATCGTTGAAGTCCTTGATGACCACCGGAACCTTGGTCAGCTTGGCTTGTTGCGCGGCGCGCCAACGACGCTCGCCGGCGAGGATTTCGTAGCGGTCGGGGGTGTCGCCGTGACGGCGGACCAAAATCGGCTGCAGGATTCCGTGTTCGCGGACCGACGCGACCAGATCGCGAAGATCGTTTTCGTCGAACCGGTGGCGTGGCTGGAAGGGGCTCGGAATCAGGTATTCGATCGGCAGATCTTTTTGTGACTTCACCTGGTCGAGGGCCGCATAGTCCTCGCTATCGTCGCCCATCAGGGCGGAAAGCCCCCGGCCCAATCCCTTGCGCGGCGTGTCTTCGGCCATGCTGCTCTCCATCGTCATGCCGCCAGCGGCACGCTTTCGCGTCGCAGGAATTCCTTAGCCAAGGCCATATAGGCCCGGCTGCCGGCGCAGCGATGATCGTATAGCAAGGCCGGTTTGCCGTGCGACGGCGCTTCGGAAATCCTCACGTTACGTGGAATGATGGTCTCGTAGACCTTGTCGCCGAGATGGCCGCGCGCATCGGCCGCGACTTGCTCGGACAAGTTATTGCGCTTGTCGAACATGGTCAGCACGACGCCGGTCAACTCTAGATCGGGGTTAAAGCTACGCTTTACTCGATCGACGGTGCGCAACAATTGGCTCAAGCCTTCGAGCGCAAAGAACTCGCACTGCAGCGGCACCAGCACCGCATCGGCGGCGGCCAGCGCGTTCAGGGTCAGAAGGCCCAACGCGGGCGGACAATCGACCAAGATGAAATCGTGGTCGGTGTCCGCGGCCTCGAGCGCATCGCGCACCCGGTAGCTGCGGCGATCCATATCGATCAGCTCGATCTCGGCACCCAGCAGGTCGACCGTCGACGTCACCAAGTCGAGACCTGGGATCGGCGAATGGCGAATGGCCTGGCGGAGGGTGGCACCGCCGGTGAGTACATCATAGGCCGTGACGGTCCGGTCCGACTGATCGAACCCCAGGCCGGTACTCGCATTGCCTTGGGGATCGAGATCGATCACCAGGACGCTCTTACCGACGGCGGCCAGGGCGGTGGCCAAGTTGATCGTGGTCGTCGTCTTCCCGACGCCGCCCTTTTGATTGGCAATCACATAGACTCGGTGCTTTTTGGTTGCGGCCATTTCCGGAACCGTCGTCGTTGGCATGTCAGACATGGGCGAAAGCCTCCACCACAACAATATGCCCGCTGGGATCGCTTAGGCTATCCTCAAGCCGGTACCGTATGTTCCAAGATTTGGCGGCTTCGGTCAATTCAATAACAACATCTTGTCCCTTAAGGAAAAGGCAATGCGTGGCCGGACCTTGGAACCGGGCGGCGTGGTCGAGAAGGCCGTCCATCGCGGTCAAGGCCCGGGCGGTGACCACCCGGGCGGGTTGGTCCAAGGAGACCGCGTCGAGGCGCGCGGCATGGACGGTCACCGCGCAGCCCATGAGGCGGGCGGCCTCGCGAAGAAAGGTACATTTACGGCCGTTCGACTCGATGAGGTGAACGTCGGGCACACCACAGGCCGCGAGAATGAGCCCCGGGATCCCCGCGCCGCTCCCCATGTCAACCACGGGACCGGGGCCGTCGGGCAGCAGCGGGAGAAGCTGGGCCGCGTCCAGAAGGTGACGACGCCACGGGTCCGCTAGGGTAGAGGGGCCGACCAGATTGATCCGGGCCTGCCATTTCTCAAGCAGCGCGACGTATCGGCGTAGGCGGTCGCACGCCGCGTCGGACACGCCCGTGGCCTGCCGGAAGTCCTCGGGGGTCACTGTTTCACGTGAAACATAGGTCACCGATCCTGTCTAATGTTTCACGTGAAACATCAGGCGCTGAGGCGCTGGCTGCCTTTCCGCACGTACCGCAGAAGCGCCACCAAAGCGGCCGGGGTCACCCCCTGGACGCGGGACGCCGCCCCCAGGGTTTTGGGCCGATGTCGTTCGAGTAAGCCGCGGACCTCGTTGGATAGGCCGCCCACCGCGGCGAAGTCGAGGTCGTCCGGCAGCATCAGATTTTCGTCCTTCCTGAAGGCGACAATATCTGCGGTCTGCCGTTCCAAATATCCGGCGTAATGGGCCTCGACCTCGACCTGCTCCACGACATCCGCGGCGAGATCGCCTAGCACCGGCCACACCGCAGCAAGCCGCGATACGGTGATCCCAGGATAAGCGAGCAGCTGAAGCACCGTCCGGGTGGCGCCATCCCCGGTCACCGCCAGCCCCGCCGCCTTAGCGGCGCTGGAGGTCAGGGTCAGTTCCGCAGCGAGCCTGCGGGCCGCGTCGATCCGCGCCAGTTTATCCGCAAACACCTTGGCGCGCGCCGACCCGACGCACCCGCCCGCCAAGCCCAGAGGCGTCATTCGTTGGTCAGCGTTGTCCGCGCGGAGGCTGAGCCGATACTCCGCACGGGAGGTGAACATGCGATAGGGTTCGGTCACGCCACGGGTCACCAGATCGTCGACCATGACCCCGAGGTATCCGGTGGCTCGATCCACAATCACGCCGTCGGCCCGGCTGGCCTGGCGCGCCGCATTGAGGCCTGCCAGCAATCCTTGCGCGGCCGCTTCTTCGTACCCGGTCGTCCCGTTGATCTGGCCGGCTAGGTACAGCCCCGGTAGGCGCCGGGTTTCGAGCGTGGGAGAAAGCTCGCGGGGATCGACATAGTCGTATTCGATGGCATAGCCTGGGCGAATGACGGTGACGTTTTCAAGCCCCGGGATGGTGCGCAGAAAAGCGTCCTGAACGTCCGCCGGCAACGACGTCGAAATCCCGTTCGGATAGACCGTGTGATCGCTAAGTCCTTCTGGCTCAAGGAAAATTTGGTGCCCTGGCTTCTCTCCAAAGCGCACCACCTTGTCCTCGATCGAGGGACAATAGCGCGGCCCGACGCTGTCGATTTGGCCCGAGTACATCGGCGACCGCCCAAGGTTTTCGCGGATGATGTCGTGGGTCGCCTCGGTCGTCCCCGTGATGTGGCATGGCACCTGAGGTGCGGCGATCGCGCTGGTCAGGAACGAAAAAAAGACCGGCGTCTCGTCGCCGGGCTGGACCGTGGTGGCCGCCCAATTGACGGTGCGGCCGTCGAGCCGGGGCGGGGTGCCGGTTTTCAGACGCCCAAGGTCGAACCCGATCTCTTCGAACCGCGCGGACAATCCCATTGCCGGGGCTTCGCCGACACGCCCGGCAGGGATCTTCTTTTCGCCGATGTGGATTAGGCCCCGCAAGAAAGTGCCGGTGGTGACGACCACGGCGGCGGCGCGATATTGGCGCCCCTCGCCCGTGACGACCCCGGCGACGCGCCCGTCTTCAACGATCAGGTCTTCGGCCCCGCCCTCCGCAATCTCGAGGCCAGAGGTTTCGGCCAGGGCGGTCTGCATCGCGGCGCGATACAGCGCGCGGTCGGCCTGGGCGCGGGGGCCACGCACGGCAGGGCCTTTGCGGCGGTTCAATAGGCGAAACTGAATCCCGGCCGCATCGGCGACGCGCCCCATCAGGCCGTCGAGCGCATCGATTTCGCGCACCAGGTGGCCCTTGCCCAACCCTCCAATGGCAGGGTTGCAGGACATCTCGCCGATGGTCCCGTGCTTATGGGTGAGCAGCAGGGTGCGCGCGCCGACGCGGGCCGACGCCGCGGCGGCTTCGCACCCGGCATGGCCGCCGCCCACGACAATGACGTCGAACGTTTTTTCAGTCTCTCGCGACATCGCGCGTTTGTAGCCCCGGCCTGTGGACAAAGTCCACCACGCCTATTTGCCGATACAGAAGTCGTTGAAGATGACGTCGAGCAAATCTTCGACATCGACGCGCCCGGTAATCCGCCCGAGGGCGCGGGCGGCGAGCCGCAGGTCCTCGGCGCGCAATTCGGGTTCGCGGGCGGCGCGCGCACGGTCCAACGCAGCGTGCGCCTCTTCGACCGCGTGGCGATGGCGGAGACGGGTGAGCGGTGGCGTTTCGGGCGCGGACTCCGTTGCGGCGATCACGCGGGCACGCAGCGCGTCGACCAACGCATCCATCCCGGTGCCCGCGCGTGCCGATACAAATAGCGCGTCGACCGTATCGGTATCGTGCGCCGCACAGTCGATCTTGTTCACGACGACCAGCGTGGCGTCATCGATCAGCGCGGCGGTCGCGTCGTCGCGCGCGGGCCACGTCGTGGCGTCGAACACCGCGATCTTGAGATCGGCGGCGGCCGAGCGCGCATGGCTGCGGCGAATGCCTTCGCGTTCGACATCGTCGCCGGCGTCACGCAAACCGGCGGTGTCGGCCAACGTGACGGGGAGCCCGGCGATATCGAGCTGCACCTCGACAACATCGCGCGTTGTACCCGCGGTGGCCGCGACGATGGCCGCGTCGCGCTTCGCTAACCTATTGATAATGCTAGATTTTCCGACGTTCGGTGCGCCCACGATGACGGCGTGAAAACCATCCCGCATGCGCTCGCCGATGCCTGCATCATTCAAATGCACGGTCATCTCGGCGGTGAGCGCATCGAGGTCACCGCCCACCCCGTCGGCCACATCGTCGGGCAGATCTTCATCGGGAAAGTCGATGTCGGCTTCGAGGTGCGCAAGCGCACGGACTAGGCGCGCGCGCCATGATTCGTAGAGGGCGCCCAACGCGCCGTCGAGTTGGCGCACGGCTTGTCGGCGTTGGCCTTCGGTTTCCGCCTCGATGAGATCGGCGAGACCTTCGACTTGGGTGAGGTCGAGTTTGTCGTTGTCGAAGGCACGCCGCGTGAACGCGCCGGCATCGGCCGGGACGCATCCCGGAACGTCATTGAGTGCCGCGAGGACGGCGGCGACGACCGCGCGGCCACCGTGCACATGGAACTCGGCGACATCTTCGCCGGTAAAACTTTTCGGCGCGGCGAACCACACGACCATCGCGTCATCGAGGATCGTCCCGTCTGCACTTCTTAGGGTGCGCCGTTGCAACAGGCGCGGCGCGCCGGGTGGCTTGCCGGTAAGGACCCCCACGGCATCCGCCGCCGCCACGCCCGAGACCCGGATGACGGCGACGCCGGCACGGCCTTGGCCGCTGGACAACGCGAAGATGGTGGTCGGATCGGTCATGAGCATGCGGGTGTCGTTTTGGGAGTGCCCTTATAGCCAATTGCCCGTCGAGACGCGGCCCCGGAGGAACCGTTCCTTAGGACGGGCTGCATCCCGAGGCACCGCCCGACCAAGCGCCTGCCGCGAGCATGACGAAAACGACCGGGCGCCGAAACAAAGCCAACAGGCGCAGTTTTCCTGGAGTTTAGGGGTCGAAGGAGGGTGGCGAACGCTGTATTGCCAAACGAACCCAAATATTTCCTTTCTTTCCAGATACTTAGTGTATCTCGATCGCCAGCGAAGCCACATTTAGGCGTGTTTTCAACACCTTAGTGGGGCCTGGGTTGGGGCGTGGACGATCGACCCGAGATCCGGCGATAGATGGGTCCGGCGCCACGCCGCGGCGAGGGCGGGACGGGGATTGTGACCGCGGGGACCGAACATGTGAGCGCCCTTCGCGGCGCGACCCCTAGGGATCGCGGCACGGGTTGACGGGGTCTAAATGTGGGGGTCTAGGGCTTGGGGTCTTTTTGGTCGGGGGTCAGCATCAGGCGGGAGACGACCTGGCCGTCGATGAGGTGGGATTGAAGGATCTCGTCGACGTCTTCTTTGGTCTTGTAGGTGTACCAAATGCCTTCGGGATAGATCACCAGGGCAGGGCCGAGTTCGCAGCGATCGAGGCAGCCCGATTGGTTGATGCGCACACGGTTGATCTTGAGTTCGCGGGCGCGGGTCTTCATGTAGTCGCGCAGCTCGACCGCGCCGCGTTCCTTGCAGCAGCCGCGGCGGTGGCCCGGTTCGCGCTCGTTGATGCAACAAAAGACGTGCGCCTTGTAGTAGGGCTTTTGGGTCGCGGCGGTCTGCTCGACGGTGCGGGTCACGTTGTCGTCCATGCTCAGCTCTTTTTATCCGTGCCGGCACCGGCACCCATTTGATCCCAGAATCCTTTGACCATTTTCTCCCAACCCTCGACGCCGGCGGGCATCCAGGTTTTGAGCAAGGTCTCGGGATCCATGGCGTCGACGTTGGCCATCAAGCGTTCGCGCAATTTTTCCACCACGTCGGCTTGAAGCTTCGTCACATCGGGCAGGCCGAGAAAGGTGCGGGCCTCTTCGGGCGTGCAATCGATATCGAAATGAATCTTCACCTGAATTCCTTTCGGTTCGGGTCGCCTTTTTTATAGCGCGCGCGCAGCGCGACGGCGAGGCACGCTTTACCCCCACGGCGCATCCGGTTTTGTGCGCGCACCTGCGTGCTAAGGTCGCCCCCCGTCAACCGGAACCCGTGCATGACCAATCGCCTCGCCGACGAAACCAGCCCCTATCTACAGCAACATAAAGACAACCCGGTCCATTGGTGGCCGTGGGGCGAGGAAGCGCTGGCGGCCGCGCGCGCGCAGGACAAACCGATCTTGCTGTCGATCGGCTATGCGGCCTGTCACTGGTGCCACGTGATGGCGCACGAAAGCTTCGAATCCGACGAGATCGCGGCGCAAATGAACGAATCGTTCATCAACGTGAAGGTCGACCGCGAGGAACGCCCCGACATCGACACCATATATATGAATGCGTTGCACATGCTGGGCGAACAAGGCGGCTGGCCGCTGACGATGTTCCTCACCCCGCAAGCAGAACCCTATTGGGGCGGGACGTATTTTCCGCCCGAGCCGCGATTCGGGCGACCGGGTTTCCCGCAAGTCCTCGCGGCAATGGCCAAGGCCTATGCCGAGGACAAAGACGCGGTGGCGAAGAATACCGCCGCGCTGGTCGAGGGCTTACAGAAGATGGCCCGCACCCCGGCGGCCGACGAGGTGCCGACGCTGTCGCCCGAGTTGCTCGACAACATGGCGGGCCGGCTGGTCGAATCGGTCGATATGGCGCTGGGCGGAATCGGCGGGGCGCCGAAGTTTCCGCAAACCTTTGCGCTGGAATTTCTATGGCGCGCGCATCGGCGCAGCGGCGACGCGACGCTTGCACAAGCGGTGCAAATCTCGCTCGATCAAATGGCGCAAGGCGGCATCTACGATCACGTCGGTGGCGGCTATGCGCGTTATGCCACCGATCCCGCGTGGCTGGTGCCGCATTTCGAAAAAATGCTCTACGACAACGCGCTGCTGATCGATTTGATGACGCACGTTTGGCAGCACACGGGATCGTCGCTGTACGCCGCGCGCATTCGCGAGACGGTGGGGTGGACGTTGCGCGAAATGGTCGCCGAGGGCGGCGGGTTTGCCGCCTCGCTGGATGCCGATTCAGAAGGCGTCGAAGGCAAGTACTACGTCTGGACCGAGGCCGAAATCGACGCCGCGCTGGGCATGGATGCCGACATGGTCAAAGAGGCGTTCGGCGTCACGCCGGACGGCAATTGGGAAGGCAAAAATATTCTCAACCGTAGCCACAACTTGGCGGTGGGCGACCCTCAGTTCGAAGGCGATCTCGCGCGCGCCTGCAACGTGCTTTACGAGACGCGCGAGCAGCGCGTGCGGCCGGGCTGGGACGACAAGGTGTTGGCCGACTGGAACGGGCTAATGATGGCTGCGATGGCGCGCGCGGCGGCCGTGTTCGACGAGCCGGGCTGGCTGGCCGCAGCGGAACGCGCGTGGACGTTCGTTGTCGACAAAATGAGCGACGGCGACCGGCTGTGGCATGCCGCACGCGACGGCAAGGTGCGCAACGCCGGGATGCTGGAGGACTACGCCAACATGGCGCAAGCCGGGTTGGCGCTGTTCGAGGTGACGGGGGCGGTCGCGTATCTGAAGCGCGCGCGGGCGTGGGCCGCGACGCTGGATGAACTTTTCTGGGATACCGAGCAAGGCGGCTATTACCAAACCGCCTCGGACGGCGAGCAATTGATCGCGCGGCCGCGCAACGCCACCGACAACGCGGTGCCCTCGGGCAACGGCACGATGGTCGGCGTTCTGGCGCGGCTTTATCTGCACACCGGCGAGGATGCGTACCGTGCCCGCGCGCACGCGTTGATCGATGCGTTCACGCCGGAGATCGCGCGCAACTTTTTCGGGCTGACGACGTTCCTCAACAACGTCGATCTGTGGATGAAGCCGGTGCAGGTCGCGATCATCGGCGATCGTAAAGAGCCCGCGACCAAAGCGTTGATCGCCGAGGCCTATGCGTTGGCCACGCCCAACCTGGTGCTGAGCGTGATCGCGCCCGATGACGCGCTGCCCGCCAACCACCCGGCGGCGGGCAAGGCGCAAAAGGACGGCGTGGCGACGGCCTACCTGTGCATCGGCGAAACCTGTTCGCTGCCGGTGACCGATGCGGGCGCGTTAAGCCAGGCCATGCCCGCATGACCCCCGCGCCGCAGCTTTCGTATCCCTCGCCGGTGGGCGATCTGACGGTGAGCGAGGATGAGGGGGCGATCGTGGCGCTCGACTTTGGGCGCGGGATGACACAAACGCGCACCGCGCTGCTGGATGAGGCGGTGACGCAATTGGCGGCCTACTTCGACGGATCGCTCACCACGTTCGCGTTGCCGCTCAATCCGCATGGCACAGCGTTCCAGAAGAAGGTGTGGGCCCTGATGCAAGCGATCCCCTATGGCGGGACGCGGGCTTATGCCGATCTAGCACGCGATCTAAAAAGTGCGGCCCGCGCGGTGGGCGGCGCGTGTGGGGCGAACCCGATCCCGGTGATCATTCCGTGCCACCGGGTGCTGGCGGCGGGCGGCAAGATGGGCGGCTTTTCGGGCGGCGAGGGCATCCCGACCAAGGTCGCGCTCTTGCGACTGGAAGGCGCGATCGCGCTTTAGACTCAAGGGGTTGGGCGGCCACCGTGACTCCGTGCGGGGGCTTGGCTAGAGTCCGGGTCGAAAAATTCGCACCAAAAAATCGGGAGCACAGCATGGGCCAGGAAATCCAGATCAAGGGCAAAGACGGCGACTTCATGGGGTATCTCGCGACCCCGGCCGGGGGTTCGGGCCCAGGGATCATTTGCATCCAAGAAGTGTTCGGGGTGAACACCTGGATGCGCAACATCGCCGACGACTTCGCCGCACAGGGTTATGTCGCGCTGGTGCCGGATCTGTTCTGGCGGTTGGAGCCAGGCGTGCAGATCAACGGCGAGGGCGAGGAAGATTTCGCCAAGGCGTTCGATCTTTATGGGCGCTTCGACGTCGAAAAGGGCATCGCCGATATCCAAGACAGCATCAACGCGCTGCGCGGCAACCACGGCGCCAGCGACAAGATCGGCACCGTCGGGTTCTGCCTCGGCGGGTTCCTGGCCTATATGTGTTCGGTGCGCACCGATGCGAACGCCAATGTCGGCTATTACGGCGTCGGCATCGACACCATGCTGGGCGAGCAGGGCAATATGAAAAGCCCGTTGATCCTGCACGTCGCGGTCGAAGATCAGTTCGTGCCCAAGGATGCGCAAAAGAAAGTGCACGACGGCCTGGCCGGCAACGACAAGGTCACGATCTACGATTACGAAGGTCAGGACCATGCGTTCGCGCGCAAGGGCGGCGACGCCTATCGCAAGGAGGCGGCCGAGCTGGCGGAATCGCGCACGCTCGACTTCTTCAAGCAGCACCTGGCCTAGGCATGGTCAAAGCATTGCAAGCGGCCCGCTCCGGCGGGCCGGAAGTGCTGGAATACGTCGATGTCGAGGTCGGCGATCCGGGGCCGGGCGAAATTCGCCTGCGCCACGGCGCGATCGGCGTGAACTACATCGACACCTATCACCGGGCCGGCACCTATCCGGGCTCGGGCTTTCCGCGCATTCTCGGCGTCGAGGGCGCCGGGGAAGTCACCGCCGTCGGCGACGGGGTGACCACGGTCAAGGCCGGCGATCGGGTGTGCTACCCGCTGGGCCCGGGGGCCTATTGCGAGGAACGATTGATCAATGCCGGCATGGTGGTGCCGGTACCGGACGGCATCAGTGACGACCAAGCCGCCGCCGCCATCACCAAAGGCATCACGGTGCACCATTTGTATACCCGGGTGCGTCAGGTGGGCGCGGGCGATTGGGTGTTGTTCCATGCCGCGGCCGGCGGGGTGGGCTTGTTCGCCTGCCAATGGGCCAAACACATCGGCGCCAAGTTGATCGGCACGGTGTCCTCGGACGCCAAAGCGCAACTCGCGCGCGACAACGGCGCGGCCGAAACCATCGACTACACCCAAGAAGACTTCGTCGAGCGGGTGAAAGACATCACCGGCGGCGAGGGGGTGGCGTTGGTGGTGGACGGCATCGGCGGCGACAACCCGACCAAGTCGGCGCAATGCTTGGCCGCCTATGGGACGTTAACGACCATCGGCCAGGCCTCGGGCCCGTCGACGATGACGATCGACGATCTACCGCCCTCGGTGCTTTACACCAAGGGCTCGATCGCGACGCTGCTGGGACGGCTGGACGAGCTTCGCGAGTCCGCCGCCGCGTTCTTCGACCTGGTGCAACAGGGCGCGATCAAGATCGCGGTCAACCACACCTACGCACTGAAGGACGGCGCCCAGGCGCATACCGATCTGCAAGCGCGCAAGACCACGGGCTCGATCATCCTCAAGCCGTAGGTCTTAATTGCCAGCGACGGCGCTTATCGAGATTGAGGTTGGGGTCACGGACCGGAAACAGCGCCATCGAGATTTGGTCGAGCACCGCGCCGAACGCGGGCGTCGCCGGATCGACGGGCGGGGTGCGCGCGTTGACCCGGTTTAGCGCCTCGTCGCGATAGCAATAGCCGACGACCACCCGCATCTTGCCGACTTCGGCGCGGGTCGGGATCGACGCCGGATCGGGTCCGCATACCGTGCGCACGTCGGGCGTCCGTTCCGGATCGAAAACGAAGGTCAGGTGAAACCCGTCACGACGCTGCGCCTCGGTCGCCGCCTCGAACGTCGCCGGCGGGAAGTCGCCGGGTAGACGAAAACGTGCCGTCACGGCGCGGAGCGTGTCTTGCGCCGACAGATCGCCGACATGGCCGACCGTGCGGACCGGGATCGGCCCCCGGGCGGCAATAAAACTGACGGTGTCGCGGTCGTACCCGCCATAGGGCGTGCCGCCACCGATGATCGTACCGGTGCAGCCGGCCAGGGCCAGCGTGACGAGCCCGGCCAAGATGAATTTGGACATAAGCAATCTCCCCACATGAGGCATGCTCGATATATGGGGATCGCGGCGGCCCTTTACCGCGCGGACCTACGCGGCATTCAGCCGCAGTAGGTTTTGTACAACAGCTTGATCACCTTGGCGGCCTCGGGGCTGCCCAGGCTGTAGTAGATCGTTTGCGCCTCGCGACGGGTGTCGACAAGGCCGTCGTGACGCAGCCGGGCGAGGTGTTGCGACAGCGGCGATTGGGCGAGATCAAGGCGCTCGGCCAGCGCCCCGACCGATAATTCGCCTTTCGCCAGATGGCACAGGATCAGCAGACGCTTTTCGTGGCCCAGCGCGCGCATCAAGGCGCTGGCTGCCGCCGCCGACTTTGCCATTTCCTTTATATTAAGTTTTTCTAATTTAGCCATTGTCTATATATTAGCATATTCATATATAATTGCGAGGCGGGGCGCGCCGCAACGATCCAACGAGGAGACCCCACATGAAACCCGACGTTCGTTCGTTTTTCGATCCGGCCACCTTTACGATCAGCCATGTCGTCCGCGAGCCGGGCGGCAAGCACTGCGCCATTATCGATTCGGTACGCGACTTCGACCCCAAGTCGGGCCGCACGTCGACGCAATCGGCCGACGAGATCATTGCCTATGTCCGCGCCGAGGATCTGATCGTGGACTGGATATTGGAAACCCACGTGCACGCCGATCACCTGACGGCGGCGCCCTACTTGAAAACCACCCTGGGCGGGCAAACCGGCGTCGGCGCCGACATTAAGACCGTGCAAGAGACCTTTGCCGGGGTATTCAACGCCGGGCCCGACTTCGCGACCGACGGCAGCCAATTCGACCGCTTGTTTGCCGACGGCGACACGATCGCGATCGGCGTCATGGAAGGCCGCGTGATGCATACGCCGGGCCATACGCCGACATGCGTGACCTATGTGTTCGGCGATGCGGCGTTCGTCGGCGATACGTTGTTCATGCCCGATTTCGGCACCGCGCGCTGCGACTTCCCCGGCGGCGATGCCAAGACGCTGTATGCCTCGATCCAAAAGGTGCTGGCGCTGCCGCCCGACACGCGACTGTTTATGTGTCATGACTACATGCCGAACGGGCGCGAGGTGATGTGGGAAACCACCGTCGCCGCCGAAAAGGCCGACAACCTGCATGTCCATGACGGCATCGCCGAGGCCGAGTTCGTGAAGATGCGTACCGAGCGCGACGCGAAATTGGATATGCCGGTGCTGATCCTGCCCGGCGTGCAGGTCAATATGCGCGCCGGCCACATGCCGCCGCCCGAAGCGAACGGCGTTTCCTATCTCAAGCTGCCCGTCGACGCGCTGTAAGTGAGCGGGACCCCATGACCACCGACCGCCTGGACGACCAAGTGCCGGTTTGGGACCGCTTCGTCCGCGTTGCCCATTGGGCACTGGTCGCAGCGTTTGCCGTCGCCTATCTAACCGAGGACGACGCCCTCACCGTTCACGTGTGGGCCGGATACGCCGTCGGCACGATTGTCGTCCTACGGATTGTGTGGGGGTTCGTGGGCCCCCAGCACGCGCGCTTCAGCGACTTTCTCTACCGACCCGGCGTCGTTCTTGGGTATCTCGGCGCCCTGCTACGATGGCGCGGCCGCCGCTACATCGGCCACAGCCCCGCGGGAGGTGCGATGGTCGTCCTCCTCCTCGCAGCGCTCCTGGGCACCGTCGGTTCTGGGCTTTGGCTCTACGCCCTCGAAGACAACCGCGGCCCGCTCGCCGGGATCGTCACCAGCGCATCGCCATCGACCGCATCGGTGACCGTCGCCCGAGGTGCCGACGAGGAGAACGAAGAGGACGATCACGACGACGAGCGCGGCCACGCCCGTGAGCACGACGGCGATGCCGAGGCCCTCGAAGAGATTCACGAAGTCCTAGCAAACCTGACGTTGGTTTTGGTGTTCCTCCATATCGGCGGTGTTTTGCTGGCCAGTTTTGTTCATCGCGAAAACCTGCCACGCGCGATGGTTACCGGTGCCAAGCGGCGCTAACAGGACGCGCCGCGCCAAGCGGCGACGTCCGCAACGAAAGGAATTTCACGAATGGCTGCACAAGGGTTCAAGGACATGATTGCTAACGCAAATGCGGTGATCGACACGATTGCGGTTCATGACGCGGTATCGTTGGTCGGCGACGACAATGTCGTGTTCGTCGACGTTCGGTCGGCGGGCGAACGGGCGCAAGGGACCATCCCGGGCTCGATCCATGCGCCGCGCGGGTTTTTGGAATTCATCGCCGACCCGCAGGGGCCGATGCACCAAGCCGAATTCGCCAGCGGCAAGAAGCTGGTGGTGTTCTGCGCCTCCGGCGGGCGATCCGCTTTGGCGTCCAAAACGCTGGTCGATATGGGCATCAAGAACGTCGCCAACATGGCGGGCGGGATTGCGGCCTGGGCCGAGGCCGGCGGCGCGATCGCCAAAGGGTAGACGGCGCCGACGGGGCGCCCTTGACGCACGGCGATTAGGGCTCATGCTGCGCCTCCAAAACAGGGAGGACGAATGACCAAAGCCGTCGTACTGCACGCCACCGGGGGACCTGAGAATTTTTCCTGGGAAGACTGGGACCCCGGCGCGCCCGGCCCCGGCGAAGCGCGGGTGCGGCAGACCTTTGCCGGGCTGAACTACGTCGATACCTATTTGCGTTCGGGCCTCTATCCGCTGGCGAAAATGCCCGCCGTGTTGGGGCGCGAAGGCGCGGGCGTGGTCGAAGCGCTGGGCGACGGGGTGTCGGGCCTCAACGTGGGCGACCGGGTGGCCTACTCCAGCCACTTGGGAAGTTACGCCGAGGTCAATTTGGTGCCGGCCGACCGCTTGGTGCCCCTGCCCGACGACGTCTCCGACGAAATGGCGGCCGCGATGATGCTCAAGGGCATGACCGCGCAGTACCTAGTGCGTCAAACCAAGGCGCTCGGCCCTGGCGATACGCTGCTCTATCACGCGGCCGCGGGCGGGGTGGGCTTGATCGCCTGCCAGTGGGCCAAGCATCTTGGGGCGACCGTGATCGGCACAGTGGGGTCGGCGGCCAAAGCCGAGCGCGCCAAGGCGCATGGCTGCGATCATGTCATTCGCTATGGCGAAGTGGATTTTCTCGACGCGGTAAAGGGCCTGACCGACGGGCGCGGCGTCGATTACGTCTGCGATGCGGTGGGCGTGACGACGATCGAGAAATCGATGCAAGCGATGGCGCATCACGGCGTGTTGGTCTCGTTCGGCGCGGCCGCCGGGCCGGTGCCCCCTGAGACCTGGGCGAAGTTGCCGCCCGAGCGTTACCTCATCAAAGGCACGTTGCCGGGCTACACCAAGACGCGCGAACAGCTTCTGGCCTGCGCCGAGGATCTGTTTGCGGTGGTGCGCGCGGGCGCGGTGCGGATCGAAATCAACCAACGCTATGCGCTCAAAGACGCGACCCAGGCCCATACCGACCTCGAAGCCCGCAAGACGACGGGCTCGACCATTTTCGTGATTTAGGGAGACAACCCCATGACCAAAGCCGTTCGCATTCACGCCTATGGCGGGCCCGAGGCGCTCGTTTACGAAGATGTCGATGTGCCCGCACCGGGGCCGGGCGAGGTGCGCCTCAACCAAACGGTGGCGGGGGTCAATTTTCTCGACATCTATCATCGTGCGGGGACGCACTTTGCCAACCTGACGCCGCCGGCGGTGCCGGGGGTCGAGGCGGTGGGCATCGTCGAGTCGGTCGGCGCGGGCGTGACGCACGTCAAGGCGGGCGACAAGGCGGCCTATCCGCTGACCGCGGGCGGCTATGCCGAAACCCGGATCATTTCGGGCGACGATGTGGTGAAGGTGCCCGACGGGATCGACGATAAAGTCTTGGCCGCGACCTTTATGAAGGGGCTGACGGTCGGCCACATGCTGAACGATCTGACCACGTTCAAGCCGGGCGACTTCGTGATGTGGCACGCCGCCGCAGGCGGGGTCGGCATGATCGGCTGCGAATGGGCCAAGCATTTGGGCCTCAACGTAATCGGCACGGTGAGCACCGAAGAAAAGGCCGAACGCGCGCGCGCCGCCGGCTGCGATCATCCGATCATCTACACCAAAGAAAACTTTGCCGAACGCGTGCACGAGATCACGTCAGGCGAATTGTGCCAGGCCGTGTTCGATGGCGTGGGCGCCGATACGTGGTTGGACTCGCTGAAATGCGTGAAGCCCTATGGGGTGTGCGCCACGTTCGGGTTGGCGTCGGGACCGCTACCGCCGTTCGGCTTTGCCGATATTCCGAGCGAAGGGTTCGTGACCCGCGCCAGCGTGGCGGCCGTGTCCAAGACGCGCGAAGCCTACGAGAAAAGCTCGGCCTCGTTCTTCGAGATTCTCAAACAAGGCGTGCTGACGCCGCGCATCGAACACGAACTGCCGCTCAAGGACGCCGCGGAGGCGCACCGGCGGCTGGAGTCGCGGCAGACGACGGGGTCGTTGATCCTGATCCCGTAAGTCACAGCGCCAGACGCATGGCGATGCGGTGTTCGGGCATCGGCAAGTAGCGTCGTTGCTTGTCGAGGTCGCCCTGCACGGTCGGACCGATCTGATCAGTGGGGATCGTGGCGAAGCCAAGCCGTTCGTAGTAGGGCTTGTTCCAGGGCACATGATCGTAGGTCGTGAGCAGGATGCTCGTGTGCCCGCGGCGGCGCGCCAGGGCGATCGTTTCGGTCGTCAGCTGGCTCCCGATGCCTTGGCGCATGTGGCTCGGCAAGACCGCGATTTGTTCGAGGTAGCCTGCGCCTTCGGCCGCGCTGAGCGCGAAGAACCCGACCCGCGCGCCGTCGGCTTTGGTGTCGGCAAAGACCAGGCCGCCCTGGGCGGCGCACCCACGCCAGGCGTTTTGTTCGGCTGCGAGAAGGGGGTGGTCGTCGTCGAAATCGACCGTGATGCCGACCTCGGCGTAAAGCGCGAACGCGGCGTCATCGATCGCGACCGCGGTGGCGACGTCGTCAGGGCCGCCCGGCCGGAGGACGCACGGGGTTTTCGTCATGTTCGCTATTTCATGGTACGACCCCGTGGGTTGGCAAACGAAAAAGGCAGGAGGGCGCGATGGTTAAAGCCATTGTGATGCATGAACCGGGCGGACCGGAGGTGCTGAAGTGGGAAGACGTCACGGTCGGGGAACCCGGCACCGGCGAAGCGCGCGTGCGCAACACCGCCGTGGGGCTCAACTTTCTCGATACGCTGTTTCGCTCGGGCGCCATCCCGATGGAGCTGCCGGCGATCCTAGGCTGGGAGGCCGCCGGGATCGTTGAAGCGATCGGCGGCGGGGTCACGGCGGTCGCCCCGGGAATGCGCGTGGCCTATCACACGCCCAACGGTTGCTATGCCGAGGAACGCCTGATCAAGGCCGACGAGCTGGTGCCGCTGCCCGACGCGATCAGCGACGACCAAGGGGCGGCCGGCATTCTCAAAGGCATGACCGCGCAATACCTGTTGCGCCTCACCACGCGGATCAAGGCGGGCGACACCGTGTTGGTGCACGCGGCGGCCGGCGGGGTCGGGCTGTTCATGTGTCAGTGGGCCAAGCATCTCGGCGCGACCGTGATCGGCACCGTCGGCACCGACGAAAAAGCCGCACTCGCCAAAGCCCACGGCTGCGATCATCCTGTGGTCTATACGCGCGACGATTTTTTGCCCGTCGTGCAAGAGGTGACGGGCGGGGTGGGCTGCGATGCGGTGTACGACAGTGTGGGTGCCGACACCATCGAACGCTCGTGGCAATCGGTGCGCCCGCACGGCACGGTCGCCTCGTTCGGCATGGCCTCGGGCCCGATCACGCCCGAACAGCTCGCCAAGCAACCAACCGACCGGTACTTCATCCGCACCACGCTGCAGGCCTATAACGCGACGCGCGAGGACTTGCTAGCCAACGCCAAGGACTTCTTCGACGTGGTCGAAAGCGGGGCGGTCAACGTGACCGTCGGGCAGACGTTTGCGTTGAAAGACGCGGCCAAAGCCCATGCCGCCTTGGTCGGACGCGCGACCACGGGCTCGACGGTACTGAAGCCTTAGGGCAACCAACCAACGACCATGAACCTTTCGTCCTTCGGCGGCATCGGGCGAGCGCTCGCCAACCGCAACTACCGCGTTTACAGCTACGGTTCGGCGGCGTCGTTGATCGGCACGTGGATGCAGCGCGCGGCGGTGGGCTGGCTGGCGTGGGAACTGGCGCACGATCCGAAGTGGGTCGGCATCGCGGTGTCGGCCGATTTGCTGCCGACGATTCTCTCGAGCCCGATCGCCGGCGTGTTGGCCGATCGGTTTCATCCCATGCGGATGCTGAAGGCGCTGCAACTGATGGCCGGCCTGCAGGCGGCCGCGTTGGCGGCGCTGACGTTTTCGGGGTTGATCACGATCGAATGGCTGGTCGCGCTGACCGGGGTGCTGGGCGTGGTCATGGGATTCAACCACCCGGTGCGCCAGACCACGATCTACTTGTTGGTGCGCCGCGAAGATTTGACCGCGGCGGTGGCGATGACGTCGGTCATTTTCAACACCTCGCGCGTCATCGGGCCGGCGGTCGCCGGGTTCGTGATTCATTTCGGCGGGGCGGGGTTCGCCTTCGGGCTGAACGCGCTGACCTTCATGATGATGTTGGCCGCGCTTGCGGCGGTGCACCTTCCGCCCCAGCCGCCGCGCGCGCGCCCGACGATGAGCGTGCTGGGCGACATCATGGCGGGCTATCGCTATGCCTTCGTGCATGCCGGGATCGGGCCGACGCTGTTGATCAGCTTGTCGGCGGCGCTGTTGGTGCGCCCAGCGGTGGAAATGCTGCCCGCCTTCGTCGGACAAATCTTCGAAGGCGGCGCCGATTCGCTGGGCTTGATCCTGGCCGCCAACGGGGTCGGCGCGATGTTGGCCGGGATTTGGCTGGCGTGGCGGGGCAGCGCCGAAGGACTGGTGCCGGTGGCGATTTGGAGCACGGTGCTGGCAGCGGCGGCACTGGTCGGCTTGGCGATGAGCGATACGTTTTGGCTCGGCACCGCGTTCGTGTTCGTGCTGGGGATCGCCATGTCGCTGCGCGGCACGGCAACCCAAACGCTGATCCAAAACGCGGTCGATCCCGAAATGCGCGGTCGGGTGCTGAGCCTCAATTCGTTGATCTTCAATGCCGGGCCGGCGGTGGGCGCGTTCACGTTGGGCTTGATCGCCTCGTGGGCCGGGCTGCAACCGCCGCTTTATGTCGCGGCGGCGCTGTCGTTGGGCGTGTGGCTGTGGGCGTGGCTGCGCCGCGCGCGCCTGGCCGAAGCGCTGGAGGGGCCCGACACCCACGAACGCCGCGCCGACGCGGGCGCATGACAGGTGCCCCGGGCGCTCGTATTTGCTACCAACGGCGCTAAGCAACGCACACCACACCAGGGAGAAAAGGCATGACCAAGGCAATCCGCGTCTACGAGGCCGGCGGGCCCGAGGTGCTGAAATGGGAAGATGTCGACGTGGCGGCCCCCGGCGCGGGCGAGGCGCTGGTGCGCCAGACCGCGGCGGGACTGAACTTCATCGACACCTACCAGCGCTCGGGCCTTTATCCGATGACGCTGCCCGCGATCATGGGCAACGAGGGCGGGGGCGTCGTAGAGGCCGTGGGCGCGGGCGTGACCGAGGTGCAGCCGGGCGACCGCGTCGCCTATCACAGCGCGCCGGGGGCCTATGCCGAGCAACGCCTCGTGCCGGCCTGGCTGCTGGCCAAATTGCCGGACGACATTTCCGATCAGCAGGGCGCCTCGATGATGCTCAAGGGCTGCACGGCGCAATATCTGCTGCGTCAGATCTACGAGGTGAAGGCGGGCGACACGATCGTCATCCATGCCGCCGCCGGGGGCGTCGGGCTGATCGTGTGCCAATGGGCCAAGCATTTGGGCGCAACGGTGATCGGCACCGTGGGCTCGGACGACAAAGCCGAACTTGCCAAAGCCCACGGCTGCGATCATCCGATCGTCTATACCCGGGAGGATTTTACCGCGCGGGTGCGTGAGCTCACCGACGGCAAGGGCGTACCGGTGGTTTACGATTCGGTGGGCAAGGACACCTTCATGGGCTCGCTCGATTGCCTACAACCGCGCGGGCTGATGGTGACGTTCGGCAATGCCTCGGGCCCGCCCGATCCCTTGAACGTGTTGGCGCTATCGCAAAAGGGGTCGCTGTTCCTAACCCGGCCGACGCTTGGGCACTACACGCCGGACCATGCCGCAGTGGTCAAGGTGGCGAACGACCTGTTCGACGTGGTGTCTTCCGGCGCGGTCAAGATCGAGATCAACCAGACCTACGCGCTAAAAGACGCCGCCCAAGCGCATCGCGATCTCGAATCGCGCAAGACCACGGGCTCGACCGTCTTTACGATTTAGAGCCGTCGTTCAGCCCGGCGAGATCCTGGCGCAAGGCCGCGATCTCGCCGCGCAGCGCATTGACTTCGTTGCGCATGGCTTCGCGTTCGGCGTGCGCGATCTCCTCGGCGGCGCGCATCGCGGCGCGCGTTTCGTCCTGGTCGGCCTTGATCTCGGCGTCGTGTTCGGCCTGCATCGCGCCGACCACGACCGCGATGAACAGATTCAAGATCGTGAAGGTCGCCACCAAAATGAACGGTACGAAGAATAGCCAAGCCAGCGGGAACTGTCCCATCACCGGCCGCACGATGCCCATCGACCAGCTTTCCAGCGTCATGATCTGGAACAGCGAGAACATGCTGGCGCCGATATGCCCGAACCATTCGGGGAAGGCCGTGGCGAACAGCTTGGTGGCGATCACCGCGCAGACGTAAAAGACCAACAGCAACAGCGCCATGATCGCGCCGATGCCCGGGATCGCGCCAAGCAACCCCTGCACCACCTGACGCATGCGCGGCACCGCGGAAATCAGGCGCAAGACTCGGAGGATGCGCAACGCCCGCAGCACGCTGAAGGCTTCGCTGGCCGGCACCAGGGCGATGCCGACGATCGCGAAGTCGAACAAACTCCAGGGATCGCGGAAGAAGCGCCAGCGATGCGCGCCGAGGCGAAGCGCGATCTCGACGACGAAGACCGCCAAGATGGCGCGATCAAGGACGAGGAGAAACGACCCGGCCCGGTCCATCACCCAAGGCGAGGTCTCGAGCCCTAGCGTGACGGCGTTGACCAAAATGAGCGCGATGATCGCACGCTGGAAGCGTGGGTGTTCGACCAGACGAAGTAGTTGCGCGCGCATCGTCCCTTGTCTCGCGGACTAGTACGGCTGGGGGGCCGGCGCGGGCATCGGCTGGGCGCGCGTGGCGGCGCGCAGGACAGCGAGACCGTAAACCGCCGCCAATGCCGAGGCCGCCAGCACGCCAACGCGAACCGCGCGCGCCGCTTCGGGCCCCTCGAACGCCAACCCGCCGATGAACAGGCTCATGGTGAAGCCGATACCGCAAAGGATCGAGACGCCGTAGATCATGCCCCACGACACGCCGTCGGGTTTGCGCGCGAGGCCGAGCTTGACGGCCAGCCACACCGCACCGAATACCCCGATCTGCTTGCCCACGAAAAGCCCGAGCATGATGCCGAGCGTCACCGGCGCCAAGAGACTGCCGAAAGTGAGACCCTCAAGGCTGACGCCGGCGTTGGCAAACGCAAAGACCGGCAAGACGACGAAGGCGACCCAGGGATGCAAGCCGTGCTCGAGCCGTTGCAGCGGCGGCTCCTCGTGGAAGGATGGATCCTTCGAGCTCATCGGGACGAACAGCGCGACCGCGAATCCGGCCAGCGTGGCATGAACGCCCGATTTCAGCACGCTGGCCCAAACCACGAGGCCGATCAGGATGTAGATCGCCGGGCGCATGATCCCAAGTCGGTTGGCGACGAACAGCGCGCCCAGGCCGCCGGTCGCGGTGCCGAGCGAGACCAGGGAGAGATCGGCGGTGAAGAAAATCGCAATGATCGCGATGGCCGCAAGGTCGTCGAAGATGGCGACGGCGGTGAGGAAGAGCCGGGCGGCGACCGGGACGCGGTCGCGCAGCAGCATCAGGATGCCCAGCGCAAACGCAATATCCGTCGCGGCCGGGATGGCCCAGCCGTCGATCGCGATCGGATCGTTCCAATTGATGGCGGCATAGATCATCGCGGGGATGATTACGCCACCCATCGCGGCGAAGCCGGGCAAGGCGATTTGGTCGGCGCTGGATAGATGCCCGGCGACCATTTCGCGTTTGATTTCGAGGCCGATGAGGAAGAAGAAGATCGCCATCAAGCCGTCGTTGATCCACAACAGCAGCGGCTTGTCGATGACGAAGGTCGCGACCTGAACCGACACCGGCGTGGTCAGCAACCGGTCGTAGAGCCAAGCGAGGCTGGAGTTGTCGAGGATTAGCGCCAGCGCGGCCATCGCCATCAACATGGCGCCCGCCACCAACGGCGATTTGATCAGTCGTTGAAGATTTTCCACCCTTCGAACCCCGCCCGGCCCCATCTCAAAAAAACGCGTCCGGTCGGAAACCGGGCGCGTCCGGCCCCAGAGATAGGGAGGGACGGGCAAAGTTCAAGCCGGACTCGGCGTGGATTTCCGGGGCTAGGCCACCATTTCGATATCGTCGCCCATGACGAACGGCGCAAGCGGGTCGACCGCAGCTTCCTCGCCTTCGAGGGTGGGCCGGACGCGTTCGATGGTCTGAGCCATGAAGTCGAGAAACGCCCGCACCCGCGCGGTATGGCGCAGCTCTTCGTGGGTCAGGACCCAAAGCCCGATATCGAGGTCGCGGTTGGGCGGCGCCACGCGCACCAAGTCGGGATCGCCGTCGGCCAAAAAGCACGGCAGCAGCGCCAGTCCCATGCCGGCGCGGCAGGCATCGAGGACGCCCATGTAGGTGTTGACCCGAAACACGGTGCGCGCGGGATCGAGGTTGGCCGTCATCCATTCGTAGGGCGGCGTCAGCACCAGGGCGCCGGAGGGCTGGATCCAGTCGTGGGTGGTGAGGTCGTCGAGCTCGGCGTTGAGCGCGAGGTAGTCGTTCGCGCCGTAGACCGCGAAGGCGATCGACGCGGCGCGGCGGCCGACCAGCTGCTCGTCGGGCGTGTTGGTCGGGCTGACCGCCACGTGCGCCTCGCGATTCAGGCTGGGCGGTTGGTTGGAGATGATCAGCTCGAGTTCGACCAGGGGGTAGGATTCGCGAAAGTTCGCGAGCTGCGGGGTGAGCAGGCGCTGTAACAAGGTATCGCGGGTCACCACCCGGAGCGGCCCGCGCAGCCGCACGTCGCGGCCCTGGATGCGGCGCGACACGGCGTCGATCCGCCCGGCCACCTCCGCGGCGGTTTCAGCCAGCTCTTCGCCCGACGCGGTGAGCAAATAGCCGCTGCGATGCCGGTCGAACAACCGCACCCCGAGGCTCTTTTCCAACCCGTTCAGGCGGCGGAAAACAGTGGTGTGGCTGACGTCCAGGATATCCGCAGCGGCCGATAAGGAGCCGCCTTCGGCCACCGCCCTGAACAATCGGAGGTCGTCCCAATCCATCCCTAGGACTTAGCCTATCTTTGCAGAAATGCAAGGATAGTTTGCAAACTGCTCTATTGCTGTGCATTCAGGCACACCCTATTTTCCATATCAACAACGAACACCTGGAGCCGACGAGATGAGCGCTACGTACTTGGACAACACCCCG
>JAYONB010000009.1:134305-145967 GCA_038121105.1 Alphaproteobacteria bacterium | reverse complement strand
TGCGCACGTAGTCTTCGCGCATGGTGTCGAGCACGGCCGAGCGGGTGAAGCGCGCCAGGATCGCCCCCTGCACGGTGGCGAGCGCGATCGAGGGCAGCAGCAAAGCCTTGAACGCAGGCCACACGCCGTTCTCCCAGCCCGGGAAGCCGCCCGAGGAAAACCAGCGCAAGTTGACCGAGAACAGCAGGATGAGGAGCAACGCGAGCCAAAAGTTTGGCACCGAAATGCCGAGCTGGCTGACGCCCATCACCGTGACGTCGCCCATCTTGTTGTGGCGCGAGGCGGCATAGACGCCGAGTACGAAGGCGACGACCGCCGAGAGCACCATCGCCATGATCGCAAGCGGAATGGTGATGGCGAGCCGCGCTTGGACCAACTCGATCACTGGCGTCGAATAGGTGTAACTGACCCCGAACCGCAAGCTGAGGAGATCGCCGAGCCAGGAGAAGTAGCGTTCGAGGATGGGCCGGTCGAGACCAAGCTTTTCGCGCAGCGCCTGAACCGCGCTTTCCGGCGCCTCGATGCCGAGGATCACCGCCGCGGGATCCCCCGGCAAGATTTCCAGCGCGAGAAAGGTCAGCACCGTGGCGCCGAACAAGGTCGCGACGAAAGTCAGAAAGCGTTTGGCGAGAAAGACGCTCATGGGGCCCTAGGTCGGGAAGGACTAAGCGCGCAGTGTGGCATAGATGGTCCCGGTGTAGAACGCCGCCCTTCGTCTCGGCCGCCTGGCGCCGGTGGCGCCGGGCGACCGGCTCAGGATGCGGGGGTGGTGGGATTGGATGATGACACAGCGTGTTGCCTCCTCCCCCTGCTACAGGGGGAGAATAGAGGCGGGGCTTTGTGGTGTTTGCGTTTGTTGGCGACGACTCCCGGGGGGAGGCGGTGCGGTGTTCGAGGGCAATGCCGGGTTAGTCTTCGCCGTCGCCTTTTTTGGGTTTGCGCCAGTCGGCGTCGACGAGGGTGCAGCGGCCGGCGGCGTTGAATTCGATGAGGATCCACCCGGCGGGGGGCAATGCGAGTTGCGCGGCACGGTTTTTGGGTAGGACGTCAAGGAAGGCCGCGGCGTGGATGAGTGCGCTGCCGTGACCGACGAATACTTTGAGGGTATCGCCGGTCAGGTGAGGCCACAATTCTTCGATCCGGCGACGCACGAAATCGCCGAGGCGCTCGCCTGCACCACCCAGCGTTTCGACCCCGGCAAAGGGCGGTCGGTAGTCGGTGCGGGCCAGCCAGTCCTTCGGCGCTTTGGTGAAGCGCGGGTCGTCTTCGATGAGGGTTTCGATGTGCGTGGTCTTGAGGTTGGCGACGCTACCGAGACTGCGGCCTGCGAGTTCGGCGCGTTCGACCGCGCGATAGCCTTGACGGTCCGTGATGTCTTCGAGTTCTTCGCCGAGGATGGCGGCGGTTTGCCATGCGGCTTCGTTGGGCGAGCATTCGAGGTCGTCATCGACCTTAAAATCCATGTCGGCGGCGAGGTCCGCCAGGCGTTGCGCGGCATCGGCGGCTTGGTTCTCCCCGGCAGCGGTAAGCGCGTAGGGCAAGTTGCCGCCCGCGACACCGGCGGGATGTTTGAGCGCACCGTGGCGCATAAAGACGGCGATCAATCGGGACATGAGGTGCTCTTTGTGGTGGCCCTTCGTCTCGGACGGTTGGCGCCATGGGCGCCGCCCATCCGGCTCAGGATGACGGGGGTCTTTCGATCATCTTCTGCCCCCGGATGCAAGTTTTTGCGCCTTTCGGCACGCCGCCCAAAGGTGGAGCCTCAGGATGACGCGTCGATTTGGGCGGGAGGTTAGTCGAACGGCTCCAGGGTCGCTTGGACCTTCTTGGTGAGCCGGCGGCGGACCAAACGGTAGGACTCGGCGAGGCGGTGGCGGAGCTCGCCCTCGGGGGTATCGAACGGCAGCAAGACCCACGAGCGGTGGAAGTACGGCGCTTTGACGCCGACGCCGGTTTCGATGAGCATTTCGGCGGTTTCGATCCCGTCGGTCTTGACCGATACGCCGGGCGTCACCGCGCCGATGGTGGCGAACATCTTGCCACCCACCTTCCACGCGTCGTGCCCGCCGCCCCAAGGGTCGGAGACCTCGGCACCGGGAAAGGCGGCGCAGATTTTGTTGATTGCTTCGCGGCTCATACCGAAACCACGCGGTCGGGTTTAGTCCTGATCGGCGACTTTGAAGGATTCGCCGCAGCCGCAGGCGCCGACGACGTTGGGGTTGTTGAAGACGAAACGACTGGCGAGTTTTTCTTCGACCCAATCGAGTTCGCTGCCATTGATGTAGGGAATCGCGTCAGGATCGACGAACAAGGAGGCGCCGTCGCGTTCGACGACGATATCGCCCTCGGCGCTGTCTTGGGCGAAATCCATCGTGTAGCTCATGTCCGAGCAGCCCATTTGGCGCACGCCGACACGGATCGCTTTGGCGTCGTCTTGGGTGGCGAGGAGTTTTTTGACGCGCTCGGCGGCGGTCGCGGTGACGGTCAATACTTGGGATGGGTCTGTCATAGCGGTCTCAATCCATACCGAGTTCGAGGCGGGCCGCTTCCGACATGCGCGAGGGATCCCACGGCGGGCTCCACACGAGTTCGGCTTCGGCGTTGTCGACCCCGTCCACCGTCATCATCGCAAGCTCGACCATGCGCGGCATGGTGCCCGCGACCGGACAGCCTGGGGTGGTGAGGGTCATGGTGATGTGGGCGTGGCGGTTTTCGATTTTGACGTCGTAGATCAGGCCGAGTTCGTAGATGTCGACCGGAATTTCGGGATCGAACACGGTTTTCAACGCGCGCACGATGTCGTCCTGGCTGGGCCCCTCGTCGGGCGAAACCGAGCCGGTGAAGCGCGCGGGATCGTAGGGGTCGGATTGGGGCGTGGGGGCGTCGGTCATTCGGTTTTCGCCGGTGTCTCGGCGCCGGTAATCGCGTTGTGAAAGGTGTGCCAGGCCAGCGTGGCGCATTTCACGCGGCTGGGATATTGGCGCACGCCGCCCAAGACGACGAGACGGTCGATGTCGTCGTCGCCGACAAGTTCGTGTTCGGTGGTGACGAGTTCGTGGAACTTGTCGAACAGCGCCTGGGCTTGTTCTTCGGTCTTGCCGACGAGCACTTCGGTCATCAACGAGGCCGAGGCCATGGAGATGGCGCAGCCGCGACCCTCGAAGTGAACGTCTTCGACGATGCCGTCTTTGACCGTGGCGTAGACGTGCACCTTGTCGCCGCATAGCGGATTGTAGCCGTCGGCATCGGCGGTAAAGGATTCGGGCTTGCCGAAATTCCGCGGGCTTTTGCCGTGATCGAGAATGATCTCTTGATATAGGTCGCGTAGGTCGTTCATCCGAAAAGCTTTCGTACCTCGTGCAGGCCGTCGACCAAGGCATCGACATCGGCCCGCGTATTATAGAGCCCGAACGAAGCGCGTACGGTGCCCGCGATATCGAAGTGATCCATGAGGGGCTGCGCGCAATGATGGCCGACGCGGACCGCAATGCCGGCCTGGTCCAGAATCGTGCCGGAATCGTGCGGATGCACGTCGTCGATCAAGAAGGACACGATGCTGGCCCGATCCGGCGCGGTGCCGACGAGCTGGATATCGTTGAGACCGCGCAGGCGTTCCAACGCGTAGCCCAGCACGTCGTTTTCGTGGGCCAGGATAGCGTCGTGGCCGATCGCGCTGACGTAATCGATGGCGGCACCCAGACCGACGGTGCCGGCGATATTGGGGGTGCCGGCCTCGAACTTGTGCGGCAGCGGGGCGAAGGTGGTCTTGGTGATGCTGACGGTCTCGATCATGTCGCCGCCGCCTTGGTAGGGCGGCATGGCGTCCAGCAGATCGGCCTTGCCGTAGAGCACGCCGATCCCGGTGGGACCGTAGAGTTTGTGGCCAGAGAAAACATAGAAGTCGCAATCGACGTCCTGCACGTCGATCCCGCGATGGACGATGCCCTGGCAACCGTCGAGCAATACCGGGATGCCGCGGGCATGGGCGGTCGCGACGACGTCCTTGACCGGTACCACCGTGCCGATGGCGTTGCTGGCATGGGTGACCGCAACGATCTTGGTGCGCGGGCTGAGCATTTCTTCGAAGCGATCGAATAGGAACGCGCCGGTTTCGTCGGTCGGGACGGCACGGACCTCGGCACCGGTGCGGTCGGCAACCATCTGCCAAGGTACGATATTGGAGTGGTGTTCGAGCGCAGTGATGAGAATTTCGTCGCCGGGTTTGAGATTGACCCCGCCCCAGGAGGAGGCGACCAGATTGATCCCTTCGGTGGCGCCGCGCAGGAAGACTACCTCACGCGTTTCCTTGGCGTTGATCAGAGCGCGAACTTTTTCGCGCACGTCTTCGTAGTTGCGGGTGGCGGTTTCGCTGAGCGCGTAGACGCCGCGATGAATGTTGGCGTATTCGGCTTCGTAGCAACAGCGCACGGCATCGATCACCGCACGCGGCTTTTGCGCACTGGCGGCGCTGTCGAGGAACACGAGCGGCTTGCCGTGCGCTTGGGTGGCGAGAATCGGAAAGTCCGCGCGGATGCGATCGACATCGAACGCAGGCGTTTCGATTTCTTGTGCCGCGCTAGCCATCGGTCTGATCCAACCAGGTATCGACCAAGGTCTCGAAGCGTGCGCGCGCGGCCTCGCGATCGATCTCGTCGAGGGCGGCTTTGACGAAGGCAGAGACCAGCAACCGGCGGGCGTCGGCGCCGTCGATGCCGCGGGCTTGGAGATAGAACAGTTCGTTCTCGTCGAGATCGCCGGCGGTGGCGCCGTGCGCGCATTTCACGTCGTCGGCGTAGATCTCGAGTTCGGGCTTGGCGTCGATCTCCGCCTTGTCGGACAACAGCAACGCGTTGTTGAGTTGGTGCGCATCGGTCTTTTGGGCATCTTTGTGGACCGTGACTTTGCCTTGGAACACGCCGCGCGAGGCGTCATCCAGCACGCCTTTGAAGACTTGTTTGCTGGTGCTGCCGGCCGCGGCGTGGTCGACCACGGTAGTGATGTCGTTGTGCTGATCGCCGCGCAGCAAATAGACGCCGGCGATATCGAACGAGGCCTCCGCGCCGTCGATAGTGGCGGCCACGGTGTGCCGGGCGAGCTTGGCGCTGAATGCGCCGATGAAGCCCTGGTAGCGTGCGCCCGACGCCAGTGCGACCTGGTCGTGCGCGAGGTGGAAGGATTGGGGCGCGTCTTGCTGCACTTTGTAGCGCCGCAGATTGGCGCCTTCGCCCATCACGACGTCGGTGAGCGGGTTGGTCCAATAGACGCCCTCGCCGACGTGAGTTTCGACGACGGCGGCGGTGCTGTTCCGCCCCATGATGACGACGTTGCGCGGATGGAACGCGACCGCCCCCTGCCCGCCGTCGCCCGCGAAGATCACTTCGATGGCAGGCTCGACGGTGGCGCCGTCGTCGAGGACGAGCACGTAGCCGTCCATCATGAAGGCTGCGTTGAGGGCGAGCAGTCCGTTGCCGTCGAGCGCCGCGATACGGGTGATGTGATCCTTGAGAACGTCGCCGTGGGAGTCGAGGGCGGCGCTCATCGGCAAGAGCTGCGCACCGGCGGGCAGGCCGTCGGTTTTCGATAGCGCGGGATCGACGCGGCCGTTGGCGATGACGAGGCGGATGGCGTCGGGCCCGCCGGTCTGCGCAATGCGCGCAGCGAGCGCGGGACCGACCGGACCGTCGGGCGCGGTGAAGTCGGTTTTGGCGAGCACGCCAAGGTCGGTGTACTTCCAGGCCTCGACCCGGCGATTGGGCAGGGCTTGGTCGTGGAAACGCGCAAGCGCGTCGCGCCGGGCGGCTTGCAGCCAATCGAGCGGCGCGCCGGGCAAATTTGGGCGTACCGCGTCGAACGCGTCGACGAACGGAAAGTCAGCGGCGATCCGACGGTTGGTCATGCGGCTTCGGTCCCCAAGACGGCGTAGCCTTCTTTTTCGAGCTCGAGCGCCAGCGACTTGTCGCCCGAGCGTACGATCTTGCCGCCCGCCAAGACATGCACGAAATCGGGCACGACGTAGCCGAGCAAGCGTTGGTAGTGGGTGATCATCAGCATGGCGCGGTCGGGCGCGCGCAGCCGATTGATGCTGTCGGCCACGGTTTTCAGCGCGTCGATGTCGAGACCGGAATCGGTCTCGTCGAGAATGGCGAGGGCCGGTTCGAGCATCGCCATTTGCAGCATTTCGTAACGCTTTTTCTCGCCCCCCGAAAAGCCGACATTGACCGGGCGACGCACCATGTCATCGGTCATTTCGAGCTCGGCCTGCTTTTCGCGCACGAGCTTGAGAAACTGCATGGCGTCGAGTTCTTTTTCGCCGCGATGTTTGCGCACGGCGTTGTACGCCGTCTTGAGAAACGTGGTGCCGGCGACGCCGGGAATTTCCACCGGGTATTGGAAGGCGAGAAAGATGCCTTCGCGGGCGCGGATCTCGGGATCCATCTCGGTAAGGTCGGCACCCTTGTAAAGGATGCTGCCGCCGGTGACCTCATACCCGTTCCGCCCGGCCAGTACGTAGGAAAGCGTGCTTTTGCCCGAGCCGTTGGGGCCCATAACGGCATGCACTTCGCCAGGGTTGATGGCGAGGTTGATGCCCTTGAGGACTTCTTTGCCGTCGACGGTGGCGTGGAGATCTTTGATTTCGAGTATGGGTGCCATGGATTGCGTTCCGTGTTAGCCGACGCTGCCTTCGAGGCTGATGCCGACGAGTTTCTGCGCTTCGACCGCGAATTCCATCGGGAGTTCCTGCAGAACCTGCCGGCAGAAGCCGTTGACGATGAGCGTGGTGGCGTCTTCTTCCGACAGGCCGCGTTGTCGGCAATAGAGCAATTGTTCGTCGCTGATTTTCGAGGTGGTGGCCTCGTGTTCGACCTGCGCGGTTTTGTTGCGCACTTCGATATAGGGCACGGTGTGGGCGCCGCATTGATCGCCGATGAGCAACGAATCGCATTGCGTGAAGTTGCGCGCGCCGGTGGCGCCCGGCATGACCTTGACGAGCCCGCGATAGGTGCTGTCAGCATGGCCCGCGGAAATGCCTTTCGAGATGATCCGGCTTTTGGTGTTTTTGCCCATGTGGATCATCTTGGTGCCGGTATCGGCCTGCTGGTAATTGTTGGTGATGGCGATGGAGTAAAACTCGCCCACCGAGTTGTCGCCTTGGAGGATACAGCTGGGGTACTTCCAGGTGATCGCCGACCCGGTTTCGACCTGGGTCCACGAGATCTTTGAGTTCTTGCCGCGACAGGCGCCGCGTTTGGTGACGAAGTTGTAGATCCCGCCCTTGCCGTTCTCGTCGCCGGGATACCAGTTCTGCACCGTCGAGTATTTGATCTCGGCATCGTCGAGCGCGACCAGTTCGACGACGGCGGCATGGAGTTGGTGTTCGTCGCGCATCGGCGCGGTACAGCCTTCGAGGTAACTGACGTAGGAACCTTTGTCGGCCACGATCAACGTGCGCTCGAACTGTCCAGTTTCCGCCGCGTTGATGCGGAAATAGGTGGAGAGTTCCATGGGGCAGCGGACGCCCTCGGGGATGTAGACGAACGAGCCGTCGGTAAAGACCGCCGAGTTGAGCGTGGCGTAGAAATTGTCGGCGGTGGGGACGACGCTGCCGAGGTATTTCTTCACCAATTCAGGATGCTTCTGCACGGCTTCGGAGATCGGGCAGAAAATGACGCCGTGCTTGCTGAGTTCTTCCTTGAAGGTGGTGGCGACCGAGACGCTGTCGAACACGGCATCGACCGCGACGCCGGCGAGCATCTTTTGTTCCTGGAGCGGGATCCCGAGTTTGGTATAGGTCTCGAGCAGTTTGGGGTCGACGTCGTCGAGGCTTTCGAGAAGCGGCTTCTCTTTCGGGGCCGAGTAGTAGTAGGCGTCTTGATAGTCGATTTTGGGGAACTTGACCTTGGCCCAGGACGGTTCTTCCTCGCCCAGTTCCAACCACATGCGGAAGGCTTTGAGGCGCCATTCGAGCAACCACTCGGGCTCGTCTTTCTTGGCCGAAATGAAGCGGATGGTGCTTTCGTCCAAGCCCTTGGGCGCGGTATCGGATTCGATATCGGTGACGAAGCCGTACTTGTAGCGCTCGGTCGTCGCTTGGTTGATGGTTTCTGTTTCGCTGACGTCGGCCATGGAGATCCCTAGGCGTTGAGGCTGGGCGCGGTCGGCGCAGGGGGCGCCATCGGCGCGGGCGGATCGAGCACGTCGGCCAGGGTAAGGTCGTCGAGGACGCGCCGGATGGCCGACGAGACCACGTTCCACCGCCCGACCACGGCGCAGTGAGTTTCGTGTTCGCAGGCGTTGCCGCCGGTATCGAGACAGTCGGTGAGCGCAAGGTCGCCCTCGAAGGCGGCGAGTACCTCGGACAAGCGGACTTGTTCGGGCGCGCGGGCGAGCCGGTAGCCGCCGTAACGGCCGCGCTCGGCGGCGACGATGCCGACCTCGGTCAGACGATGCAGAAGCTTGCTGACCGTGGGGGCCGGCAGGCCGGTCGCCAAGGCGACGTCGGCGGTATTGCGATTACCCTCGGGCAGGCTGGCCATGTGATGGAGGACCACCACCGCGTAATCGGTCATGCGGCTGAGGCGAAGCATGGGTTAATCCTGAGCTGTCTAATCCTGAATAGATTAGTCAGGCTTTAATTAGGGCAGAAATATTGGTGTTTCAAGCCTTTTTCGCCTCCCAATTTTGGGGCTCTGGGGCTTTTCCCGAGGGCCACCAGCGTCCATAAGAGCCGCCATGGCTCTTCGAGACGGTCAAACCCCCGGCGGCCCGCCGCCGCGGCAGCCCATGTTCAACCTGCCGCCGACAGTGCTGGCGCTGATTGGCGCCAATGTCGTGGTGCATTTGGTGGTGCGGAGTTTGGCGGCGGAAACATTCAGTTGGGTCTTGATCCACCTCGCGTTTATCCCGGTGCGCTACAGCGTCGAGGGGTTGGGCGGCTGGCCCGCGTGGGTCGGTCCCCTCACCTATCAGTTCCTCCATGGCGGCTGGCTGCACCTTGGGTTAAACATGGTGATGTTGGCGGCGTTCGGGTCGGCGTTGGAACGCGCGGCGGGGCGGCGCCGGATGCTCATGATCTTTTTCGTCTCGGGCGTGGCTGGCGCATTCATGCACTTTGCTTTGTTTCCCGAGAGCAACGTGCCGGTGGTCGGCGCCTCGGGATCGATCAGCGGTTTGTTCGGCGCCGTGCTGTGGTTGATGGCGCGCCCCAACCAGTGGGGACAGCGAAGTTTGCGTTTTTGGCCGGCGGCAGTGATCTGGGTCGGAATCTCGGTGGCGATCGGGTTTACCGGTATGCCGGGTGCGGCAGCCGGGCAAATCGCTTGGGCCGCGCATATCGGCGGCTTCGTCGCCGGGGTCGCCATCATGATGGTCATGGTGTGGCGCGCCCGATCGCGCGCCGCCCGTTAAAGCGCTGCGACGAAGAAGGTCACCCCGAACAGCGTCACAACCGCCGCACCGGCCAAGCCCAAGGTATTCGCGGCAACGGCCTGCCAACGATTCGAACCCGAGGTCAGCGTGAGCGCGCCGCGTCGAAGCGCGACGCTGAGCGCAGCCAACACCGAGACGGTGATGGCCGTGCCGACCGACATGGCGAGCGCCGCCAAGACCCCGGCGGCGAGAAGACCTTGCGTCAGGGCAAACAGGAGGACGATCACTGCACCGCTGCACGGCCTGATGCCGACCGCCAGCACCACGACGGCGGCCTGACGCCATCCCGCCCCGGCAACCCGGGCGAGTTCGCCGTGGCCGTGATCGTGATGGTGATGGCCGCCGGCGCGGTGCAGCCAAGCTTCGCGTCCGATGCGCCACAGCATCCACCCGCCAAGGAGAGCCACCACGCCATAACTCGCGGCCTCGAGCGTGCCGACCCGATCCGCGGTGGCGAGATTCGTCGCACCGAGCGCCAACGCCAATATGCCGACCAGGGCGATCGCCGTGACCGCTTGGAGCAGCGCGGCAAGGACGGCCAGAAGAACGCCGCGGCGCAAATGTTCTTCGCCAGCCAAGAGGTAGGCGCTGATGACGACCTTGCCGTGCCCGGGACCGGCGGCATGGAAAATGCCGTAGGCAAACGACAGACCGATCAGAACAAGAAGCGGCCACGGCGAGGACCGGTCCTTGACGGCCCCGACGGCGCCCGCAAGTCGGGTTTGAAGATCACGTTGAATGCGGCGGATATCGGCGAGCACGCTTGCGACGAACCCAGGCGGCGCGACCGGCGCCGCTCGTTCTTCTGCCCCGGCCCCGCCGCCAAGGACGCGCATCGAGTCTTGCGCGTGGACCGGCGTCGCTGCCTCGAAAGCGGCCACCGTCAGGACGAGAAAAGCCGCGAGCGCTAGGACGTGCTGCACAGCAACTGCATCAAGGTCGGTCGCACGAGCCCAAAATAGATCGTTCGCTGCGGATCGGGTTGAACGTTGGCGAAGCATGCGGCTGCGCCGCCGGCGAAGCGCAAGGGATCGATCGGGTCCGGGTTGATTTCGATGTAGTAGGTGGGATCGTAAAGCGAGATCGCCAGCGTGGTTTCCGTCGGGTCGACGGCGCGGGGCATGGCCACGGTAAAGGCGAAGCTGAGCCGACCGTCTTCCATCCAAGCCTTGAAGTCTTGGGTTTCCGCAATATCCAACGGATCGCCGTCGAGCCAGACGTGGGTGAAGAAGCCGACGTCTTTTAGGTTCTCTGCGCTGTTCGCGGCCAACTCGGCAGCCTCGGCCTGATCGAGCTCCGCGTTGCCGTCGGCGTCGAAATCGGCCGCGGCCATTCCGGTGAAGAACGGATCGAACGTCCAGTTGATCCGGAGCGCGGTGATTTGACCGCGGTCGAACACCACCTCGACGAAGGCGTCGATCCAGACATGCGGATGCGCCGGCGCACGGGCAGGAGCAAGAACAATCAAGAACGTGGCCGTGAAAACGACTACTGCGGCGGCTCTTGCCCCAATCGACATGGCGCCATTTTTATGGCGCTGCCCCTTTACGTGCAAATCACGATTGCGGGCTCAGACATTCGGCCAGCGATCGGGCTAGCTCGCGCATCAACGTGGGATAAAGGTCGGGACCCGGTTCGAGCGCCGTGCCGAGCGGATCGGCAGTGCCCTTGCGTGCGCCGGTTCCCTCGACAACCGTCGCCACGACATCGGGCGGGAACTGGGGTTCGGCGAAGACGCAGGCCGCACCGGCGTTCGTCAACCGATCTCGAATCTCCCGTAGGCGGCGCGCCCCCGGCTTGCGATCGGCGGCGACGGTGATGCTGCCCGCCACCGTCAAGCCGTAACGCCGTTCAAAATACTGGTAAGCATCGTGAAACACGATGAACGAGTGATCTTTGACCGGGTTGAGGATCGTAGCCAGTTCGGCATCCAGACGCGACAGGCGTTCCGCGGCCCGTGCCGCGTTGGCGCGATAGATCGCGGCGCGCCCAGGATCCAATTCGATCAGCGCCTCGGCGGTCAGTTCGACGATACGCAGGGCGTTCTTTGGATCGAGCCAAAGATGGCCGTCCACGTGCGCGTCGTGGACCGGCTTGTCTTGGTGGCCGTGCTCTTCTTTGTGATCATGTACGTCGTCGTGCGCGTGGTCTTCGTCGTGGTCGTGTTCATCGGCGTGCGCATGGTCTGCGTCATGGTTATGCCGTTCGACGCGATCATGATCGTGCGTCTCGAAGA
>JAYONB010000009.1:0-134205 GCA_038121105.1 Alphaproteobacteria bacterium | reverse complement strand
TGGTCTGCGTCATGGTTATGCCGTTCGACGCGATCATGATCGTGCGTCTCGAAGATGCCCCCCTTTCGCGTTTCGAGGACGATCACACCGGCCCCCTCTTTCAACGTGAGGACGCGCCGACCGGGGCGCGGATCGCGGAGGGCGCGCACCATAAAGGTCTCTACAGACGGCCCGACCCACACCACGAGGTCGGCATTCTGCAACGTCCGCGCATCGGACGGCGCCATCGTGTAGGTATGCGGCGACGTACCACCACGCAACAACAGATGAGGTGTTGTGGCGCCCTCGGCCACGGCGGCGACAAGGCTGTGGATCGGGGGAAGGGTCGTGACGAGTCGCGGGGCTTCTGCCGACTGCACACCCGTGGCCATCAATAGCAGCGCAAGCCCGAGGCCCGAGCCTAGCGTAAGCGTTCTCAGAACCTGCACCGCTTCGCCCTCACGTGCTATAGAGTGGAAACAGAACGTAATGTTATAGTATAACAATAGTCAATGTCGGGCTTCGAAAACCACGACCATCGCTCGTGCATCCGCGATGCCGTCCAAGCGGCAAAAGCGCTTTGTGCCGAGCGCGGGTTGCGATTCACCCCCCTGCGGCAGCGCGTCCTGGAACTGGTATGGCAGAGCCACCGCCCCGTCGGCGCATACGAGTTGCTGGATATCGTGAAAGACGAACGCGGTCGTGCCGCGCCGCCGACGGTTTACCGCGCACTCGAGTTCCTATTGGAGAACGGTCTGATTCACCGGATTGAAACGTTGAACGCCTTCGTGGGTTGCGACCATCCGGCGGGACCCCATACCGCGCAGTTTCTAATTTGCACGTCGTGCCGACGGGTCGCCGAGTTGAGCGACGATGCGATCGCCAAGCGGGTGCGCACCAGGGCCGCGGACGCGGGGTTTCGCAGTGAACATCAAACCCTCGAGGTGACCGGCACCTGCGAAGATTGCGCCGAGCCGTCGTGAATATCGCGAAGGCGCCACGCCACGAAAGTCGCGAGATTCTGATGGAGGCGCGCGGGTTGACCAAGCGCTACGGCGGGCATCTCGCCCTTGATGCCGTAGACCTTTCGTTGCGACGCGGCGAACTGACGACGCTGATTGGGCCGAACGGTGCAGGCAAGACGACACTGGTGCGCTTGTTGTTGGGATTGGAACGCCCGACCGCGGGCACGGTGACCTCGGTACCGAAGGTTCGCATCGGCTATGTGCCGCAACGTCTCCATGTGGACGACGCATTGCCTATTACGGTGCGGCGATTCCTGGCGCTAGGCGGAGCGACCCGCGACGCCATCGGCGAGGTGCTGCGCGAGGTGGGCGCTCTCCACGTCCGAGACAAGCCGCTTCAAACAATCTCGGGCGGCGAGATGCGACGCGTGCTGCTGGCACGAGCGTTGCTGCGCGAGCCCGACCTATTGGTGTTGGACGAACCGACCGCGGGGGTCGACCTAAACGGTCAAGCCGAGTTGTACGACTTGATCAACACGGTGCGGCAAGAAAAGAACTGCGGGGCGCTGTTGATCTCGCACGACCTGCACGTGGTGATGGCGGCGACCGACCATGTCTTGTGTTTGAACCATCACGTATGCTGCAGCGGCACGCCGGATGCGGTAAGCGAGCATCCCGAATATCGCGCCCTATTCGGCCCCAAAGCGGCTCAGACGCACGCGGTCTATACCCACCATCACGACCACACCCACACCATCGCCGGCGACGTGGTGCCGCTCGGTAAAGATCAGCCATGACGATGCTCGACGATTTCGTGGTCCGCGCGCTGGTCGCGGGAATCGGCGTTGCGTTGGTCGCGGGGCCCCTGGGGTGTTTCATCGTATGGCGGCGCATGGCGTTTTTCGGTGCAACGATGTCGCATGCCGCCCTGCTGGGCGTATCGCTCGCCTTTCTGCTCAACATCAACGTGACCCTAGGCATTATTGGGGCAAGCATGGTGACGGCGGTGGTCTTGCTGTCGCTGACACGGCTGCGCGTGCTGCCGACCGACGCGTTGCTGGGCTTGCTGGCTCATGCTGCGCTGGCGCTGGGACTGGTCGCGATTTCCTTCCAAGACACATTGCGCATCGACCTGATGGGCTTGCTGTTCGGCGACATCTTGTCGGTATCGCGCGGGGATTTGGTTTGGATCCTGGGCGGCGGTGCGACCGCTTTGATTGCGCTGGCGCTGATCTGGCGGCCTTTGCTGTCGGCAACGGTGCACGAAGAACTGGCGATGGTCGAAGGCGTGCGCGTGCGCCTCACCCATGCCGCGTTCGTGCTGGTGATGGCGGTGGTGGTGGCGATCGCGATGAAGATCGTCGGGTTGCTGCTGATCATCTCGATGTTGCTGATCCCGCCCGCGGTCGCGCGCCGCTTTGCCCCAACGCCGGAGATCATGGCCCTCATCGCGGCGTTCGTCGGCGCGCTGTCGGTGATCGGCGGGCTCGAAGCGTCGCTGGCCTGGGATACCCCGGCCGGACCCTCTATTGTCACCGCTGCGACGATCCTCTTCGTGGTGTCGTTGCCGCTATCGAGCGCCGCGTGGCGCACCCTGCTTCGCAAGAATAAAGAGAGCCACCCGACCCATGACCACTGATTTCGCCGCTGCCGCCGTCGACCTGACCGAGCTTTTGGGTCTGAGTACCCCGCCTTTGGGGATCAGCTTTCACGATGAACCCGTGGCTGGGGTCGAGCCGTTCGGGGCCGATTACCCCGCCGCGACCGAAGGCGGGCGGACCGGCGCCGTCTCGGCGGGCTGCGTGTTTTGGATCAAGGGGGCCGAGCGCACCTTCTCGACCGTCGCCGCGGACCACGGCAATTGCAGCGTGGGGTCTTTGACGCATGGGTTTCGCACCTTGGACGAGGTTGCGGGCAACGAAGATGTCGGCGCGTTGGTCGGCGCAGAATGGGTGTCGCCCGAGATGTTCCCGCACATTCCGGTGGTCAAAGACAAGCCCGAGGCGGTCGTGTACGGCCCGTTGAGCGCGGCAACCGCGGCACCGGATGTCGTTTTCATTCGCCTGAACGGCAAGCAGGCGATGATGCTGCATGACGCCTGCCCCGACATTCAGTTCGAGGGCAAACCGCAGTGCCATGTGATCCCGATCGCCAAGGACCAGGGCAAGATCGCGTTAAGCGTGGGCTGTATGTTGAGCCGCGTGCGCACCGGGATGTCCAACAACGAAATGACGTGCGCGATCCCGGCGGCGCGGGTGGACGAGGTGATTGCCGCTTTACGCACGGCGGCAGCGGCGGACCGTCAGGTCGCCGCCTATGCCGCACAGGACGCGCAACGCTTCGGCTGATGTCCGCGGTAGGGTGGCGCCACCGGTCGTGGACGGCCCGCCGGACGAGGTCTAATCTCGCGGGTGGGGAGAGCGACCCGTGGAGCAGATCGAATCACCATCGGGCAAAGCGGCGGGGGATGAAAATTTTCCCGTGGGTTCATGGCTGTTGCCGGCCCGGTTGCGCCCCCATGTGGCGGCCTTCTATCGCTTTGCCCGCGGCGCCGATGACATTGCCGACAATCCCGACCTGACGCCTGAGGAAAAAGTCGCACGTTTGGGGCGATTGGCCGAGGCCTTACGCGGCGAGCGGCCCGACGATGCCGCGGCCGGGATCGCCCACGCGTTGCGCGATTCGCTCGCGCAAACCGGCGTTAGCGCGCAGCACAGCCTCGATCTGTTGGATGCGTTTACCCAAGACGCCACCCAAACCCGGTATGCCGATTGGGACACGCTGATGGCCTATTGCGCGCGATCGGCGAATCCGGTCGGACGGTTTTTGCTGGATCTGCACGGCGAGGACGCTTCGGGTTACGCAGCATCCGATCCGCTGTGCAGCGCGTTGCAAATCATCAACCATGTGCAAGACGCGAAGGACGACTACCGCACGCTCGACCGCGTGTACTTGCCGCAAGACTGGCTGGCGGCGGAAGGGCTCGAGGTACGGGCCCTGACAGCGCCGGCAAGCGATGCGCGGCTACGCCGGGTGTTGGATCGATGCCTCGACGGCGTGGATGCCCTGCTGGAGCTGGCACGTCCCCTGCCCCTGGTGTTGCGCAGCGGTCGGCTGGCGCTCGAATCGGCGGCGATATTGGCGCTGGCGCGCGACCTCGCGGCGGCGTTGCGCGTGCAAGACCCGGTCGCCGGGCGCGTCGCGCATAGTCGAACCGCGTTCGTCGTGCATGGCGGCGCCGGTGCATTGGGCGCGTTGATCCGTCGCGCGGTGCCGGGACGGCAGAACCGGCAGGTGTGGGGGCGATCATGACCTACACGATTGAGGCCCAGGCTTTGGCGCATGCTCGGCGGATCGTCGATCGGTCGGGCACGTCGTTTCGCTGGAGTATGAAGGTGCTGCCGCCCGAGCAGCGCGACGCGATGTATGCGGTGTACGCTTTTTGCCGCGAGGTCGACGACGTGGTCGACGAACCGGGCGACCGCGAGGCGAAGGAACGCGCCCTTGCGGCGTGGCGCGCCGAGATCGACGCGGTCGTTGACGGATCGCCAACCCGGCCGACGGGCCGCGCGTTGGCCGCAGCGATGCGCAAATACGTCTTGCCCAAGGCTGCCTTTCTCGACGTGATCGACGGTATGGCGATGGACCTGAGCGGCGCCATGCGCGCACCGTCCGAGGCCGATCTTCACAAGTATTGCGACCGGGTTGCCGGCGCGGTGGGGCGTTTGTCGCTGCCGATCTTCGGCGGGGCGGGCGAGAACGCGCCTGCGTTAGCCACGGCACTGGGCGAAGCCCTGCAATACACCAACATGCTGCGCGATCTCGGCGAGGATATGCGGTTGGGACGGCTTTATTTGCCGCGCGAGCGTTTGGTCGCGCACGGCATCGACAGCGACGATCCCGCGACGGTCTTGGCGCACCCCAACATCGGCGCGGTATGCGACGAACTCGCCCAACATGCGCGGCAACGGTTCGCCGAAAGCGCGGCACTGATCGCCCAAGGCGATCGTAGGCGCTTGAAGCCGTGCCGCGTGATGATGGCCGTGTACCAACGCATCCTCGACGGTTTGGTCGCGCGCGGGTGGTCCGATCCGACGGCGCCGTTCCGGCTGTCCAAGCCGACCAAAGCATGGATCGCCCTGCGGTACGGGATTTTTTGATGGCGCACGTTCATGTGGTCGGCGGCGGGTTGGCCGGTCTGTCGTGCGCGGTGGCATTGTGCAAAGCGGGCTGGGCCGTGACGCTTTACGAAGCGGCCCCGCAAGCCGGGGGGCGGTGCCGATCCTATGTCGATGACACATTGGGACGCCGCATCGACAACGGCAACCACCTGTTGATGAGCGGCAACGACGCAGCGCTGGCCTACCTCGAAACGATCGGCGCGCGCGACACCTTGACCGGGCCGGACGACGCGGCCTTTCCGTTTGTCGATCTCGCAACGGACGTACGCTGGGTGGTGCGCCCCGGCGCGAGCCCCCTGCCCTGGTGGCTGTTGGTGCCGACGCGCCGGGTGCCCGGCACGCGCCTGGCGGATTATCGATCGGGACTGGGGCTCCTGCTGGCACGGGCGACGGACACGGTCGACGACGTGCTCGATCCCGACGGCGCACTCTATGCGCGGTTCTGGGAGCCGCTGGCCGTGGCGGCACTAAACTGCGACCCGGCGGTCGGCGCGGCGGCGTTGTTGCGCCCGGTATTGCTGCGCACGTTCGGGCGCGGCGCGGCGCATTGCCGACCGTTTGTCGCCGCCGAAGGATTGTCGGAGAGTTTCGTCGATCCGGCCCTAGCGTATCTCGACGTGCACGGCGGCACGGTGCGCTTGGGCACGACCTTGCGGGCGATCGATTGGGAAGACGATGCGCCCGTCGCGTTGCGGATGGACGCCGGGACCGTGCCGTTGGCGCCGGGCGACCGCATCGTCGTGGCGACCCCGCCGGGGGTCGCCGAGCGCTTGCTGCCGGGGCTGACAACGCCGCAAGGCGCGACCGCGATCGTCAACGCGCATATGCGGTTCGATTCGCCGATTGATTGGCCGTGGGACGCCCCCCTCGCCGGACTGATCGGCGGGACCGCGCAGTGGATATTTCATCGCGACGATATCGTCAGCGTCACCGTCAGTGCGGCGGATGCCTTCGCAGAACGACCGGCCGAGGAGATCGCCGAGGTGTTATGGCGTGACGTCGCGCGGGCGTTGCGTCGCGATGTTAGCGCGCGCCCGGCGATTCGGGTGATCAAAGAGAAGCGCGCGACGTTCTTGCAATCGCCTGCCCAGGTGCAACGACGCCCTGGTGCGCGCACGCATTGGCCCGGCGTGTTTCTTGCCGGCGATTGGACCGATACAGGGCTGCCCGCCACGATCGAGGGCGCCGTCATCAGCGGCAACAACGCCGCCGTCGCCGCGATGACCGCATGATCGCGCGGTTGCCCGGCGGCGCCAGTTTCCATTAGCGTTGGACGCGAGACAGGGACCGAATGATCACGCCATGACGACGGTCGACACGCCTTTTCCGGACGCCGCACGCCTCGATGCGCTGGTCGCGACGATGCGCGAGGCCTTGGGCCGGGTGCAGCGACCCGACGGACACTGGGTGTTCGAGCTCGAAGCCGATGCGACGATTCCGGCCGAGTACATTTTGCTGAACCATTTTTTGGGCACGCCGGAAGACGAGCTCGAGTCGAAGATTGGAGCCTATTTGCGCGACGGCCAAAATGCCGACGGCGGATGGCCCCTTTTTGCCGAGGGCGAATCGGATATGTCCGCCACGGTGAAATGCTATTACGCATTGAAGCTCATCGGCGATCGGCCCGAGGACGCCCATATGACCCGCGCGCGCGACTGGGTTCTGGCGCATGGCGGCGCCGAGCGGAGCAACGTGTTTACCCGCTTTACCCTGGCCTTGTTCGGCCAAGCGCCATGGCGCGCGGTGCCGACGATGCCGGTCGAGATCATGCTGTTGCCGCGCTGGTTTCCGTTTCATTTGGAGAAGGTTTCTTATTGGTCGCGAACGGTGATCGTGCCGCTGCTGATACTGGCCTCGCTAAAGCCCAAGGCGCGCAATCCGCGCGGCATCTCCATCGCCGAGTTGTTCTCGGTGCCGCCCGACGAGGTTCGGGGCTACATCACCAATCCGACGGGGCGCGGCTTGGGATCGTTGTTCATTGCGCTCGATGCGGTGCTACGGCGGTGCGAACCGTTGTTCTCGCGCACCATGCGCGGGAGAGCGATCAAACGAGCGGAAAGCTTCATCAAGCCGCGATTGAACGGCGAAGACGGTTTGGGTGCGATCTTTCCCGCCATGGCCAACGTCGTGATGGCCTACGCGGCGTTGGGTTATCCGCACGATCACGACGACTACCGAACCGCACTCGCCGCGGTGCGCAAGTTGTTGGTGGTCGGGGAGGTGAGCGCCTACTGCCAGCCGTGTTTATCGCCGGTATGGGATACCGGGCTGGCCGCCCACGCCATGTTGGAAGCGGGCGTTGCGCCCGATAGCGCCTGCATGACGGCCTGCGGCGACTGGCTGCAGCAACGCGAGGTACGCGACCATGGCGATTGGACCGCGCGCCGCCCGGGTTTGCCGCCCGGCGGATGGGCTTTTCAGTATGAAAACAAACATTATCCGGATGTCGACGACACCGCGGTGGTCGCCATGGCGTTGCATCGGGCCGACCCGGCCCGGTTCAAAGACGTGCTGGACCGCGCCGCAAGATGGATCGTGGGCATGCAATCCAAGAACGGAGGCTGGGGTGCCTTCGATGCCGACAACACCCATAGCTATTTGAACAACATTCCGTTTGCCGATCATGGCGCGTTGTTGGACCCGCCGACGGCCGATGTGACGGCGCGATGCGTCAGCATGTTGTGCCAGCTCGGCTACGAACCGTCGCACCCCGCCGTGGCGCGCGGAGTGGCGTTCTTGCTGCACGAACAAGAAGACGATGGATCGTGGTTCGGTCGCTGGGGCGCGAACTACGTGTACGGGACCTGGTCGGTGTTGAGCGCGTTGAATGCGGCGGGCCAGGATCCGGCAAGCGCGCCCGTGCGACGCGCGGTCGCTTGGCTCAACCGACGGCAGAACGACGACGGCGGTTGGGGCGAGGATTTAGCGAGTTACGAAGCGGCGCATCGCGACAAACCGTGTCGCAGCACCGCTTCGCAAACCGCCTGGGCGGTCTTGGGCTTAATGGCGGCGGGCGAGGCCGAGGGCGAGTCGGTCCGACGCGGCATTGCCTATCTCGACAGCGCACCGCGAACGGACGCGCGTTGGGACGAAGACCTTTACACCGGCGTCGGGTTTCCACGCGTCTTCTATTTGAAGTATCACGGCTATGCGGCCTATTTCCCGCTGATGGCGGTGGCGCGGTATCGCAATCTGCAACGCAGCAACGAGCGTCGCGTTCGCTACGGGATGTGATGCGAGTCGGGTTCGTTTGCGGCTTGGCGGGCGAGCGCCGCATTGTCGAACGCCTCGGTGGCGGCGCGCTATATGCGGTGACCGGCGCACAGGCCGCGCGGACCGAAACTTGCGCGCAGGACTTGATCGCACGGGGCGCGCAGGCGCTGGTGAGCTTCGGTGTGGCCGGCGGCCTCGACCCGACCATGCGAGCAGGCGATGTCGTGGTGAGCGCGGCGGTGACCGACGGCACCGAGACATGGTCCGGCGATGCGCGATGGGCGGAACGGGTGCGCACACGGTGTGTCGACGGGCGCCGGCGCGACGGCGCATTACTACAGGCGACAACGGCGGTATCGACGCCGCGGGAAAAGGCCGGGGCGTTTGCCCGGACCGGTGCAGTCGCGGTCGATATGGAAAGTGCGGGGGTTGCGCGGGCCGCGACCGCAGCGAACCTGTCGTTCATCGTGGTGCGCGCGATTGCCGATACCGCCACGCACCGTCTACCGCCCTTTGCCGCGACGGCGATCGACGCAGACGGTCGATCGCCGCTCGGGCCGATCTTGCGCGGCCTTGCCGCCGACCCCGCGAGCATCGCTTCCCTGGTGTCCTTGGCGTTCGCGAGCCGGCGGGCCTTTGCCGCGTTGCGCGGCATCGCACCCGACATCGGCGAGCCGGACGCGGCGGGTTAGTCGAGGTAGCCGTTCGCGCCGAACCACGCGACGGCGTCTTTGATCGCTTCGTCGGCGGGGCGCGCCGCGTAGCCCAAATCGCGTTCGGCTTTGGCGGAAGAGAAATACATGTGCTTGCGCGCCATCCGCACACCGTCACGGGTGGCGAACGGTTCCTTGCCGGTGAAATGCGCGAGGGCCTCGCTGATCGCGGCGATCGGCATGACGAGCCCGTGCGGGAGTTTGATCCGAGGCGCCGGTTTACCGGTCTCGGCGGCGACGACATCGAGAATTGCGCCGAGCGTCATGTCGGCGCCGCCGAGGATGTAACGTGCGCCGATGCCGCCTTTGTCGTGCGCCAGGAGATGACCTTGCGCAACATCATCGACATGCACGACGTTGAGGCCGGTCTCGACATAGGCCGGCATACGGCCGCGCGCGGCTTCGACGATGATCCGCCCGGTCGGCGTCGGGCGCACGTCGCCCGGCCCGATCGGCGTCGAGGGATTGACGATCACCACCGGCGCATGCCGTTCCGCGACGAGCCGTTGCACGGCCTGTTCGGCGAGAAACTTGGAGCGTTTGTAGTGGCCGATCATGTCGTTCAACACGACGGGCGTCTCCTCGTCGGAGGGCGAGCCGTCCGCGTTGAGGCCGAGGACGGCGACGGAACTGGTGTAGACGATCCGGGGGACGCCGGCCTCTACCGCCGCGGCGATCAAGTCTTGGGTGCCGGTGACGTTGGTTTCAAAAAGGTCTTGCGGGCGGCGCGCCCAGAGCCGGTAATCGGCCGCGACATGATAAAGCGCGGCGCACCCCTGCAGCTTGTCCGCGAAAGCGGCGACATCGCGTAGGTCGCCGGTCACGTGCTCGAACGCGAGGCCTTGCAGGTTCGGTCCGGCGCGCCCCGGGCGCACCAAGACCCTGACGTCTTCGCCGCGAGCAAGCACCGCGCGCGCGACGGCGGCGCCGACAAACCCGCTGGCGCCGGTCACGAAAACGGTCATGGAAGGACAACAGGCCGGTCAGGCGCGGGCGGGCGCCTCGACCGTTTCGTTGTAGCCGAGCGCGGCGAGCGCGGTGGCGACGATATGGGGCGCGTTCAAGCCGGCCTGATCGTATTGCGCCTCGGGCTTGTCGTGGTCGATGAAGAAATCCGGCAAGCACATCGGACGGAACTTGGCGCCGGCCTCGAGCAGCCCTTCGCGCGCGAGGAAATGCATCACCAGCGTGGCGAATCCGCCCGTCGCGCCCTCCTCGAGCGTGATCATGACCTCGTGCTCGGCCGCGACGCGGCGGGTGACGTCCTCGTCGATGGGTTTGGCAAACCGAGCATCGACGACCGTGGTCGACAAGCCGCGCGCATTGAGCGTATCGGCCGCCTTGAGCGCTTCGGCAAGCCGGGTGCCGTAGGACATGATGGCCACCTTGGTGCCCTCGCGCACGATGCGGGCTTTGCCGATCGGGAGGGGCGTGCCTTTGTCGGGCATCTCGATCCCGAGAGACTCGCCGCGCGGGTAGCGGATTGCCGAGGGGCCGTCGTCGATTTGTGCGGCGGTCGCGACCATGTGCATCAACTCGGCCTCGTCGCTGGGTGCCATCAACACGAAGCCCGGCAAGCTGGCGAGGAAGCCGATGTCGTAGGATCCCTGGTGGGTGACGCCGTCGGCGCCGACCATCCCTGCCCGGTCCATCGCGAAACGTACCGGCAGGCGTTGGATCGCGACGTCGTGCACGATCTGATCGTAGGCACGCTGCATGAAGGTGGAATAGATGGTGGCGAAGGGCTTGAGCCCGTCCGCAGCCATCCCGGCACAGAACGTCACGCCGTGTTGTTCGGCGATGCCGACGTCGAAGCTGCGCTCGGGGAAACGCTCGGCGAACTTGTCGAGGCCGGTCCCGGTCGGCATAGCGGCGGTAACGGCGACGATGCGGTCGTCTTGTTCGGCTTCGGCGATTAAAGCCTTGGCGTAGACGTTGGTATAGCTGGGCGGCCCGCCCGCCGATTTGACTTGCTTGCCGGTGACCACGTCGAACTTGGAGACGCCATGGTATTTGTCGGCGGCGTTCTCGGCCGGGTCGTAGCCCTTGCCCTTTTGGGTAACGACGTGCACGAGGATCGGTCCCTCGCCGCGCGATTTCTTGGCGTTGCGCAAGACGGGCAACAGATGGTCGAGATTGTGGCCGTCGATCGGGCCGACGTAGTAGAAGCCGAGCTCTTCAAACAGCGTGCCGCCGGTGAGCATACCGCGGGCATATTCTTCGGCACGCTTTGCGGCCTTTTCGAACGACCTTGGGAATTTCTTGGCCAGAACGCGACCAAGATGCCGCATCGAGCGATAGGGTTTGGCGGAGATGAGCCGCGCCAGATAGGCGCTCATCGCGCCGACCGGCGGGGCAATCGACATGTCGTTGTCGTTGAGGATGACGATCATGCGGCTTTTGGCCGCTCCGGCGTTGTTCATCGCCTCGTACGCCATCCCCGCACTCATCGCACCGTCACCGATGACCGCGACGACATCGTTGTCGCCACCGCGCAGATCTCGCGCGACCGCAAAACCGAGCCCGGCGGAAATCGACGTCGAGCTATGCGCCGCGCCAAACGGGTCGTACTCGCTTTCGCGGCGACTGGTGAAACCCGACAGGCCGCCACCTTGACGGAGCGTGCGAATCCGATCGCGCCGCCCGGTGAGGATCTTATGCGGGTAGGCCTGATGGCCGACATCCCAAAGAATCTTGTCGTCGGGAGTCTCGAAGACGTAGTGCAGCGCAACCGTGAGTTCGACCACACCAAGACCCGCCCCTAGGTGACCGCCGGTGTTGGATACCGCATCAATCATTTCCTGGCGCACTTCGTCGGCCAGCTGACGCAATTGATCTTCGGGCAGTTTCCTCAGATCGGCCGGGAGCGCGACCGTATCGAGGAGCGGCGTTTTGTCGTTGTTACTCACGCGTCTTCCTTGTTTCCCGTCACAGACCTAGGCGGCACTGCTTTGGGCTTTGTCCGCAGCGCCCTTCGAAGCGGCGTCGCGGACCAGATCATCAAATACGTAGACTGCCGGGCGCTGTCCGTCGAGCGCGATTTCCGGCGCCATCGGCCCGTCGGTGCGCGGGCCGCGGATGGCCGCGGCGACGATCCGGAGCGGATTCTTCACGGCATCGGCCACCGCGGTCGGCTCGTAGCCGCAATGGGCCATGCAATCGGCGCATTTCTCGTAGTTTCCGGTGCCGTAGGCGTCCCACTCGGTCTCGGTCATCAACGCCTGAAAGGTCTCGGCGTAGCCCTCGTTTAGCAGATAGCACGGGCGCTGCCAGCCGAAGACGTTACGGGTCGGCGTCCCCCAGGGCGAGCATTGATAGGCCTGATTGCCGGCGAGGAAGTCGAGATAGAGCGGCGAGTGGTTGAGTTGCCACTTCTTGCCTTTGCGGCGGCGGAAGACCTCGCGGAACAGAGTCTTGGTCCGCTGACGGTTGAGGAAATGCGCTTGATCGGGCGCGCGTTCGTAGGCGTATCCCGGCGAGATGTTGACGCCGATACCGAGCTCGGCGGTGAAGTCCAAGAACGCCGCAACATCGTCCGCCGACATGCCGTCGAAGATGGTGGCGTTAACGTTGACCTGGAAGCCTTTTTCCTGGGCCGTCTTGATCGCGGCGACGGCACGATCGAACACGCCGTCTTGGCAGACCGCGCGGTCGTGATGGTCTTTCAGGCCGTCAAGGTGCACCGAGAAGAAGAGATATGGCGATGGTTCGAAGAGATGGAGTTTTTTTTCGAGCAACAGCGCGTTGGTGCATAGCGACACGAAACGTTTGCGTTTGGTGATCTCGGCGACGATTTCGCCGATCTCTTTGTGCAACAGCGGTTCGCCGCCCGGGATCGCGACCACGGGCGCAGGGCATTCCTCGACGGCGTCGATGCAGTCCTGCACCGAGAGGCGCTGATTGAGGATCGCGTCGGGATAGTCGATCTTGCCGCATCCCGCGCACGCCAGGTTGCACCGAAACAACGGCTCCAGCATCAGGACGAGCGGGTATTTGTCGCGCCCGAGCAAGCGTTGCTTAGCGATGTAAGCGCCGATTTTGATTTGTTGTCGTAGCGGGACGCCCACGCGGGTTCTCCTTTTCCGTTACGCGCGCGCTACGACAGCGTCGGGCGCCACGGCCGTCAGCTCGGGCGGGAGTTTGAACTGAACGTTTTCCTCGACCCCGCCGAGCTGGGTGATGTCGGTTTCGAAGTGGCTCGCAAGGCGCGCGACGACTTCTTGCACAAGTTCCTCGGGCGCCGAGGCACCGGCCGTAATCCCGACCGAACGCGCGCCGGCCAACCAATCGAGGTCCAGGGCGGCGGCATCTTCAATCAGGTAAGCGGCGAGGCCTTCGGCTTCGCCGATCTCGCGCAAGCGGTTGGAGTTGGAGCTATTGTGCGCCCCCACGACCAACAACACGTCGACTTCGGTACAGAGATCGCGCACCGCGGTTTGACGGTTCTGGGTGGCGTAACAAATGTCGCGTACGTCGGGGCCTTGAATGGAGGGAAAACGCGCTTGCAAGGCCTCGATGATGTCGCGGGTATCGTCGACGCTGAGCGTGGTTTGGGTGACGTAGGTGAGTCGTGCAGGATCGGTCGGCTCAAGGGCCGCGACATCGCCGACCTGGGTCACAAGGTGCACCTCGCCGCCGATCTGTCCCATCGTGCCCTCGACCTCGGGGTGACCCTCGTGGCCGATCAGGACAACGGCGTGTCCCATATCGGCCGAGCGCCGCCCCTCCTTGTGCACTTTACTGACGAGCGGGCAGGTCGCGTCGATGACGTGCAAGGTCCGCTTGCGGGCGTTGCTTTCCACGACGCGCGAAACACCATGCGCCGAAAAAACCGTCACCGCCCCGGCGGGTATTTCGCCGACCTCCTCAACGAAAATTGCGCCCTTGTCGCGCAAAGATTCGACGACGCGCTTGTTGTGCACGATCTCGTGGCGGACATAAACCGGCGCGCCATAAAGCGCGAGAGCCCGTTCGACGATTTCGATTGCACGTTCGACCCCGGCGCAGAAACCACGCGGTTTCGCGAGTTTGACCTCAAGGGGCCGCTTGCTTAGCGGCGAGCCGGTCCCTGTCCCCACGGGTGCGACCTCCATCAGATTGGGATTCTCGTTGTCCCCGTTCCGACAATTGGGGTGAAGCCTAACGGATTCAATAGATCATGAATACCGGGTTATCCTAGGCCTTGATGCGCCTACCCTCCCACATCAGGCAATTTGGCGTTCGCGCGATGCTCGTGACGGGGCTCGCTACGGCGGGCTGGCTGCCTCACGCGTCATGGGCGAGCGATACGCAAAGCGGCGGCGCGACGACGCGGAGCATCGCCAACGCCAACGCCTTTTCGTCGGCGGCGCGCAATCTGCCGCCACAGATGCGGCAGCGGTTCTTCCTTGGCAACAAGATATTCACCGCACCTTGGGCCGCGCCGCCCAACGAAGACACGACCTTTGTCGGATTGGGCCCGACCTACAACGCCGTCTCTTGCATCGCTTGCCACGAACGCGACGGTCGCGGCGCACCACCCGAACCGGGTCAACCGATGACGACGATGCTGGTCCGCGCAAGCGTCGCCGGGACAAGCGAGACCGGTGGACCACAGCCGCACGAAAGTGTCGGGCTGCAAATCAACAGCCTCGCCGTTGACGGCGTGCCTGACGAAGGCATGGTCACCGTCACCTATGAGACCAAGCGGGCGCAGTACGGTGACGGCACGCCCTATACGTTGCGGGTGCCGCGCTACGCCTATGCGCCGCCCGATGCCTTCGCGGGGGCGGAAACAATTTTGTTGTCGCCGCGGGTGGCGCCTGCGGTCTTCGGTCTGGGATTGCTGGAAGCGATCGACGAGGCGGACATCGTGGCGTGGGCCGACCCCGAGGACCGGGACGGCGACGGCATTTCCGGTCGCGTCAACCGGGTGTGGAATACCGCATCGGGTGCGGTGCGGCTGGGTCGGTTCGGCTGGAAGGCCAACAAAGCGAGCTTGCGCGACCAAACCGCGGGGGCCTTGCTGGGCGATATGGGTATCACGACAACGGTTTTCCCCGAACAGAATTGTCCCGCGCCGCAAACCGGGTGTCGCGCCGCGCCGAACGTCGGGATCGAAGCCGACGACACGGTCTTGGACGATTTGACTTTCTATATGGAGAGCGTTGCGGTGCCTGCGCGACGGCAGATCGACGACCCCGCGGTGCAGAGGGGCGAGGCATTGTTCCAGGCGATCGGATGCGCCGCCTGCCACATCCCGAGCATGGCGACCGGCGATCACCGCAACCCGGCAGTACGCAATCAAAACATCCAACCGTTTACCGATCTGTTGCTGCACGACATGGGCCCCGACCTTGCCGATGGCCGCCCCGACTTTCTCGCCTCGGGCGCCGAGTGGCGCACCCCGCCCCTTTGGGGGTTAGGTCTAATCGAGGCCGTTAACGGGCACATGTTTTTGCTGCATGACGGGCGCGCGCGCGGCATCGCCGAAGCGATCCTGTGGCATGGCGGCGAAGCGGCAACGGCGCGGGAGGCCTTTCGCACCATGCCCGCCGACCAACGCGCCGACTTGTTGGCGTTCTTGGAATCGTTGTAGCGCGAGAGTTGCGGGCGCGCTTGGGATCGGTTGTTATCGTCCCTCCTCCTCATCGACCGGAGTGCACACCGTGGCGTTAGATCCCGAAACCTTCGACCAACTGCGCGAGAGCGTGCGTCGTTTCGTCCGCGAACGATTGGTGCCGCACGAGGCGGAGGTCGGTGAGCGCAATGAGATCCCCGACGCGTTGCTCGACGAGATGCGCGCCCTGGGCCTTTACGGACTGACCATTCCACCCGAGTACGGGGGGCTCGGCTTGAACAGCGTCGAAGAGGTGCAGATCGCCTTCGAATTGGGCTGGACATCGCCCGCGTTTCGTTCGGCCTTTGGCACCAATGTGGGCATTGGATCGCAAGGGATCGTGTTGGACGGTACCGACGCCCAGCGCGCGGCCTATCTGCCGCGCTTGGCCAGCGGCGAGATCACCAGTTCGTTCGCGCTGACCGAACCCGAATCCGGGTCCGATGCGGGCGCGCTGCGGACCAGCGCGCGGCGCGACGGCGACGACTATGTCATCAACGGCACCAAGCGGTTCATCACCAATGCGCCGCGCGCCGGGTTGTTCACGCTGATGGCGCGCACCAATCCCGACGAAAAAGGCGCCCGCGGGGTATCGGCGTTTTTGGTCGAAGCACCGCGACCGGGTCTGTCGATCGGCAAGCCAGACAAGAAGATGGGGCAGCACGGCAGTTTGACCGCGGACGTCGTATTCGAAGATTGCCGCGTGCCGGCGTCGGCCCTACTGGGCGGCGTCGAAGGCCAGGGCTTCAAGACTGCGATGAAGGTACTGGATCGCGGGCGGCTGCATATCGCGGCGGTCGCCACCGGCGTTGCCGAACGCCTCGTCGACCAGGCAACGCGCTACGCCCTGGAACGCCAGCAGTTCGGCAAACCGATCGGCGAGTTTCAGTTGGTCCAGGCGATGCTGGCCGACAGCCGCACCGAATCGTATGCCGCGCGCACGATGATCGAAGACGCGGCGCGCCGACGTGATGCCGGCGAAAACGTCACCGAAGAAATCGCCTGCTGCAAATTGTTTGCAACCGAGATGGTCGGCCGCGTCGCCGACCGCGCCGTGCAAATTCATGGCGGCGCGGGGTATATCGCCGACCACGGGATCGAACGGTTCTACCGTGACGTGCGCTTATTTCGTCTTTACGAAGGGACCAGCGAGATTCAGCGATTGATCATCGCCCGCAGCATGGAAAAACGCGCGTCGACCTAGCCGCTCATCAAGCCCTGCGGATTGGTCAGACGAAACCGCTGGCCGTGATCTTTTTCGTAGTCGACCAGTTGCGTGAGCTTGCCGGGTTTGCCGGCCAGCATTTCGGTAAGTTCCGACGTCGTGTCGGTATCGGTCAGAAACGCGAACGTCGCCGACGGCGGATGCGCCGGGAAGCGGCTGGAGTGCCACGTCCCTTTCCACATCATCACGCCTTGCGATCCGTCGATGTAGAACGCGCGAAAATCCTTCGCGGTCGGAATGGCCGAGGGATCGGGATCTGTCGGCGCCGCGAACACGGTGACCGAGGCATCGTTGTTGAGGGGCACGAAAGCTTGGGTGACCGCGAAATGGCGCTCGACGATCGTGAACTCGAGGGTCGGCTGATAGGTGAAGTCGGCGAAGTGCAATTCCATCTTGCCGTCGATCTCGAAATCGACGCCCCAGGTCTTGGCGTTGCCGCCTTCGAACAAGGGCGGCTCGTTCCGGCGGCCGATCACTTGGCCGAACGGCGCAAACGCTTCGGGCGTGAGCGGTTCGATGGCGATATCGATGAGGTCGGTCATGGGGTTTCCCCTTTGTTTCGGCATGTCGGCGGTCGATCGACGCCAGCGCCCATCATAACGGCTCGCCCGCAAAGGGCGAAAAGCGCCTGCGGCGGGCAATCGCGTTTTCGGAAGCGACCTTGATCGCGCTAGTCTGAACGCGAGTCGAACCGGCGGACAATCCAATGCCCTACGTCGATACCGAGAAAGCCCGACTGTACTACGAACTTCACGGCGACCAAGGACCGGTGGTGACCTTCGCCCATGGCGGCGGCGGCAATACGCTGGAGTGGTTTCAGCAGGTGCCGGCCTTCCTGCCACGTTACCGCGTCTTGCTGTTCGACCAGCGTGGCTGGGGGCGGTCGGCTTGTGCGGTGGACGACATGCAGTTCCCCTATTTTCCGACCGACGCCTTGGCCGTGATGGATGCCGCGGGTGTCGCGCGCACGGCGATCGTGTCGCACGCGATCGGCGGCTGGACGGCACTGGCCACAGCCATCACCGCCCCGGACAGAGTGGCCGGGATCGTCATGTCGGCGAGCGGCGGCGGCGTTCTATCGGAGGGCATCTTGCGGGCCTTTCGCGACGGGCCCGGGCAGGTTGTCGGCGAGCGCAGCAAAATCCAGCAGGTCATGACCGCACCGGACTTTCCCGAACGCGAGCCCGCGCTGTATTACCTGATGCGCGAAATCGGCAAGTTGAACCAAGACGTCGGCGCCTTTATGGCGCGCTCGCTGGATCCCAAGAACGGCGTGACCCCAGAACGTCTAGCCGGCTACCGGGTCCCGACGTTGGTGATCGGCGGCAGCGAAAGCCGCATCATTCCGCCCGACGTGTTGCGCGACGCGGCAGGACATATTCCCGGTGCGTCATTCCAAGAGTTGCCAGGGGCCGGTCATGCCCCACCTTTCGAAAAACCGACGGCGTTCAACGCGATGGTGATGGCGTTTCTGGCCGCGCATTTTCCGCCGGACGACTAGGCCGCGGCCCTGCCGGGCGCCGTTTTGGAGGAGCGTCAACCTAGGGTAGCCTGGGCCCATGCGCGCCCCTCTTGTTCACCTTGTGGGGATCGGCACGGCCCTCGCCCTCTTGGCCGTCCCACTGACCCCCGCCAACGCCGCTGGGTCTGCGTTGAACGACCCGCGCTACCAGCGCCTCATGCCGAACGAACCGGGTGGCATTGCCAATCCCCGGCCGGGGCAGTCCGGTGGTGGTGGCTTCGGCCTGGGGGGCGGCAGCAGCGCCGGATCCAGCACGGGCGAGGACACCAGCACCGACAGCGCACCGAGATCACAAGACGACACGGCACGTGCCGACCCACCACCCCCGCCGCTGCCGCGCCCGCGGCGCGCCGATAACGGCCCGCCGCCGGACATGACCGCGATCGGAAAAACGGTGTTGTGGATTTTGTTGGCGGTTGTCATTGCGTTCCTATTGTTTTGGTTGGTCGTGTTGTTCCGAAAGATTCGCTTCCGGTTCAGTTGGCGACGCAACAAGCGGCCGGCCAAGCCGGCGCCGGAAACCGCCGCGATCGAACCGGTTGTGGCACAACCCGCGACTCGTGGTGAGGAGACGCCGCAGATCCCCGCCCGGCCGCTGACCGACTGGGAACGACTTGCCCAAGCGGGCGACTACGGTGCGGCGATACGGGCGATGCTGCGTCATGCCGTCAGCCGGGTTCAACACACCACGAGCAGCTCGATCAGCCCCGATTTGACGTCGCGTGAGATTGTCCCCGCCGTTCGAGCCTCGCCTCAAACCGCCACGCCGCTGCGGACCATCGTATACGCGGTCGAGTTCGTGCATTTCGCCGGACGACCGGCCACGATCAAACATTACGAGGCTTGCATGGCGAGCCTGGCGCAGATCGAGCAACGCGAGGCCGCCCCGTGAGCGACCTTGAGGGCATTTTCTCGCGGCGCACCTTGATCATCCTGTTGGCGGTGGGCGGTGTGGCCGCCATTGCGAGCTTCGTGATGAGCGTGTTTGGCGATGGGTTGGGCCGGCGCACGGTCGATCCCAGCGCGTTTTCCCGCTCGGCGATCGGCTATGGGAGCTTGGTCGAGGTGCTGCGCGATAACGGTTTTCCGGTCGTACTGAGCACCAACGGCACGATGCGCAAGATCGGCGACGGCACGACCCTGGTGCTGGCCGAGCCCTTTTCTATCGCGCAGTCGGAACAGTTGTTCACGACCATGCTGAACGCGCCGCGCGTCATGGTCATCTTGCCGAAATGGTCCGGCGAACCCGCGCTCCAGAACAGCCGATGGATCGGGCCGCCGACCTTTATGAGGCGCGTTGGCCGCAGACGGTGCTCGACCGCATCGACGATCGCGTCACTGTTCGGCGCGCCACGGTAACGCAATGGACGTCGGCAGCCGGGCTGGCACCATCGCTGGGCACCGCGCAATTGATGACGGCGGCGGGATCGGTGATGCAGCCCCTGGTGTCGAGCCCGGAAGGCGTGTTGTTGGGGCGGATCGACCGCGGCGGTCGGCAGATTTGGATCCTGAGCGACCCGGACGTCGTCAACAACCACGGGATCGACAACGGTAGCAATGTGAACCTGGCGATCGATATGTTCGCCGCAGCAACACCGACGGGCGGCGCGCTGGTGTTCGACGAGACCATTCATGGCTTCATCGACGGGAATGAAGTGTGGCAAGCCGCCTTCCGACCACCGTTCTTGGTGCCGACATTAATTTTGTTGGCTGCGATGGTGGCGCTGCTGTGGAACGCGGTGGGGCGATTCGGGCGCGCCCTACCGGAGACGCGCCCGCTGCCTGCCGGACACAAGGCGTTGATTGATAACACCGCCGAACTGCTGGTGATGGGCGGCCAAGCGCATGACATCTTGCGCGACTATTTCGAGCACGCAACGGAGCAAGTCGCCAAAGCGTTGCACGTTCGCGAGGAAGCGGACGACGACCAGACACGCCACCTGGACCAACTTGCGATGTCGCGCGGCCTTCAGGTGCGGCACGCCGACCTTCGCCAACGGGTGGACGCCTTTCTTGAAGCTAAGAATCCGCGGGGCGGCCGTGCCCTCGCCACCGAAATCCATCGCTGGAGAAAAGAGATGATCAATGGATCTTGATGCCATCAAAGAAACGGCGGACGCCATTCGCGGACAAGTCGCCAAGGCCGTCATCGGCCAAACCGAAGCAGTCGACCTCATGCTGGTCAGCTTGATGTGTAGCGGCCACATTTTATTGGAGGGTGTGCCCGGCACCGCCAAGACCCTGATGGCGCGATCCTTCGCCGCCAGTTTGTCGATGAAGTTCGGGCGCATTCAATTCACGCCCGACCTGATGCCGGGCGATGTGCTGGGCACCAACCTGTTCAACTTCCAGAGCAACGAATTCAAGCTAACAAAGGGGCCAATCTTCACCGAACTGTTGTTGGCCGACGAAATCAACCGAACCCCGCCAAAGACCCAGGCCGCGCTGTTACAAGCGATGCAAGAGCGCAACGTCACGATCGACGGACTAACCCATGCGTTGGGTAGCGGGTTCATGGTGATCGCAACGCAAAACCCGATCGAACAGCAGGGGACCTATCCGTTGCCCGAGGCGCAACTCGGCCGGTTTTTGTTCAAGCACGTGTTCGACTATCCCAGCGAAGACGAAGAGGTCGAGATCGTGACCCAGCACGGCAACCGCACGTCGATGCCGAACCCGAACGCCTTGGGCCTGTCCGGGGTAACGAACCTGCAAAAACTGACTGCGATCCGCGATTACATCACCGATATTCGCCTGGCGGACGAGGTCGTGCGCTACGTCGTCGCGTTGATCCGGGCCACGCGTGAGCATGGCGCGATCGAGTTCGGGGCCTCGCCGCGCGCGGCCAATATGCTGGCGGCAGCGGCCCGCGCGTTTGCCGCACTCGACGGTCGGGACTACGTCATCCCCGACGATGTCAAAGCGTTGGCGCCCCCCGCGCTTCGCCACCGCATCATTTTGTCACCCGGTGCCGAGGTCGATGGGCAGACGACCGACGAGGTGGTCGCGCAGATCCTCGAGCAAGTGCCCGCACCGCGATGAAACCGACCGCCCGCCTTGTCGTGTTGATGGCGGCCGGCGCGCCGCTTTCGCTGACATTAATCCTACTCGACGCGCGGCTGTGGCCCGCGGGTCTGATCTATGCGATCGGCGTGGCGGGATTGATGGCGGCCGATTTGGTCTTGGCGCCGAGCCGCAAGCAGGTTAAGGCGACCTTGATCCGCCCCGGCACGATGCCGATCGGCGACACCTCGCGCATCGGCATCAACCTCACCTACCCTCCCGACGCACAAGGTGCCGGTGACGTTGTTGTCGATGTAACCGGCCCGATCCCGCCGCTGCCGTCACAGTCTTACCTATTCGATGCCGCCGAAAACCAGCAATTCGACCTCGACCTGACGCCGACGCAACGGGGTGTGGTGGCCTTGCAAGAGATATGGCTGCGTTGGCATGGCCCGTTGGGCCTGGCCTGGCGCACCAAACGACACCCCACACAAGACACCTTGCCGGTCATCCCCAACACCCGCCCTATTCGACGCGACGGTTTGCGCCTTGGCCGCCGGGCATCGTTTCACGGCATCAAAGCGCAGACCGACAAAGGACAAGGCACGGCGTTCGATTCGATGCGCGACTTTGTGCCGGGCTTGGACCACCGCGCGATCGACTGGAAGCACTCGGCGCGGCACCGCAAGCTGGTGTGCAAGGAATACGAAGCCGAGCGCAATCATCAGATCGTTCTGGCCGTCGACACCGGGCGGCAAATGTCGGAACCGATTTCGGGCATCCCGCGTCTCGACCACGGGATCAACGCGGCCTTACTGCTGGCTTATGTGTCGTTGCGACACGGCGACCGAATCGGCTTGTTCAATTTCGATGCGAAGCCCGGGCAATACCTCGACCCGGTGAGCCGGGTGCAAGATTTTCCGATCTTGCAAGAGCGTGCGGCGCGGCTGGTCTATAGCGAGGTCGAAACCAACTACACCTTGGGGCTGGTCAATCTCGGCGCGCGCTTGCGGCGGCGATCGTTGATCGTGCTGTTCACCGAATTCGTCGACACCGTCACCGCCGAATTGATGATCGACAACCTGCGGCGGCTGGCGAAACGCCACCTGATCTTGTTCGTCTCGTTGGGCGACATCGACCTGCGCGCCCGTCTCGAGGCCGTCCCGAATCAAATGGAAGATGCGGCCGCGGCCGTCGTGGCACACGGGCTCGCCCAAGAACGCGAACGGGTCTACGAGCGCTTGCGGCGCATGGGCGTGCAATGCCTGGAGACCCACGACGCCGCACTCGCCGTCGATTTGGTCAACCAGTACCTCGACATCAAAAACCGGAAATTGGTGTGAGCGAGACCGGCGCAGACCTCCGCAGCTACCAGTTCCGCCGCGAGCGGGAAGCGGTGTGGCAGGAGTTCGAGGCGTTGGTCACGCGGTTCGAAGCACGCGGCATTCGAGCGTTGAACAGCCAAGAGCTGGCCCGCCTGCCGGTGTTGTATCGGGCGGTGTTGTCGTCGTTGTCGGTGGCGCGCAGCACATCGCTCGACCGCAACGTTCTGGCCTATCTCGAGGACCTTGCGAGCCGCGGGTATTTCAGCGTGTACAGCCCGCGCCGCCCGTTGTGGGCCGCGCTGCTGCAGTTCCTGACGTCGGGCTTTCGCGATGCGGTGCACGCGGCACGGTGGCATATCGCCTTGGCCGCGCTGCTGCTGGTCTTGGGCAGCCTTGCCGGGTTCGCGGTGACCGCCCAGTCGCCCGATCTATTCTATACGCTCGTGCCCGAATCGTTGGCCGACGGTCGCGGCCCGACCAGTACGGCCGACGAACTGCACGACGTTCTGGTGTCCGGCCCGGAATTCGAGAGCGGCGAACTTTCGATCTTCGCCTCGTTTCTGTTCACCCACAACACGCGGGTCGGATTTATAGCGCTAGCGCTGGGATTCGCCTTGGGCGTCCCCACCGCGTTGCTGGTGTTTCAAAACGGCTTGATGCTGGGTGCGTTTGTCGCGATTTACACGAGCCGGGGCTTGTTCATCGACCTTGCCGGGTGACTTTTGATCCACGGTGTCACGGAACTCACCGCGATCGTCATCTGCGGCGGCGCCGGGCTTTATATCGGGCATCGAGTGGTCTTTCCCGGCCGACGCAGCCGCCTGGCGGAAGTGATGCGGGCCGGCCGCGTCGCGGCACGTATCGCCATCGGGGCCGTCATTTTGTTCGTGATCGCGGGGCTACTGGAAGGGTTCGGACGTCAAACGATCATCGATACCGGCGATCGTTTGATCATCGCGGCCGTTACCGCGTTGTGCCTGGCGACGTATTTCGGCTGGCCGCGAAAGAAGACGGCATGACCACGATCGTCCGCTACGACCGGCCCGACCCCGCGGTGCGCACCATCACGACACCCGAAGGAGTGTCCATTCGGGTCCGGCTGGCGGACCGCGGCAGCCGCGCCGGCGCGTTCGTCATCGACCTGGTGATTCTTGGGCTGGCGATAGGGGCGTTGATCATCGTCGCAAGCCTCACCACGGGCAGCGACGCGGCCCGGTGGCTGTTGTCCTTTTGGATTGTGCTGTCTTTCCTGCTCAAGTCGTTCTACTTCATCTTTTTCGAAGCTCGGGCGCGCGGCGCGACACCCGGCAAAAGAATGCTGGGCATCAAGGTCGTCGATCGACGCGGCGGGCATCTGTCGACCGAGGCGATCATTGCGCGCAACTTGATGCGCGAGATCGAATTCTTCGTGCCGGCCGGCGCCCTGTTCACGCTGGGTTTCGGGGCCACAAACCCGTTGGTGTCGCTGTCGACGCTGGGCTGGATGGGCATCTTGGTGCTGCTCCCGCTCTTCAACAAAGATCGCTTGCGAGCCGGAGACATCGTCGGCGGCACCTGGGTCATCGACCTGCCGCGGTCGGGATTGTTACGCGATGTGGTGAGCAACGCCCCGCGAAGCCGCGATGCACGCCGTTATGAGTTCACCCAAGAGCAACTCGACGTCTACGGCATCTATGAATTGCAGACGCTTGAGGAAGTCTTGCGCACCGGTGGGCGGAATTCATCGAAATGGCAGAACGAAGTGGCGCGGCGCATTCAACGTCGCATCAAGTGGCAGTCTGCCGATCATTTTCCCGCCGCCTCGGGGCCGTTCCTGCAGGCTTTCTACACAGCCTTACGGGGCCATTTGGAGCAGAAAATGCTGCTCGGCGAGCGGCGACGGGATAAGTTCCACAAAACCAACGAATAGTCCTAAGGACCTCCAGCATGCCTGACGCCTTTATTTGCGATTCGATCCGCACGCCCATCGGCCGCTATGGCGGTGGGTTGTCGAGCGTGCGCACCGACGATCTCGCCGCGACGCCGTTGACCGAGTTGATGCGCCGCAACCCAAACGTCGATTGGGCGCAAGTGGACGACGTGCTGTACGGCTGCGCCAACCAATCGGGCGAGGACAACCGCAACGTGGCGCGCATGGCCTTGCTGTTGGCCGGGCTGCCCGACAGCATCCCTGGTGCGACGATCAACCGACTCTGCGGTTCCGGCCTAGATGCCACCGGGTCGATGGCACGCGCCATCCGGAGCGGCGATGCCGAAATGGGCATCGTCGGCGGCGTCGAAAGCATGACACGCGCGCCTTTTGTGATGGCTAAATCGGACGCGCCCTTTTCGCGCAAAGCCGAGGTTTACGACACCACCTTGGGGTGGCGATTCGTCAATCCCAAGATGAAAGAAGCCCATGGCATCGATTCCATGGGCGAAACGGCCGAGAACGTGGCCGAGCAGTTTCAGATCTCGCGCGCCGACCAAGACGCCTTTGCGCTGCGCAGCCAACAGCGCGCCGGCGCCGCATCGGACGCGTTGGCCGAAGAAATCGCCCCGGTATCGATTCCGCAACGACGCGGCGATCCGATCGTGGTGACGGCGGACGAGCACCCGCGACCGGACGTCAGCTTGGAGGGCTTGGGCAAATTGAAACCGGTCTTTCGCAAGGACGGGTCGGTCACGGCCGGCAACGCGTCCGGCATCAACGACGGGGCAGGCGCAATGATCGTCGCCAGCGAGTCGGCCGCAAAAGCTAACGGGCTTGAGCCGAAGGCACGCATTGTGGCGATGGCGACCGCCGGCGTGCCGCCGCGCATCATGGGCTTCGGCCCCGCCCCGGCGACGCGCAAGGTGCTGGACAAGACCGGCCTGCGTATCGACGACATGGACGTGATCGAGCTGAACGAAGCCTTTGCCAGCCAGGCCTTGGCGGTGCTGCGCGATCTCGGGGTGCCCGACGATGCCGAGCACGTGAACCCCAACGGCGGGGCGATTGCGCTGGGGCATCCCTTAGGCATGAGCGGCGTGCGGATGGCGTTGACCGCGACACGGGCGCTACATCGGCGCGGCGGCAAGTACGCGCTGTGCACGATGTGCATCGGGGTGGGACAAGGGATCGCAGTTGTGCTGGAACGCGTGTAGCGACCGCGCCAAACAATCAGAAAGGGCAAGGTATGGACGACGAGCTAGAATTCAGCGTGTTCTCGGAAGGAACGGTGATCTTCAGCCAAGGAGACGCAGCCGATTCGGCCTATCTGATCAAGTCGGGCAGCGTCGAAATCTTGGTCGACCGTGACGGCACGGAACACGTGGTCGACAAGGTCGGGCCTGGCGACGTGTTCGGCGAAATGGCCCTAGTCGACGACAATCCGCGCTCGGCTACCGCCAGGACCGCCGACGACACGATCTGTGCGGTGTTCTCCAAGGACCACATCAACACGAAGTTGGCGGGCGCAGATCTGTTCACGGTCGGGCTGATTCGCCTATTGATCAAGCGACTGCGCGACACGACGGGACGGATCGGCGACTGACGCCGAACCGGTTTAGTAGTTGGCCAGATCGTCGACGCCGTGACCGCGCTTGGGCACCAAGAACGCGCGTTCGTAGGTCATAAAGACCGTGCCGTCGTCTTTCTTGCCGGTGGTTTTGATGGTGACGATGCCTTGCGTCGGGCGCGACTTGGACTCGCGTTTCGCCAGGACTTCGCTTTCGGCGTAGAGCGTATCGCCGGCAAACACCGGGGCGGAGAGCTTGATCTTGTCCCACCCGAGATTGGCGATGGCCTTTTGGCTGGTGTCGCTGACGCTCATCCCGGCGACGACCGATAGCGTAAACGCCGAATTGACGAGAGGTTTGCCGAATTCGCTGTGGCTGGCATAGGCGCGGTCGAAATGGACCGGATGGGTGTTCATCGTGAGGTTGGTGAACCAAATGTTGTCGACCTCGGTCACGGTGCGGCCCGGGCGGTGCTCGTAGACGTCGCCGATCTCAAAATCTTCAAAGTAGCGACCGAGGTCCTCGCGATAGCGCTGCGGGCCGACTTCTTTCTTACCGTACATCAGGGGTCTCCATTCGATGGGGTCTTATCGGGATTGCGGCGGCGGTCCAAGGTCTTGAACACGGCCGACGCGGTGAGAAGGGAACGCGGCCCGGCAATCAATGTCGTTTCCGCGAACACCAAAATTCGGGTCGTGCGCGTGACCGTCGGCCGAGCTTCGACCCAGTCGCCGGACTTCGCGGGCGCAAGATAGTCCATGACCAACCGAATAGTCACCGTCATACGGCCGAAATCGCGCGCCGGAAATTGGCCCAGCACGATATCCGCAAAGGTGGCGAGCATCCCGCCGTGGGCGACGCCCCCGAGATTGTGGTGCTTGGGCTGGACGCGGAAGCCGAACACACTGCCCTCGGCATCGTCGCGCTGAAAGACCGGGCCGACCAATACGCCGAACGGCGAGCGTTTCTCAAGCAGGCGAAAACCTGGCGGCGCGTCGGCCCCCTCGGCATCGGGGAAATCCTCTATCGGGTCGGCGGTCATACGATCTAGGGCGCGTTTCCGAACACGCGGTGGCGCACGACGTCACCGGGTTTGATGCCGAGCCGGTCGGCCACCCCGGCATTGGTTTCGAGCACACCGAGAACCGGTTCGACGGAAGGGATGCCTCGTTCGGAATGGGGCACGGTGCGTTTGGCGATGTTGACGATGCGACCATCGGTCTTGATGAAGAACATATCGAGCGGAATGAGCGTGTTCCGCATCCAGAACGACACCGGCTGCTGGCGCTTGAAATCGAACAGCATGCCCGCGTTCGGGGCGAGTTCTTCGCGGAACATCAAACCTTGGGCGCGGGTTTCGTTGGTATCGACCACCTCGACAAAAAACGTGACCGGTCCGGATGCGGTCTCGATGACCAGTTCCTCACCGGCAAGCCGGTCGTTTTTCGCATCGCCCACCAGATCTTGGCCGAGCAGCGAGGCGGCGAGGCCGAGAATCAAGATGATGACGATGTAGAGGAGCGGTCGCTTGAAGCCCTCTAGGTCCGGTCCCTGGGACACGATTGGCAATCTCCGGAAAGACGTTCTCAACGCCAGATCAGCCGATTATAGTGACTTGATCAAGCGGGGGGAGCCTTTGGCTGAGAGGTTCCGCTGGAACGACCCCTCGAACCTGATCCGGCTAATACCGGCGAAGGGACGCGCTATGACACAGACGACGCCTGCCGGGGCGACCGGCACTCCGACCGATGTGGTGATCGACCGGCTGTTGCTGGCGTTCGACGGCGCGCCGCTGTTCGACGACTTCTCGGCCGTTTTCCCCGGCGGCCAAACGAGTTGCCTCCTGGGACCGAGCGGGGTCGGCAAAAGCACCCTGTTGCGGGCGATGGCGGGATTGGCAGCGCCGCAGGGAGGCCGAGTTTCGGGCGGCGACGGCGCGCCCCTGGCCGGGCGGGTCGCCTATATGGATCAAAGCGACTTGCTGCTGCCGTGGTTGAGCGCGCGCGAGAACGTCGTGCTTGGCGCCCGGCTGCGCGGCGAAGCGCCCGACCGGGCGGCGGCAGACCGATTGTTGGCACGGGTCGGCCTAGCGGGCCACGAAAACAAACGGCCCGCAGCGTTGTCCGGGGGAATGCGCCAGCGCGTGGCCCTGGCCCGCACCTTGATGGAAGACCGACCGGTGGTCCTGATGGACGAGCCGTTTTCGGCCGTGGATGCGCTGACGCGGTTCCGTCTCCAAGCCTTGGCTTGCGAGGTCCTGGCCGACCGCACGGTGGTGCTGGTTACGCACGACCCGCAAGAGGCGCTGCGCGTGGGGCACAGGCTTTTCGTCCTGACCGGGTCGCCGGCGCGATGGGAAGAATCGCCGGTGCCGCGCGCGCAGATCCCGCGCGCACCGACCGACGGCGACTTTCCGGCACGCTACGATGACCTGATGGCGCGTCTCGCGTCGGGCGATACGGCGGCGCCGGCATGAAAGGCGTGCGCTTGATCGTGACGCTGTTGGGCCTATTGGCGCTTTGGCAAGCCGTGGTGTGGCTGACCGGCGCGCCACCCTATCTTTTGCCCGGCCCGGTCGAGACGCTGCGTGTGTTGATTGCCCGCGCCGGGTTCATTGCCGGACATGCCGGCGTCACGTTGGCGGAGATTCTGATTGGGCTCGCGCTCGGCACCATATTGGGGATCGCCAGCGCGGTCGTCATCGCGCTGTTTCGTCCCGCGCGCCGTTGGCTGTTGCCGATCCTGGTGACCAGCCAAGCTATTCCGGTCTTCGCCATCGCGCCGCTGCTGGTGCTGTGGCTAGGCTATGGGATGGCCTCGAAGATCGGCATGGCGACGCTGATCATCTACTTCCCGGTGGCCTCGAGCTTCCTCGACGGATTGCGGCGCACCGATCCCAGGTGGATCGATCTCGCGCAGACCATGACCGGCGGTCCCAAAAAACGGCCCCTCGCGGTGCTACGCCATGTGCGCCTGCCCGCCGCCCTACCCGCACTCGCGTCGGGCTTGCGGGTCGCGGCGGCGGTGGCGCCGATCGGCGCGGTGGTCGGCGAATGGGTCGGATCGGGCGCAGGGCTGGGCTATCTCATGCTGCAAGCCAATGCGCGGGTCCAGATCGATTTGATGTTCGCCGCCTTGATCACCCTCGCCGCGCTCGCGGTCGCGCTATACTTCACTGTCGATCTCGTATTGCGCAAAGCCATTCCCTGGCAACCCGACACCCTGCCCCAATCCACCTCATGATGGAGACCACGATGTCCCTTTTCCGAACCTTGGCAATCGCCTTCGCATTGTCGCTTGTGACGGCGCCTGCCCTCGCCGCCGATCGGCTGACCGTCATGCTCGATTGGTTCATCAATCCCGATCATGCGCCGCTCTACGTTGCGTTGGAGCGCGGCTATTTCGCCGACCAAGGGCTGGATGTCAGTTTCGTGCAGCCGTCCGATCCCAACGATCCGCCCAAGTTGGTGGCCGCCGGTCGGGCCGACCTGGCGGTGTCGTATCAACCGCAGCTTCATCTTCAGGTCGCGCAGGGCTTGCCGCTGCGCCGGATCGCCACGCTGGTGGCGACCCCCTTGAACTCGCTGGTGGTGCTGGCCGACGGACCGATCCAGTCCATCGCCGACCTAAAGGGCAAGAAAGTGGGCTTTTCGGTAGGCGGATTCGAAGACGCTTTGCTCGGTGCGATGCTCGAAAAGTACGGCCTGACCCTCGACGACATCGACCTCATCAACGTCAATTTTTCGCTGTCGCCGTCGCTGATGAGCGGTCAGGTCGATGCCGTGATCGGCGCGTTTCGCAATTTCGAGCTGAACCAAATGGATATTCTGGGCCGTCCGGGTCGGGCGTTCTTTGTCGAGGAAGAGGGCGTGCCGGGTTATGACGAACTCATCCTGGTCGCCCACGCCGACAACCTGTCGGATGCGCGCTTGCCACGCTTCCTCGCAGCGCTCGAACAAGGCGTGCAGTATCTGGTCAATCATCCCGACGAAAGCTGGCAGTTGTTCATCAAAGGCCGCGCCGATCTCGACGACGAATTGAACCGGCGCGCCTGGGCCGCGACCTTGCCCCGATTTGCCTTGCGCCCGGCGGCGCTCGACCGCGGGCGCTACGCCCGTTTCGCCGCATTCCTCAAAGAACGCGGGATGTTGGAAACGGTCCTGCCGACGGAAAGTTACGCGGTGGAGTTGGGTCGTTAGTCGGCGATCAATTCGATCTCGGCGACCTGCGGCCCTTTAGGTCCCTGACCGGTCCTTACCTTGACCGATTGACCGGGCAGCAACTGTTCGATCCCGACGCGGCGCAACGTTTTGATGTGCACGAAGACGTCTTGGGTATCCTCGCCCTGGGTGATGAAGCCATACCCCTTTTCGGGATTGAACCATTTGACGGTCGCGACGAACGCGTCGCCCACGGCCTCGATGGGGGGCGGCGATTCCGATTTGGGCGGCACGGCGGTCGAGCGGTCGACCTCGGTGACCTCAACCGCCTGGCGCCCTTTCGGCCCCTGAACCACGCGACACGTGATCGTGACGCCCTCTTCGACGGCATCAAAGCCGCCCTGACGAAGCGCCGAAAGATGCACGAACACATCCCCCAAGCCATCAAGCGGCGTAACAAATCCAAAGCCCTTGGAAATGTTGAACCACTTCACGGTGCCGCGAACTTCCTCGCCACCGTTGTTACCGTGCCCCGGATCGTTGGAGCCTTCGACCATGATCAAGGCCCTGTCAAAAAATCAACCAACACAGGGCGAACCCGCGCCCCTTCTAATGGTTAATATTGTAGCTGGAATCTTCGTGCCGCCAAGCCACCGCGCCGGATGAGCCAAAATCGCGTTTTATTCAATTGTTTCCATCACTTGGAGTAATATCCTAAAATTCTAATAAGAATGGTGGGCCGACGCGGGCCGTCATTCCGGGTCGTTTGCGACGCGACGGTCGCGGCATTGGGCCGCGCGTTTTGTGTTTCTGGGGGTTGTGCGTGATCCGCACATTCAGTCTGGGTATTTTTTTGGCGGGCGTTTGGCTGCTCATGTCAGGCCACTACACGCCATTGATCCTGGCCTTCGGGCTGGGATCTGTCGTGCTTGTGGTGTGGTTGGCGCGGCGGATGGACGTCATCGACCATGAAGGACACCCGGTTCACCTGACCTGGCAGGCCCCGCTCTATTGGCTGTGGCTGGCGTGGCAAATCGTCGTTTCCAACGTCGTGGTGGCGCGGGTGATCCTGTCGCCGCGCATGCCGATCGACCCGAAGATGATCGAGGTCGACGCGCCGCAGGCCGACGATCTGGGTCGCGTGACCTATGCCAACGCGATCACCCTAACGCCGGGCACGGTCTCGGTTCGGATGTTGCCAGGCAATCGCATTCTGGTGCACGCATTGACCGCCGAGAGCGCCGAGGATTTGGCGTCCGGCGCCATGGCGCAGCGGACGAAAGGCTTGACCGGCTGATGTTCTCGGCAGCCTCCATCGGCATTGTCATCACCATGTCGTTCGCTTTGGTGCGCGCGCTGCTTGGCCCGACGACATTTGACCGCATCCTCGCGGTGAACATGGTGGGCACCAAGACGACGCTGCTGATCGTCGTGGTTGGATTCCTCACCGATCGACCGGATTTTCTGGATCTTGCGCTGGTCTACGCACTGATGAACTTCATCGGCGTGATCGCGGTGCTGCGCTACACGAAATACGGCGAGTTCGTTTCCGAGGGGAGTTCCGAAGAATAATGGCCCTCGCCCTCGACATCTTGAGTTGGGTTCTGATCGTGATCGGGTCGGTGTTTAGCGTCGTGGGCGCGATCGGCCTCCTGCGACTGCCCGACTTCTATACGCGCCTGCACGCCGCCGGGATCACAGACACCTTCGGCGCTTGGGCGCTCATGGTCGGCATTTTGTTGCAGGCCGAGAGTTGGCTGGTCGCGGTCAAGCTCGTTCTCATCGTGATCTTCTTATTTTTCACAAGCCCGACCGCGACCCACGCGCTGGCCCGGGCCGCCCTGGCAAGCCGATTGAACCCTTGGACCAATGACGCTGCGGGGCCAAAACCATGATCCTGGCCATCGACATCGCGTTGTTGGTCATGCTGGCCGTCGTCGGCATCGCGATCATTCGTCTGCGCAACCTATTCGCCGTCGTGATGTTGTCGGGCATCTACAGTCTGCTAATGGCGGGCACGTTCGTGTTGCTCGATGCCGTCGACGTTGCCTTTACCGAGGCCGCCGTGGGCGCCGGCATTTCGACGGTGCTGCTGCTGGGGGTCCTAACGCTGACGAAAAGTCGCGAGAAGATTCCCGTCACCACGCCGATCTTGCCGCTGGTGACGGTCATCGTGACCGGCGGGTTGTTGATCTACGGGACATGGGATCTACCGCGGTTCGGCGATCCCAACGCTCCTGCGCATCGTCACGTCGCACCGGAATACCTTGCCGAGGCGACACACGAAACCGGCGCGCCGAACGTCGTGACCGCGGTCCTGGCGAGCTATCGCGGCTATGACACGTTGGGCGAGGTGACGGTGATCTTCACCGCCGGGATCGGCGTCTTGCTGCTGTTGTCCGGATCCGGCGTCTTGCGCCGACGCGACCCGGAGACACCGGACGAGAAACCGAAGAGCACGGCGTGAAGCATCATCTCATCCCCCGCGTCGTCGCCAAGCTGACGATCCCCGGCATTCTTCTGTTCGCGTTGTACGTCCAGTTCCACGGCGACTATGGCCCCGGAGGCGGCTTTCAGGCCGGCGTGATCTTCGGTGCCGGGTTCATCTTGTACGGCCTGATATTCGGCCTACAGAATTTGCGGCGCGTGGCGCCACCCGCCGTCACCACCGCATTCATCGCGATCGGCGTCTTAGTTTTTGCCGGGGTCGGGATCGTCTCGCAGATCCTCGGTGGCAACTACCTCGACTATGACGTTTTGGCTGCGGACCCCCATGCCGGACAACACATCGGCATCCTGGTGGTCGAGCTTGGCGTCGGGATCACGGTCGCGGCGGTAATGATCACGATCTTCGTGACGTTCGCCGGACGAGAGCGCTAGCCGTGGAAGTACTCGGGCATTTCAACTATTGGATCGTCGTGGTGCTGATGATGATCGGGTTCTATGCCTTGATCGCCCGCGGCAACCTGATCAAGAAGATCGTCGGCTTGAACATCTTCCAGGCTTCGGTGTTCTTGTTGTTCATCAGCTTTGGCAAGGTAACAGGCGGATCGGCGCCGATCATTGCCGAGGGAATCGAAGTCTACTCCAACCCGCTGCCACACGTGCTGATCCTGACCGCGATCGTGGTGGGTGTCGCGACGACGGCGTTGGGCCTTGCACTGGTGGTGCGCATCAACGAGCGCTACGGCACGATCGAAGAAACCGAAATCGCGCAGATGGACGGCGAGTCATGATATCGCAGCTCCCTGCCCTGCAAGTCGTCATCCCGCTGATCGGCGCGCCGCTGTGCATCATCTTGCGGCGCGGCGCGTTGCCGTGGTTGGTCGCGTTGTTGGCGAGCTGGGTCGCCTTGGCGATGGCGGCGACGCTGTTGAGCCAGGTCGGCGACGGCGAGGTGATTTCTTACGCGGTCGGCGGCTGGCTGGCCCCCCTCGGCATTGAGTACCGCATCGACGTGCTGAACGCCTACATGATGCTCCTAGTCGCGGGCACCAGCAGCATCGTGTTGCCGTTCGCCTATAAAAGCGTCGCCAAAGAGATCCCCGAGGAAAAGCACTACCTGTTTTATAGCGGCTTTCTGTTGATGCTGACCGGCTTGCTAGGGATGGCGATCACCGGCGATGCCTTCAACGTGTTCGTCTTCATCGAAATATCCTCGCTGTCTTCTTACGCGATGATCGCCATGGGCCGGGATCGCCGGGCGCTGTCGGCCGCGTTCACCTATCTGGTGATGGGCACGGTGGGCGCGACGTTCTTTTTGATCGGCCTCGGGTTGATTTACGCGGTCACCGGCACCTTGAACATGGCCGACCTGGCCGACCGGTTGCCGCCGATTTACGAAAGCCGCACGGTGTTGGCGGCGTTCGCCTTTATCTCGGTGGGGATCTTGCTCAAGTTGGCGCTTTTCCCGCTGCATTTGTGGCTACCCAACGCCTACACCTATGCACCCTCGGTGGTGACGGCGTTTCTTGCCGCAACCGCGACCAAGGTGGCGCTCTACCTGTTGCTGCGGTTCGGCTACACGGTGTTCGGCGCCGACTTCGTTTTCGATATCGTGCCTTCGTCGCAAGTCCTGTTGGCCCTGGCCCTGGTCGGCGTCGTGGTGGCATCGACGGTGGCGATCTTCCAAAACGACGTAAAACGCTTGCTGGCTTATTCGAGCGTTGCGCAGGTCGGCTACATCGTTCTTGGGATCAGCTACGCCAACGTCACCGGGCTGACCGCCTCGATCGTTCACATCTTCAACCATGCCGCCACCAAGGGCGCGCTGTTCCTGGCGATGGGATGCATCGCCTATGCCGCAGGCGCGTGCCGCCTGGAAAGCTTTGCCGGCCTCGGCAAGCGCATGCCGATGACCATGGCGGCGTTCGTGATCGGCGGGCTCAGCCTGATCGGTGTGCCGCTGACGGCGGGGTTCGTCAGCAAATGGTATTTGGTGCTGGGCGCGCTGGAAAAAGGCTGGTGGCCGGTCGCCGTCGTTATCTTGGCGACCTCGTTGTTGGCGGCGGTTTATGTCTGGCGCGTGGTCGAAGTGGCCTATTTTCGCGACCCGCTGGCGGAGGGCCCGGTTCTGAGCGACCCGCCCTTCGCATTGTTGGCGCCGACCTGGATATTGACCGGCGCGTGCGTTTACTTCGGGATCGAAACGTCGTTGTCGGTCGGCTTTGCCGAACAAGCGGCGCTTTTCTTGATGGGCGGTTCCTAAGGTGGCCGGCGAGACCATGTTGATCTTGACGCTGATCATTCCGCTGGCCGGGGCGGTGGTCATTTCGATGCTCGACCGCACACCTAACTTGCGCGAAACCGCGACGCTTCTAACCGCGGCCTTGTTGTTTGCGCTGAATATCGCGCTGGCGATCGACGTGTTCGACGGCGCGCGTCCGACGTTCGAGGTTGCCGGCTTCATTCCCGGCGCGCCGATCATGCTGGGCGCCGAGCCCTTGGGCGTGATCTTCGGTTTGATCGCGAGCGGGCTGTGGATCGTGACCTCGGTTTATTCGATCGGCTACATGCGCGGCAAAAACGAAGCGAACCAGACGCGCTTTTTCACCTTCTTTGCGATCGCTTTGGCCAGCACGATGGGCGTGGCCTATGGCGGCAATCTGATCTCGCTGTTCATTTTCTACGAAGCGCTCTCGCTGTCGACCTATCCCCTGGTGACCCATCACAACAACGAGGCGGCGCGCCAAGGCGGGCGCACCTATCTTGGGGTGCTGCTGGGCACTTCGATCGGGTTTTTCTTGTTCGGCGTGCTGTGGGTTTGGCTGGAAGCCGGAACGGTCGCGTTTGTGCCGGGCGGCGTGCTCCCTGACGGGACCGATTGGGCGCTCGTCGCGCCGATGCTGGCGTTGTTTATCTTCGGCATCGGCAAGGTCGGCGTGATGCCGTTCCACCGCTGGCTGCCGGCGGCGATGGTGGCGCCGACCCCGGTCAGCGCACTGCTGCATGCCGTCGCGGTGGTGAAAGCCGGCGTGTTCTCGGTGCTGAAGGTGACCTACTACACCTTCGGCATCGACCTCCTGAGCGCGACCGGCTCAAGCGATTTCTTCCTATGGGTGGCGGCCGCGACCATCGTCATCGCATCGATCATCGCGCTTCGTCAGGACAACCTGAAGCGGCGGCTGGCGTATTCGACGGTGAGCCAACTGAGCTACATCGTGTTGGCCGCGATGCTGGCGAATTCTGCCGGGATCGTCGGCGGCGCGCTACACATCGCGAGCCACGCCTTCGGCAAGATCACCTTGTTCTTTTGCGCAGGCGCGATCTATGTCGCCGCCAACAAAACGACCGTCAGCCAGTTGCGCGGTATTGGGCGCGCAATGCCATGGACGATGACGTTTTTCGCCATCGGCGCGATCTCGATAATCGGCCTGCCGCCAACGGCGGGTTTCGTGAGCAAGTGGTACATCTTGCAAGGCGTGATCGACGCCGGCCAACCGGCCATGGCGGGCGTTCTGATCGTCAGTACGTTGCTCAGCGCGGCCTATCTCATGCCGATCGTGTATACAGCGTTTTTCCAGGCGCCCGAGGCCTCGGGGGCGCCCACGCATGGCGAAGCACCACCGACAATCTTGATCGCGCTTGGCGTCTCGGTCGCGTTGACGTTCGCGATGTTTGTCTTCTCCGAATCGGCCCTAAAGGCCGCCGTTCAAATTACGGGGGGGATATGAAGCACGGCCTCACCGTCCTGCCCCACCTTGCAAACGCTGAGTTGTCCGAAGCCGAACCGGCGCAAGCCTTCCTTTGACGCTAAGGGCCAGGGAGGCTTTTGAATACAACTCGGGCGGTAACTTGTGAGAGCCCATCGAGGCAGGGCCTAGAATTCCCGCGGACGGCGCGTCCTTCACATCGCGAAGAAGATCAACAGCAGGACCGCCAGCAACACGATGATCACACTCAACGAGAAACTCGACGACTGACTGCGGGCGAATCGCCCCTGCGGCCCAAAATATCTAAAGGTTAGAGAGTTCAGGCCGTGTCGTAGCGGCAGCGAAGCACTGGTCGTCATCATCCAGGCGCGTTCTCCGACCCCCATGAACCAGCCAGCAACCCGCGGCGCGAGCCAGCGGTAGCTGAAGTCGAAATCGAGCACCGTGGAACGCAATTCCGGGGGGTAGAGACCGGATCTCTGCAAGGTCGCAAAGGCGAGTCCGGAAAAGACGAGCAGCTGAAGCATCGTGACGACATGCGTCGTCGTATAAGGCGTGTAATCCACGGGGAAGGGAAGAAGCGCGTACAGCGGCTGCGGATAGACGCCGATACCGATGCAGAGGAAGGCAGCCAACCCCATGGCGAGCAGCATATTGAAGGGCGCCTCCTTGGGACGCTTGCCAGAATCATGGGCAAAGAACGCAAAGAATGGGATTTTGATGCCCGAATGGTGGAACACGCCAGCGGAGGCGAACAACAGGACCAGGAACGGAACCAAATAGCCTTCTTTGGCTGCGGCGGTCAAAATCATGGACTTCGTCACGAAGCCGCTGAACAGGGGAAATGCAGAGATGGAGGCGGCGCCAACGATGCAGAAAGCCGTGGTCCATGGCATGGTCTTATAAAGCCCACCGAGTTCCGAGCCCTTTACGGTGCCCGTCCGGTAAAGAACCGCCCCCATGGACATAAACAAGAGGGCCTTATAGATGATGTGGGCGAAGGCGTGGCTGACGGCCCCGTTGATGGCAAGCGTGGTGCCAATGCCGATACCTGCCACCATGAATCCCAACTGGTTGTTGAGGCTGTAGGCCAGAACGCGGCGTAAATCGTTCTCGATCACGGCATAGAAGATGGGAAAGGCGGTCATCGCGACGCCGATCCAGATCAGTATTTCGGTGCCCGCATAACCGCGCGCCAGAGCGTACACGGCCAGCTTCGTGGTAAAGGCGCTGAGGAAAACCGTGCCCGTTACCGAGGCTTCCGGATAGGCATCCTGCACCCAGTTATGCAGGAACGGGAAAGCACATTTGATGCCGAAGGCGAGCAGGATGAGCAGGCCGCCAGGGCTGTCCAAGCCAATATTGTCAAAGGCGAGCGAGCCGGTTTCGACGGCCCGCACCGCCACGCCCGTCAGGAGCAGAATCCCCGACAACATATAGATCATCAGAGTTCTGAACCCGGCGCGAAAGGAGCGATCGGTCCTTGCCGCCCAAATCAGGAAGACGGCCGCGACCGCTGCCACTTCCCAATAGAGGAACAAGGTGATCAAGTCCCCCGCGAAGACCGCGCCGATCGCAGCGCCGACGTAAACAAGAGCGGTGGACTGTTCCACCCGGTCGTCGCGGTGCCAAGCGAACAGGACGCCCAACGTCGCGGCGATATAGAAAACATATCCGAACAGAAGACTTAACTTGTCGATGCGCACATGGGTCTGTTCGAAACCAAAAGCGAAACTGGTTCCGAACGTGCCCGGCTCGAGCGACATCAGCTGCCAGATCCCAAGTAGTGGCAGCAGGAGCGTATATACCGAGCGCAGATTCCCTTTTAAGAACGGCACTAGGAATGCGCCGACGATCAGCAGCAGACCGGGTGGGAACTCAGCGATCATAGTAATCCTCGTCGCGCATCAGGACTTTGCGTAACTCGCGGGCGATCAGCACCAACGCAAAAGACACGAAAAATCCGAACAGGCCGTAGAAGCCGAACCACTCCTCAAACGACAGAATCACGTGCTTCTCATAAAGAGCGTCCGCCAGGAACAGGGCCACGCAAACGAGCACCAATGCCCAGAATATCTTGTGCACGTTGCGCATGTCGTCGAGCCAGAAACGCTTGCCGCCGTTCCCTTCCTGAGCGCTATCGTTTGGCGACGATTCGGTCATGTCATGTCCCTCGAGTCAGAACCTTGCGGTGAACGCTAAAGCTAACATGTCTCCGATTCCAAACCGCAAGAAATAGCGCAGGAAGGAAGCACGTGCCGCCAACCGCGTTCAAGCGCCCAGGTAGCGGCCGAACGGGTTCCCGGTCTTCCCTGACCTAAGATCGGGCAACGTAGAATCCGTCGCCCGGCAATCCGCCCTTCACCAGATTCGACGATGCGTCCAACAGCATCCGATAAAAGAATTCCAGCTCCTCGCGCGCCTCGGCGCCGGACAGCGAGATCCAGTTGGTCGCGCGGAGCGAGTCGGCAATGATCGCCGCATCGAGGCCCAGCAAGGGGGCGCCCAGCCTGCCCGCATCGTCGGGATTGGCGTCCATCCAAGCGAGCGCGTCTTCCATTCCGGTAAGCAACAACTGGGTTTCGCCGTCGCTCAGGTCTTGCGGCACCACGGTGCCCGCCTGGGGGAAGCGCGGCGGCCGACCCGTCAGCTTGGCCCATTCCTCTTGTAGATCGAGCAAACGATGGGCGCCTTCGGCGGCCGCAGCACTCGCCACCGGTTCGGGCAAGACGGCGACATCGCACGCACCCGACAGCACCGCGTCTTTTGCGGCGAGGTAGGAGTCGAGAAACACGACATTCGTTTCCGCCGCCAAGTCGAGCGGCACGCGGCCCGCGAGGGTCGAGAAAACCGTATCGGGCATGTTGCCTTTGAGCGGAATCCCGATGGTCTTGCCGCGCAGCGCCCGCCATGTCGGGTCGAGCGGCGCATGGGAGAGCACGTGCAAGATGCCCCACATGTTGACGCACAGCATGCGGATCGGCGCGCCCTCGTTGTAGAGCGCGGCCGCGAGGTTGGTGGGAATGATGCTGAGATCGACCTTGCCGGCCGCGATATCGGCCCGCATGGCCACGGCGTCGGGCCAGGTTTCGAAACTGACCTCGGAGAACGTATCAACCAACCGCGGGTCTTGGGCCGCGCGGGCGAGAATGATGGATGGCGGGACTTTGAGCGCGCGAATGCGCAAGCCGCGCGCCATTAGCGCGGCGGGGACTTCGCGGCGGCGCCGTTTGCGCGCTTGGCCTCATCGGCCGACAAAATACGCCGCACACCGGCGCCACGCGGTTTAGGTGACGGAGCTTTTCGCGCGGTCGCACCCTGCGCCGCGCCTTTGTTGGAAACGCCGGGCGTCCACTTCTCGGCCTTCTTGCCGGTGAGGGTCCAGTATTCCTGTTCTTTGTTGCGGTTTTGACCGGCGCTTGAGCGGCGGTCCAGGGGCACGGCGTCCGCGCCGCCGCCGTACGCGCGATAGAGCAGTTCGGCAGGGATTTCGAGAAGCGCACCTTTGCGAAAGACCGGGCGCCAAGCGCCGTCGCGTTCGACCAGCCCTTCGAGCTGTTTCAGAGTCTTCTTGCCGAACCTGTTCCAAATTTCGACGAGATAGTCTTCGACCATGTGTGGCGGATCGTTGGCCTCTAGAACGAACCGACCGCCTTCGAACAGTTGGTGGATATTGGGTTCGACCGGGCCGAGCTGGGTCGCAAGGAAAGTCGCCGGCATGATCTTTTGGCCACGGTGTTCGGCCACGTAGTGCGCTTGCGTGAGATAGAGCAAGTAATGCATGCGGCGCGCCGACAACGCTTCGCCCGCGGACTCGCATCGCGCCTGGAACCACCAAGCGATATCGAGCGTGGAGCGAGAGGCGGGGGGCTGCGGGATCACCGGTTCATTCCAAAAGGGTCGTCGAACATTTTCTGTGCTTTGGCTGGCAAACTTTAGCTGGCCGGCCGGGGCCTGGCAAAATCCTCGGGCCTTGCCCCGCCGGGGTGCGATCACTACGTTGCCCGGCAAGCATTAACGAACGGCTAACAGGCGATTTTCTTATGGATATTAAGGGTGAGTATCGGATTCCGGCAGCGCAGCAGGCGGTGTGGGAAGCGCTCAACGATCCGGAGACATTGAAGGCCTGTATCCCCGGCTGCGAAACCATCGAGAAGGTCTCGGATACCGAGCTGACCGCCACGGTGAAGGCCAAAGTCGGCCCCGTCAGCGCCAAGTTCAAGGGCAAGGTAACGCTGTCCGACCTCGATCCACCGAACAGCTACAAGATTTCCGGCGAAGGCCAAGGCGGCCCGGCCGGGTTCGGCAAGGGCGGCGCCACGGTCACGCTGGAACAGGACGGCAGCGACACCGTGCTGCGCTACGACGCCAACGCCCAGGTCGGCGGCAAACTGGCCCAGATCGGGGCGCGGCTGGTCGACGGTGCCGCCAAGAAGATCGCCGACCAGTTTTTCGCCAACTTCGCCGCCCATGTCGGTGGGTCGGCGGAACCTGTCGCAGAAACAGCGGCCGACGCGGCGCCGGAGGCGGCCCCTGCGGTGACGGTCAACCATGAGACCACAACGCCCAGCAAATCCGTCAGCACCGCGACCTGGATCGTTGGATTGATCGTCGTGGTCGCGATTTTGCTGGTGCTGTTCAGCGTCCTCTAGGCCGTCACGGGGCTCCCGGTCAGTAGACTTGACCTGACCCAACGGTCCTAGGAAACTGCCGGTCAACGCCGAATTATGCCGATTTCCGGCCAACATCAACGAACCCTGGCCCGCCCGCGGAACCAGGGGTTTCATTTGGGAGGTCCCGCGTGGCCAAAGTATCGATGACCGTGAACGGCAAGGCCGTCAGTGCCGATGTCGAACCACGGACGCTACTTGTCGAGTATATCCGTGAACACCTTCGCCTGACCGGCACCCATGTCGGCTGCGACACCACCCAGTGCGGCGCGTGCACGGTGCACGTCAACGGTCAGGCCATGAAGTCCTGCACCATGTTGGCGGTTCAAGCCGAAGGCGCCGAGGTCACGACCATCGAGGGACTGGCGAAGGGCGATGAGCTACACCCGATGCAGGCCTCGTTCAAAGAGAACCATGGGCTGCAGTGTGGCTTTTGTACGCCGGGCATGGTGATGGCGGGGATCGACATTCGTCGGCGTCATCCCAACGCGGACGAGCAGACGGTTCGGCACGAACTCGAAGGCAACATCTGCCGCTGTACGGGCTACCACAATATCGTCAAGGCCATCATGAACGCGCAAGTCTAGGGCCCGGGGGCAGCCATGTATCAGTTCGAATATCATAAAGCATCCAGCGTCGAGGACGCGCTCAAGAAACTCTCGAGCGCCGACGACGGGAAGATCCTCGCCGGCGGCATGACGTTGCTGCCGACCATGAAACAACGCCTAGCGGCGCCGAGCGATTTGATCGACCTCGCCGGGATCGACGACCTCAAGGGCATCAAGGTCGACGGTTCAAGCGTGACGATCGGCGCGATGACCACGCATTACGACGTGCACGCGTCGCCCGAGATTCAGAAAGCCATTCCGGCGCTCAGCAAGCTTGCCGGATTGATCGGCGATCCGATGGTGCGTCACCGCGGCACGATCGGCGGCTCGCTGGCCAACAGCGATCCGTCGGCGGACTATCCGGCGGCCGTGATGGGCTTGGGCGCGACCATCAAAACCAACACCCGCGAGATTGCCGCGGACGACTACTTTAAAGGCCTGTTCGAAACCGCACTCGAGGACGGCGAACTGATCGTGTCGGTAACCTTCCCCATTCCGAAGCGGGCGGCCTACCAGAAGTTCCCGCAACCGGCCTCGCGCTACGCGATGGTGGGCGTGATGGTGGCGGAAACAGCCGACGGCGTTCGTGTCGGGGTGACCGGCGCCGGGCCCTGCGCCTTCCGCGTGCCGGAGATGGAAAAGGCCCTGTCGGCGAAGTTCGCCCCTGAATCGGTGGCCGATATCAAAGTACCGGCCGACGGCCTGAACGCCGATATTCACGGCAGCGCGGATTACCGCGCCCATCTTGTGACCGTGATGGCCAAGCGAGCCGTCGCCGACGCCTAAGGCAAACCGAACCACCGGATTCGCAAGGGGAGCGCTGCTCCCCTTGTTGATTCCGCCCAGCCCTCCTACCCTCTGCGGATGACCACGAACATGCGCGATTTGCCCGCATCCATCGATGCCACGCTGAGCCTCTTGCAGGACGGCAATTACGTGTCCGACCGGGCGCTCGCGACCACGTTGTTCCTGAGCCTGAAGCTGGGCCGCCCGCTATTTCTCGAAGGCGATGCCGGGGTCGGCAAGACCGAAATCGCCAACGTGCTGTCGCAAACACTGGGCCGCCGATTGGTGCGGCTGCAATGTTACGAAGGCCTGGACGTCGCCTCGGCGGTCTACGAATGGAACTACCCCGCCCAGATGATCGAGATTCGGTTGGCCGAAGCCGAAGGTGTGCACGACCGCAAGCAATTGGGCACGGACATTTTTTCGGAACGCTTTTTGATCAAACGTCCCCTTCTCCAGGCGCTGGAACCCGACGCGTCGGGCCCGCCGGTGCTCCTAATCGACGAACTCGACCGCACGGACGAACCGTTCGAGGCCTATTTGCTGGAACTGTTGGCCGACTTCCAGGTCACGATCCCGGAATTCGAAACGGTGAAGGCCAAAGAGCCGCCCATCGTCATCATTACGTCGAACCGGACGCGCGAAATTCACGATGCGCTGAAACGGCGCTGCTACTACCACTGGATCGGCTATCCCGATGCCGAGCGGGAGCTGGCGATCCTGAACCTGAAGGTGCCCGGCGCCGCAGAGCGGTTGAGCCGCGAGATCGTAGCGTTCGTGCAGTCGCTGCGCGAGCAGGACCTGTTCAAGCTGCCTGGGATCGCTGAAACCATCGACTGGGCATCGGCACTGGTACAGCTCGACAAACTCGCGCTGGACCCCGAGACGGTGAACGACACGCTGGGCGTTTTGCTGAAGTACCAGGACGATATTGCCAAAATTCAAGGCAGCGAAGCCGCCAAGCTTCTCGACCAAGTGAATTCGGAACTCGCCACGGCGCGCTGATGACGATGGCTGATACCGGCCGCCTTCCCGACAACATCATGCACTTTGCCCGCGTCTTGCGGGCGGCCGGCCTGCCGGTGGGACCGGGGCGGGTGATCGAAGCGGTGCGTGCGGTCGAAGTTGCAGGGATCGGCAGCCGCGACGACCTGTACTGGACATTGCACGCGGTCTTCGTAAACCGCCGCGACCAGCGCGAACTGTTCGACCAAGCGTTTCATATCTTCTGGCGCAACCCGCGCATTCTGGAACGAGCGATGTCGATGTTGCTGCCGACCTTCGGCGCCGAAAACGAAGCCCCGCCGCCGGCCCGAGAAGCCAACCGACGGCTCGCCGATGCCATGTTCCCCAAAGAACCCGGCGCGACGGCCGAACAAAAGCCCGAAGAGGAGACCCTGCTGGACGCGGCGTTTTCGTTCTCGGCCCAAGAAGAGCTTAAGACGCGGGATTTCGAGTCTATGTCGGCCGAAGAGGTCGAGCAGGCGAAAAAGGCCATCGCCGCGATGCGTCTGCCGATCGTCGATGTGAAGACCCGCCGGTTCAAAGCCGATGCGCGCGGTCGACGGGTGGATATGCGCGCGACCATCCGGGCGAGTTTGCGCTCGGGCGGAAGCATTATCCCGTTGCGCCGACGCAGCCGCGTGCGTCGACATCCGTCCCTTGTCGTGCTGTGCGATATCTCGGGCTCGATGAGCCGATATTCGCGCATGTTTTTGCACTTCATGCACGCCGTGACGAACGATCGCGACCGGGTCTCGACGTTCGTTTTCGGTACCCGACTGACCAACGTGACCCGGTACCTACGACAGAAAGATGTCGATGTGGCCCTGGGCGATGTCAGCGAGAGCGTGCAGGACTGGTCGGGCGGTACGCGGATCAGTCGCTGCATGCACGATTTCAATACGCGATGGTCGCGCCGGGTGCTGGGTCAGGGCGCCATGGTCATCCTGATTACCGACGGATTGGATCGCGAAGGCACAGAAAACCTCGGCTTTGAGATGGAGCGATTGCATAAGTCTTGCCGCCGCATGTTGTGGCTCAACCCGCTTTTGCGCTACGAGAAATACGAGGCCAAAGCCGCCGGGGCGCGCCAAATTCTGCCGCATGTTGACGAATTCCGCTCGATACACAATCTAGAGTCCATCGCCGATCTGGCGGGCTCGCTTAGCCGGGATTGGCCGCGCACAGAAGAAGCCACCGCCACCACGTGGGGAGCCGTCGCATGACCGCAGAAGTCGACAACGTTTTGGAACAAACCGCCGCATGGCGGCAAGAAGGCAAAGGCGTCGCCTTGGCCACGGTGGTCACGACCTGGGGCTCCTCGCCCCGTCCGGTCGGCTCGCAACTGGCGGTCGAGGACAGCGGCAAATTTGTCGGCTCGGTCTCGGGCGGCTGCATCGAGGGCGCAGTGGTGGAAGAGGCCTTGGCCGCCATCAATGACGGCGAAACGCGCCTGCTGGACTTTGGCGTGACCAACGAACAGGCCTGGGAAGTGGGCCTCGCATGCGGCGGCAAGGTGCAAGTGTTCGTCGAACGGGTCGCATGAAGGACGCCACGCTCCAACAAGTGCTGGCCGATCAGGCGGCGAAACGCGCGGTGGTGCTGGCGACCGATCTCGCGACCGGCGACGAACGCTTGATCTACCCTTACGAGCCGGGCGACGACCCCCTGTTGGCCGCAGCGCAAGACGCCGCGCGGTTGGATAAAAGCGGCGTAGTCGAGGACGACGGCACGAAGATATTTCTCAATGTCTACAACCCGCCGCTGCGGCTGATTATCGTCGGCGCGGTGCATATCGCCCAGCCCTTGGCCCGCATGGCGGCGATGACCGGCTACGACGTGACCGTGATCGACCCCCGCGCCGCCTTCGCCAGCGAAGAGCGGTTCCCAGGCGTGACGGTGATGACCGAATGGCCCGACGATGCGATGGCGACGCTGTCGCCGGATGCGCGCACCGCGATCGTGACGCTGACGCATGACCCCAAGATCGACGACCCGGCGTTGGAGGTCGCGCTGCGATCGCCGGTGTTTTACATCGGCGCCCTAGGCAGCAAGAAAACCCACAACGCGCGGCTGTATCGCTTGGGCAAAGCAGGCTTCAGCGAGGCCGATATGGCGCGGATTTGCGGCCCGGTCGGACTCGCGATCGGGGCCAAGTCGCCCGCCGAGATCGCCGTGGCCGTGCTGGCGCAGATAACCGAACGCCTGCGCCAACCGCCGGGCTGACATGTTTTTTGGTTCCATCCCGGTGGCCGAGGCGGCGGACTGTATTCTCGCCCATAGCCTGCGATTTGACGGTGGCGCCTTCAAGAAAGGCCGGCGGTTGTCGGCGGCCGATATTGCAGCCCTGACGCAGGCCGGCGTTGCCGAGGTTTTGGCCGCCCGCTTTGAAGAGGGCGACCTGCCGGAAGACGAGGCCGCCGAGGCGATCGCTAAGGCGATTTGCGGCGACGGCGCGAAGATCAGCGCGGCCTTTACCGGGCGTTGCAACCTGTTCGCCGCCGCCGATGGGGTCGTGTTGGTGGATCGGGCGCAAATCGACCGCCTCAATCTGGTGCATGAGGCGATTACCGTCGCGACACTGACGCCGTTCGACCATGTGACCGAAGGCCAATTGTTGGCCACGGTGAAGATCATTCCGTTCGCCGCCCCCCAAGCGGCGATTGAGGCCTGCACCGACATGGTGCGCGATGCGGCGCCGGTGACCCTGGCGCCGATTACGCCCCACAAGGTGGGGCTGATCATGACCACTTTGTCCGGCACCAAAGACAGCGTGCTCGACAAGACGGCGGCAGTCGTCGGCCAACGTTTGACGCAATTGGGCAGCGGGTTGAGCGCGGAACGGCGCTGCGCCCACGACGAATCGGCCATCGGCACGGCAGTGACGGACCTCCTGACGGAGGGCTGCGCGCCGATCTTGATCTACGGCGCATCGGCCATCGTCGACCGGCGCGACGTGGTGCCGGCCGGCATCGTCGCGGCGGGCGGCGCAATCGATCATTTCGGCATGCCGGTCGACCCCGGCAACCTGATCTTGACCGCCCATGTCGGCGAGACCTCGGTGATCGGCCTGCCGGGCTGCGCGCGCTCGCCCAAGCTGAACGGGGTTGATTGGGTGTTGTGGCGATTGCTGGCCGGCGTGCCGGTCGATGGGCCCGCCATACAGGCCATGGGGGTCGGCGGACTGCTAAAGGAAATACCCTCGCGCGGGCAGTTGCGCGACCCCGCCGCCGCAGACAAGGCCCCTCGCGTGCCGCGCATCACCGCGGTGGTCTTGGCCGCAGGGCAATCCCGTCGCATGGGCACGGCCAACAAGTTGCTGGAAGATCTCGATGGCACTGCGATGGTGCGCCGGGTGGTGGCCCAAGCGCAGGCCAGCCAAGCGCGCGACGTCATCGTGGTGACGGGCCATGAGGGTGATGCGGTACGCGCCGCCCTGGCCGACACCGAGGTGCGCTTCGTCGAGAACCCGCATTTTGCGGACGGCCTGAGCGCCTCGCTCAAGGCCGGCATCGCGGCGGTGTCCCCCGATTCCGATGGGGCGATCGTGTTGTTGGGCGATATGCCTGCGGTCACGACCGACCACATCAACCGGATCATCGCCGCGTTCAACCCGGTGGAGGGCCGCAGCATCTGTGTGCCGACGACCCGAGGCAAACGCGGCAACCCGGTACTATGGGGCCGCGATTATTTCGCCGAAATCGCCGACCTTTCGGGCGATGTTGGCGCGCGCCACCTGATCGGCACCCATGCCGACGCGGTGTGCGAGGTGGCGCTGGAGGACGACGCGATTTTCGTCGATGTCGATACGCCCGAAGCGTTGCAGGCCTATCGCAAAAAAGGGCCGCGCTAGGGCACCATCACGGTGCGAATGGTCTCGCCGGTTGCGAGACGTTCGAAGGCTTCGTTGATATCGTCGAGCCGTACGGTTTCCGTCATCAGACGGTCGACCGGCAACTGCCCGGCGCGATAGAGCTGGACGAAATTCGGGATATCGCGCACCGGGACACAGCTGCCGAGATAGCTGCCGCGAAGAGTGCGCTCTTCGGCAACCATTTGCACCGGCGGGATCGACAGGCGTTGATCGGGATGCGGCAAGCCGGCGGACACCGTCTCGCCACCGCGACCGGTGATGTTCCACGCCAGTTCCAGCGCCTTGGCCGATCCGGCCATTTCGAACGCGTAGTCGACACCGCCGCCGGTAGCCTCTTTGACGGCCGCCGCGCAATTTTCGTCGCTCGCAAGGAAAGCATCGGTGGCGCCGAGTTGGCGCGCAAAGTCGAGCTTGTCCGCGCGCATGTCGATGGCGACGATCTGCCGCGCACCGGCGAGCCGGGCTCCCAGCAACGTGTTGAGCCCGATCCCGCCCAGGCCGATCACCGCGACAGTCGAGCCGGGATGCACCTTAGAGGTGTTGACGACGGCGCCAACGCCGGTGATGACGGCGCAGCCGAACAGGGCCGCAATGTCGAAGGGAATGTCCTTTTCGATCTTCACGAAGGAACGTCGTGAAACCACGGCGTGGTCGGCAAAGGCTGAGACGCCGAGGTGATGGTTGATGGGCGTACCGTCGAGGCTCAGACGGCGCGCGCCGGAGACCAAGGTCCCTGCCCCGTTGGCGACCGCCGCCGGTTCGCATAAGGCCGGGCGGCCCGAGGCGCATGGTTTGCAGTGGCCGCAGCTGGGCACGAAAACGAAAACGACATGATCGCCCGGCTCCACGTCATCGACGCCGTGGCCGACCTCAAGCACCTCGCCGGCAGCCTCATGGCCCAACGCCATGGGCATCGGACGCGGCCGGTTGCCGTCGATCACCGAAAGGTCCGAGTGGCACAAACCGGCGGCATGGATCTTGACCAACACCTCGCCCTCGCTGGGCGGGTCGAGATCGAGGGTTTCGATTTTGAGAGGTTTCGATTCGGTGTAGGGGCGTGGCAAGCCCAATTCGTGCAGAACGGCGGCGCGGATCTTCATGAAACCTCCCTCAACGTACGAGGCAGAGGTATGCCATGCGCCGCGAGGTCGGGCAATGCGGGGTGTCTGTTGAGGGTGACGCGGCCTCGAAGGGCGGCGCTAGAGGTCGCCCAAGCTCAAGGCGCCGCGATAGGCGAGCACGGCCTGTTCGGGTAGCGGTGGGCCGGTTTGATCCAGGGGGTCGGTGGCGGGCGCAGCGCTTAGGCCGACGCCGCCGCTTTCGGCTTTTTCCTTGGCGAGCTCGGCTTGGGCCTTGCGAGTCTCCGCGTCCGCTTTGGCGGCGATCGCGCGGTCCTGAGCGGAGGGCTCAGCCGGGGCGGTCGCGGCGGCCTTCACGGCGCGCATCTTTTCAATCGTCGCCGCGGGATCGCCGGCGACCGGACTGACATCGATCGGCACCGACCCGCCAACAGCGTATTGCTTGCCGTCCGGGCCGGTTTGGTAGTCGTAGCGCGGGGCGCCGGCATGTTGACCACCCGCCCGGGCATGGGCTTGTTCGTGACGCCGTACTTCGGCATCGATTTTCTTGAGTTCGCGGACGACGGCTTTTTCTTCTTCGGTGAGGGTCTGGCCCGGTAGGCCCCCGCCGTCTTCGTTGGCCGATAGCTGCACGATCGCGGCCGGACCCCGCGACGAGGGTTCAGTACGATCCTCTACCGCACCGGCTTGGGGCGCCTCGAAAGCACCACCGTCCCCAGGACGGGGCAAGATGCCTTGGCTCAATGTAGCGACGAGAGAAACGCCGACACTGGTCATGACAAACCCAACTACCAACCAATCAGACCGGCGATCATCTTAGGCGCTGGGCGGGCCTAATCGGAAAAAAGTTATGGTTAACAAGGCGTTAGCAGGAATATCTTATCAACACATTGATATTTATATACAATGTGTTTCTCAAAATACTATGCGTACTACAGGCGGACTACTTTCAAGCGCCGACCAAAAGGGTGGGTGGCCCTTTGTCGGGCTTGGCCGGGGGGCTTGACGCTTTCTCGTTTCAAGATGCATTCCCTGTAACGTAATAAGCCCCGCATTGATCATAGGTCGGATTGCCGTGCCGGGGACAATCCGCACGAAGCGCATGTCGAATATCAGGCAGCCCCTTGTCGCGCCCGTACTCCGCGATTAGGTCGGCAATCCTATGGATTGAGTGCCGCTCGCACTTTTCGCACGAGAGCGTAAGCGTTGGCTTTCGGCAATCTGAGAGAGCAATGGCACCATTGCGAGGCATGGCCGTTCTCTACATCAGCCAGCGGCTTGAAGTCCCCCATTGACCTGCGCAAAATTTTCTGAATTTCAAACTTCGTAGCTAGAGCACGTCATGCTGCCTTCTACAACACCTTCAATATCCAGACCCACCTGATCTCCCGACGAACTCTTCGGAGCATGAGAGCCCAAGCTGATCGGGCGTGGGAGGTTTCTACCATCGCTGCTTGAATCAGCAAAGCTGCGGGCGCCTCTTTGCGCTAAGCCAAGTTAACTTGTCAGCACCCCTCAAGCAGCTAAGCAGCGAAGAGAAAGCGCAGTGGTATTGTTTCCCTGGGAGTCTCTAGTCAAGCCTGCCGCCCACTGGGCCCAATGGCTCGAGAGAGCACGGTTCGCCGATCTGCTGAAGTAAGTTGATTTCAATTGTCCTGCAGAGACTGGACATCGGTGTGTCGTTGAACGAACCGTCAAAAGGATTGTCAAGATTTCGTCCCACTTCTTCAATGGTCAGAAATATTGTCGCGACTATTGTGACAAGGACAATGTTGGAGATCGCGAAGGCATTCAATTCGCTCAGAATTACGACGATCGCCAAGCAATATGCCAACATCTTGGTGTAAAACGCGTAGCCCCAAGCGAGGACCGTGCTCTTAAGACCTTCGGCCTGACCTTGACGACTTGATATGTCCGAAATCAGCTCCAGTATCTTGACGACGACAAGCTGATCTCTTTCCTTAAAATACTCGGACACGCTCTCCGTCTGGACCGTCAGAATCTGGAGCGCCTTGTTTGAAGCGTCTTGCACCCAATGCATTTCGTCCGGGGAGAATAGGGCCCTTCCGTTGACTGTTCTTTTCCAAAGTTGCCCATCCCAGTCGCTTCCCTCCTGGCGTCGCAACTGCAGGCGTAAAGCGTTGACGTAGCCGATCTGTCGATAAACGAACCGCCGTTTAAACTCGCGATCATCGGCCGAATTTGCAGAGAACAGACGCATCATCGAGATGACGTAGAGAGCGAGATTGCGGTTCGCGGGAACAAGGCCACCCCATATTTGACGCCCTTGGGACCATCGCCCATACCCTACGTTGATCCTGAACGCTAAGAATATAGACGCTGACCCAATAAGAACTCCTGTCGTAGTTGCCGGAAACAGAAGATCCCGGTAGCCAGAGTCTGCAACAAATGCCGCCGCTACCGAAGCGCCGCCTAATAGCACCAGTTTCCGGGTCACGACTGCCAGCAGTCTGTGAACATTCGTGCGACTGCGAACTAACACTAGCCCTTGTCTTTCAGGTGCAGACGATCGCTCGAAAGTGCTCGCGGCAAAGACTGCCGAAGCGTGCGCCCGAGGCTTGAATCTCCCTCTACAGTCAGGGTTCCAAAGCTGCTTGTCGCGGTGGCGTGTGCATGAGAACGAAGAAGCTCCCTCACCCCCTGCACACTGACTATGAAACGCCACGGTCTACTAGGTGGGAAAACCTTGAAGTCGGGATCGAGCACTTCACCAGTTTGGATGTTTATGTAGTCGGCAGGGCCGACCCGCGTGTGCTCCATTAATTGGCGGCCCCTCCCTCGACCCTCGGCGTTTAGTGAGTATGACCTGCCCCAGATCAGTGGTCCAGTTTCTATGAGAGAGCCCGGACGGTTTGAGGGTAAGGCGATTTGGCCATAGGCGGCAAGATCGTGACCGGTGCGGGCGGTCTGTAGCCCAGAGAACTGTGCGGCCTGATGGTGTTGTAATGCCGGCGCCAACGCTCGATCAGTACCTCGGCCTCCCGCAGCTTCGCGATGATCTCTTCTGGTTTGTAACGCTTCCGGCTCATCTTCATCCTCCTACAGGGTCAGATTAGCCGGACTCTCTCAATCTGCCTGGACCAGTTTTTGGGGAGCAGGTCAGTTAACCATCGTATGCCGCAGGGTTCGGTGGCGCCGGCACGCCCATGGGACGCGCGGCCTGGAGCCCGAGGCGGGTTAGGCGTTCTTTTTGCGCACGTCTTCGAAATAGCCCTCGACATCGGCGCGGGTGACGACGTCGGCGTAACGGCGACCGACATCGCGGAGGTTGTCGTTGTGCGGGCCTTCATCGGCGTCGCCGACGCAGCTTTCGGGGATGATCGTGCGGAAGCCGTGCGAAAAACTATCGATCGTGCTGGCCCGAACGCACCCGCTGGTGGTGCAACCCGTGACGATGACGGTGTCGACGCTGTGCTTGGTGAGGAACGTGGTCAGTGGCGTCTTGAAGAAGATCGACGGTGCGGACTTGGGAAAGACGTAATCGTATTTTTTGTCCCAGACCTTCTCGTCCATCGCCATGCCGCCGTGATCGAGGAAGAACTGCTCGCGAACCGCACCGATCTTCCAGTAGGGCATGTCCTGGTCGCTCCAGTAGCCCGTGAAACAGCTGGCGACCGGCACACCACAACGCCGCGCGGTATCCAGCAACTTGGCCGTCTCGTCGCGCGCATCGTGAATGTGCTTGAAGCCGCCGATGGGGTACTGCGGATCGGTAAAAGCGGCCTGGAAATCCACCACGATGACCGCCGGGCGCTCGCCGAAGCCGATGGAATATTCGCCGTAACTGGCTCCTTGATAGGCGTCTGACATGGGTCGCTCCGTTGGCTGGGTGGGATCAAATGAGCGCCTACCCTAAGCGCCGCTCCGGACCCGCGCAAGAAGCAGAAAGCCTTTGATTCTCATAGGGTTATGGCACCTGCACCGCCTTGCAAAGCGACTCTTGAATGCTAGGATGAGGGACCAATATCCGACACTGAAATGCATGGAGACCGGCCGCGATGAAAGCGCTTGAGGATATCGTTCTGCTCGACCTGACCCATATGTTGTCGGGGCCCTACGGCGCGATGCTGCTGACCGATCTCGGGGCCCAGACCATCAAGGTCGAACCGCCAGGCCGCGGCGAAGGCACGCGCGCATTGCAGGCGAAGGACCCCAAGAACTCTATGCATGGGATGGGCTCGTACTTTCTGACGTTGAACCGCGGCAAAAAAAGCGTGTGCATCGATCTCAAATCCGACGGCGGACGCGAGGTTTTCTACGAGCTGGTCAAAAAGGCCGACGTGGTGCTGAGCAACTTTTCGGCCGGGGTGCCGGCGCGGCTGAAGATCGATTTCGAGCATCTCTCGAAGATCAATCCGAAGATCGTGACCTGTAGCGTCACGGGGTTCGGCGAAACGGGCCCGGCCCAAAAGCGGCCCGCCTTCGACATGGTGGCGCAGGCCACGGGCGGTGGGATGTCGATCACCGGCGATCCAACCACAGGACCGTTCCGCGCGGGCATTCCGATCGGCGACTTGGGCGGCGGCCTATTCGGCACGATCGGGATTCTGGCGGCGCTGCACGAGCGCGACCGAACCGGAAAAGGCCAGCACGTCGATATCTCGATGCTCGACGCGCAGATCTCGATGCTGAACTACATGGCGACGATGTATTTCCTGTCCGACGAAAACCCATACGGCATCGGCAACTCGCACTTCGTTCATGTGCCCTACGATGTCTTCAAGACCAAGACACGGCCGGTGGTGCTGGCGATCATCACCGACAATTTCTACGCCAGCTTGGCCGAAATGCTGGACGACGACTTCCTCCGCAAAGAGGAGTACAAAACCCAACCGGCCCGGCTGCGGGATCAGAAAATCATCAACGGGCGGGTACAGGAACATTTCGAGAAAGAACCGGCCGAGCACTGGCTGAAACTGCTGGAGGCCGCGCGCATCCCGCATGCTCCGGTGAACGACTTCAAACACGCACTGTCGGACGAGCAGGTCTTGTCTCGCAACATGGTCGTGGATGTCCCCCACGTCGACGGCGGGACCTTCAAGGTCGTGGGCAATCCGGTAAAGATTTCGGGACACGAGGATACCTGGGAGTCCCCGCCCAAACTGGGGCAGCATACCGACGAGGTGTTGCGTGATATGCTGGGCAAAAGCGCGGACGAGATCGAGAAGTTGCGCGCAGACGGATTAATTGGATAGAGGCGATCATGGGCGAAAAAGTCATCATCAACGAAGTGGGCCTGCGCGACGGGCTGCAAATCCAACCCAAATTCGTCCCGACCGAGGGCAAGTTGGAGCTCTGTCAAGCGCTCGTCGATGCCGGAGTGCGGTCGTTCGAGGCGACCTCGTTCGTCTCGCCCAAGGCGATCCCGCAAATGGCTGACTCCGCCGAACTGTTCCCGCAATTGCCCGCCAAGGACAAAGTCTTCTACTCGGGCCTGCTGTTCAACGAAAAGGGCTACGATCGCGCGATGGCCGCGGGCGTGAAATCGGTCGCGGTCGCGCTGGCCTCGACCGAAAAGATGAACATGGCCAACATCCGGATGACCCTGGACGAGGCAATCACCAACCTGGGCGCCATTATCAAACGGACGAAACAGGACGGCCTTGATTCCCGCGCCTATGTTTCGACCGCACTTGGCTGCCCCTACGAGGGGGACGTGCCGGTCAAGGTGGTGCTGGACCTCGCGGCCAAACTGGCCGAAGCCGGGGCGGACAAGATCGCCATTGCCGACACCATCGGGTCGGCGCACCCGCAACTCACCAAAGAGGTGATCTCGGCAGTGGTGAAAGAGTTCGGCGCCGACAAAATCATCGTGCATTTTCACGACACCCGCGCGATGGGCCTGACCAATGCCTGGGTGGCGCTGGAAGAAGGCGTGCGGGAATTCGATACCTCGATCGGCGGTTTGGGCGGCTGCCCGTTCGCACCCGGTGCGGCCGGCAACCTCGCGACCGAAGACTTGGTGTTTATGTTGAACGAGAGTGGCTACGACACCGGCATCGACGTGCGCGGCCTGCGCAAAGCGGTCGCCATCGCCGAACGTTATACCGGGCAACAACTGGGCGGTCGCATCACCCAGTGGTGGCTGTCACAGGAGCGCAAGAAAGCGGCGGAGGCGGCCGAGGCCGCGGAATAGCGCCTACGCGCCAACCGAATCAAAAAAGGGCCGCACCTGCGGCCCTTTTTTTCGTCTGTGACTTGGCCGCCTATTTTTTGGCCATGCCGATCTTTTTGAGGTCGACGTCGAACTTGAGGAAGATTTCACACAACTGGTCGTAGCAGACGCCGACCCGGATGGTCGTGAAGTCGCCGAAATCAATGATCGTCGAGGACCGCCCCTCGGGGTTGGCGTATTTGGATTTCCCGCCATCGATCACGATATCGCCCGCGGCCAGTACCGGCGGATCGACTTCGTCCACGGTGTACTTGGAACCGGTCAGCGAGGTGTTCGCGGACGAACCTAGGATCGGCATGCCGCGTTCCAGCGACTGCTTGGTCATTTCGTTGTGAAACTCCCCGGCATTGAGCAGCATGTCGAGCGTACCGGCCTTGGTCGAATTCTGCAGCACGAAGGGCGGCACTTCCTTGAACATCGGGTGGTCGGCACGGAACGGCGCAACCGTGGAAAACGGCAAATTGTTGTCGTAAATCACAGCCTTGATGATGTCGTGTTTCCAGGGCTCGATGATCTGGATTTCCTTCAGCAGATCATAGTTGGAGAACATGCCCGACGGCTTTTCGAAGGACCGATCCTTGGCGGAAAAGATGGTTCTGATCGAGGCCTCGGAATTGCCGACGATCGCATACGCCACATCAAGCGGGATGATCGCGACGCCACCGTCCGCGATGACGTCCACGACTTGCTTGGATTGCGCGACGACATCGTCCTGTTTGAGCCGGATTTGGTCCGCCATTCGTTCGTTCTCCCGTTCTAAGTAAAGGTTACGCGGAGGCCTAGGCTTGGTTGCCGATCCGCGTGAGGTATTCGATGGTTTCTTTTTCACTGACGACATCGGCGTATTTGGCATTCATGTCGAACAGATTCGCCTGGTGGGGCCGTTCGTCGCGATCGCCGCACGCTTCGGCTACGACCATGGGACGGAAGCCGTAGGACACGGTATCGATGCAGGTGGCGCGAATGCAGCCGCTGGTGGTCAGGCCTGTGAGGATCAAGGTATCGATCCCGGCGGCGGTCAGGGTCGACGACAGCGTCGTGCCGAAGAAGGCGCTGGGATACTGCTTGGAGATCACCAGTTCGTCTTCGCTGGGTTCTAGCCCCTTGGGCCACGCGCCCATCGGACCACCCTGCTCCATGATGTGAAGCGTGGGAACCTTCTTGATGAACATCCCGCCGTTGACGCCGCCTTTGGTGTAGACGACGTTGGTGTAGATCACCGGCACACGCGAGCGCCGCGCGGCATCGCGAATCCGGATTCCGGAAGCCAGCGCATCGTCGACGCCGGCATAAAGCGGCGAGGACTTGTCGAAATAGGCTTCGACGTAGTCGATGAGAATGAGCGCCGGGCGCTCGCCGAAGCCGAGACGTTTATTGTATCCGGCACCGTCGTAGTCGTTGTCGAGATCTTGCTCAGCCATCGTTTTCTCCCTTGAGCTAACCGGCTTTGGCTTGGCGCCGCAGATCGGCGGCGGGATCGCCTTCTTCCATCGCGTCGATCCCCCACTTTTCCTCGAACGCCCATACCTCGGGGAACCCCATCAACGTGTGCATCTCGAGACCCGGCATCAGCGGGACGTCGATATCCGCGGTGGAGCCTTTGGTTTCGAGCGTGGTGTAGACGCTTTTGATCGCATGGGCTGCCGCGGCAAAAGCGGTGCCGGGATAGATCGCAAAGGAATAGCCGAGTTCTTTGAGCGTTTCGGCCGCCACGACCGGGGTGAGCCCGACATCGGAAATATTGATCATCAACGGGTGATCGAAGCGCTTGGCGATGATTTCCATTTCTTCGACCGAGGTCGGCGCTTCGACGAAGAGTACGTCGGCACCCGCCTCGGCATAGGCCTCGGCACGGCGGCAGGCACTGTCGAGACCTTCGTTGGCCCGGCTGTCGGTGCGCGCGATGACCATGAAATTCGGGTCTTGCTTGGCATCGACCGCAACCTTGATACGCATGACCATGTCATGCGTGGACACCAGTTGTTTGCCCGGCGTGTGACCGCATTTCTTGGGGTCGGCCTGGTCTTCGATATGAAGGCCGCAAGCGCCGGCGGCTTCGTAGCCACGGATGGTTTGGGCGACGTTGAGAAGGCCACCGTAACCGGTGTCCGCGTCGGCAATGAGCGGGCTTGTGGTGCCCTGGGCGATATGACCGACGCGGGTGACCATATCGCGGTAACTGGCGAGACCGGCGTCGGCGAGGCCGAGGTATGAGGCCACCGCGCCGTAGCCGGTCATGTAAATACCGGTGAAGCCCATGGTGTCGGCAATACGCGCCGAAATCATGTCGTAGACGCCGGGAGCCACGAAGAAATCTTTGGCCCGAATACGGTCCGCAAAGGCTTTGCGTTTCTCTAGCGACATGGCGTTCTCCCCTAGGCGCGCCGAAGGCCGCCCAATAGACGCGTGGCGCCACTGGGGCGCCACGCAATCTTTGTGATCCGGGGTGTTACCCGGAAGATGAGCCGACGATTACTCGGCGGCTTCGCGCATCTTCTGCGCTGCCACTTGGTGCCATTTCTGGAACACCGGTGCGGCAGGCGGATCGAAGCTGGTTTCGGCTTTGCACCGGGCTTTGAGCTCGGCGATCGTGCCACCGAAGTCGAAGAGTTTGACCTCGCCACGCTCTTTCGTGAGCTTGGCGCGGAGTGCTTCGGTTGCGCCTTGGTCGACCGAGAGGTCGCCCTTCAGCACGACGCCGTAACGCTTGGCGCCTTCGACCGAAACGAGGCCGCGCTCGACATCCTTCGCCACACGCTCGGCCGGACGTTTGAACGGGTCGCCCCATCCGCCGCCGCCCCAGGTGTTGAAGTAAAGGATGTCGCCCTCTTCGACCTTTACGTGGTCGATCTTGGACGGCATCAACTCTTCGGTGCCGTCGGCCCGGACCATCAGCTTATTGCTGCGGCCGCCCGGCAGACCACCGTTCACGCCCCACGGATAGGTGAGCCAACGATCGTCATGGATCGAAATCTCACCCGGTTCGAGGAAGCGATAGCCGGTCGAAATACCGTTGCCGCCACGGTGCAGGCCAGGCCCGCCCGAGTCGGTGATCGATTCGTAAACGTCGATCCGGAGCGGGAAGTAGCTCTCCAAGAACTCGCACGGCACGTTGGTGAACGAAGGCCACAAGGAGTGCCCGTCGGGACCATCGCCAACCGGGCGACCCGGAATGCCACCGAAGCCGATCTGGTAGAGCTGATACCACTCGCCGTTCTTGTCGTAGCCCGAATACATGAAGTGGGGGCTATCGGAGAAGCCTGCCGCATTCAGTGCATCCGGCGCACCCTGACCAAGCAGGCCGCCCATGATGTCGAAGATACGACCCAGCATGTGAGTCCGGCAGGAAAGCGCCGCCGGCTTCATCGGCTTGAGGATCGTCCCTGCCGGGATCGTCACGTCAACGAGATCATAGAAACCATCGTTAAAGAGGATCTGCGGATCGAAGATGTTGATGGTGAACGCACCGAGGAACATCTTGAACATTTCCTCGTTGAGATAAAAGTTGATCGAACTCTTCGACTGCGGATCGGTCCCGGTGAAGTCGAAGTAGGCGACATCCCCCTTGCGCACGACACTACAGGCGATCTTGTAAGGGCCAGTGCCGATACCGTCATCGCAAATGTAGTCTTCGAAGTACGCTTTCTTTTCGGGGATGACCATCTTGATGATGGCACTCATGGCCCGCTTGTTGCGATCGAGCATCTGCTCCATGGCTTCGATGTAGATATCGACGCCAAAACGCTCGGCGATCTCGATGCAGCGCCGTTCTGCGGTACGCAGTGCGGCGATGAGGGCGTTGAAATCGGCCCGGTTCCAATGCGGCAAACGACAGTTGTGCAAGATCAGATCGAGCACTTCCTTGTTGAGCTTGCCTTTGCGGTAGATCTTCGTCGGCGGGATCATGATCCCTTCTTCGTAGATCTGGTTCGCATCAACCGGCAGGCTGCCCGGGACCTTGCCGCCGATATCGGTCATGTGACCGAACATGGCCGCCCAGGAGATAACCCGGTGCTCGTAGTAGATCGGCATCAGAACGAGCCAATCGGGAAGATGGCTGATGGCGCCGCGGCACTCGTAGGGATCGTTGGTCAGGAAGATGTCGCCTTCCTCGATGTCCCCGTTGTAACCGTTGATGAAACCGTAGATGAACGAACCGAACTGGCCGACGACCATTTTGCCGTCGTTGTTCGCGATCATCGGGAATTCATCATGCTGCTCGCGAATACCCGGCGACATCGCCGTACGGAACAACACCGCGTCCATTTCGTAACGCGCGTTCTTGAGCGCGTTCTCGATCAGGTCGAGCGTAACGAGGTCGACTTTGACCTTTTTGAAGGCTTTCTTGTTACCTTGAATAATGTTAGCTGGCATTTTCGCTCTCCCTGCTAGCGGCGTTTCGCTTTGGCGGATTTGGCTTTCTTGGCCGTGGACTTCCGGGCGGAGGATTTCCGCGCGGTGGACCGTTTCGCACCGGTCGCTCCCTTGGCCTTGCTGCCGGACTTGCCCGCCGGGCGAATAAGAATGTTACCGAATTTGTCGACCGACCCTTCGTGGTCCGGGAGGATCAACGTGGTGGAGTCCATTTCCTCGACGATCGCCGGCCCCGGAATCTTGTGGCCGGAGAGCAACTTGCTCCGGTCGTAGATTTTGGCTTTCCGGTTTTTGCCTTCGAAGTAGATCGTCGTGGTATCGGTCACGGCTGCGGTGGGTTCGCCCCGGCCGGTGCCGACCTTTTCGGCCTTCACCTTGGTGGCTTTACCCTGCTGGATCGCCCGCAAGTTCACCAGCTCGTGGTCGTGGTCGAGCGCAAAGGTGAACATCTGCTCGTGGATCTTATCGAACTGCTTGGAAACACCAGCGAGGCCCTGTTTTTCGAAATTCTTGGGCTCCATTTCGATCGTCAGCACGAGGCCCTGACCATGATAGCGAACGTCGATTTCGTAGATCGTCGACTGTTCGGCCCGCGGCACGCCTTCGGCGTTGAGCTCGGTCGCGGCCAGTTTGGACAGATCCTTGAGGATGCCGCCGATTTCCTTGTCGCTGGTCTCCGGGAAGGTCCGGATGAACGAGCGCGAGGCTTCGTCGCGGATCCGCGTGGTGGCATCGCCGTAGGCGCACAACACGCCCGGGCCCGGCGGAATGATCACCGGCCAAGACCCCATCAACTTGCCGAGGGCGTTGCCGTGCAACGGCCCGGCGCCACCGAAGGCGATCAGCGCGAAGTCGCGCGGATCGAACCCCTGTTCGACGGACACCAAGCGGAGCGCGCCGAACATATTTTCGTTGACGATGTTGTAGACGCCTTCGGCCGCATCGAGGACCGTGAGATCCATGATGTTGGCCACCTTTTCAAGCGCCTTACTGGCCAGTTCCGGCTTCATCGCCATGTCGCCGCCCAACTTGGCGGCACCCGGCAAATAGCCGAGCGCCACGTTGGCGTCGGTCACGGTGGGCTCTTCGCCGCCCTTGCCGTAAGCCGCCGGTCCCGGCGTCGCACCGGCCGACTGCGGCCCGACGCGAAGCGCCTTGGTGAGTTCGGGGGAGTAGGCGATCGAACCGCCACCGGCACCGACCGTCCGCACGTCGATCGACGAAGCACGGACCGTAACGTCGGCGACGCGGGTTTCACGACGCTTATTCGCCGCCCCGTTTTGCACCAACGCCACGTCGGTGGAGGTGCCACCCATGTCGAAGGTGAGGAGGTTCTTGTAGCCCGCTTGTCCGGCAATCCAGATCGCACCGGCGACGCCGCCGGCGGGACCGCTCATCAGCAGGTTAACCGGCGTGTTCTCGGCCGCTTCAACCGAGGCCAAGCCGCCGTCGGAACGAAGCACGTGCAGCTGCACGTCTTTCATCCGCTTCTTCAGTTCGGTGTGCAAGTTGCGAACGTACTTGGACACGACCGGACGCACGTAGGAGTTCACGACCGTGGTCTCGGTGCGTTCGTATTCCTGCATCTCCGGAATGATCTCTGAGGAGATCGAAATGGGGATATCGGGGAACACTTTTTGCGCGACCTTACGGGCCTTGACCTCGTGATCACCGTTCGAGAACGAGTTGATGAAGGAGATCGTCAGCGCCTCGATGTTCTGCTTCTTCTTCAATTCGCGAAGTTTCTGCTCGAGATCGGCTTCGTCCAGCTTGCGAACGACATCGCCGCGGGCGCCAACGCGCTCTTCGGCTTCGACCGTGCATTCCAGCGGAGCCAAGGGGTCGGTCTTGTTGAAGATGACCCAACCGCCCAGACCACCCGGGACGAACGAGCGCGCAATCTGCAGCACTTGTCCGTAGCCTTTGGTGGTGACGAGGCCAACGCGGGCACCGGCGTTGGTCAAGACCGTGTTGGTCGCGACCGTGGTGCCGTGCATCACATGCGTGATTTCTTCGGCGTTGATGCCAGCTTTGCCGCAAACACGCTCAATGCCGTTGAGCACGCCTTTGGATGAATCTTCCGGAGTCGACGGCACTTTCGCGGTGTGCGTCATCCCGTTCTTTTCGTTGATCAGGAGCAGGTCGGTGAAGGTTCCCCCAACATCGACCCCGAGGCGGTAAGGCATTGACTTCTCTCCCTAAGTTGCCGAGGACGGCGCCTTGCCGTCCGACGCGTTTTGGCGGCAGACGACCTGCCCATCCATTCGTTTATTAAGCCGAACTATCGTTTTGTTGCACCGTCGTGTCAACCGGTCGGGCGCCCTGAGACGCCCGGTTTTCAACGGCTTTGAGGACGGAGACGAGTCGTGCCCGCGATGCGGTGCGAAAGGCCCGGCGCACTATTCGGCAGGCTGGGCGTCATCGCCCAGTTTTTTGCCGTAATTCTCGGATTCCACGACCTTGCCGCCCGCCAAAAGGCCGCGCCGGCGGTCCAGAATGTAAAGGGTGGAGAAGGTGCCGATGATGATGATCAGCGAGAAAATCGTGGTCATCGTACCCACCGCATAGAGCGAGGGCCGCGCCGCGGTACCACGCACGGTCACCATTTCCACCGGCAAGGTACTGCCGCTACCGGTGACCAGCGAGCTGCGCGAGAATTCATCGTACGAAAGCGTGAACCCGAAAAGCGCGACGGCCAGGATACCGGGTGCGACGATCGGGATGATGACGTAAGCCAAACGCTGCCACTTGGTTGCGCCGAGGTCGTGGGCGGCCTCTTCGACCGAGCTGTCGAGGCGACTAAAAATGGCAAACATGATCAGAACGCCGAACGGTAGCGTCCACGTCAGATGGGCGCCGAGGCCACCGGTCCACCACTGCGACTGGAGACCCATGCTGGTAAAGCCAATACCGAGGCCGAAACTGATCAAGAATGGCGGTGCGATCAGGCTGACGATGACCAGATAGAAAACGATCGAAGCGCCCTTGAACCCTTGCCGGAACGCGAGGCCTGCCAGGAACGACACCAGCGTCGTGATCACCATGACAACGAGGCCGAGAATGATCGAGCGCGCGAACGGCAACCGGAAGTCGCCCGCATAAGTCGGGTCGAACACGTCCTTGAACCAAATCAAAGACGCCTGGTCGATGGGGAACATCAGACTGCCGGCCGGCCCCTGAAAGGAAAGGATGCCGATCACGACAATGGGCCCGTACAGGAAGACGAGAAAGGCGAAAAAGATGACGGTACGGACGTAGTAGCCGACTGAATGACCCTCGTTCATCGTTCTCGGCCCCTAAAGCTGTTTACGGATATCGACGAGGCGCATAATGCCGCCGACAAAAAGCAGCAGAACTATCAGCAGAACAATCCCGCTTGCCGCCGAAAAAGGATGACGCGACTGCGCATATTGATTGAACACCGCCGTGGCGAGCGTGCCCGACGTGCCGCCCGAAAGAATGCGCACCGCGACGAAATCCGATGCGGTTAGGGCCACGATGAAGATCGTGCCGATGGCGATACCCGGCCGCGACAGCGGAATAATGACGTAGAGCAGGATCTGCCAACCCTTGGCCCCTTGGTCTTTCGCCGCTTCGATCAGGCGCAGGTCGATCCGCGCCATCACGTTGAAGAGCGGCGCCACCATGAAGAGCGTCAGCACGTGGACGTAGGACAAAATGACGGCGAAGTCGGAGAACAAGAGAAACTGTAGCGGCTCGTCCGTCAGACCAAGCCCCATAAGCGATCCGTTGATCAGCCCCTCTTTGCCAAGGAACGGTAGCCACGCGATCATCCGCACCACCCCGGAAGTCCAGAACGGCACGACGGCGAGAAGAAACAGAAAAATCTTGATGCGTAGCGTGAGGACGTCGAAGACCAAGTAATAGGTCAGGACGAAGCCGAGCACCAAGGTGATCGCCCACGTGATCGCGGTGGTCTTGATGGTGTCGCCTAGGGCGCCCCAAGTCGCACTGTCGAACGACAGCGTGCGCGCAAAATTGTCGAGAGTAAAAACGCCGACTTGCGTGGCGAACGGCCCAAACTTGAAGAGACTGTAGAGCAAGATCACGAACATCGGCGCGACCAAGAACAGAAGCAGGATCAGCACCAGAGGTGATATCTGCAGGTAAGCGCTAAAGCGCCCAAAGACAGTCTCTTCCGTCTCCATTACATCTCGCCTAGGAATCGTGAAAAGGCCCGGAAATTGTCCGGTCGAATGCGGCGCAAGATGTAGCTAAACAGACCATAGTTCGCAACACCAAATATGCCGCTCGACCGCAGTCATGCGGAATCCTCGGGCCTCGAGAAACCTCGCAGCTCCCTCCTCCTCGACCGTTATCCAGCGGTCAAAAAAAAAACGGGGTGCCGAAGCACCCCGTTCTCTTTCGTAGCATTCCAGGCCTTTAGCCGGACTGGAACTTGTTCCACTCGTCGACCAGGTAGCCGAATTCGTCGAATTCGGAGTTCCAGACGGCGATGTTGCCCATACGAGCCTCATAGGAACCGCCATCACGAACCGAACCCGGCTGCTCCAGCGCATTGCCGAACGGATCCTTGATGACGCCTTGGGCCGGCTTGCCCTCGTACCAGAAGCCCCATTCGTCCGCAGACATGAACTTCTTGGTCGCATCGAGAGTCGGCATGTAGTAGCCCTGGCGACCGAAGAAGGCGCCAGACCAACCCGAGGACAGCCAATCGAAGAACTCGTAGGCTGCGTCGAGTTTCAGACCGCTGAGCTGCTTAGGCAGGATGTAACCGATCGTCCAGCCACGGTAGCCTTCCTTGAGGTCGCCGTAGACGGCAGGAACGCCCTGCGACTTGACGACGGTCACGGCAGGCGACCACATCGACTGGATCACGGTTTCACCGGACACCATTAGCGTCACGGATTCACTGAACGTGGTCCAGAAGGCGCGGACATGACCCTTTTTCTTGAGGTCGGTCAGGATCACGAACGTTTTGTCGATCTCCTCACGCGTCATGTTGCCTTTGTTTTTGTACTTGAGAAGGCCTGCACCCTCGATCGCCAAGGCGATGTCCATCATGGCGATGTCCGGGAAGCTCTGCAGCGCCACTTTGCCGCGCCATTCTTCACTGATCAGCTCGGACCAGCTTTCCAGCTTACGACCGGTCAAGTCAGGACGATACCCAAGCGTGTCGGCGTTATGAACGCTCGGCAAGCCGAAAATCATGTCGGACTCGCCAGGCTTCACGAAGTTCTTGCCGTCTTTGGTGTACATGACGGTGGTCGGGTTCTGACCATCACCGAACGGCGCACTTGGGATCAGTTTACCGGTGCGATACAGGTCGTTGAAGCTGTCCCAGTTCTTCAACCGCTTGGTATCGATCGGCTGAACGTTCCCGACCGGCGACAGACGACGGAAGGTGTTAAAGGTCGGCTCTGCGATATCGAACGAACCCGGCTGCGTGATGATGCGGTTTGTGATCGCATCAAAATCAAGCGCGGTGATTTCGATCTTGAAGCCGAGGTCTTCCGCGGCCTGTTTCGCCCAGGGTTCGACGTGGGTCACGGCCGAACCAATCGAGCGCAATGTCAGGTTCTTCAGGTTCTGCGCCCAGACGGTCGGAAAACCGCTGACAACGCCAGACCCTGCCGCAACGCCTGCGGCTGCCGCTGTGCCCTTAAGCACCGAACGGCGGTTAATGTTTCGCTTACTCATGCGTTAGTTACCTCACCTGTTAATCCTCGAGGAGCTACGCGTGACCGTTGGTACCATGGAAACGCGAGCAGCGGCGCAACCTCAAACCTGAGGGCACCACATAAACCGGTTATAGCACTCTTTTGTTCCTGCAACACAATCGGATTTCGGGCCCCTGATCGGCTTCACAATGCTGCCACAAACTTGTTGCTTGCCCGGAACAACACGGCTGATCACAGTGTTGGTATCAGTGACGGGCACCTGGGAGAGGTTTCTGAGATTGCAAAACTGGGCGGTGATTCTCGTAATTGTTGCGCTTGCCGTCGGATCGACGGTCGCTCGTGCCGACTCCGGGGCGGTCGAGCCGGTTCAGACAAGCGGCGAACAGGTCGACGTCACCGGGTGGCGTGGCCTCAGCTGGGGCACCCCGATCAGGGAAGCCACCGAGTTGTTCGGCGATATCGCGCTCGACCGCGTCCAAGCCATCGAGGTCGGCGGGTGTTTTTTCTCCCGAGCCGTGCCCATTTCCCTCGCCCACGAATCCTGGCAGGCATGGCTCTGCGAGGATCGCAATACGGGCGAGGTGGTCGCGGTGAGCTTGGAGAAAGATTTTCGCGGGGTCTTTTTTGGCGACGACCGCGGGACCGACTTGACGGACACCTTCCTCGCCGAACTGACCGAGCAATACGGCCCGGCGCATCTGTTCTGGGATCAATGTCATAACGCGCGATGGAACGTGACGCGGCAGTACAAATGGTTCTTTCCGACCACCACGGTCGTACTGCTGATGCGCGATGTGCCCGATCGCTGGACCTCGCTCCGATTTCAGCGTCCTACCAACCGACCCGACTTCGGGCCCGGCGTGTGCGTGGCGCAGCCTCGAGACCTACGGGGTTAGCGGCACGGTTGTCGCGACGCGTCCAAGCGGGCAGTCTCTTCCCTCAACCTGAGAGAGGGTCACATGGCCAAGAAGAAAAGAGTTGTCGTTCTCGTACCGTTTGCGTTCGATGAGAACGGCCTATCAAAACGCCGCGCGCAGCAAAATTCCGTCGAGCTTGGACCCGACATCGAGTTCGACTATCGACCGGTCAAAGCAGGCCCGGCGCTTTACGACAGCTATCAAGACTCGGTGCTGGCCGACATGTCGATGTTCGAGGCGGGCCTGACCGCACAGGAAGACGGCTATGACGCGGTCTGCATCGACACGATGAGCGACTCGGGACAGAACGGGTTGCGCAGCGTGTTGGACATTCCGGTGATTTCGCCGGGCAAGGCGTCCTACCTGATGTGCCTGTTGCTGGGCACCAACTTCGGCGTGCTGACGCAATGGGACCCGTGGAAGGCCCTCTATAAGAAGACCGTGCGCGAATACGGGCTCGACCACCTATGCGCCGGCATTCGCTCGCCCAACATCATGCCCGATCCGGAAAATCTGTTGGGCGGCAAGGAAGAAGACGTGTTTCCGAAGCTGCGCGATGCGGGGATGCAGCTGATCGAAGAGGACGGTGCGGAAGCGATCTGCCTCGGCTCCACCACGATGCATGAATCCCACCAGTACCTCACCGAAAACCTACCGGTGCCGGTCATCAACCCCGGCCCGTTGACCTACAAGCTGGCCGAGACGTTGTTGGGGCTAAACCTGACGCACAGCCGCAAGGCCTACCCGCGGCCGACCGTCACCAAATACAACCTGACGCACGCCATGATGGATGGCGGCGCGGCCTATAAAGGCGACGACTAGACCCGTCCCGCTTTATCGAGCGCGCCAATCGCCGGCGCGCTCGACGGCGGCGGCGAGGCGCAACAGCGTTGCCTCCTCAAAATGCCGCCCCATGAACTGAAGCCCGATCGGCAAGCCGTCCGCCATGGCGCACGGCACCGAAATCGCAGGCTGACCCGTCACGTTCGCTTGGCACACGTTGCCGATCATGTTGAGTGCAATGGTCATGCGCTCGGGGATCGGTGCGTCGGGCGCCGGAAGTTTCGATGCCCGGAACGGCAGCGTCGGCATTACCAACGCGTCACATTGTTGTAAGGCGCGGTCATAGGCCGCGCGCATCACCGGCCGGAGGTTCTGCGCCTTGGCGTAGTAATGGCCGTGATAGTTGCGGTGCATGTGTTCGCCCACCAGGAGAATCGCCTTGATCGGCGGCGGAAGGTCGGCGGCTTGTTGGCGCCAACCGCGCGCGAAGGTGTCGAGCAGCCGCGTATCGTAAAAGCCCTGCCAGCCGTGGCCGGCGGCGTTGCCGCGCAACATGTTGGCGCACACGCCCTCTTCCAAGAGCGCGACCAGAACGTGCGCCGCATCGACATGTTCGGGTACCGAAACCTCGACAACTTTGGCGCCGGCAGCTTCGAGCGCCGCCACCGTGTCGCGCACGCGATCATCCACCACCGGATCGCTGGCGCCGAACCCGAGCGTCGGCCACTCGGAATGACCGAAGCCTTCCTTCAAGACGCCGATCGTCAGTCCGTCGACACCTTGGTCGACCGCACCCACATAGTCGCTCACCGCATCGGCGGGCACACCGGCGGCGCGCGGGTCGAGCGGATCGGGCCCGGCAATGGCCGCCATTAGTCGCGCGCAATTGGACACCGTGTCGCTCATCGGGCCGACGTGATCGAGCGAGGTCTCCATCCCCATGCAGCCCGTGTAGGGCACCAAACCGAAGGTGGCTTTCATACCTACGGTACCGCACCAGGCGGCCGGGATGCGGATCGACCCTCCCTGGTCGCCGCCCAGCGCCATCGAGATATCGCCCGCCGCAATCGCCACACCCGAACCGCAGGACGAACCGCCTGGCGAGCGCGTCGGATCGTGCGGATTGCGCACCGTGCCGAAGGGATGATCGTGCCCGCCCGCAACGCCGCATAGGTCGGAGGCCGTGGTCTTGCCGGCGATGGTCGCGCCCGCATCAAGCAAGCGGGTGATAACGGTCGCATCGACATCGGGGACAAAGCCATCGAGGGTGCGCGACCCGTTCGCCATCGGTACGCCCGCCACGGCAATGGAGTCTTTGACGCCCACGCGTTCGCCAGCGAGCGGGCCGTCGGGCCGTCCTTTGATGTCGGTACGCCAGTACCAAGCGTTGTAGGGATTGTCCTCTGGCGCGGGCCGGGTTCCTGGCGTCCGCGGATAGGCGACCGCGGGGCGCGGCTCCGACAACCGATCAAGCGCTTGATACGTGCGGAACGCACCGCCCATGACGGCCTGGTATTCGGCCGCTTCGTCGACGTCCATCTCGAGACCGAATTCGTCGGCCAGGGCGAGAATTTCTTCGATATGCGGGGGTCGGGGACCAACGGCAGTCATGGGCGATACTCCTTGCTAAACTCGTTGCGCGCGCGACCGTACCAACCGGGCGCACAAAAAGGCCAGCGCTCGGTATAGGAGATTGACGATGACAGACCCCTACCCTCGCAACCTTGTCGGCTACGGCGGCAAGCCGCCTGTCGTCTCGTGGCCGAACGGCGCACGGATCGCCGTGAGTTTCGTGCTCAATTACGAAGAGGGCGGCGAGCGTACGATCATGGACGGCGACGCCGAATCGGAATCCTATTTGGCCGAGATGTACGGCCTGCCCGGATTGACGGGACGGCGCAACCAATTCGTCGAGGACATTTTCGAGTATGGCAGCCGCGCCGGGTTCTGGCGGATCATGCGTCTGTTCGCCGAACGCAATATTCCCTTTACGTCTTGGGCGGTCGGTATTGCGTTGAAGCGCAACCCCGAGGCGGCGGCGGCCATGGTCGAGGCAGGCCACGAAGTGGCGAGCCATCATTGGCGGTGGTTCGACTATGCCGACGTACCGGAGGAGGTGGAGCGCGAGCATATCCAACTGACGATCGACACCATCAAAGAGCTGTGCGGCGAACGACCATTGGGTTGGTACACCGGACGCTATTCCGACAACACGCTGCGCCTATTGATGGAAGAAGGCGGCACGGTCTACGCGTCGGAGTTCTACAACGACGACCTACCCTATTGGATCGAGGTCGAGAACAAGCCGATGTTGATCGTGCCATATGCGCTCGACACCAACGATTTCAAATTCGCCCTGGCGCCGGGTTGGATGTCCGGCGAAGACTTCACGCATTACCTCAAGGCCGCCTTCGATCACCTGTACCGAGAAGGCGCCCATGCCCCGAAGATGATGTCGATCGGCCTGCACTGCCGATTAAGCGGTCGACCCGGCCGTGCCGAAGCGTTGGCCAAATTCATGGACTATGTTTTGGAACACGACGACGTCTGGGTTGCGCGCCGTATTGAGATTGCGCGCCACTGGATGGCGCACCACCCGGCGAGCGGCTAGCTACCAGGCGAGTTGCGGCGCCGGGGTTTCCGGCTCGACGGCCTCTAGCGCGGCGCCCAGGGCCAACAACGTGTCGTCCGTACCCACAGGAGCGTCAAGCGTGAAGCTAAGCGGCAATCCTTGGGCATCGACGCCGGCCGGTATGGTGAGGCTCGGGATGCCGGCGTTGCTGGCCGGGCCGGTATTGCGATCGAATAAATTGATCGCGGGCACGGTGTCGCCGTCTTCCAGTGCGCCCGACTGCGGCTGATCGATGAGCATCGGCAGCACCGGCACAGTCGGGTAGACCACCGCGTCGACGCGGTGCTCTTTGAAGTAATCCGCGTAGATTGCCTGCAGGCGGGGGCGATGCACCGTCATGGCTTCGCGATAAGCCGCTTCGTCGATCGCGCCGGCGCCCAAGAGCGGTTCCAGTATCTGACTTACGTCGGGGCTGCCTACTTCGGCAACCACTGCCGCAAAATCCAAACCGGTTTCGTTGGCGGCGAGGTAGGCGTTCAGATCGACAACCGCTTCGTACAGCAGGACCGAGAAGTTGCCCGCCTTGTGTACGGCTTCGACATCCGGAATGTCGGCCTCAACCAACGTGATCCCGTAGGACCTGAAGCGCTCCAGCATGGCCTCCGCGCCGGTGGCGATCGACGGGTCGAGCGTTTCGAAGAAAAGCGTGCGCGGCACACCAATGCGGATGTCGGACAAGTTCGGCAGAGGGGTTTGGACGGAGTCGCGACCAACCATGACGGCATCCAACAAACGGACATCCGCCACGCTGCGCGCCATCGGCCCAGCGGTATCGCGGCTGTGCGAGATCGGCACCACGCCGCCCGACGGATAGCGATCCGTGGTCGGCCGTAAACCGGCATTGCCGCAGAATCCGGCGGGGATACGGACAGAGCCACCAGTGTCGCTACCGATCCCGGCAGGCGCGAGACGCGCGCCGACCGCGCTCGCGGTGCCGCCACTACTGCCACCGGCGATCCGGTCGGGATCGTAAGGATTACGCGCCGGGCCGAAACAACCGTTGTTGGACGTACAGCCGAACGCCAGCTCGTGCAGATTCGCCTTGCCGAACACCACGGCGCCGGCATCGAGCAGACGCTGCGCGACCGGCGCGGTACGTTTGGCGACGTTGTGACGCAAAGCGTTCGTGCCGCCCGTCGTCACCCGACCGGCGATATCGATGTTGTCTTTGAGGACGATCGGTGCGCCCGTCAAAGGCCCACCATCACCGGCGGCGCGGCGTGCATCGGCGGCACGCGCGTCTTTCAGTATCTGATCTTCGTCGAACGATATGAATGCGTTGAGGTCGGTGTAGTGCTGGGCCCGCGCGATCAACGCGCGGGTCAGTTCCTCGGCACTGAACGTTCCGTCTTCCAGTCCCTCAAGGACCTCGACGAGTGTCAGATCGTGCAGTGCCACGCCGTTCGCCTACGCCGATCTTTGCGCGGCGTTAATGCGCCAGCAGGTGACTATCTTCGGCCTTCCAGTAAGCCGTCACAGGGTCACCGAAGTCGACGGGATTGCTGAAGAACTCGTCCTCGGACTCGTTGGCGACGACATGTTCGCCGTTGTCCTTGCGCACCATCGTCACCTTGACCCAAGTCCCTTGGTACTCGATCCCGTGCACCGTGCCGGCAAGCGAGTTCGGCTTGTCGGCCGCCTCGTGCCCGCGAGTCATGTGAATCAGGTCGCGGCGGATTGAGAAGCCGACCTTGGCGCCGTTGGCAAGATCGCCTTTCGGCACGGCATATTTCACGCCGCTGTCGGCCAAAACAGCGTTGTCGCCGTCGGTGCCTTCGACCTGGCCGCTGAACACGTTCCAGCCGCCCATGAACTCGGCGACGTATCCCGAAACCGGCTTGTTGAAAATCTCACGCGCGGTCCCGGCTTGATCGATCACGCCCTCGTCCATGACGACGATGATATCGGCCAGCGCGAGCGCCTCAGGCTGGGTATGGGTGACGTGAATGAAGGTGATGCCGATTTCCTTTTGCAAACGGCGCAGTTCTTCGCGCATTTGCAGACGCAAGAATTCGTCAAGCGCCGAAAGCGGTTCGTCGAGCAGCAGCACTTTGGGGTTGGTGATCAGCGACCGCGCCAGCGCCACGCGCTGCTGCTGGCCACCGGAAAGCTGCGCCGGAACGCGATCGGCGAGATGCGTCATCTGGACGGTGTCGAGCACCTCCATCGCTTTCTTGCGGCGATTTTCTTTGGGTTCGCCTTTGACCTTGAGGCTGAAGGAAACGTTGTCGGCCACCGAGAGATGCGGGAAGAGCGCGTAGCTCTGAAACATCATCGAGGTGCCGCGTTGCACCGGGGTCATGCCTTCGACCGCCTGGCCGCCAATCATGACGTGACCGCTGGTCGGATCTTCATGGCCCGCGATCATGCGGAGAATCGTGGTCTTGCCACAACCGGACGGACCGATCATGCAGCAATAAGCGCCATCGGGAATTGTCAGGTTGATATCGTTGACCGCTTTGGTTTCACCAAAATGCTTGGTGAGATTCACCAGCTGTACTTCACCACGACCTTGGCTGCTCATCGACGCGCCCTCTCTAGACCCCCGGGCCTCACGCCCAGCGGCAAGTTGTTGCTATTCCTGCCCGCCCGCGCCCCCATCGGAGACCTCGGACCGGCGAGCGCGAAAACTAGGTTGGGGCCCATATCAAGTCAACCCGCCTCGCCCGCCATTTAGCGCCCAATTCTGCGCGTTTTGGGGGAGATCACGGGCCCGGGAAATTGAACGCGCCGGTTTGACAAGCCGGAGCCACGCGAGGAGAGTTCGCGCCATCGTCCAAGACAGCCATCCGCCGACGGAGCCAGCATGATTCAAGAACTCAAGACCGGAAAAACCGAGGAAGAGCGCGAGGAAGCCGATCAAAAAGTGCGGCAAACCGTCGAGCAGATCATTTCCGACGTAAAAGCGCGCGGCGATGCGGCAGTTCGCGAGTTATCGGAAAAATTCGACAAGTGGGGCCCGGAATCTTACCGCCTGAGCCAGGCGCAGATCGACGAGGTCGTGGCCTCGGTGGCGCCGCAAACGGTCGAGGACATCAAATTCGCGCAAACGCAAATCGCGAACTTCGCGCAAAAGCAGCTTGAGTCGCTGAGCGACGTCGAGGTCGAGACCCTTCCGGGGGTGGTTTTGGGCCACAAGAACCTACCGGTCGATTCGGTCGGTTGCTACGTGCCGGGGGGGCGCTACCCCATGGTCGCCTCGGCCCATATGAGCGTGCTGACCGCCAAGGTTGCCGGCGTCCGCCGCGTTGTCGCCTGTACGCCGCCGATCAACGGCAAGCTGCCGGCCGAAACCATTACCGCCATGCATCTCGCCGGCGCCGATGAGATTCACATTCTCGGCGGCGTTCAAGCCGTGGCGGCGATGGCCATCGGCACGGAGTCGATCGCGCCGGTGGATATGATCGTGGGACCGGGCAATGCGTTTGTGGCCGAAGCCAAGCGGCAGTTGTTCGGCCGAGTTGGGATCGACCTGCTGGCCGGCCCGACCGAAACACTCATCATCGCCGACGAAACCTCGGACGCCGAAATGTGCGCAACCGATCTCTTGGGCCAAGCCGAACATGGGCCGAATTCCCCCGCCATCTTGCTGACGACGTCGCGGGAACTGGCCGAGGCCGTACCGGGCGAAATCGCGCGGCAACTCAAGACCCTCGAAACCGCCGACGTCGCCAGCGTCGCGTGGGAAGAATACGGTCGGATCATTCTGTGCGACACGGTCGATGAAATGGTCGCCCAGGCCGACGAGCTGGCTTCCGAACACGTTCAGGTTCTGACCGCCGATCCGCAGTACTTCCTCGATAACATGAAGAACTACGGCGCCTTGTTCTTGGGTAAAGAAACCAACGTGGCTTACGGCGACAAAGTGATCGGGACAAACCACACGCTGCCGACGCGTGGCGCGGCGCGCTACACCGGCGGCTTGTGGGTCGGCAAATTCATCAAGACCGTGACCTATCAGCGCTGCACCGAGGAGGCGAGCTTGTTGATCGGCGAATACTGCTCGCGTTTGTGTGCGATCGAAAACTTTGCCGGCCACAAAGCACAAGCCGACTTGCGGGTGGCCCGTTACGGCAAAGAGGCCGCCGAGTAGTGCGACGCAAAGCACACATGATTTTTCCCATGGCGCGGGTGCGGCAATTGTCGGGTCGTGGGGGCGAGGTTTGGGCGCCGGAATCCGGCGCCGGCACGTTGGTCGTCTGCCGGTACGGTGCCCCGTGAGCGCGCCCCTGACCGGCCAAGTCGCCGTCGTCACCGGGGGGAGTCGCGGGATCGGCGCGGCCACAGCCCACGCCTTGGCGCAGGCCGGGGCGACGGTGGTACTGACCCACCGCGACAGCGGGCCGGCGGCCGAGGAGGTCGCCGCGGCGTTGCCCGGCAGCGGGCATCGCACGGTGCAAGCTTCGGTAACCGATACGGAATCGCTAACCGCGTTGGCCGCCGATGTGGCGAAGATCGAGGGCCGCCTCGATGTGCTGGTCAACAATGCGGGGTGGAGCCGCGTAATCGCCCACGCCGATCTCGAGGCGCTGGACGACGAGACGTTCGACCACATCATGAAGACCAACGTTCGCGGCGCGTTTGCCTGTGTGCGCGCGTTCAACGAATTGCTGACCGCCGGCGACGGCGGGGTCGTCGTGAACCTATCGTCGGTCGCGGCGCAGATTCACTTCGGATCGAACATCGCCTACTGCGCTTCAAAAGCCGCGATCGAATCGCTGACCATGACCTTGGCCCGCGCGCTCGCGCCCAAGGTGCGCGTTGTGGCAGTGGCGCCGGGGGTGGTCGATACCGAATTCACCCGCGCGTGGGACCCGGCCGTGCGGGAGGCGCAAACGGCGGCGACGCCGTTGGGTCGGTTCGCAACGCCGGAGGAAGTAGGTGAAGCGATCTTGGCGGCCGTGGTGCACTTCCCGCACACCACCGGCACGGTCTTCCCGATCGACGGTGGGCGGCCGCTCGGGACCTAGTCACCGAGACGTTCGGCAGCTTCTTTCTTGTGTCGTGCAAGAGCCATCAAGCGGCGATCCCGCCATTGCTGGCGTTCGACGTGTTTGTCCATCGGCAATAAGGCGCGGCGGTCCTTGGCGGCCTGACCAAACAGCTTGTCGTCCCACGGGCGTGCATCGTTTTCTTGGGCGACCTGGCGATAGATCGGTCCGTAGCGTCCGCAGTAATCGGGCACACCATCGGGTGCGTTGAGATCGATGGTTTCCATCGGGCCCATAAAGGACCAACGCAAGCCGAGCCCGTGCTTGACGGTCTTGTCGAGATCTTCCGTCGACACGTAACCGTCGGCGACGAGGCACAAGGCTTCGTTCAGCAAGGCCCCTTGCAGGCGGTTGAGGATGAAGCCGTCGATTTCCTTGCGCACCGTGATGGGCTGTTGGCCGACCGCCTCCATCAGCGCGCGAACCTTGTCGACGCAGGCCGGGTCGGTCCACGGCGCCGGCGCCAACTCGACCAGCGGGACAACGCTGGGCGGATTGACCGGATGGGCGACCAACACACGATGGCGACCCTTGAGATGTTCGCTGAATTCCGAGGCGCGGATGCCTGAGGTGGAACTGCCCATGATGGTGTCGGCAGGCGCGACAGCATCCATCTGCGCATAGAGCTCGCGTTTGAGGTCGAGGTTTTCCGGCGCGTTTTCCTGGGCGTAGACCGCATCTTTGAGGGCCGCCGCCAGATCGGTCGTCGCGGTGATGCGACTGACGATGGCCTGGACGTCCTCGTCGACGAGGCCTTCGCGATGCAGGTCGTTGGCCGCACCGGCGATGAGGACCAACGCGTTTTCCAAGGCCGCACCGTCGGTGTCGTAGAGCGCCACCGTGCGGCCCGCGCGGGCGAACACGATGGCCCAGGCACGTCCCACCATCCCGGCGCCGATTACTGCAACTTTTTCCATCTTGCCTCCCTCACCGCGGCCTGCCGCGCTTTGTTGTCCGTTCAACTCGTTATCTAGCACACCGAGCGGGCGATCGCCGGTGGCGGGCGGGCTCGCGACACCTTCACCATTTCAGCAGCGCCGTGATACGGTCGGCACAAATCACGAAGAAACACGGGAAAACGCATGAGCCAGCCGCGCACGCTCTTTCAGAAGATTTGGGACGATCACGAGATCAAGGATTTCGGCAACGGCTATTCGCTGCTGCATGTCGATCGCGACATCATGCACGACCTGTTGGGATCGCTGGTGTTCGAGCCGCTCGACAAGCGGGGCATGAAGATGCCGAACCCGGAATTGCATTTCGCGACGATGGACCACGGCATCGAGACCGAGACGGGCAGGACCGACGAAACCAAGATCGCCGGCGGCAAGGCCGGCGTCCAAGGGCTGCGCCGGAAGTGCAAAGAGTACGGCATCACGATGTTCGATCTGGGCGACGAGCGCCAGGGTATCTGCCACGTGTTCACGCCCGAACAGGGCATCGCCCTGCCCGGCTCGACATTGATTTGTGGCGACTCCCATACCTCGACGATCGGTGGCTTGGGCCTTCTCGCCTGGGGCGCCGGGCTGACCGAGATCGAGCATGTGCTGGCAACCCAAACCATCGTGGCGCAAAAGCCCAAGACGATGCGGATCAATTTTGAGGGCAAGACCGCCCCGGGCGTGACCGCCAAGGACATGATCCTCTACACCATCGGCCAACTCGGCGCGAAGGCGGGCAACGGCTACGTCGTCGAGTACGCCGGCGAAGCGGTCCGCGCATTGCCGGTCGAGGCGCGGCTGACGATGGCCAATATGTCGATCGAGATGGCGGCGCGCTACGGCATGATCGCGGCCGACGATACGACGTTCGACTACCTCAAAGGCCGCCCCTACGCGCCGAAGGGCGAGATGTGGGACAAGGCGGTCGAATACTGGCGCACGCTGCCAACCGACGACGGCGCCGTTTTCGACCGCGAAGAAACCATCGATGCGACCAAGATCGTCCCGATGATTACCTGGGGCACGAGCCCGCAGGACGTGATCGGGGTGGATGGACATGTGCCCGATCCGGCCAAGGCGGGGGACGCCGACAAAAAAGCCTACCTCGAACGTGCGCTGGCCTATACCGGGCTGACCCCCGGTGCGGCGATCGAAGATACGCCGATCGACGTCGCCTTCATTGGCTCGTGTACCAATGCGCGGATCTCGGACCTGCGCGCAGCAGCAAACATTTTGAAAGGCCGCAAAGTGGCCGACGGCATTCAGGCCTGGTGCGTGCCGGGGTCGGGCCTGGTTAAGAAAGAAGCCGAAGCCGAAGGGATCGACAAGGTGTTCAAAGAAGCCGGTTTCGAATGGCGCGAGCCCGGTTGTTCGATGTGCGTTTCGTTGGGCGGCGACAAGTTCAAGCAAGGCGGCCGCGCGATCTCCTCGACAAACCGGAACTTTGAAAACCGGCAAGGCGTCGGCGTGCGCACGCACCTCGCAAGCCCCGAAATGGTCGCTGCCGCGGCCGTGACCGGCAAAGTCACCGACATCCGCAAACTGGCGAGCTAGACATGAACGAGAGCTTTACCACCCTCACCGGCACTGCCGTGCCGTTGCTGCGCAACAACATCGACACCGACGCGATCCTGCCGAGCCGATTTCTGACGCGGATCAACGAAACCGGTAAAGACGGGTTCGGCGGCTTTCTGTTTGGCGATTGGCGTTTCGAAAAAGACGAAAAAACGCCCAAGCCCGACTTCGTGCTGAACGCGCCCTACTACAAGGACGCCAAGATTTTGCTGGCGCGCGACAACTTCGGCTGCGGCTCATCGCGCGAGCATGCGGTGTGGGCACTGAAGGGCTATGGCATTCGCTGCGTAATCGCCCCCTCGTTCGGCGAGATCTTTTTCAACAACTGCTTCAAGAACATGGTGCTGCCGCTCGTTCTGGACGAAGCTTCGATCGAGGCGATCGCCGCGCAAATCGCCGAGGGGCAGCGCGAAGTTTCGATCGACCTCGAGGCCCAAACGGTCACCGCCCCAGACGGCACGACGTTCACGTTCGACATTGACGGCGCCCGCAAAGAAACGCTGCTGAAGGGGCTGGATGCGATCGGCGTCACCCTTGAGGGCTGGGACGAAATCAAAGCCTGGCAAGATGCCGACCGCGCCAAACGGCCGTGGAACTACTTGGACTGACACCATGAGCGGCACCGACAAATACGAAGCAGGGTTTCGCAAGCTCGAAGAGATCGTCGGCACCACAACCGCCGAAGCCGCGCTTAAGGCGTTCGACGATCTCGACCCCGATGTTGGGCGTTATCTCGCCGAATCGATCTATGGCGATCTTTACCAACGGCAGGGCGTCGATTTGAAGACACGGCAATTGTGCACGGTTGCCGCGTTGACCTGCATGGCGTCGTTCAAGCCGCATCTTAAGACCCATATCGCCGGGGCGCTGAACGTCGGCGCGACCCAAGCCGAGGTGATCGAAGTGATTCTGCAGATGGCGGCCTACGCCGGTTTCCCGGCGGCAACGACCGGCCTCGCCGCCGCCCGCGAAGTGTTCGAGAAACGCGGCGACAAATCCGCCTAGTCGATCAGTGTGGCGCGGTCGACCACCGTGACGCCATCGCGCACGCGGTCGCCGGGATGCAGCACCACAGTATCGCCCTCTTCCAGGCCCGATAACACTTGCGCGTCGAAAGTGTTGCTCCGCCCAACCTCGATGGTTCGGCGTTGGGCGCGGCCCGCCTCGACGACGAACACCGACCAGTCGCTGTCGTTGCGGAAGAGCGCACTGACCGGCACCGCAAGTGCGGCACCGTCGCGCCACAACTCGATCCGCGCTTCGACGCGGTAGCCGTGACCTAAGGCACGCCATACCTCGGGCGGATCCGCCAATTCGAGGATGACGTTGACGCGCTGCTCGTCGATGCCGAGCGCGGAGACTTTGGTGAAGGCAAAGGGTTCGACGCGGCGCACCAGCGCGTTGAGGGCGGTGTCCCCGCCCCATTCTTCGATCGTCGCTGGCGCGCCTTCGCGGATCCGCACCGCGTCTTGCGAGAGAAGATCGACAACAATTTCGAGGTCTTCGGGGTCACCGATTTCGGCCAATGCGGTGCCGGCGGCGACCACGCCTTCGCTTTCGTGCAAGATTTGCATCACGCGACCATCGACCGGCGCGCGCAACAGCACGCAACACTCCCCGTTGGTGCCGACGGTATCGCCGTTCGGCACGATCAACATGGCGCGGGCGTTCTCAAGTTCGAAGGTGCGTACGCGCAGCGCCGCCTCAGCCTCGGCAAGGACCGCAAGGCGGGTGCGATTGTCGATTTGCGCACGCTCCAACGCGCGCTCCGAAATGGTGTTGCGTTCGGCCAGCGTCTCGGCGCGTTCGAGTTCGGAGCGGCTGAATTCGAGCTCGGCCTCGGCCCGCGTGACCGCCGCTTCGGCCAGTCGCTTGGCTGCTTCGGCGGCCCGCACGGTCGCCTGTGCTTGGCTCCGCGAGCGCGCGTCGAGGAACACCGGATCGGTCGGCTCGATGCGCGCGATGACCGTTTCGCCCGCCACCACCGGGTCGCCGACGTGGCCGTCGATCCGCAACACCCGACCTGGAATGGGAGCCGAGACCATGTACATGTCGCGCACGCGGGTTTCGCCCTCGCCCGACACCGTCACCGCAAGGTCGGTGCGCGCAACACGTGCGGTATCAACCGGGACCGTTTCGGGCCACATCAGAAACCCGATCACGGCGACGAAGACGCCGCCGATGGTCAGCATGGTCACAACGCTGCGAAGACGCATGGTCATTCCCTCGTTTTTAGAACCGAAACAAGATCAAGCCGGTCGATCCGCCGGCGCACGATCAATCCCGACACCGCCGAGGCAGCCACGACGAAGAGGATTGCATAGGCGTAGGTCGAGCGGTCGATCACGAGAGGCAATCGGAATAGTTCGTTGCTAACCGCCAGAGTCAACGCCCAAGAGATGAAGTAGCCGATCCCGCAACCAACGGGTAGCGCTACCGCGGTAAGTGCCGCGACCTCGCCCAACAAGACGCGCGACACCTCGGCCCGCGAATAACCCAAGACGCGCATGGCTGCGAGTTCTCGTCCGCGTTCCGACAGGCTGATGCGCGCGCTGTTGTAGACAACCCCAAACGCGATCACCGACGCGAAGCCAACAAAGAACGAGACCATGATGTTGATGGATTGAGCGATGGTTTCGCGCATCGTCCTTACGGCTTCGCTGAGCAACGCGGTCCCGGCGATAGCCGGGGTGTTCTTGATGTCGGCGTAGAGCGCATCGAGTTGTGCATTATCGACCATTAGATTGGCGCCGCTAATGCGCGGCCCCTCTTTGAGCAACGCATTGAGCGCCCCGATTTCCATATAGGCGGGCGCGCCGATATAGGATTCGATTACCTCGGCCACCCGTACGTCCGCGTGCGTACGACGGGCCTCTAAGACCTCGACCGAAACGATGTCGCCGGCAGATATTTGCAAAGCCTCGGCCAGTGTCGTCGAGACCAGCAATCCCTCGCTCGGCAGCGTCCTCGGACGGAGGTCGGCGCCAAGAACGCGATTGAGGTCGGTGGTGGCCGGCAAGCCGATAATCGCTTCACGACGCTCGCGGTGGCCGGCGCGCAACGCCGTTGGCACCGCGCGGTAGGGCTCGGCCACGATGACGCCGGGCATCGACGCGATATTCGTGAGGGCGTCCGTCGAGAGCGGTTCGACGAAGCTCACGGTGATGTCCTGCCGGGCCTGTTGCTCGTACTGGACCTCGATCAGCTCTTCGATGGAGTCGAGCCAATGCATGGCGGAGACCAGGAGCGCCACGGCCATCGCAATCCCGAGCGAGGTCAAAGCGCTCCGCACCGGCCACCGCGTCAGATGACGCAGTACCATGCGGCCCGGCGCGCCCCACAATTTGGCGACATGGAGCCGGTCGAGCAGACCCTTGCGGTAATTGGTCGGGGCCGGCGGACGCATTGCCTCGGCGGGCGGCAGTTGCACCGCCCTCCACACCGCCGTGACGCCACCGAGCAGGCCGGCGATGACACCGACAGCCACGGCGCCGGATAAGACCGACCCGTGCACTTGTTTCAACACGATCGGGAAGTCGAACAGCAGATCGCCGTAGAGGTCGGTCATCGCGCCCGCGAAATAGACTCCGGCCAACGAGCCGATCACGGTGGCGGCGAGCACGACCACGAAAACGAGCTTGAGGTAATGAAACCCGACGGTCGTGCTGCTGTAGCCGACGGCCTTGAGAAGGCCGATTTGCTCGCGTTCGGTCGCGATCAGACGAGAGACCACGATGTTGAGCAAAAAAGCCGCAACCCCAAGGAAGATTGCCGGGATTTGGCGCGCCATGAGTTTCAGCTCGTCGATCTCACCGGTTAGGAAGAAGTCCGACACGTGGTCTTTGCGGGCATAGGCGCCAATGCCGCCGTACGGCGCCAATAGATCGTCGACCCTGGCAATCACGTCGTCGACCGACGCGCCGTGTTGCACAGTGAGACTGACGTCGTTGAACGCGCCGCCGAGGTCGTAGGCCGAGGTCAGGGCGTCGTGCCCAAGCCACAGAATCCCGAAGTGGCGGTTGTCCGGCATCAAGGAGCCTGGTGGAATCGTGTAGAGAAACTCCGGCGAACGGGCGACACCGACGATCGTCAAGGTGCGTTTGCGGCCATTGATGACCGCCGCAACGGTGTCGCCGGTTCGCATGTCGTGGGCATCGACAAAGGCTGCGGTCGCCACCGCTTCGTCAGGCGCGCGGTTCGACGGCAAGCGGCCGCGTTGAAGATACAGGTCGTTGAGCAACAGAGGCCCGCGCTTGGGCAACGACACCAGGCGTGCGGTCGCAGGTTCGGACATGCCCGGCACGTCGACACTGACATCGACAAGGACACGCGGCGCGACCGCGTTAACGCCAGGAATGGCAGCGAGCCGCGCCACCAACGACTCCGGGGCCCGCTTGACGTGGGCAAAAACGTGCGGGAAGCGATAGCGTTCGTAATACGCGTCGCGGGTTTCTTCGAGATTGCGCATCGTGGTCAGCGCCATGACGAAGACCGCAATACCGGACGCCATCACCAATGCAATGGCCAGGACTTGGCTCCAGAGCCGGCGCAAGTCGCGAAGCATTTTGCGATCCAGCATCGCCTACCACTCAATCTCGCGCGGCGGGCGGCGGGCGGCGTTGCGGATATCGGAGGCAATCTGGCCGTCAAAGAAGCGCACGACGCGGTCGCCCATTTCGGCGATCGAACCGTTGTGAGTGATGAGCGCGCAGGTCGTCCCCAACTCCCGATTGACCCGTTCGATAACTTCCAGCACCAAGACGCCGGTTTCCGAATCAAGCGCGCCGGTGGGCTCGTCGCAAAGTAAGACATCCGGCCGCTTGGCGATGGCGCGGGCGATCGCGACACGCTGTTGTTCACCGCCCGAAAGCTGGGCCGGAAAATGATCGAGCCGATTCGAGAGGTCGACCAATGCGAGGGCGTCGGCGGCCTGCATTGGGTTTTTGGCGAGTTCGGTGACGAGTTCGACGTTTTCCCGTGCCGTTAAGCTGGGAATGAGATTGTAGAACTGGAAGACGAAGCCGACGTTGTCGCGCCGGTATCGGGTCAGCCCGGCCGGCCCCATCGAGGAAAGATTCACGTCGCGGAAGAACACATCGCCCTCGGTCGCGGTATCCAATCCACCGATGATGTTGAGCAAGGTCGACTTGCCGCTTCCCGACGGGCCGAGCAAGGTGACGATTTCCGATTGGCCGATATCGAGGTCGACTCCACGTAGCGCGTGCACAGCCACTTCGCTGGTCTGATAGACCTTCGTCAGGTTGCGCGTGCGGAACGTCGGCAGCGCTACAGGGTCCGCTGAGGCATCCGATTCCAACTCGGCCATATCCTTATCGTAGGTCGATTCGGTGGCCGCGGTTATGACTCGGATCAACGCCTCCCTTGACCCCGCATCAATCGCCCCGTCAAATGCGCCGCAACGAACAAACGCATTAGGGAGTACCCATGAAGGCGATCGTCCTACAGAAAAACGGCGGCCCAGAGGCGCTGAAGTACCAGAGCATCGCAACGCCGGAGCCGGGTCCGGGCGAGGTGTTGGTGCGGGTCTACGCCGCGGGCGTGAACCACGTCGACATCGATATTCGCAACGGGCTCTCCGGCATGGACGGACAGTTCCCCCACATCTTGGGGGTCGATGCGGCCGGTGAGGTCGCCAAAGTCGGCGACGGCGTGCATCAGTGGAAGAAAGGCGACCGCGTTGCGCCGCACTTCATTTTGAGCTGTGGTACCTGCCCGAACTGTATGGCCGGAAAGGAAAACATCTGCCTCAATTTCGGGATTCTCGGCGCCACCGCGTGGGGCACCTACGCCCAATACGTGAAGGTCGGCGCGCACCATTTGGTGTCGATCCCCGACAAATTGGACTACGACCAAGCGGTGTCGGCGTATGTGCCGTTTGCCACCGCATGGGAGGCGCTGATGGAAGTCGGCAACCTGCGCGCCGGCGAGAACGTGCTGATCAATGCCGCAAGCAGCGGCGTCGGGTCGGCCGGCATTCAGATCGCCAAGATGGCCGGTGCCAAGGTGCTGACGACATCCAGTTCGAGCCAGAAGCTGGCGCGCGCCAAAAAACTCGGCGCCGACGTCGGGATCAATTACCGGACACAAGACATCGGCAAGGCCGCCCAAAAGGCGACCGGCGGTTTAGGCGTCGACATTGCTCTTGAGATGGTCGGCGGCGAGACCCTGAAACAGACGATCGATGCGCTGGCCCCTGGCGGGCGCATCGTCACGGTCGGGGCGCACGGCGGCGAGGAAGTCGATATCGATATGATCGAGTTCTTCCGAAAGCACATTTCGATGCATGGCTGCGGCCGGTCGACCAAAGCGATGGCGGCCCATGTGCTTGATCTCACCGCGGCCAAGAAACTGAAGCCCGTAATTCACAAACGCTTCGCCCTGAAAGACGCCGCCGAAGCCCACAAGCTGATGGAGAGCCGCAAGTTCTTCGGGCGTATGGTCCTAAACCCCTAGGCCGAAAGGGATACAAAACGATGGTTTCAAATCCGTTCATCGACCAAGACGTCCCCGGCCCCAAGCGCGACTATGTCGGTTACGGTCGCCATGTGCCCAAGGTGCGCTGGCCCAACAATGCGCGTGTCGCGGTCAATATCGTGCTCAACTACGAAGAAGGTTCGGAGTACACGCACCCGGCCGGCGACAAGAAAAACGACGGCCTAACCGAAATTCCCTACATGATGGACCCGCAGTACCGCGACCTCGCGGCCGAGTCGGTCTACGAATACGGCTCGCGTGCCGGCGTGTGGCGTGTGCAGCGTTTGGTCGACGGCCTAGATATTCCGATCACGTTTTTCGCCGCGGCGACGGCGCTGGAGCGCAACCCCGAGGTTGCGGCGTGGCTCAAAGAGGCCGGGCACGAACCGTGCAGCCATGGCTGGCGTTGGGAAGAGGTTTGGACGCTGTCGCGCGAAGAAGAAAAACAGCACATGCTATGGGCGATCGAATCGTTCAAGCGTACCGTCGGGCAGCGCCCGCAGGGCTGGTACTGCCGGTACGGACCGTCCGTGCACACCCGCGAGCTGCTGGTCGAGGAAGGCGGTTTTGTCTACGACGCCGATGTCTACAACGACGATCTGCCCTACTTCCAGGACGTGAAGGGCAAGCAACATCTCATCGTGCCGTACAGCTTTACCTATAACGACGCGCGGTTCGTTCTGTCGCAGGGCTACTCGTCCCCATCGGACTTCGCGGACTACCTCAAGCGCGCTTTCGATACCTATTGGGAAGAAGGCGCCGAGCGCCCGCGCATGATGTCGATCGGGCTCCACCCGCGCATGATCGGCCAGGCCGCACGTATCTCGGGTCTACGCGAGTTCATCGAATACGCGTTGGACAAGGGCGACGTGTGGTTTGCCAAGCGGATCGACATCGCGAACTGGTGGCTGGAACACCACAAAGAGTTCGAAGTCTAGGAACCCGTTATGAGAAATGGATTGGCGCCTTGCGCAGGTGCCAATCCGTTTCGCGCTGGTAGGCCGCCCCGGCGCGCAACAGCATCGGTTCGCTCCACCACGGACCTTCCAGCATTACACCGATCGGCAAGTTGTTGCCGGTCAGGCCGCACGGAAGCGAAATCGCGGGCGTGCCGGACAGGCCGCCGCCGTAGGTAAACTTGGTCGCGTCATGGGTTGCGTCCAGAAGTTTGCGCGAATCGGCAATCGGCGCGGGCTCGCCCGGCGTTGTCGGCGTGAGGATCACATCGACATCCTGAAAGAGCGCCTGCAGCGTGCGCTTCCAAACCTCTTGCGCCCGCATGCCGCGTGCGTAATCGACGCCGGTATGTACAAGTCCTGCTTTCATCCGTTCGAGGACGGCGGGCGAGATCATCTCGGGCTGATTCTCGATGACATCGCCGAAATGGGCGCACAGGTCGGAATAGATCATTGTGGCCGCCCATTTGTGCGCCGTTTCGGCACCGGTGACGGTCACTTTGTGGAGCGACGCACCCAGGCTTTGGAAATGTTTGGCGGCCTCCAACACGGCTTTTTCGACATCGGGATGGATGTCTTCGAAGAAGAAGTTCTCGGGAATGCCGATCCGCAACCCCTCGATGCCGTCATCGAGGGTCGGCAAGAAATTCTCTAGCGGGTGGTCTGCAGAAAGCGGGTCTTTGGGGTCGAACCCGGCAAGCACCGCAAACAGCCGCGCGACATCTTCGACGCGGCGCGCCATCGGCCCCACCGTATCGAACCGAATGCTGATCGGCGTCACGCCATGGTTCGAAATCCGACCGTGGGTTGGCCGCAGCGCCGTGATGCCGTTGAACGAGCCCGGCAAGCGCACCGACCCACCGGTATCGGTGCCAAGTGCGCCGACGCACATGTCGGCCGCCAGCGCCGCCCCGGACCCGCCGCTCGAACCACCGGGAATCCGATCGAGATCCCAAGGGTTGTGACAAGCTCCGATGATCGGATTGTCCGACCGAACGCCGAACGCAAGTTCGTGCATCGTGACCTTGCCGACCATGACCGCGCCCGCCGCACGGACCCGGCGCATCACCTCGGCGTCGTGGTTGGGGACATGATCTTGAAAAAGCAGTGAACCGCTGGTCGTCCGCGTGCCGGCGGTGGCGATGTTGTCCTTTACCGCGATCGGCATGCCGTGCAGAAGACCCAACCAGCGACCTTCGGCGGCGGTATGATCGGCGGCATGGGCGGTCTCGCGCGCCGACTCTTCTGTCACCGTGATGAAAGCGTTGACGTCCTTATCGTGACGACGAACGTTTTCCAGGCACGCTTCAAGCGCGTCATGAGCGGTTCCGGTCATTTTTCTATTTTTCCTTTTGGGTAGCGGCGGCCAGCAAGCGGCCAACGACGATCATCTCCGGGATGCGACGGGAGAATTTCCCGACGGATGTCGACACGGCGTCGCGATGCACCACTAACGCCGTGGGAAGCGGTGCGACATCCAAGCCCCCAATCAGGGCTGCTGTTTCTTCTCGGCCAACGGCAGCGATTTCTCGCGCGACGGTTTGAATCGAACCATCGGCAAAACGCGGCACCAGCGCGGTGACCGCGCCTTCCAAGAAATCGGGCCAGTTGGCGAGGTGCCGGTACAGACTGGGAATGATGCCGTCCCCGGCGGTGTCAGAGGTTTCGAGTTGGGCGATCCCGGCTTGCAGACGAGGCGCGATATCCCGGGTCGCGACCATCTCGGGCAACGCCGAGGGCGCATCACACAGCTGCGCGCCACCGGGCAACGGCCTCGAACGGGAGGGCAACATTTCGCCAGAGAGCAAGTGCGCAAGAATGGCGGCGCAGGTGAAGTTGAGCGGATTGGCCCGGTTATAGGCATCGATCACGTGGATCGCCGGCGGGTCAGCGGCAAGGGGGGCCAGGGGCTGAAGGGTCCCGGTTTGCGCGATATGCGCGGCCGTGGCCTGGAGCCGGCCGTCATCCGGGAGCGGGGAGACCACGTCCCACATCCATTCCAAGGCGCCGTCGATCCCGGCGAGGTTCCGGTAGAAGAGCGCGACGATCGGCACCTGCATGCCTTGGCGAATAGCCTTGTAAAGGGCCGCTGTGGCGTCTGGCGCGCCAGATTCGGGAATCTCGGGTAAGGTGTCGGGCTGTGGCATTCTGGCACCCTTAGCCTAGTCGCTGCATTCTGCCTAGGGGTGGCATCCTTTTCGATTTGTCAATGCGGTAGACCCCTTTGTGTTGGTCCGGACATTAGTTAATGTAGATTCATGCTGCATAGGGGGCGGCACGCGCCGGCCCTACGTACAGCTATGACCATTTCTTTAAGGGAGGAACCCCCGTGAAAGGGAAGCTATTACTCGGAGCCGTCGCCGCAATTGCGACCGCTGCACTGGGTGCCGTGACCCCTGCCTCTGCGCAGGGCATGGACGCCGCCAAGAAAATGATTGCCGATCACCGCAACAAACCGGTGTTCTCGGCGCCGGGCCCGGCGTTTGACGCCAAGTCCTGCACCGCCGGCAAACGTATCCTGACCATGCCGGTCTCGAGCGCCAACCCGTTCACCAAGAATATCGCCCTGGCGATGATCGCGGCAGCGAAGGAAGTTGGTATCGAGGTTGTTGAGTGGGAAAACCAGGCCCAGCCGACCCAGTGGGTCCAGGGCATGAACTTCGCGATCAACGAGAAGTTCGACCTGATCGATCTCCTCGGCGGGATCGACCCGGGCGTGATCGTGCCTCAAATCGAGGCCGCCAAGAATGCCGGTATCAAAGTCAAGACATCGCACTTCTACGACTTGACCCAGACGCCGCACCCGAGCCTCGACGGTTTCGTGCCGTTGTCGTTCAACAAAATCGGTCAGATCCTCGCCAACTGGGCGATCGTTCAGACCGGTGGCAAAGCCAACGTCGTGATCGTCGGTTCGGATGAAATCGTTCCGACCGCGCCGCTGGTAGCGGGTATTCGCGACACGCTGAAAGCGAACTGCCCCGATTGTAAAGAAGTTGCGTACATCAACGCGCCGGTGCCGGAATGGGCAACCAAGATCCAGCCGAGCGTTCAGTCCGCACTTCTGGCCAACCCGGAAGTCAACTACGTGATCCCGATCTACGACTCGATGTCGGGTTTCGTTGTTCCGGCCATTCGGATCGCCGGCAAGACCAACTCGGTCAAAATTGCCAGCTTCAACGGCACCCCGTTCGTCATCGACATGATCCAAAACGGTCAGGTCGAGATGGACATCGGCGAAAGCCTGGGTTGGATCGGCCGCGCGATCCTCGACTCGCATATGCGCACCTTGTGCGGATTGCCTGAGCCGAAGGAACTGAACGTGCCGTTCTACATCTTCGACGCCAGCAACGCGAAAGACGCCGGGACCCCGGCTGACTTCGACCGTGGTTATGGTGACGTGCACGTCGCCGGTTTCCGCAAGTTGTGGGGCATTGAGTAGTTCCGCACAGACTGACGGCAAGGGGGCGCCGCATGCCGGCGCCCCTGCGCTGTTAGCGGAACATATCTCCAAGACCTTCGGCGGCGAACGCGCCCTCGACGACGTGGCGTTCAGCGTCGCGCCGGGCGAAGTGCACGGATTGCTGGGCCAAAACGGCTCGGGCAAATCGACGCTGATCAAGGTCCTGTCGGGGTTTCATCATCCGGACCCCGGTGGCCACCTGAAGATTTATGGCAACGACGTTCCCCTGCCGGTGTCGGTGAGGTCGTTCCGTAGCCTTGGCCTGTCCTTTGTGCACCAACACTTGGGTTTGGTCCCGAATTTGACCGTTCTCGAGAACCTCGTCGTCGGCGACCTCGCGACGAAACAATCCGCCTTTCTCAACTGGCCGGAGCTACGCCGCAAAGCACTCGAGACGTTTGCGCGCTTCGACCTCCGCCTCGATCCGCAGAAGCCAGTCGCAGAGCTGCCCCAGGTCGAACGGGCCCTGCTGGCCATCGTTCGCGCATTCGAGGACATTCGCGCCGAACACGAAGAACATGGCGTGCCCGGCATTCTGTTTCTTGACGAACCCACTCCCTTCTTGCCGAAAGAAGGCGTCGAACAGCTTTTCACGCTCGTGCGTGGAATCGTTCGCGAAGGGGCCAGCGTGATCTTCGTGTCGCACGACGTCGACGAAGTGATGGAAATTACGACCCGAGCCACCGTGCTGCGCGACGGTCGGGTGGCAGGCACCCTCGTAACGGACGGCGCGACCAAGGACGAGTTCATCTCCATGATCATCGGCCGCAAGGTGGAACCCTACCAGGCTGTCCCCCAGGATTTCAGCGCAAAAGCTGCGGACATCTCTATTGAGAACCTCTCGGGCGGCGCTTTGGGGCCGACCTCTCTCGGGCTTCATAAGGGTGAGGTTGTCGGCCTCACCGGCTTGATCGGCTCTGGGTTTGACGAGATCCCCTACCTTCTGTTCGGCGCACGACAGGCGTCGAGCGGGCAGGTCAAGATCGGCGACGAGGTCGTCGACGTCGTGTCCACCAGACCCAAAGATGCGATCGATCGCGGCCTCGCCCTTTTGCCGGCCGACCGGCTTGGCGCGGCGGGCGTCGGGGAATTGACCATCACCGACAATATGACGCTGCCGGTTCTGGCCGATCTGCGCGCCTGGTTCGGTCTCGACCGACCGGGTATGCGAAACCGGGCGCAAACGTTGGGCGCCGAGTACGACGTGCGACCGAACGCCCCGGTGATGAAATTGGCGTCCCTGAGCGGCGGCAACCAGCAAAAAGTGCTGTTGGCCAAGTGGCTGCAGACCAAGCCGGCGTTGCTGTTGCTGGACGAGCCGACGCAGGGCGTGGACGTCGGCGCGCGTCAACAGGTTTTCGGTGCGATTGCCCAGGCGTCGGAGCAAGGTTCGGCGGTTATTTGCGCGAGCACCGACTATGAGCAGCTGTCGCAGATTTGCGACCGCGTGTTTATCTTTGCCCGCGGGCAAATCGTCCAAGAACTTCGCGGCGCCGATGTCACCAAAGATCGGATCGCCGAACAGACCCTATTGAGCTTGAGCCTTTCGGGGGCCACCACCGCCACCGATGCCACCGGAGCAAATGCATGACCGACCAATCGACCGGGGACGCCCCTAAGAAATCCTTCAACTGGGCGCGCGAACTCGAACGCTATGCCCTGCTGATCGCCTGGGTATTGCTGATCCTGTTCTTCTCGCAGGTGGCGCCGGATTCGTTTCTGACATGGTCGACGTTCTCGTCGATTATTTTCGGCTCGCAAGCGGTCCTCCTGGTCCTAACGCTCGCCTTGATCATCCCGTTGACGGCGGGCGACTTCGACCTATCGGTGGCTGCGGTCCTAACCTTCTCGGCGATGCTGTTGGCGATCTTAAACGCCAAATTGGGCTGGCCCCTGTGGGGCGCCTTCCTGGTGTGCCTAGGCATGGGTCTCGCGATCGGGTTGATCAACGCGTTCTTCATCCTGTTCTTCCGTATCCACTCGCTGATCGTCACGCTGGGTACCGCCTCGATCATCCAAGGCTTGATCTTGTGGGTTTCGGGCTCGCAAACCCTGAGCGGCGTGTCGAACACCCTGATCGAATGGGTGATCGTCAAACGCTTCCTGCAGATTCCGATGGCGTTCTATTACGCAATCATCCTGGCGGCGATCATTTGGTACATCTTCGAGTACACCTCGATCGGTCGGCGCCTGCTGTTCGTTGGACGCGGTCGCGAAGTCGCCCGCTTAAGCGGGATCAGCGTGACCCGCGTACGCGCCGGCGCTTTGGTGGCTTCGGCGATGCTGGCCTCGCTGGCCGGGATCATCAACGGCGGGACGACTGGCGGCGCGGACCCGCTTTCCGGCCTTACCTTTCTGCTGCCGGCCTTTGCGGCGGCGTTCTTGGGCGCCACGGCGATCATCCCCGGTCGGTTCAACCCCGTCGGCTCCGTGATCGCGGTGTTCTTCTTGGTCACCGGCATTACCGGCTTGAACTTTCTCGGTGTCGATACCTTCGTGCAGAACATCTTCAACGGTGCCGCACTGATCGTCGCGGTGTCGGCATCGCAGCTGGTGCGCGGTCGTGAAGAACAAGGCATCACCTAAGGACGGCGGCATGAGCGATTGGCGCGAGAACCTATCCGAGGCCGACCGGGCGATCGTCGAAAAAGGCAGTTGGGCGCAACGCGCCGGCTTCGGCCAGCGTCCGGCTATGATCATTATCGATGCGCAAAACTACATGGTCGGCAAACCAGGAAACCACGACGACTACCCGCTGAGCTGCGGTGACGTCGGGTGGGCCGCCGTCGAACACATCAAAAGAATTGCCGCCGCCTGTCGCGCCAACGGCGCGCCTGTCTTCTATACGCAATTCGTGCTGGCCCAGGACGGGTCGGACGCGGGCATGTTCGATCGCAAGATCGGCGTCGCGCGCGGGGAGAACGCCTATTTCGAAGGGACCCACGGATCGGAGATCGTGGCCGATATTGCGCCCCAAGACGGCGACATCCTGTTCGTAAAGAAGAAGCCCAGCTCGTTCTTCGGGACGCCGCTACAGGCGTATCTCACCGACCGGCAAATCGACACTCTGATCATTACCGGCGGGGCCACCTGCAATTGCGTTCGCGCGACCGCGGTCGAATCGTTTTCGCTGAACTACCGCACCATCGTGCCGCGCGAGGCTGTGTTCGATCGCATCCCGATTTCGCACGAAGTCACGCTGTTCGATATCGATCGGTTCTTGGGTGATGTCGTTTCGACCGACGAAGTCGTCGACTATCTCGACGCGCTGCCGCGCACCAACGATTAGCCTGCCGATACCTGGATAACCGTTCCGATGGCCGCCGCGAAAAGGGCCGCCACGAAGGGCCCCGGCAGCGACACCGCCATCCGACGCGAGACAAACGACCAGCCCATTAGCGGGGCTTCCCACATCAGCGTACGCTGCACGCCGAACAACGACCACGCCGTGATGAAGGTGACCAGTTGCGGCACGCCGGCGCCCAGATGCATTAGCGCGATCGCGACGGGAAACGAGATGATCGGTCCCGAGGGCACCAACGCCCCCAATCCGGCGGCAATAAGGACGCCTAGCATGCCCGACTCGGTGCCGATCCATCCGGAAATCTGCTCTTCGGGCATGAGTTCGGCTAGGAAGCCGGCGGCAATCAACGCCATCGGCATGCGCGGCAACACAATCACGGCCTGTTTGCGGGCGAATTGAAGTGCCTCAGTGAACAAGCCGCGGCGGCGTTGGTAGGTGATGAGCCCAAGCACCGCAACTAGGCCCCAGATGATCGCCATCGACAGAATCATGGCGGGTCATCCGTTGGCGTTGCGGACTCGCGAAACTTGACCGGTGGGAGCCGGCGGACGAGGTAACCGGCGATAAACGGTAGCGGGATCGAGGCCAGGAAACGGACCACCGCGAAGTCGAAGCCCATGAAGGGAATTTCCCACACGATGATTCGGTTCAGACCCAGGGTCGACCAGGCCGTGAGATAGGCCAGGAGCGCCCCGATGTCGGCACCCGCCACGGCGAGCGCCATGATGACCGGAAAGGAGATAATCGGGCCACCCGGCGTGATCATTCCGGCGACCGAAGCGATCAGAATACCCTTGAACCCGCTTTCTCGCCCAAGCCATCGGGCGACAACATCGTTTGGGATTAGGACCGAGATGAAGCCGCCGACCAACATGCCGCCGATGATCTGCGGCGCGATACGAAGGAAGAGGCCAAGGTCTTTCTCGAGGGCGGCGACGAATACGCCTTGGCCCTTTAGCCAGTAAACGGCCGCCCCGCCACCCACGGCAAGGACAAGAAAGACGAAGAAGGACGTATCGAAGAGCTGTCGACCGACCCCTGGCCGCTGCGCCATCGTCTCTCCTGCTGAAAAAAGAACGGGGCAGAGCGCCACCGTAATCGTTGCCCCATCATACGGGAGGCCCGTGCGAACCGACAATTGTGCGACGCGCGGGCGACCGCGGCGCGAACCCGGGATCGTCACCCATTCGTGACGGCCCGTGCATTGCGATCCGTCGCCACGCCAGGGACACTGCGGGGCACGGATCGAAATATGGAAGTACGCGACATGAGGCCGACCCGCGCCCTTAGAACCGCCCAACTCAACTGACTTTGGCTTGCCGGATTTGCGATGCTGGCGGTGATTGCGTTCGCCGCGGGCGCTCAAGCCGACGAATTCGACCGGTACCGCGACGAGTTTCCGAATACCGATTTTTCCAAAATTTCCATTGAGGCCGATGAGATCGTGACCGACGGGCCACGGCGCGACCAAATTCCGCCGATCCACGAGCCTGAATTCGTGCCTGTGGCGCAGGCCGACATCGGAGCGGAAGAACCGGTCATCGGGCTGATCATCAACGGCGACGCGCGTGCCTATCCCCTGCGAATTTTGCTGTGGCATGAAATCGTCAACGACACGGTCGGCGGCGTGCCGGTCCTGGTTTCCTATTGTCCGCTGTGCAATTCGGGTGTGGTGTTCGACCGACGGTTGGACGGTCGAACGTTGCAGTTCGGCAATACCGGTCGGATACGCCATTTCGACATGGTCATGTACGATCTAGAAACCGAGAGCTGGTGGCAGCAGTTTCTTGGCGAAGCCATTGTCGGCGACTTGACCGGACAGCGGATGACCCCCCTGCCCGCACGCATTGAATCGGTGACCGCCTTTCGCGCCCGCGCGCCGGAAGGCAAACTGCTCGTTCCCAACGACCCCCGCTTACGCCCTTATGGCGCGTCACCCTATGTCGAGTTTGAGGACGCCAATCCGCGCGCCATGCGGGTCTTCGGACTTCCCGACGGCATACGGCCCCTAGACCGCGTCGTCATCGTCGGCAAAGAAGCTTGGACGCTGAAGCGGTTGCGCCAAGAGCGGATCATCCGCGACGGCGATCTAGAGATTACCTGGACGCCCGGTCAGAACTCGATCCACTACGAAAAGGCGATCGACCGCGGCCGCGATGTCGGCAACGTCGTCGTGCAGCGTGCGGGGACCGACATTCCCTACGACGTGACGTTTGCTTTCGCTCATCGCGCGTTCAACGGCGTCAATGCCGTCATCCACGAATAAGGATCAGGTATCGCCGGTATCGACCGGCGTATCAGCCTGAGCGGCCCACTCGCTCCACGAACCGTCGTAGAGCGCCCAGTCGGTGTGGCCGATCCGCTCCAGGCCAAGGGCGACGAGCCCCGCGGCAACGCCACCGCCGCACGTTGTCACCACGGGCCGGGTGGGATCGATCCCGGCTTCGGCAAACAACGCCTTTAATGTCGCGGGGTCGGGTAGCGTGTTGCCCGCCGTCTTGAAACGCTGATACGGCAAGTTGTGGGATCCCGGCATGTGACCTGCGCGAAGGCCGGGGCGTTTCTCGGGAGTCGTGCCTGTGAACCGGTCGTGTTCGCGGACATCGAGTACCTGCGCCTGCCGCGACGCGACGATCCGGCGCATATCGTCCAACGTGCGAAGCTGGCGCGCGTCGAGAGTTGCTCGGAAGGTCGCGGCGCTCGGCCGGGGCAACCCTGCTTCTAACGCTCGACCTTCGGCGCGCCACTTGGGCAGCCCGCCGTCGAGCACAGCGACTTGGGCATGACCGAACGTGCGAAACATCCACCACACCCGCCCGGCATTGAGCATGTCGCCTGAGTCGTAAACGACAATACGGTGGTCGTTGGTAAGGCCGAGGGCGCCCACCGCAGCGGCGAAATCGGCGGGTGTCGGCAGCATCAGCGGCGCCGCATGGTTGGAATCTCGGATCTCGCGAATATCGAAGAACACGGCATCGGGGATGTGCGCCGCCTCAAACGTCGCCGCCACATCGGGTGCATCCGGCGAAGACGAATAGCTGCCGTCGACGACGCGCAGATCGGTGTCTTCGAGGTGCGCGGCCAGCCAGTCGGTCGTCACCAACGGATGGGTGTCGGCGGGAAAAGGGTTTGCCATCGCGATATTAGAACGCGCCACATAGCGGGAGACAAGTCAGTCCTATTTGCGGGGTCCGACCTTGCATGACACCATCAAGCCGGGGAAACAGGAGGCTTTTCATGAATATGACCGCCCCCATGAAACGCGTCACCATCATAACGCGGGATATGGATAAGGCCCTGGCTTTCTATCGCGACCTCTTGGGTTTCGACATCTTCTACGAAGGCGATGTCGGCGGCGAAGGGGTTTCGACCCTGATGGGCGTCAGGTGCAAAAAAATCCGAATGAAAGTACTTCAGTCCGAGGGCAGCGAGGTCGGCATGATCGGTCTGATGCAATTTCTCGACGCGGAAGACCCGCCGACGCCGATTGAGACGCCATCGCGACCTTCGATCGGCGAACCTATCCTTGTCATTCCTACCACCAAAATGCGCGAGCTCGTGCAGGGCTTGAAAGACGGTGGCTACACCTTGATTAGCGAACCGGTGCGCATGGAAGTGCCCAACCGACCGCCGGTCCACGAACTATGTTGTCGCGATCCCGACGGCACATTGGTCAACCTGACCCAGCGCGGCGAGCTTTGATAGACGGAAGGGAAATTCGATGACGCGGCCCCATACCGTTTTCGTTCAAGCACAGGAACTGCCCTGGTCCACAGGGTTCTACGGCCAAGGACGCGCCGATGTCGAGGTCAAGACGCTGTCGTTTGATGAAGATTCGGGTGCATCATCCATGATCCTTCATTACCCCGCCGGCTGGTCGCGAGCCACGCCGCATCACCTCGACGTGCACGAAGAATTCCTAGTGCTTGACGGAAGCATTGAGATCAACGGCCACAGCTACGGGCCCTACTGCTACGCCAACCTGCCCGCCGGCTATGTGCGTTCGGCCGCCGCCTCTGCCGAAGGTGCCGTGGTCCTGACGATGTTTTCCGGCGAACCGCACTCCATCGACGGTTCATCGGCAACCGAGATGGATGCGAAACTCCTAGTCGAGTTCGTCGACTGCGCCGGCAAAGGTCTCGAAGGCTGGACCGAAAACCCCTACACCCGATACCTAATGGGCACTGGAGTCCACCCCCTGCGGGAAAACCCCTACACGGGAGAAATTTCCATCCTCTACGCGTCGCTGCCATTTCGGTACATGGAAAAACAATGGTCGCATCCCACGGTCCAAGAGATGTATCTGCTGGCCGGCGAATACGTGATCAACGACGTAGGCATCTTGCGGCCAGGCGCCTATTGCTGGTGGCGAGAGAACTTGTTTCATGGCCCCTACGGATCGCAAACGGGGTTTATGTTCTTTATTCGCACCGACGGTGGCAAGCTGGCCAATATCATCAAGGATGAAATCATCTCGGTGGACTACCGAGCACCGCATAACCCGTCACTCCCCGAGGAACTGCATCCCTACAACGCGGAATTGCCCCGCGTGAAAAACTACTGACGGAAAAGGAGGCCGACATGGCGCGCCCGCACATTCTTTTCGTCCAATCGCAGTTCTTGCCGTGGGATGAAGGTGTCGTCGGCGGTGCCCGCAACGACGTCCGAGTAAAGACCCTTTCGCACGATCGCGAGGACGGCAGTTGCAGTTTGATTGTTCATTATCCGCCCGGTTGGGGACGCCGCGATGCCGAGGCGTTGGACGCGACCGAGGAGTTCTTCGTTTTGGAAGGCGCCTTGGAGATTAACGGGCGAACCTACGGTCAACATGCGTATGCGAACCTACCCGCGGGCTACACCCGGCAAACGGCGGGAGCGCCGCGTGGTGCCTCTGTGCTGACCTTTTTCGATCGCGAACCGCATTTGATCAAAGAAGCCGGCGCGGCGGTCGATACCTCGCGGTTGGTCGAGTACATCGATACGTTAGATATGGCATGGGTAGGCGGCGCCGAAGGGAGCGTTACCGGCAAACCGTTGAGCCACGACATCGAGACCAAGAAGCTCCGGGTTGATCCGGAGACCGCCGAGCAAAGTTTTCTCTATACCGCGCAACCCCAGCACGGCCCACCGGGCATCATGAAGGGCAAATTCGGCCATCCGATGATCGAAGAGATCTTCACGCTTGCCGGCACCTATGTCTTTGCCGACGCCGGCGTAATGGGCCCCGGCGGCTATTGCTGGTGGCGGGAGAACGAGTTCCACGGCCCTGCGGGGAGTATGACCGGGTACAATTTGTTTATCCGCGTGGTTGGCGGGCCACTACGGAATGTCTTTTCCGACGAGCCCTTCCCCTTCACGTTTACCCCGGACCACAACCCTTCCCTCCCCGATGAGCTCAAGCCTTATGGGCAGCCCTATCCATATGAAGCTGAATTTTAAGGGCTTTTTACGAAATTTCGCGTATGAAGGGCGCTGGCTAACCGAGCCTGATTACCTTAGGATGTGGCCATCAGGGCCGAATGTGGACGTCTATCCAAAAAGGGGATCGGGATGGGCAAGAAGACGCTCGAACTGACCAAACGTGACGCGACCGCCGTGCGGCTCGTGTTTGATCGCGAAATCGAAAGCTTGTTCGGCAAGGGCAAGAACATCACGCATATCAGCGCGCCCGACTGGGCCGTCGATCAATTGGGTGCCCGGAGCGGCGCCTACAAGGGATTGCGAATTGCGTCCCAGCGCGAACAGACCGATCAGGCGGCAATTATCTTCGACGACTAGCTAACCGCTAGCTGGCCGCAAGTTACTGCGGCGAGGTCTGGATATCGCCTTGCCGGGCGGCCGCAAACGTGCCGCCAGCTTTGTAGTTCGTGCCTGTGATATGGAACTGTCCGCCTTGTTCTTTGGAGGTGTCGGAACCGCCTTTGTAGAACGAACCGTGGAACGAAATGCTCTTGCCGTCGTTGGAACCGGACCCGGCAAAGTCGCGTTTGTTCGACGCGGAGACCGAGACACCGCTGAAGTTCTCCCCGTCGAAATTGGTGACGGTGATGCTCCCGCTCTGGCTGCCAAAGTCCCACGAGTTCTGAAACTTGCCGACGGCTTGGTAGCGCACACCGTTGTTGTCGACTGAGCCGTTGAGATGGCCCAGGTAGGACGCCGTGCCCGACGTCGGCATATCGACCGTAGCCGGCAGAACGCCAGCAACCCAGGTTGCGAGGTGGAAGCGGTCGACATTGTTGGAAACATCTTTCGCTTCGGCCGTCCAGTATCCCCACTCCAAAAACTCGCACTCGCAGAAACTGACGCCGCTCGGCAAGAACCCGGTCACTTTGACGACCTCTTGGTTGACCATGAACATGCGCATACGCGAGGCCGTGGTCCCGTTGATCGTGCTTGCGGTTTGCGTCGAATCGCGGGCACCGAACGTGTTGTCGTCGATGAACGTGCCCCGACCGCTCGTGCTTGAGGTGGTCCCAAACCGAATTTCGTAGTTGCGGGAATCGTCCTCGACTTGGACGCCAAACTCGCCATCGAGGCGATTGATCGACGCATTTGTCGTGATCTTCACCGCCGTCGGGTCGCCGGGGGACCCGGTGACGCTGTCGTCGTTCTCGATGATGAAGGTCGGGAACGACGAAGTGGTGCCGCGCTCGACGAGACCGCCGACGTAGCCGTTCAACGTTCGGGAGGTGCGAGTCGTGCCAATGCCGGTCGGTTTGGTCGTGGGTGTGGCGACGTGATCGAAAGCATAGCTGGTCAGCGCCGAATCGAAGGGATTCTGGAGCGCTAGCCCTGTCGTGATGGTCTTCTCGCCGGACGCATAGAAATCGTTGTTGACGACGAAGTACGCCAAATTACCGTTGCTATCGGCAAAAAGGGATTTTCCGTCCGACCCCGGCACGCTGCTCAGTCCTGACGAATCTCGAATGACGAACGACGTGGCGGAGGTACGTTGCGAGCCGCGAAGGCCGCCGGTGATCGCGGGCTGGCTCTGGTCGTTGGTAATGAAGGTGCCGGTATGCCCGACGAATACCGATTGCTGCGACGAGCCTTGCCCGACGATGCCCAAGGTCGCCTGTAGCGTCACGCTGGAACTATCGGTATTCGATCGGCGCACCCGATAAAACGGCGACGACGTCGCCGAAGAGACCGAAATATTCGAAGGTGCCGATCGCAGGAAGGGAATGTCCGTCGAAAGACCGTTCAAAAAGTCTTTTCGCAGCGCAAATGCTTGAACCAGGAATCCGGTTTCCGTGGTTGAGGTATCAACGGGCACCCCGGCAAACACAAATGCCTTGTTCGAGTTGCTCTCGGTCAGTTCGTAGAACAGGAAACGCTCGTCCGACGAAAGAACGCCGGTACCGCTCACACTGCCGAACGGCGTGGTTCCTGCACTCGTCAATGAAAAAGTGCCCGATTGAACAGGCAGGCTGAGTGTTGACAACCCGAGACTCACCGAAAACGTGCCGCCGCTTGCGGAAGCCTGCTTGAAACCGATGTTGCGGGATGTGTCGGGATCGATTTCGAGAGTGCTCGAGTCAAGCGTACTGGTTAGATACTGATTGTGGGACCGGTAGCGCCCGCTGAAATTGCCAAGCGTCACACCCAGGGTACTTGAGTCTTGAAGGACGGTGTTCTGCTGCGACTGCGTCGTCGTGTTTTCCGCAGCCTCCGTCCCGCCGCCTGTAGGGGCCGGCGCCCCACCCGCCGGACCAGGCCCGGCAGGACCGACCGCGTCGGGATCGTTATCCGAGCCAAGATCATCTAGGCCGGCGTCGGCAACGTCTTCGTCGGTCGGCACCTGCTGATTACCACCGGATTGGCCGCCGCCGCCGCCCTCGCCATCACCGCTACCCGCACTATCGTCGTCCTCGCTCCCCCCGCCTTCAAGCGAGCCGAGTGCGGCATCAAGCTGTTCACCCGATGTCGGCGTCGGGTCCGAAGGCGGCGCGTCAGGATCGTCCGCGGTGATGGAAAAACCGGGACGGTTCGCCGTGCGTCGGCCACCACCGGTATCGACGGTCATCTGATCGCCGAACAAGAAGGTTGCCTGCGTGGCCCCGTTGTCGGCAACGTTGACCAGGGCGATGCCCCCACGAATACCGATCGTCGCGGTCGGCGTTTTCAGCGTCACCGGCGTACGTTTGCTGATTTTCCCGCCCACAAGGCGAAACACGCCTTTAGCCGCGGTCAATGCAATCTTGCCGGTACCGGTTTCGGGATTAAATACGAACTCGTCGAGCACCACGTCAGAGTTCGGCCCGACGGTAAAAGCGCTTTCGTCGAGAAACAGCATCTGGGCCTAGCCGCCCGCGGACGTGACGATCCGTTCGTTGGCATGCACCTGGACGCCGACTTGTAGCGTGCGGGTCTCCGCCGCCGGGGGCGTCCCTTGGGCTTGGGGGTTGACCGCGGCATCGACGCCGATTTCACCGTCCTGTTGCGCGTACGATACCGACTGCGCCACGCCAAAGAGCAAAACCGACGCCAAGGCCACCCGAGCCACGCCTGGGACCGAAACCAACCTACTCTTCACGACCTACCCAGCTACAAACTGCGCGCGGCAATCATAGGGAAATTCCTCCGTCCAGAAAACAGAGGAACACGCGAAATCATGAGTTAAACCAACGCCTTGCCTAGGGTGACCGCGCCCGCATCGCGATGTAGTTGCCGGCAAGGACGGCAACTACCCCGCCGATTAGCGCGAGGGTTACCGGCAACCCTTCGACCAGGACAGAGATGACGATCGCTACCATGGGCGACATCAACGTGAAATAGGAGGACCGCGCCGGCCCGATGCGCGCCACAACCGCGAAATAGATGATAAAGGCCAGGACGCCGGCAGGAAATGTCAGGTAAGCGAGCGACAGGACATAGGGCATCGTCCACTCGAACGATATCTCGCGGCCCAATGCCAGAACGAACAGGACGTTGAACGCGGCACCGTAAATCATGCCCCAACCGTTGGCCTGAAGCGCCGGCACCCGACGCAGATTCAGTTTGGCCGTAACGACGGTGGCCAGCGAGACCACGTATGCCGCCCCGAGCATATATCCGATGCCAATCAAGGTGTTCGAGTCGATGCTGGAGGCAAAAAGCGAATCACCGAAAAGCAAGATCAAACCGCCAAGACCGATCGCACCGCCCAACAGGATACGTGCGTTAAGTGACGCGGCGAGAAAGATGCGGGCGTTGAGCGTCGTGAAAAACAGCGCCATCGTGAAGATAATCGCGGCGAGGCCACTGGTGAGCTCGGTTTGAGCGCGATAGATCAGCACATAATTAAGGGAGAAGAAGAAAACGCCGAGGGCGACGAAATAAAGGTGGTCGACAAACGAGAACCCGCGCATGCGCCGTCTCGCGACGACGCAAACCCCCGTCATCGCGATGGCGGCCATCAGGTAGCGCCACAACACGGAGACCTCGTTGGCGACGACCCCGAGTTGAAACTCGATCGCAATGAAGGAGCCGCCCCAAATCCCCACCAACACCGCATAAAGCGCGAAGTCGACGAGGTTCATTGGCCGCGTGGCTGCATTCGGCGTCGCCGTCTCTGCCGCCTCGGGGTTGGTCATAAGTCTCCTAGGGAAGATCAGTTGTCGGCTAGTGCTTAGGCGCTTCAGCGCCGAATCACAACTACCCGATGTCCAAGAGGTCGTCGCTGCGTCGGGCTACGTCCCCAGATGACGCACGGCAGGGAACACCTCGTCACGCAGATAGGCCATCGTCCGACGCCCCACCTCGCGCGGCATGTTGCCGATGTTGCAGTGGAGGCCCATGTGCACGATGCCGAGTTCCTTGTGGAACCGCTTGATCTGTTCGATCGCCATTTCGGGTGTGCCGCAGATCACCAACCCGGCTTCGACGCGTTCGTCAAAGGTGAGCCCCCCTTGGCGCATGTTGACGAACGTTTTCTTGCGCTCCTCGAGTTCTTCGGCCGACCCGAAATACCGCGTCTTCTGAATGACGATCTTCTGGGCCGTCCGAATACCGCCACCGAGCGTGCCGAAGAAATACTCGATCGACGGCTCGAGGTGGGCTTTGGCCTCTTCGTAGGTTGGCGCAATGCAACAGTTGGCACCGGTGGTGAAATGCTCGGCCGTAGGTTCCCAACCCGCTTCGCGGGCGTATTCGCGGTAGCGATCCATGGTCTTGCGCGCATCATCGAAGGACGTAAGCGCAAGAATCCCGGCTATCGCTTTGAACTTCGCCGCTATCCGCGCCGAGCGCTCGGTCGACACCGACATGACAATGGGTGGATGCGGTTTTTGAATCGGTCGCGGCCACACCGACACCGCGCGGTATTGATAGTACTCGCCTTCCCAGCCGAACGGCTCGGGCTCGGTCCAGCATTTCAGGATGAGCTCGACCGCCTCTTCCATCCGGTCGTAGGACTCGTCTGCCGCCACATTGTAGGCGACGTATTCATGCGGGATGCCCCGCATAAAGCCTGCAACCAACCGCCCTCTGCTGGCGACATCGAGCATCGCGTATTCCTCGGCGATGCGAATGGGATTGGTGATGGGCACGAGGTTGCCGGTCTGAACGATCCGCGCCCTTTCGGTCCGGTCGGCTAGGATGGCGCCGACAAGATTCGGGTTCGGCATCATACCGTAGGGGCTGAAGTGATGCTCGTTGGACCCCATCCAATCGAAACCGCACTCCTCGGCGTAAACTTTGTCCTCGATGTACTGCTCCCACAACGAGGCGGCGAGGTCGCCGTCGCATAACTTGTTGGGTACCGGCCAGTCTTTCGCGGCTTCGGTTACGCCGGTGTAGGGCATGAAATGCGTGTGGGTGAATTGCATGACGAACGATCCTTTGCCGCGCCGGCTTGTGTCGCAAAGAAATGGGCCCGCAACCAGAGGTCGCGGGCCCATAAGAGGTTGGTCGCCTAACCGTCGACGGTCAGGTCGGCCCAATTGATGACGCGGTTGTTCGGGGCATAGCCCTTCGCTTTGTTGGAGACCGCGTCGATCTGCACTTCTTCGTAAAGGAAAATGGCGGAAGCCTGGTCGTGATAGTGCTGATTGATCTCCTTCAGCATCTCACGCCGTTTTGCGACATCGAACTCTTCGTTCGCCGCTTTGATGGTCGGCTCAATGTCCGGGAAACACGTCCATTTGGTGCGCGTGTTGCACGAATGGAGCGCGTTGATCGAACGCATCACATCCATCGTCGGTTCGGAGCCATAGTTGAAGCCGAACAACGGCGCCATCTGGCTGGTGTCGCGAACCCGCTTGATCAGATCAGGAAGGGTGATTTCGTCGATGGTGATTTTCACCCCAACCTTGGCGGCATCGAGCGCCACCTGACTGTAGATCTCGCGCCGCTCGGCGACATTGACCACCGCTTCGGCTTTGAGTTCCAGACCGTTGCCGTAACCCGCCTCGGCCAAGAGCTGCCGAGCTTTATCGGGATCGTAGGGATAAGGCTTAATGGCGGGGTTATAGCCGTTCACCGAACGGGCCGCCGGTTGCCCCGCCGGCACCGTCAGACCGCCGAGAATCGTTTCGACAAACGCTTCCTTGTCGACCGCATAGTTCAACGCCTGCCGAACCCGCACGTCATGCAACGGCGTTCCGGGACGGTTTTGGAAGAACATCAGATTGATATTCTGCGGAGTCGAACTGATGACGAGCTTGCCGCCTGCCGCCTCGACGCGCGGGCGGGCCTCGGGCGAGACTTCGAATGCCAGGTCGATCTGGTTGGACTCGAAAGCCGACAGGCGCGCGGCCACCTCTGGCAACGCCCGCATCGTCAGCTTGTCGATTTTACCGGGTCGCCAACCCGCCTTATGGGGTTCGACCTCGATGATGTCGTTCGTCCACTTGATCGACTTGTAGGGCCCGTTGCCGACAGGGTTGTTGGCAATGCCGTCGTAACCGAGGTCATTGAAGACCTTCATGTTCACGACATAAAGCCCGCCGAGCAGCGGTGGCACCATCGGATCGGGCGTCTTGGTCGTCACTTCAAACGTTTCGTCATCGATCACGCGAGCGGCAATGATGTTCGACATATTGCGCAACGTGTTGATGCCCTTGGCCTTGCCCTCTTTGGTGTTGAGCCAGTTGATCAAGTCGGCAATATCCGAGGAATGAAGCGGCTTGCCGTCATGAAACACGGCGTCCTTACGAACTTTAAGCTCCCAAGTCGTGGGCGATGTGTTCTTCCAGGCAACCCCAAGGCCGGGTTGTGTGCCGGTCGAGGTGCCATACGTCACGGGATCAAAAGCGAGCTGAAACTTCCAGCGACCGGAGTGAGATCCGTCACCGAGTGGATTGGCCAAAGACCGCGGCATGCTTGCCGATCCTACGATCAATTCAGCCGCGCCGGCGGACCCCCCCGCCAGCATCGATACCGCGACAAACGGCACCAGCGCTTTGCGTAAACAGTTTTTCATCGTCCCTTCCTCCCCGAAGGCAGCCAATGGAAACGACAATCATGTAGGAGGGACACACGCCCGGCATTACCGCCGGCACGAACTTTTCGATGGGTGCGCGTAAATGTCCGGACCTTCCGCGCGTGTCTTCCCGCGCAGCGCCGCGTAGGTTAGCCGAGATTCCGGAGCGTGCGCGCCATTTGCCGCATGCCATCGCAGTACGCGCGCCAATTGGCCTCGGCATAGTCGTTCTTCAGCGTCGTGCCGGTGCGGACGAGCGTACTGCGCTGGTTCAGGAGGCGGTCGCGCACATCGTCAGCGTACCCCCCCGCGAAGGTCTCGAATTCCTGTTGGTCGAAAGGCGCAAAGAACATCGGCGGAAAAAGATCGATGCTCTTGAGTGGCGCATCGATCCCCCGCGTGTCGCTGGTTTGTGCCGGGAACCGACGAAGAAAGGTTTGGTACCCGGCGGCGCATTGTTTGGCGGCTTTTTCGTCGATTTGCGTCGCATAGCCGCGCGCGGCTTCCGGGTCGGGCCCGCCGTCACACGCTGCAAGAAAAAGAGTGGCTAGACCTGCCAGTGCCAGTAATCGCATCGTTTGGTTTTACGCCCGAATGAACCGGCGGGCAACGACGGCCCGACCTGGAGACGTCGATCCTTTACCGTCTCTTAACGCTGTTGCGCTATGGTGGCGCATAGACTTCGTGACCCAAGGACGGACATGCCCAAACGATCGGTCGGCGGCCTAGCTGCCCTTACCCTCGCCCTCGCTCTCGTGGTCCCCACCACGATGGCAGAAGCCCAATCGCAATCCTCGAAGACCGGCCTTGGAGTCTCGCGCCAAAAGGCGGGTGCCGCCTCCGGACAATCCTCCACGGGTGCGTCCGGCACCCTTTCGGTCGGGGCATTGGCCGCGGCGGTCGGCCTGGTGGCTGTGGTTGGCGTCGCAGTGGCGATCGGGTCCAGCGGCGGTGCTTCTTCCGCATCAAGTACCAACTAGCCCAGCGCTAGACCCGCATCGCGTGCCCTGCCAGACTTGGCCGGCAGGAGGCGCCCCATGGACAAAATCGAAAAATCCGACGACGCGTGGCAAACCGAACTAACGCCGGACGAATACTACGTCCTGCGCCAGAAGGGTACGGAGCGCGCATTCACCGGCGAATACAACGACTACAAAGAACCCGGCACCTATCTTTGTCGCGCTTGCGGCAACGCGCTTTTCGATGCTGACACAAAGTACGATTCGGGCAGCGGCTGGCCGAGTTTTTATGCCCCCCTCTCCGAGGAGAGCGTCGTCAACGAAAGGGACGTTAGCCACGGCATGGTCCGAACGGAGGTGATGTGCAGCCGGTGCGGCTCCCACCTCGGGCACGTGTTCGAGGACGGCCCGCAACCAACCGGCTTGCGGTACTGCATGAACTCGTTGTCGCTGAAACACCAGCCGAAGGACGAATAGTAAACTCATGGATGACGGTGATGGACTCGTCTACGCCGCCATTCTCGACGGTGAAGGCGGCGCGACCGAAGCCGACTGGGCCGGTGTGCGCAACTGGCGCGCCGACGACGGCCCTATCTGGGTACACCTACAGCGAGGAAACGACACCGCCGAACGTTGGCTGCGGAATGAAAGCGGTATCGATCAGTTCACGGTCCAGGCACTGCTTGAGGAAGACCCGCGCCCGCGCACCTCGGTGGTCGGTGACGGCGCACTTGCCATCCTCCGAGGGGTGAACCTCAACCCAGGTTCCGATCCGGAAGACATGGTGTCGATCCGAGTCTTTGCGACCAATGAGCGGATTGTGACCGTCCGCATGCGCCGGCTGTTTTCCATCGACACGATGCGTGAAGATCTCGCCAATCGAGTCGGCGCGCGCACCGCGCCTGGCGCCCTCGGTCGACTAGCCGAATACCTTGCCGCCCGCATGGAACCGGTCATCGAAGATATCGAAGATCGGTTGGGTATCCTCGAAGGTGCCATCGGTGAACGTCGCGACGGAGATTTGCGCCGCGAGCTGCATCAGATACGCCGCGAAGCGATCTCGCTTCGCCGGCATATGGCGCCGCAACGCGAAGCAATGAACCGTCTTGCCGGTTTGGACACCGATTTGATCAACCCGAACCAGCGGGCCCGCCTGCGCGAGGTGGCCGATCGAACGATGCGATACGTCGAGGATCTCGACGCGGTGCGTGACCGTACCGCCGTGCTGCAAGACGAACTGACGACCCACATGTCCGAACAGATGAACCGGACGATGTATCTCCTGACCGTGGTGGCGACGATTATGCTGCCGCTGGGGTTTCTCACCGGACTCCTTGGCGTCAACGTCGGCGGAATTCCGGGCGCCGATTCGCCTTGGGCCTTTGCAATCTTCTGCGGCCTCTTGGCGGTATTAGTCGGGGTCGAGGTGGCCGTCCTGAAACGTCTTCGATGGATATGACGGCAGACATGCACCACCTGCAAACACTGGGAACCGCCCCAAACCACCATCGCTTTCGGGCCTCCCCCCGCGGCGGCATTCGTTTGTCTCGTCAGCGATGACCAAGCATGCCGGGACTTCCCCCCGCACCCGACCGGACGATGGGTTCGACAACGATCAGCTCGTCGTTGGATGGAAAGAATGGGTGTCGCTACCAGAGATTGGCGTAAAGCGAATTCTCGCCAAGATGGACACCGGCGCCCGAACCTCTGCGCTGCACGCGCCGAGAATCGTTGTGTTTCAAGAGAACGGGGCTCCGTGGGTCAACTTTGCGCTCGACGACGACCTTCCGATGGCTGGCGACCGTTTGCCGCACACCGCCAGGCTAACAGACCTCCGGGACGTCAAATCGTCATCCGGCCATGTCGAACAACGCTACCTGATCGAGACCGAGATCACCTTGGCTAGTTTGTCGTGGCGAATCGAGATTACGCTGACGGATCGCTCGGACATGAAAGTGCCCTTTCTTATCGGTCGTTCCGCGATGGTCGATCGTTTAGTGATCGACCCAAGCATGACGTTTTTGACCGGCGGCAAGCGCCCGAGGGTTGTCGACGAAGAAGAATAGAAGCTGCACCAACGGGGTGCCGCAATGATGGGAGTATCCCGCCATGCGTATGGCGATGATGGCGCGCAACCCAAACCTATACTCGCACAAGCGGCTGGTCGAAGCAGCCGTAGAGCGGGGCCACCAAATGGACGTGTTCAATACGCTTAGGTGCTACATGAACATTACGTCCTATCGCCCTGAGGTAAAATACAGCGGCGAAGTGCTTTCAGGATACGACGTTGTCGTGCCACGTATCGGCGCGTCGGTGACCTACTATGGACTCGCGGTGCTGCGGCAGTTCGAAATGATGGGCGTTTACCCCCTCAACGAGTCGGTCGCGATCGGGCGGTCACGCGACAAATTGCGCTCAATGCAAATTCTCTCTCGCGAAGGCATCGGTCTGCCGGTAACAGCTTTTGCTCACGATCCGAATCAGACGGAGGAAGTCATCAACGCGGTCGGTGGCGCCCCGGTGATTATCAAACTCATCGAGGGCACCCAGGGAATCGGCGTCGTCCTTGGCGAAACCCTGAAATCCGCGAAATCCGTTATCGAGGCGTTTCGCGGCGCCAACGTCAACATCCTCGTCCAGGAGTTCATTAAAGAAGCTGGGTCGACGGACATCCGTGCCCTCGTCGTGGGGAACAAGGTGATCGCGGCAATGAAACGCACCGGCGCGGATGGCGAGTTCCGCTCCAATCTTCACCGTGGGGGCACAGCGGAGATGATTAAAATAACGCCCGAAGAGCGATCGACAGCGGTGCGTGCCGCCCACGCTCTCGGCCTGAACGTATGTGGTGTCGATATGTTGCGGGCAAACCACGGCCCAGTCGTGATGGAGGTCAATTCATCGCCCGGTCTCGAGGGCGTCGAAAAGGCAACAGGCATCGACGTGGCTGGGCGAATCATTGAGTTCATCGAAAAAAACGCGAAACCGGGCAAGACGAAAACACGAGGAAAGGGCTAGAGATCAATGGCACCTCGGTCCCGCCGGCCCGCATTCAAGGTCTCCGGACAAGAAATCGCTGCGGGCGAGCGACGCACGATCAAAATCCCCGTCAGTGTTCTATCTGACAATACGCCGATGTCCCTTCCGCTCCACGTCGTCCATGGGCGTAGGGATGGACCAGTCCTATTCGTCTCTGCGGCCGTCCATGGAGACGAGATTCAGGGCGTCGAAATAATTCGTCGCCTGTTGCGCCGGTCGATCACCAGCCGCATATCCGGCACCTTGATCGCCGTCCCTATCGTCAATGCCTATGGCTTCATTTCCCACTCGCGCTACCTTCCTGACCGTCGCGACCTTAATCGTTCGTTCCCAGGCTCGGAGAGAGGATCGCTCGCAAGTAGGCTGGCCAATCTCTTCCTAAACGAGGTCGTGATGCGTTCAGACCTGGGGATCGACCTCCACTCGGCGGCCGTCCACCGAAGCAACCTGCCTCAGATCAGAATCGCAAGAGACAACGCAAAGCTCTATGAACTTGCTGTGGCGTTTGGCGCGCCAATCGTGATTCAGTCGACGGTACGCCCAGGATCTCTACGCGCGACTGCCGCGGATCGTGGCGTCGACGTGATGATTTACGAAGCAGGTGAAGCGTTGCGGTTCGACGAATCTGCCATCCGAATCGGCGAACGCGGCGTCCTCGCCGTTATGAATAGGATCGGCATGATTAATGCCAAAAAGGCGACTATCCCGCGCCATCCGCCTGCCCATTCGACGAATTCGAATTGGGTCCGAGCGCCAGAAGGAGGGATTCTCCGCGTTCACCAAAAGAACGGCACCGCGGTTAAGAAAGGCGAGGTTATAGGCGTGATCTCGGACCCGATCGGCGAGTCCGAGACGGAGGTCGTTGCGGCCAACGCCGGCATTATCATCGGTCGGACCAATCTCCCGATAGTCAACGAAGGAGATGCGTTGTTTCACATTGCAGAGGTGGCAGGTACCGTTGCCGCCGGCAACAAAATTGAAGCAATTGTCGACGATCTCGAGTCCAACCCGATGTTTGACGAAGATGAGATAATCTAAGCATACGCTCGACCTGCCTCTCTGATACGCTGGCACCTCTAGGACAAAGCTACTTTACCGCGAGACATTCCGTGACATCGTTCAACATCGAGTTCGTCGTGCGTTGGTATCAAGACATCGCGCGCTGGATCATGACAGAGGTGCTGGTACCGTCGACGGTGGCACAAATCGTCGTTGCCCTCGTCCTCGTGGGCGCTGCTTTTCTTGGCCGCAACGCCGCAAAGCGGCTGACCGAACGAACCCTATCAGTTGGCAAATTCGACAGTCGCGTCCGGCGGGTATCCGGCACGATTGTAGGACTCTCTTTTCCGATCCTCGCCGTGTTGCTGTTATGGATCGGGACCGGGGTCGCGGGCGGCCTCGATCTGCCAAACCGCTTCATCGAAATGGTGGCGAGCCTGTTTACGGCATGGGCGGTCATTCGTTTCGTCTCGGGCATCGCCGGCGATACCGCTCTGACGCGATTCGTGTCGTTTATTGTCTGGGCGATCGCCGCACTCAACATTATCGGCCTCCTCGACGTGACGGTCGAAGCGCTGGATGCGGCGTCGTTCACGCTAGGTACGTTGCGTGTATCCGCGCTGACCGTTTTCAAGGGCGTGTTCGCCCTCGGGTTCCTGCTGTGGCTTGCGATCGTGCTGTCGCATGCACTGGAACGACGTATCCAATCGATCTCCGATCTCACGCCATCGGTACAAGTCCTCCTGACAAACTTGTCCCGAATCGTTCTGATTATCATCGCCATCGTTGCAGCGATCAGCAGTGTCGGCATCGATCTAACCGCTTTTGCGGTCTTTACGGGCGCCCTTGGTGTCGGCATCGGCTTCGGGTTGCAAAAGGTTTTCGGCAACTTCATTAGCGGAATCATCATCCTGCTCGACAAGTCGATCAAACCGGGCGACGTCATCGAGATCGGCGACACCTATGGGCGGGTTGCGTCTTTGGGCGCCCGCTACGTGTCAGTGACGACGCCGGATGCCCATGAGCACTTGATCCCCAACGAAGACCTGATCACACAGCAGGTGGTCAACTGGTCGTTCAGCGATCAAATCTTGCGACAAACGGCTCAGATCGGCATCCACTACAAGTCCGACCCCCGTCAGGCGATGGCGCTATGCCTTGAGGCCGCCGCCGAAGTGCCTCGTATTCTGAAAGACCCCAAACCGGCTTGTTGGGTGCGCGGGTTCGGGGACAGTTCTGTGGACCTCGCGGTGTCCTACTGGATCGACGATCCGATGAACGGGCTGATGAACGTTCGTAGCGACCTGTTTCTTGGTGTTTGGGATCGATTCCACGCGCATGGCATCGAAATCCCCTACCCGCAACGGGATGTCCACATCAAAGAGGCACCGCCGACCTCTCCCGGTGAGATTGCGCCCAGCGAAAGATCCCAATAAATGGCGGCCCAGGGCGGATCGAAGACCGTCATCTACGCTGCGCTTGCCGGCAATCTGTTGATTGCCGTGACCAAATTCGGCGCGGCCGGATTGACCGGAAGCTCAGCCATGCTGAGCGAGGCCATTCACTCTCTCGTCGACAGCGGCAATCAGGTCTTGATCCTGTACGGGCTTCGCCGAGCCGCCCGGCCGGCCGACGAAATGCACCCCTTCGGTTACGGCATGGAGCTCTATTTCTGGACTTTCGTCGTTGCCGTGATGATTTTCGCGGTGGGGTCCGGCGTATCGATCTACGAGGGCATTACTGCCTTGATGGGCGAAGGGCATGAACTGCGTGATCCGACGGTGAACTACATCGTTCTGGGCGCCGCAATGATTTTCGAAGGTGTCGCCTGGGTTATCGCCTACCGCGAATTCAACAAAATACGCGGCGACCGGTCGTTCTTACGCGAGGTCCGCCGGAGCAAGGACCCGACGGTATTCACAGTCTTGTTCGAAGATTCGGCGGCAATGCTCGGCCTGATCGTGGCCGCCGTCGGCATCGCCCTGTCCCATGCCTTCCATGCGCCGGAAATCGACGCGATCGCCTCGATTCTGATCGGGGTCATTTTGGCGGGAATCGCCGCCCTGCTGGCTTTCGAAAGCAAGGGCCTTCTGATCGGGGAAGCCGCCAGCCGCGACCTCCAGGACAGCGTCCGCGCCATCATCGAAGAGAGCCCCGGCATCCTCGCAACAAATGAGCTTTTGACGATGCACCTTGGCCCGCGGGACATTTTGATCAACCTAAGTCTCGATTTTGAAGATCGCATGAGCTCGGTGGACGTCGAAGCGGCGATCAGCACGTTGGAACGGCGGATCAAGGACTCTCACCGCGAGGTCAAAAGGGTGTTCATCGAAGCTCAGAGTTGGCGTGGCCACGCGGCAGATGCGCAAGAAAAACCGTAACGGAACCGTGTCGTGATCAACGAACCCAATCTTCAAGTCCGCGTCAAACGGATCCCGGAAGGTATCCCGGCACCAGAAGATCTTGAGATTGTCGAGGGAACGGTGCCCCGCCCTGGGCCTGGAGAGCTGCTCGCCAAGACCATTTACCTCGTGGTCGATCCTTATGTGCGTTCGCGATTGAGTGGGCGCCATTTCGACCGGCAACCGCAGCCAGGCGATTTGATGCTGGGACGCACCGTGAGCCAAGTCGTCGACTCGCGGATCGACGGCATCAACGCAGGGGATTTCGTCTGTATCGAATCCGGCATGCAGCAATACGCCGTGGTCGATGCGAGCGACGTGATACAGGTCGACCCGGCGATCGCGCCCATGACGACCGCCTTGGGCATTCTTGGCATGCCGGGCCTGACAGCGTGGTCGGGCCTGTGCGTGCTGGACCCAATCCAGCCGGGCGAAACCCTACTGGTGTCCGCCGCTTCCGGCGCTGTGGGATCGATGGCCGGCCAGATCGCCAACCTGAAAGGCGCCCGCGCCATTGGCCTGGCCGGGAGCGACGAAAAATGTGCGTGGGCCCACGACGCCGGGTTCGATGCCTGCATCAACTACAAGAACCCCGACTGGTCGTCGGTTCTTGCCGAACACTGCCCCGACGGCGTGGACGTATATTTCGACAACGCCGGCGGCGATGTCCTCAACACGATCGTACGCGATCACCTCGCGATGAATGCGCGCATCCTCATTTGCGGCCTTATCGCGCCATACAACATGAAGGAGGCCCCGCCCGGCCCCAATCTCGGCCCGATCGTCAGCAAGCGGGCGCAAATTAAAGGACTTGTGGTCTACGACTTTGAAGATCGGCGGGCCGATTTTCTGAAAGAGGCCGTGCCTTGGTTCGCTGCGGGCCGGCTTCGCTACAAGGAAGAACTCCATGACGGCATCGAGTCCGCGCCGCTGGTATTTTCGCGCCTAATGAGCGGACAGAACTTCGGCAAGACCATCATTCGAGTGAGCGACGACCCCACCTCGCAGAGATAGCACCGCCGTGGCCAAGCGCCGCGCAAACGTCGGCTAGCGGCCCACCCGACGCGACAAGAAAACGCTGGCGATCGCAAACAGTAGGCCCGGCACCGACAGCGCCGCGAGCATGCCGGTCATGCCAACACCGCTGCCGCTTTCGACGCTGCCGACAAGGAAACTCGACAGCGACATCGCGCTAAACGATGTCGCGCCGAGCAATGCAGCACCGGTACCGGCGATCCTGGGATCGACCTCGATCGCACCCGCCATCGCGTTGGGAATATTGATCCCCACGCCGATCGTATAAATCATCATCAGTGGATAGATGATCGTGAGGTTGAGATTGCCTGACCAAACAAAAGCAAACGAGATGCAGGCCGACACCGCGGCCAGTGAACACCCGGCAACGACCAGCGGGTGAATCGACAATCGCTTCGACGCACGGCTGGCCAGCAAATTGCCGATAATGAAACCACCCGGCAGCATCGCCGTCAGCACGCCGTAAAGACTGCTGCTGATCCCGAGGTTGTCAATGATCACGAACGGCCCGCCGGTCATGAAGCCGAAGATCCCGCCGCTCAGCAATGCTTGCGACAACGCATAGCTCATGAACAACGGCGAGCGCAGCAAGCGACCGTAGTTGGTGAGCATGCGTAACCCGCCATAGGCGGTGGCATCGCGCACCTTATGGGTCTCGGGCAAGTAGAGGATGGCGGCACCAAGAAAGAAGAACGCGATGGCTGCCGTTACCCAGAAGATACCCTGCCAACCCAACGCATTGGCGACAAATCCGCCCGCCACGAGCGCCATCAACGGCGCTAAACTCCCGCCGCTATTGATCAGCGCCATCGGACGTCGAACCGCGGGGAAGTCCCAAAGGTCGCGCGCGATCGCACGGGCGAGAATGGTGCCCCCAACCGCACCGAACGCCTGCAAAACCCGCGCGAGGGTCATCCATTCGATGGTCGGCGACAACGCCACGGCCACCGACCCGATGCCGTACAGCAGCAAGCTGATCAGCAAAACCCAGCGCCGGCCGTAACGGTCGGACAACGGGCCGTAGATCAACTGGGAGATCGCAAAAACCGCGAGGAACACGGTCAACGTAAATTGAGCCGCCGCCGGGCTGGTCCCGAGGTCGCGAGCCAGTTGCGGAATGGCCGGGGTGTACATCACGCCACCGATCCAACCGATGGCGCTGAGGCCTGCCAGAAGAATCAACACGCAGCCGACAACCTATGCGTTAGGAAAAAAATAGCGCCACCATAACAAATAGAACCGACAAACCCAGATCACCAAGCCGACGAATTGACTGCAACATGCAAGCAGACGATGGACCCCACACCCGGTACACCTGCACCATGTCGACAGCACAAGAAACCACGGTACCGCTTTCGTGGCTCGTCGAAGAAGGTATGCGCCTTTTCGTCTGGTGCGTCCAATGCCATCACCACGGCATCATGGACGTGGCCCCGCTGATTGCGCGGCTAGGTGCAAACCACCCGATCCCGCAAGTTGCCGACAGCCTTGTGTGTACCGCGTGCGGCGCACGCGATTGCACGGTGAACCCCAACTGGAACGATGTCGATATCCCCGGTGCACCTAAGGTGTTCCCGGTCGCACCGTTCTAGATCGCGTCGGGTGGCACGAAGATACCCTCGTCGGTGTATTTGCGAACCACCGCCATCGTCGGCTTCATGCCACGATAGGGAAATTCGGCCGCGTCGTCGGCCCATAGGTCGTTGGGCAATCCTTGACGCGCCGCGTAAACGTGGCCGTAGACCGCAGGTTCGTCCCACGCCGCGAGATTGTTGAACGGATTCGTCCGCGCCCTACGCAATGCTCTCAGGTCTATCCGACCTTCGAGGGCAACCCGGCCCGGCCCGTCGGCCACGACCTGAACATTGCCGTCGTAGTTCACGATTTTGGCGTGTCCGCGGGAATAGAGGTTGGGCACGGTATCGGCATGATTGAGGTATTCGCCCCCCATCGCCGCCGAAACGATGTAAGCCGTGTTCTCGAACGCACGTGTGCGCCGACCCATCTCCCACGCCGAACGCCCGCCTCCATGCGGCTCGGATGTCGGATGCAGAATGACCTCCGCACCGCGCCGCACGAGTGCGCGCGTGGTTTCCGGGAAGTTCATGTCGAAGCACACGATGGTGCCGAGAACACCCAAGGGAGTTTTCACCACTGGAAAGAGATGGTCATAACCGTACTTGTCGACATAGCGCGAAAAGACGCTACCCGGCGTGGTGTCGGGCAATGTACCCAGAACGTCGGCGCATTGGATCTTGCGGTAACGATGAATGACGGTGCCGCTGTCGTCGATGATGAAAGCGGTATTGAAAAAACGGCCCGGCCAATCGTCATCCGTTTCGAAGCACCCACCGGACACATAGCACCCCATGTCCTGGGCGAACTGGCACAAGCGATCGATCTCCGGACCCGGAAACCGCACCCCGATCTGCGCCCACACGTCGGGGGTTCGGTTGACCTGCGCGCCGGTAATGAAAAACTCGGGAAACACAACAATCCCCGGCTTGGTGCGTTCGACCCGGAACTGGACGAGCTCGACCGCCTCTTCGACGTTGCGCATTTTGGTTTCGGCGGCAAGGTTCGCATCGCGCAGAATACGGACGACGTGTTGCCCGAGGATCACGCCGTAGTTGAGCCGTTCCTCCGGGGCAGGCTGTGCGGCCGAGGCCGCAACGCGGCGTTGTCCTTCGTCACGCCAGGCGGCACGCGTTGTCGGTGATTCAGCGACATTTTCCCCGGTCGCGGCATAGCCGGGCGCATAAAGCTGGGTGCGCAAAATCGCCGGGAAGTTGGGCCCGGGCGCTTGCCGTAGACGACGCAACCGATCGATATCGGGCGTGCACATGATGAAATCTTCGTCACCTTGGGCACGCACGGTGTTTCCAATCCAGTCGTTCAGCGCCGACGGCGCAGGCAACGTGATCGACGCGCCTTCGATGGCGGCCGCGCGGGGTGCGGCACATGCCAAGTAAATGCGGTTTTCATAGGGTCGGGCGCGGCGCACGATCTGGCGCATCTCGAAGCGGTCGTCGCTGGTCTCGCGGACCGGGTTGAGCAACAGCTCACATCCGCTCAGCGTCAATGCGCGCACCAGATGCGGGAACAGCACGTCTTCGCCGATCAAAAAACCGAGTTGTCCGTGGGGGGTCGACGCGACATCGAACGCCGCCGGCGTGTTGTAATCCGCCGTCGAGTCGTTGTAGCGATCCACCAGATCGGGCGAGATTTTCGGGGTCCGCAACAGACGCGTGCCATCTGGCCCAAAAAGATAGGCAATGCTCTGCGCTTGACCTGCCGACGCGGTGGTCACTTGTGCGGCTCCGCCCAGATAGATCGCTTCTTCTTGCGCCAAGGCGCCGAGGGCCGCCTCGATCGCATGCTCGTCCGGGTTGACGGGGGCAGGGTCGGCGATCGGCAAGAGAACCAAGGGCGGAAGGTCGTCCTCCCACCGCCGCTTGGCGGCTCGAATATGCGCCGCTGTGTCTCCGGCGAGCGTTTCCAGACCCCAAGGGGCTTGGGAAATAACGAGCATGGTTTCTCCTCTTGCAAATACCGCCGCGATTGTCTCTCTCAGATCGCACGGCGCAACTGCGCGATGAGCCGTTGACCGCCCTGCGCGTCCGGCCCATCCTGGCGGGAAAACGACCACCCAGGGAGGCTATCATTACCCGTCTTTTTCGTAGCACGTTGTTCGTTCCCGGCAATCGACCGGAGCGATTCGAAAAAGCCGCCAATAGCGGCGCGGACCTGATCGCGATCGACCTTGAAGATGCGGTACCACCTGAGGCCAAAGATGAGGCCCGCGGCATCGTGATGGACAGCCTCGCGGCGCCCTACAGCGGCGCCGCGCGTCGATTTATCCGGATCAACTCGCCCAAGACCGATGCAGGTTTGCGCGATCTCGTCGCGTTGATCGACTCGCCGACCGCACCCGATGGCATCCTGATCCCGATGGTCGGCAGCGCCGACGAGGTACGCTGGGTCGACGGCCTGCTGGCCGGACATCCCGATCTCGAGCTCATCGCGGTCATCGAGACCACCGAGGGGCTCGACAATGCCTATGACATCGCTGGGGCATCGCCGCGGCTATGTGGGGTTGGGTTCGGATCGGCGGACTTTACCGCCGAGACGGGCGGCACGATGGAGTGGGACCCCCTGCTCTATCCGCGCAGTCGCATCGCGGCCGCATGCGCCCGACACAAGGTCATTGCGATTGACGGCGTCTGGCTGAACATGGCCGACGAGGACGGCCTGATCGAGGAAACGCAAGGGATCAAAGCGATCGGGTTTCGCGGCAAAATCGCAATTCATCCGAAACAGATACCCGGCATTCACAAAGGCTTCGCGCCCTCGGAAAAAGAAGTCGCATTCGCCAAAAAAGTGGTGGCGGCATTCGAGGCTGCCAGTGGGGCCGCCACACAGGCCGATGGTCAAATGATCGATCTGCCGCTTTACGAATCCGCCCAGCGAACGTTGGCGGCCACGGAGGAGTAGTAATTCGATGTCAGATGTCCCTTTGATCAGCATTTCTGGGTTCTTGGACGGGACCGACAAGGAAGGTGTCGCCGCTCAGTTGAACGATGCCTGCCGTAACATCGGATTCCTCGTAGTCGAAGGCCACGGCGTCGACAAAGCCCTGATCGCGGAAATGCATCGCGTCAGCAATGCGTATTTCGACCGACCGTTTTGGGAAAAGATGCGCTACAAGATGCCACCCGACCGGTATCGCGGCTATACGCCCTACGGTGCTGAAAGCCTGTCCTATAGCTTGGACGAAGAACTGCCGCCCGACATCAAGGAGTCCTTCTCGATCGGGCCCTTCGACCACGCCTTCGACGAATAGCATTTCGGTGCCGCGGGATCGCGTTACTTCGCGCCCAACTTCTGGCCCGACGAACCAAGCGACATGCGATCGGTCTGGGAGACCTATTACAGCGAAATGAACCGTCTCGCCGGCGACTTGATGCGCATCTTCGCCGTCGCCCTTGACCTCGACGAGACCTGGTTTGCCGACAAAATCGATAAACACATCACCAACTTCAGCGTGATCCATTATCCCGGCCAAGAGGACATCGCTCCCGCAACCGGGCAAAGCCGGGCCGGCGCGCATACCGACTACGGCAGTTTGACGATCGTGCAGACCGACACCGACGTCGGCGGGCTGGAGGTTCAAACGCGAGACGGCAATTGGTCGGCGGTGCCTTGGATCCCCGACACTTTTGCGATCAACCTCGGCGACCTGATGTCGGAATGGACCAACGATCAGTGGATCTCGACGTTACATCGGGTGGCCAATCCGCCGCGCGACAAAGCCCACGTCAGCAAGACCTCCCTCCTAATCTTTCATCAGCCCAACTACGACGCGGTTATTGAGTGCATTCCGACTTGCACCGATGCCGACAATCCGCCGCGCCATGCCAAGATCACATCGGGCGATCACGTCACGATGAAGATCAACAAGCACCGTACGGTCGACGACGTCATGAACGCGGCCGAATAACCGGACAGGAGCGCGTTGCGCCATGGAAAAGCTGAGATTTCGCCACCTCGCCGATTCGACGAAGGAGGACCACGATGTCCTCCAGCCCTACCTGGAAGCCGAGAACACCTCCACGGCCGACCGGGTGCTGGAAATGTTCATCGCGCTCAAGGACAAAGACTGCGGCCCTTTGCCGGTCGATATGTTCGAACACGGGCTGCAGGCCGCCACGTTGGCACAGCGCGACGGTGCCGACGAGGAAACGATCGTGTGCGCCCTTCTCCACGATCTCGGCCACTATGTCGCACCGATGAACCACGGCCGTTTCATCGCAGAACTGCTTCGGCCCTTCATCTCTGACGAAAACTATTGGGTGCTGCAACACCACACGATTTTCCAGGCCTATTACTATCTCCATCACCTTGGAAAAGACCGCAACGCACGGGATGCCTATAAGGCGCATCCGTCCTATGACAGCGCCGTGCGATTCGTTGCGCGTTGGGATCAAAAAGCATTCGACCCGAGCTTTATGCCAGAGCCGATCGAGACATTTGCGCCCATGGTGCGACGCGTTTTTGCCCGCCCGCCTCGCAGCGTCGACTCCGATACGCCGCTATCCGCAGCAATGGCCTGACCTACGAGTTGGGGCCTGCAAGTCGGCGCACAGGAAAGAACAGCTGCTGCCCGTTGACGCGATAGTCGGCGATAGCGCGCTGCCCGTCCGGCCCGAGGAGCCAATCGATAAACGCTTGACCATCCGCGGCCCGAACCCGCGGATGCCGGGCCGGGTTGACCAAGATCACGCCATAGGGATTGAACAGCCGCTTGTCGCCCTCGACCAGAACGACCTGGTCGCCTTTGTTGTTGAAGCTGATCCATGTGCCATGGTCGGTCAGCGTATAAGCGGCCATCCCGCTCGCCGTGTTGAGCGTGGCGCCCATCCCCGCGCCGGTTTCGCGATACCACGTGCCACTTGCGGCATCGATATCGACACGGGTTTGCGCCCATAACGCACGTTCCTTGGAATGCGTGCCGCTCTCGTCTCCCCGCGATAGGAATACGGCTCGCACTGCTGCGATTTTTTTCAACGCCGCGACCGCATCATGCATCCCGCTGACGCCCGCCGGATCATCAGCCGGCCCGACAATGACGAAGTCGTTAAACATGACGTCGTGACGCGCAACCCCCCAACCTTCGGCGACGAAAGCATCTTCCGCAGCCCTGGCATGAACCAGGACGACATCACCGTCTCCATTGCGTGCGTTCTTGAGCGCCTGTCCTGTCCCCACGGCGACAACCCGCACTTCGATTCCGGTCGCCTCTTCGAACACCGGCAGGAGATGATCGAACAAGCCGGCGTTCTGAGTCGATGTCGTGGACTGGACGATGATGAAGCGTTCGGCCGCACCTGCGCTCCCGGCAACCACGACGCTGGCCAGCCATAGGGCCACGATAGCGGCGCCGCGGATCGCCTCAATCACAGGACGATGCGGCCGTCGATGAAGGCCTGGGCCTGGGGGTTGTGCGGTTGGTCGAAGAACCGGGATGCCGGTGCGCGTTCGCGCACCTGACCTGCGACCATGAACACGACTTCGTCAGCCATTCGCCGCGCTTGATGGAGATCGTGCGTCACCAACACCAACTTGGTGCCGTCATCGCGCGCCGTCTGCAGGAGTTTCTCGATGGCAATCACCGACGCCCCGTCGAGGTTGGCGGCGGGTTCATCGAGAAACAGGACGTCCGGCCCGCCGCACAAGGCGCGGGCAATCGCCAAACGCTGCTTCTCCCCACCCGAGAGCACCGTCGCCGGGCGCCGGGCCTGGGGAACCAAGTCTGCGTGGCTTAGCCACGCATCGAGCCGTTCGTGCAACGCCGCCCCACGATACCCACGGATACGCAGGGCGTAGCGCAGGTTTGCGGCGACCGAGCGGCGCAACACCACAGGACTTTGAAACACCATGGCCTGACGCAAACGTATTTCGCGGTCCATGGGCCGACCGTTCCACGTGACGTGACCGGTGGTCGGCTCGAGAAGGCCATGGAGCAACCGAAGCAAAACGCTTTTTCCTGCGCCATTGGGACCGAGTACTACCGTAACCCCGGCTTGGTCGATCGTCAGGTCGATCGGGCCGACCCAGGTGCCGGTCGACGTGCCATACGACAGCTTTGCTGCGCTCAACGGCAGGATGGGGAGTTGCTGGCCGGCAACGGCCCCGCGCGGCAGCGCAAGGTCAACCATAGGCGCGGCTCATCCACTGGGTCCGCAAAGTCATGACGAGCCCGTTCACGATCATCGCCATCAGAATCAAAATAATGCCCAACGCAAGCGCCAAGCCGAGATTTCCTTTCGAGGTTTCAACCGCGATCGCCGTCGTCATCACCCGCGTGACGTGGTCGATGTTCCCACCCACGGTGATTACCGCGCCAACCTCGGCAATGGCGCGGCCAAACCCCGCCAAAGCGGTGGTCAACAAACTGAAACGGGCATCCCATAAGAGTGTCGCGGCCTGCCCCGCCCCGCCGACCCCAAGAGAACGAAGCTGTTCGTCGTATTCGGTTGCCAGGTCTTCGATGGTTTGACGGGTCAAGGCGGCGACGATGGGGATCACCAACACGCATTGCGCAATGATCATCGCCGTGGGCGTGTAAAGCAGCTGCAGAACCCCGAGCGGCCCGGCATTCGACAACAGCATGTAGACCAACAGTCCGACCACCACGGGCGGAAGGCCCATCAAGGCGTTCATCGCGATGACCATACCTTGCCGACCAGGAAAGCGCATGATGGCGGCGGCGGCCCCGAGCGGGAACCCGATCGCGCAGGACACAGCGACCGCGATCAGCGTTACGCGAAGCGAGAGCCCCACAATCTCGGCAAGATCGGAGTCGCCCTGGAGGATCAGGTTGAAAGCGAGGCCGAATGCATCGCCGAAATCTTGCACGCCTATTTAATCCTGGGCGGTTGGTGGAGGGGCGAATTTTGACAGGTTACCGAAGGCCCTCATAGTCATCGACCCCGCCGTCGAACCTATTTTCATCGCCCTCCGGCTCGCCGGATAAAAAAAAGGGCGCACCGCCACGATGGCGCTGCGCCCCGTCTCTTCAGTACAACTTACTTGTGTAGGTCGTAGAAACGCGGCTGTCCCTCTCCGTGGACACTGACGCCCTTCACGCCTTCTCGCCATGCATACTGATATTTGTATTCCATCACCGGGACGAGCGCGAGTTCGTCCATGATGATGTCTTGGATTTCCTTCAGCATCGCATCGCGTTTGGCTTGGTCGGCTTCACCCTTCACGGCAAAGAAGAGATCGTCGACTTTCTCGTTGCTGTAGTTGCCCCAGTTATTGATGCCGCCTTTGGAAACCGTGACGTATTGCAACATTACGGCGTAGGCGGCGTCGATCCCGATTGGACGGCTCGTATCGTTGAGTGCCATCCCGAGATCCTTTTTCACGAACTGCCGATCCGAGTATTGCTGCAACGGCAACGGATCAAGCAGCACCGGGAAGCCCACTTCCTTGAGCGCACTCTGGATGATCGTCGCCACGGGCCCCACGATGGATTCGCGCTCGGCAACGAAGGCCAGTTTGAACTCGTCGGCAAACTGTTCCAGGCCCTTGCCGTCCGGGTATCCGGCCTCGGCCAACAATTGCTTGGCTTTGGCCGGGTTGTAGTCGTAGGACACGGACGGTTTGTGATAACCCGGATACTCGGGCGGGATCAGGCCTTCCCACTTGCGGGCACTCCCGAAATAGACCTTCTCGATCAATTGGCCGTAAGGAATCGCGTGGGCAATCGCCTTGCGCACCTTGACGTTGTCGAAAGGCGGACGGCCCCAGTTGAGCGACATCATCACGGTCGAGTTGAGGTACCCGCCGTCTACTTTGATGCCCTTCACCTTTTTGAGCGAATCGAACTCGCGCGGCGACAGGGAGTCGACGAAGTCGGCTTGCCCGGTCCGCAAGATCGTCAAGCGGTTGGAGCTTTCCGGCACTTTCTTCCAGATCACCCGCTCGTAGTGCGGCGCACCCCGATAGTAATCCTTGTTGGCCTCTAGGATGATCGTCTCTTCCTTTTGCCATTCAGCGACACACCACGGCCCAAAGCCCGGCGCATTGACCGAGTTCGCGTAGTTGTGGCTCCAAGGATCGTCCTCGGTCGCGTTCGCTTCCATGGTTTCCTTGTCGTAGATGTGCAACGCAAAGATCGCGAACACCGGCAAGAACAGACCGTTGGCAGCTTCCTGTCTGATTTTCAGCGTGTACTGATCGACCTTTGTCACCTCGTCGCCCAGCTCACGCGGATCGGGGCTCGGCGGCTCTTTGCCTTCCTCAATCGCTTTGTTGGCGGCCGCGCGCGCGCCGAACAAGGCCGGGGTGAACTTGTCGATCGAACCGACGTTCGCCAGGAAGTAGCCTACCGGTGCGGTGCCGCTGATCGATTTGGCGCGCGCTAATGTGTAGATCACATCGTCTGCATCGAAGGTCGCGCCGTTGCAGCCTTTGACGCCACGACGCAGGTTGATCGTCCAGGTGAGCGAGTCTTCATCGAAACTCCAGGACTCGGCGAGCCGACCCTGAAAGGTTTTGATATCCAGCTCGGCAAAGCCGTCAGCATTTGGCGGCCCTTGTTCGAAATACACGAGCGGTTCGAGCACCTGCACCATGCCACCGTATGACGGCGGAAACGTGCCGCCAGGCCCGTCGACATTCAGACTGTTCGGTACGTTGTACGAAAGATACAAGAGGTCTTCGGCTTGCGCGGTCGACGCGGCGCCGAAGCCCAGCAGCGCGACACTTGCCGCGGCCAGGGCATTCCTCAACTGATGTTTCACGATTCCACCCTCCCAGTGGCTTTTCTCGGATACGGTCGCGGACCACAAAGGGTGTTGGCGAACCGACACCCGACTCTGTGGCTGAATCTGCCGTGGAGTCAAACAGCCGGGTCAATTCAAATGTCCGGACTTTTCGGGACGGGTTTTTTGACGTGTAATCGGTTCGGTGGATCAATGTGGAAGGGGAACGGGAACTATGCGACACCGCAAAATCAAAGGCCGTATCGATTACATCACCGACGATGTCGGCGTGATGGGCCGCGAGTGGTTCACCCATTCAATCCACTCGGACGGTGCCCGGACCATGCGCGCCCTCACCGAAATGGACGATGACGATTTGATGCGGGACGTGACGTTCAGCGTCGATGCCAACTGGATCCCGCTTGATTGCTTTGTTCGCCTGACCATCGGCGACCGCTTTCACGGCACCGGTTGGTTTCGGTTCACCGAGGAATACACGGAATGCGAATCGTTCTCGATCGATGGAGGTCGCGTGAGCCAGCGCTGGCCGCTGGACGGGCGTCCGCCCCTATTCACCAGCCATTCGGTGGCGTGTGATGCCTGGACCAACGCGACGTTCGACATGAACAAGAAAGACGAGCGCCAGCTGATCTACCCTAGAATGACCTGCTCGCCCCTCGGTAACGGCGGATCGGGTCCGATGCTGGGCAATTCGACGACGGTCACCCCGACGCCGGCCACGCTGTATCTGGACTATCTCGGCAAAGAAGAGGTGACGGTGCCGGCCGGCACCTTCGAGTGCGATCGGATCGCGCTAAACCGGGGCGATATTCCGCGCTTCGAAATTTGGACCCATGGTCCGGATTTCCTGCCGGTACAACTGCGCTATGACCGGCTGAATCAGTATTATCAGTTGGCGGAACTGGAAATGTAGAGCGTCGCAAAACGCGGAGGACGGCAATGGAACGGCAATATCGGCACAGCTTGTTGGTCGAGGAAAACCACGACGAAGTAGCGCGCGAAGTATTTGCGATGGATCTCGCTGGATATTTGGCAAAAGACGTTTTCCCGGGCACGCGTACGCTCTACAAGACGCGGATCGAACCCGCCTACACCCGGCAACATGACCGGTCGCCGACCCGCACCGAGACGCGTCATGCCCTATTGCGTCAGCCCTACTACCAAATGTGGAGTTCGCTCAAACGCACCGATCAGGAAATTCTATTCGATGCCGTCGGCGAGGTTGTCGAGCACCAACTTGCGGACATCACGGCGCGAAGCAAAAAGCCTAAGAAGCGGGCCGGAGGGTCGCTTTCGCTTGACCCCACCGTGAAGCCGCCGCGCTATCTCACCGCGGTCGACATCCATTGCATGCCGGGCAACTACACCGCCGATCTCGGCAAGGACGACGTGTCGGCCGGTGCGATCTTCGATAGGGGCCTATTCTTGTACGGTCGTGGCGGCTTGGGTCCGCAAAGCGACGACATGGGTGCTTCGGTTTGCGCTTGGCTGAAGAAAACCCACCCCAAGTTCAGTCCCAAAGTGATTCTGGACATGGGATGTTCGATCGGCGGCAATACCCTGCCCTTCGCCCGTGCCTTTCCCAAAGCCAAAGTACATGCGATCGACGTTGGCGCCGGGGTCTTACGCTATGGCCATGCGCGGTCCGAAGAACTAGGCGTGCCAATCCACTTCTCGCAACAAGACGCCGAACATACGAAATTTGCCGACGGCAGCGTCGACCTGATCGTCTCGCACCTGTTGGGGCATGAAACATCGCTCGCGGGCTATCGCAACATTATGCGCGAATGCCATCGGTTGCTGCGTCCGGGCGGGATGATGCTACACACCGAAACCGAATGGTCGACCGAAACCGACCCGTTCAATCAATCGGTGCTCGACTGGGAAACGCACTACAATGCCGAGCCGTTCAAGACCAAGCTCGACACCCTGGACGAAAAAGCGGTGGCGAAAGAGGCGGGCTTTTCGGCGAAGAACGCCTTTGTCGAACGCGCCCCGAGCCTGCGTGCCGGAACGAAGTACTACCAAGGTCAGTGGGTCATCTTCGGCGCCATCAAGTAGGCGTCAAACCTCCAGCACGATGTTGCCGTAGAAGTCGCGGCTTTCGAGCATTTCGTGCGCTTTGCGCGCTTCGCCGAGGGGGAATCGCGCGGCCAGCACCGGGCGCAAATCGCCCCGCGCCAGAAACCGCAGAACCTGCTTGATTGACTCCTTAGGAGTGAAATGCGTGCCGGTCAGCACAATTTGGCTGCGTACCAACAAGCGGCGAATATCGATCAGCGTTTCCGTCGGCTCGATCGAGCCCGCGCTTGAAAGACGGCCGTTGTATGCGAGCGCATCAAGGCTTTGCCGCAAGATCTCTCCTCCGACCGTTTCCAAAACCACATCGACGCCGCGCCCACCCGTGGCGGCCCGCACCTCTTCGGTCAAGTTCTGCGTGCGGTAGTTCACGCCGACATCGGCACCGTCTTGCTGCGCCCGGCGCAGCTTGTCGTCCGAACCGGCGCTAGCCACGATACGACACCCGGTCATATGGGCGATTTGCACCGCGGCGCTCCCCACGGCACCCCCGACGGCGTTGACGAGAACCGTATCCTCCGGTCGCAGGTTCACCTTGCGCGCCATTTCCCATGCCGTGGCGTAAGCCACCAAGGATGTGGCGGCATCGAGGAACGACACCTCATCAGGCAACGGGAGAAGACTGAACTGATTGACCTTGACGTACTCGGCGTAGGTCCCCCAGCGGGTGTGGCCGAGCTTGTCGAACGTCGCACAGATGTTGTCGTGACCTTGCAGGCAGTAACACACAGGTTCGGCGCACGTGCCTTGCGACACGGTGAGGACCGGTACCACCCGGTCACCGACCTTGAACCCGGCGACCCCCGACCCGACGTCCGCGACGGTGCCTGCACCTTCGACGCCCAAGACATGGGGAAAGGTCACCGATGCATTGGGCACGTTGCCGTTACGGACCAGCATGTCGAACCGATTGATACCCACGGTATCGACCTTGATGAGAACGTCTCCTGGGCCCACCGTTGGGGTCTCGACCTCTCCGAAACGCAAGGCATCGGCCCCACCGTGTTGGTCGATAATCACCGCTTTCATGGAGCACCTCCCAAAGCCCTGGCGGGCCGTTAGTCGCCGATAGCCTGTCTTTGATCGGAGTCTGACGGGGGTGCGGCGGCTTGTCGATGGCCGCAATGGGCGCAGCCCAAAGTTTCGTCCGCGACGAAAGGGACGTCGTTTGTCGGGGTTTCCCAACGGGCGTGTATGCGTCCCCACCCCGGCGCGCCGCAATCCGGGCACAACCGCGCGAGGCGGCGACCCAGTTGTTCCGCCAGGAGGCCAATGGCGCGCATACGCGTCGGATTGAAGTGCGCGCGCATATCGGTCTCGACATGGGCAAGCCCATCAGCCGATAGCGCCGCGCACTGCTGCACCACGCGGTCAAGTTCGGCCGGGGTATGAATGCCCTTGAAGACCTGCTGGTTGGGCACGTCTTCGAGCACCAGCCTTATGCGGTCGTCGTGACCGACCTTGATGCGATCGTTGGGCACCGCGATCAAACCATGCGCCGGAAAAGCGACCTTCTCCAGAAACGCCGCAATGTCGCCGGAATTCGCCGCCTTTGTGTTGGCAAAATTTGTATCCAGCGTGAAAAGATCTTCAACGAGGACGATTCCCGCCTCGTCATCGACAAACGCGATGAGTTCGTGACAGCCGATACCGAAGGACAACTCCGCATGGGGCCGAAAACTGCCTTCGCTGGCGATTCCAAGAGATACCTTCGCCGCCGCCATGCCGAAACGGGCTTTGCGAACGACAACCTCACTCGGCGCCCCCTCACGTTCGACCTCGCCGGAAAATGTCCCCAGCAAGTCGGTGTCGAGATCGGGCGGGACGAAAACCGACAAGCCCACCGCCTCCCGCAACGGACCGCTGATCGCCTTTTCTTTATGGTGTTTTGTTGTGAGGACCGCGCGGCGGTTCCGGTATGGTGACACTGTGGCTTGCAATTAGTGGTAAGGAGGGCGCGATCTTAACGCGACCAAGAGTTGTTTCAATGATGTTTCCCGTCTGCCGTGGCTTCTCATGCAGTTTTTTTCCCGCCCTTGCCACAGCAATCCTGGCTTGCGCCCTTGTTGGGGTGACCGGCGCCTGGGCTGCGCCGGCCCGCGTCCTTGAGGACCACCCGCTCGCCGGCAAAATCTGGTCGAGCTACACCAACAACCTGACCAGCATCGACGATATCGTCGCGGCCGCCGAGGCTGCCGACGCGCTGCTTCTGGGCGAAAAGCACGACAATGCACGGCACCATGAACTGCAGGCAACTCTCATCAAACGCCTCGCGGTCAGCCGACCCCCGGCGGCTGTAGTATGGGAAATGATCGAACCCGGCCTAGATCCCGTTCTCGCTGCCGCGAACAGCAACGCCGAAGCACTCGGCGGGACACTTCGATGGGCAGACACGGGTTGGCCGCCATGGGCGGAGTATCAACCGATCGCCGACGCCGCGATAGGGCACCGTCTGACGATGTACGGTGCGGCGCTGCCGCGATCCCAGGTGCGTGCCCTGTTGGACGGGACGACCTCGCTCAAAGACCTCGGCGCCCGACCGCTTGACGGCGATCGCCACGACGCGTTGCTGGATCAACTGGAAGCCTCGCATTGCGGGGCCGTGCCAAGGAGCGCGCTCTCGGGCATGGCCAGCGTGCAAACCGCTCGAGATGCCGCACTGGCGCAGAAAACGGCCGACGCAATTGCACGCGGCGAATACCCGATCGTCATTACCGGCAATGGTCACGCCCGTCGTGACCGGGGCATTCCCTGGCACCTGCCGCGCCGCACGTTGCTCGTCGTGGCCTTCGTCGAGGTTCAGCGCGATCTGGAAAACCCGGCGCTGTATCTCGCGCCTGGAACGGCCGATTTCGTGTGGTTCACGCCCCGGGTCGACGAAAAGGACCCCTGCGAACGCTTCCGCCGTTAGTCGCGCCGATTACGCAACAACACGACCCCGGTTGCGATCAGTAGAAGCCATCCCAAGATAAGAAATCCACCGCCAAACGGCGCGGCCATGGGGATGGGGGCTACGCCGGTGAAGGCATGTACGTAAAGCGAACCTGAGAACAAGATCGTACCGACAAGAAACGCAGCCGCAGCAAAATGGATCAATCGACGGCCCCCGCCCTCGACGCGGCCGCCGCCAAGCCCGATCGCTAACAGCGCTACCGCATGCCAACCCTGGTAATCCGCAGCCAGCGCGAAAAGGCGAACGAGCTCGGGATCCTGTATTGCACCATGGCTGCCTGCCGCACCGAGCACCACCAGTATCGCACCGTCCAGAGCGCCAAGAATAAGCCAAACCGGGAACATCTCCGGACGCTCGGCGAGCGCGGCCCGCATGTCAAGCGGCGGGCATGGTAGAATGACAGCTGGAGGAGCCCCATGACGTCGCCCGACGACCTGCTTTCCGATACCGATCGAGACACATACCGAGACGATGGCGCGGTTTGTTTGCGGGGAGTCTATGACCCCAACGCCATCGCCGTACTTTTGGCGGCTTGGGACAAGGTAGCCGCCGATCCTGTCGCCAGCGGCTTGGTCCCACCAGGTGCCGAGCATCGCGAGGTGGGCGACCGCGCCAATATCATCAGCCGACCGTCCTATGCGGTTGAAGCGTTTCGCGACTTCATTCGCCACTCGCCGGCGCCGGCTCTCTTGGGTGCGCTCCTCGACGCACAGGAAATCGGGTTCTACTGGGACACGATCTTCGAGAAGAAGGCCGGCAGTCCGTGGCCGACCACGTGGCATACCGATGCCGGCGCGACGGCGATCCTCGGCAATACATTGGTCAACGTTTGGACGCCGCTAACTCCGGTTACCAAGGAAAGTAGCCTCGAGATCCTCGCCGGCACGCATCACACCGATGTCCTCTATTGGCCTCGCTCGCCCAACGGCGCCCGCCTGAAGAAACCGGACGACCGACCCTGGTGCCCGGACTTCGAGGCCGTGCGGGGCGAACCAGAACGCCGTTTCATTTCGTGGGATATGGAACCTGGCGATGTTGTGGTGATGCACCCAAAAACCGCACATTACAGCCGCGGTAATCCGACAGGCCGTCGCCGGGTTGCGTACGCCACTTGGTGGTACGGCGACGATGTTGTTTGGGATCCGCGGCCGGAATGCGAAGAAGGTCACTCCGAAGCGCCGTTTGCGTCGATGCCACGCGGCGAGCGCCCCAACCACCCGCTGTTCCCAATCTTGTGGCGAGCCAGCGCCGAACGCGTTTAGTCGAAGAAGGCGAACGTGCGGATCTCGATACTTTCGCGCGGCGGGGCGTTGGGTGGCGAATTGGGGTCCTCGAACGATCCATGGGCCGTAAACCGCGCCCGCCCGTCGCACAGCGAATCGAAACACTTGAAGATAAGCACCTCTTCGCGGGTCATTTCGGGGAAGTAATACCAGCGCTGCGTTGCGCGATGGGCGACGTGATAAATCTCGCCTATGCGATCTTCGTGCCGGCGCTCGGCTGCAATGAGATCGTCCGGGCCGAGACTTCGGGCATCGCAAATCGCCAAGGGATCGCGTTGGAGAGGCCCGACGATCGGCCGCCACGCCTGAATGATCGCCATACGACCGGCCAACAATCGATCCGCCTCGTCGGGATAAAGGTCGCGGACGCGTTGCGGCCCGGACCAATCGGTGTAGTCGTTGTGCACGATCCGAACCGGTTCGCGAAGGTGTCGTTTTTCCTGTTCGTCTTCGCTGCCATGGCGCAGCGTGTGATCGAAGACGACGACACGCGTGGCACCACTTAGACCGGCGATCAAAGTCTCGATCTCGGGGTAGTAGACCCGATGCAGCGCGTCTTCGTCGTAGAGATCCTGAAACGCACTGGCGTGCGACACCAAGCGAAAACCTTCGCGATCCAGATCGGTCGCGCCGAGGTCGCGGCCGTTCGCGATGGGAACAGGGATCATGGCGCGCTGTCCCTTATGCTGGGTGATCCGACCACCAACGACGGTCGACCCGCTGACCGGTTTTGCGCCTGTGTCGACCGTAAACGTCAACGCGGCGGTGGTTACGGCTACCACGTCTTGACCGGGGGCGATTTGACCTCGAGTTGGACCGACTCCTCCAAGGCCTCCGACTGGTGCGGCACGCCCTTGGGGTGGAACCAAGTGTCACCGGGGGCTGCGACAAAGGTCTCCTCGCCAATCGAAATCCTGAGTTTTCCCGAGATGAGATGGCAGGTCGTTTCGTGATCGTCATGCTGATGCAGCGGCCCTACCCGACCTTTGGGAAATCGGATCGAGAGCATCAGCATCGTGTCGCTTTTCATATGAACGCGGACACCCACCGGTGTTTCGACATCGGCGCCCTCAACCTGCTCGATCCGCTGCACGACGGCCGCGTCGGCCGGCACAAAAACGTCGGTCGTATTGTTCAGGTCGTTTGCCATCGTTTGGGTCCCTCACATTTTGCTGCTGGTCGGGTCCAAGATAGGATGGCCACGCATTCGCGCAACCCGGTCGCGACCTTTGCCAACACGCAAGGCCGCGCCCACTAACGCAGGAGGCCTACCCATGCCGTCTATGGATGTCGTATCGAAAACTGATATGGCGGAAGTCGAAAATGCCATCCAAGGCGCCATGCGCGAGATCGGTACACGCTTCGATTTCAAGGGCAGTAAATGCTCCATCGAAGTGGTCGAATCGACGCTCGTCGTCATCGCCGATGACGACCTCAAACTAAAGCAAGTCGACGAGCTGATCCGCGGCTACCTGACACGCAGAAAAGTCGATGCCGGCGCCTTCGAATTCGGTCCGGGAGAAAAGGCTTCGGGCAACACGCTGCGACAGGTTGTGACCATCAAACAAGGAATCGACCGGGAGGTCGCACAGAAAATCACCAAGGCGGTAAAGGGCTCGAAAATGAAGGTTCAGGTCGCCATCCAGGGCGACGAGTTGCGGGTTTCAGGCAAGAAACGTGACGATCTTCAGGCCACCATCGCGATGATCAAAGACCTCAAGATCGACCTTCCGCTACAGTTCATCAACTTCCGCGACTAAACCACGATGGCATGGCGACCGCGTTTGGAAGCAAGGTAGGCATCGAAAGTTGCCGCCGCGACACGGGCGAACGGTCGACCTTCCGCAGTCACTTGCACGTGACGCCCCGTCACGCGCACGATGCCGTCCGTCACCAGCGGTTCTAGACCTGCGAGGTCCTCGTCGAGTGTTTCCTGCGGCATGTCGTGCCGCGACAGGACAACATCGAGATCGACCGCCATGTCGCACATCAGGCGTTCGATGACATCGCGCCGTAAGCGATCATCGGCTGTTAGCGCGACGCCACGGCGGATCGGCAATTGGCCGGCTTCGACCGCCTTTACGTAGGGCCGCATGTCGGGGTCGTTTTGGACGTAACCTTGCGGCAGCGCGCCGATCGCAGAGGTGCCGAAGCCGAGCAACGCCGATGCCGCATCGTTCGTGTAGCCCTGAAAATTGCGCCGTAACCTGCCGGTATTTTGGGCCGCCACTAGCGTATCGTCGGCATTGGCAAAGTGATCCAAGCCAATACGGTGATAGCCGGTCGCTTCCAACGCCTGCGCCGCGGCTTCGGATTGAGCGAAACGCGCCATGGCATCGGGGAGCGCCGCTTCATCGATTAGCTTCTGATGGCTTTTCATCCAAGGGACGTGGGCGTAGCCGAACAGGGCGATGCGTGTCGGCTTGAGCGAGACCGCTTGGTCGATGCTTGAAAGCAGCATGTCGACGGTTTGGTGTGGCAGGCCGTACATCAGATCCAAATTGATCGCGGCAATGCCGGCCAGGCGCAACCAGTCGACCACCCGGGCGGTCATGTCGAAGGGCTGCACGCGGCGGATCGCGACTTGTACCTTTTCGTTGAAGTCTTGCACGCCCAAGCTCACCCGATTGACGCCGGCAGCCGCCAGCGCCTGGATGTAGTCTTGCGTTGCGGTTCGTGGATCAAGCTCGACCGCCATCTCGGCCCCGGTCGCGAGTTCGAAAGCCCCACGCAAGTGATCGTGGATCCGGCGCCAATCATCACCGCGAAGCATCGTTGGGCTGCCCCCACCCCAATGCACGAAGGCCGCACCAAATCGTCCCGGCAGTGCGGCCGCAACGAGATCGACTTCGGTTTGTAGTACCTCCAAGTAACGGGCGACCGGTTCGTAGCGACGAACGACTTTGGTGTGGCAACCGCAGAACGAGCACATCTCGGCGCAGAACGGCACGTGGAAATACAGCGAAAGCGGCGCGACTGGATCGAGCGCGCCGAGCCAATCACGATAGATCGTCTCTTGAACGCCCTCATGAAAATGGGGGGCGGTCGGATAGCTGGTGTAGCGCGGGACGTTGACGCCGTAACGCTCGACGAGGGCTTTGCTCATCGCTCGATTTTGGCGCTCCACAACTCTATCGCCTTGATATGAAGCAACGGCGTCGCGGTTAGGCGCAAACCAATTGACGCCCCTTAGTCGAGGTAGAAATCCGCGCAAAGTTGTGCGGTCTGCGCCAGCCCCTCCGGCGTCTTGGGATCCCCGCCGACGCCGTGCTTGGCGCCAGGAATGAGGCTTGCCGCTTCCTCCAGGTAGGGGCGCAACATGTCCGTCTCAGCCGCCATTACCATGACGGGCAACTTCAGAAGCGCGACGCGCGGGCGCTTGTCGTAGCCCAGCGCGGCTCGGTAGTTGTGGTGATAGGTTCGAATCGACTTCAACAACTCGACAACCTCGTCGTGCATGGTGTCTGCATCCGACAGTCCCAGGCCGCGCACCCCCTCTTTGGTGCGGTTCCACCAGGGCCAGAAGATCTTGCCGTCACGCACCAAGTGCCAAGCCCGAAGCAGTTGGGTGCCTTCCATATCCGGCGTCATCTCGGGCGCCTGATTGGCCAACAGATCGGCTTGATCTTTCGGCGAATAGAGTCCCATCCCATCGATGACAAGCTTCTTGACGGTCTGCGGCTGGGCGAGCGCGGCCTCGATGCCGATGTTGCCACCGGTATGAAACCCGTACACGTAGTAGCTCTCCAGACCCAAGCCGGCCATCGCGCGCATCATCGCGTCGGCCATATAGTCTATGGTCACCGGAAACTTCTGCTGCGGCGAGGAATCGCCATTGCCGATGGTGTCCGGGGCGATCACCCGAAAATGTCGGCCCATCGCCTTGATCAAAGGGATGATGGAATAGGAGCTAAGCGGCGAGCCGTGCAGCATCACCAAAGGCGGCGCATCGGCGGCGCCGCAAGTGCGGTAGTGGATTTGCCCCTCGTCGATCTCGACGAAGCCTCGATTGACGCGATCGGTCATGCGCTTTGCCCTCCTCGGCCTTGTGCGGCCTGTCGTTCCGACGTTTGCCGCAAATTCGTTGTCCCGAAAGATAGCAGAAATAGGCCACAGAACACTGCGGCACTCTTCTGATTCGCAACGGAAAACCGTAGAGTCTTTCCTTTGACACCGCTACTTGCCCCAACCCAAGGACAGGAAATGCCGAAAACGGATTTGGACGTCGTCATCGTCGGCGGGGGGTTCTCCGGAATCTATATGCTCTACAAGTGTCGCAAGCTGGGGCTTTCGGCACGAATTATCGAAGCCGGCACGGGTGTCGGCGGCACGTGGTATTGGAACCGCTATCCAGGCGCGCGCTGCGACGTCGAAAGCATGACCTATTCCTATTCTTTTCTTGAAGACTTGGAGCAAGAGTGGCGCTGGCCCGAGCGCTACGCGGTTCAATCCGAAATCCTGCGCTACATCGAACACGTCGTCGACCGCCTGGACCTGTGGAACGACATCCAATTCGAAACGCGCGTTACCAAAGCGACCTTCGACGACACGACCGATCGGTGGCACATCGAAACCGACCCGGCTGAACAGTTCACCGCCAAGTACTGCGTGATGGCAACCGGGTGCCTGTCGACGCCGAATCTGCCTCATTTCGAGGGCTTGGATCGGTTTAAAGGCGATTGGTACCACACCGGGTTTTGGCCCAAAGAGGGTGTCGAATTCGCGGGCAAGCGGGTCGGCATCATCGGCACGGGGTCGACCGGCATTCAGTCGATCCCCGTCATCGCGGCGCAAGCCGATCACCTGACTGTGTTCCAGCGGACGCCGAACTTCAGCATTCCGGCCTGGAATGCGCCCCTGTCCGAAGACGCCGTGGCGGAATGGAAGAAAGCCTACCCCGAGCTGCGCGCCCGAGCCCGCGTCTCACCGGTGGGGTCGCCATTCGACTCGCCGGAAATCTCCGCGCTCGACTACACCGATGCCGAACGCGACGAGATCTTCGAAAAGCGCTGGCAGGAAGGCGCGTTCAACTTTCTCGCGGCGTTTTCCGACCTGTTGTCGAGCAAGGAAGCAAACCAATACGCCGCCGACTTCGTTCACCGCAAAATCCGCGAGCGGGTCAACGATCCGGAAACCGCGGAACTCTTGTGCCCCAAGGACCATCCGTTCGGCACGAAGCGTCTTTGTGTCGATACCAACTATTACGAGACGTATACCCGCGACAACGTCACGCTTGTCGACGTCAAGACGACGCCGATCAAGGAGATCGTGCCTTCGGGCATTCGGGTCGGCGAGACGACCTACGACGTCGACACTATCGTATTCGCCACCGGGTTCGATGCCATGACCGGTGCGCTGATGAACATCGATATTCGTGGCCGCGAAGGTCGGTCGTTTCGCGAAAAATGGGCCAACGGCCCGAGCAGCTACCTCGGCTTGAGCGTTGCCGGATTCCCCAACCTCTTCACGGTCACAGGCCCGGGCAGCCCGTCGGTACTCAGCAACATGATGGTCTCGATCGAGCAACACGTCGAATGGATCGCCGACTGCATCGAGCATCTTGAGAAGAAGTCGATCAGCACGATCGAGCCTGACCAGGCGGCCGAAGACACCTGGATGGCACACGTCAACCAAGTGGCGAGCGAGCTTCTCTACGAAGACTCAAACACCTGGTATCTGGGCGCCAACATTCCAGGCAAACCGCGAGTGTTCCTACCCTATGTAGGCGGTGTCGGGCACTACAAAGAGATTTGCGACGACGTGGTGGCCAAAGGGTACGAGGGTTTCGTTCTCGCTCCCTCGAGCCCCTGACGGGGCAATCGCAGCCCTGCCCTACCCCATCCGAGGCGCGGCGCGGCGTTTTCTGGCACGCACGATCTGATACTGACCTGCGCCCCGAAAACTGGTCCAGGCTGAATGAGAGAGTCCGGCTAATCTGA